>NZ_CP117296.1:0-1928671 GCF_028607025.1 Limosilactobacillus portuensis
AATTGACGAACACGGTTTGCTACAACCAATCGTTGTTCGTGAATATGAGTCAGCAAAGTATGAAATCATTGCCGGTGAACGACGGTATCGTGCGGTGAAATTATTAAACTGGGATACCGTTCCAGCGATTGTTGAGAAGATGAGCGATAAAGAAACCGCCTCATTAGCTTTGATTGAAAATCTCCAGCGGTCACAATTAAGTTCTGTCGAAGAAGCACAGGCTTACCGCCGGCTAATGGACTTAAATCACTTAACCCAAGCAGCACTGGCAAAGGGAATGGGGAAGAGTCAATCCTTTGTTGCTAATAAGCTCCGGTTACTGAAGCTGATTAAACCGGTCCAAACAGCGATCCTTGACCATCGAATTTCTGAGCGGCATGGTCGGGCGATGCTGGATCTGGACGAAAAGCAACAACGGGAAATGTTAATGCGAGTCGTTAATGAACGGTTGACGGTTCGCCAGACTGAAGATGAAGTTGCCCGGACTCTTGGTCGACCATTACCGTCAGAACTTGCTAAGCAACGAGCCGAAAAGAAACGGCAAGAATTAGCTGATCTTGAAGGAATGCCAACTGAGGAACCAACCACTGAAGAGACCGTTGAGAGCTCAAAGCAGACACAACTAAAGAAAAAGAAGACTAGTAAACGGCGAAAGAAGAGTGCTACTAGTAAGCAGTCTGCGAAGGCTAACGATGCCCGGCTGGCTTTGAATACCATCAAGAAATCAATTAAGCTAGCCACTGATAATGGCTTTACTATTACGACTCACGAAAAAGATGATGATGATACTTACCAATTAGTTATTGAAATTCCGAAGAAACAGTAGGAGGCAGAAAAATGGGGTATGTTATTGCATTAGCAAACCAAAAAGGCGGCGTGGGTAAGACAACAACAAGTGTTAACCTAGGAGCTTGTTTGGCAGACGCTGGTAAAAAAGTCCTCCTGATTGATCTCGATCCTCAGGGAAACGCCACAAGTGGGTTGGGAATTGATAAGAAAGATATTGATGAGAGCGTTTATGACGTTTTAATTAACGATGTTGATCTGAAAAAGGTGATCTTGCACTCAAGTCATCAGGGCTTAGATATCGTTCCAACTACAATTGCTCTTTCTGGTGCGGAAGTTGAATTGACTAACCTAATGGCTCGGGAAACTCGGCTGAAGGATGCTTTTGGTGATGTTAAGGATGAATATGATTATATTCTGATTGACTGTCCGCCTTCTCTTGGCTTGTTAACAATTAACGCTTTTACCGCTTGTGATTCGATCCTGATTCCGGTTCAGAGTGAGTACTACGCTCTTGAAGGGTTAAGTCAGTTGTTAAATACCATTAAGCTGGTTCGCAAACACTTCAATTCTGCTTTGAAAATTGAAGGGGTATTATTGACGATGTACGATAAACGAACAAATCTGGGTCAGCAGGTTAACGCGGAAGTCAAAAAGTACTTTGGTGACCAGGTCTATGAAACGATTATTCCACGAAATGTTCGGTTATCCGAAGCGCCAAGTCATGGACAAGCGATCGTTGATTATGACAAACGGTCAACGGGGGCGAAAGTTTACCAACAATTAGCAAAGGAAGTGTTAGCTCGTCATGGCGAAAAATAAACAAAGTGGACTAGGACGCGGGATTGAAGCGCTCTTCGAAGAAAATGATTTTAATGAGATTAGCGATAACGAAACGGTTCAAGACGTTAAACTATCGCTGATTCGTCCTAACCCATATCAACCACGACGGACGTTTGATCAAAAGGCGCTCCGGGAGTTGGCATCCTCAATTCAAGAATCAGGAGTATTTCAGCCGATCATTCTCCGTCAGCCGGATCCAAAGTTGAAACGGTATGAATTAATTGCCGGTGAACGGCGCTTCCGAGCATCTAAGCTTGCTAAACAAACAACGATTCCGGCCATCATTCGAACCATGAGTGATGAAAAGATGATGGAAGTTGCTGTTTTGGAAAACCTTCAGCGGGAAGACTTAACACCGCTGGAAGAGGCTCAAGCTTACCAGACATTAATGGATAAGCTGTCTCTTACTCAAGCTCAGGTTGCGGAACGACTAGGAAAGAGCCGTCCATACATCGCTAACTACCTGCGTCTGCTTGGCTTGCCAAATGAGATTAAGGAATTAGTTTCTGCCGGGAAACTATCAATGGGTCAGGCACGAACATTATTAGGTTTGAAAGATCGCAAGCAATTGGTTAAACTTGCTAAGCAGGCAGTCGAAAAGAATTTAACCGTCCGCCAGCTTGAAGAATTAGTTTCCCAAATGAACGGGACAGCTGAAAAGAAACGGGCAAAACGTCGTCAACGGAAACCGGCCTATGTTCGTGAGGCAGAATCTCAATTACAAAGTAAGTTTGGAACAAAGGTTGCGGTGGCACCGAGTCGGAAGAAAAATGCCGGAAAAATTGAAATTCCGTACACTTCCGCTGACGACTTTAACCGGATTTTAGAAGTGTTAAACATTTCGTTAGATTAAGGAGGATGATCACTGATGGCAGCATATGATAAGGGCGATATTGTGATGATGAAGAAGCAACATCCGTGTGGTACCAATCGGTGGTTAATCACACGTGTCGGTGCGGATATTAAAATTCAATGCACCGGTTGCGGCCACATTGTGATGATGACACGGCAAAAGTTTGATAAGGGCTTTAAGAAGGTCCTGGAAAAAGCCGCTGAGTCTGAAGATTAGAAATAAAAATTAAATTGAAAAGGAAAGTGAACAACTTATGTCATTAACTGCAGGGATTGTTGGATTACCAAACGTTGGTAAGTCAACCCTATTCAACGCGATTACTAAAGCAGGAGCTGAAATGGCTAATTACCCATTTGCCACGATCGATCCGAACGTGGGGATGGTTGAAGTTCCAGATAGCCGTCTTCAACGAATTGATGAAATTATTCCAGCTAAGAAGATCGTCCCAACAACGTTTGAATTTACTGATATTGCCGGAATTGTTAAGGGTGCCAGCAAGGGTGAAGGTCTTGGTAACAAGTTCTTGGAAAACATTCGGCAAACCGATGCGATTGTTCACGTTGTCCGGGCCTTTGATGATAATGACATTACTAGTGTTACCGGGAAGGTTGACCCGATCGATGATATTGATACTATCAACCTGGAATTGGTAATGGCTGACTTGGATGCCGTTAACAAGCGACTTTCTAAGGTTCAACGGGCTGCTAAGGGTCGTGATAAGGATGCCCTAGCAGAATTGGATGTCCTTAACAAGATCAAGCCAGTTCTTGAAGACGGGAAGAGCGTTCGGTCAATTGACTTTAATGATGACGAAAAGAAGATCGTTAAGGGGCTCTTCTTGCTAACCAGTAAGCCAGTTCTTTATGTTGCCAACATCTCTGAAGATGACATGGCAGATCCAGATGCTAACAAGTACATGGATCAAATTAAGGAACATGTTAAGGATGATGGTGAAGTAATTGGGGTTGCTGCCGCTGCCGAAGAACAAATCGCTGAAATGGATGAAGCGGACAAGGCTGATTTCCTTGAAATGGAAGGTGTTAAGGAACCTGGATTGAACCGGTTAATTCGTGCTGCCTACAAGCTTCTTGGCCTTGAAACCTTCTTTACTGCTGGTGGTCCCGAAACTCGTGCCTGGACTTTCAAGAAGGGTACCAAAGCACCACAAGCAGCCGGAATCATCCACTCCGACTTCGAACGAGGCTTTATCCGTGCCGAAGTGATGAGCTTTGACGATCTCGACAAGTTAGGATCCGAAGCCGCCGTTAAAGAAGCCGGTAAGCTTCGCCTTGAAGGTAAAGATTACGTCATGCAAGACGGCGACATTGTGGAATTTAGGTTCAATGTCTAGAGTGCGAGCCAGCAGAGGACTTGCGGTTGGCTAACGATGGCTTCTGGCGAAGGCGTGACTTGTTCACGTCTAGCCAGAAGTGCGTTAGCTCTAGCAAGGCCCTGGCGAGCAGATCTTAACTGTGTCGCGGTAGGAAACTCGGGCGAGCATGTTTCGACCATGTAGCCTAGAACGCTATCTTTAGCCGATTCCTGGCTAACCCATTTCAAACAATCAACCTCATACCAAGAGATAAAGAGAGGAGTCTCATTGTGAGCGAAAATCAACCACGAAACGCTCAAGCCGGTCAACGACAAAAAGAACATTTAAAAGAAGACCGGCGTGAAGCGGGGAATGCAATTAGTAAGCATAACTTAACAAAGAAGAATGAAGAATTCGTTTTTCAACTAAATAAACAGCTTGAACGTCAAGGAGTTGCTAAAGAAAAACGTCCTGAAATCATTCAAGATACTATTACCCAACTTAAAGAAGGGCAAAAGACAGGTAAAACTGCCAAAGCACTATTCGGCACACCAACTGAGTATGTTAAAGAATTAAAGGATCCGAAGAAAAATAATCAGCCTAATCATATGACTAAGCAGTCGATTAAGTTGCTGGCCATTGACAACATGCTGATCTTCTTCAGTATTTTTACTTTCATGTTCGGGCTAATGTTCTGGATTTCACCAGCCGCAATGAAGATGACTCATTATGGGAGTAGTGGTTTACTTGCCATTATTTTGGTAGCAGTTTCTGGTGGACTTCTGTTCGGTTATGTTGCTTCACAACTGCAACCGGTAAAGAAGAATGGCAAGTGGGTCCAAGCAAAACCACTTTGGTTCCGGATCTTAACCGTTGCGTTTGGGTTGGTTGTTTGGCTAGCCGTTTATATGGCTTCCAGCTTATTACCTAATGCAATTAATCCTCGATTAAATGCTTGGGCATACATTATCCTTGGGGTAATTGCCTTTGCGGGCGATCTTGTCTTCCGCCGTAAATACCACATTACTGGCTCGTTCTACGGAAACAGAAGAAAATAGTTAATTAATATTAGCGAGTTTCTGTTGCTTACTGATAATACTGAGCAATGGACGCCCGCTTTTTTGTTTGATATTATGTAAGCGGATACATAAATTAGACTGAGGTGGAAAATGATGAAACTAAAGCGACGCCAATTAGCAAAATATCTGGATCATACAATGCTAAAACCTGAAGCAACTGCAACGATGATTGATCAAACAGTAGCTGAAGCGATTAAGTACCAGACAGCCTCTGTTTGTATTAATCCGTACTGGGTAAAGCGAGTTCACCAAAAACTATCTGAGACGGGAATCAACACTTGTACAGTGATCGGTTTTCCACTCGGTGCTACTACAACGGCAAGTAAAGTTTTTGAAGCTCAACAAGCGGTTAGAGATGGTGCGGATGAATTAGATATGGTGATTAATATTGGCGAATTGAAAGCAAAACATGATGATAAGGTCATGGCTGATATTCGGGCCGTTGCGGATGAAGTTCATCGTGCGCACCGTATTTTGAAAGTAATTATTGAAACAGCCCTGCTAACTGACGAAGAAAAGGTTCGAGCATGTCAGTTAACAATTGCTGGTCAAGCTGATTTTGTAAAAACTTCTACTGGTTTTTCAACTTCTGGTGCTCAAGTAACAGATGTTGAATTGATGCGTCAGACGGTTGGCGATGCAATTAAGATTAAAGCTGCTGGCGGGATCCATAGCTATGATGAAGCAATGGCGATGATCGATGCCGGTGCAGACCGCCTGGGAGTTTCTGCATCAGTTAAGATCCTTAATGAAGCATCAGAATAATAAGAAGGAGTGTAATAATGGCATATCAACGAGTGTTTGTAATCGTCCTTGATTCAGTGGGGACAGGACAGGCAGAGGACGCAGCTAGATTTGATGATGTTGGTGCTGATACCCTTGGTCATGTTGGTGAATATTATCAAGGCAAACTCCAACTACCAAATTTAGGCCAAATGGGCTTGAGCAATCTTCGGGGGATACCAATTAAGGGAGTCCCCGTTGCTACTCCAGCAATTGGCGACTATGGACGGATGGCAGAAGTGTCAGCCGGAAAGGATAGTATGAATGGTCACTGGGAAATGATGGGGTTGCCGTTAGCTAAACCATTGGATACTTTTCCAAATGGTTTTCCTGAAAGTTTAATCAAACAAATCGAAGACTATTCTGGACGAAAAGTGATCGTTAACCAACCATATTCTGGAACCCAAGTAATTCACGATTATGGTGAACGTCAAATGAAAACCGGAGAATTAATCATTTATACTTCGGGAGATTCGGTAATGCAGATTGCTGCTCATGAAAAGGTGATCCCGGTTAATGAGCTTTATAAAATTTGCCAATATGCGCGAACGCTATTAAATGGGCCAGAATATACGGTCGGTCGAGTAATTGCGCGTCCTTACATTGGACCAGATTGCAAGCACTTTGTCCGGACTGCTAACCGGCATGATTTTAGCTTAGCGCCAACGGGGAAAACTGATTTGGAGCGGCTACAGGAGGCCGGTTACGATGTGATTGGGATTGGCAAGATTAATGATATTTTCTCCGGCAAAGGGATTGATCGGGGATTCCATAATGAAAGCAATGCGGATGGGATGGATCACTTAGATGAGGTAATGCAAGAAGACTTCACTGGCTTCTGTTTTACTAACCTAGTTGACTTTGATGCAAAATATGGTCACCGAAGAAATCCTCAAGGCTTCGGTCAGGCATTAATGGAATTTGATCAACGGCTTGGTCATGTTCTTGATGAAATGCGGCCGAACGACTTATTGATCATTACGGCTGATCACGGGAATGATCCGGGATTCCGGGGAACCGATCATACTCGGGAAAATGTTCCCCTCCTTGTCTATTCACCAACGATGAAGGAGAAAAATCAGTCATTAGGGATTCGAAAGACCTTTGCTGATCTTGGTGCGACAATTCTGGATAACTTTAACGTTCAAGGAGAAAAGGGGACGAGTTTCTATCATGAAATTAGGAATGATTAAAAGGCGGATTTCTAAAGCATCAACTAAAATGTAACCACTTAATAACCGAACTTTTATTTTAAAAACCGGCTGATTTAAGTGAATAATTCGTAATTAGTCCCTGAATAGCGAACATTATCCACTAATTCAAGAAATAATTTACCGATTTTGTTGATTTTTAGAAAAATTACTAGTAAAGTATACCTAATCAAAATTCAAAAAAGGAGTGTCTAGTCACATGTCAAATTGGGATACTAAGTTTGTCAAGAAGGGTTTAACGTTTGATGATGTCCTTCTGATTCCTGCAGAAAGTCACGTTTTACCAAATGAGGTTGACCTTAGTACGAAGTTAGCAGACAACATTAAGTTGAACATTCCGATTATTAGTGCCGGAATGGATACCGTTACTGAAGGAGCAATGGCAATTGCGATGGCGTTACAAGGTGGACTTGGGGTTGTTCACAAGAACATGTCCATCCAAGCTCAAGCAGGCGAAGTAGCTAACGTTAAGAGTGTGGTTGTTCCAGCTAGTGCAACCAAGGCTGCAGTTGACGATCAACACCGGTTACTTTGTGCTGCCGCAGTTGGTGTGACTAGTGATACGTTTGAACGGGCACAAGCATTATTGGATGCCGGTGCAGACGCAATCGTTATTGATACTGCCCATGGTCACTCTGCTGGTGTATTACGGAAGATTAAGGAAATTCGTGATCACTTCCCAGATGTTACATTGATTGCCGGGAATGTTGCTACTGGTTCAGCTACAAAGGCCTTATATGATGCTGGAGTAGATGTAGTGAAAGTTGGTATTGGACCTGGTTCAATCTGTACTACCCGGGTTGTCGCTGGTGTTGGTGTTCCACAAATTACTGCCATTTACGATGCTGCCCAAGTTGCCCGTGAATACGGTAAGCCAATCATTGCTGATGGTGGGATTAAGTACTCAGGTGACGTTGTTAAAGCCTTAGCTGCCGGTGGAAATGCCGTAATGCTTGGTGGAATGTTATCTGGAACCACTGAAGCACCTGGTGATATTTATGAAGATAACGGTAAGAAGTATAAGGCTTACCGTGGAATGGGTTCTGTTGGTGCAATGGCTCAAGCTCATGGTTCATCAGACCGTTACTTCCAAGGTGGCGTTAACGAAGCCAACAAGTTAGTTCCAGAAGGGATCGAAGCTCGTGTTCCTTACAAGGGTGACGTTGCTGATGTTCTCTTCCAAATTGATGGTGGTCTTCGTTCAGGAATGGGTTACGTTGGTGCCCCTGACATCCCAACGATGATTGAAAATGCCCAATTTGTTCAAATTACTAACGCCGGCCTTCGTGAATCTCACCCTCACGATGTTCAAATCACAAAGGCAGCGCCAAATTACAAATAGAGTGCGACCTCGCAAAGAACTCGCGGAAAGCTAACGATTTCTCCGGGGAGTGGTGTCTTGCACCGCTTCACGGAGGTCGTTAGCTCTAGCGAGTTCCGAGGGAGCAGATCTCGGCTTGGTTGCCTAAGTCGCTGTCTATAGGGGCTTCCCTGCGAACACGGTTTGACTTTGTTGTAGTAGAATGTCATCTAGGCGGAGGTTGTTAGCTCTAGCAATTTTCTGATAAGCATATTTTTCTACGTTAAGTCAAGTGTATTATTGATTTTAAGAGAATTAATTCTATGTATATTCAACGTAATTAAGTAATAAATCTCCAAATATTCGCTACTAACGAATACTTGGAGATTATTTGTGTCCAAATGAAAGAAGGAAAATTAGATGGAAAGTTGGTTATTCTTACTCCTGATTTTAGCAATTGCATATTGGGGACGAAACATGTCATTAATTATTGCGACCGTTGTTGTGATGATTATGAAATTAACGCCAATGACTACCAAATGGTTATCGTTAGTTGGTTCAAAGGGAATCAATTGGGGTGTTACGATAATTCCTGGTTGGATTGCAATTATCGCTGGGATTGCAGTTGCGATTCTTTCAAAATATGGAATTGATCAGCTGGCAAATGTTCCCCAAATTACGGTAATGTTAGTATTAGGAACGATTATTGGTGTAGTCCTCTTTAAGGGAGTTGCTGCGGGACCCGTTATTGCGAGTGGGATGACTTACTTAATCGTTAGTTTATTTAATTTGCATTATTAATGAAATGTGCTTGTAACTAAGGATCGTGGTAGAATCGATTTATAAATTTTGAAATTAGTAATTAATTTGGGGAGAAAAAGATGGGTAATCAATCAGAAAGCGAATTTCCGTTAACTCGTGCAGAATATCAGCGACGGATTCGTGGTGGTAGCAATCAAGGTAATGGTAACGGGCCACAACATCATCGGGGAAGAAAGATCTTTGGAATTATTATTTTAATCTTGGTGCTTCTTGTTGCGATCTTTGGAGGCCTTGCTTGGTATAATGCCAAGCAGACAAGTGATCAAATGTTTACATCAGCTGGGGCAAATAAGCGGCGGAATGCGCAAAAGGTCCTCGAACAGAAACGACCAGTGTTAATCCTTTTATTGGGAACGGATACGGGTGATTTGGGACGAACTTATCGGGGCCGGACTGACACCATTATGGTAATGACTATCAATCCACAAACCAAGAAGACCACGTTAATGAGTATTCCGCGGGATATGAAGGTTAACCTGCCGGGATATGAAGATGAATCGCCAGCCAAAATTAATACGGCGTACGCATATGGTGGTACTAAGGAAACGATTAATACCGTTCAGAAGTATTTTAATATTCCAATCGACTTTTATGCTCTAGTCAATATGGCGGGGATGAAGCAAGCTATTAACCAGGTTGGCGGGGTGACTGTTACCTCACCGCTTACCTTTACATATGAAGGATATTCCTTTACAAAGGGCGTCCCTGAGCACATGGATGGAGCAAAGGCATTAAAGTTTTGCCGGATGCGATATGACGATCCGCAAGGGGACTATGGTCGGCAGCAGCGACAGAAGATGGTTATCATGGCATTACTTAAAAAATCCGCATCCTATAAGACGGTTCTTAACCAAAAATTCTTAAAGACGGTTTCAAAGAATGCTCATACTGACCTAACCTTTGATAACATGATGACCCTTGCTAAGTCCTATCGGAAGGCAACAAAGAATATCCAACAAGGGCATGTTCAAGGAACTGACGATGATTCTGACGGGCAATCATTCCAAGATGTTTCCTATAATGAACGGCAACGAGTATCCAATACCTTACGGAAGAGCCTCGGTTTAGAGCCAATGGATGTTGATGAAGGGGAATAACTAAAATTAAGGAGGTTTGGAAGGAATATGCTTTCCAAACTTGTTTTTTAAACATAAATAGTCTAATCACGGAAAACAACCGGAGCCTTCCAGGTTAGCCCACCAGGCTCCCGAGAAGGTTGTTTCCCAGCTTCTTCTAAGTTTCTTTAAACTATTCCGCGAAATCTCGCCGTTAAGATCGATAAACGCTTATAATAGGATGTTAGTAAGAATGTTCTCAAGGGGTGGATAAAGAATGAAGATTTTAGTCGTCGATGATGATAAAGAAATCGTTCAATTGTTAGAAATATATATTCGTAATGAAGGCTACGAGCCAGTTACTGCTTATGACGGTAAGGAAGCACTAACAAAACTAAATACCAATCCCGATATTGGCTTGATTATCCTGGATCTAATGATGCCTGAAATGGATGGAATGCAGGTGATTAAGCAGGTACGAAAGGATTCAGATATTCCGATTCTTGTGCTTTCAGCTAAGACAGCGGACATGGATAAGATTCAAGGATTGATTAGTGGCGCTGATGATTATGTTACTAAGCCATTTAATCCGCTTGAAGTGATGGCACGAGTGAAGTCTCTTTTACGGCGGAGTCAGGGTGAAGTAACTAATGATACTCCTGATATTTTAAATGTCGGTCCACTGACAATTAACAAGGATTCCCACGAAGTTAAGACGATTAAGGGAGACACCATTCAATTAACTGCATTGGAATTTGGGATTCTCTACCTTTTGGCTAGCCATCCTAACCGAGTATTTTCTGCGGATGACATCTTTGAACGGGTATGGCAACAAGAAAGCGTTGTTTCTGCCAAGACGGTTATGGTTCACGTTAGTCACCTGCGAGACAAAATTGAAGAAGCAACCAATGGTGAAAAAGTAATTCAAACGGTTTGGGGCGTTGGCTATAAGGTTGAAGACCACTAGAATTAGGAGGCTTAAGGTTATGGAGGAGAAGCTTTGAAGCTAACAGGACGGGAGAAAAGTTCATTAATCCTGGAAGGGGTTGTTACGGTCATCCTGCTTGTCTTATTGGATATGGCCATTATTATTCTTGCTCAGGATATTATCCAGAGTAACCCAGGAATTACTAGTGGTATCTTTATGATAAAGCAGTCAATGAGAATTGGGCCAATGCAGGCACAGATCTGGAGCTATCAACGGATTTTGATTGCTGTTCTGGTAGTGATTGATATCTGGGTCGTTTGGTGGCGATTGCGCAGACGCTATCACTTGTACCAGATGAATCATATTATTCGTGAATTACACTACATTGCTCAGGGACATTTAGATCACCGAATTCCGTTTCGCCTAAAAGGGAGTGAGCAACATGTGATTACCAGTGTCAACGCTCTGGTTGATAGTGCTGTTCAGTCAATGGATGATGAACGGAAAATTGAAAAGTCAAAGGATGAGTTGATTACGAATGTTAGTCACGATCTCCGGACACCATTAACTAGTATTATTGGTTATTTAGGCTTGATCGAGGATAAGCAATATCGAAGTGAAGATGATATTCTTAAATATACTCATATTGCTTACGAAAAAGCTAAGCAAATGAAAAACTTAGTTGAAGATCTTTTTGAGTATACTAAGGTTCAACAACATGGCAGTCCGATCAATATAATGAAGATTGATCTTAATCAACTTTTGGAACAATTAACGGCAAGCTTTGAATTAGAAGCTCAGCATAAAGGAATTGAAATTACGTCATCTGTTAAGCCTAATCCATTGATGATTGAAGCGGATCCAGAAAAATTAGGACGCGTTTTTAGTAATCTTGTAGCTAATGCCTTAAAGTATGGTAATGGTGCAAGTTATATTAGAGTAACGGTGCGTCAAGAACGAGATCAGGTTGTGGTTAAAGTTAGCAATGACGGAACGCCAATCCCGGCAAAATCAATTGATCACTTGTTTGAACGCTTTTATAGGGCAGAAGGTTCACGATCGCGGGCGACAGGAGGAACCGGATTGGGGTTGGCAATCGTTAAGAGTATTGTTGATCTACACCACGGGAACGTCCAAGTAACCTCTGATGACAATGAAACAAGCTTCATTGTTACTTTACCGCTAAAACAAGAACAGTTGCGAAAGAAAGATTAACAGAAAAAACATCAGGACTTATCAATTAAATCCTGGTGTTTTTATATTCAGTTGATTTTGAATGTGCTAAACTAAAGATTGGTTGTATTAACTCTCGCTGTAGAGTCAATAAACACATTTTATTGGAGGAAATTCTGTGGCTAAAGCGCAACAAATTAATCCCGAAAAAGCACGCTGGCTAGAAGTTTTAGGCATTGCAATGCCACTCTGTTTGAGCTATATCCCGATTGGGGTCGCTTGTGGTATCTTATTGCATGCTGCGGGCTTTAACTTTATCATGACGCTGATCGTGTCGATTGTGGTTTTTTCCGGTGGTGCCCAGTTTATTTTGGCATCGCTACTAACGATCCATGCACCGTTAACCTCGATCTTCGTGACTCTTTTCTTTCTTGAATTGCGGTATGCTTTGCTCGGCTCAAGTCTTTCAAAATATATCAAATCCGAATCGCAGCATTTTATTTGGTTATTTGCTGTGTCAATGAACGACGAAAACTATGCTGTTAACTATTTAAAATTTGCAACCGATAAAAAATGGAAACCGAAAGATGCATTGCTAGTTGAACACTACTCATTAATTTCTTGGTCTGTTTCCAATATGGTTGGAGGATTGATCGGAAGTACGATTTCGATTAATCTTGAAGTAGTTGACTTTGCCCTGACTGCACTCTTTATTTATATGATTGTGATGCAGATGCGAAGTCACCTGACCCTGATTATTTGTCTGCTTTCAGCAGTGCTTGCTGTTTTCTTCATGGTAATTACTCATAGTATTATCGGTGTTGTAATTGCAACTTTGATTGCTTCATTTATTGGTTTCTTAATTGAAAATGCTGTCCGTAAGCACTCAAAGAAACCAGATGATAACTGGTTCTTATCCAAACTGTTCCGTCCGCGGGCTACCCGAATTACGGTTGAAGATCAAAAAGCTGAGGAAGAGCAGGTTCTTGAAAAAAAGAAAGAGCAGTCAAAAGAACAACCAACAAATTCACAGGCACCTAAATCGAGTCAGCATGAATAATTGGAGACTAGTAATATGGAGTTTTTAATATCCCGAATTGGCAGTAATCAAATTCTTTATCATATCGTTGTAATTATTTTTGCGGCATTTGCGGCATTTATTCCACGATATTTTCCAATCCACTTCTTCTCCTCGAGGAAGATTCCTGAATGGTTCAATGAATGGATGAAGTATGTACCAATCAGTTTGTTTACGGCATTAGTAATCAAAAACATTTTTATCACTACTAAGGGCTACCATTTTGTTCCCTATGGTCATCCAGACCAAATTTTTGCGGCATTGATTGTCATGGTAATTGCCTACTTTACTCGATCAATGTCAATTTCAGTTATTGCTGGGTTGATTGGTGTTTGGCTTTTAAATATGGTTTTATAAATTTGAATAACAAAAGAGATTGAGAAAAGACGTTTTGTTTTACTCAATCTCTTTTATTATTTCAAGGAGTTATGGACTATATTAAATTGCTTGTAATTGTTGGCTGTTGCTCCACTTCATTGGATCTTCACGCCATTGTTGGAGTGATTTTAAGTGGTCAGCACTGATTAGGCCAGTCTTCTTTGCAAGGTTAATTAGAGTGGTGTAGTCAGTTACTGAGAAGTATTGGAGGTCATTGGCTAAAAAGTTTTGTTCAGCAGCTTGTAGTTGGTAAGTGAAAATGGAAACAACCCCAATTACTTCTGCACCTTCATTTTCAACAGCATGAACAGCATTCAAAACACTACCACCAGTAGAGATTAAGTCATCGATAACAACAACTTTTTCACCTTCATGAAGAACCCCTTCAACTTGCTTACCTTCGCCGTGGTCCTTTGGCTTGGTGCGGACATAAACCATTGGGAGCCCCATTTCTTGGGCAACCCCGGTTGCGTGAGGAATTCCAGCGGTTGCGGTGCCGGCGATGGCATCAACATCGCCGAAGTGAAGTTTGATTTGTTCTTCCATTCCGTTAACGATTGCTTGACGAACAGCCGGGTATGAAATAGTTAGTCGATTATCGGTGTAAATTGGTGCTTTCATTCCACTAGCCCAAGTGAATGGCTTTTCTGGACTAAGGGTAACGGCGTTAATGTCTAAAAGTGCTTTGGCAACACGTTGTGAGTATGTCATGAATATTTCCTCCTAGGTGAATCAAAAGTGACTTGTTCCAAAATACCTAGTTGAAATAATTGACGTTGTTTTGTACTGCCTTATCCATTGCATAAAAAGAAAACCCTTCTAGCAATGGACTAGAAAGGTAGATCGAGTACTTATGACGTTCAATTAGATCCTTCCTAGCCTCTCTGGACTAAGTTAAAGGTATTTCATTGGTCATTATAATAATCGGCTAGTTAGGAAAAGTCAAGAGAAAAATTAATTTTCACTTTTTTCTTGATGAATTTTAAGTGAGTGCGGCTTTTTCTTGATTGACTTAACGCCTAGAATATCTAGCAAGAAGGTGAAAATTGGCACACCAACGATTAATCCCCAGGTACCAAAGAAATGTTCAGCAACCAGAAGGACGATAAAGGTATAGAAAATGGGCAATTCGGTCTTGCTAGACATAAATTTGGGGTTTAGAACATAGGCTTCCAGGGCGTGGATCACACAAATCATAATCAGAATATAGATGACATCCCGAAGTCCCCCAACAGAATAGGCAACCATTGATAGGGGGATCAACGAAATGATTACTCCGGCAACTGGTACTAAACTAAAAATAAAGACCATTAGCGCTAAAGCAAAAATTTGTGGCATGTGCATGAATACAAGACAAATTGATGTAATGACAGTATTACAAATGGCGATGAAAAACTGGGCTTCCAATACAACTCCAAAAGTATTCACGAATTTTTTGCCGAAATAATCAATATCGCTAAAGAACCAACCGAAGTCACTGTTGAGAAATGTTCGCGAGAACTCGTTCATCTGCTTTAACTCAAGGGTATAGAAGAAACTTAGGATAAACGACATTAAGAAAGTGATTGTCATTGAACCAATACTGGTTAATGTGCTGACAGCGAGGGTTACACCATGCTTCATCTGTGACATGATTGTTGCCCAGCTAATGTAATGGTTAACGTAGTGCATAATTTCAGTTGCTTGTCGAGAACTATAGAATTTAACTACAGAATTAACCATTTTAATAACTTGGTTAACCAGAACTGGTAGGTAGCGAGTAACGCCAAAGTAGATTGCAACAATTAATGCGACATACGTGATAATTACAGTAAATGTTGTCGATAATTTAGGAACGTGACGTTGAACCCACCGAACCCAACTAATAACAATAAATGTTAGGATAAATGTAAACAGGATCAAGTTCATCATTGGCCGAAGAAGCCATAGTACAAAGATGATTAGTGCTAAGACTACAAAACGACGTAACTTGACATTAGCAATGAAGCGGTGCCAGGCATCGGTCATTATATCTCCTCCTCTGCTTTATGCTTCAGTTATCCTAATCTTAGCAAATAATTAAGGGACTGAACAATAATATCACTGTATTTTACTATGGAGTGTTATAATGATCTCATACTTTTTTGAAAGAGGGATTCGTAGAAATGTTAGAAAAGACGTTCTATAAGTCACTGTTAAGCCACTCGTTTAATATCCCAGTTAAGGTTGTTTACTGGGACGGTAAAAGTGCGGTTTATGGTGATGGCGAACCAGAAGTAACTATTACCTTTAAGGAAAAACTCCCGATCCGTGACGTTACGAAGAACGCCTCCATTGCTCTTGGGGAAGCCTACATGGACGGCAAAATCGAAATTGACGGGTAGTATTCAAAAGTTAATTACCGCTGCATATGAAAGTGCCGGTAGTTTTATGCGGAATTCTAAATTTCGGCGGTTTTTACCCAAGCAAGGACACTCTGAAAAGGAAAGTGAAAGTGATGTTCAAAGCCACTATGATGTTGGAAACGACTTTTACAAATTATGGCTTGATGATACATTAACCTACTCTTGTGCCTACTTTGATCATGGTAACCGTGACGACCTGACCAAAGCTCAAATTGATAAGGTTCATCATATCTTAAAGAAGCTTGATCCAAAACCTGGGAAGACTTTATTAGATATTGGTTGTGGTTGGGGAACGCTAATGCTTACCGCAGCCAAGGAATACGGTCTTCGGGTCGCCGGAGTAACATTAAGTGAAGAACAGTTTAACCTCGTTCAAAAGCGGATTAAGGACGAAGGTTTGGAAAATGTTGCGGAAGTTCTTTTGGTTGACTACCGGGAATTAGGAGACCGCAAGTGGGATTATGTCACATCTGTTGGAATGTTTGAACACGTTGGTAAGGAAAATCTTGGCCTTTACTTTAAGGATATCTATAAGTACCTTACACAGGATGGTGTTGCCCTGATTCACGGAATTACTCGTCAACAAGGCGGTGCTTACAATGGTTGGATCAATAAGTATATTTTCCCTGGTGGATATGTCCCTGGATTAGGAGAAATGATCGGTCATATTGTTGAGAATGACATGCAGATTGCGGATGTTGAAATGCTTCGTCGTCATTACCAACGAACACTAGAAATTTGGGACATGAACTTTAATGCTCACCGTTCCCAAATTGAAGATATGATGGGAGATCGCTTCACTCGAATGTGGGATCTTTACCTTCAAGCTTGTGCGGCTTCATTTGAATCAGGCAACATTGATGTTATTCAATACCTGATTACCAAAGGTCCTTCTGGCAACAACCTGCCGATGACAAGGGATTATATTTATTAGAGTGCGAGCCCGTTAAATCCTTCCGGTGGCCAACGATTTCTCCACCGAACGACGTTTCGTCGTCGGAGGTGGAGGTCGTTAGCTCGAGGAAGGTTAGGACGAGCAGATCTTGACTCTGCTGCAATAGAAGTCAACTAAAATAATCTGGCAAAGAACGGTTATTATTCATTGCCAGATTATTTTTGCACTTTACATACACGAACTATTTTAATTTAAAATTATATTTAGTTCGTAAAATCATTGTATTTATCTTAACTATTTGTTATCCTTAAAGCAGTTTTTAAGGAGGTTCAATTATGAGTGCGATCAGTGTTGTAATGGGTAGTAAATCAGACTGGCCAACCGTTAAGAAAGGGTGCAAGATCCTTGAACAGTTTGGTGTGGACTATGAAAAAAATGTTATTTCCGCTCACCGAATGCCAAACGAAATGTTCGCGTTTGCTCAAAACGCTGTGGAAAAAGGGACCAAAGTAATTATTGCTTGTGCGGGTGGGGCTGCCCATTTACCAGGAATGATTGCAGCAAATACTCCATTACCGGTAATCGGAATTCCGGGCCAAACAAAAGCGCTCGGCGGGATGGACTCACTTTTATCAATCGTTCAAATGCCCGCAGGAATTCCGGTTGCTACTCAAGCAATTGGAGTAGCAGGGGCAAAGAATGCTGCGTTATTAGCACTCCAAATCCTTGGAATTAATGATCCGACAATTCAACAACAGATTCTTGATTACCGAAAGCAAATGCATGATCAATCAATAGAAAGCGGTGCTCACCTTGACTAAGATGATTCAACAGGGACAAACAATCGGGATTATCGGTGGCGGTCAGCTCGGTCAGATGATGGCATTGGATGCTAAGTACACGGGGATGAAGGTCATTGTGCTTGATCCAACCCCTGCTTGTCCGGCTGGTCAGGTTGCTGATGACCAGATTATTGCGGAATATGCAGATGTAAAGGCGATTGAAGAACTGGCTCACCGGTCAGATGTCTTAACTTATGAGTTTGAAAATGTTGATTTGGATGCGTTGCGAGACGTTGCCGATCGGGTTTACATTCCCCAAGGGACTAACCTGTTGTACACTACTAAGAACCGGATCCGGGAAAAGACATTTCTCCGCAATGCGGGCTTGAAGACGGCACCATTTATGGCGGTCAAAAATGTGACGGATCTGGAAAAGGCTGTGAAGAAAATCGGCTATCCGGCAGTTTTAAAGACCTGTGAAGGTGGTTATGATGGTCATGGTCAAGAAGTTTTGCGTAGCGATGAAGATCTCAGAAAATGTTCAGGGATTCTTTCTACAGAGGACGCAATTCTTGAGGGATGGGTGCCATTTAAACTAGAATGTTCAGTGATGGTCGGTCGAAATGAAAACGGGGAAGTAACAGTCTTCCCGGTTTCCGAAAATATTCACCATAACGAGATACTGCACCTTAGTATCGTCCCGGCACGGATTAGTCCTGAATTGCAGGAAAAGGCAAAGCAAATGGCAGTTAAAATTGCCCATGCGATTGACTTACGAGGGATCCTTGGCGTTGAAATGTTTGTCGGCAATGACGGTGAGATTTACATTAATGAGCTTGCCCCACGGCCACATAATTCAGGTCATTATTCGATTGAAGCCTGCAACTTCTCCCAATTTGCGATCCACAATCGGGCAATCTGCAATTGGCCATTACCAAAGGTTGAATTACTCCACCATGTCGTCATGGTGAATGTTCTTGGTCAACACGTTGCGGGAGTTCGCGATGAAATTGCTAAGAAGTCTAATTGGCATTTTCATGATTACGGGAAGGCTGAAGTTCGTCATAACCGAAAGATGGGTCATGTGACAATTTTGACTGATGATTTTGCTAAGACATTGAAAGAGATTGATGATACGCATATTTGGGATAAATAATTCCCAGAACATGGTATATTGTTACTGAGAGAAATAATTAGAGAGGATTTTTAACTAATGATTGATCGTTATACTAGTCCAGAAATGGCGAAAATTTGGAGCTTGGAAACCCAATACCAATGTTGGTTAGAAGTTGAAATTGCCGCGGATGAAGCTTGGAGTAAGCTTGGTCACATCCCAGCTGAAGATGTGGAAAAAATTCGCAAAAACGCAAAGTTTTCCGTTGATGGAATCGCTGAAATTGAAGCAGTTACCCACCATGATGTGATTGCCTTTACCCGTGACGTTTCAAAGTCACTTGGGCCAGAACGGAAGTGGGTTCACTATGGAATGACCAGTACTGATGTTGTTGATACTGCTCAGGGCCTTCGCTTAAAGAAAGCTAACGACATCATTCGCAAGGATATCGACGACTTTATGACAGTCCTGAAAAAGTTGGCTGAAAAGTATAAGTACACTGTCTGCATGGGACGGACTCACGGTGTTCATGCTGAACCGACAACTTTCGGTCTCAAGGTGGCCCGTTGGTACTCCGAAATGAAACGGAACAAAGAACGGTTTGAGCACGCTGCTCGCGGTGTTGAAGCCGGAAAAATTTCTGGTGCTGTGGGAACGTTTGCCGAAATTGACCCATTCGTTGAAAAGTATGTTTGTGAACGATTAGGATTACGCGCCCAAGAAATTTCAACCCAGATCCTTCCACGTGATCTTCATGCAGAATACATTTCCGCAATTGCCTTAATGGGAACTAGTTTGGAAAACATGGCAACCGAAATTCGGTCATTACAACGGACTGAAATCCATGAAGTTGAAGAACACTTTGCCAAGGGACAAAAGGGTTCATCCGCAATGCCTCATAAGCGGAACCCAATTGGCTCAGAAAACATCTGTGGTTGTGCCCGGGTTCTTCGGGGAAATGTTGTTACGGCGATGGAAGATGTCACTCTTTGGCACGAACGGGATATTTCCCACTCCAGTGCTGAACGGATGATTTTACCAGATTCCACTTCCTTAATTGATTACATGCTCCGTCGCTTTGGTCGGATCTTAAATAACCTCGATGTCTTCCCAGAAACAATGAAGAAGAATATGGATAAAACTCTTGGTTTGATTTACAGTGGCCGGGTTCTCTTGAAGTTGGTTAATAGTGGAATGACTCGTGAAGCGGCTTATGACTTAATCCAACCATATACTGCTAAGTGCTGGGCAGAACAGATTCCGTTCCGGCCATTGCTTGAAGCTGACCCAACGATTCAAAAGCAACTCTCTAAGAAAGACCTTGACGATGCCTTTGATTACCACTGGCACCTTCGTCACGTTGATGACATTTTTAAGCGGGTCGGCTTAGACTAATTTAATGAATGAAAAACAGGTTTCGATGTTCAATATCGCTGAACATTGAAACCTGTTTGGTAGTTTAAACCATTAATTTAAGGCGAGTCCCTGCTCGTGAAGGGCCTGAAGCAACTTATCACGACTTGTTTCATGTTGGTTTAATTTAGCACCATTGATTTGCTTAGTGAAGGAGTCGATTCGCTTATTAGCATCCCGTAAGTCATAGTAGGTCGTTACGATTTGGTCGTACTCTTTCAGTGAACTCAATTTGAAATCACGTGGATAGTTATCATCAAAGACGATTTGCTCAAGAGGTAACCGAGGCTTTAACTGCGGTTCTTGATCTGGCACCCCAACCTGTAAGCCAAGAATTGGGAAGGCCATTTTCGGTAAGTCTAATACCTGAATTAGCTTTTCTGGATCGTTCTTGATTGACCCGAGAACGACACCGCCAAGGCCCATGCTTTCAACAGCCGTTAGAGCGTTTTGCAAAGCTAGAATTGCATCTTCAGCGGCCTGCATGAAAATATCCGTAGTGTGGAGACGACCGTCATCATTACCGAGTTGGTGATGAATCTGCTGGTTTCGATATAAATCGGCAATAAAAATAAAGAGATCGCCATTAGCACCGACATATGGCTGCTTTGAGATCTCGCGGACAGCAGCTCGCTTCTGGGGATCGGTCAAATGCAGGATGCTAAATTGCTGAAGAAACATGCTTGATGAAGTGTGACGGGCCGCTTCATACAAGGTTGTTAGCTGTTCGGTAGTTAATGGCTGATTCTTAAACTGCCGAATTGAACGGTGGTTAACTTGATTGTCTGTTGTAAAGTTATGAATCATTTTGAAGCACCTCCTATTTTATTATAGTAAAATAACAGAATAGAAGACAAAGTAAAAGGAGTCGGTAACATGGACGTGACTGTAAAACGCGATGGCCTTACTCTTCGTGGAGTTTTAGAGGGAACGGAACAATTGCAAAATAAGCAAGTAGCGATTTTGATGCATGGCTTTCAAGGAGATCGGGGTTATAAAGCGGGCAATTTTTTGTACGATTTATCTCGTGAATTGAATCAAGCAGGGATCCCAACGCTGCGGTTTGACTTCGCGGGTTGTGGTCAAAGCGATGGTTCCTTTACTGATATGACCGTATTAAGTGAAATTAGTGATGGAATGAAAATAATTGATTTTGCACGTTCGGAAATGGACGCCCAACAAATCTATTTAATTGGACATTCTCAAGGTGGCGTAGTAGCTTCGATGTTGGCCGCTTATTATCGAGATGTTATTACTAAGGAAGTCCTTTTAGCGCCAGCTGCAACGTTAAAGGATGATGCGTTGCTGGGAACCTGCCAGGGAACCGAATACGATCCTAACCATATCCCATTAACGGTTGATGTTCATGGTGAGGCAGTGAGCGGTGAGTACTTCCGAACGGCTCAGTTGCTGCCAATCTATGAAACTGCTCAACATTTCATGGGGCCAGCACTGTTGATTCATGGCCTCGCGGATACAGTAGTTTCACCTGAAGCTTCCAAAAAATATAATGTTATTTTGCCGAATAGTGAACTGCATCTCATTGAAGGAGAAGGACATAAGTTTATGGGTAAAGAGAAACCAGCGATTCTTAAGCTTGTGACAAATTTTCTTCAAGAGTGATAAGAAGACCTCTTTAAGTATGAGTAAAAATACTTGAGGAGGTCTCTTTTCATATCCAAAAAAGATTTATAATTTAGCGGTGTTATAGATTGGTAAGTAGCTAACTGCCGAATTCTTGGGGAGACTTTTGAGAAATGACTCTAATTCTTGATGAGAAATAACTGGGGTAAGGCCACTCCAGTAGTTATTGCTGTTAGTTTCACCTTGCCAGTTAATTGCATTAGTCGGCTTAACAGAAGTCCCATAAGTAGTGACCAGGTATGATTGGGGAACGGTAGTTAAACTACAGGGCGCTAATTCATTGTGATAATTATTAAATTCGCTTCCGCAGTCATAGTCTAAAATGTCATTTGCCACTGCGGCAAGGTCGCTTAAAATACTGTTAGCGGTCGGCTTAGCACCAGCACCAGGCCCCGTATAAATGCTTGAACCAAGAGCATTACTTTCAACCGCAACTGCATTTTGAACACCATTAACTTGGGCAAGTTGGTTGTTGTGCTCAATTAGTGTTGGACCAACGAAGGTATAGAGCTTGTTACCTAGTCGCTTGGCAATTGCGAGGAGCTTAATTGTGTAGCCAAAATTGTTTGCGCTAGCTAATTGGGCCGCGGTAAGGTTTTCGATACCGCGGATACCAAGTTTATTGGGATCCAGTGCTTTCCCAAATGCAAACTGGCTAAGAATACTAAGCTTGTTGGCAGTATCAATCCCCTTAACATCATTAGTCGGGTTTGCTTCCGCGTAGCCTTTTTTCTGGGCATTCATTAATGCTTTATCGTAACTAACATTGTTGCTGGTCATTGCCGACAGAATATAATTAGCAGTCCCATTAATGATCCCGGTGACTTGACTAATCTGGTCTGTTGCAAGACTGCTGCTTAGTACCCGGAGAATCGGGATCCCACCGGCAACGCTCGCTTCATAGAGAAAATCAACGTGACGACTTTTAGCAAGCTGGGCAAGGCGCGGACCATCGATTGCCAAGAGATCCTTGTTGGCAGTGATTACGGATTTGTGGTTGTAAATTGCCTGAGTAATTGCCTGACGAGCAAGGTTGATGGTCCCCATTGTTTCAACGATTACTTGAATTTCCGGATCGTTAAGAACTTCATCAAGTTGATCGGTAAGAATTGTATCATCAGGAAGGGTTACATTTCGTGCCTTATCTAGGTGGGCAACCGCTACTCGCTTAAGGACAAAGTGAACGTTGGTGGTTTGCTCGATTTTAGCAACGTGTTCTTGTAATAGCTTCACAACCCCTCCGCCAACGGTTCCCAGACCGAGAAGACCAATCGTAATTGTCTGCATAACAGGGCCTCCTTTACTTGGCTAAATCTTTGCTAGTGCTTGGTCGAGATCCGCAATCAGGTCATCCGCGTTTTCAATTCCCACAGAAACCCGAATGAGATCGGGAGTCACACCAGCAGCCTTTAATTCTTCGGGACTTAACTGGGCATGAGTTGTTGAAGCTGGATGAATAATCAGCGACTTGGCATCGGCAACGTTTGCTAATAATGAGAAGAGCTTGAGGTTGCTGATAAGCTCCTTGCCTGCTTCTTCGCCGCCCTTGAGGCCAAGGGTGAAAATTGAACCGACACCGTGAGGGAAGTATTCATTTGCTAATGGCTTATACGGGCTATCTGCTAATTCTGGGTAGTTGATCCAAGCAACTTTTGGATGATCGTTAAGAAATTTGACGATTTTTCTGGTGTTAGCAACGTGACGTTCAACCCGGAGTGAGAGTGATTCAAGCCCTTGAAGGAGAAGGAATGAGTTAAATGGACTGATTGTGGCTCCAAGATCCCGTGCTGTTTCAGCCCGAACCTTAGTTGTAAATGCTGCTGGAGCGAGGTCGGCAAAAATAAGGCCATCATATTGCGCATTCGGTGTGGTAAAGCCAGGGTAGCGCCCGCTAGCTTTATAATCGAATTTTCCGTTTTCTACAATGACACCACCCATTGTTGTTCCGTGACCGCCAATGAATTTTGTTGCTGAGTGAACGACAACATCGGCACCGAGGTCGAGCGGTTTAACGAGGTAGGGGGTGCCAAAAGTGTTGTCAACAATGAAGAGGATTCCGTGCTGATGAGCAATTTTGGCGATCGCCTTAAAGTCAACTAGGTTAATCCCGGGATTTCCAATACTTTCAACGTAGAGAGCTTTAGTATGCTCGTTGATCTGCTTTTCAAAGTTTGCCGGATCATCAGGATCGACAAAGCGAGTTTTAATTCCTAATTTAGGAAGGGTAACGGCAAAGAGGTCATAAGTTCCACCGTAAATTGTACTTGCAGAAACAATTTCATCGCCTTGTTGAGCAATGTTCAGGATCGCAGCGGTGATTGCTGCTGAACCGGTAGCTAAAGTGATTCCGGCTGTCCCGTGTTCTAAGGCGGCTACCCGACGATCAACGACATCGGTAGTCGGGTTGGTTAGCCGGGTATAGATATTGCCGGGTTCCTTTAGTGAAAAACGGTTGGCGGCCTGTTTAGCGTCTTTGAAAACGTAAGAAGTCGTTTGGTAAATTGGTACCGCGCGAGCACCAGTTTCGTCTACGGTTTGGCCAGCGTGAACTTGGAGGGTTTCAAAATGGTATTTTGGTGATTGTTCTTGATTACTCATACTAATGTACCTACTTTCTGTTGTGTAAATGTGTTTAACCAATTTTGATAGATTTGTGTGCTTGATTTTCGCCATGAATATTTAATCTCACCAGTATTCCGGTTAGAGAAGTAGTTACGCGGTTCCTGAATAGGCAGCCGCTTTTTTAGATCGCGGTAATATTCCTGCGCAAGCGTATCTGCTTCATATTCCGGATGGCCCGTAATGTAAGTACGGTGTTTACCGGGAGAGTGATAGATTAAAGGACCAATTTCATTATTTTCAGCGACAATTTGCAGATCATCGGGAAGGTTCTCTGGATCAACGTTGGGATTGGAGTGGCGTGATTGGGGAATGATTAATTGCTGGTTAGTGAGATGTTCCGCTAATTGATTACACCTGTTAATTCCTGTTGCTTGATAGATCCCAAAAATTTTCTGTGATAACTGGTGCTTATTAATTTGATAGTCGTTATAGAGACCGCCAAGAGCAGCCCAACACTCTAACAAACTTTGCTTGGTATGACGCTCTGCCCAGTCACAGATTGTGCGAAATTCTTCCCAATAATCAACCTGCTGAAAAGCAAGCTGTTCA
The DNA here is from genome assembly GCF_028607025.1 of Limosilactobacillus portuensis. Lineage (NCBI taxonomy): Bacteria > Bacillati > Bacillota > Bacilli > Lactobacillales > Lactobacillaceae > Limosilactobacillus > Limosilactobacillus portuensis. Next base: position 25,005 of record NZ_CP117296.1, read on the forward strand.
ACGGGAGCACCAGTAATGATTAGGCCGTCGAACGAGTAATTCTCAATTTCTTCTAAGCTGACGTAAGCTTTAGTGATCGCTGAGAAGGAAATGTTTTTGAAGTGGTGAGTTGCCGGATAAAGAAAAGTAAGTTCAACGTCTTGAGTTAGTCTATTGAAGCTTTCAAGAAATTGACGTTCAGTTGTCTCTTTGGTTGGCATTAGATTAACCACCACGATTGATACCGGATTATTAAGATAGTGATTTTGCCAGTGACCGTTACTGAGCAAGAAACCATTTTTTGCATTTGCTGTCATTACTGATTCTCCTTTCTTAAGTGATTTGATTAAGCTAGATTAGCTTCTAATAAAAAAGCTTTCGTCCCATAATTCTATTTGAACTATGGGACGAAAGCTTTCGCGGTACCACCCTGAGTTTATTGTTACCTTACAATAACAACCTCGTTAAGTACTCATTATAAGACATGAATACTCCGCAATGTAACGGTTGCTATCCGTCTAACCTAGCCGGGATGACCAGGTTAGATGACTCAGAGCTCATCTTCATACTGTTGTCGAATATCCTTTTTCACCAAGTAAGGACTCTCTGTAGAAACGACGAGGTACTACTCTTCTCTTCAAAGTCTAATCATAATTTAATTGATTATTAGTTTAATCTTAATTTTTGAAAAGTCAATAATTATCTTGAGAAATTAAAAATATTTATTTAGAGATAGTTAACAATGGCTTAAAAGATAAATTAGGTTAATTTTATAAAAATTACGGGTTTTAAGAATGAAAACTAGCGTAAAACACGAACTATTATAAAGAAAGCGTAAATAAAGTTAGTAAATTATGTTGACAATTACTTATGACTGAGAGTATATTAATGACAGATTTTAACGAATGAAATCGTTATTAATTAATTTAATGTTCGTCTTTTATGTAAAGGAGCCTTAATTAACAATGGAAAAGTTACTTTATACCGGAAAAGCAAAACAGATGTGGCAAACAGACGATCCCGAAGTACTGCGGGTTGTATATATGGACCAAGCAACTGCGCTGAACGGGAAAAAGAAGGAGCACTTTGCTGGAAAGGGTGAAGCTGCTAATGCCATTTCAAGCTTGGTTTTTCAATATTTAATCAAGCACGGGATTGAGACTCACTTCATCAAAAAGTTGTCAGCTAATGAAGATCTAGTTAAGAAATGTACGATGTTTCCGCTAGAATTTGTTACCCGGAATGTGGTTGCGGGACACTTTGCTAGTCGGTATGGGTTGGACGAAGGAAAGAGGCTTCCAGAACCGGTTGAGGAAACTTTTTATAAGAGTGATGAATTAGACGATCCATTTATTAACGAGTCGGCAACGATTGCGTTAGGAATTGCTACCCATGCTGAACTTGAAAAAATGTGGGGCATTTGTCGAGAGGTTAACGGCCTGTTAACACCACTTTTTGAAAAGGCGGGGATGCAATTAGTTGACTTTAAGTTAGAGTTCGGTCGGTTAAGCAATGGCAAGATTATTTTGGCAGATGAATTCTCGCCTGATAATTGTCGGCTATGGGATATTAAAACCGATCAGCACATGGATAAGGATGTTTATCGGCGAAAGTTAGCTGACTTAACCCAAACCTATGATCAAGTATTAGCACGGCTGGAAGATGTTATTGCGGAGGATAAGTAAATGACAAAAGTGCGGATTTTCGTTACCTATAAGCAATCAGTTTTTGATCCTCAAGGGGAGACCATTAAAGATGCAATTCATACGCTGGGCCATGACGAAGTGAAGGATGTCCAGGTTGGTAAATTCTTTGATGTAACTGTTGAAGGGACTGGAAAAGTGGTTGAAAAGACAATTGAAGAAATTGCGGATCAACTCTTAGTTAACTTCAATATGGAAACTTATAAGTATCAAGTGATGGGGGAAGATTAAATGAAGATCGCGGTGATTGTTTTTCCTGGTTCTAACTGTGATATTGACCTCTATGAAGCACTCCGCTCAGTTTGTCATGCTGATGTGGAATATGTTTCGCATCGAGAAAAGAGTTTAGCAGGGTTTGATGCTGTGATGTTGCCAGGTGGCTTTTCATATGGTGACTACTTAAGAGCGGGGGCAATTGCTCGCTTTACTAATATTATGCCAGCGGTTATCAAGATGGCAGAAGAAGGGAAACCAGTATTTGGGACCTGCAATGGCTTCCAAATTTTAACAGAAGTTGGTCTTCTTCCTGGAGCGTTAAAACGGAATGATAGTCAAAAGTTCGTCTGCAAAACCGTTCCCCTGGAAGTGGTTAATAACGAAACGATCTTTACTCAACAATATGAAAAGCACGAACGAATCGCTTTGCCAATTGCTCATGCTGACGGCAGTTATTTTGCAGATGAAGAGACGCTTGACCGCCTTGAAAAGAATCATCAGGTTGTATTTCGGTATGCTGAGGAAAACCCAAATGGCAGTCTGCGTAATATTGCGGGGATTACTAATGAACGGGGAAATGTTTTGGGAATGATGCCTCACCCAGAACGAGCTGTTGAAGCACTCCTTGGTAATACTGATGGATTACGGTTATTCAAATCGTTGCTCGCAAATGGAAATGCAAAGGTGGAGGAATAGACTATGGAACAGGCAATGACCCCTGAAGAAATTAAAAAGCAAAAACCATACCTTGACTGGAGTCTAAGCGAAGATGAGTACAACTACATTAGCGAAAAGCTTCTTGGTAGGTTGCCAAACTATACCGAAACTGGATTGTTTTCCGCAATGTGGAGCGAACACTGCTCTTACAAAAAGTCAAAACCTGTTTTACGGCTTTTTCCAAATAAAAATTCCCGTGTTTTGCAAGGCCCTGGTGAAGGTGCAGGAGTTATTGACATTGATGATGGTCAAGCCGTGGTCTTCAAAGCAGAAAGCCATAACCACCCAACTACTGTGGAACCATATCAGGGAGCTGCTACCGGGGTTGGCGGAATTCTTCGTGACATTTTCAGTATGGGTGCTCGTCCAGTTGCCTCACTTGATTCTCTTCATTTTGGCGAACTAACTGATCCAAAGATGCGGATGAAGGTCGATGGAACAGTTCGGGGAATTGGTGATTACGGTAACTGTATGGGAATTCCCACAATTGCCGGTGAAACAACTTTTGACCCGTGCTACCAAGGAAATCTTTTATGTAATGCGATGAGTGTTGGCTTGATGGACCAGAAAGATCTCCAGAAAGGGAAGGCAGCCGGAATCGGTAATGCGGTAATGTATGTCGGGGCGCAAACCGGTCGTGACGGGATTCATGGTGCAACCTTTGCATCTGCTGATTTTAGTGATGAGAATGCTACCCAGCGTTCTGCGGTTCAAGTTGGCGATCCCTTTATGGAAAAGCTCCTTTTAGAGGCTTGCCTGGAAGTTATCACTAAGCACCCTGACTGGCTAGTTGGTATTCAGGATATGGGGGCAGCCGGAATTGTTTCTTCAAGTGCAGAAATGGCATCTGAAGGGCAAAGCGGCATGGAGCTAAACCTTGACCTCGTTCCTCAACGTGAACCAAATATGTCAGCTTACGAAATTATGTTAAGTGAATCGCAGGAACGGATGCTCCTGTGTGTAAATAAGGGCCACGAAGAAGACGTTAAAAAGATCTTTGACTTTTATGACCTAGAAGCAGTGACGATTGGTCGGATTACTGCTGGTCACGATTACGTTCTCTACCATGATGGACAAGAGGTCTGCAATATTCCTGTTTCTAGTTTGACTGATGATGTATTGGAAGAAGCTAGTGAGGAAAAGAAACCAGCACGGATTTTGGCAGCAGAAAAGCAAACTGCATGGGTACCAACCATTGATGATGCTGAACAAACGTTGCGGAGTCTTCTTCAACAATCAACAATCGCGGATAAGAGCATTTTTTATCAACAATATGACTCACAAGTACGGACAAGCACAGTGGTCGGTCCCGGGAGCGATGCTGGTGTTTTACGTATTCGTGGTACCCATAAAGGTCTTTCAATGACAACTGATGGTAATGGGCGGTTCGTTTATTTGAGTCCAGAAATTGGGGGTCAAATTGCCCTTGTTGAAGCGGCAGCTAACATTGTGGCTAGTGGTGCCGAACCATTAGGAATTACCGACTGTTTGAACTATGGTGACCCCAATGATCCCGAAATCTTCTGGGAACTTCACCAATCTGTTAAGGGGATGGCCGATGCTTGTCGAGTATTTGATACCCCGGTTATTTCAGGAAATGTTTCGCTATATAACGAGAACAATGGTAAGGCAATCCACCCAACACCAATGGTCGGAATGGTTGGCCTGATTAAGGATATTCAGCATGTTATTCCATCATTTGTTCAACATGCTGGCGACAAGGTATACCTTGTTGGTAAAACTGTGAATGACTTTGCGGGTACAGAAATTCAAAAGATGCTTACCGGTGATATTAGTGGTGTCCTTAACTCGTTTGATCTGGAACATGTTCATGACTACATGATGCGTCTTCTTACCGCAATGCAGCAGGGCAATGTTGCAAGTGCTCATGATCTAAGTGAAGGCGGTCTTGGAGTTGGCCTTGCTGAAACATTGTTTAAGACAGATTTGGGGATGAATATTGATATTCGTCACCTGACAGCTGCTCAATTATTTAGCGAAACTCCGGGGCGGTTTGTTGTGACAGTTCCTGCTGCCAAGACGGCTGCTTTTGAAAAAACGATGGGTGCGGATGCACTGCTAGTTGGGGAAGTCACGAATACCCATTGGCTTGAAGCGCACTTGCAAGATGCTGAGATTAATCAAAGTGTTGCTGAACTACAAAAATTGTGGGAGGAGGCGATCCCGTGCCAGCTGAAATCAAAGGATTAAATGAAGAATGTGGTGTCTTTGGCGTTTTTGGTGCTCAAGATGCAAGCCAGTTAACATACTATGGTCTTCATACCCTTCAACATCGTGGTCAGGAAGGTACCGGAATCGTTTCGACTGATTCAAAAGAACTTTACCAGCATCGTGACCGGGGACTCTTGGCAAAGGTGTTCGCTAACCCAAATGAATTAAAGCGATTAGTTGGTGACGCAGCAATTGGTCATGTCCGTTACGGTACTAGCGGTCATAATTCAATCGCCAATGTCCAACCTTTTTTATTCCACTTCCACGATGGTGACGTTGCGTTAGCGCATAACGGCAATCTGACTAATGCCGTTACGTTACGACGCCAGCTTGAAGATGATGGTGCGGTCTTTCAGTCAGACTCCGATACCGAAATTCTGATTCACCTAGTTCGGAAGTACATTAAAGAAGGTTTTATTCCGGCCTTAAAAAAGAGCCTGAACATTGTCCACGGTGGCTTTGCCTTTCTCTTGCTACAAAAGGACAGGTTAATTGCAGCGCTGGATCCAAACGGGATTCGCCCTTTATGTATTGGTCAATTGGAAAACGGTGCCTATGTAGTGGCTAGCGAAACATGTGCCTTAGACATTGTTAACGCTAAATTCATTCGAGATGTTCAACCAGGAGAACTGATTGTAATTGATCGTGATGGGTTGCATATTGACCACTACACAACAGATACTCAATTAGTAATTTGTTCAATGGAATATATTTACTTTGCCCGCCCTGATTCGATTATTCACGGGGTAACAGTCCATAACGCCCGTAAACAGATGGGAAGATTACTGGCAAAGCAATACCCGATTGATGCGGATATGGTTATTGGTGTTCCCAATTCATCACTATCCGCAGCGTCGGGCTATGCAGAAGAATCTGGATTGCCATACGAAATGGGCTTGATTAAGAGCCAATACGTTGCCCGGACATTCATCCAGCCAACACAAGCTCTTCGTGAGCAGGGCGTTCATCTCAAACTATCTGCCGTTCGCGGGGTTGTTGCTGGCAAACGAGTAATCGTAGTCGATGATTCGCTTGTTCGGGGAACCACTTCTAAGCAGATTATTAAAATGCTTCGGCATGCGGGAGCTAAGGAAGTTCACATGTTGATTGCTTCACCGCCATTTAAATTTCCGTGCTTTTATGGAATTGATATTTCAACGCGGTCAGAGTTAATGGCAGCTCATTATTCAGTTCCAACAATGAAAGAGTTAATTGGCGCTGATTCCCTTCATTTTCTGAGTGTTGAGAATTTGATTAAGGCAATCAATATTCCGGACGCGGGGGATGCGCCATATGGTGGCCTAACAGTAGCTTACTTTAATGGCGACTACCCAACTCCGCTTTACGATTACGAAGAAGGATATTTGAAGTCACTAAACGAACAAGAAAAGCGGGCACGAAAGGAACTTGAATCATGAATCGCTATCAAAAAGCCGGTGTTGACGTAAATGCCGGATACGAATTAGTTAATCGGATTAAAGCGGCTGTAAAATCAACCGATCGCCCAGGCGTTGTTAGTGGCATTGGTAGTTTTGGTGGAATGTTTGATTTGGGAGAGTTACACATGAAACATCCGGTTCTCGTTTCGGGGACAGATGGTGTTGGAACTAAACTCCTGGTTGCTCAACAAATGGGAAAACATGACACGATCGGTATTGATGTAGTTGCAATGTGTGTGAATGATGTTTTAGCTCAAGGGGCTGAGCCGTTATTCTTCCTCGATTATATTGCGACTGGTCATAACGACCCTCAAAAGATGGCAGAAATTGTGAGCGGTGTAGCAGCCGGTTGTCGTGATGCTGGTGCAGCATTAATTGGTGGCGAAACAGCTGAAATGCCGGATATGTACGCAAAAGATGAATATGATTTAGCGGGAACGGTGACTGGAGTCGTAGAGAAAGAAGAGCTTTTAACCACGGCTCAATCACAAGCTGGCGATGTCCTTCTGGGATTGCCATCTAGTGGGATCCACTCGAATGGCTTTTCCCTTGTTCGCCAGATCCTCTTTAAGGATCATGATGTTCAACTCGACGAAAAACCAGAGGCCCTTCATGGTGAGACGGTTGGCGAGGCTATCTTAAAACCAACCCGAATTTATGTCCGTCAAGTACTACCTTTAATTCACCAAAAATTGATTAAAGGGATAAGCCATATTACTGGTGGCGGATTGATTGAGAACGTTCCCCGAATGATTGGTGATCAATTGCAGGCGGTAATCGATCATAAGTTATGGCCGACATTGCCAGTCTTTGATTACTTACAACAGCTTGGCCAGTTACCGCTGGCAGATTGCTTTCAAACATTTAACATGGGGATTGGCTTAGTGTTGGCAGTTGATCCTATTAATGTTGAACAGGTTCAAGAGAAGTTGAAAGAAGCAGGTGAGGCAAGTTACCAAATTGGTCACTTGCGTCAACGCCCTGAAAATGCTGAAAAGATTGAAATTAAGTGAGGTTTGAAAATGAGAGTTGCCATTTTCGCTTCCGGGAACGGAACAAACTTTGAAGTGCTAGCAAAGCATTTTCAAAGCGGTGATATTCCTGGTGAATTATCGCTGCTCTTTTGCAACCATCCAGATGCACCGGTAATGAAACGGGCACAGCGCCTTGGTGTTCCTGCTGAAAGTTTCACGGTGAAATCCTGTGGTGGGAAGGAAGAGTACGAAAAACAGCTTTTACAGTTGTTGAAAAAGTATCAAATTGACTTTATTGCTTTGGCCGGTTACCTAAGGGTAGTTGGTCCGACAATCCTGAACCAATATGAACACCGGATCGTCAACCTTCATCCCGCGTGGTTGCCAGAGTATCCAGGATTACATTCGATTGAGCGGGCATTTAATGACCGGCGGAAACAGACCGGGGTAACCGTCCACTATATCGATGCTGGTTTAGATTCTGGACCAATTATCGCCCAGCGGCACGTGCCAATTTTGCCTAGCGATACGGTAGAAACGTTGGAAGAACGGGTCCATGAGACTGAGCATCAATTATATCCCGCAGCAGTAAAACAAGTTTTGACAGAGTTAGAGAAGGAGAATTAACTTATGAAACGAGCATTGGTAAGCGTATCTGATAAGACAAATTTGGTTCCCTTTGTTAAGGGACTGGTAGAAAACGGCTTTGAGATTGTTTCTACTGGTGGAACAAAGAAGGTTTTAGATGATGCAGGAATTAATACGATCAGTATTGAAGATGTTACCCATTTTCCTGAAATTCTGGATGGTCGGGTAAAAACATTAAATCCATATGTTCATGGGGGCTTACTAGCGCGGCGTGAATTACCAGAACATATGAAGACTCTTGAAAAACTTAACATTACGCCAATTGATCTTGTCTGTGTAAATCTCTACCCGTTTAAGGAGACGATTGAAAAACCAGACGTAAAGCTTGCGGATGCAATTGAAAATATTGATATTGGTGGCCCAAGCATGGTCCGCTCAGCAGCTAAGAATTACCGTGACGTTACAATCGTCGTTGACCAAAACGACTATGATCATGTATTAGGTGAATTTAAGGAAAACGGCACGACAACATTGGAAACCCGTTCAAAGTTAGCTACCAAAGCTTTCCGTCATACGGCTGCTTATGATGCATTAATTTCTCAATACCTGACTAAAGAAAACGGCCTAGAAGATCCCGAGAAGCTAACCTTAACTTGGGACCTGAAAGAAACAATGCGTTACGGAGAAAACAGTCACCAAAAGGCTTGGCTATACCAAGATGCCTTGCCAAAATCATTCTCGATCTTATCTGCAAAACAGCTTCACGGAAAGAAACTTTCTTACAACAATATCAAGGATGCCGATGAAGCCCTCCGTTGCATTCGCGAATTTGACGAACCAGCAGTAGTTGCTATGAAGCACATGAACCCTTGCGGTATTGGGCGGGGTGAAACCTTGGAGCAAGCTTGGGATCGCGCTTATGCTGCGGATACCGTTTCAATTTTTGGTGGGGTGATTGCGTTAAACCGAAAAGTTGATTTAGCAACTGCCCAAAAGATGCATAAGATTTTCCTCGAAATCATAATTGCACCAGGATTCGATGACGATGCATACGAAATTTTGGCAAAGAAGAAGAATATCCGTTTACTCAGTCTTGATTTCAGTAAAAAGGATGAACCAACTAAGCATGAAGTTGTCTCTGTAATGGGTGGAATGCTAATGCAAGAACAGGACACCATTAAAGAAGACTATCATGACTGGAAGTGCGTAACTGATGTTCAACCAACCGAAGAACAGTTGAAGACACTGATGTTTGCTTGGAAGGCAGTTAAGCATGCTAAATCAAATGCAATTGTCCTCGCAAATGATGAACGGACGCTTGGCGTTGGTGAAGGTCAACCTAACCGGATTGATTCTCTTAAAATTGCTGTTAAGCATGCAGGGGATGATATTGACGAACGAACCGTGATGGCTTCGGATGCTTTCTTCCCGTTCGGTGATTGCGTCGAATATGCTGGTAAGCACGGTATCAAAGCAGTCGTTCAACCCGGCGGCTCCATCCGTGATCAGGAATCAATTGACATGGCTAACAAATACGGCATCGCCATGGTCACTACTGGAGTAAGACATTTTAGACACTAGAGTATGAGCCAGCAAAGAACTTGCGGAAAGTTAGCAATTTCTCCCGACGAAGGCGGTTTGCGCCTAGGAGGGAGGTTGCTAGCTCTAGGAAACTCGGGTGAAGCACTTTTAATTAGAGCGCGAGGCCGTTAAAACCTTCCGGTGGCTAACGATTTCTCCACCGAACGACGTCTTGTCGTCGGAGGTGGAGGTCGTTAGCTCGAGGAAGGTTAGGCTGAGCACGTTTCGACTCTGCTGCATTAAAGTACGAGCCAAAACACAAGTCACCAACAAAAATGATTATCCAACATCGAATTCAGGAGGATCTCATGACAGATAAAGTTAATTTATTAGTGATCGGCGAAGGGGGTCGCGAATTTGCGATTGCCAAAAAGCTGAGGGAAAGCGCTAGTGTAGACCATGTTTACTGTGCACCGGGAAATGTGGGGATGCCAAGCGTGGGAGTTGAGCCAGTGGCAATTGCTGAAAACGACTTTGCCGGCTTGATCAAATTTGCAAAAGATCACGATATTAAATGGACGTTTGTGGGACCCGAAGATTGCCTGGTTGATGGTATTGTAGATGACTTCCATGCAGCTGGATTGAAGATCTTTGGTCCCGATGCTCGGGCAGCGCAACTAGAGGGTTCAAAAGATTATGCTTTGAACTTTATGAATAATTACGGTGTACCAACTGCTAAGCATGCTTCCTATCGTGACCAAACAGCGATCCTTGAACATGTGGATCAATTTGGCTATCCGGTTGTTATCAAAGAAAATGGCCTCGCTGGAGGTAAAGGGGTTGTGATTGCCCAGGATCATGATGCTGCGGTTCGGACAATTAAAGAGATGTTTGCATCGGGACAAGCCCGGATAGTTCTTGAAGAATGTTTGAGCGGCCCTGAATATTCGATGTTTGTAGTGATCAGCAACGGTCATTATCGAATCTTACCGATGGCACAAGACCATAAACGAGCTTATGATGGCGATCGAGGTCCGAATACTGGAGGGATGGGTTCATATAGTCCACTTCCCCAGTTATCGACGGCTGATCGCCAACGGATGATTGATGAGGTGGTTAAGCCAACGGTTGATGGGTTAGTGAAAGGTGAATACCATTACCATGGTGTCCTTTATATTGGGCTGATGATGACTGCGGATGGGCCAAAGGTGATTGAATATAACGTTCGCCTTGGTGATCCGGAAACTCAGGTGGTCCTTCCGCGCTTAGATACGGATCTTTATCAACTTGTTGATGTGGCAATCAATGATCAGCCTTTACCAACAATTAGTGAGACCACTGAAGCTAGTTTTGGTGTTGTTCTAGCCTCCAAAGGGTATCCGCAAAAACCAATTCATGGTCAAAAATTAGGCTCCTTTCCTGAGAGCAGTGAAGTTGAAATTGACTATGCTAATGTGACAGGAACAGTTAGTCATTTACGAGGCGCGGGAGGACGATTATTGATGGTGCTTGCCCAAGCAGAAACTCTTCAGGAAGCTCATGATCGTGTTTACGCGTATTTAGAAAAGCTGAATCAACCAGAATGTTTTTATCGTCATGATATTGGTGCAAAAGCAGGATTATAGAACGATAATCGCGATTAATTTCACAAGATCACCGCTTCGCCTATTGGATTTTTTCAATGTTTGGATTAAAATAATTAGGTAATGCTGTATAGTAGTATAGCGATTTTAAGAAGAAAGAGGTCATTAAAACATGGCAAAACTAGTTTTAATTCGTCACGGCCAAAGTGAATGGAACCTTGCTAACAAGTTCACTGGTTGGATTGATGTTGATTTGAGCGAAAAGGGTGTTGAACAAGCTAAGAACGCTGGTAAAGCCCTTAAGGAACATGGTATTCAATTTGACTACGCATACACTTCAGTATTGAAGCGTGCTATCAAGACATTACACTATGCTCTTGAAGAATGTGACCAACTTTGGATTCCTGAAACTAAGACTTGGCGCTTGAACGAACGTCACTATGGTGCTTTACAAGGCCTTAACAAGAAGGCTACTGCTGAAAAGTACGGTGACGAACAAGTTCACATTTGGCGTCGTTCATACGATGTTTTACCTCCATTGCTGACTGCTGATGATGAAGGTTCAGCATTACACGATCGTCGTTACGCTAACTTGGATCCACGGACAGTTCCTGGTGGTGAAAACTTAAAGGTTACCTTGGAACGGGTAATTCCTTTATGGCAAGATGAAATTGCTCCAAAGCTTCTTGATGGCAAGAACGTTATCATTGCAGCTCACGGTAATTCTCTCCGTGCTTTGAGCAAGTACATCGAAAACATTTCTGATGATGACATCATGAACCTTGAAATGGCTACTGGTCAACCAGTTGTTTATGACTTTGACGAGAAGCTTAACGTTTTGAGCAAAGAAAAATACTAGAATAAATATTCTTAATGAAAAAGCCGGAAATTTCCGGCTTTTTTTTTGATGCAAAAATCAAATGGCGATCTTTCGGTTAATATAATGAACCTTGATAAAAATATTAATTGCTATTCTGATGAATACAAAATAATAAGTGCTATTAATTGCATAACGTTATTATTAAAAATATAATAATAGTGTAAATAAATATTTATCAGGAGGTTATTATTATGGCTGATTACGCAAAACGTCAATTAAAGGCATTAGATCGGATTGCTAAAAAGATTGCGGATGCTGAGGGACACTTAACTAAGATTGAAGATAGTGTAGATAACGAAAAGCATCGTACTGCTCAACACGAAACAATTAAGGATATCAAGTCAATTCTTAAGCACGCTCAGAAAGTAGATAAGGATAGCGATAAGCTCGAACGTGTTGCAGGTGAAGGACATAAGGATCCTGCTGAGAATCACTACATTTACATGGAAGATGAAGAACCAGTTATCAAAGATCTTAAGAAGGGCTTTGACGAACTGGAAAAGCAACTTGACGGCCTAGACGAGAGCAAGGGCGGCAAGATTAAGGCATTCCGTGCTGAACACCACTATCTTGAAAAAGCTCAGGAAATTTTAAAGAGCGCTGGAAAGTTCAATGATTAATTTTTAACCAGATATAATTAAATTTTATTCCACCGCAATTGGTTTAGTCTGAATCAATCGCGGTGTTTTATTATCTTATAAAGCCAAATACGAATGTTTATGGCTGACTGTGGTTAATAATCGCATGTTTTCCATATAATGTTATCTAATATATTGAATATTATCCATAATTGAGATATATTATTGAGTGTTGGGGTAGGAATTACCGAGTTATTGTCCAGCGGAACGGAATGTGAACGCTGGAAGGAAGCATTAGCTGCTTGATAATTTCGCATTCACCACAGAGACACCTGTCAATGTGTTCCCTAACAGAATAAATTTTAAGTAGGGAGTGGATTGAGATGTCATCAATTTTATCTTTTGCTGGTCCGCGGTTTACTACTAAGCGGTTAACTCTTGCTGGAATGTTGATTGCTCTTGAGGTTGTTTTAGAGAAAATCTCAATTGGTGATCCAACGATTCTTAAATTTGGTTTTGGCTTTATTGCGACTGCCTTGATTGGTTACTATTTAGGACCGTGGATTGGTGGTTGGGCCATGGTGGTCAATGATATTATTAGTAACACCATTCTTAATTCTGGAACTGCCTTTTTCCCAGGATTTACCTTTTCAGCCTTTGTTTCTGGCGTACTAGCGGGGATGTTCCTGTATAACCAGAAAGTTACTTGGCAACGGGCGCTAATTTATGAGTTCTTCCAAATTTTAGTAACTAATGTTATCTTTACAACACTTTGGATTTACATTATGAGCCTAAATACGGGAAGCACTGGGAAAACATTCTGGGCACTTTTGCTTATCCGGCTGCCTAAAGAAGTCATTACTTGGCCTTTGGAGGGAATTATTGTTTTCCTTATTTTGAAGCGATTGAGTAAGATTAATTTGAGAGTATAGCTTCTGAAGTAATTTAGTGAATTTTGACGAAGAGTTTAATAGAAAATAATTTGGGGTGCTGACCATCATTAATCGGCTTGCTGACTGTGATGGTGAGCACTTTTTGAATTTTTTATGAAAAAAGCACCATGGAAATTGAGCTTTGTTCGTTTTGTGTTATGATGAAAAATATATTCTGAAATAATTGGAGAGAGTATTAAATGAAGAAACGTTATCATTTATCCTTAAAACAGTTCATTCATGACCTGAAGGGACTAGTTAAGCCACATTACCAAACTTCAATGTGGCCACTTGGCGGAGTGATGATTATTTTCCTCGCGTTATCGTTTATTGTTGGTTATTTTGCCCAGGGAATATTAAGTTCAATGGGGATGGCCATGATGATGATTATGTACGGGATGGCATCACCTGCAGCAATTGGATTGGCTTTGCTTGAGCTGCTTCTTGCAATTGTTATTTTAGTCGCATTATCATTCTTCTATTCGTTCTTTACCACGGCTGCACAATTTACTTACCAGGATAAGGTTCGTCATCCTGAACAAATTGTCAGCGCTGGATCAGTATGGATGCACTATAAGCATTTGCGGAAGAATCAATTATGGCGGATTATTCTTTACACTGGCTTATTTGTATTCCTGTGGAGCTTGCCGTTAGATATTATTGGTGGATTAGTTGCTAAAAACCAAGCATTAGTGATTGTTTGCCGGATACTAAACGATATTGTGATGGTATGGAAAGGAATTGAATATTCCCAAGCCAATTTCCTTTACCGTGATCGTCAGCCACAATTCCTTGGTCAATCAATGCGCCATGCCCTAACCGCTAGTCGACGGTTTATGGGTGGACGTAAGTGGAACTACCTATTGATCATGCTTGTTGTAATCTTTATCCCAATGGTTGTTTGGGAAGTTATTTTCGGTGCCCTGGCATACTGGGGACTTTACACCGCAACTTACGCGTTGATATATATTGGATTGCTGTTAATGATTCTTGGCTTTGCCGCATACTTACCAGTGATTTTTGCTAGTGGTGCCCTTTACTATGAAGAAGCAAAGAAAACCGCTAACTTGGATGAAGACTTTGCTGACACGTTTAAGCCAGTTGCTGAATTAACTGGTGAGGCTTATGTTCATGAAGTTTATACACCAAAGAAAAAGGTAAAGAAAGCTAAACAAAAGCAGGATAAAAAGAAACAAGAAAATAAATAATCCTCAGTAAAAGGAAAGTCACGAAAGAAGTGGATTCTGTGGCTTTCCTTTTTATCTTGACAAAGTACTAATTCTCTAGGTACAATGACGGCAATAATAAAGGCGTTGATGTAATTTAGTAGTTTGCCAACTAGTAGATTAGAGATTAGACGGTTGCTGAAAGTCTAACGCGGTTGGCTGACGAATTACACTTACGGAGCTTTTCAATTTTGAACGGATCGTCTCGTTATCGACTAGAGAGGTAATTACTGGATTAGTAATTACAATTCAAGGTGGTAACGCGGTAAATCGTCCCTGACTTCAATATGAAGTTGGGGATTTTTTGATCTGAAATATGTTATAGGAGGCAATACGATGAACATTATTGATGAACTTGAATGGCGTGGCGCCATTAACCAAACTACTGATAAAGAAGCATTGAAGGAATTAACTGAAAATAAGAATATTGGCCTATACTGTGGGACTGACCCAACAGGTGATAGTCTTCATATCGGTCACTTAATTCCCTTTATGATTCTCAAGCGATTCCAGTTAGCAGGGCACCACCCAGTTATTATCATTGGTGGTGGAACTGGTGCAATTGGTGATCCATCTGGACGGAAAACGGAACGGACCCTTCAAACTGAATCACAGTTGGATCACAATAAGAAGGCTCTTACTGAACAAATGAAGAAACTTTTTGGTACTGAGAACTTTACGATTGTTGACAATTACACCTGGTTGAAGGACTTCACCATGATTGATTTTTTACGTGACTTTGGGAAGCTCTTTAATGTTAATACAATGTTAAATAAGGAAGTTGTTGCAAGTCGACTTGATTCAGGAATTTCCTTTACTGAGTTTACTTATCAAATTCTTCAAGCGGTAGATTTCTTGCACCTTTACCAAAATAATAGTGTGCAACTTGAAATTGGTGGGTCAGACCAATGGGGGAATATTACCGCCGGGATTGATTTGATTCATAAGGTAGAAGGACCCGATGCAAAAGTATACGGGTTGACCATTCCGTTGATGTTAAAAGCTGATGGGACGAAATTTGGTAAGACTGCTGGTGGTGCTATTTGGCTTGATCCAAAGAAGACCTCGCCTTACGAATTCTACCAATTTTGGATTAACCAGGATGATCGTGACGTTGTTAAATACCTCAAGTACTTTACCTTCTTATCTAAGGAAGAAATTGATGAGTTGGCAGAAAAAGTTCAGAAAGAACCATGGAAGCGTGAAGCTCAACGTCGGTTAGCTGAAGAAGTTACTAAGTTTGTTCATGGAGAAGAAGGATTAGCCGAAGCTCAACGGATTACTAAGGCGCTATTCTCAGGGGATATTGCTGACTTAACTACTGAGGAAATTGAACAAGCTTTCAAGGACGTTCCTTCAGTAGAAGTAGCTAATGAAAAGAAGAACATTATCTTATGGTTAGTCGATGATACCAAGATTGAACCATCACGTCGTCAAGCACGACAAGATGTTGAAAGTGGTGCTATCCATATTAATGGTGAAAAGGTAACTGATGTTGATGCAGAGATCGATCCAAGTAGCCATTTTGATGGTAAGTTTGTGATTGTTCGCCGCGGAAAGAAACGTTACTTCTTAGTTCGGGTAAAATAATTTAAAAATAAATTGTTCAGTTTATGAGTGCTTTTGCCAAAAAATGGCGGGCACTCTTTTGCTTTGTTTAAAAAATCATTAACTATATTTGCTAATTTGAATTCAATGTTCGAATTAGTTCAATACAAATGAATAGTTCTTCATATTTGCTGTTGACGAAGAAATGAAAAGAAGGTACAGTATAGTTCCTGTTGAGAGATACAAAGAGTTATTTGTTTATCTGATAAATTGTTTTTATTTCAATAAACATGTTGACTCGCTCTTAACAAGATGATATATTATAAAAGTTGTCTGTTGAGAATGATTGATGAGTTAATTTGAAAAATATCAAAATTAACTGTTGACATCCTAAAAGACATCTGATATAATAAATTTGTTAGTCAGCACTTGTTGCTGACTAAGGTAGACCTTTGAAAACTGAACAAAGTTTCGACGAATCAAATGTGTAGGGTCTTCAATCATAATGATTTGAAGCAAAACATTTGCGAAGTCAATTCGCTTAATTAATTTGAATTAGAGCTATTCAAGTTCTTATATTTTATATGAGAGTTTGATCCTGGCTCAGGATGAACGCCGGCGGTGTGCCTAATACATGCAAGTCGAGCGCACTGGCCCAACTGATATGACGTGCTTGCACTGAATTGACGTTGGATTCCCAGTGAGCGGCGGACGGGTGAGTAACACGTGGGCAACCTGCCCTGAAGCGGGGGATAACATCTGGAAACAGGTGCTAATACCGCATAACAACGAAAACCACATGGTTTTCGTTTCAAAGATGGTTTCGGCTATCACTTCAGGATGGGCCCGCGGTGCATTAGCTAGTTGGTAAGGTAACGGCTTACCAAGGCGATGATGCATAGCCGAGTTGAGAGACTGATCGGCCACAATGGAACTGAGACACGGTCCATACTCCTACGGGAGGCAGCAGTAGGGAATCTTCCACAATGGGCGCAAGCCTGATGGAGCAACACCGCGTGAGTGAAGAAGGGTTTCGGCTCGTAAAGCTCTGTTGTTGGAGAAGAACGTGCGTGAGAGTAACTGTTCACGCAGTGACGGTATCCAACCAGAAAGTCACGGCTAACTACGTGCCAGCAGCCGCGGTAATACGTAGGTGGCAAGCGTTATCCGGATTTATTGGGCGTAAAGCGAGCGCAGGCGGTTGCTTAGGTCTGATGTGAAAGCCTTCGGCTTAACCGAAGAAGTGCATCGGAAACCGGGCGACTTGAGTGCAGAAGAGGACAGTGGAACTCCATGTGTAGCGGTGGAATGCGTAGATATATGGAAGAACACCAGTGGCGAAGGCGGCTGTCTGGTCTGCAACTGACGCTGAGGCTCGAAAGCATGGGTAGCGAACAGGATTAGATACCCTGGTAGTCCATGCCGTAAACGATGAGTGCTAGGTGTTGGAGGGTTTCCGCCCTTCAGTGCCGGAGCTAACGCATTAAGCACTCCGCCTGGGGAGTACGACCGCAAGGTTGAAACTCAAAGGAATTGACGGGGGCCCGCACAAGCGGTGGAGCATGTGGTTTAATTCGAAGCTACGCGAAGAACCTTACCAGGTCTTGACATCTTGCGCTAACCTAAGAGATTAGGCGTTCCCTTCGGGGACGCAATGACAGGTGGTGCATGGTCGTCGTCAGCTCGTGTCGTGAGATGTTGGGTTAAGTCCCGCAACGAGCGCAACCCTTGTTACTAGTTGCCAGCATTTAGTTGGGCACTCTAGTGAGACTGCCGGTGACAAACCGGAGGAAGGTGGGGACGACGTCAGATCATCATGCCCCTTATGACCTGGGCTACACACGTGCTACAATGGACGGTACAACGAGTTGCGAACTCGCGAGAGTAAGCTAATCTCTTAAAGCCGTTCTCAGTTCGGACTGTAGGCTGCAACTCGCCTACACGAAGTCGGAATCGCTAGTAATCGCGGATCAGCATGCCGCGGTGAATACGTTCCCGGGCCTTGTACACACCGCCCGTCACACCATGGAAGTTTGCAATGCCCAAAGTCGGTGGCCTAACCATTTGGAGGGAACCGCCTAAGGCAGGGCAGATGACTGGGGTGAAGTCGTAACAAGGTAGCCGTAGGAGAACCTGCGGCTGGATCACCTCCTTTCTAAGGAATAAAACGGAAACCTACACATTGTGGAAACTTTGTTTAGTTTTGAGAGGTTTACTCTCAAGCTTGCACTTTGAAAACTAAATAATATCAATTTTCTTTATTAATTAACAAAACAAACCGAGAACACCGCGTTATTTTGAGTTTTTTAGAAATTAATCGCTAACTCAATTAATCGGATAATCACGAAGTGATTATCAAGGTTAAGTTATGAAGGGCGCATGGTGAATGCCTTGGTACTAGGAGCCGATGAAGGACGGGACTAACACCGATATGCTTCGGGGAGCGGTAAGTACGCTTTGATCCGGAGATTTCCGAATGGGGAAACCCAACCAACTTAGTCGTTGGTTGCTTGACTAGTGAATCTATAGCTAGCAAGCGGTAGACGCAGTGAACTGAAACATCTCAGTAGCTGCAGGAAGAGAAAGAAACATCGATTCCCTTAGTAGCGGCGAGCGAACGGGGAAGAGCCCAAACCAACGAGCTTGCTCGTTGGGGTTGTAGGACTGAACATTTGAGTTACCAAAGAGCGACGTAGTCGAAACAGTTGGGAAGCTGTGCCAGAGATGGTGAAAGCCCAGTAGACGAAACGGCACTCTCTCAGTTCAGGATCCTGAGTACGGCGGGACACGTGAAACCCCGTCGGAAGCAGCGAGGACCATCTCGCAAGGCTAAATACTCCCTAGTGACCGATAGTGAACCAGTACCGTGAGGGAAAGGTGAAAAGCACCCCGGAAGGGGAGTGAAATAGTTCCTGAAACCATGTGCCTACAAGCTGTCGGAGCCCATTAATGGGTGACGGCGTGCCTCTTGCAGAATGAACCGGCGAGTTACGATTGCATGCAAGGTTAAGGTGGAAAAACCGGAGCCGCAGCGAAAGCGAGTCTGAAATGGGCGTACGAAGTATGTAGTTGTAGACCCGAAACCAGGTGACCTACCCATGTCTAGGTTGAAGGTGCGGTAAAGCGCACTGGAGGACCGAACCCGTGTCAGTTGAAAATGGCTGGGATGAGGTGTGGGTAGCGGTGAAATTCCAAACGAACTTGGAGATAGCTGGTTCTCTCCGAAATCTCTTTAGGGGGAGCCTTGGGAAAAAGAATCGTGGAGGTAGAGCTACTGTTTGGACAAGGGGCCCGTCATAGGTTACCAACTTCAGATAAACTCCGAATGCCATTGATTTATGCCCAGGAGTCACACGATGAGTGATAAGATCCACCGTGTAAAGGGGAACAGCCCAGATCACCAGTTAAGGTCCCTAAATATATGCTAAGTGGAAAAGGATGTGGAGTTGCATAGACAACTAGGATGTTGGCTCAGAAGCAGCCACCATTTAAAGAGTGCGTAATAGCTCACTAGTCGAGTGATTCTGCGCCGAAAATGTACCGGGGCTAAGCATATTACCGAAACTGTGGATGTGCACTACGTGCACGTGATAGGAGAGCGTTCTAAGGGCGGTGAAGCTAGACCGTGAGGACTGGTGGAGCGCTTAGAAGTGAGAATGCCGGTATGAGTAGCGAAAGACAGGTGAGAATCCTGTCCACCGAATGACTAAGGTTTCCTGGGGAAGGCTCGTCCTCCCAGGGTAAGTCGGGACCTAAGCCGAGGCCGAGAGGCGTAGGCGATGGATAACAGGTTGAGATTCCTGTACCAGTTAACTGCGTTTGACGATGGAGGGACGCAGGAGGCTAAGCAAACCTCACGATTGGAAGAGTGGGGCCAAGCAGTAAGTCAGGATGTGAGTCAAATGCTTACATCCGGGTTGACAAGCTGTGATGGGGAGCGAAATTACAGTAGCGAAGTTGCCGATGTCACACTGCCGAGAAAAGCTTCTAAGGAGCACGTTAACTGCCCGTACCGCAAACCGACACAGGTAGTCGAGGAGAGAATCCTAAGGTGAGCGAGTGAACTCTCGTTAAGGAACTCGGCAAAATGACCCCGTAACTTCGGGAGAAGGGGTGCTGGTCGCAAGACCAGCCGCAGTGAATAGGCCCAGGCGACTGTTTATCAAAAACACAGGTTTCTGCAAAATCGTAAGATGAAGTATAGGGGCTGACGCCTGCCCGGTGCTGGAAGGTTAAAAGGAAGGGTTAGCTTCGGCGAAGCTCTGAATTGAAGCCCCAGTAAACGGCGGCCGTAACTATAACGGTCCTAAGGTAGCGAAATTCCTTGTCGGGTAAGTTCCGACCCGCACGAAAGGCGTAACGATCTGGGCGCTGTCTCAACGAGAGACTCGGTGAAATTGAAATCCCTGTGAAGATGCAGGGTACCCGCGACAGGACGGAAAGACCCCATGGAGCTTTACTGTAGCTTGATATTGAGTGTTTGTACTGCTTGTACAGGATAGGTAGGAGCCATAGAAGTCGGAACGCTAGTTTCGACGGAGGCGTTGGTGGGATACTACCCTTGCATTATGACCACTCTAACCCGCAGCACTGAACGTGCTGGGAGACAGTGTCAGGTGGGCAGTTTGACTGGGGCGGTCGCCTCCTAAAAGGTAACGGAGGCGCCCAAAGGTTCGCTCAGAATGGTTGGAAATCATTCGCAGAGTGTAAAGGCACAAGCGAGCTTGACTGCGAGACAGACAGGTCGAGCAGGGACGAAAGTCGGGCTTAGTGATCCGGTGGTTCCGCATGGAAGGGCCATCGCTCAACGGATAAAAGCTACCCTGGGGATAACAGGCTTATCTCCCCCAAGAGTCCACATCGACGGGGAGGTTTGGCACCTCGATGTCGGCTCATCGCATCCTGGGGCTGTAGTCGGTCCCAAGGGTTGGGCTGTTCGCCCATTAAAGCGGTACGCGAGCTGGGTTCAGAACGTCGTGAGACAGTTCGGTCCCTATCCGTCGCGGGCGGAGGAAATTTGAGAGGACCTGTCCTTAGTACGAGAGGACCGGGATGGACATACCGCTGGTGTACCAGTTGTTCCGCCAGGAGCACCGCTGGGTAGCTATGTATGGACGAGATAAACGCTGAAAGCATCTAAGTGTGAAACTCGCCTCAAGATGAGATTTCCCATTCCTTCGGGAAGTAAGACCCCACAAAGATGATGTGGTAGATAGGATGGAAGTGGAAGTGCCGTGAGGCATGGAGCGGACCATTACTAATCGGTCGAGGACTTAACCAAGTTAAGCGGTAAGGTTTGGAAGAAGAGCGATATTGTTTAGTTTTGAGAGCGCAAGCTCTTGCCCGGAAGGGTAAGTGTGGTGATGATGGCTTGAAGGATACACCTGTTCCCATGCCGAACACAGAAGTTAAGCTTCAACACGCCAAAAGTAGTTGGGGGATCGCTCCCTGCGAGGATAGGACGTTGCCACGCTTGATGCTGACTTAGCTCAGTTGGCAGAGCACGTCATTAGTAATGATGAGGTCGGAGGTTCGAATCCTCTAGTCAGCATTATTAATATTTAAAGCCTATAGATTAAGTTAACGTTACTTAGTCTATAGGCTTTTTGTTGTATTTGATTTATAAAATGTTTTTTGAAATATGATTTTAAATATGTGTAGAAAAAACGATAAATAATTATCAATTTTGATTACTCTAAGTGATATAAGTTAAAAACATTACCATGTTTTTTTAAGCTAATAAAACTAAACTTTTAACGCCATAGTGCATAAATCAAGGCCGCTAAAATAATCACTCCCACCAGTTAAGGGAAATTTTTACTTTCAAGGATATCCACACTCCTTTTGAAGAATTAACAATCAATTATTTTACTATATTGAGTAGAGAAAATATACTAAGTGTTGTGATGGTGGATAAGAAGTGCATATTTTTACTGAATGTCTACCTTAGTTTATCAATAGCAAATTATTTGTTACAATCAAAACGGCTGAGAGATTTTGCGCTAAAGGAGTTATGACTAAAATGAAAAAAACGATTGATGTTAAGACAGTTCGTGACGGTTTATGGATGGATACGAATGTTACTTACGCCCAAGTACCAGGCTGGCTGGGGAATACTACTCGAGATCTAAAATTAACAGTTATTCGTCACTTTCAGAATGATAGTGATAAACGTTACCCAGTCATTTTCTGGTTTGCTGGTGGTGGTTGGATGGATACTGATAACAATGTCCACTTACCTAATCTTGTTGATTTTGCCCACGATGGTTATATTCTAGTGGGAGTTGAATACCGTGATAGTAATAAGGTTCAGTTTCCAGGACAATTAGAAGATGCTAAAGCTGCTATTCGCTACATTCGAGCTAATGCAGATCGTTATCAGGCTGACCCAGATCGGTTTGTTGCAATGGGTGAATCTGCCGGTGGTCATATGGTAAGCATGCTTGGAGTTACTAACGGTCATCGAGAATTTGATAAGGGCGATCATCTTGATGTTTCAAGTGATGTTCAAGTTGTTGTTCCATTCTATGGAGTGGTTGATCCTCTGACAGCTAAGGAGGGAAGCGCTACTGATGACTTTGATTTTGTTTATCGTAACTTATTAGGCGCAGAACCTGAAGATGCGCCAGAACTCGATCGGGCAGCCAATCCACTATCATATATTGATCAACAAACTGTACCATTCTTAATCCTCCATGGGACTGATGATATGGTAGTTCCGCTAAAAGATAGTGAGCAACTCTATGATAAGTTAGTCGAAAACCAAGTACCTGCTGATATGTACGTTCTTAACGGTGCTGGTCATATGGATGCTCAATTCCTGCAGCCACAAGTATTTGAAATCATTAAGAATTTTTTGGCAAAGCATTTATAAAACAAAATTATCGGTAGGACTAACTAGCTATCTAGGTTGGTATTTAGTAAGGAAACGGTACTATTGCTAGTGATTTGATCATCATTAAAAGTTTGAACTTGCCAAGTTTGGATCCTTTGCCCCAACTTCAATGGGGTAGCAACGGCTTTGAGGACTCCTGTTTTAACGGCACGTAGGTGGTGAGTATTAATATCGACCCCTGTTGCTACTTGGTGACGATCATTGTTAGTTAGCCAAGCATTGGCCCCTAGAGAAGCAGCCGTTTCGGCTAGAGTGGCGTTGATTCCGCCATGAACAATGCCAAAGGGCTGCTTTAATTGATCAGTCACATTGATGCTAATAATTACTTGATTAACAGTTACTGTTTGAATTTTAATTCCTAAGTATTGTAGTAGATTCATAATATTCACCTCATATTGGAAGGAAGCTTAAAATGACAAGTGTAGATTGGAAAAATGTTAAAGATTATTCGGAAATTATTTTTGAACGCGCTGGTAAAATTGCAAAAATTACCATGAATCGGCCCAAGAAAATGAATGCCTTTACGCCAGTAACAATTCAAGAAATGATTGATGCTTTTACGATCTGTCGTGATGATAGCACAATTGGCGTAATTATCCTAACCGGAGCGGGTGACAAGGCATTCTCTTCTGGCGGTGACCAGGGAGTTCGTGGAACCGGTGGGTATGTTGGTCCAGATCACATTGCGCGCTTAAATGTTTTGGATCTTCAGCATCTTATTCGGATTATTCCTAAACCGGTAATTGCAATGGTTAAGGGATGGTCTGTTGGCGGTGGAAATATTTTGTAATTAGTTTGCGACTTGACAATTGCTGCTGATAATGCCAAATTTGGTCAAACTGGTCCCAAAGTCGGGAGTTTTGATGCTGGTTATGGTTCTGGCTACTTAGCTCGAGTAATTGGTCATAAACGAGCTAAAGAAGTCTGGTTCTTAAATCATTTTTACTCAGCTGAAGAAGCTTACCAAATGAACTGGATTAACAAGGTTGTACCGTTGGATCAAGTTGAATCAGTTACCCTTGATTGGTGTAATGAAATTCTTAAAAAATCACCAACTGCACTGCGCTTTATCAAAGCAGCAATGAATGCTGACACTGATGGCCTAGCTGGTTTACAGTAGCTTGGTGGAGATGCTACGATGCTTTTCTACACAACTGATGAAGGAAAAGAAGGCCGCGATGCGTTTAATCAAAAACGGGATCCAAACTTTGATCAATTTCCAAAATTTCCTTAAGCTGGTGATGTTACAAGATGAAAACGCAAAATTGGTTGCTTAAACAGTCGAGTACCCAACCCGATAAGGTCGCAATTACCGATGGGCAAAAACAATTAACCTTTAGCGAGCTGCGAGACGTTGTCACTGCTAATGTTGGGCGATTAAATCAGCTGCATCCTGGCAAATTTGTAGGAATTTTGACAGATAATACGCTGGTTGGGTATGAAATCGCGATGACAGTACTAGCGAGTAGGAGGACGATCGTTTGGTTAAACTGGCGACTGGCTAAAGATGAATTGGATCGCCAAATGGCAGACAGCCGATTAACTTGTTGCTTAGTGGCTAATTCGCTAGTCCGTCCCACAATGGATAAACGGTTCACGAGCTTTGAGCGTTTTCTGGATTTACCAGCTCAAGATGGTCAACTAGTTCCTGAGTTTGACTTCGATCAAGTTGCCAGCATTATGTATACATCCGGAACGACCGGGAATCCTAAAGGAGTTTTGCAAACATTTGGTAACCACTTTTACTCAGCGGTTTCGTCCGCACTCAATTTGGGCTTAGGAGCAAATGATGAATGGCTCTGTGTAGCGCCGATCTTTCATATAAGTGGCTTTTCGATTTTAATGCGGGGATTAATCTATGGTATTACCGTTCGCCTAGCCAAAAAGTTTTCCGAAGCGACAATTGAAAAGATCCTAGTAAACGAACCGGTAACGATCATGTCAGTTGTGCCATTTATGCTGCAAAAACTGCTTAGACAGCGTAAAAATAGTCAAAGTCATTATAACAAGCATTTTCGTTGTATGTTACTTGGTGGTGGAACAACTGATATGGCAACGTTAAAGCAATGTGCTAGCCTTCAAATCCCAGTTGTCCAGTGTTACGGAATGACGGAGACCTGCTCACAAATTGTTGCGTTACGGGCACAGGATGCGTTAAGGAAACTTGGCTCTGTTGGACAGCCACTTTTTATGAATCAGTTGCGGTTAGCACCGGAAAATAACGAAATTCTCCTTAAGTCACCTGCATTAACTCCTGGTTATCTTAACCAACCAGGAAGATTAGAGCGTAAAATGACGGCTGGTTGGTACCATACTGGTGATGTTGGCCGCTTGGATAATGAAGGATATCTTTATGTTGACGGCCGGTTAGATGAGATGTTCATTTCGGGTGGAGAAAATATTTTTCCTCAAGAAGTTGAACAGGTTTATCAATAATATCCAGGAATTAAGCAAGTTGCAGTTGTGGGTCAAAACGATCCTAAATGGGGCGCAGTACCGGTTGCGTTTATTGTTACGGATAGTGAACTAGATATCGCGGATCTAATTCACTTTGGCTATCAGCACCTCGCTCATTTTAAGGTTCCACGGCGCTATATTCGAATTGCCCAGTTGCCAACGAATGCTAGTGGGAAAATAAAACATTATTTGTTACGCCAACGAGTTAATAAAAAATAGGTGTTTTCAACTAATATGGATAGCAATGCCACTCACGAAAATGTGGGTGGTATTTTTTATGCAAACAATTAATAAATACAGTGGATACTTAGATCAAGATAACAATTTATCGGTTGATCTTTGTATTAGGAAAATCTTTGGATGAACTGTTCTGGCCAGAAAATTAAAATATCTCATGATACTATTTAGTCAAGGTAATTACTGGTAATCATTAGTCATTGACCTTATTATTAGTAAGTATAAAGCTTACTAAGTTAGGAGGATAAGTAAATGGCTTTTAAACAACCACTAGCTGATGTGATGAGACCGACTTCGCTTGAACAAATGGTTGGGCAAAAACAATTACTCGGTCCAGGACGCCCACTTTATCAGATTATCACGCAACACCTTTCAGTTAGCCTGTTACTATGGGGTCCACCCGGATCAGGCAAAACTACTTTAGCCTATGTAATGTCAAAGACTTTGGAATTACCATTTGAAAAGTTTAATGCGTCAATTCAAAATAAAAGTCAATTACAAAAACTAATTGATAAGCACCCCGATGAGAGCTTTGTTCTTTTACTTGACGAAATTCACCGGTTAACGAAGCCAATTCAAGATTACTTATTACCGTACCTTGAAAATGGTCATATTTTATTAGTAGGAACAACAACTGAAAATCCGATCATGGCAATTCAACCAGCAATCCGGTCACGTTGCCAAATCTTTGAATTTGAGCCGATCGCTGCTGAAGAGATCGAACCGGTACTTATCCGAGCAGCTCAAGAGCATTTAGGTTTTACTTTACCGGAAGAGCAAGCACATGCAATTGCTAATAGTGGTAATGGTGATGTCAGGGTGGCACTTAATATTTTGGATACTCTTCATGCCATGCATCCGAAAGGACTATCAATGGCTGCCATCGAAGAATTTGCAAAAAAGCAGCACTTTGCATTCGACAAAGATGCGACAAAGCACTATGATTACTTATCAGCATTTCAGAATTCAATTGAGGGTTCTGATGCTGATGCGGCCCTTTATTATTTAGCGGTAATCTTAAAGTCTGGTGATCTGGAGTCGGTCGTTAGAAGATTAAAAGATGCGGCCGCTTTAGACGTGGGATTAGCCGACCCGGCAAGAGCTACACAGGTAATTACTTTGGCTAACACAGCATTAGAAATTGGCCTACCGCGGGCTTCAACTCATGTGGCAATGGCAACGATATTACTCGCAGTGGCACCACGTTCAGATTCAGCAATGCAGGCATATTATCAGGCGGCTAAAGATGCTGAACATCCTACGAATCACCCAATGCCTAAGTACTTACAAGATTCTCACTACCAAGGAGCTGCTAAATTAAGGGGTGCTGGGGTAATGCAAAATATGTTTGACTTACCCCATAAGATCGCTCGGCAGGAATATTTACCTCAGAACCTTGTTGGCAAACATTACTATGTCCCGGCTCCCAATAAAAACGAACAAAAACTATATTCTCAATACCAGGCACTGTTTAAATATATTTATCAACAGCCATTTGTTCCAACTAAATTCTCGGATCATTTTGAGCATTTCACAAGTAGTCATATTAAGTAAATTGAGTTTGGTGAAGTCTATAATGTCGATTGACTTTGGTAGATATTCTTAAATTCTGTTCAACGTTAAAGAATAACCTAAGCTTATCCACAATGACTAATTTCATTGCAGATTAAGCTTAGGTTATTCTTTTAAAGGCCAAGGTATTTTGCCTTAATCATTTCTGCTTTTTTAGCGTGGTCTTCAGGATAAATGAAGCTATAATCAATCCCTAATTTAGCTAACTCATCAAGAATTGAGCGTTTATACTTTGCTGGAATGATATATTTCTCTTTTTCAGCCGGATTTTCAGCATTATAGAGACTAAGAATATCGATTGCCAACTGGGCGCGACGCTCTACTTCTGAATAATCAATCTTAATTGTCGGATCATATTCTTCGCCAATGAAGGGAACGAAAAGAAAAAGGCCTTGTTGATTTTCCATTCGCCGACTCATCCGTTTAATTGTTACGATCTTAGGGACAATTAACTCTAGGGGATTCAACTTGTTAGCAAAACTTGGAATATCCCGTTTTGCTTCTTCAAACAATCGCAAAAATGGTAAAGTTTGCAGATCACGCTTGAATTCTGCAAAGTAATCAGAATCCTGATCGTCAAAGTAACTGTCATAACTATGACTCCACAGCTTGTGTTGTTGGCCAATGTAGTCATTATCTAGTTTGTAAAAGTTCTTAATTGATTGGAAAAAGGCGGCTTTATCAGCTAACGATTGTCGAGCAAGCGAAGATTCAAGCTGCATTTCGTTACTAAAGGAGTTTTTCTTAAAGTAATTGTGGCTAGTTAGCTTATTTTTACTCTTATACTCGGCAATTAGATTCTGCCATCCCCGCTGTTCCAACATTTCAGCCAATTTATCAGGATTAGGCTCATCCTTATAAACATAAACTTCACCATTTCCTTGTCCGCCCTTAACAGCAAAGAACAGAGCGATTAAAGGGTTAGAACTAACATCTAGTAGTCGAGTAGGAAGGTGGTAGTGTTCCATTAACGCTAACCGTTCAAAATTAGTACGACATTTTTCAAAAAGTTGGGGATCCGTCATCAAAAAGTCATTGAATAGGTTATCCTCATTATCAAGAAGCTTTCGGCTCCGAAAAATTGCTGGCAAAGTATTGGAAAAGGCGTCATCTTGTCCACGAAAATAATAATTGTGACGCTTATTATTAATTAGCTTTTCAATTTCTTCAATATAGTTAGAAACGGTCTGAATGTTATGGATCATTGGACGAACCTCCCGTTAACCTTAAAGGGTTTCATTTAAGCAAATTTTAGTCTAGCTTAGTGAGAAATACCAGTGGAAGTATAGAATGTCAGGGGATGAGTTACCATTTCCTAAAAAAACGACTACAATATAAATTAAGTTATTTTTTTAGTTATGAGGTGTTATTATCGCTAGTCAAAAGTCAATTCCTAAGAAACTTTCATTTATTTCAATTTACTTTTTGGGAATTAATGGGGTCATTGGTTCAGGAACATTCTTACTTCCATCAGTGATTTATCGTTACATGAACTTATCGGCAGTCGTAGTTCTTCTTTGTACTGCTGTTACGGTGTCTTTAATTGCTTTGTGTTATGCCGATATGTCAAGTCGGTTTACCGGATCTGGAGCAGCGTGGCTATACTCTTACCATGCCTTTGGGCGCTTTACGGGTTATGAATTAGGGATCTTTACCTGGTTCTTGGGGAGTTGCACACTTTCGGCAGAAATTGTTGCGTTGTTAACAACTCTCAAAAGTTTTTTACCGGTATTTAAAAACCCCGTTGTTTATGGTATCGGGGCAGTTGGCTTAATTCTTCTCTTTGCCCTGATTAATTTCTACGGTCGGAGTATTGTTAAGGTAGTTAATAATGTTTCGGTAGCTGCTAAGATTCTGACGTTAATCATCTTTATTGTTGTTGGGGTATTTTTTATTCATAAGGCTAACTTTACGCCAGCAATTCCTCAAGCAGCGCTCAAGGGCCCAATGCCGTTTCTTCATCACTTTGGAGAAGCCTTTACACCGATCTTCTACCTGTTTACTGGCTTTTCCTTCTTACCAATTGCTGCTCAGCAAATGAATAATCCTGAGAAAAACATTCCCCGAGTACTGATTGCGGTAATGGTTAGTGTCACTATTTTAGATGCCTTGATGATGACGGTTGCTGTTGGTCTTTCTGGGGTAAAACTGGGTGGCTATTCAACTCCATTAGCTAATGCGCTTGGCAGTGCAATCGGTCAGTGGGGTTATGCAATTATTATTTTTGGGATGTTAGTAAGTATCTTTGGGGTAGCTTTCTCCGCCTCATTCAACACCCCATCGTTAATTGCGTCATTGGCTAATGAGCATGGAATGTTGCCAAAATTCGTCGGTAAGAAGAACCGTCATGATGCACCTTGGGTTGGAATTATTCTTACGTCAATTCTCTCGTCATTGTTTTCTACTCAAAGTTACCTCTTTTTAGTTAATTGTACTGTTTTAGCTTCATTTATTCAGTATGTTCCAACGATTCTTGCTGTTGTTAAATTTAAGCACACTAATGAATATCCAACGCATGGCTTTGAGTTACCCGGAAAGTACCTGATTCCCGGGTTAGCATTACTTGTTTCTTGTTATATGGTTACCAACTTTACTTCAAAGACACTGCTGGTTGGAACGGTCATTGCAATTCTTGCTGCGGTTGCTTATTTCTTTATTAAAGGCGACCGAAAGTATGAAGAACAGCATGAAAAGTGGTTGGCAGAACTTCGAACAGAGGGTCAAAAATTGAAGAAAAAGTAATTTGTGAAAGCCTTTTCTTTGGCAATTCTCTTGTCTCATGATAAAGTGATTATAAATATAATTATGAGGGAAGGAGCAACGAACAATGACTAAGGTTGGAATAATTGGTGCTTCCGGAATGGCCGGGAGTGCAATTTATAAATTAGCGACGGCCCAACCGGGATTAGATGTAACGGGAATAGTTCGTCATGAAGGAAAGGCTAAGAAGGTTCTTGGCGATGACGCGCAATTATTGAGTGGTGACATTTTTGCAATAATTGATAGTGTATTAGCACGCTTTGATGTAATTATTGATGCTTACGGAACTAATCCGGCTAATGCAGAGCGGCATATTAAACTTGCTGAGAAGTTGATTAGTCTTGCACGTAAGGACAAAATTAAGCTAATCTTTATCCTGGGTGCAGGGAGTCTGCAGACTGGTAACGATCGGCACTTGTTTATCAAGGATATTGAAAAGATGCCTGACTCAGAAACTTGGATTAATACCCCTCGTCAACAGTTAAAGGAGCTTCAATATCTTGAAGCAATTACAGACGATGATTGGGTTGGAATTTCACCCGCAGCAAACTTTGAACCGGGTCCAGTTTCTGACTATAAGCTGGGTAAAGATGAGCTACTCTTTAACGAGCAGGGCGAGTCAAAAGTAACAACTGGTACGGTTGCGGAAATCGTGGTTAGTGAGATTTTGGCACCTCAGTATCACCAAGAACGCTTTACCGTAGTTAATACTGGAAATTAACCCGCTGTCTTTCTGAATACTTAAAAGCATTATCGATAAAAAGAAATGTGAAGCTAAGAAGTAAGTTGATATTCTTAGTTTCACATTTTTTTACTTAATTTATATCTCAATCTACTAATTTCCCAATTAAAGGAAGTTTTGAAATCGGTGAGTATTTTCGGGCAGCCTCTTGATAGGTAACGCTAGATAAGTCATGGCCCACGACACTTCCGTGAACTTCAGCGCCTTGCCATTCAGGAACGGCAGAAACATCATAGACATTTCCATTAACACCAATATAGCCCGGACGGCCTTCACGACCATCGTATTTCGCTAATTCGTCATGAGTAAAAGCTCGCATAGATGATTCCTCCTTGATTATTAATTAAGTTATTGTATCTTTACTATAACACCAATCATAATTTGAAAAGTAAATTTAGCCTGTAAGGTTTATCAGTAGACTAATTGATGCTTCAGAATAAAATCAGATTATGAAGATCAGGATTTCTTGTTTTTACTTGTAAATAGTAAGTGTTAGTGTAGAATGTTGGTAAGATAAAAGACAGTACAAAAGGAGGAATCGAAAATGGATCTTGGATTAAAGGGGAAAACCGCGTTAGTAACTGGTTCTACTAAGGGAATCGGGAAAGCAATCGCGGTTGAACTTGCAAAAGAAGGAACGAACGTTATTGTTAATGGGCGAAAGCTAGAGGTTGTTCAACAAGTGGTAGCTGAACTTAAGAAAAAGTTCCCAGAAACTACCCCACAAGCAGCTGCTTATGACTTGTCTCAGGATGCTCAGCGTCAAAAACTATTTAAGGCCTTTCCGCAGGTTGATATTCTGGTTAACAACATGGGAATTTTTAAACCAATGAATTACTTTGATATTTCTGAAGAAACTTGGCAGAAGTTTATTGATGTTAACTTCTATTCCGGGAACGCCCTAGCTAAGTTTTATCTTCCTAAAATGTTGAAAGACGATTTTGGGCGAATTATCTTTATTGCTAGTGAGGAAGCAGTAATGCCATCCGGAGAAATGCCACAGTATAGTTTGACGAAGACGATGAACCTTTCCTTGGCGAAGAGCCTTTCAAAACTAACCAAGGGAACGCATGTTACGGTTAATACAATCATGCCGGGATCAACGTTAACCGAGGGAGTTCAGCAAATGCTTACGGATATGTATAAGAATACTGAGCTTCCCGAAACAGAATGGGAAAGTGACTTTATGAAACATCACCGGCCACTATCTCAAATTCAACGGTTAATCCGCCCAGAAGAAGTTGGTCGTTTTACCGCCTTTGTTGATAGTCCATATTCCTCATCATTCTCTGGGGAAGCATTACGATTAGATGGTGGATTAGTCCCGACTATTTTCTAGAAAAAAGAACAGTGATTGAATTAAAATCAATCACCGTTCTTTTTAGTTTGGAATGCTTTTTGGTGAATTTGCCTGAAATGCTTACCTTGATAAATGTTACTAGAACTATTTTGAATTGCCCAAGCGGAAATCTTGTTCAGTACGGGAATTAATGTTTCTCCCTTGGAGGTTAGAGAATACTCAACCCGGAGTGGCATTTCGTTGAATTGATGTCGTTTAACAATTCCGGCATTTTGAAGCTCTTTAAGGCTATCTGTTAGTGCGGTATCAGAAATGTTTTCCATTTGCTCTTTTAATTTTTGATAACGGATCGGCTCGTCATTTGCAATTATACAAAGTAACCGGGGCTTCCACTTGCCACCAAAAATATCAAGGGCATAATCCACAGTGCAGTAAAATTCTTTAGGGATCTTACGCTGGTACATTTTATCTTCTTCCTCAAAAATTCTTTAGTTCCTCAGTAATTTTTGAAAACGTTTTCCAAAAGAAAGAAACCATTTAAGATGAAGATAACAAACTAAGGGAGGATAATTAAATGGAATGTTACAATGCAACTGCACGTAAGACTAACCAGGGACTTCAGGTAGATACCCATTCTCATGGTGTACATTATTCAATTGATGAACCCAAAAATGCTGGTGGAACTAATACGGGGATGAACCCAGTCGAATTAGAACTCAGTACTTTGGGTGCTTCTCTGCAAGCTACTGCCAAACAACTAGCAAAAAATGAAGGGTTCCAGTACGATCAAATGACAATCGAACTGGAAGGAGATCTCGATCCTCGTGGCTTTATGGGAAATCCTGATATACGGAATGGCCTTCAAGAAATTCGGATCAATTATCAGGTTAAGACCACTGCCTCTGCGGAAGAGTGCGCAACATTTATGCAAAAGGTTGAGCAGCAGTCACCGATTATGGATAATTTGCGTAATGGAGTCAAAATAGTTGTTGGACAAGTAACTACAAAGTAGAAAGTAAGTGAAAAACAAATGACAACATATAAAGCAAGCGTTAGTAGTACTGAAGAAGAGAATGTTTATCAAGCACAAGTTCGGGAATTTCAAATTAAATATGATTTAACAGGACGACGAAACGGGTACGAAGAGGGCGTAGTTCCGGAAGAAGCACTGTTATGTGCGCTTGGTGCTTGTGAATCAATTGTTGCTGGCTCATTTTACCGAAAGCAGCATTTTACATACCGTTCCTTCTACTTGGTATTAAACGGGACTATTAATGGTGATCGTCCAGGATTCGATGAGATAAGAATGGATGCCCATTTTAATACCGATGAATCGAAAGAAAGTACGGAAAAATTTGTTGAGTTTATGGAAAATACTTGTCCGGTTCGTGATAACTTGGCGAATACCGTCCCAATTAAAAGCCAAGTGACGATTGTTAAATAAGATCATTAATAAATAAAGAATCCAACTTTCGGTGTGAAGTGCCTCATAATTGTTAGACAAAAGTTCTAACGATTGTGAGGCACTTTTTATGACTAAATACAAACCTGACTTTAAAGCTAAAATTGTCCACGAATATCTGACTACTCCACAAAGTTCTCGAGCCTTGGGGCGCAAATACAGTATCAGTAGCCGACTGATCAGGAAATGGATTCAAAGATATCGCTTAAGTGGGATAGACGCCTTGAAACGGCGTCGTCATCCACGAACCCTTACCGCAGATTTTAAGTTGAGTGTGATAGACTACTACCAAACTCATGAGGAATCGATGGTTAAAGTAGCGGCTCGATTTGACGTGCAAGCGTGCCAAATTTCACTTTGGCGGTCACAGTTCAAGCGAGATGGTATTGAAGCCTTGAAACCTCACCCGAAAGGTAGGCCGTCAAAGGTGAAACATACTAAGAAACGACTTCGTCGTCTTACTAATAAGACTGAAGTGGAACGTTTAAAAGAAGAACTTGCCAAGAAAAGCCAAGAACTCTATGACACAAAATTGGAACGTGACATCTTAAAAAAATCGTTGGCCCTGTTCGGACCCTCCAAGGCAAAGAGAAAACGCAAATAGTTGATCAGATCAGGGCAGATCAAGCATCGCTACCGAAGAAATATCGCTATAAGATTGGTGACATTCTCCATAAAATCAACCTTCCTAAGGCTACTTACCATGATGAGCGCAAGCGCATCGCTAACCATCATGATAAATATGCGAGTGTTAAGCAAGTGATTCTTAGCGTGGCTAAAGAAGGGCAAGTCCGCGGACGATGGACCTACGGTTATCGTCGCGTGAACCAAAAACTGCGGGCAATGGGCATTCATTTGGCGGACATGACGGTGAACAAGTTGATGGCGAAATTAGATGTTCAAGTGGCACTGTATAATCGCCACCGTAGTGGTAAATACTCATCTTATGAAGGTAATGTGGGCACAGTTGCGGATAATCTACTAAAACAACAATTTCAGGCCACCATTCCTTATCAAGTCCTCCACACAGATGTTTCTCAAGTTCGCTTAGCTAATCACAGTTGGGCTTATATTTCCTCAATTATCGATGAAGCCAGTAAGGAAGTTTTAGCCTTCCAATTGAGTCAACATCCTGATCGACAGTTGATTACCGCTACTCTCAACGAGCTATGTACAAAGCTGCCTGATAATGCTCAACCAATTATTCATTCTGATCAGGGGTGGCACTATCAACTGGGGTACTATACCCAAAAGTTAGCTGATAATCACTTTATTCAAAGTATGTCCCGTAAGGGAAATTGTCATGATAACGCACCAATGGAGAGTTTCTTTCACCTGTTTAAGACAGAGTTATTAGATGGTTTCCCACCATGTAAAGACTTAGCTGAATTAAAATCACTCTCAGCTCAATACATTCATTACTTTAATTACCAACGTATCTCCTTAAAAACAAAAGGTATGACTCCGGTTGAATACCGAAATCATACCTTGGTAGCTTAAATAATCAATTTTGTCTAACTTTTTTGTTGCACTTCATTTCTTCTCAGACCTTATCGATATTTATGTTATTTGTTAAGATCGTAAACCCACTTGCGACCGTCACGAGCTAACAATTCAGTAGCTGCGGCAGGACCCATTGATCCTGGAGTGTAGTTAGGAAATTGTGGCTTTTCGATGTCCCAGAGGTTCCGAATAACATCAACGAACTTCCATGCATAAGCAATTTCAGCCCATGAAGCAAAGTTAGTGTGGTTACCTTCAAGAGCATCGTGGAAAAGACGTTCGTATGGTTCTGGTGATTCCTTCTTGGCAGAGTCGCTTTGGAGGAACTTCAAGTCAACTGGTTCAGTTGTGTAGCCTTGACCAACGTGCTTAGCATTTAATTGAAGAGCGAAACCAGACTTAGGTTCAACAAAGATAGTTAAAACGTTGGAATGAAGTGCTTGTTCATTACCAGAGTTTGGATTAGCGAAAATATCAATTAATGGCTTCTTGAAGACTACATCAATCCGTGTAAACTTGTCAGCTAACTTCTTACCAGTCCGAACGTAGAATGGAACACCTGACCAACGGTAGTTATCAAACATTAACTTAGCAGCAACGAATGTTTCAGTGCCTGATTCTGGATCAACACCATCTTCGTGCCGGTAATCAGGTTGACTGCCATCAGCACCATATTGACCACGAACAAAGTTAGCAGCGGCTTGTGATGGGGTGTAGACACGTAAACTACGTAATGCCTTGATCTTTTCAACACGAACATCGTCGTCAGTAAAGGCAACTGGTTCTTCCATTGCGAGTTGAGCGACAACTTGCATGATGTGGTTTTGAACCATGTCACGTAAAGCACCAGAATTGTCGTAGTATCCAGCACGTTCTTCAACACCAAGCTTTTCGCTAAGGGTTACTTGGATGTTGTCAATGTATCGGTTGTTCCAGAGAGCTTCAATAACTGGGTTACCGAAACGCAATGCTTGGATGTTTTGAACCATTTCCTTACCAAGATAGTGGTCAATCCGGAAGATTTGGTTTTCTTCGAATGTTTGTGACAATTCGTCATTCAACTTCTTAGCTGAATCGAAGTCACGACCGAATGGCTTTTCGATAACAAGACGGTTGTAACCATAATCAGTTAATAAGCCTTGCTTCTTGATGTTGATAGCAATAGTACCGAAGAATTGTGGAGCCATTGACATGTAGAATAAACGGTTACCTTCAGTACCGAATTGCTTGTCAAGCTCAGTTAAGCGATCCTTCAACTTAGCATAATGTTCTGGTTTAGTAACATCATGAGCACAGTAGAAGAAATGCTTAGAAAATGCTTCTGCTTCGCCATCCTTTGCAGGAATATCCTTAATTGAGTTTAAAACCATTTCTTGGAATTCTTCGTCGCTCATTTCATGACGTGAAGTACCAAGTAATGCAAAGTGGTCAGCTAAGTAGCCCTTTTGATAAAGCTTGAAAAGGGAAGTGTAAAGCTTCCGCTTAGCTAAGTCACCAGTTGCACCGAATAATGTAATTAATGCCTTATTTTCTGTAGCCAAAATGTTCACTCCTTCTGAATATTCAGAAAATCTTCTAACGCTACAATTATATACTTTCAACAGCAATTCTGCATTAAAAATGGTAAACGTTTTCTCTATGAATTATTTACAAAAGTAATGGATCAACTGAGATCTTTATTCGTATGAAAAGAACATTCGCTATTGATAAATAATTGGTCTAGAACAAAACTTTTTTGCTTTTTTATACAAAATTAAGCAAATTTGCGAATGAAAAATCAAAAAATGATCGTTCTAATATATTAGAAAGGTGATTTTCAGTGCCTTATTTTGGGACACTTGTTTGACGTGACACAAAATGAACAATATAATCAAAAAAGAGGATTTTAACGGAGAAAAAACATGACTGCACAGATATACCCATATTTAACATTTGAGAATGCAAAGGAAGCGATGGACTATTATGTTCAGAACTTTGATGCAGAAATTGTTTATCACCAGCCACTTAGTGAAGAGCAAGCGGAAAACTTGGGATTGGATATTGACTCATTAAGCACTACAACTTTTCGTGGCATTTTTCAGGTTGCTGGTCAGAAGCTAATTTGTGCAGACGCGACGATGACGAATCCCCAACCATCGTCAATGGTTTCTATTATGCTTAATTTTGGTGAAGATGAGGCTGGGGCAAAGCAGCTATTTAATAAAGTAGCAAGCTCTGATGAACAGCGCGTTACAATTCCGTTCGGTAATCAAGCAGCTGATAATCAAGTTGGTCAGGTAGTAGACAAGTACGGAATCACTTGGTTGATTTGTAGTGGTAAATTGATGCAGGAAGATTAAATAAGGAGCTGGGAATAATAAAGGACTGGGAAAACGTTTTGTTTTTCCCAGTCCTTTATTTTTTTATCCTGATCCACTCTATTTTTCATTCCATCTCTTTGCAAGACGATCGTAGATAACCTCGATATCTTGAGAGGTTCCGCGAAGTTCATAATCAGTAAGGAAAGGAGCATCAAATTGCTTAGCGTACTTTCTTGCAGTTAGGCAGTATTGCTCGTTGAAGTTTCGGTTACCGCTGCCGACAATTCCGAGACACTTCTTAGCGTTGTCGCCATAAGCAATGTATTCGCCTAGAGCGGTGGTCATAATTTCTGTAAAGCCGGAAGTAATACCATCGCCACCATCTAAGTATGTCGGAACAAAAACAAAGAATGGTTCTTGCTCATTAGCTGGTTCTGTTTGGTCAGTGATTTCCTTAAGGTTTAGTAGTGGGCTGCTGGGATTAAAACTATGTTGTTGCTTAGCGTATGTTTCCATACGACTAAGAAATGAACGCGTATTTCCCTCAATGGAGATATAAATAATGTTCATTGATGTCATTTGAGATCCTCTTTCTATTATAACGTAATTGATTCTTAATCTATTTTAGATGAATAGGGCGATAAATAACAGTATAAATTATTTTATTGTTAAGGATTGCTAATAGTATTGTAAATGATGGTGAAATTCATTAAGCTCTAAAAATAGCCTAAGAAATATTGAAGTAATCAGTAATTAGTAAAATATAAAAATCATTTTAAACCGATGACATAGTCTATTTATATAATTACATGATAAAATTAATCTATAACGTTTCTTAATTTGGGAGGACTCGATTTGAGTAGTATTGTTTTAGATAACTTAACATTCGATGCTAAGTCTGGGGATCAGCTTGAAAATGTTTCATTAGAATTGACTTCGCCACAAGTGATTACTTTTTGTAGTAATGATAATGGTGCGACAACAGCATTAAAGCAACTCTTAGATGCTCAGGGAAGCATTGAAGAGGGAGCAGTACTTGTAAATGGTGAGCCATTGGGAAAAGTAAATCGTCGCCACGGCAACTCGCTAGTAG
This sequence comes from Limosilactobacillus portuensis, assembly GCF_028607025.1. Lineage (NCBI taxonomy): Bacteria > Bacillati > Bacillota > Bacilli > Lactobacillales > Lactobacillaceae > Limosilactobacillus > Limosilactobacillus portuensis. Next base: position 63,442 of record NZ_CP117296.1, read on the forward strand.
CTCATTTTGATGATGTTGAGCTGAAAGGGAAAACTGTTTTAAAAGCAGTAAAGAATTCCCTTAAGCACCACCAAAATGTTTTGACTGTTGATCAGACTAACCAAATGCTTGAATCGCTTGGCATTGTTCCAGGAAAGCGAATTGCTGACTTAACCCCTGACGAACAGCAAAAGCTTCGAATTGTGCTCCTCCTTTCTTGGTGTCGACCGATTGTTCTTCTTGATAATGCCTTTGATGGTCTTGATGAAGATAGTCGCCTAACAATGAGTGACCTTGTTGCTGATTATACTAAAAAGACTGACTCATTAGTCATTTTTACAAGCCAGGACGTTTCAACATTGATGCGTTTTTCTAAAATAATTTATTATTTTGAAGGGAGTCATCTTACATCTGCTCGTAATGTTGAAATGCTGGATAGTGTTGACTGTGTAGTAACAATAATTGGAACAGGTTTTCCGGTTGAAAACGCGGTAAAGTTAGGAGCTCATATGTTAGAGGAAGCCCCGAAAGAAACACGCTTTCTTTTCACCGGTAATATTCAAGTCTTACTGCCGCTTCTAGAGCAGAGTACGATTACTGATGTTCGAATTGAAGACGCAACGGTGGAGGATGAACTGATGACTTGGTAAATGTTTAAGGAGGAATGCATGTGGGTAGAGTAGTACTGGTTGATAACCGGGAGGATGAATTGGCGCTTAAAATTATGAAGAAGGTGCCGGATGCCATTGTATCAACAAACTTCAAGGTTCAATTTCAATCAGGAGATATTCTATGCTGGTTGCCAAAACCAAGCGATTACGTGGATGACGAAGTTCAAGAATTAGCCGATTTAATAGATCAAAGCACGTTTTTACCAATAAAAATTATCATGTTAAGTGTTCCCGGAACAGCAGACGATGCTTCATTGGAGCAAGTAGAGAAGTGGTATGGTAAGGATGCACGTTCAATGATAATGGCGCATCAATATGCAATTAAGATGATTGATGAGTTTGAGATTCCGTATACAATTGTCCGCATTCCACCATTGACGTTGACTAATACAAGTGTTTCAGTTATTGGTGAAGGGCAACCGATGACTGGCGATAAACTAGGAATAAACCAACTAGTCTCGATTTTCCAAACGGTTCTCGAAACCAACCGCTACCTTAATCAGTCAATTGGGATTGTTAATAGCGAGGGAGGTCAACAATGACAAACTTAACAGAATTTAAACGCTGGGAGAATGGGATCTCCCGGATGCATTTTCCAAAGTGGGAAGAATTGCCAAGCTTGGGATTATATGTTGATCAAGTGGCAGCAGTAATTAATGAATATTTAACTAGTTTGGGGATGGAACCTCTTACCAAGTCAATGATTAACAACTATGTAAAAAAGAAAACTATTCAGGCACCAATTAAGAAAAAGTATGCAGTTAATCAAATCGTTGACTTATTACTGATTGGTTTCTTCAAAAATACTTTTACGATTAATGATATTCGACAAGGAATTTTTCAAGTCACTACCAAGGATTATCCTAAGCAAGCTTATAACCGGTTTGTGGAAGTCCTTAATGCGCGGTTAAGAAATGAGCCGATTCCAACTAACCCTAATTTCAACTCGTCAAATGAACAATTAATGGTTCTAGGAATTGACGCTGTTCTGGCTGGGCTGAAGGCTCGATACTTGCTAGAAAATAATGGCAGATAGTAACAAAACTGAAAAAGATTAAAAATATGGGAGAGTTAATCCAGAGTCATGTGTGACTCCAGAGGAACTCTCCCATTAAATTATTCAGTTGCTAAGCGTTTATGGGTATCTGTCTTAATAATTTTATAGAGAGCAGCGAATAGCGGTACGGTAAACATCATTCCTAAAATACCGTAAATTCCACCGCCAATAATAACTGCGGCAAAGACCCAAACGCTAGGCAGGCCAATTGATTTCCCAACAACTAGCGGGTAGGTAATTCGATTGTCAAGCTGTTGGAGGATGATAATAAAAATTAAAAACATCCCTGCTTGAATTGGAGAAACTGCGAAGATAATAATTACACCAATTCCGGCACCAAGAATTGCACCAATAATGGGGATCAGGGCACCAATCGCCGTTACCACGCCAATCATTGACGCGTATGGCATTCGGAGAACACTCATCCCAATAAAACAGAAAATTCCCAAAATAGCGGCATCCTTACACTGACCAACAATGTAACTGCTGTAACTATCATTAAAAACTTTGGTAACGTAGAAGATATGCTTGCCTAACCGAGGAAGGTAGGCATTAATAAGCCGTTTTATTTGGCGGCTTAGAGTTTCATTATAAATTAGGAGGTAAATGGAAAAAAAGAGAGCAACCACTGCGGTCGCAACAGTTGAAAATACCGATGATGCAGTTGAAATGATTGCCTTAAAAGTCCCACCAAAACCAGTAGTAAGGTATTTGCCAACCTGATTCCATTTAATTTTTTCTAAATCAAAACTATTCCATAAGGTATTTAGATCCTTATTATGTTCAATAAACCTTACGAAACGGTTAACAACTTGTCCATGATTAGCTACTAGTAATTTAATACAGGAAATAAGTTCCGGAATTACTAACGATGAGACGATCACTAGGATCAGAATAATTGTTAGGTAGGAAAGAACAATCCCGAATAATCGTCGGTATTTTTGAGCCCGCTTTGTTTTAAACGTTCTGGAATAAAGATGCTCGTACTGATTGAGAAGAAGGTTAACAATATATGCGATAATTCCGCCAATTAATAGCGGCATCGCGGCACGAGTAACTGACCCAATTAATTTAGCCACTGTAGGCCAGTACCTTACTGCCAGATACAGGCAAAAAAGAGCAATTATTAATGATAGGTGGTTTTTTTGAATTTTAACTTTCACGCTATTCTCCTTGCATTAGTTTTTTAGCGATGGTAGTAAGATAACGGTGACTTTCAACCTGTTCATGACAATTCCATTGATCGCGAAGGTTAATTTCGTAGATGCTGCTAGCATCTGGGTTTAGTAGCTTTAGTACAGGAGCCCAATCAATCTTTCCCTTACCTAGCTGCAGACTATCATGTGTTTGCCCCATTGAATCTACAAGGTGGTAGTGGACAACGTGATCACGCAGATGCTTAAGCGATGCCTGCAGTGCTTGATTATCACCATGCATCTCAATGAAACAGTGTGAAGTATCGAATGCTAGTCGGTAGTCGTGACTTAGTATCTCGTCTTCTTGTTCGGGATGGCCGTACGCAAATACTGGTGCAATTGAATTTTCAAACATAATATGACGACCGCCAGCCTTCGCAAAGCGATCTAACCGCTTATAAACTGCTTGACGAGCTTCTTCTGTGCTTGAATAAAGGTTAACCATTTCCTGAACTTCTTTACCAGCATAGCCACCGTGGACTAGCACTTGGATATCTCGCTTTTTGGCTAGATCAATTAATTGTTCAGTTGATGTTTCAATGAAACGATAAAGCTCGGGAAAGTTTTTTTCGGGTGCAACAACCTCTGAGTGCCACTCATGGTAGACCATTGGGTGGTGAATAACAATCCTTTGAATTCCCTTTGCCTGAACATATTGAACTGCTTCATCAAGCTGTTGATACCCTTCAGGTGTAAAGTCAGCAGCGCTTGTATAAAATTCATATACGTCAGGGTGATATTGAAGGCGATCGTCAATCTGCCGCTGATCACTACTTCCCTTTAACCCTAGCATTGGCATAACCATCATTGTCAGTCCTTCCAATAAAATAGTTACCTTCATTTTAGCAGATTATATAGTTAGCGACTGATGAAGAAAACTGAAACGTTTCACATGGAACAAAATAAGATTTAGGATTTGATAATATCAAATCCTAGATCTTATTGTTGAATGTACTATAGATTCTTATCCATAATAAATGTTAATTTAGAAAGCTCAAGACCATGCATAATTAAGTTACTCATTAACTCTTTAGTCCGTTTTGCCATTTCCGCAACCATCTTGTGGGTTTCTTCACTGAGGTAGGCGCAAGCATCATTATCACTCATCCCTTCAACCTTTGGTGCAACCTGATTGACCCACCGGTAAAGATATTCACGTGAGTCTTTTAAGTAGTTAAGGTCATCCTGAGTAAATTCAGCATGGTGAGCTTCAACAATCATTGAAAGTGCTCGATACATCCAGTAAGCACTCTTTAGATCCATATTAAGCTTCTTTGGTGTTTCACGGTAGCTGACATCAATATCATCTGCGTTACCAAAGAATGGAATATAAGGGGTGAAGGTTGGAATACCAAAACTCATCCACATAATGGTAGAGGAAGCTTCTGGTAGATCATTCCGTACTTGAAGAACGTGGGAGTTCTGTGTTCGGTTAAGAGAAATTGGCCGGAACAAGTGCTTTTGTTCTTCGGTACCGTGACCTAGTGGATCATATGGGGTGCCTTGGTAGTGGCTACTCAAAATCTTTTGTACATCTGCCAAAGTAATTCGGTAGTTAGTTCGCATAATGAATGGAAGATCAAAATCAAGTGGATCCTGTTCGACACTTGGATTGAGGACCTTATGACCGTACCATTGCCGTGGTGTATTGTAGTGCTGATCGAATACGTCGGCCGTTCCAAAGATGTGCCGGAAATCCCAACCGTATTTATCGGGGTTAAGATGATTCTTTTCAACAAATTCTTGAATACCTTCTGACCACATAAAGTTATCATGATCGTTGAAGTCCACTTGTTGAATGGCAACCCGATTGCCAGTTACTGCATAAGCATCATCTGGGATTCGTTCAGCAACCCAGTGATGACCGGTAACGATTTCCATGTACCAAACATCATTTTTATCACTAAAAATAACCCCGTTTCCTTCTGCGGAACCATACTTTGCAATCAATTGACCGAGGTACTTAACACCATCTTTAGCACTGTCAATAAATGGAAGCGTTGCGGCAACGATTAGGTCTTCATTAATGCCAGATTCAGTATTTAACGGATCACATGCCAGAACTCGTTCGTTAGCATAAACACTTTCAGTGGCGCTCATTCCAACATTCTTTTCGTTAAAGCCGCTTTCATCAAAAACGCCCTCAGTCTTGTAATTAACGTTTGGAGTTCCTTGGTACCGATATCCGTCAGCTGGCCGATCAACAACACACTTATTTAAGTATGCTTTTACTTGATTAGGGTGATTATGGTAAGCAGGATAAGTGACGAACCGTTGGGGTGTTAATGGGCCAAACGTATCATCATTTCTTGCTGCCATTGTTGAGCCGTCAATTGTAGCGTCCTTACCAACCAGGACGGTGGTACAAGCAGATAAATTTTTCTTCATCTATTTCAAGACCTTTCTAGATAAAACATAAAAAATTGGTCATTATCATTTTAAGCTTCTTGATACCGGTTATCAATTTGAGTGCATAAGTTAGCTTAACGAGAACCGATTATATTGATTAAGTTAACAATGTTAAGAATGTTGTTCAAGATCAGCAAATTCAGCGTGAACCAGTTTAGCTAAGTCCTCTGAATTTAATTTAACCGAACGACCAAGCTTGCCAGATGAAACGTAAATCTCGCCTTGTTCTTTTGCCTCATTATCAATGAAAATTGGGTACTGGAACTTTTCGTAAATACCAATTGGGGTATTGGCACCGTGGACATATCCCGTAGTCTTCAAGAGGTTTTTTAACGGCACCATATTTACCTTTTTATTTCCAGAAACCTTAGCAAGTTTCTTTTCATCAAGGTGCTGATCTACCGGAACCACGCCAACAAGGGGACCAGTAACGTTACCGGAAAGCACCAGTGTCTTATAAATGTGGTGTTCATCAACACCGGAATGATCAACACTCATTGTTCGGACGTCACCATCTTGGTGGGTAGGAAATTCTGCTTGTTCATATGGAATGTTATTTTTATCCAGGATTTGTTCAACCTGGGTTTTCTTCATTTTACTTTTTTTCTTTTTACTCATAAATCTTAAGCTCCTTTTTTCTGGGACGAACCAATTTTTATTGAAATAGATCCCAATTTTAAATAGGTCTGCTATACTAGAAATAGAATTAATCGTCTATCAAATAATCCGAGGAGTAAATGACATGGCAGATTTAGTATACCGCTCAGTAATGAGTGATATAAAACAAAAAATCTTAGCAAATCAATATCCAGGAATGAAATTGCCTGATGAGCGGAGTCTTAGTGCAAGCTATAAGGTGAGCCGTAGTTCGATCAAACGCGCACTTGGTGTTTTAGCTCAGCAGGGGATTATTTTCAAAAAACGGGGATCTGGAACGTTTATTAATCCCTTATACCTAAAGAACCGGTCACTATTCCGCTATGAAGGAAGTAACTTGGGGGTTACCGACAGTTTTAAGTTTGGTGACAAGAAGCAGAGTATCAAATTAATGGACTATCAGGTCATTCCCGCAAGTAAAGATCTTCAGCAGGACCTTTTCCTTGAAGATAATGATTTTGTCTACAAGGTTAAACGACTTCGCTTAATTGATGATCAACCTTTTATTATCGAAACCGGTTATATTCCAATTAAGATCATTCCAACCCTTTCACCAGACATTGTTAAGAGTTCGATTTTTAATTATCTGGAAACTGCCAAGGGAAAGCGAGTTACAAAATCCTTTATGTCGATTAGTGTTGCCCCATCAAAGGCAGATGACCAGCGACTGCTTAAATTAAAGCCAACTGAACCGGTTGCCATTATGGAAGGGGTTTTCTTCCTTGATGATGGGACGCCATTCGAGGTTTCTAATATGCGTGTTCATTACCGTTACATGAAGTACGATACCTTTGTAAGTTTGGATCAAGAAAATTAAAATGTAAAGAACGGCAACTCTGATGCTATAGATACGCTAGCATCAGAGTTGCCGTTCTTTACATTTTAATCGTCGGTAATAACTTTTAAGATATTACCAGCTAAATTCTAAAAAGACAACATAAATTAGCCATTAATTAGGTGGCGAAAGTGAAAGTTGTACTTAATAGTTGACCATAACCAATGGAAACCATAGGCGGAAATAAATGCTAACAAAACGGTCATTAGAATTAGAAGTGGAAATTTGATCATTAACGGAATTGTCCAGTGAGCTAATAGTTTCCAGTTCCAGTAAAGCCAGAATACGTGGGAAAGGTAAGCGCGGTGAGCATAGAGCGCCACCCAATGAACTAAGGGTAACCATTGGCTGTGAAACTTTTGCATATACAGCGCAATTGTTGCGATTAAACTAATTGAAGCTAAATTATAGAAAATCATTGATGGTAAATAATAAGGAGCATTATCTAGCCTGACTGGTGTACCATAATTAAAAAAATTGAAGGTAACGTAGTAAAGAAGAAGACACCAAATGGTAACCAGCAGTCCCCAATGATTCATTACGAATAAACAAAGGGACTCATGGAAAACCCATAAGAGGGTACCGCTAACGGCAAAAATAATAAAACTCGGAAATATTCGATCAAATAAGTACCATTGCTGAGCTTGCGGACCATGGAAAATTTCTAATTTATAAATCCAATGCCAGGTTAGTTCAAATGCTAGGGTTAGACTAAAAATGAGAATTCCCCGGTGCGGTTGCCCCGTACACCAACGAGCTAGGCTCCAAAAAATTGGCATTAAAATAATAAATTGAAGCATCATGACGTTGTACCAAAGGTGTGGGGCAGCATTCCCACTGATAAACTGCCAAACAAAACTGATTAGGTCATGATAGTGACCATGTTGTTGTAGTTGTGGTAAGAAAACTAGGTAGACCGTTGTCCAAAGAATTGAGGGGATGAACAAAATGTGCCAACGGTTAATCATAAACCGAGGATAATCGCATAGCCGAGCTTGGGGATGGGTCCGGGTCGATGAGAAGAGAATACCAAAGATAAAAGCAGATACAGAAAATTTAACTACTTCATATATTCCGCCAAGTAAGAATTGCTGCCCTGTGGGTAAGGCGGTTTGCATCAAGAAACTAATGATCGATTGGATCATTACGGTAGTCACAGCGAAAAGTTTTACAAAGTCTCCAATATCCGCCTGACTGTTTGCGCCTAATTGTTGCAAAATTACTCCTCCATATTATTATTTAAACTTACATTAATAAGTGTAAAGCGAGATTCTTTTTTCGTCACTAGTTTGGTAGGCTAATTATTCGTAAAAGTAAATTATATAAATTGGATCGGATCAATTTGTTAAAAGGTTGACTTTTATTTTAAATCCGTTATTATTAGTAATGTAAATTTGAATGATTTACGTATTGTTTAACGGCAAGAACGTATTTATTTATTCAGAAGGAGTGTTTATTAGAATGGCAGTAGATTACGATTCCAAGAAGTACTTGGAAAGTGTTGATGCTTACTGGCGTGCAGCCAACTACCTTTCAGTTGGTACATTATTCTTAATGGGTGACCCATTATTACGTCAACCATTAAAGGCGGAAGACGTTAAGCCTAAGCCAATTGGTCACTGGGGTACTATTGTTCCTCAAAACTTCATTTACGCACACTTAAACCGTGTAATTAAGAAGTACGACCTTGACATGTTCTACATCGAAGGTTCAGGTCACGGTGGCCAAGTTATGGTTAACAACTCATACTTGGATGGTTCATACACTGAAATTTATCCAGAATATACTCAAGATACTAAGGGAATGGCAAAGTTATTTAAGCACTTCTCATTCCCAGGCGGTACTGCATCACACGCCGCACCTGAAACTCCAGGTTCAATCCATGAAGGTGGGGAACTTGGTTACTCACTTTCACACGGTGTTGGTGCAATCTTGGATAACCCAGACGTTATCGCCGCTGTTGAAATTGGTGATGGTGAAGCTGAAACTGGTCCATTGATGGCATCATGGTTCTCAGATAAGTTCATCAACCCAATCAAGGATGGTGCGGTATTACCAATCATCCAAGTTAACGGTTTCAAGATTTCTAACCCAACTATCCTTTCACGGATGAGCGACGAAGAACTTACTAAGTACTTCGAAGGTATGGGCTGGAAGCCTTACTTCGTTTCAGCTTACAAGGAAGCTGATCGTGAAGGTGAATTTGATGGTTACAAGGACCACATGGAAGTTCACGAACAAATGGCTAAGACTATGGATACTGCTATTGAAGAAATCAAGGCTATCCAAAAGAATGCTCGTGAAAACAACGATGATTCATTACCACAATGGCCAATGATTATCTTCCGTGCTCCTAAGGGTTGGACTGGTCCTACTAAGGATCTCAACGGTAACCCAATCGAAAACTCATTCCGTGCTCACCAAATTCCAATTCCGGTATCACAAGATGACATGGAACACAAGGACATGCTTGTTGACTGGATGAAGTCATACAAGCCAGAAGAATTGTTTGACGAAAACGGTCACCCAGTTGCTCTTGTTGAAGAGAACACACCAGAAGGTAACCGTCGGATGGCTATGAACCCTATCACTAACGGTGGTATCGATCCTAAGCCACTTGTATTGCCAAACTACCGGGACTTCGCTGTTGATGTTCAAACACCAGGTTCTGTTGTAAAGCAAGACATGCTTGAATGGGGTAAGTACCTCAGCAAGATGGCTGAATTGAACCCTAACAACTTCCGTGGATTTGGTCCTGATGAATCTAAGTCAAACCGTCTTTACGCATTCCTCGACAATGACAAGCGTCAATGGATGGAAGGTATTCATGAACCAAACGATGAAAACCTTGCACCTGCAGGTCGGATGATCGATTCACAACTTTCCGAACACCAAGCTGAAGGATTCCTTGAAGGTTACACCTTAACTGGTCGTCACGGATTCTTCGCAACTTACGAAGCATTCGGTCGTGTTGTTGACTCAATGCTTACTCAACACATGAAGTGGTTACGTAAGGCTAAGGATCTTTACTGGCGTCACCAATACCCAGCATTGAACTTTGTTGATACTTCAACTGTATTCCAACAAGACCACAACGGTTACACTCACCAAGATCCAGGTCTGTTAACTCACATGTTCGAAAAGGAACGTCCAGATCTTGTTAAGGAATACTTACCAGCAGATACTAACTCTCTGATGGCTGTTTCTAACAAGGCCTTCAACGACCAAGAATGCATTAACATCTTCGTAACTTCCAAGCACCCACGTGCACAATGGTTCTCCATTGATGAAGCTACTGAATTAGTTGATAACGGTCTTGGCTACGTTAACTGGGCATCTACTGACCAAGGTAGCGAACCAGATGTTGTCTTTGCATCAGCAGGTACTGAACCAACTGAAGAAGCTCTTGCTGCTATTGACATTCTTCATGACAACTTCCCTGAATTGAAGATTCGTTACATCAACATCATTGAAATCATGAAGTTGATGAAGCAAGACAAGAACCCAGAAGGTTTGTCTGACGCAGAATTCAACCGTTACTTCACTACTGACAAGCCAGTTATCTTTGCATGGCACGGATTCCGTGACATGATCCAAGCATTGTTCTTCGATCGTGCAAACCGGAACGTTCACATTCACTCATACGAAGAAAATGGTGACATCACCACTCCATTCGACATGCGTGTATTGAACGAACTTGATCGTTTCCACTTAGCTAAGGATGCAATCCAAAGCGTTCCTGGTTACGAACAAAAGAGTGCTGCATTTGTTGCCAAGATGGACAACATGATCAACAAGCACAACCACTACATCCGTTCAGAAGGTAAGGACTTACCAGAAGTTACTAACTGGACTTGGAAGGGTCTTAAGTAATCACCGTTGATTACTAATTAAACACTTAATAAATTGAAAATAGCTGAAGAAAAGATTGTTTTTCTTCGGCTATTTTTTTGCTCTTAAGTTGAACGAAAAGATTTGTAAAGTAATTTTTAGCAGGGTACAATTTAAGTGTAGATATTATTTTTGTTATAAAAGATTGAAGGTGAAGATTATCAGTGGAAAAACAACGAGTCCCAAAAAGTTATCTTTTATTTCAATTTACTTTTTAGGCATTAATGGTGTTATTGGCTCTGGAGCCTTTCTGTTGCCACAGGTGATTTATAAGGACATGAATTTAGCAAGTGTGCTTGTTCTCCTCTGTGCAGCTATTACCGTTAGTATGGTTGCCCTATGTTACGCGGATCTTTCTAGTAGGTTTACAGGATCAGGAGCGGCCTGGCTATATTCATACAATGCGTTTGGCCGTTTTTGGGGTTATGAGTTAGGAATCTTTACGTGGTTTTTAGGATGCTGCACTTTATCAGCAGAAGTTGTTGCGCTGTTGACAACGCTGAAGAGTTTCTTACCAATCTTTAGCAATCATTGGGTTTATTATTCATCTGTATTTGGTCTAATTCTGTTCTTTTCGCTTATTAATTTTTATGGAAGAACAATTGTAAAATTTGTTGATAACTTATCATCTGCTGCAAAGATGATTACGGTGATCGTATTCATTGTTATTGGTGCCTTTTGCATTCATTTTGCAAACTTTTCGCCAGTTATTCCGCATGCGGCGATGACTGGTGCAATGCCGTTAGCCAAACATTTTGGTGCGGCCTTTAGTGTTGTTTTCTATATGTTTACTGGCTTTTCTTTTATTCCGATTGCTGCTAAACAAATGAATAATCCTGAGAAGAATATTGCACGGGTGCTAATTTCAGTAATGATTAGTGTAACTATTTTATATTCGTTAATGATGCTAGTTGCGATTGGGATTTTAGGAACGAAAATGGTAAATTATAGCACACCAATTGCGAATGCTTTTAATGTAGGTGTCGGTCGCTGGGGATATATTTTAGTTATTGCTGGGATGCTGATTAGTATTTTTGGGGTTGCTTTTACAGCTTCATTTAATACGCCATCCTTAATTGCCTCTTTGGCGAGTGAACATGCGATGTTACCAAAGTGGATTGGGAAGAAGAATTCTCATGATGCCCCGTGGGTAGCGATTATTTTAACCGCAGTAATTTCTCTTCTTCTAGTAACGCAATCTTACCTGTTCTTGGTATCTTGTATTGTGCTTGCTTCATTTGTTCAATATGTTCCGTCAATTTTGGCGGTAATTAAGTTTAAGCATACTGATGAATTTCCAAACCATGGCTTTAAATTACCAGGTAAGTATGTAATTCCCGCGCTTGCCTTAATAATTTCCTGCTACATGGTGACTAACTTTACAATTAAAACGATCACTGTGGGAGTGGTTGTTGCCGTGCTTGCTGCTGTATCGTACTTCTTTATTGAACGCGATGAGAAACATGAAGCTCAGCATCAGGCTAAGTTAGAGATGCTAAAACGGCATTAAGTAGTTCGAGTATTAATTAAACCCTCTGGAGTTAGTTATTTAGCCGACTCTGGAGGGTTAAATGATTATTTTAGTTCAAACAGCTGATTTTCTTCTCTGCGGAAAATAGTTGTGTATAATATTAATGATAACTGAAGTGAGGTGTTAGTGAGTATGCAACGGCAGTACCTAAGTATTGATATTGGTGGAACAACGATCAAAAGTGCCCGAATTGATCATTCTGGAAATATTATGACTAAAGGAAGACAGCTAACACCACGCTCCAGAGATGGTTTTTTGCAGGCTCTGCAAACAATTATCCAAGAAAACCCAGTAATTGCTGCCGTCTGCGTGAGCGTTCCTGGAATTGTTGATCCACAAACGGGAAATGTTCAATTTACAGGGGTATTGAGTTATATGGGAAACTTTGAGTTAGCTCAGTATCTTGAAAAGACGACTCAGTTGCCTGTCTACGTTGGTAATGACGCTAATTGTGCAACGTTAGCAGAGCAATGGCTAGGAAACCTGGTCGATGTTGATAATGGTGCGGTTATTACTCTGGGGACATCGGTTGGTGGCGGAATCGTAGTTAATGGAAAACTTCTTCATGGTCCGCATAGTCGTGCGGGAGAGTTAAGCGCGATCGTAACTAATCGTGATGATCCGTTAATTGAACAACGGACGGTGGGGGCTACTACTTCAGCGGTTAGAATGGTTGAAATGATAGCCCAAGCATGCAATCTTCCTGATCCAGCAGATGGTCAACAGGCATTTCAAAAAATTATTGCTCATGATCCGCTTGCTTGGGAAATCTTTGAAGAGTATTGTCAACGGGTTGCCTATTTAATCGTTGCTCTTCAGGCAGTCCTTGATCTCGAAGTAGTTCTCATTGGTGGTGGAATTAGTGTTCAGCCAATCTTAATTGAGAAAATTAAAAACCAGTTTATTAAAGTCCAACAAGCGGATCGGCGATTGATGGCTGATATTACAATGCCAGTTATCAAAGCGGCCAACTTTGGCAATGAGGCCAACCTTCTTGGAGCGCTTTACGGGTTGCTTTTAAAAATTGAAAAATAAAAAGAGAAAGTAGGGACTAGAAAAACAAAATGTTTTCTGGTCCCTGCTTTCTTATTTCAGGTTACTATTTATTAACTTTTGCGGGTCTTTCTCGCTCTGCTTGACAAGGATTGAGTTAAGGACATCTTGCAAAGAAATTGTTGCTAGTTTTGCTTTTGCTGCCATTTCTGCCTGATTATAAAAATCGTTAAGGGTTGCCTGGATGTTACCACCAACAATGCAATCGGGATTTGTTTTGGGATCAATTGCAAAGAGATGCTGTTCATCTTCGACTGCAAGGAAAACGTCATAGAGTGAAATATCTTTTGGCTCGCGCATTAGCTTAGGGTCAGCTGATCCATGGACGGTCTTGATCAATCCGGCACTCCGTAGTTTTCCCATTAATCGACGAACAACAACCGGAGAAGTTTCAATGCTTGCAGCGATATGCTCGCTACTTAATGGTAATTTACCCTTGTAGGTTTCAATAAAAGCGAGAATATGGATACTATCGCTAAAACGAGTTGAGATTCTCATGTTAATTACTCCTTTTCTGTATAACTAATTGTAACAGCTGATGTTACAATTATCCAGAAGAAAGTCATTTGTATTTCTTGACAACATATTATCAGTAATATAAGCTTAGAATTATAAGATTGATCGATGAAACTTTTTGAGTTACTAATCATGGAGGCAAAAGAATGACAACTCGTTTAAGAAAGTTGATTACTAGACTAGCTTTGCTTGGCATAATGATTTTGGTTGGTAGTAGTATTCCAATGACCATCAGTGCAAGCAGTAAGCCGATTATCGTTGGTTCTAAGAGCTTTTCGGAAAGTAAAACAGTTAGTGAAATTTACGCATTAGCATTAGAACATGCTGGATATAAGGTAGTGCGGAAACCAAATATCTCTAATTCTGTTGTTTTCCGTGCGGTGAAGACTGGGCAGATTGATGTTTATCCAGAATATACTGGAACAATTGTCGAGGCGTACCTAAAGAAAAGTGCTAATGGTAAGAGTGCTTCACAGATGGCATCGTTAGCACAGAATGGTGTAAAGAAAGATGGCCTAGTAACTTTTAATTATGCACCAGGAGATAATCGCCAAGGGATTGGAATGCGGACAAGTGTTGCTAAAAAATATAATATTAAGACGTTAAGCGATCTCCAAAAAAATGCTAGTCATATTCGGTTTGTTTCCCAAGGAGAGTTTGATAAACGGGCAGATGCGTTACCAGGGATGAATAAGAAATACGGGAAATACAACTTTAAGTCCCATAAGGATTACGATGACAGTTTAAAGTATAAAATTATGTCACAAAATAAGGGAGATGCAGCACCGGTTTCTACTACGGACGGTCAGCTTGCTACTAGTAAGTTTACCTTGTTGAAAGATGATAAAGGACTGTGGTCGCCATATAATCTTGTTCCACTAGTAAATAAGAAGGCAGCCAAGAGTCACCCAAAGATGGAAAAGGCTTTGAACCAGGTTGATGCTAAGTTGACTACCAAGCAGTTGACTAGTCTTAATAAAAAGGTTGATGTTGATGGTCAAAACTATAAGACAGTAGCGAAAAATTGGTATAACGAGCACGTATTGAATTAGTAGATGGGTCGTTTCAAAGAAATTGGGGAGTGACGTTTTGGTATCGCAAATTATTCATTATTTTCAAACGGACAGTGGTCAATACTGGTTATACGTTTGGCAGCATATTTATCTTAGTGGGATTACATTGGTGATTGCAATGACAATCGCGTTGCCGTTGGGGTATATTGGTTCGCAAATTAGGGCAGTAGCGGCTTTTTGTACAGCTTTTTCTCAAGTGTTGCGAATTATTCCAAGTTTGGCGTTACTCTTTTTATTAATCCCGTTTATTGGAACGGGGATGACTCCAGCATTAATTGCACTTGTCGTTTTGGCATTACCCCCGTTATTAATCAACACAATTCTTGGCTTTAACGAGGTTAGTCCCTTATATAAGGAAGTTGGCACTGCCTTAGGGATGAATCGTCAGCAATTAAGGCGGCAAATAGAGATCCCGCTTGCCTTACCCTATATCTTGAACGGAATTAAGCTCGCCCTTGTTGAAATCATTGCGAGTGCAACCCTTGCTACTTATATTGGTGCCGGTGGTTTAGGAACATTAATTTTTACCGGATTAGGGTTATATGATATGACCTATGTTATTATCGGCGGAGTCAGTGTAGCGATTCTAGCATTGCTTTCGATGGTTGGATTTGATTTTTTGATTAGGAGGGCTCGGCGGTATGACGAAGCCAGTTATTCAATTTAAACATGTTCAAAAGCGGTTTGGCAAAAATGTGGTAATTCCAGACTTGAATTTTGAAATCAATCAGGGAGAGTTTGTGACAATCCTAGGTTCTTCCGGTTCCGGTAAAACAACGACCCTTAAAATGGTTAATGGCCTCTGGAAGCCAAATGCTGGAGAAATTCTGATTGATGGTCAAAAAATTAGTGATCTTGATCTAGTAAAATTACGTCGTCATATGGGTTACGTTGTTCAGCAGATCGGGCTTTTTCCTCACATGACGATTGCGGAAAATATTGCGGTAGTGCCGAAGATGCTGCATTGGGAGCAGCCAAAAATTGACCAGCGGGTGAAGAAATTACTTGCTTTAGTTCAACTTGATCCAGCAAAATATGCTGATCGATACCCTAGTCAACTTTCTGGTGGGCAACAGCAACGAGTTGGCGTTGCCCGGGCATTAGCTGTTAACCCGCCATACGTTCTTTTTGACGAACCTTTTGGGGCATTGGATGCTCTAACGCGAATTGAATTACAAAAAGAAGTTAAACAAATCCACGAATCACTAGCAAATAAGACGTTCATGTTTGTCACCCACGATATTAATGAAGCCTTTTTCCTGGGGCAAAGAGTGATGATAATGCACGAGGGACGAATTGAACAGTTTGCAACACCAGGAGAGATTATTTCTCATCCCGCAACTTCTTTCGTTAAAGAACTTTTGGGGACAGTTCAACAGAATCAAGAGCTCTGGAGGCAATATCATGATTGAGTATTGGAAAACTAATTGGCCAACGATGATCATTGATTTGCAACAGCACGCTGTTATGGTTCTGACTTCTTTAGGAATTGCTCTAGTAGTGGCGGGAGTAATTATTTTATTACTGATGTACAGAAGAAACTGGTTGAATGGTTTAACCTACTTTTTTTCGTTACTTTATTCAGTTCCCAGTTTTGCCTTTTTTGCCCTCTTATTGCCTATTTCTGGCTTGGGGATGCGCACGGCAATTATTGTCTTAACAATTTATTGTGAGTACGTTCTGTTAAGGACATTCATTACTGGTATTCAGGAGATCGACCCAGCGTTAATTGAAGTTGCTAAGGGAATGGGGATGACAAGGAGGCAAGTCTTCTTTAAAGTTCAACTTCCTCTTGCTACGCCTGCTATTTTTAGCGGACTTCAGGTTGCCTTAGCTTCAACAATGGGAATTGCCACAATTGCAGCTACGATTAATGCTGGTGGATTAGGACAGCTACTATTTGAAGGCCTCCAGTCACAGCAAGTAGTACCAATCCTATGGGGAACGTTGTTAACGGTTGTGCTAACGCTTTTGTGTGCCGGGAGCTTAAAGTTAATTGAATGGTTGCTAATTCATCATTGGCGAGCAGCAATTAATTAAAACGGGGTCTGAAAAAACAAAACGTTTTTTCAGACCTCATTTTAGTTATCTTTTACGTGTGCCATTGCTGGGACTTGATCCCATTTAACAGGATAGCCAGCACCGTGAGCACAGAAAACAGAATCTGGGGTGTTAGCCAAATCAGCGGTCGGGTTATAGTTTGCTTTTGTAATAACCTCATCAGCGTTATGACACTTTTGGTAGCCACTGACCGTTAATTCAAGCTGCCCTTGTCCATGAGTATACGCTCGGACTACTGATGCGTATTTGCGCATCTCGGTTACTGGAGCAGTTCCTGTAATAACGGTGGTGGACGAATTGGAATTATTTTCGTTAAGCTTGAATGTACCGGCCATCTGCTGAATGTCGTTAATCGCACGACCAACATGTTCCTGGCTAACAGTTAACCTGAATTGATACCAAGGCTCAAGGAGTTCGCAGTTCCCAGCTTGTTTAAGTTCCATTAATCCTTGACGAACGGCCCGAGAAGTTGCTTCGCGGAAGTCCCCGCCCCAACAGAGTGAACAATACTTCCGCGACCGTTAACTAGGGTGATTTTGACATCCGTTAACGGCGCACCAGTTAGGACGCCCCGATGTTCCTTATCCCGTAAACTGGTCATTACCTGTTCCTGCCAATTATGGTTAAGAATATCAACACTACACTCGTTAGCGAAGGATAGGCCACTTCCTGAATTGCCGGGTTCAATTAAAAAGTGAACCTCAGCATAGTGCCGCAGTGGTTCAAAGTGCCCAATGCCGATTACCCTTGAAGTAATGGTTTCCTGATAAAGAATGTTTCCTTCATCAAAGGTGACACTGATCCCGTATCGCTGGTCAAGAAGTTGCTGAATGGTTTCAAGCTGGACTTCTCCCATGATTTGAAGATGAATTTCCTGAAGGTGTTCTGACCATTGAACATTAAGGTGGGGTTCTTCGTCTTCTAGTTCTCGTAATGCCAATAAGCACTTATGGGGATCGGTGCCGTTTAAGTTAACTGCATAACTAAGAACTGGTTGAATTTCGTTGAGTGGTAAATCATCAGCAGTCCCTAATCCCTGACCCGGAAAGGTTGTGGTAGGACCAGTAACTGCACAGACGTCACCGGCTGAAATTTCTTGAACGACTGTAAACTTAGCACCATTATAGACACGCAATTGATTAGCCTTTTCATTTGGGATGAGTTCTTCCTTTGCCTTGAGACTGCCGCCAAGAACCCGAACCCAGGTAAGGCGTTCTCCCTTGTTATCATGAGAAATCTTAAAAACGCGTCCCTGAAATTCTGTCGATAGTGATGGCTTAACGGTCCATTTAGAAAGACCAGCAATAAAATCATCAATTCCCGTTAATTTCAAGGTTGCACCAGAATAAACTGGAAAAACCTTCTGCTGGTTAATTAATTGCTGGATTACGTCACCGCTAAGTTCACCGGATTCAAGATAAGCACTTAAAACCTCATCATCGGTCATTGCAATTGCCTCAATTGTATCGGCAGTTAATGGTTCAGAAAATGGTAAACAGGCGGGAGAAAATTCTGTCTGTAATTCTTGAACTACTTTGACTGGTTCAGCACCAACGACGTCTGTCTTATTGATGAAAATAAAGGTTGGAACTTGGTATTTCTCTAGGAGTCGCCATAACGTTCGGGTAGATCCCTGAATTCCATCAGTTGCTGAAACGACTAGAATAGCGTAGTCAAGAACGGGGAGCACCTGTTCAGTTTGTCCAGCAAAATCAACGTGTCCTGGAGTATCAAGCAGGGTGAGGTGGAGGTTGTCATAAGTGACACTTGCTTGATGAGAAAAGATAGTGATTCCACGTTGCTTTTCAAGGGTGTTCGGATCAAGAAAAGAATCTCCATTATCAACCCGTCCCAGTTGTCGTTGCGTTCCTCCACGGTAAAGAAGCGCTTCTGAAAGGGTTGTTTTTCCTGCGTCAACGTGAGGGACAACTCCTGCGACAATTTTTTCACAAGTTCCTCCTAATTATTATCTTCCGTCCGAACAACAAGAACATCACAGAGGGCGTTACGGTTAACGTAATTAGTAACTGAACCAAGAACAAACCGTTCAACGCTTGAAAGTCCCGTGGTACCAATAACAATTAAATCGCTATGGTGATCTTTGGGGAAGTCCTCAGCAATGACCCGTTTGGGATTACCGAAACGAATGTGGATACTAACGTCAAGAAGCCCCATTTTCCAAGCGCGCATTTTAAGATCTTCTAACCGTTCTTTAGTAGCTTCCACTAAACTATAGGTTTGCTCGCTGCTGACCGTTGTGTCAGTAATATAGCCGTCAGTAATTTGGCCTATTTGTTCAATCGTGAGGAGATCCAGGTGGGCATGATTTTGAAGTGCAGATTTAACTGCCGCTGTTAACACGGGGATGGTTGCCTTTGAACCGTCGATTGCCGCAACGATGTTTTGATATTGCATATCCTTCATCGGACTTACTTCCTTTCGAACTCTTTACTTTAATTATAAATGTTTATCTTAAATCGCAGTTAATAAAAATATAATTTTAGTAAAATTAATTTCCATGATTGAAAACGGTTGCAAATAGGACTAAACTTTAAAAGTAGATTAAAGGACAATTTACCGAATTTAGTCTAATAATAGTTAGAATCTTCACAAAGGAGTTGTAATTAATATGCGATATGTTTCAATGACTTCCCACAATATTGGGATGAACTTGGCAACCGAACAGTATTTGATGAATGATAAGGATTTTGGTCGGGAACCATTAGTGCTTTTTTACTATGAAGAACCATGCATCATTGTTGGACGAAACCAGAATACTCTTGAAGAAATCAACCAAGATTACGTTAAGGAGCATAATATTCGGGTAACCCGGCGACTTTCCGGTGGTGGTGCTGTTTACCAAGATCTCGGCAATCTCTGCTTTAGTTTTGTTGTCCCAAGCGATAGTGAAGAATTCGGTGACTTTAAGTCCTTTACCCAACCAATTGTTGATGTTTTGCATAAAATGGGGGCAACGACTGCAGAAGTTAGTGGCCGGAATGATATCTTAGTTGATGGTAAGAAGTTTTCTGGTAATGCAATGTATTCACGGAATGGCAAGACATTCTCACATGGTACATTGATGTTAAATGTTGATCTGAGCGTTGTTGCGGATGCCCTCCATGTTGCTAAGGATAAGATCGCATCAAAGGGAATTAAGTCAGTTCGGTCACGGGTTACTAACTTACGTCCATTCCTTGATAAGGAATATCAGGATATTGATGTGCCAACCCTCCGTGATGACTTGATTAAGGGACTCTTCCACGTGGATAGCTTAGATGAGATTAAGGATAAGCAATACGTGGTTACTCCAGAAGATCAAAAGGAAATTGATAAGATTTATGAACAGTACTATAACAACTGGGACTGGGTCTACGGCAAGTCTCCTGAATTTACCATTAAACGGCGGAAGCACTTTGACATGGGAACAATCGATGCCCGGTTTGATGTTAAAGATGGTGTGATTAAGAACGTAAAGTTCTATGGTGACTTCTTTGGTCCACAAGATATTAATGAATTAGCGGCCAAACTTCAGGGAGTTAAGTATGACCATGACGCAATTGCAAAAGTTTTAAATGAAAATGGTACCCAGCAATACATTACAGGAATTCCAACGGATCAAATTGCGGATCTATTGGCTTGATTGAGCTTTACCGTGATCTTTAGTAAAATGTGGTTGATTGATCATTTCCGGATGGTGGATTAACCACATTTTTTTGATCCGGTAAGGAGAGACGGAATATGAAATTAACAGTTGCAGATTATTTAGATCAGGTTGTTGGAAACAAGGTACTTATTACTGAAAATGAGACAACCGCATCAAAGGTTCAACAAAAAACAATGTTAAAGAAAGCAATCGAGGCAGTGATTGAAGCACTGGATACAGGGCATTTAGGAAAGTATCAAATCACTATTAGAGTCAAGAAAGGTGATCCAGTGGTTTTTCATCTTGATACCAACCTGATCAATATTCCAATGGCAGAAGCTGAACGGCTAGACGGCAAGCTTTTGGATAAGGAGATTAGTTACCCGGTAAATCTCTATATGGTAATGGAGAGCAAAGATGTAAATAAGTCTGGGCTACGGATCGACGAGTTAGCTAACGAAACTGACTTGGCAGGAAATATTGATCCCCTTGTCGAACGGCTTCAAGAGTGGCTTGCTGAGCATCTTGCCGATGTGATGGAAGCACGAGCAGAGGCATAAGACTTGCGCAAATAGCTCATTCGTGTTAGATTATTCTTTGCGATGAGTCGAGAGGTCTGGTAGCAACCCAAATAGCTACCATAAGACATTTCGAATGTGGGGCACAAAACTCACCGGATTGTGAGGTGCCCGGAAATAGTCGGAGTGGACACTGGCTGGTTTCCTGAGATAGTATCAATACACGGAGCGGGCCTAGAGTTGTTAATACAGCTCTAGGTCCGCTTTTTCTTTTTCCTAATTGCTAGCTTTCTTTACTGAAAGGGCTTACAATAATAACGAGGGGTGATCGAAATGAGAGAATGGTATTTCTTTGGTTACTTTGTTTTGTTCGTTCTTCTGTTATTCGCATATTGTACGTTTATCCACTAAAAAATATTTTAATATTTAATAATAGAAAGAAGCTGACGAATCCTTTGGTTTTCGTCAGCTTCTTTCTATTATTAAAATGAATGTTGATCTTTAAAAACGCATTCCAGTATATTTCTTACTTAGAACTAAGACGAGGATTGTTGCGGCAAGGCCATAAACCGCACCGACGTAGCCTAAGTTGCGCATCGGCAAAAAGGCCACGGCTTGAGAAGCGGTGAATGATCCAAGAGAAATCCCGATGTTAGCGAAGATTGAGTTAAGGGATGAGGCAAGATCTAATGACTGCGGATACTCTTTTTCAGCAATGTCAAGGAACATTAGCTGGGTTGAGGAACCATAGGAGGAGAAGGCAACACAAAGTAATGCAACGATGATAATAGCAACCCACTTGAATGAAAGTAATGGTCCAAAGAGGAGGTAGAGGATCGTCATTGCAATGTAAATTCCGCCTAACCGATGAATCCCGCCATTATCAGCAATGTAGCCACCAAACTTATTTCCGATGATAAAGAAGATCCCCATACCGAACAGCAACCAGTTTAGCCAGATGTTACTAAAGCCCATTTCATTAGTGATTAATGGCCGGATATAAGTATAGATAGTGTAATCAGCGGCACAGACCGTAACGATAAAGATAACCCCAAGGAGGACCCGAGTATCTTTTAAGAGAGTGAATTGCTTGCTTAAAGTACTCTTGAATTGTGGTGTGTCTTTTGGAACCAGCCAAATTAAGGAAATAAAGACAAAAATCGTTAAACCAGAAATCATCCAGAAACTGTCGTGCCACGAGAAAGTAGTACTGATTACCGTACCGATTGGAATCCCAATAACGGAGGCGATACTAAAGCCGGCAAAAACCCAGGAAACCAGACTAGCCCGCTTTTCTCGTGGAGCTACAAAGCTAGCCATTACTAACACGATTGAAATAATTGCTCCGGCAACGGTAGCTGTTAGTACCCGTGAGAAAAGCATTGAAATAAAGTTGCTAGCAAGAGTAGTCCAGGTATTGCCGATAAAAAATACCACCATCAAGACGAGCAAAACGTGGTGTCGTCGCCAGCGGTTCGCGAGTGATGTAATAATCGGGGTGAAAATAGCATAAACAAGTGCAAAGACAGTTACGAGCAGTCCAAGCGTTGATAATGAATCATGATATTGGTGTGCAATATCGGGAAGAACACCAACGATCATGTATTCATTACACCCGAGCATAAACGCAACAAACACAAATAAAATTGATTGGAGACGGTATTTCATTGTATTCAACCCTTACTGATCGACAGAATGCCGGACAGTTTTCCTTTCTTTAAAAATTCCAAACTTGCAATATTGTATCGAATAATAACTTGAATTACTAGGGCATCCACAAAAAAAGACCCGCCACTAAAAAGTTTGCGGTCTTTAGTTACCTTGCGATGTAAATTTGCTCGTCGATTAAGTCGAATGAATGAAGTTGCCGGTTAACCTTTTGCAATGCTTCATCCTGACTTAACTGAGCATTATGCCAGAAGGTCTTTGAATTAGTTGCACCATTCTTCTCACCGATTACGAGAAGGTTAATTTCTGGGTAATCCTTTCTGAGAAGCTGGAGAACTTCCCAATCGGTCTCCTGCTTATCTGGTGCCCAAGACATAATGACGAATTTAACCTGATTACCATATTTTTTAATTGCCTCGATGGCATCTAACTTTTCAATTTGGGTGACAGGGTGTTTACCGGTCTCATTCTCCTTAGTCCAGGCTTGACTATCAGTAGTAAAGAGCTTTTCCGTAGGGTTATTATTCCGGATTCCCTTAGAGATATAGCCGTTTCCAGCCATAATTTCGAGAACTGGATCACCATTTAAGTATTCCGCTAATGCCTTGGCAAAGGGAGCATTGACGTATGACCACATGCCATAAGTATCTTCAAGGTAGTCACGGAAATTGCGAAGAGCCTTATCAAGTTTAGGCAGGGCTGCCGAATATTTATCCCATAAAGCGTCACCCTGGGGATCGCCCTTTGGGTAATGCTGGTTAACGTACGTAAATACTTGATCTTGAATGTCATCAGGAAGAAGAAGGTGGGGTAGTGGTTGTGGTAAGAGACCTTTTTTAAGTAAGCGGTCACTTTCTAAGGCATTATTAATTAAGAATTTAACTTCCGGAAAGGGATCAAATAAGTCACGATATTGAGTAAGTTCTTCAATATATTTGGGCTGTTGAAGAGTTTTCTGGGCCTTTTTAACGCGCTTCTTAAGCTTCTTTAATTGCTTTGGATTCATAATAACTCCTCACTTTAGCTTTAGATTAAGCTGTTCTTGTTTTCCATAGAATTTGTCAGTATCAAGACGGTTATTCCGTCCCTTTAAATAACCATCGATCAGTTGGAAAATTTCGTAACGGTCATCGCTCCCAATATCAGTTTGGTTAAAGGTTAAATTGCGAGCGGAAATTAATAATTTGGCAAGGTCAAAGTCGTCTCGATCTGACTTTCCGGTAAGGTAGTCAAGACTGACATCAAAGAACTCGGCAAGCTTGCGGGCTTCAATGTAAGATGGCGTCCGGATTCCCCGTTCCCAGTTACCAATTTGTGAAGCGGTATTTGGCTTTTCGTTAGGACCGAGGTTTTGGTTGAGGTGTTCAGCTAATTCTTTTAATGTGATCTTTTGCCCTTTACGTAAGGCACGTAATCTTTCTGGAAACATCAAGTCACTCCCTTTAATACTAACCTTTATTTTAACATTGGAAGCCACGTTTCGTGGAAAAATGTGCAATTAAAAATATTCTGTGATAAAATCATGAACGTTAATAAAAATGCAACATGGGGTTAATTATTTTGAGTTCACAAAAAAAGAAACAAAAGCATTGGATACGTCGCGGCTTAGTCACGGTATTAGTAGTGCTTGGAATTACTCTTTTCGGTGCAGGATCTTATTTTTTCCACGTTGGAATGGTTCCGGGGCATAAGTCATTCGTTAATAATAACCAGCGAATCGAAAAAAGTGATCCGCTATATGACCAGAAGATGTGGTTTAAACATGCTAAAAAACAGCAATGGACAATGAAATCTGCCACTAAGGATTACCGGTTGGTGGCGGATTATATTCCTGCAAGTCACCAAACGACTAAGAACGTGGTAATTCTTCATGGCTTTATGGGGAATAAAGAAAAAATGGGCGAGTATGCGACGCTGTTTCACCAGATGGGGTACAACGGTTTGATGCCGGATGCTCGTGCACATGGTCAAAGTCAGGGGAAATATATTGGCTATGGCTGGCCGGAACGTTATGATGTCCGTAAGTGGACGCAAAAACTGATTACCCATAATGGTCAAAATAGCCAAGTTGTAATTTATGGGGTCAGCATGGGTGGAGCCACAACGATGATGACAAGTGGGATTCACATGCCAAAACAGGTGAAGGCCTATGTTGAAGATTGTGGATACAGTAGCCTTAATGATGAACTTAACTATGAAGCCGGCAACTTATATAACATTCCAACACCAATTCGTTGGCCATTAATTAAAACTCTTAGCTTAATTAATCGAGTTCGTAACGGCTTCTTTACTGGGGAGGCTAGCTCCGTTAATAGTCTGCACCATAATCATTTGCCAATGCTCTTCATCCATGGGAGTAACGATCATTTTGTCCCAACCGACATGGTGTATGCCAACTATCGGGCTACTCAAGGACCTAAGCAATTATGGATTGTTAACGGTGCCTCCCACGCTTCTTCCTTCGCCCACGCTCCCCAATCCTACCGCCACCATCTTGAGAAATTTTTGGGAAGGTATGTAAGATAGAGTGCCTTCGCTCCAAAGAGTTTCCGGAAAGCTAGCGATTTCTCCTGACGAAGGCGACTTGCGCCTAGGAAGGAGGTCGCTAGCTCTAGGAAACTCGGGCGAAGCACGTTTAAAGTAGATTGTGAAGCCGTTAAAAACTTCCGGTGGCTAACGATTTCTCCACCGAACGGCGGTAAGTCGTCGGAGGTGGAGGTCATTAGCTCGAGGAAGTTTAGGCTGAGCACGTTTGGTCTATGTTGCAGTAGGAGCTACCTAGCCAGAAGTTGCGGTCACGGCGAACACGTTTTGACTCTGTGACAGTAGAACTTCATCTAGGTGGAAGCTCATTTCAACAATGTTATAATTAACCGTTAAAGCAAAAACGGATAGGAGAATCAAAAATTGGGAATTGCATTTGAAATCGTTACAATCTTAATTGGAATTGAACATCTGGGAATTATGGTACTGGAAATGTTTGCTAGTCCTGCCAAACAGGCTAAAGCGTTTGACATGGAAGAATCTTTTCTCCGGCAAAAGGCTGCGAGAATTTCAATGGCTAATCAGGGAATCTACAACGGGATGCTTGGAGCGTTATTAATTATTAGTCAGTTTATCTTCCCGGGGATCACGGCGATCATGGTAGGACGCTTATTACTTATTTTCGTTGCAGTCGTTGGGTTATACGGTGCCTTAACTGCTACAAAGAAAATTTGGTTATTCCAATTTATTCCAGCGGTAATTGGATTGATTTTATCACTTTAAATAATTGAGAGGCTGAGAAAAAACAAAACGTTTTTTCTCAGCCTCTCGCTATTACCGATAGTTTACAAATTTACTGAGTTTAATCGCGGGAATCAAGCAAAGCCCTAGTGTCTAGTTACGAACGGAGAACGGTTCTAATCGAACCAACCTCCGTTCTCGACTAGCCATACGGACTCTTAAAAAGCTTGATTTCCAGCTTCATTTTTATTCCATTGATTGGACCATTACAAGTTCATCAGTTGAAATTTGTTCATTAAGCGCGTTCGCAAGTGATTGGGAGAATTTACCGTCAACGAGACATTGTTGAACATACGAGTGCTCTAACTGAAACGCTTCGACAAAGAGAGCGTTTATTCTATCGGCATCAACTCGTGAATCACGGTTGAAGAAGTGCGATCGTTGAAGGTAAGCTCGACGAATCATTGTAATTTCATTAACGTTTTTAGGGGTTTGAATTGTATCAAGGTATTTATTAACACGTTGGTTAAGAAGGTTGAAAACTTCTTTAAATGATAAAAACTGGTCAGGATGAAGTTGGTGCTGTTCAAGCTGACGACGATGTTGCGCTTGGACTTTGCCGTTACGGTGCCGGATAATTCGCCACTTAATTCGGTGAATAACAGTGGAAATAAAGGACATGAAAGTATGATTTCCAGTGTTATAAATTGAACGAGCGACAATTCGGGAATACCATTCTGCTTGGCGTTCAGAGATTTTTTCCTCTTCAGCAAGTTGCTCGATGACCTCTAGTTCTAATTGATGAGACTTACGAGCGATTTTCTCAAAAACATCTGTATTGATACGGTGATACTGGGTCATCTGGCTGCTTAACTGATCCATAATGATCGCTTTTTCAGCCCGATCTTCAGTATTTGATTTTAGCTCATTAATTGCGTGTTGAACCGTTTTTACTAGGGCACTATGAAATTCTGCTGCACTGTAATCGTTGGCTTTTCGTGGAAGAATCATTGGAAAGGCAATTGCGCCGACAATGATACTGGTTAGAATTACTAATGCCGAGATGAGGATAATTGAGTTCCGGAAAGCAAATTGATGACCGCTAACAATAATCGGTAGGGAGAACGCTAAAGAAAGTGTGATGGTACCGTGAACGCCCCCTAGAGCAAGCAACCAACTATCACGGTTAAGCTCTTCCTTTGGTGAATGGAGGTTAACTAACCGCCAGCGAGCCCAAGCATACCGAAGAATTAACATTATTAGGAAAAGGACTACCGAGAGACTAATTAGTTTTAAGAGGTTAGCGGGTGTTGTTCGACCAATTACTTGAGGAATTAATAATCCCAAGAGGACAAAGACAATTCCGTTTAATGCATCACTAATAATTGACCAGATTGTTTTTGTTGCCATTTGGACCTTAGCGGAAGTTAAACGTAATCGGTCATAGAGAATACTATGAACAACCCCTGCGGAGACAACCGCTAAAATCCCGGAAAAGTGACATTCTTCAGCTAACCAGTAGATAACAACTGGCGTCATAACGTTAATCGGGATCACAATTGAACCGATATCAACGTGCCGACTCATTAATTTCATCCGCAGAGTAATCAAAAGGTTACCCAAGATTGCCCCGAAGATGATTCCACCGAAGAAAACGTAAGAGAAGTACCAGATCCCGTGAGCAAGTGAAAAAGTCCCAGAGGTAAAAGCAGCAAGCGCGAGATCCAACAGAACGATTCCTGAAGCATCGTTAAAGAGAGACTCAACCTCCAAAGTCGTATTAACATTTTCAGGCATCATTACGTTAGTGGTTAACGACTTGACAGCAACAGCATCGGTTGGCGTAATAATTGCCACTAGCATAAAGGCAAGCGGCAGAGTAAACAGCTTGGGGAAAGCTAAGTGAAGAGTTGCCCCGATAATAATTACAGCAACAAGCGCAAAGCCGACACTTAGCGACAGGATATTTCTAACGTTTTTTGATAAAACTCTGAAAGACTGATTTTGACCGTCATTAAACATTAATGGAGCAATAACCGCCATCATGAATAACTCTGGATGCATTGTAAAATCAGTGGCGGTGGTTGGCAGGGATGCCATTAAAATCCCGGCTACGATCTGATAAATTGATAGTGGGATTTTCGGATAAATTAGGTGAATGATATTAGCGATGACAACGGCAGTCAGTAATAGAAAGATTGTAAAAATCGTGTTCATTTACTTACTCAGCTCCTTCTAAAAGACTGCTAAACTATTCACGACCAAGAAGAACTTTCACTGCCATTGCAATATTGTAAATATAGAGGATTAACGCAATTAACAGTGCAAAGGTTAAGAGGATCCCACTGAATGCACCTAGGTTGGTAATTATTGAATGCCAAGCTGCTACGCTAATGAAGAGGAAGCAGAAGATAATGTACAGTAATGGGAAAATCTGCGTCCAAAAGGCTAACTTAGCCTGGTGTTTAACCCAGGGATTATCGCTTCCAGCAACAATCCAGACAATTAGCGGAAAAATTACCGGAAGAAAAAGAATACTGAGGTACGAAAGAGCCCCAATGATTCGTTTTGATAAACTAATATCGTTATTCATAATGAAAAAATCTCCAATCATTTTTCTTCATTATGCCTGATCTATTGCGGGAGTGCAATTAGCAGAACTTGAAGAATGATGATACTAACGATGAAAATTATCCAATCAGACCAAGAAATTGGGATTTGGACAGTGTGAGTCCGTGGCTGTCCTTCACGGAAACCGTGAGTCTCCATTGCCTGAGCCAGTTGATCTGACCACCTAATAGCTGAAAGGATTGCTTTGAAGTAAAGGGTTGGTGACCACCAGTGAAGGTTAGTCCCGCGCATTCTTCCAGCAATCCTAATTGAGATAACGGTTTGCTTAATCCGCGGCAAAATATTTAATGCTGCTAAAGTACCATAGGCAAACTTACTGGGGAGATGACAGTTCTGTTCTAATGATCGCGCTAGGGCAAGAGTTGAGGTTGTAAAGGTCATTACCCCACCAGCAAAAACATAAACGTAAAAACGGCTTACCATACTCCATCCAGTAAGCCAACTATGCCCTGGACCATATCCACCAATAGTGATCAGAACTGCAATTCCAGGAATTAAAGGAATTAGCATTAGCCACATAAAGCGACGCCATGTTAGGTGGTGAAAAAGAAGAACGAGCAAAAGACAGACGATCAAAATTAGGTTTACATAAAGCTGATTTGTAAAGCTAATCTCAAGTGAAATGAGGAGAAGGAGGAGAAGTTTAATACTGGGATTCATTTTGTGATCCTCCTTGGTATGAAAGCTGCTGATTAGTAAGGTTAAGGTGATAATCAACTACGCCAGCTAAGTAATCCAATTGGTGACTCACAATTAGCAACGTTTGTGGAAAGGATTGCTTACTTTGTTCAATAAGTGCCAGTAACTTTTGTAGTGATTGATGATCGAGGCCAGTAAAAGGCTCATCCATTAGCAAAATTTCCTGTCCCATTACCAACATGACAAGGTTTTGGATGAGTTTTCGCTGACCACCACTCAGTGAATAAATAATTCTTTGACTAATGTCAGGTAAACCGACCATTGCTAAAAGTTCTGTTACCGTCTTTCGAGTTAGAAACGGATTATGACCATTCTTGAGGCTTAACAGTAATTCTTCACCGACAGTAACGTTTAAGAATTGCTGATTAGTTTCTTGGAAGATTAGACCGACCTTGGAATAATATTTCCCGGGGAATATTTTTTGGATATTTTGCCCCTTATATGTTATTTCCCCCTGATAAGGAGTTAGCTTAGCAATTGATTTGAGGAGAGTTGATTTTCCCGCACCACTAGGACCAGTTAATAAGGTGATTTTGTTCTGAATGATATTTAAACTGGTGGGCCTAATAAGGGAAGTTTGATTACGGCTTACAGCATAATCTTTTAATTCCATAACGATATTAGCAGTTAGCGGCGGAACCTTAGTGGTGAGTCTGTTCCTATGTTGGTGATTAGCATTTTCTAAAAGCATCAAACTATCATGGTGTGACAGTAGAGTGACTTTAGAATTGTGAAACTGAACAACAAGCTGACTAAACTTTTGGTAATTATGGAGATCGTGATCGCTGATAATGATCGTTGTGCCATTTTCATTTTGTAGTTGGGTCAGCTTTTGAAGGAGAAACTGTCGGTTAGCTTCATCAATACTTGAAAAAGGTTCGTCTAGTAGAATGATCTCTGCCTTCATAGCAATTGTAATTGCCAACGCAACTCGCTGTAATTGACCGCCAGAAAGGGTAGTTAGTTTTTGCTGAGCAAGTTTCTCTAAGCCGACAAAGCTTAGGGCACTCTTTACCTGCTTGTTGATTTCTTCGTGGGGAACTTGAAGATTCTCTAGGGTAAACTCTAATTCATGTTGCGGGGTATCCATCGTGAATTGCATCGCTGGATCTTGAAAGAGCATTCCAATTCGTTGCCCGTGGGGAATGGCAACTTTTCCTGAACAGCTGCCACCATATTTTGGAAGCAAGCCAGCGATCAACTTCAGCAGGGTTGTTTTTCCACTGCCAACGGACCCGCTAAAGATGATTGAAGTATGAAGTGGTAATTCAAGGGAGACGTCATTAAGGATCGGCTGACCGTCCTCATATGAAAATGTCAGGTGTTGAATAGCGATTGATTCCATTTGTTTTACCTCGGAAGAACGTGACTTCTGTTTAATAGGTTAACAATGAGCTTAACAAGGATGCCAGTAAAGAAAAACATTGATAACCAGCGAACAATCAGCATCACAATTAACATTGAAAATGGAAAATGGCTGTAACCATTGCGGAACCAGTCCCAGGCAAATGTCAGAATCGTGGTAGTGGTTGCGGAGAGGAGTAAGGTCACCCAATTGTATATTTTATAAAGCGTTAAGGTAAAACCGAGCTCAGTCCCGATCCCTTGAACCAGCCCTGAGAGCAGAGTGGTCACACCCCATTGATCACCGAGGAGCATCTCCACAACGGCACTGAGAAATTCACCGAGAAATGAGGCACCAGGAAGACGGAGCATAAAACCAGCTAACGGACCAGCCATACACCAAATACCTAATGTAATATCGTTAGCCATTGGTCCATAGCCAAAGGGAGTCAGGGCAATTGTTAAGCCGTTGTAGAGCAGACCAGTTGCTAAGTAGATCACTCCAAAAACGATCCCGATGATTGCTAAGAGAATAATGTCCTTTAAATGAAATTGATGAAACATAATGATTCCTTTCTTGGGGAAAGAAAAAGAACCGTGACAAAAAATGCCATGGTTCCTTAAATGGTCGATTAAAAACGCGCTTCCTTCGCTAGCATTATCTAGACAGGTTCAATGGGTCTAATCTCAGCCAAGTGGCACCCCAGACATATAATTTTCTTTTATTATTACCATCATACAACAAAAATGGGTTCTTCGACAGTTAATTTAGTGATTAGCTAAAAGATTAGTCAGGTGGTTCATAAAGACGGAAACAAATCGTTCTTGGTTAACGTTAATTGCCACCTTAACATTTGGGTGGGGTTCATTCAGCCGTGTTTTATCACCGATTGTTCGGGCATAATTATGCTTATTGGTAATAACCTTCATTGGCAGGGCAAGGGTGGTTACAAATGATGGGTCAATTGCCACGCCAACTGCCAATGGATCATGAATTGCACAGCCACGCTTATCAATTCCTAACCGGTAATAGGCATCAATGTAGAAGTCGGTAAGATCAGCATAAGCAATTCCAGCCCGTGTTCCCAAATTGCGCCACTGCTGAGTTTCTTTTTTCGTGAGGAGGGTCCGTAAAGTAACGTCAAGGCCGACCATTGTAATTGGTAATGGACTGGTAAAAACCTCGTTAGCTGCTTCGGCGTCTTGATTGATATTCGCCTCGGCAACATCGCTAACGTTTCCTTCGACCGTTAGCGCACCACCCATTAAAGTAATATTACCGATTAATTGGCTAATCTGTGGATCCCGATGTAGTGCAGCAGCAAGATTTGTCAATGGGCCAGTAGGAACGATAATGAGATCTTTGCTGTACTGGTGGGCCGCCTCAATGATAAAGTCGACACCATCTTTTTCTTGAACTTGATGGCGCGGTTCGGAGAGTGAAATATCACCAATTCCGTTGCTTCCGTGGATCTCCTTGCTGACTTGCATGACATTGAAATGATCAGTAGTACTTGAATGGCTAAGGCCCTTAAAAACAGGAACATCTTGGCCGAGTAATTCAAGAAGCTGTAATGAATTTTTAGCGGTTTGTTCTAGTAAGTTATTACCATAAGAAGCAACAATCCCAATTAAGTCAATCTGTGGGTCAGCAATTGCATACGCAAGAGCTAACGCATCATCGACCCCGATATCTAGGTCCAAGATCATTTTTTTAGTGGCCATGATATTTTCCTCCATTTAGCTAGTTATTTATTTCAATAATAGCTAAATGATGAAGACCCCGCAATTTTAATTTTAGTAAAAATCAATTACAATAAGAAAAAAGAACAGAGAGGAGCCATTACGAATGGCAAAGATGTATGACATTACAATTATTGGTGGCGGTCCCGCAGGAATGTTTGCGGCATTTTATTGTGGACTCCATGAATTAAACGCCCAATTGATTGAAAGTTTGCCCCAACTTGGCGGTCAAGTTAATGCTCTTTATCCGGAAAAACAAATCTGGGACGTTGCGGGACTTCCGGGAGTTACGGGACATGAACTAGTAAGTCAGCTTCAAAAGCAACTTGCTGTGGCTCCGGTTGACCAGTTTACAGGTGAGACTGTTGAGGACGTTGTAAAGGAAGCAGATGGAACGTTTACAGTTAAGAGTGCTGATCGCATTTCGCATTCCCGGGCAATTGTGATTGCATTAGGAAACGGTGCATTTAAGCCCCGAAAATTAGCTCTTGATGGAGCAGATGAAATTGAAGGACACCAGCTTCACTACTTTGTTACTCACCGCGATGACTTTGTTAATAAACGAGTAGCTGTCCTAGGAGGCGGGAATTCAGCAATTGACATTGCTTTAATGCTTGAACCCGTAGCTAAGCAGGTTTCGTTAGTTCACCGTCGGGATCAGTTTCGGGGGATGGAACATTCTGTTTCGCTTTTAAAGAAGTCAAGCGTGGATCTGGTTACACCATTTTTGCCAAAGGAACTTCAAGTGGAAGATGATCGATCCGTTACGTTGAAACTAAAGAAGATGCGAAGCGATGAAATGACAAGTTTGAACGTTGATCGGCTTGTGGTTAACTATGGCTTTACGTCCAATAATGCGGCACTTGATCAATGGTCGCTTGATTTAGCCGCAGAACGAAACTTGATTAAGGTTGATTCAACGATGCAAACAAATATTGAAAATGTTTATGCGATTGGGGATGGGATTACCTATCCTGGAAAGACTGCACTTATTGCAACTGCTTTTGGCGAAGCGCCGACTGCAATTACTGCCCTTGCTAAGAAACTTTACCCGAATAAGCGGCTGGCAACGCACAGTTCATCAATGAAAATTGGTTAATTCCAGCGATTAGGCATAAGTGCAGAAGATTGAAAAAAG
The DNA here is from genome assembly GCF_028607025.1 of Limosilactobacillus portuensis. NCBI lineage: Bacteria > Bacillati > Bacillota > Bacilli > Lactobacillales > Lactobacillaceae > Limosilactobacillus > Limosilactobacillus portuensis. The sequence continues at coordinate 96,983 of NZ_CP117296.1, forward strand.
CAAAGAGGATGGGAAAAAACGTCAAGTTTTTTCTCATCCTCTATCCATATTTAGCGATCTCCGAATCTATAGAGTCTAATTGCGGGAATCAAGCAGAGCCCTAGTGTCTAGTTACGAACGGAGAACGGTTCTAATCGAACCTCGACTAGCCATACGGACTCTTAAGAAGCTTGATTCCCAGCTTCCTCAATTTTAGGGTCGCTAAAATAGATCAAGAAATAATTTAAAAAGGTAACAGATGTTGAGAATAATCCAAAATTTAAAGAAGATCCCCCATGTGATAATCGCTAATTGAAAATGACACAGATCATAGATGATTACGAGAGAAATAAAGAGGATGTTTCCTCGCAGAATATCCTTTGACCATTTGTGGGTGACAATGTATGTCCAAAGATTGCTAAAAAGACTATTAATACTTTGCATAGGGCTGATCTCCAATTAAATTAAGTTAGCACAAATCACTGCAACGATAAAAAAGAAAATTGCGGTAAGATAGCTAATTTTCAAATTTTGACGCATTTTGTTACCTCGTATTATTCATTAAAAAGACGATTGATTATCTAATAGTCTATAATATAATAGAAATGATTTTATTGGTAGTTGAATTAAAAGGGGTAAGGTAAAATCAATGAAAAAAAGTAGATACGTTATTTATGCGTTATTCTGCCTACTTATTGCTATTTTTGGTGTTCATTCCAGCCTGAAAACTAGTGCAAATGATCAGGGGAGTACGGCAGCTACTACCGTTACAAAAACAGTTGCACAAAAGTCGGCAGCATCTTCTAATTCTAGCAGTCAGATGCGGACACCAATTGATTGGCAAAAGTCTTCTGAAACAAAGGCATATCCTGATTTGAGCAAGGTTAAGCACTTGTGTATTAAGGTCAATTTAAGGACTAACCGCACGTATTTATATGATGGTAATCACGTGATCTACACTATGTATTCAACTGGTGGGATTTATAAAAAAGATCCTAAAACAGGTAAAATGAAAAGTATGACACCAACGGGTACTTTTTATGTTCAACAGGAACGGGGAAATAGTTTTTATAACGCGCGATTAAAGGAAGGCGCTAACTACTATACTTCCTGGTTAAACCATGGAGAATATTTATTCCACAGTGTTCCAACAAATGCAGACGGGTCATATAATAAAAAGGAAGCTGCTAAGTTAGGAAAGTCCACAGGCTCACATGGCTGTATTCGGTTGTCAGTGGCAGACGCTAAATGGATGGAAGAGAATTTACCAGTGGGGACAAAAGTTGAAATAGTTGGTTAAAGGCAACTGATTGGAGAATAAAAATGAAAAAGGTTATTGCTTTTCTTTCGACATTGTTACTGATGATTTGTTGTGTGGTTGCTAGACCACAAACAGCATCTGCTGCTCAGGTGATCGATAGTCGATCTGCAATTATGATCGACGCTGATACGGGGCAGATTATTTATCAACAAAATAGTGAGGAAAAGCTGCCGATTGCTTCAATTAGTAAGCTATTAACGGTAAGTGTGATTGAAGATGAGATTAATCATCACCAGCTTACGTGGAATACCAAAGTAAAGATTAGTAAAAAGATCGCTGATGTTTCTAACGATTCAAACTATTCTGCAATTGGGTTGCAAGCTGGACAATCATACACGGTTCGTGAGCTTTTTAATGCAACTCTGATTAAATCTGCTGATGGGGCGGCCTTGGCATTAGCAACCGCTGATGGAAGCACCATTAAACAGTTTAACGAAAAAATGCAGAAGAAGGCTCGGCAAATAGGAATTACCGATGCCACGATTGTTAATCCAGTTGGGTTGAAGAATGGTGACCTGAAAGGATTAAAGCAAGCGGGAATCAGTAATAACGCTGAAAATTCGATGACTGCACGGGATGTTGCTTTACTGTCGCAGTACTTGGTTAAACACTACCCAAGTGTTCTAAAAGTTACAAGTCAACCTAAAGCTCAGTTTACAATTGCCAAGGGGAAGACAAAGGAAGTTGAAAACCTGAATAAGATGCTTCCTGGTGGTAAATATACCGTTGAGGGTGTGCAAATTGATGGTCTAAAGACCGGGACTTCTGATGCTGCGGGAGCTTGTTTTGCTAGTACAGGAATTTACCAGGGACATCGACTAATTACTGTTGTTCTTCATGCTAACGGTAAGGATAAGGATGCTCGATTTACGCAAACGCAGAAATTGTATCAGTACTTTATTCAAAATGCTCACCAACAAGTGCTAACACTGAATAAAAAGCAATCACAAAAGCGGGTTTCTAATGGTACTAAACGGATGCTAACCGTTGGACCACATTCATTTACGGTATGGCAGATGCAAAAGACTGCCCAGTATACCATTCAGCCTCGTTATTACAAGCACTTAACTAACCATAAAGCAAGGTTGAAGGCACCGGTTAAGAAGGGTGAACGACTTGGAACTATCGCAGTTACTGGCTCTGACATCAGAACCGTTGATAATAAGCCTCTCGCTATTCCGTTACAGAGTACCGAAACAATCAACCGCGGAAACCTTTGGCAGAGAATTTGGAATTAATTAGAGTGTAAGCCGCGACGAATTAGCCACCGAGTACTAGGAAGTTCGGTCGATGATTGGAAGACAATCGAGACTGGACTAATTAGACGGAGGCGGCGGTCGTTATCATCCGGGAGCTCTTTACGGCTTCACGCTCTGCTGGCTCACACTCTATTTGTTATTCCCATCCGGGTTAGTAATTTTAATTCGGTTAGAATCAGTTGAAGAGTGGTTTTGTTCAGGTGCGTCGGTTGAGTAATCATCAACGGTTGAACGATCGCCATTCTTCGAGAAGATACTGGTTGACTTATCTCCTAATTTCTTTTCGATCCGTTTTTCGCGCTTCAAACCATTGGAATAATTGTAGTTCGCAGGGTTAACTTTCTTGAAGCCCTTTGGATGGTAGAAACGAAGAAGGTTCTTTTCGTTTAAGGAATCGGAAAGCGATAATTCGGTATTAACAAGCTTGCGATCTTTCTTTAGCTGTTTCTTTTGCTTTGCAGTTAATTCAGCGATTTTACCAGTCTTATTATCGTAAATTGTTCCGCTAATGCTGGAGAAACGTGGAGTCACGAAATCATGATTACGGAAAGCAACAACCTGACTGTGCTGACTAGAGAAGAGGTCGGTACCAAACTGGATATACCGCTTGGTACTAATCCCAAGAAGGTGAAGCAGGGTCGGTAAGACATCAACCTCGCCACCATATTGGTGATAAATTCCTCCGTGACCGCCAGAGCCAGGGATAACAAACATTAATGGTACTCGCTGAAGTTGAGTATTATCAAAGTCAGTCCAATCATCTGGATTACGATCAAGGGCGGTTGCTAAAGCCTTATTTTCAGAATTCGAAATTCCGTAATGGTCACCATAAATCATGATCACTGAGTTTTTATCTAACCCGGTCTTTTGCAGGTAAGCAAAGAATTCAGCAAGTGATTGATCGAGATAATGGGCTGTCACGAAATAGTTGTCAACAGTAGTGTTGCCGGTATTGGTAGTTTGAAAATTAGGATCCTTATCCTCATCGTCCAAGCTGTATGGGAAGTGGTTAGTAACAGTGATGAACTTGGTATAGAACGGCTGCTGTAAGTTTTGCAAGTAGTTAATGGAGTTCTTAAAAAGCAGCTTATCCTTAAGACCATATCCCGTTGCCTTATCACCAGAAGTATCATAGTAGCTTGCGTCGAAGAAGTATTGGTATCCTAAGTTTTTGTATACGTTGTTCCGGTTCCAGAAACTGGCAACGTTACCGTGAAAGACTGCGCTAGTATAGCCAGCTCGTTGATTTAGAATTGCTGGCGCTCCCTGGAAAGTATTATCACTACCAAGAGTAGCAAAAAGTGACCCTTGAGGAAGCCCAAATGTACTGGTTTCAAGCATATTTTCAGCATCACTGGTCTTTCCTTGACCAACTTGGTGGAAGAAGTTATCGAATGCGTAAGTATCATTGCCATGATATAAGGAGTTTAGGAATGGGGTAACTTCTTGCCCGTTAACTTTTTTATCAATTAAGAATTGTTGGAAACTTTCAAGGTGGATAACAATAACATTGCGTCCCTTAGCGATCCCGTACATTTTGGGATTCGGGGATGCATAATGTTTATCAGTAAACTTTTTAACTTTTAGCAACTCTGATTTTGTGGCACTTTGCCGCATTTTGTTAATATGTTGTGATTTCAAAACATCATACCCGGTAAACGCATCAATTCCAAGATACTTAACAATGTAAGTTCGGTCGAACGTCCGGGTAAGTAATTGTGGTCGGCTCATTTCGGCAAATGAAAGGTTAATGCCAAAAAGAGTTAATGCCATTGAAGTAAACGCAAAGGCTAATTTACTGCTGATAGCACGAGGATCAAAGTGGATCTTGTGCAATAGCATTAGAATGATAATGACGACAATATCAAGCCAATAAAAAAGATCGTGAATGTTGGTGAGGGCTAGTGAACTGCCACTTAGTCCCTGATTAACCTTTGAATAACCAGTCATGGTTGCAATTGTCATAAAGTCAGTAAATTCACGATAATAGATGACGTTTAGGTACAGTAAAAGCGTGTTAGCAATATCTAATCCCATTAGAACTGGGTAGAAAAAGCGGGAGCGCTTAAAGTAAAAGGCAATACTGTAAATTAATGCGGTAATTGGTAACGGATTAATTAGCAGAATCAGGTATTGAAAAATGCCTTCTGCTCCTAATTTAAAGTCAGTAAAGTAAGCAAATAATGTCTTTAACCAAAAAAGGACTACTAGAAGGGTGAAGAACCCGATCCTAGTGTCCACGAATTTGCTTAGTTTTTTCATTAGGAATGTTCCTCGCAATCGAGATTTAATAGTTATTTAGTGCTAGCAAAACTAGCAAATCAATAGCCATTCTATCACAGATCAATCGAGAAACATTTATCTAAGAAAGATTGTTGTCAAAATTTAATTATTTATTTACCTTAACCGGAGCCGGTTCAGGTTCTACTAACCAGTCATGACTGAATAACTTGCGTAACTTCTTGTTGACAGGAATCCAAATTCCAGCACGAAGAATGTCTTTTAAGGATTCAAGCATCGTTTTGTCCTGCCGGTATTCCTTGGTCAATGGAATTACCAATAAGTGGCCTTCTTCCGTCACTACGGTAACTTTTTTGGCACTCATGGCAATGATTTTAGCCGCGACAATGTTAGGTTGAGAAGTAGTTTCTTTTAGTATCATTAATAATCCCTTCCTTCATCTTGGTTTTAAGAATAATGGGAAAATATGAAGAAGCTGTGAAAACGAGAATAAGCAATTTCAAAGAATTGGTTCCGCTTCTAAATCGCTAATGGTAGCGCTATAATTAAGGAGATTACAGAAGAACGGAGGATGGGTCATGACAAAATTAAATATCTACTTAGTACGACATGGTCAAACATATTACAACATTTATAATAAGCTTCAGGGATGGAGTAATTCACCGTTGACTGAAAAGGGAAAGCAAGACGCGAAGAAAGCTGGCGAGCGGCTGAAAGAGATTCACTTTGATGCGGCTTTTTGTAGTGACACAACACGGGCAATGGAAACTATTCAAGAGATTCTCGATTTGAACCAAGCTGATTCCGTGCATTCACCAGTCATTGCCCCATATTTCCGTGAGGAGTTTTATGGTTCTTATGAGGGAACGAATATGGACTTAGCTTGGTATAACGCTGGTGCTCCACATGGTTACAATACGTTTAAGGAAATTGTTCTTGCTAGTTCCATCGGTCAAGCGAAGGATTGGCTGAAGGAAGCCGATCCATTCCACGATGCGGAAAATAATCAGGAATATTGGGAACGAATGAATAAAGGACTTGACTTGATCCGGCATGCTGATCTTCCTGAAGATGCCAACGTTCTGTGGGTAAGCCATGGAAATACCCTCTTAAGCCTTGTTGAAAAATTTGGTGGCGGTAAATACGATGTCACCGTCCGTCCAAAGAACGGTAGCCTCACCACCGCCACCCTCACCGACCACGATTTCAAGATTGAGGAGTATGACAAGTAGAGTGTGAGCCGTGACGAATTAGCAACTGAGCACTAGAAAATCCCGGACGATGATTGTTTACAATCAAGGACGGGATAGCTAGGCGGAAGTTGCGGTCACGGCGAACACGTTTGGTCTATGTTGCAGTAGAAGTAGCGATTTCTCCCGACTGGATGCTGAAACCCTCTACTGCAGGAGGTCGCTAACTCTAGCATTAACGCGAATATCATTAAATACTGGGAGACTAATGACCTGTTAATCTCTCAGTTTATTTGATCCCAGATCCGAATTCAACCAATTTATCAAACCCAATTGAAAGTAATCACCAATCCTGTTATAATTACCGTCAATTAATAAATATTCAGTATTTTGAATAAAAGATATTGGCTATTGCTTGAGGATAGAGATTGGAGTTAATGCTAATGGACGAGAAAAAAGGAATTAATACAACCGAGTTAACGTTGTTGATTATCGGTTCAACAATTGGTTCGGGAGTTTTTGGAATAACAAGTGATTTAGCAACAGCAGCCGCGCCTGGACCGGCGATTCTAGCATGGATTATTGTTGGGATTGGGGTCTTAACGTTAGTATTATCGCTAAATAACCTTTCGCAAAAACGACCAGATCTGGATTCAGGAATCTTCAGTTATGCAGGCGCTGCATTTGGACCACTTGGTGAGTTCATTTCTGGATGGGCGTATTGGCTATCGGCTTGGCTTGGTAACATTGCGTTTGCCACGATTACAATGAGTGCGTTTGGGACATTCTTCCCTAAGGTATTTGCAAATGGTCAAAATCTAGTATCCATTATTGCAGCAATTATTTTAACTTGGATTTTGACACTTTTAGTTAACCGGGGGATTGAATCGGCAGCTTTTATAAATTCAATTGGAACAATATGCAAAATCATTCCGCTAGTTGTATTCGTCATTTGTGTAATTATTGCGTTCAAAGCAAAGATGTTTACGGCAGACTTTTGGGGTAATGTTGCTCAAAACGTTCACGGACTAAAACAAACATCCCTATTTACCCAAGTTCGGTCGTCAATTATTGTTATGATGTGGCTGTTCGTTGGTGTTGAGGGGGCGTCAGTGCTTTCAAGTCGGGCACGAACACGAACCGATGCAGAACGAGCTTCAATTCTCGGTCTTGCTAGTTTGCTAACAATCTACATTGTCGTTTCGATCTTGCCTTATGGGGTAATGACCCGGGCACAGTTAGCTGCTGGTGGTCAACCGGCTCTTGGGGCAATTATGCAACACCTAGTTGGTAGTTGGGGTGCCGCATTGATTAGTATTGGGTTAATCATTTCAGTGCTAGTTTCCTGGCTTTCATGGACGATGCTGCCAGCTGAATCATTGATGTTAATGGCAGATGACCAAACCTTGCCAACCGCTTGGGGAAAGTTAAACAGTAAGAAGGCCCCAACTCGAGCATTAGTCATCACTGGGGTGCTTCAATCAATTTTCCTGTTCTCATTATTATTCACTAATTATGCGTATAATTTTGCATATACTTTATGTACGGCTGCGATTCTGATTTGTTATTTCTTAGTGGGAGTTTACCAAATGGAATATAGCGGTCAAAATAATGAATGGGGTCAGTTTATTATTGGGTTAATCGCAACCTTGTTTGAATTAATGGCAATGATTTTGTCTGGCTGGAAGCAAGTAATGGTAGTTTCTGTCGGCTTTATTCCTGGCTTTATTTTCTACTTGCAGGCATGTAAGGAGTTTAAACACGTTGTTACCACAAAGGAAAAAGTTGTCATGGTTTTAATCGTTCTTTTTGCTGTGGCTTCGTTAGTCTTAATTGGTAACGGTACAATTTCAATTAATAATTAGGAGGCTGTGACTTATGGTAGAAATCGCTCCATTTGGTGTTGAAGCATGGTTGAATAAATGGGAAAAGAGTGCTAAATATGATATTTCCCAGAGTACAATTGCTTCGTTAACAATGCATGAAGTCCTAAACCTTGACGATAATAATGGTCAAGAGTTCTATGAGATGCTGGATCAGCAAAAGATGAACTATGGTTGGATTGAGGGTTCACCTGAATTCAAGCAAGAAGTTGCTAAGCTGTACCAACATGTGGAACCGGAAAATGTGCTACAGACTAATGGGGCAACCGGTGCCAACATCTTAGCTCTATATAGTCTGATTCAACCCAGCGATCATGTTATTGCAGAATACCCTTCATACCAGCAGTTATACGATATCCCTAAGTCACTTGGAGCAGAAGTTGACTTTTGGCATATTCATGAAGAAGCTAACTGGTACCCTGATATTGATGAGCTGAAAAAGTTGATTCGTCCTGATACGAAGATGATTTGCTTAAACAATGCTAATAATCCAACCGGGACAATTTTAGACAAGCAATTCTTAGAGCAGATTGTCGAAATTGCTAAGTCGGTTGGCGCGTATGTTTTGGTAGATGAAGTTTATTTGCCATTAGATGATCCAACAAAGTTTACATCAATTATTGATCTTTATGACAAAGGAATTGCGACTAATTCGCTTTCGAAGACCTATTCAGTACCAGGAATCCGGATTGGCTGGACCGCAACTAATAGTGAACTTGCGGATGTCTTTCGGAAATTCCGTGACTATACAATGATTTGTGGCGGGGTCTTTAATGACTTGCTTGCCACCTACGTTCTTCGTCACCGTGACCAGGTGTTGGCACGTAATCGAAAGCTGGTTCTCGGTAATTTAAAGATTTATCAAGAATGGATTGAAAATGAGGATCGCGCTTCAGTAGTAATGCCCCAAGCGGTTTCAACTTCATTCCCAAAGTTAGATGTTCCAATTGATATTCATACCTTCTGCGAAAACCTGCTAAAGGATGAAGGGGTCTTACTTGTTCCGGGAGATGCCTTTGATACACCTAAGCACGTTCGTTTAGGTTATTGCGCTCCAGAAGATACCTTAAAAGAAGGGCTTAAACGGTTATCAAGTTACTTACATTAGTGGGACTAGTAGAAAGAAGCTTGATTCTCGCGATTAGACTCAGTAAATTTGGAAACTACTGTAATAAAAAAGATCTGGAAATTGTTTTCCAGATCTTTTTATTCTTTACTAACGAGTCCATCCAAGAACTTTTGAATAGAAATTCGACCACCAGAGGGGCGTTTACCTTGCTGATATAGCATTTCACTATGGACACTTTCGTAGCCAAAAAGGAGATTGGAAATATCAGATAATTGCTCATCATAAGGATTATCGATCAACCTATTGGCGATGTTTGCCAAGCCAACCTTAATTGCCCGGCGAATTCGTTGCTCGATTATTCGCCGTTCATGCTCAGAAAGGTCCATCAATTGTTCTAAGTCAAGGTTCCGGTAATTCTCGTTCTGCGCTTCCATTAACGAAGCGATCTTAAGAATATCGCTAGTTCCCTTTTCTGAGGTCATCCCGAGATAGCTAAGGGTAGCAGTTGCTTGGTGATGAGCTTTAACTGATTTTGGTTGCGATCGGGGAGTGAAGTTATTAACCATCTTTGAAATCGAAGATAGCTGAGACGCCATTTGAAGACTTTGCTTAACGTTTTTGAGAACTGCTTGAACCTCGATTAAATTAATTGGTTTGTTAATGAAAAATTCAATTCCGGCCTTATAGGCTTCAGCACGCATTTCGCTGTTCTGAACTTTGGAGATCATGACAAAGCGAATATTTGGTTTCACATCTTTGACTTTTCGGACAAGGTCAACGCCTGATAATTCAGGCATTAAAAGATCGACAAGGACAATATCGACGTCCTTAACCATCAATTCTTGCAATGCGCCAGTTGAAGAACTAGTCATCCCGACAACTTCATCGTTAAAATTTTGCTCAATAATATTCTGCAGAACATAGAGGATTGATTGGTCGTCATCTACAATATAAAATTTCATTTTTGCTCCCCCTAACTAATTAACTTTTGCCGATCTAATGTTACGAAAAATGTTGTCCCGACATTTGGAGTCGAATCAACAGTGATCTTTCCCGCAAATTGTTCTTCTGCAATTGTCTTGACGTTTGAAAGGCCGATTCCCCGATAGATATCCCCAAATTGATCAAACTTAGTCGAAAAACCTGATTTGAAGATCAGTGGGAGAAGATTTTTCGGGATTCCACTTCCGTTATCGGTGACAGAAAAGAAAACGTGACGACTATCAGCAGTTACTTTAATTAGCAGTTCCCCGTTTCGCTTAGTCCCGATCGCATCAATCCCGTTGATGATGAGGTTTGACAGGATGGTAACTAAGTAGAAATGACGCGGGATCGTAATGTCAACGTGATTTTGAACAACGAGGTTAATATGAGCTTGTTTCTCACGGATAATCATTTGTGAATAGTCAACAACGATTTTTAAAATGTCCATCATTGTCATTGGCGCGTTACTCTGATCATCAAAATAATCGCCCAGTCCCTTAATGAGATTTTGGTAGGAATGCTTGATTTCATGAACATTTTGAGCGATTTTATATGCCATTGCCTGCTCCTCAGGAAGACCCTTCTCTTTTAAGTGTTGGTTAAGTTGGTAGGCGTTTTTGGTTACCTGCTCAATCTCGTTAATCGTTTTTTTCATGAAGTAAACCTCACTCTTAACCGCTGATGCGACCAAAATGAAGTGATAATATTGTCGTTCGTGGCTTTCGCTATTCACCGTTAAAAATTGAAAGTAACGAATGGGAAAAGCAATAAGGAAAGCTAATGTCGAGCGAGCAAAGGCAAGAATAAATAGTCCTTGAAGAGTATTAAAGGAGAACGCGCTGAAGTGATTTAAAAAGGCAATCTCGGTCATATTAGCAAAATAGTCACAGATAATAATCGTAAAGTAAAAGGCAACATTATTTTGAAAACTACGGAGCCAATAAATTAAATAATAAAGGAATACGTAGCAGGTAAAAAAGATAATGTCTGCGATAGTATAGGTGAGGGCATTCGATGCCGTTGCGCCATTACTGACCAGTAAAATAAAGCCCCGAAAAACCGGGGAGGCAATGGCAATTGCCAGACCTAATTGAAGCGGGTTTAAGTCCTGGTTGAAGTAGAGAAAGACTGGTAAAAGAAACGCAGAAAGAGCAATTGTATTCCCCGTGGTAAAAGCGCTGGTACCGATTTGAGACGCGAGAGCAACACAAATGGCAGCGATGATAATTCGTTGGTATTTCCGGTAACGTAAAAAGTTGAGATTTTTTAACATGTGAATTCCTTAATTTTATTCATGATTAATTGTGATTATTTTTGATGATCATGGAAAGCGCTTACTAAAATTTTGATTGTAACTGATTAATCAGTTAATAACTGTTAATCATATTAACTACTATTATACAACTATCCGAATAACGGACGGGAGTAGTAGTGGTAAATGCAATTATTTTATTATAGTGAGGAGTTTAGGGTTATGGATGCAACTGCTAATCAGCCAAAGAAAAAATGGAAACTGAAGATGCCTGGCGCCTTCACAATTCTGTTCTTTCTGACGGTCATTTCAGTATTTTTAACATGGTTTGTACCAGCGGGGAGTTATTCTAAACTTTCGTATAGCAATGATCATCTTCAAGTTGTAGCGCCAAGTGGAAAGAAGACGGTTTATCCGGCAACACAGGCGACACTGAAGAAGCTCAACGTAAAAATTGATGTCGATCAGTTCAAATCTGGGGCAATTAGTAAGCCGGTTTCAGTTCCGGGAACCTACAAGCGGCTTAAGCAACACCCAATGAGTCTGTATTCAATTTTTACCAGCATGGTTAACGGGACGATGCAGGCCGTTGATATTATGATCTTTATCTTTGTCCTTGGTGGCCTTATTGGGGTTGTTAAGGCAAGTGGGGCTTTTGAGTCAGGGCTTGAAGCATTGACGAAGAAGTCAAAGGGTAAAGAATTTATTCTTATCTTTATGGTTGCCGTTCTGTTGGCATTTGGGGGAACGCTTTGTGGAATTGAGGAAGAAGCGGTGGCTTTTTACCCAATTTTAGCACCGGTATTTATTGCAATGGGCTATGACTCAATTGTCGTTGTTGGGGCCATCTTCCTGGCTTCGTCAATCGGGACAACTTTCTCAATTATTAACCCATTCCAGGTTGTTATTGCTTCTAATGCCGCCGGAACTCAATTTACCCAGGGGATGACTGGGCGAATTGTTGGTTTTACCGTGGCTGTTATTTGCCTGCTCTTCTACCTCCATTGGTATGCCCGGAAGGTTCAAAAAGATCCATCATTCTCATACACTTATGAGGATAAGGAGAAGTTTGATGAAATGTGGTCAATGGATTCTTCAGAAGAAAAGGATCTTACATTTACAATTAAGAAACGGATTATTTTAATTCTCTTTGCCGCTTCATTTATCATTATGATTTGGGGTGTGATGGCTAAGGGCTGGGCCTTCCCAGAAATGGCATCATCATTCTTATTGATTGCGGTAATTATCATGTTCTTAACATGCTTTGGTCATAAGGATGGGCTTGGTGAATACCAAACAACCGAAGCATTCTCTAACGGTGCCGCCAGCTTAGTTGGGGTATCATTGATTATTGGATTAGCACGGGGAATTAACAACATCTTGAATGATGGTTATATTTCTGATACGATCCTTTACCAATCTTCAGAATTAGTTCGTCATATGTCAGGATCTGTTTTCATCATCATGATGATGCTGATCTTCTTCGTCCTTGGTTTTATTGTGCCATCTTCCTCTGGTTTGGCAGTTCTTGCCATGCCAATCATGGCACCGTTGGCCGATACTGTTCATATTCCACGGTACATCGTCGTTACCGCCTACCAGTTCGGTCAATACGCAATGCTCTTCCTCGCACCAACCGGATTAGTTATGGCAACTCTGCAAATGCTTGACATGAAGTACTCTCACTGGGTTCGCTTCGTCTGGCCAGTCGTTGCCTTTGTCCTCATTTTCGGTGGCGGAATTCTGGTAATGGAAGTGTTGATAGGATAGAGTGTGAGCCCGTTAAGACCTTCCGGTGGCTAACGATTTCTGCGACGAACGGCGTCTTGACGTCGGAGTCGGAGGTCGTTAGCTCGAGGAAGGTTAGGGCGAACACGTTTCTACTCTGTTGTCGAAAACTTTATAATACAAAAAATGCTATCCAGGAATTTCCTGAATAGCATTTTTTATTAAAGGGCGGTATGTGGGATTCGAACCCACGCGTGCCGGACCCACAAACCGGTGTGTTAACCAAACTTCACCAATACCGCCATGAAATAACAGTAACAAGTGTAGCATACTTTTTGAAAAATGAATAATTATGTTTGAGCAGGATCGTGGTTGTTAAGACTATTATTAACTTATGATAGCGGTTAATATTTTATTGAACAATCAATATACAAGTGATATATTGAATTTGAACATTGTGCATATTCCTATTCCTTACAAATACGATGTGAGGGATGTGTACAAAATGGCCGATGGGAATAAACAAGCTGAAAAGATGGGGCTTGTTGGTTTGATTGCACTTTGTGTTAGTGCAATGGTCGGTTCAGGAGTTTTTGACTTACCAAAGAATATGTCGATGGAAGCTGGGGTTACTGCTCAGTTCCTCTCCTGGATTATTACTGGTATTGGTATTTGGTTCATTGCTGAAATGTTTGTTATTTTAAGTGATGTTAAACCAGATTTAACTGCCGGTCTTTATAAATATGCTCAAGTTGGTTTCGGCTCTTTTACCGGATTCTTTAGTGCATGGGCATACTTTGTTTGTGAGTGTGCTGCTAATGCTGCATATGCTGTCTTGGTTATGAGTACCTTAGACTACTTCTTCCCGGGAACCTTTACAGGTGGTAATAACTGGCCATCAGTTATTGGTGCTTCAATTATTACCTGGGCAATAACCGCTCTGGTTCTCCGTGGGGTTGAGGTATCAAGTGGTGTTCAAAAGATTGCTACTGCAATTATGTTAGCAGTTGTTATCGTTTTCCTTGTTTCTGTGCTATTTCACTTTAATATCCATACATTTACCACTAATATGAACGCTACTCACAGTGTTCCATCCGTTAGTGATAAACCAATGGGTAGTGTGATGCATCAGTTAATGAACACAATGATGGTAACCCTGTGGCTCTTTGGAGGAATTGAAGGGGCCGTCGTTATGTCTGGTAAGGCCAAGAATGTTAAGCAGGTTGCTCCTGCGACCGTTATTGGTTTCGTTATTTGTTTAGTGATGTATGCACTTGTCGGGATGCTATCGTTAGGTGCCTATTCATATGGTCAATTAGCAAAGATGACCTCTCCTTCAACTGCCTACATTTTGACTAATATCTGGCATAATAATATTGGTCGTGACGTGATTGCAATTGCATTGTTAGTTGCTGTCTTCTCAAGTTGGATTTCCTGGATTCAAATGTTGGCTGAATTGCCACAACATGCAGCAGCAGAAGATGGTTCTTTCCCACGGGCTTTCGCTAAGGTTTCGAAGAAGGGAGAACCAGTATTTTCAATTATCATTGCGACTGTATTAATTGAAATTATTATTTTAATTGCACACTTTGATGAAAGTGCATATCAAATGCTGTTGACAATTGTTGGGGTTATGACCGTTCCACCTTACTTGTTATCTTCAATGTACTTGATTAAGATTAGTCGTAAGGAAAACGGTGACTTTCCTACAAATACAAAACACCATCGTGGTGCAGGGATGGCAATTGGGATCCTAGCATTCCTGTACATTATTTTTATGGCATATTCTGCAAATATTAAATATACTTTGATTTCATTTATTTTCTACGCTGTTGGTATTCCACTGTATATGTGGGCTCGTCACCAACATGGTAAGAAAATCTTTACTAAGGGTGAATTGATTTTTGCAATAGTTATTTTAGTAGTAGCTATTTATGGGGTCTACGATCTGGTTCACTAACTTTTAAAGATTAAATTTGTGTGCTTAATTAAAAAATAGAAAACAATAATATGGCTGTAAAAGGCGTCAAAATTAAAATTTTGGCGTCTTTTTTCTTTTAAATTTTGAGGTTAATTATTTTAAAAACTGCAATTTTTTCAACAAATTTCCCGTTTCCTATTGACATATATATATATATATATATACTGAGGCTTGTAAGGAATAGGAAGCGCTTTCGTTCGTTGCTATTGTTGTAACTTTTGTTTTAATTAATGGAGGTCTAATTATGTCCGAATTAGATACGAAACTTAATAAGCTTGGCGTTGACCGTATTGCGATTAGTCCATACAAGCAATGGAGTCGTGGTTACATGGAACCAGGAAATCTTGGTAACGGTTATGTAACTGGTTTGAAAGTTGATGCTGGTGTCCGTGACAAGACTGATGATGATGTCTTAGATGGTATTGTTTCATACGACCGTGCCGAAACTAAGAATGCTTACATTGGTCAAATTAACATGACTACTGCTTCATCATTTACTGGTCCTCAGGGTCACTGTATTGGTTATGACCTGTTGAGAAACCCTGAAGTTGATAAAGCTGAACCACTCTTTACTGAAAAGCAATGGGATGGCAGTGAATTACCAATTTACGATGCTAAGCCATTACAAGATGCTTTAGTTGAATACTTTGGTGTAAACGATGATCGTCGTCACTACCCAGCTCCAGGTTCATTCATTGTTTGTGCTAACAAGGGTGTTACTGCAGAACGGCCAATGAATGATTCAGACATGAAGCCTGGTCAAGGATATGGTGTATGGTCAGCAATTGCTCTTTCCTTTGCTAAGGATCCTTCAAAGGACTCCAGTATGTTTATTGAAGATGCTGGTGTTTGGGAAACTCCTAACGAAGACGAACTAATTGAATACCTTAAGGGTCGTCGGAAGGCAATCGCTAAGTCAATTGCAGAGTGTGGTCAAGATGCTAATACTTCATTCAAGAGTTCATGGATCGGCTTTGCTCACACAATGATGGAACCAGGACAAATCGGTAACGCAATTACGGTTGCTCCTTATGTTTCAATGCCAGTTGATTCCATTCCTGGTGGTTCTATCTTGACACCAGATAAGGATATGGAAATCATGGAAGACTTAACCATGCCAGAATGGCTCGACAAGATGGGTTACAAGTCATTAACTGCTAATGGCGCTGTTAAATACTAATAGTAAACAGTATAAGTCTTTTTAGTCAGCTATCTATTAACAGCAGTTTTTAAATTCCCTTCCAGAATGTCTTCTAGTCTTTTTGATGGGAAGAGGGTATTCAATTATATCCCTCTTCCTTTTATCGGTTAGGTTGTGTTGATTTATGACAGATAATTATAACGTAAGTGTTCAGCGGATTGAGAAAGTAGTTCCTGCTTCACTCATTACCAGTGAATTTAAACAAACGATAGAAAAGACAAACGATCGGATGTCACAAGTAATTGTGAATGATAATCATGGCAGTAAAGAAATATTGATGACATCAATCCATAATTTTTATCGGTATGTTAATGGTAAGATTACTTCATTTAAAAAGGATGAAGTTAAGAGTGTGGAATTTATTAAAGGAACTCCACACGGGAAAGTAGTGATTAATTTTCTTGATTCCAGTTGCCTTCAATTAGACGATATTACTAGTGGTCGAGCATTTGATTTTATTCAGGATATTAAGCCACGAGAAATTAACCATGCAGGATATGATAATACGATCCGCGGTGAGTTCCCTCAATTACTTGATCCTGATCATGCTGAAGAAATTGATCGGTTACGACGCTGGATGCAAGATGGACATATTAGTCATTACGAATATGATGATGCTAACCCAGTTTACCCAAAAGCTGGGAAGTAAAACGTGATAAATGCATATTGACAAATTCATATGATCGTTTATCATTTAATTCAAGAGCAGTATTAATTTAATGCTTGTTCTTCAAAAAGATTAGTCGACTAATTCTTTTTATTGATTTGAGAAACATCTTTAATTCACATTTTGCTTATGTGAATACTAAAAATATTTCGTGATGGGGAGCGTTATTACCCCGGCGGGTGGTTATACCATTTACCCGGTGGAACACTTTACCTTGATGGTAAGTGTGAATTAAGGTAGTATATAAAGGCTCTTCATAAGTCGGTAGACTTACTGAGGAGCCTTTTTGTTTGAAAAGGTGGGTTCTATAATATGGCAAAAGCTAAAGTTAATTATCAACGGCCACGTGGTACTGTTGATATTTTGCCTGGTGAAAGTGAACTATGGCAAAAAGTTGAAAATATTGCACGGAATACATTCGCGGAATTTGGTTATTCAGAAATTCGAACACCGATGTTTGAAGACTATAACGTCTTTGCGCGGAATGTCGGTGACACCTCTGATATTGTTGAAAAGCAAATGTATGACTTTCACGATAAGGGTGATCGTCACATTGCTTTACGACCAGAAGGAACTGCTGGAGTTGTTCGGGCTTATGTACAGAACAAGTTATTTGGCCCTGAATATGCTAAGCCATACAAGGTTTATTACATGGGGCCAATGTTCCGTTATGAACGACCAGAGTCAGGACGCCAACGTCAATTTACCCAAATTGGTTGTGAAGCCTTAAATAGCGAGTCACCACAAATTGATGCGGAAG
The DNA here is from genome assembly GCF_028607025.1 of Limosilactobacillus portuensis. Taxonomy (NCBI): domain Bacteria; kingdom Bacillati; phylum Bacillota; class Bacilli; order Lactobacillales; family Lactobacillaceae; genus Limosilactobacillus; species Limosilactobacillus portuensis. The sequence goes on from NZ_CP117296.1 coordinate 114,498, forward strand.
TTATTCTTGAAGCATTAATGTTCTTTAAGCGGCTTGGAATTTCAGGGTTACGGGTTGCCATCAATACACTTGGCGATAAAGAAACCCGTGATAACTACCGCCAAGCTTTGATTGACTACTTAAAGCCACATTATGATGAACTTAGTGATGATTCTAAGGAACGTTTATATAAGAACCCATTACGTGTCCTTGATAGTAAGGATGAGACCGATAAAAAGATTGTTGCGAATGCCCCTTCAATCCTGGATTCATTGAGTGATTACTCTGCCAAGTACTTTGATTCAGTAAAGAGGATCCTTGATAAATTTAATGTTGACTATGTAGTTGATAATGAAATGGTTCGGGGATTGGATTATTATACTCACACTATTTTTGAAATTATGTCTAACTCGCCAGTATTTGGTGGTGGTTACACGACAATTTGTGGTGGTGGTCGCTACAATGGATTGATTTCGCAAATTGGTGGTCCTGACGAGGGCGGTATTGGTTATGGTATTGGAGTTGAACGATTACTTCTTCTGTTGAGACAAGAAAATAAGAGTTTTGTTCCACAGCCCGGACTGGATTTATTCTTTGCCACTGTTGGCGAGGAGGCAGATGAATTTGCCTTTGAATTAATGGAACCGCTTCGTAATATGGGAATCAAAGTCGATAAGGATTATCAAGGCCTGAAAGTTGGTACTCAAATTAAGGAAGCAAGCCGGCGAAACAGTAAGTACTTTGCTGTTATTGGTGACAATGAAGTTTCGTCAAAGGAGATCGAGTTAAATCTCACTGAAGCGGACAGCAGTGAGAAAGCACGGAAAGTATCTATTGATGAACTTTTGAGTGATCCAGAAAAGTATTTGAAGTAATATCAAATTATTGCACAATAGCAATGAAATAAATGGACAATAAGAAGAGCAATGATCAAGACGGACACTTGGTCATTGCTCTTCTTATATATTAATAGGGTTATTTAAATTTGAGGTAGAGATGATTAGTAATCACAATCGGTATAAAAGTGACTAACATTAATAGGAAGGCAGTAATAAATAGGACGTTATATGAATAGGCCTCAATGATGATTCCACCAAGAAGAGGACCAATTGCCCGACCGATAGAAACGGTACTGCTAATGAGACTTTGATATTTGCCAGATTTACTAATCGGCGTTATCTCAGAGATCCATGCTGGAATTCCTGGGATACTAAGCATATCGCCAATAGTTAAAACGATAAAATCAAGGGTAAAGCCCAGTAATGTATGAATAAACGGTAGAAAAAGGAAAGAAAAAGTGAAAAGAAGTAAACCAATATAAATTTGGATATGTAATTTAATGTAGGGAGCAAAATAACTAATGATTGGTTGACCTACAATAATAATTGCTCCATTCAAAGTCCAAAGCAGACTATATGCTACAAATGGAATCCCCAGATTGGTTATATGAACGGACATGATGCTTTCCCAAAGTGCATACGCTAAGTAGATCATGATTAGATGAATGAAAATTGCATAGATAATAACTTCTCTAAGGGATCGGTGACTACTATTTTCCTGAGAATTTGTATTCTGCTTTTTCTTTATTTGTCTATGAAGAGGGACATTAAAGCAAAAGAGGACAGTTAATAGGAAGATAATGTAAAAACATGAAGCAACAATAAATGTCAATCCAATACTAATTGGGTATAGGATTCCTACCAGTAATGTTCCTAAAACAACCCCAACGTTAAATGCAAGGCATACCATGTTGTAAACAAAGCGGGCATCTTTGCTTGGAATAAAGTTGCCATATGAATTAATAACGGAGGCACAGATCCCGTCTCCAAAACTAACAAAACAGATTAAAATTGGGAAAGCAGGCCAATTATGACAAAAAATCATTAAAATAATTGCAACAGTAGCGATAATAGCGCCCCAAACGCTGGTAAAATACGCATTCCAACGATCAAATAAATAACCACCGATATAGTTTCCCACTATCATAGTGATGGACATGATGAAAAGAACAATTCCGGCAACGGTTAATGATTCTCCGAGGTGCTTATTGATAAAGACTGTTGTTAACGGCCAAAGAAATGCTGCACCTGTACTATTTAATAAACTTGCTAAAGCTAACCATTTTAGCTGAAGTGTCTTAGCTTTAGGCATAGAAAATTCCTCCTTATAAAGGAAGCGCTCACCTTTATTCTATTATAAAATGGGTTAGAGTGCGAGCCAGCAAAGATGACTAGAACTTTATGAATATAAAGTTCAGTCAGCTACTGCGGAGAGAGGTCGTTATCTTGAGGGAGCTTAGGCTGAACGCGTTTTGGCGCTACCGCCGAGAAACATCATTTAAGCATAAAAGAGGCGTGGACCGTAATTAAACGATTCACGCCTTGTCGTCATTCTCCCCAATAATCTTAAACCCGTAATCACGAATATGATTTTTAAGCAACTGAATAAATTTCAGACTTAACTGGCTTGGCACAGTATGCTGATGTTGAGCAATCCCGATTGTTATGGGATCGTCAAGCTCCAAGGGAATAGCGACAATCTTGTCATCATTAAGCTTGCTGCTAATGATTCCTGAACTGATGGTGTAGCCATTTAACCCGACCATTAAGTTGAAAATGGTTGCCCGGTCACTAACCTTAATCTCCTTTTTATGACTCAAAGTTGACTGAATCTCCTCGGAAAAGTAAAAGGAATTATTTTCACCTTGCTCAAAAGAGAGGTAGGGAAGCTCGGTCAGATCATCAAGGCTGATTGAGTGTCGTTTTGCAAGTGGATTATAACGGCTTAAAAAGACGTGTGGCTTAGCAACAAAGAGTGGCGTGAATTTGAGGCCGTTTTCCGTTAACAATTTATTGATAATTCGCCGGTTAAAATTATTGATATAGAGTATACCTAACTCACTCTTAAAAGTTCGTAGATCATTAAAAATATTTTCGGTTTCCGTCTCACGGAGAGTGAACTTATAAGTTGGTGAATTGATTTCCTTGATTAATTCTACAAAGGCATTAACAACGAAAGCATAGTGTTGTGCGGAAACAGCGAAGGACTGGTGAAGCGCTTGCTGATGTTTGAAGCGGTCATCAAGTAGACGAACTTGGTCCAGAATTTGTTTGGCATAATTCATGAATTCGCGCCCGTCAGCAGTTAAACGTACTCCCGAGTTACTTCTTTGAAAGATCGTGATTCCCATTTCTTTTTCTAAATCCTTGATCGCGCTTGAGAGACTTGGTTGGGTAAGGTAAAGTCGTTTAGCCGCTTCGTTAATTGAGCCAGTTTCAATCACGGCTTCTAAGTATTCTAATTGTTTAATTCTCATTGGTCTGATCCCTTTTTATTTGCATTATAGTCTTTGCCTATATCCAGTTCAAATATTTAACAGTTATTCAATAGCGAGAATCCATGGTAGATTATTAGACAAATAAAAAGGCGAAAGAGATGAACGAACGATGACAACAACTACGATTATTGGCTTCCCCCGGATAGGTGAGAAGCGGGAATTGAAATTTGCTACTGAAAAATACTTTAAGAATAAAATTAGTCAAGAAGAGCTACGGACAACGGCAAAGAAACTAAGGAAAAATAACTGGGAACTTCTTCAGCAGGCGGGAATTGATGCAATCCCGAGCAATGACTTTTCATATTACGACCAAACTTTGGACGCTGCTTTCCTCTTTAATTTAGTTCCCCAAAAAGTTCAGGATTTGCCGCTTTCGGAACTAGATAAGTATTTTGCCTTAGCACGAGGCTACCAGGGCAAAGAGGGAAATGTTTTAGCTTGGCCAATGAAGAAGTGGTTTAACACTAATTACCACTACCTCGTTCCGCAGCTTAATCAGGACACCCAATTTAAGCTAACTGGAAATAAAATTTTTGCGGAGTTTGAAGAAGCAAAAGAATTAGGGATCATTACCCGCCCTGTATTGATTGGTCCCTTTACATTACTGAAGCTAAGTGAATATCAAAATGTGACTGCTCATGACTTTATTAATGACGCTGTAACTGCCTATAAAGCAGTTTTTGATCGACTTGCAGACAGCGGGGCGCAATGGATTCAACTTGATGAACCGGCTCTCGTTAAGGATTTAACTACTGAAGATCGCCAACTATTTAATGAACTTTACCAGCCACTATTAAACGCTAAAGGAAAATTAAAGGTTCTCCTGCAGACTTACTTTGGTGACGTTCGGGATATTTATGACGACCTGATCGAATTACCGTTTGATGGTCTTGGCCTTGACTTTGTTGAGGGAAAACAGACGCTTCAATTAGTTCGTCATCATTTTCCGGAAGACAAGATTCTTTTTGCCGGAATTGTTAACGGAAAAAATATTTGGCGGAACCATTATGATAAGAGTTTGACGCAACTCAAGAAAGCTGGAGTGAAAAATCTTATAGTTAGCACCTCTTGTTCGTTACTCCATGTGCCAATTACAGTTGAAAATGAAAACTTTGAGCCAGCTGTTAAAGAGCACTTTGCATTTGCTGTAGAAAAGTTAGCTGAGCTTAAAGAGCTTGCAGCAATCTACGAAGGTTCTGCTAAAGAAAAGCTTCGAGCTAATCAGGAATTGTTTGCGAAGCAGCGAGTTCAGGAGGATGCTGAATTACATGAGCAAATTGCAAACCTGAAGGATGAAGACTTTGTTCGTCAACCAGCTCGTCAGGTACGAGAAAAGATCCAGAAAGCAGAATTTCACCTACCACTTTTACCAACCACAACGATCGGCTCCTTCCCACAAACTAAGGAAGTTCGGCAGACTCGTCGTCAGTTCCGTCGCCATGAAATTGATCAAAAACAATACGACGACTTTATTAAGGGAAAGATTGACGATTGGTTAAAGTGGCAAGAAAAGATCGGACTAGATGTTTTGGTACATGGGGAATTTGAACGGAATGATATGGTTGAATACTTCGGCCAGCACCTTTCGGGATATATCTTCTCCAAGAATGCATGGGTTCAATCATACGGAACCCGCTGTGTTAAGCCGCCAATTATTTGGGGTGATGTTAAACGACAACAGCCAATTACCATTAAGTGGTCCAAGTACGCTCAAAGCCAAACCAAAAAGCTGGTTAAGGGTATGCTGACAGGACCGGTAACCATCCTGAACTGGTCATTCCCCCGTGAAGATATTAGCTTAAAGGAATCAACTCTTCAGTTAGCTTTGGCTATCCAAAAGGAAGTCCTTGACCTAGAAGCTAACGGGATTAAGATCATTCAGATTGATGAAGCGGCCTTGAGAGAAAAACTGCCGCTGAGGAAATCTGATTGGTATTCTGAATACTTGAACTGGGCCATTCCAGCTTTCCGCTTAGTCCATAGCAAGGTCAAACCAGAAACCCAGATCCATACCCATATGTGTTACAGCGAGTTTTCCGATATTGTTCCGGCAATTGATGCGATGGATGCCGACGTTATTTCCTTTGAAGCTTCACGTTCTAATTTGGAAATCTTGGATACACTGAAGAAACAACATTTTGAAACGGAAGTGGGGCCTGGAGTTTATGATATTCACTCACCACGAATTCCATCCGTTGACGAGGTGAAGGCAACAATCAACCGGATCCTTGCTAAGATTGCTGCTCCAAAGGTCTGGATTAATCCAGACTGTGGTCTAAAAACCCGTGGTGTTGAGGAAACAAGGGCTAGTTTAGCCAATGTAATTGAAGCAACTCGTGAAGTTCGTCGTCAGTTAGGAGAGGGTGATTAAATGACAACTTTATCATACGAAGTTTTTCCGCCTAATTCGATGGTGGGGATCAATCATCTTAACCAGGTACTAACATCTTTGCGTGATCTTTCCCCGGATTTCATCAGTGTCACTTGTAACAGCAATACAAAACAGCTTGCTCATGAAACAGTTAGGGTAGCTGATTACGTTGAGAACGATTGTCAGGTACCAGCAATGGCCCATCTTCCTGCTTGGTATCTCAGCCGGGAAGACGTTGATCGGATCTTGGAACAATTGCGAGTATGCCATGTCGATCGGGTACTGGTGTTGCGAGGCGATGAACGACCAAATTTGGAAAAGAAAACTGACTTTGCTCATGCTAGTGATTTGATTGCTTATATCAAACAAAACTATCCTGACTTCCAAATTACCGGAGCTTGCTACCCGGAGAAGCATCCCGAGTCACTGAGTATGGTAGATGAAATTCAACATTTAAAACTAAAGGTTGAAGCGGGATGTGACCAAATAATTACCCAGCTTTTCTTGGATAATCACAGTTATTATCGGTTCCGTGAACTGTGTGCCATTGGCGGGATTGATGTACCAATTATTGCGGGGATTATGCCAGTCGTTAATGAACGACAAGCTAACCGAATTTTGCAAACTAGTGCGGTGACAGTTCCGGAGAAGTTTAAGGATATTCTGGCAAAATATCATAACCACCCCCAAGCATTGAAACAAGCTGGAATCACCTATGCAATTGATCAAATTGTTGATTTAGTGACCAATGACGTGTCCGGGATCCACCTTTACACGATGAACCACTCAGATACTGCCCGCCAGGTTAAGCAAAACATTGGCTCGCTTTTCCAAGTTTGTTGCTAAGGGGAGATTATTGACGGTAAAAAATTGCCTGGGAAATCAATGAAGAAAACTGCTAACGTCCGATGAGACACTAGCAGTTTTCTTCTATTATTTAGTATTTAATTTTTAGCGCGCTTCAAGCCAATCCCAGTAAATCCGCTAATAACGGAGAAGACTGGTGAGAAAAGACTGAAGAATGCAAATGGCAAGAAGTGGAGAACCGGTACGCCAAGAGTGGAAGCGGCAAACATCCCGGCAACTCCCCATGGGATCAGGTAGTTAATAACACTACCACCATCTTCAAGGACCCGACTAAGGGCTAATGGAGAAAGCTTCATATCCTTAAAGGCAGTCTTAAAAGCTCGTCCTGGAAGAATTACTGAAAGGTATTGTTCACCAACGAAGAGGTTCACCCCAATTCCAGAAAGAATTGTAGTCAGAATTAAGCTCCCTGGAGTCTTAAGGTGCTTAACAAGGGGATCCATTGCAGATTGGATAACGTTAAATTGCATTAAGATCCCCCCAAGAGAAAGGGTCACAATAATCAAGGAGACCGTTCCCATCATACTGGTAATTCCACCACGAGAAAGAAGAGCATTAACTGAAGCATCATTAGTATGAGCAACGAATCCTTCACTAATCAAGTTAGTTAATGATTTCAGAGAGGTGTGCGGATCTTGAATGAAAATCATGATTACGGTCACAATGATATTGATGAACAGAGTGGGGATGGCTGGGACATGACGCCAAGCACAGGTGAAGAGTAACGCGATTGGTAGCAAGGCCCACCAGCTAATACTGAAGTTGTTCATCAATGCTTGAGTAGTGTGAACGATCTTACTGGAGTTCATCCCGCTACCGCTTTGACCAATAATCCAGAAGAGGATAAATGAAACGATGAAAGATGGGATGGTGGACCACATCATGTTCTTAATGTGGGCAAATAAGTCACTACCGGCAATTGCGGAGGCCAGGTTGGTAGAATCAGATAGTGGCGACATCTTATCACCAAAAACCGCACCAGAAATAATTGAACCGGCAACTAAAGCCGGGTTAATTCCCATTGCGTGACCAACAGCGAAAAGTGCTAACCCAATTGTTGAAATGGTGGTAAAACCACTCCCAATTGAAACCCCAACTAGTGAGCAGACGAGGAAAGTAGAAGAAACGAACCACCGTGCGCTGATAATCTTAAAGCCGATTACCATAATTGATGGAATAATCCCAGCTTTAATCCAAACGGCAATTAGAGCACCAATTAGGATGAAGATAAAAATTGGAATAATTGCTGTACCGATCCCATCTTGGATTCCCTTATGAAGGTCATCCCAGGAAGCTCCCCGTAGTTTTGCCCAAAGCATGATTAAGGCGATGACGAAGAGGACTGGAATCTGTGGGGAGAGCCCAAACTTAATAACGGCTATTCCCAAAATAACTAACATAATTAGTAGGATACTAACTGCTTCACTAAACTTAATTGACTTCATAATTCAAATCTCCCTTATAAAATTTATTTATTGGTTATTATTTGAAATGAAGTTGATAACGGATAATGCCACCACAATTTTTCATTTTTTTGCTCCTCCTTAATGAACTGCTTGCATAAAAAATCCCGCTGATGAAAAGATTCATCAACGGGACGATTTATTAACCGCGGTACCACCCACATACGTATTGATCTAATACGCTCTCGTATCAGGTGGTAACGACACTGAGTATGGCCGAGCAATCTTAAACTCGCGATAATTCATTAACTCCGCCTGACCGGTTCGCACATCCCCACCGGCTCTCTGACACCGAACGAAGCAACTACTGAAACGATAATTGTTGAAATTATTCTAGCGTGACCAAATTAAATTGTCAATACTATTATTAAAATTTAATGAGATTAATCTTTGGCCAGTTTTTCCTTCCCGTAACCGTTGAAGAGCAGGTTAAGAACAACAGCAGCAACACTACCGACAACCACACCGTTTCCCATCATAATCTGAAATTCGGTTGGTAGGAATTGAAAAATATGTGGATACATGGTTACACCTAACCCTAAACCAACAGAAACTGAGGCAACCAGGATATTTCCGTTATCAGTAAAGTCAACCTTATGTAGAATTTGAATCCCTTGAACCCCAACGATCCCGAACATAACAATCATGGCACCACCAAGAACCGGATCGGGAATAACGGTCGCAAGTGCACCGGCCTTGGGAAGCAATCCCAGAAGCAACAGCATAAAGGCGGCGTAGTACACTGGTCGACGGGTTTTAACCCCAGACATCCGAATAACACCAACGTTTTCGGAGAAGGTTGAGTAGGGGAAGGTATTAAAGAGACCACCAAGAATTGCGGCAATTCCTTCAGCACGGTAACCCCGCTTGATGTCATCGCTTGTAAGCTTTTGTCCGGTAACTTCACTCAGGGCAAAGAAGACTCCCGTAGACTCGATCATCGTTGTCAAAGAGACCAGGATCATTGTAATCATGGCGCTCCCGTTAAAGTGTGGGACACCAAAGAAAAATAGTTGCGGGGTGTGAAGCCAGGCAGCTTCAGAAACCGGCTTTAATGAAACCATCCCCATTGCGCCAGCAACAAAGGACCCGATTAAGATCCCTAGCAGGATGGCGATTGACTTTAAGAAACCCTTTGCCCAGGCATTAAGAAGCAGGATTACCGCAATCGTGACGAAACCGATGAAGAGGTTTCTGGGATCACCAAATGAGTGAGCAGTTGGTGTTCCTCCACCAAGATCCTGGAAACCGACCGGAACCAGGGTAAAACCAATGATGGTGATTAACGAACCGGTAACGACTGGTGGAAAAAGCTTCTTTAATCTAGAAAAGACTCCAGCAATCAGAAAAACAAAGATTCCGGCAGCAATGATTGCTCCGTACATATAAGTGATTCCCAGCTTACCCCCAATTGATTCCAGCGGGGTTACTGATTGAACGGCACAGCCTAGAACAACGGGAAGCCCAATCCCGGTTAGCGGCGTCCGCTTTAATTGAAGGAGCGTTGCAATACCACACATGAAAATGTCGATTGAGACCAAGTAAGTCATCTGGATGGTTGAAAAGTGCAAGTAACTACCAATTAGCAACGGGACAAGGACATCTCCCGAATACATTGCTAATAAGTGTTGAAAACCAAGTACCAGATCTTTAGGCGAAAATAAAACTTTTCGTTGGTGAGTGTTATTTACTGAACCTGTTTCGTCCACGATTAATCCTCCAATAAAAAAGAGACTGCTAACAACTGTCGCGGTCCCTACAAAACTAGTATTATTGCTTATAGTCCAAAGTTTAAGGCTTTGGGTAGAGACTCACCGACCATATTACGGTATTATATAGGCATATAGTGTTGTTATCCTACCACGACTTGAAAAAGCAAACAAGTCGATTAGGTTAAAAGTGTTATTATAATAGTAAACGCAACCGAAAGGACGGGACAAAATGAGCGTCAAAAAAATGAGCAGTTGTACTGCAATGTTAGTTGGTAAAAACGCGTCAATTGATGGTTCAACCATGATTGCACGGAATGAAGATTATTACGATGGTGTTAACCCAAAGACTTTCCAGGTATACCCTGCTAAGGACTATACTGGTGAACACTTTAAGTCAACCTACAATGGCTTGGAAGTTGACTTGGATGGTCAAGGTTGTCGTTTTACCGCCACAACAAATGGCGATATTAATAACGGCCGGTGGGATGAACAAGGGATTAATGAATATAATGTTGCGATGAGTGCATCCGAAACCGAAATGACTAATCCGCGAGTACTAGGTCACGACCCGCTTGTTGAGAAGGGTGTCGACGAAGACTCAATGGTTTACCTTGTTCTGCCGTTTATCAAGAGTGCCCGTGAAGGTGTCCAACGCCTTGGTCACTTAATCGAAACTTACGGGACCGGTGAAAGTAACGGAATTGCATTTAGTGATAACAATGAAGTTTGGTACTTTGAAACTGCTGGTGGTCACCAGTGGGTTGCTCAACGAATTCCGGATGATGCTTATGCAATTTGTCCTAACATTATGTGTATCGAAGAGGTTAACTTTGAAGATCCAGACAACTTTATGTTTGCCCCAACAATCCAACAATTTGTTCAAGATAATAACCTAAATCCATATCCTGGCAACTTCAACTTCCGGAAAATTTTCGGAACTAATGATGAAGCTGATCAATACTACAACACTCCACGTTCATGGTACGGTCAAAAACTATTTACCCCATCAGTTGAACAAGAACCAACCAGTTTGGACATTCCGTTCATTCAGCGGGCAGAGAAGAAGCTGGCTGTTGAAGATGTTGAATACTTCTTGTCATCACACTACAATGGCACGCCATATGATCCAACCGGTTCGTATGCTTCTGGTGATGAAAAGGATCAAAAGAAGTTCCGTTCAATTGCTTTAGACCGGAACCAAAGCTCATGCATTTTACAAATTCGGAATAATGTTCCAGCAGAATGTGCCGCAATTCAATGGATTAACTTCGGCTTCTTTGCATACAGTCCATATGTTCCATTCTTTACCAACATTAATGCAACACCGGCATCATACGATCACGCTGGCAACAAGGTTGATGACAGTGCATACTGGCTACAAAAGCAGCTTGAGGTAATCGTTGAACCCCGTTACCATGAATTTATTAACGAGGTAAATGCTTTCCGTGATGCTTCACAAAGCTATGCCGTTAAGCGAATTGATATGATTACCGCGATTGCCAAGACAAAGCAGGGGGATGCCGTTACCGACTTCCTTACCAAGCGGAATGAAAAGACCGCTACCCACGCCATGGACGCTACCAAAGATCTCCTCAACAGCCTCATCCACCAATCCCTCTTAAACTCCAAGTTCCAGTTCGAGAGAGGGGATAACTATTAAAAGAGTGCGAGCCAGGAACTTGCGGAAAGCTAACAATTTCTCCCGACTGGATGCTGAAAGCATCTGGGAGGGAGGTTGTTAGCTCTAGCAAGTTCCTGGCGAGCAGATTTCTACTTTGTTGCAGTAGAACGCTAGCTCTAACCACACAAAAAACAAAGCCTAAGTACACAGCCATTCAAGCTTATGTACTTAGGCTTTTCTAATGCCACCGAGCCAAAACGCGTTCGCAGGGAAGACCCTATAGATAACAACCATAGTGATAACGTGCTTCGTCCACGCTTCCTAGCTTCTACTTCAACTGAGTCAAAACGCGTTTGCAGGAAAGCCCCTATAGACAACAAACTCCCTCCCAGATGCTTTCAGCATCCAGTCGGGAGAAATTGTTGTCTTACGGGCCTTCTTAGCCTGCTCACGCTCTATTATTTCCACCAATCTTTTCTAATCAGGAAGACGGCGCAGAGGACCATTAGGAGGATTGCAATTACGATGGTAATAATCCAGGAATAGCTCTTGTTAGCTAGTGGTAGGGCAACGTTTTCACCATAAAAGCCGGCGACGATGGTGGGGATGGAAAGGAGAATTGAATAGATTGTTAAAAACTTCATTGTTTGGTTTAGATCACTATCCAGGACCTTGCTGTAAGCATTTGAAACTCGAGCGGAAACGTCAGAAGTCATCTGTGCCATTTCCAATCCTTGCTGGGCTTCAACAATGACATCATCAAGGTCATTCCTTTGCCGGGTCGACATGATCGGGTTCATTCGGCGTTCGAATTCTTCCAGTAGTGAAACATTTCCCTTTAATGAGGTAAGCATGTAGACCAACCCAGTTTCAATTTCCATAAATTCAGTAATGGCTTTTCGTCCGGTACGTCCTTGAAGCGAGCGCTGGATTTGTTGCCGCTTTTGGTCAACCCGGCGTAACGGACCAAAGTAATCGGTTGACAAGCGATACAGGACGGCAAGAACCAGATTTAATTTTTCAACGACGGTATCACGATTCTGTAAACGTTTGAGTTGGTTAGCGATAATTCCGTTAACAAAGTTAGTCTTGGCATTTGTAAATGTGATCAGATTGTTATTCGTTAACATAATACCGATCGGTGCGGTCTGTGGGGCAGTTACTTCGTGAGTTGGAACATAGACATCAAAGATCAGTAAAGTAACTCCAGCATCTGGATCGACTTCAACCCGAGCTTTTTCATAGGGGTCGATGGCATAGTCAAGTAGCTCCTTAGTAACCTCATACTTTTGGATAAGATCCTGTCGCTCATGGGGGAGTGGTTCAAACACACTGATCCACCAGCTATGAGCGTTGATTCTCTCCGTACTTAACATTGCCGTTCATCCCCCTTGTGTAAATCGCTTATAATCCTATTCAACTATTTTAGCAGAGAAAAGTAAAGCAGTCTGAGAACAAAATGATAACTATTTCCCGGGAAATCAGATAAACTTAAGATAAAAAATGGGAGGTAAACGATCATGTGTACCAGTATTTACCAGGTAACATTGGATCACACTCACTTGTTGGCGCGAACAATGGATTGGCCGATCTTGGCAGTTTCGCCATTATTTGTTCCTCGGCAATTTAAGTGGGCTACCGCATTCGATCACCGGATTTATACAAATAAATATGCAATGGTTGGCGGAGGGAGTCTTTCTGCAACCCGGATCGATGTATCAGATGGGGTTAATGAGCATGGACTAATGGCACAGAAACTGACATTTGCTAACGGGGCACACTACGTAGATGAGCGTAATCAGGGGAAAGTTCAGCTTGCAGCGTATGAATTTATCTTTTGGCTTCTCGGTAACTTTCGGACCGTTGCTGAAATTGAGGAGCACCTCGATGAAGTTGAATTAATGAGTGAAAAGAATAGTGATACCAAGTATGGCAATCCAGAACTTCATTTTGCGGTTGCTAATCGAACGGGAAGAATTGTTGTGATTGAGCCAACCCAGAACCCATTAAGAGTAATTGAAAATCCCTTAGGCGTAGTAACTAACAGTCCTGATTTTGAAAAGCAGCTTCACCAAATGGAAAAGTATGTTGAGTTTACTCCTGAGTTTAACGAACATCGTGTTCCACTTAATACACCGCGCGTAACGACTGGCCGTCTTTCAGGAAAGACCAATCCGCCAGGTTATTATTCGCCAAGTGCGAGGTTCGTTCGGGCTGCTTACTTAAAGGAACGATCAGATGTCCCACAAGATGAAAAGCATGGAGTGATCAGTGAGTGGCATCTCTTAGATAGTGTAACGGTGCCGCAAAATACTCGTCACCAGAGCACCTATTCCGTGTACCGCGCAGTGACAGTCGCTGAGAGTCGCAGTTATTACTTTCAACCATACCACCGCGGCGATATTACAAAATTGCAACTAACTCCAGAAATGCTCAGTTGGGATAAGCCCAAAGTCTACCATGTTCCTGACCAATTAACTGTTCGGGAGGTTAAGTAATGACTAACTATCAATGGCAAATACGGGAACAGTTAACCGCTAATCAGCCAGTGATTTCCATTCGTGAACTGTTACAGCGACAATGGCTCCTTCCAAACCGTTTTGTTCACTATCTGCGTAGTCGTCGTCAAGTGTTGGTGAATAGCAAGTACCATCCAATGAATACGGAAGTTCACCCTGGAGATCAGGTAATGTTGCAATTTAGAGGTGATGAGTTCCGTCATCCGGGTAATAATCAGTACATTCCAACAAGCAATCCCAAGTTAGCTGTCCTGTATGAAAATCGTGACTTACTAGTTGCTAATAAACCACGGGGTCAAAAGAGCCACCCTAATGAAACGGGAGAAACTGGAACACTAATGAACGATGTTGCTGGATATTTACACCATCAAGCATATATGGTTCACCGAATTGATCTGCAAACTAGCGGAGCAGTAATTGTGGCGAAAAATCCGGTTGTGGTGCCAATCTTAGACCGATTAATTAGTCAAGGAAAAATTCATCGGGAGTATCTAGCATTAGTTGAAGGGCAAATCAAAGGTAGTGGTGAGTGGGACTGGCCAATTGGAAATGACCTGAGTGATATTCGGAAAAGAAAGGTTAATGGCGAGCGTTCACAGCGGGCACAAACTTTTTATCAAACGGTTAAGAGTAACTCAAAGTACTCGCTGGTTGATTTGAAATTGGGAACGGGAAGAACGCATCAATTAAGAGTTCACCTTGAATATAGTGGTCATCCAATTGTGGGAGACCCGATTTATAATCCTTCCTCGTTAGCTAAAATGTACTTACACGGGTACAAACAACAGTTAGTGGTACCGTTTAGTAATCAGAAAATTACAATTACCGCTCCTCTTCCTGACTATTTTAGTCAAGATCTGGTAAAATACCATTTAGAATAGAGAATTTAAAGGAGGACATTGATTGTCACTTTTAGAAAAGCTTTATGGTCCATTCTTTGATGGTCATAATTGGGCAATGGTAATTACTTCGGGACAGGATTGGTTGATTATTCTTTCCTTAGTATTAATTGAGTGTTTGCTTTCGGTCGATAACGCGATTGTGTTAGCGGCCCAAACACGAGTTTTACCAACGCTAAAGGAACAAGAAGAATCACTCTTCTACGGAATTTGGGGTTCGTACATTTTCCGGTTCCTGGTTATTGGGTTAGGGACCTATTTGATTCATTTCTGGGAAATTAAAGTTCTTGGTTCTGTTTACCTAATGTACTTAGTGTACCGATTCTTTAGTGCCAAGTTTTCTCATAAGCAAAAGAAAGAGAAAAAGCCGTTAATTCATCGTTTAGGCGGAAAATTGACGGGAAGAAAATTATTTTGGTCGGTAGTTGCCCAGATTGAAATGATGGACATTATTTTCTCAATTGACTCCGTATTAGCATCTTTGGCAATTTCAAATAATCCAGTAATCGTCTTAATCGGTGGTATTATTGGGATTGCATGTATGCGTGGTGTTGCCGAAGTTATTATGAAGTTAATGCGCAAGATTCCAGAACTGGAACCAATGGCGTATGTCTTAATTTTCATTATTGCAATTAAGCTCTTCTTAACCATTCCGGCAATCGACATCGAAATACCATCTGGCTACTTTGGGGCGTTTGTCCTCATTGTCTTTGTCGCTACGATGATCATTCACTATCTCCGTCAACCAAAACGAAAGGAAAAATAGCAATGGCAACAGTTGTGACTGACCAGACTTTTGCTGAGTTAACTAGCTCTGCTCCAGTAGTGGTGGTTGACTTCTGGGCTCCGTGGTGTGGGCCCTGCAAGATGATGGCTCCGGCATTGGAAAATCTTGAAAAAAAGTATGCCGGTAAAATTAAATTTTTGAAATTAAATGTTGATGATAATAAAAAAATGGCTGCCAAGTACAAAGTAATGAGCATCCCAACCCTAATCCTTTTTCGGGATGGCGTTGCTAAAGAAAAGGTAACGGGCTTCTACCCTGAGGTAAAGTTGGATCATTACTTTTCAAGGAAAATCTAAAAAGGGAGCGTGACAGAAGTCATTTATGACTTCGTTTTCACGCCCCCGCGAGCGCAAATAGGGTTCCAGAGTTCGGTTATACCGGACACTGGAACCCATTTGCGTACCGCGCTGTTCGTATTTGAACTTGGTAAAAGTACTTATGTCACAATCCCTTTTTTAGTTTTCTTTTATGACGAATCAATTAGGTTTTCCAACAGCTTTATTATTCAGTGCTCTTTCTATTAAAGTGTGGTTCATAGACTTTGTAGAAGATTAGCCCCAAAATCAAAGTTAGTACGTCTGAACATGCTTGAGCAGCTAAGATTCCCGTATAGCCAAAGAAATGAGCCAGGATTACGATAGCTAGGCCAAAGATTAACCCTTGACGACTGAATGATAGCCAAAATGCTGGAGCAGCCTTTCCCATTGACTGGAAAGCGGTGGTAAATACTAGGATTATCCCAGCTAAAGTAGTTGTTATAGATAACCAGCGAAGCATCAAGGCACCTTCTTTAACGATTACCGGATCATTCATAAAGATGCGAATTACTTCAGGGGCAAAAATAAGAAGGAGTATTGTTAAGACAATGTTAATTGTAGAAATAACGAATAAATCAAAATGGATAATTTCGTAAAAGCGTTTTTCGTTTCGGGCACCATAAGCATAACCAATTAATGGTTGGGCACCGAAAGCAAAGCCAACCATGATCATAATAATGATTGAATTAGCTTTCATCGCAATCCCCATCGCAGCAACGCTATTAGCTCCATATGAAATTAAGTAGCGATTAGTCATGGCTGTTGCGAAGGAAACCATAATATTGGTAATCGATGCGGGAATTCCGATAGCATAGATCTGAATTTGATGATGCCAGCTGATTTTAGTCTCATGAATTGAAGTTGTCAGCTTTTTACTTTTCGTTCTGAGATAGTAAACCATAATGATGTCTGCAATTACACTTGAAGTGACCGTTGCCAGGGCTGATCCGGCAGCTCCTAATCCACAGGTGAAAATAAAGATCGGATTAAGGAAGATGTTAATGATCGTCCCCGCCATCGAGGCAATCATTGACTGGATCGCTAGGCCTTCTGTTCGGAGAATATTGGTTGGCGATAACCCGAAGATGATAAATGCCGCTCCCCAGGCGATTACCAGGTAATATTCACGGGCGTACTTCCAAGTATTAGCTGAAGCACCGAGCAGGTGAAGAATTGGATTTTGAAAAACTAATAGGATGATTGTAACAACAATTCCACAGGCGATTGAGTAATAGAAAGCGTAGCCGGAAACGTTTCTTGCAAGGTGGTCCTGATGCTCGCCGAAAAGCCGTGAAATTAATGAACTACCACCAAGACCGAAAATATCACCAATCGCAATCATCAAGGTGAAAGTTGGGGCTCCCTGAGATACTCCAGCAACTAGATCAGGGTTACCAGTCTTAGAAACAAAGAAGGTATCAACCAGATTATAAATAAGCGTTACAGCCATGCTTAACACTACTGGTAGTGCAAGAGTAAAATAGGCCTTTTTAATCGAAGTACGCTCAAATAGGTTATTCACAAATAATCCTCCCGTTAAAAATTGTTTAAATTATTAAAGAGACCAAGAATGCTCTTAGCCTCTTATTATCTTAAAGGATATTGATATTGTAGTGCAAGGAGACTCGTACTTTCTCTCAAACGTGCTCAGATTAACCTTCCTCGAGCTAATCGTTTCCACTGCAATATAGCAAAGAACTGCTCACCGCGACCGGCCACCTCCGTCTAACTATCCCGTCCTTGATTGCAAGACAATCATCGTCCGGGATTCCTTAGTACTAGGTGGCTAGTCCGTCGAGGTTCGCACTCTCTCCCTAATATAAATTCTTTGGATGGGGTTCGCCTTTAATTTCGTGTTTAACGTGGGCAATCATGTCATCCGTTAATTCCATAATGTGAGGATCGTCAAGGATGTAGAAGACACGGGTGCCAGAGCGACGGGAACAAACCAGTTGGTAACGCCGGAGGATTCCGAGTTGTTTAGAAACCACTGGTTGGGCAAGGCCAAGATCATTAACAATTGTTTTTACATCAACCTCATCAGTTTGATGACGGAGATAGTAGAGAATTTTGATTCTCGTGCTATTGCTTAATACTTTGTAGATCTTTGCCGCTTCGTTAATTAAGACATCTGGTTGTTCCACAGGTGAAGGCCTCCATCGCTTTTTGATGAATATTATACCAGACCAACCCACTGTGCCAAGTGACGGATCAGCCCGCTATCAAAGAAGACATATATTCCGACTCCAATGTAGATAATTTTCATTAACAGTTCGCTATATTTATCCATGAACTGGGCGACTGGTGGTAATTTACCAATTTCCTTAATCAAAATTACAACGAGAATGGTGAGAATAAGAATGAAACTCAATGCCAAGCCAAAGTGACCGAGGGGAATTCCTGTTAGGATTGGTAAAAAGATCGAGAGATTACAACCAGAGCAAACTGCAAGGTATGTTATGAGAACAATCAAAATTGGTGATCGAGTGGTCGATTGGTGGTTGGAATCTTCATCGTTATCATGGAGTGCCATGTAAATTGGTAAGATTCCAAGGAAGCCGAGGAGCCATTCAGGAAGGAAAAGCGTAAGAACCTTACCAGCAGCAAAGCTAGCAGTGACCAGGAGTGCGACACCAATCACGTAACCGATGATAACGTCTCGCAATGGGTATTTATTGACCAGACAAAGCAAGATAAAGAAGAAGTCTAGATTGACAGCAATAAAGGTAACAAAAAGAAGCCAGTAATTCATGATTTAAACCTCCAATATTCCAAAAACGATATATTTCATTATTAATATATATCATTTTTGGAATATTAACAAGGCTATTCTTCAAAATAGGTATAAAGTTTGTCAGTGGTGAGCTGTTGTTTTGCTTCACCTTTAAAGTCGGCTTTAATTTGGCCGTCTTTTAGGACAATTAACCGATTACCATATGTTAAGGCATCTTCTAGGTGATGAGTAATCATCAAAGCCGTCAGGTGATCCTGATTGATCCGCTCATCAGTGGCATGGAGAAGATTTAAACTCGTATGTGGATCAAGAGCAGCGGTATGTTCATCCAATAAAAGAATATCAGGACGCTTAAGAGTAGCCATTAAAAAGCTAAGTGCTTGCCGTTGGCCGCCAGAAAGTGCTCCGGTTGCGGTGGTCATTCGGTTTTCTAACCCGTTGTTCATTGTGGCAGCTAATTTGGTAAACCGTTCCATGTTTTGCTTTAGTTTTCGCAAAACCAGGTGACGTTTTTCACCACGCTTTGTTGCGAGCAGCATATTTTCAGCGACGGTCATCCGGGGAGCTGTCCCAAGCTTGGGATCCTGAAAGACGCGGGCAAGAAAGGACGTTCGTTGTTCTTCGGTTGAGCGGGTGATGTCCTTGCCATTATGAAGAATTTGCCCGCTATCAGCATGGAGGTTTCCACCAATAACATTGAAGAGGGTTGACTTACCGGCCCCGTTAGTGCCGACAATGGTAATAAAGTCACCTTCGTTAATTTTTAAATTAATCCCTTTGAGGATCGTGGTTTCGTTTGCAGTTCCCTTATTAACAACTGTCTTGACATTTTTTAATTCTAAAATGGGCTTACTCATGTGGTTGCACTCCCTTCAAGATTGGCTTTTTTAAATTAACAACCTTTTCCAATTGCGGTAGCATCATGCAGATTGCAAGAACAATCGAAGAAATTAAGTTGAGGTCGTTAGCGGAGAAGCCGAGTTGTAATACTGCTAATAGAATTAAGCGATAGATGATTGAACCAAGAGTCACAGCAACGAGTCGCTGATTAAGAGTGAGGTCACCAAAGGCTACTTCACCAATAATAATTGAAGCTAAGGCAATAACGATGGTCCCAATCCCTATGTTAACGTCAGCATAGCCATTGCTTTGGGCAACGAGGGCACCACAGAGAGCAACCATCCCGTTAGAAACCATTAAGCCAACATTAATCATTTTGTCAGTGTGAATTCCTAATGACTTTGCCATTGTGGGGTTATCCCCGGTTGCAATGAATGCTTGCCCATAATCAGTGGCGAGAAAGATCATCATCAGAATAGTTACAATGATGATCACAATTAAGCCGACTGTCACGCTATCAAAGAATTGGGGAAGTTGACGAAGAAAATTACCATTAAAAAGTGTTGGCTTTCCCAATAATGAGATGTTAGATTTCCCCATGATCCGTAAATCAACGGAGTAAATCGCGGTCATGGTCAGGATTCCAGCTAAGAGGCTTGGGATCTTTCCCTTAGTATAAAGAAGACCGGTAATTAGACCAGCAATCATTCCAGCACCGATCGCCAATAACGTTGCTAAAAACGGGTTAATGCCGTTTGCAATGGCGGTAACTGCAGTGGCGGCACCAAGAGGGAAAGTTCCTTCAACTGTCATATCACAAAAATCAAGGATCCGGAATGTGAGGTAGAGGCCAAGACCGAGTAATGCCCACAATAATCCTTGACCGATAGATGAGACGATTAGATTCATTTGTATACTTCCCCCTTTGTTTGTGCTTCGTGTTCGAACTGGGCAGGAATTTGTAAGTGGAGTTTTTGTGCCTGCTTAAGGTTAAGGACTGGTTCACCGCGACGAACGTATTCGACTGGAAGGTTACCAACTTTCTTTCCTTTAAGGACTTTTACGGTCATTTTTGCTCCCATTACACCAAGCTTGTATTGGTTAACGCTGTATGTAGCAACCCCGCCTTGCTTAACCATGGTGTCAGTAGCAGGGAAAACGGGCTTATTAGCAGCATCCGCGTTCTTTACCAGTGTCTGCATTGCTCCAGCAACCGTGTTATCGGTTGGAACAATCACCGCGTCGACCTGACTTACCATTTGTTGGGAAACCTGGTTTAAATCGTTACTGTTCGAGATCGAGTACGCTTTTAGCTTAATGTCCATCTTCTTGCATTCACGAGCAATTTGGTGGTAGCCAGTAACACCAGAGCTGTCATTAGAAGTGTAAATTACCCCGAGAGTTTTGAGGTTAGGAACGAATTGCTTGATTAAGGTTAGTTGCTGGTGAACTGGTGCTAAATCGGAGACACCGCTAATGTTGCCACCAGGATGCTGGTTATTCTTCACTAGGCCGGCTCCTTGAGGGTTAGAAACCCCACCGAGGATGATTGGCGTCTTAGTGGTAGAATTGGCGAGCGCTTGAGCAG
The DNA here is from genome assembly GCF_028607025.1 of Limosilactobacillus portuensis. Classification (NCBI taxonomy): domain Bacteria; kingdom Bacillati; phylum Bacillota; class Bacilli; order Lactobacillales; family Lactobacillaceae; genus Limosilactobacillus; species Limosilactobacillus portuensis. The sequence goes on from NZ_CP117296.1 coordinate 135,532, forward strand.
CGGGGGTAGTAATCCCAAAGAGAACCGTTGGATTGTTATTCGTTAATGTATTGGCCATTGTTTTAAGATTACTCTGGTCACCATTGGCATTCTCGTATTCAATTTTAATGTTCTTCCCGTTGTGGTAACCTTCCTTAGCCAGCTCATCGACATACCCCTTGTAGATTTGATCTAAGGCAGGGTGGTGCATCAAGGTTAATGCCCCGACTTTTGGAACCCGCTGCTTAACAACACCGCCGTTTTCGGTGAAAAAGGCAATCCCGAGAAAGCCAAGCAGCAGAATAATGACTGCGGACATTCTTTTCATAAAGATAAAACTCCTTCCCTAAAGAAAAAACGGGGAACCACATGCAAAGGGCTCTCCGCTTTTGAAAAAAGAAAAGCCTGCATGTAGGATCCATGCAGACTGAATAAATGATCACTTCTCAGCCGGCACAGATGCAATCTGTCATCTCAGGTTGCATCCATGACGAACTCAACCCGAATTACCGGCTTTGCCAAGTATTTAACTTGATGGTGTGAGACATAATCATTTAACATTCTCCGTTCACTTAAGATTGCTTATAGTTTAGCGAAGGATGATCTGGATGTCAAGGTGAAAATGAGATTCCTTTAATAATCAGTTTGGAGAGGAATTTGATTTGTGTTACCATATTAAGCAGTTTAAACGGAAAAATGAGGAGAGAAGACATGGCAGTATTAGATGTCAAGGGATTGACAATGAGTTATGCGGATAAGCAACTCTACGATGACGCTAGCTTTCAGCTTGAAAAACATGAGCATATGGGAATTATTGGTCAAAATGGTGCTGGTAAAAGTACCTTAATTAAGATTTTGATTGGGAAAGTCCTTCCGGTGTCGGGAACGGTAACTTGGGCTAAGAACGTTAAAATTGGTTACTTAGACCAGTACGTTGATATTCCTAAGGGGATGACTCTGATCAAGTTCCTTCATACCGCCTTTGCTGATCTTTATGAAATCAATGACCGGATGAATAAGCTGTACGAAGAATATGCTCAAAAGATGGATGATGAACTGTTAACTAAAGCAGGTCGGCTCCAAGAACAATTGGATGCTCATAATTTCTATGATATTGAGACCGAAGTTGAGCGAGTAATGAATGGGTTAGGGTTAACCGAAATTGGGAAGGATCACGTTGTCTCTGAAATGAGTGGTGGCCAACGTTCTAAGATTATCTTAGCGAAGATGTTACTTGAGCAACCGGATGTAATCCTGCTTGATGAACCTACTAACTACCTTGATACGGCCCACATTGAGTGGTTGATTGACTACTTAAACGACTTCGATGGTGCAGCGATGATCATCTCTCACGATTATGATTTTTTGGAACAGGTAACGAATACGATTTGTGATGTTGCCTTCGGGAAAATTACCAAATATCGGGGGAGCTTTGAACAGGCAATGCGACAAAAGGAGGAGCGCAAGGAAACCCAAGAGCGGGAATACGAAAAACAACAGGTTGTTATTGAAAAGGCTGAACGGTTTATTCGAAAAAATAAGGCGGGGTCAAAATCAACGATGGCTAAGTCGCGGGAAAAGATGCTGGCCCGGATGAAGCGGATTGATCCACCGACAGATAATTTAAAAGCAACTTTTAAGTTTCCGTATGAAAATACCGGCTCCGCGAACGCGCTTCGGGTCGAAAACCTTTCCGTTGGTTATGGTCATCCATTGTTAGCACCGGTGACATTTTCAATGACGATGGGAGAAAAGCTGCTTTTCACAGGATTTAACGGTGTTGGGAAGTCAACGTTGATTAAGTCGATTTTAAAGAAAATTCCTGCTCTTGGTGGAACAGCAACTTTTTCACCATCCGCTAAGGTTAACTACTTTGATCAGGATCTTGAATGGGATGACCCGTCATTAACCCCATTACAGACAATTCAAAATATGTTCCCAACGATGCAGCCCAAAACTATTCGGCAAAAGCTAGCTCGGGCAGGAATTAATGCGGCAAATACAATGAAGCCGTTACACCTGCTTTCAGGTGGCGAACAAACGAAGGTTAAGCTGGCAATTTTAGAGTTAACCCCGTCTAACTTTTTGATCATGGATGAACCAACAAACCACCTTGATGATGAAACTAAGGAAGGATTGAAAACGGCATTACAAAATTTCCCGGGAAATTTAATTTTAGTTAGTCACGAACAAAGTTTCTATGAAGGCTGGCTTGATAAGATCCTGAATGTTGAAAAACTTAGCTTAAAGTAAAAAATATGAGACAATAATTGATGAAGGGAGGGTGCCGGACCATGCATTACTCAATTTCAGAAATTATTGTCTTATTTTTTACCTATTCGGTAGTTGGCTGGTTATGGGAAACCTTTTATTGTTCGATTAAGGATCATCACTATGCCTACCGTGGATTCCTTTTTGGTCCATATTGTCCAGTTTATGGATTTGCTGTTACCACGATTTTAATTACAGCGGAACCCGTTAAAAATAATTTAATTCTCCTATTTATTGTTGGCTTTATCGTTGCTAGCATCTTTGAATATTTTGCGAGTCTCTTTTTGGAGAAAGTCTTTCATATGAAGCTCTGGGATTATTCTAAACTGAAAGGAAACATCCAGGGAAGAGTTGCTCCAGAAATATCATTGTTCTGGGGGATCGGTGTGGTTTTCTTAGTTAAGTACATCCAACCTTTTATCCAGCGAATAATTAATTGGGAAGAAGCACGGACGCACGGTTGGCTGGCTGTTATAATCGTTCTTGTAATGGGCACTGATACGATTTTGACGATGTTCAGTGTTCACCGACTTCATACATCTACTAAACAATGGGATAACCGGATTAATCAACGGTTTGAACACTTGCATGAACTAATCCAAGAAGCCAAGCCTGCGGAAGAACATCGCTTAAAGCAGCGGCTGGCTAATTGGCGGGCAGAGATCATTAATAGTGAAGATACGCGACGGTTTAACCAGCACCTTTCCTGGAACCAACGTCGGCTGATTAGGAGCTTCCCAAAGATGAAGGTTACTGATGCAAAACACTTTAATGATGTTAAAAAGGACTTATTAAAGAAGTTTTAAAACTTCTCGCTTTATAATAAATGATTGTTTATAATAAGCGCGAATACTTAGTTAAAGAGGAATAAATATGAAAAAAGAAACTAAAATTATTTCTGCAATTACAATCGTTTTTCTTGTTGTCGTCTTTACGATTTGTGGACTAACCATTAAGAATAGTCCATTGTCAGGGTACCCCCGACAAATTCACGACCAAAACATGACTGTTCAACAGTTTGTCTCTCAGGTGGCGCCAGCAGCTCAGCGTGAACAGAAGAAGTATGGCATCCCAGCAAGTATCACAATTGCGCAAGCTGGATTAGAGTCCCAGTGGGGAAATAGTCGGCTCGGTAATAAATACAACAACTTGTTCGGCATGAAGGCAAGTAAGGGTGAAGATAAGGTACGGATGTATACCATTGAAAACATTAATGGTAAGCAACGGTACATTCCTCAATACTTTGCTGTTTACCAAACATGGGATGATTCAATTAAGGCTCATACTAATATTATTGTTAATGGAACCAAGGACAACCATCACCGCTTCGATGGTGTCCGCACCAATACTAATTACCGAAAAGCCGCTCAAGAACTCCAAAAGAACGGCTATGCCACCGACCCGAACTACGCCAACAAACTCATCTATGCTATCCAAAAGTTTGGATTGGAGAGGTATGACAAGTAGAGTGTGAGCAGGTAAAGAAGACCCGTAAGACAACAATTTCTCCCGACTGGATGCTGAAAGCATCTGGGAGGGAGTTTGTTGTCTATAGGGGCTTCCCTGCGAACACGTTTCGGCTTTGTTGCAGTAGAAACTAACGATTTCTCTCGACGAAGGCGACTAGCGCCTAAGCGGTGAACCAGAAAACTTGTTTTCGTCTGTGAACCCTCGCAAGGCTGACTAGGACTTTATAACCAACTTGTTGGGATATAAAGTTCAGTCAGCTACTGCGGAAGGAGGTCGCTAGCTCTAGGAAACTCGGGCAAAGCACGTTTCGACTCTGCTACAGTAGACGGAAGGTCACGGCACGCACATTTACCATGTAAAAAACTCAGCCCAGAATGGTGACATCCTGAACTGAGTTTTTTAGATTGGAGTTTTTAATTAATGGCGATTATTAGATTAGACTAATCAACTTCTGTCTGCTTAACGTTAACTTGGTTGTGGCGGAAGAAGTGGAATGCGAGCCCGACAACTAAACCAACAAGTGCTGGAACAACCCATGAGAGACCCATTGAGGCGAGTGGCATCATCTTCCGGACACCGGCTACCCAGAGGCCAAATGAACTTTGACTTACAACGGCTGGGAAAGCAACAACCATATCACCAAGTGCTGGAACCACAGTCAAAAGGACAACGAAGAAGTAAACAACGCCATCACGATGGAAGAGTGGTGAAGCAACTGAAAGAACGATTAAGACCATTGATAGTGGGTAAAGGAACATTAGCATTGGAGTTGACCAAGCGATGATTTGATCCAAACCGAAGTTAGCAGTTAAGAATGAAGCAAGGCAACTAAGTGCTAACCAGGTGTGGTAACTAACCTTTGGGAAGTGCTTGTGGAAGTCTTGAGCAAAGGCAGCAACCAAACCAACAGCAGTAGTTAAACAAGTAACAGTTAATAAGAATGCTAGAACAACTTGACCAAATGCACCTGCATAAGCGTTAACTAATTGGTTGAAAGCAACACCACCATCAGGTGAAACCTTAAAGCGACCAAGTGACATTGCACCAAGGACGATTAGAAGAAGGTAGATGAAACCGATAGCACCAACTGCGAGAACACCAGATTTTGTAACAACCTTTGAAACAGCACCTGGACGACGAACGCCCATCCCTTTAATTGCGGTAACAACAGTAACCCCAAAGGCAAGACCTGCTAGAGCATCCATTGTGTTGTATCCTTCAAGGAAACCATTAGTAACGGCACTGTGAACGTAAGCGCTAGTTACTGGTGCAGTAGCTGGGTTCCCCAACGGATTAGCGAACGCAACTACGAAGACTAAGAATAGAAGTGCCAAGAAGACAGGGTTCAAAACTTTACCAACGTTTGAAAGAATGCTGTTTTCCTTGTAAGAAAAGGCAAATGCTAAGACAAAGAACACTGCTGAGAAAAGCAATAGTGACCAGCCTTGAGCAGCTTTTGGAACGAATGGCGCAACCCCAACGGTAAATGAAACGGTTGCTGTCCGTGGGGTCCCGAATAAAGGACCGATGGTAGCGTGAATTAAGACCATGAAGACTAGGGCAAATGCTGCACCGAGTGGTCGACCAACATCGTAAACCCCTTCAGCACGGGTAACAGCGATGGCAAGAACAGAAAGTAATGGGAGTAAGACCCCAGTAACTAAGAAACCAAGAGCAGCTGGGCCCCAATTCGCACCAGCTAACTGTCCAAGGTGAAGCGGGAAAATCAAGTTTCCGGCACCAAAGAATAGCCCAAATAGTAACGAAGCAACAACTAAGTATTGCTTAAATGTTAACTTTTTTGTTGTTAAATCCTGCATAATCAATTCCCTCCTAGGAAAAACGTTAAATAATTGCTTTGATCCCAACAAAAAGGTCCCTTAACCAAAATTACTTTGGTTAAGGGACGCTCGAGCGTGGTACCACCCTATCTTCGTATCATCATTACTGATAATACCTTACACGTACGACCCGGGACTGGGCGATACGCTGGCACGTTAATGGGTGCTACCATTAAGTCTTACTATGAATTAAGACTTAAGCTCGAAAGTGATTTTCGATTAACGTTGAACCTGTCTCCTTCCACCTAACGAGACTCGCTAATGGATATCGTTAATTTACTCTTCTTTCTCATTGCGATCGAATAATTAAATTGTTATTTAATTATTCTAACTAGTTTTTAATAAAAGTCAACAAGTTTTTTAGAATTTTTTTATTTTTTCTGGTAATTAGCCATATCTTCGCTTGTTTGTGCATAGGCAGGGTCACCATTCAAAGCCCGTGCAATTGCTCGTTCAACAGCAGTATTTGTTGTTGTATTCGCGATTGCTAGCGGTTTTTCGTAACGCTTGGCATGATGATTTGCTAACTGGCTAATTCGATGATGAATTTTATCAATGCAGACCACAATGAAGTCAGCCTCACGAATTTCCCGTTTCATTTTACTGCTGGAGACTTTATCTTCCATGGAAGCGTCAAGGGCATGGTAAATTCCATGGTGCTTATCAACAACTGCCTTTAATTCTTGTGAACGTTCCCGATCACCAGTAATCAGGAGAACGATTCGTTGTTTCAGATCGTAATCCAATTTTTTCTCGTAATCGTGTCGCGGATGAACAGGCTTCTTAACCTGCTTTGGTTTAGCAGGCTGTTTGGTTGTGTCGAAGTCCTGTTTTTCGTGAATCCAGCGAATTAACCCATTCTTAGCATCTTCAAGACCATTTCCATGATCGAAATAGGCGTAGTCGACCACCATTCCAGCCTTGAGACTTCGCCCAGGGAACTTAAATGGATCAATAACAATCGTATTAGCTGAATCTTTATCCAAGATTGAATTACCCTTTAGCGTAGCATTAATTTGCAAGACGTCTGAGCCAGGAACGCTACTTAATTCGGCGTACTCAATTACTTCAATCTTTTTTGGCTCGTAATTATCCAAGTGGTCAGCGGTCACTCGACGAATTGCGGGCAGGCCACGAACCGTTTGTTGGGGATCGAGTTGAACAATATCACCGTCTTCAAGCGGAAAGTGAAGTGAATGAATCACTGCCTCGTTGTAATAATGGTGATTAATCTCAGCACCACTTAATTTTCGGTGAACAAGGTAAAGATCATCTGCCGCTAGTCGCTCTTCTTGAGAAACTTTTTCGACCGTGACTGGTTCTGGAGTGACTGGCCGTTTAAGAGAATTAGGTGTCACCTTGTGTGCTGGACCGGTAAGAAGGGAGGAATGGCTTGCCTGCCGAATTCGTGGAGCTGGTCGAATTGCCTTATTTTCAGGCTGGGCGAGTTGCTTAGGCCTTTGAGGCGATGTTGATGTTTGAGTATCTTCGTAGTGATTTAAAATATTAATCACTGTGTTTAAACTTTGGAGTGTTTGCCGTAAACTCTGCTGGTCGCTACTAGTGTTTTCTAGTAATTCGATCAGCTCATGACGATAATCGTATATTTGCATAGGTACTTTATCCTTTCTAAATGCTTACTAATGATAATCATACCAAGAAGTTTGGAAAGTGTCAGGACATATGAATAAGCTTCTTGGTATAATTGGTTAGGATTAAGCAAAGGAAATGGTATTAATCATGGCAAATCAGGTAATTAAAATTTTCTCACACAACGACTTAGATGGCTTTGGGGCACCGCTATTGTTAGAGACGGTTAAAGAGACGATGTTTCCTCATAGTGAATTTGATCTTACCAATTGCGGTGCAGGTCGAATTGATGAAGAATTCGCTAAGTGGTTGCAGACCCCAGAAGCAAGTCGTACTACCGATGTTTACATTATGGATATGACGCCAGATAGTGACTACACGTTTAAGCAGTTAAACACTAATTTTGCTAACCACTGGTTGGTATTTGATCATCATGAAACTGAAGCTGAATTACGAGAACAATATTCAGCTAACAGTATTCGGCCAGCAAATCCAAAAGTAAACCCAAGTGCAACGAGTCTTGTTTGGGATTGGTTAACAAGTCAACCGCATTTCATGGAGCTAAGTGAAGACCGCCGACAACAGCTTGAGTATCTTGTGGAACTTATTCGAGCTTACGACACATGGGATTGGCAAAATGATCCGAATATTAGTGAAGAAGAACGGGTTGCTGCTGATAACTTTGACCAGTTATTCTGGTTCTATCCTCTACAAGACTCGGCATCATTCGTTGCAAACGTCTTTAGTGTTGGCTGGGAAGAATATGCAAAGCAAAATCAGCTTCTGATTAAGACGCTTAACGAACGTCGGGCAAAGTACCTAAAGAGCCATTTGAAGGATACCCTAATTACAAAAATTGCTGGCCATCAATTGGGGCTTGTTTATGCTGACGATTATAAGTCCGAAATTGCTCATGAATTACTGATCCAGCATCCTGATGTCGATGCAGCGTTAGTAATTAGCCCAGTTAGTGTTTCCCTGCGAAGTAACGGTAAACTTGATGTTGCTAAGTTCGCTGAGAAATACTTTAATGGCGGTGGTCATGCTGATGCTGCTGGTGGACGACTTACTATCAACCCGATTGAAATTGGTGAACAGGCAGTTGCTGATAATTTAGCCGAAATAATTAAGAATAGCCAGCAAACAGCCACGTCAAATAACACCGGTACTTTGGCAGACAACCTTGATCCTGAGGTTGCAGCCAAGATGGCGCAATTATTTAAGAAGTAAGCAAGAGAGCTACTAATTTAATAGAGTAAAGAAGGGAGCGTGACAGAAGTCATTTATGACTTCGTTTTCACGCCCCCGCGAGCGCAAATAGGGTTCCAGAGTTCGGTTATACCGGACACTGGAACCCATTTGCGTACCGCGCTGTTCGTATTTGAACTTGGTAAAAGTACTTATGTCACAGTCCCCTTCTATAATTGTTAGTTTTGAAACTTACTGATTCTCAACTTCAATTATTTTTAATCAATCTTCAATAAGTCTTGTGGTTTATGGAGCGGGTAATCAGCGTCTTGAATATTCTGCGGCTGAGATGAGCCATATAATGCACCAGCAAATTTAATGCCAGCATTATGAGCGGCTTTCAGATCGTTGATCGTATCACCAACGTAAACTGAATTTTCGGGACGGGCACCAAGCTTGTCCATTGCCAACAAGATTGGGTCAGGATCCGGTTTGTGCTTGCTAGTTAACTCCTCAGTTACGGCAACATCAAAATATTTCGTCCAGTCGTAGTCATTGACAAAGTGTTCCTGATAATCTTCGCGAACCTTAGATGTTGCAATTGCTAATTTCGTGTCAGGACGAGCAGCTAGTCCCGTAACCATTTCCTCAATTCCAGGGAAAACCGTTACTAAATCTTCACGTTGGAAAGATAACGCGCGCCATTCATCGACCATTTCGGGGATGTCCTCCTCTTTGACACCGCCCTGACGTAAAGAATCAGCACCGGTGATACCAAAGAGTTTTCTTTTGAGAGAATCAACTTGGTCAGCAGGAACATGGTAGCCATGTTTTTCCATTACATCAATCATTGGTGGCATGTATTTCTCATAAGTATTAATGAGGGTTCCATCAATATCAAAAATGAAATTTGTAATTTGGTGTGCCATAAAGTAAACCTCGCAATCTTAAGTTTTCCATTCTTATTGTATACCAATTATGGTTAGGAATTAACTAATATCAATATCTGTAACGCAAAGAATAAGAAAAGCCGAGAAAACCAATTCGAATTTTCTCAGCTTTTTGATTATCTTTAGTTTTGTTCGCAATCCCGAATGAAATCAGCGAGATGCTTGTAATAAACATCTGGATTATCAACCATGTGGTGGTGACCACCGTTTGGCGTGGTAACGAACTTAGCGTTTGGAATTAATTCGGCCATCTTTTTCCCGGTAGCAAGTGGCATTGATTCGTGTTCACCAAAAGTAATCAGTGTTGGAACCTTGATGTTCTTAAGTTGGTTACGGAAATGCCAATCCTTTAATTTCCCGGTAATTACAAATTCGTTATCACCTTGGAAGGCGTTGTAGACCGCATCGCCACCAAGATCTTTAAGGTGGTAAAGCTTAGAAGGTTGTTTCCGGTCAATATAGTTTTCGTTCATTACCTGAACATACTCTTGATACTTTGGATTGCTGTAATCATTTTTCGCTTCACAATCCTTCATAAAGTCAACGGCTTCCTTAGAGAGCGTCTTTTCCCGGAGTGCGTTGACGTGCTTAACGTAATCATCAATTTCATCGACCATGGATGAAATGATGGCACCCTTTAAGTGTTGACCATACTTGACAGCATATTCTTGAACGAGGAGACCACCCCAACTTTGCCCAATGAGGTAGAAGTTATCGAGTCCCAGCTTTTCACGAACTTCATCAACTTCATCCAAGAAATATTCATAGGTTAAGTATTTCTTGGCAATTTCAGGATCTGTGTAGTCGGGCTGATCAGAATAGAGTGAGCCCAATTGGTCGTACATTGTAACTTGAACGTTTAGTCCTTGCTTTTTCAGCTGTTCTGCGGCATCTTCCCAGTACTCATGATTACCACCAGGACCACCATGAAGAGCTAACAAGTGAATGTCACCCTCGCCCTGAGTGTTTGTCCAAAGGTGATAACCGTTATCCAGGGTAATAATCTTTGTTCCTGTTTGCATTCTCAATCTCTCCTTTGTCTGTATATTAATACAGTATACAAACCATTCTAGCACAGGATAAGTTTACTTGTGAAAAATAAGCAGTTGGTGCAGGAGATTAGAGTGCCATTACTCCCGGAATCAATAAGGAACTATCGGCTGTTTTAACAGTATAGGTAATCTCTTCATTACCACGAAGAGTAGCGCCATAGTCAGTGCTATAAATAATCAGACCGAGGCGATGACCTTTAAGCAGGTGATGAAAAATTGGCTGAAGCTCAAAGTGGACTTTCACAAACTGATTTGCTGCTAAATCATCAACCTGACTGGCACTATGACGGTTTTGCAGGTTGATATGGCCGTCAGCAATTACCTTGTAATCACTAGCCTTTGCTTGTAAATGAAATTCACGGAGATCATCACTTGCCCAATGAAAACCTAACTGGAGGCCGTTGCGGTTCAATAAAACAGGCGAACTCGTTAATCGTTTAGCAGTACCAAAATCAACTAATTGAGCACTAAGCATCCCGTGATCAGCCGAAGAAGCAACGGTAACGGAAACTTCAGGTGTTCCCCGAAGTAAAAGATCTTCTCCAGCGGGTGCCGTCATTAATTTATAAGAGAACTTGCCGTGATCCTTAATTAATGAATCTTGCCAGTCATTAATATTTCGGCACCATTTTTCAAAGGTTTCAGGAGTTTGGTGATCATTAAACCGATATTCCGAAGAAAGTTGCGGATCATTAGTGATTAATTCCGTCTTATTAAAGGAGAGCCTTCTTGTGTTCCCAGCAGTCCATTCATTATACTTCCACCAGGTTTCAGGCTGCGTATTATCTTGAACTAACACTTTTGGCAGAGTTTCATCGGCATGGTTATCCTTTTCCCACAGTTTATTAGCTAACCACAAGTTAACCATTTCAGAAAAGTCAAGGGATTGAAAGGCGTTGATATAGATGTGTTGACCTTGGTGTAAGACTAGCTTGCTGGTTACGGGAAGCTTTTGTAATTCGTCATAGAGCGCCTTAACGTTGCTTGGCTTGACGTTGGTATCATTTAGCCCATGAACCATCATGACGGCTGCTTTAATATTTTTGATTGCTGGTCGGTAATTACGGTTAGCCCAGAATTGGTTATAGTTTCCGGTTTTCCGGTCCATTGCCTGTGAAAGCCCGTCAATATATTTGTCATTTGTTTTCTTAATTCGTTGGTAGTCAGCTGGCCGTTTTGTTCGACTGAATGTTTCATCAGCCAGAACATCGGCATCTTCACCCTGGAAGCCGCCGGGAGCACGAACAAGGCCGTTTTCGCGGTAGTAGTCATACCATGATGAGATTGCCGCTTCGCTAATGATTGCCTTTAATCCGGGAACAGCAGTTGTCGCAACGGCGGTGGCCAGGGTTCCAAGATAGGATCGTCCAGTCATTGCAACATTGCCGTTACACCACCATGCCTTGATTTTAATCCCGCTATGTCGATCGGTAAACGCAATCCGGTCACCATGGAGCCATTCGACAACTGCCTTCATTGAGTCAGTTTGTTCAGGCGAGCCACATGTTTGAAGACCATCAGAATCCTTAGTCCCAATTCCCGCAGAGTAGATAATTGCATAACCGCGTACTGCCAGATAATTATTCAGGGTATAAGCTGGTGTTTCCGCAAAACCTTCTGTGGCGCGTTTACTTTCTCCTTTAATCTCGCGATGGGTGAATTGCTTTGGAAAGGTTGGTTCGGTAGGAGAATTTTCCCCGGCAATCTTATGGGTTAACGGGTGATTTACATGGTGGGTTACTTTTTCTCCCCATTCATCATTAGTTCCCTGATTGTATGGACTAGCAGTAAAGACGGCCGGGACCTTTAAGCCGTTGTTACTATCGACGGGTCTGAGAATTTCAACCTTAACAAGGTCAGCCTTGCCATCGTAATCGGTATCCATATCAGTCTCAACGTAAACTACCTCACGAATAAACTTGGCTGGATCAAAGGAAGCAAGCGGCTTGCCATTAAAGTACAGTGGCTTTTTATATGCCGGCAATTGGTACGACCAGGTGAGAAAGCCTTCGCTCGTTAGCTGATCAATAAATGACTGTCCATCCTTATTGCGAGTATTAAGAAGCAGGTAAAAGGCTTCTAGAACATCTAACGTTGACCAGCTTGTGTGCTGAACAAACGGCAGACCAATATGTGCCCAGTCTTCAAGGGGATGGTTAGAATTAAAGTCAACTTCTGGCTCGAAATGAAGGAGCTGAAGAGCAACTAAGTAAAAAACATCAGTTGTTAATGGCTGATCATGTTCAAGCCATTCATCAATTGCAAGGGTTGGTGTAGCAAGGAGATCGTGGAGCCATTGGCGAACCGCAATTGGCTGCTCACTTGCCATGTGAGTACGGGCAAGGAGAGTGAGCCACATTTGGGTTGGATCTAGCTCCGTTGCTTCATTAGCTCTCAGTAAATGGAGTTTCTTTAATTCACGTAATTTTTGTTCAGAACTTGTCTTGGTAATACTAAATTGGTTAATTTTCATGAAGAGCACCTCGTTATGATAGAGTGTAAGCAGGTAAAGAAGGCCCGTAAGACAACAATTTCTCCCGACTGAATGCTGAAAGCATTTGGGAGGGAGTTTGTTGTCTATAGGGGCTTTCCTGCGAACACGTTTGATAGAGTGTGACCTCGCAAAGAACTCGCGGAAAGCTAACGATTTCTCCGGGGAGTGGTGTCTTGCACCACTTCTCGGAGGTCGTTAGCTCTAGCGAGTTCCGAGGGAACACATTTTGACTCAGTTGCAGTAGAAACTTTAACTCTTGAATATGTTGCAAAATAAAGTTTAACTATATCATTCTACTGTAACATAGCCTAAACGCGTTCAGCCTAAGCTTCCTCAAGATAAAGTTCTACCATTACAGAGTCAAGATCTGTTCGCCAGGGACTTGCTAGAGCCAGCAACCTCCTTCCGCAGTAGCTGAACTTTATATCCATAAAGTTCTAGTCATCCTTGCGAGGGTTCACAGACGAAAACAAGTTTTCTGGTTCACCGCTTAGGCGCGAGTCGCCTTCGTCAAGAGAAATTGCTGGCTTTCCGCAAGTCCTCTGCTGGCTTACATTCTCCATTATAAATCCAAATTGTCATTGCATTGTAACTACCGAGAAAATAAATAAAGAGTATAATTAATTGGCTAACTATGGACGATGAAGTAAATAAATCGTGAGGGAAGATTATGGCAAAAAATATCTTGGAATTTAAACATGTTGGTAAGCGTTACGATGACAATGTTGTTCTTCGTGACATTGATTTTGAGGTTGAAGCGGGAAAATTTTATACTCTGCTTGGACCATCTGGCTCTGGGAAAACGACAATTCTGCGAATCATTGCCGGATTTGATCAAGCTAGCAGTGGTGAAATCCTTTTCGATGGGCAACCGATTAATAACGTGCCCGCCAACAAACGACAAGTAAATACCGTATTTCAAGATTATGCCCTATTTCCGCACATGAATGTCGCTGAAAACGTGGCATTTGGGCTCCAAATTAAAGGAGTAAAAAAGACGGCGATCCGACAACGGGTAAAAGAAGCCCTGCACCTTGTTCGGTTGGATGGTTATGGTAATCGGGAAATTACCGCAATGTCTGGTGGCCAGCGTCAACGGGTAGCAATCGCCCGCGCAATTGTTAACCGCCCGAAAGTTCTCCTTCTTGATGAGGCCTTATCAGCTCTTGATCATAAATTGCGGGTCGACATGCAGCGAGAATTGCGTCAGTTGCAGCGACAATTGGGGATCACTTTTATCTTTGTCACCCATGATCAGGAAGAAGCATTAGCGATGAGTGACCAAATCATGATTATTAATGATGGCAAGATCCAGCAAACGGGAACCCCAGTAGACATTTATGATGAACCGTTAAACCATTTTGTTGCTGATTTCATTGGTGAAAGCAATATTGTTCCTGGAGTAATGAAGAAGGACTATGTTGTAAATATTAATGGTCAGGACTTTGAGTGTGTAGATGCCGGAATGAAGCCTAATGAAAAGGTTGAAGTTGTAATTCGGCCGGAAGACTTGGACATCACCACGGTTGATCAGGGAAAATTAAAGGCAACGGTTGATACGCAGCTCTTTAGGGGAGTTGACTACCAAATTACCGCTCACGATCAGCGAAACCATGAGTGGAAGATTAATTCAATCCATAAAACAAGGGTCGGGGCCAAAGTAGGCTTAACGTTTGATCCTGAAGATATTCACGTAATGCGGTATAACGAATCAGAAGAAGATTTTGATGCTCGTCTTGATAGCTACGAGGAGGATGAGGATTAATGCGGCAAAAAGTAATGTTCATTGTTCCCTATGCTTTATGGATCATCCTCTTTGTGGTTGCCCCATTAGCACTGATTTTTTATCAATCATTTTTTGATATTAACAGCCATTTCACATTGGCTAATTATCAAGATTACCTAACATCGCCAACGTACTTAAAGATGACCCTGAATTCTGTTTGGTACGCGACCTTAATTACAGTAGTGACTCTCGCAATTAGCTACCCGACCGCTTATGTGCTTACCCAATTGCAGAATCGCCAATTCTGGTTGTTGATTGTTATTTTACCGACATGGATAAACCTTTTGCTGAAAACCTATGCATTTATTGGCCTTTTTTCACGAACCGGGTCGATTAACCAATTTTTACGGTTTGTTGGTTTGGGAAGTCACCAGCTCCTTTTCACTGACGCTAGTTTTATGTTCGTTGCGGCCTACATTGAAATTCCGTTTATGGTTTTACCAAGCTATAATGCACTGATCGAGATTAATCCTTCATTACTAAATGCTAGCAAGGATCTCGGGGCAACTTCCTGGCAGACTTTTCGGCGAATCGTTTTTCCATTATCAATGCCCGGAGTAAAAGCAGGAATTCAAGCAGTTTTCATCCCTTCGCTCTCCCTCTTCATGATTACACGGTTAATCGGTGGTAACCGGGTAATTACTTTAGGGACCGCGATTGAGGAGCACTTCTTAACGACCCAAAACTGGGGGATGGGATCAACGATTGGAGTTGTTTTGATCCTCGCAATGTTTATTGTAATGTTTGTTACTGGTGATACGCGTGAGAAAGGAGGTCGGCATTAAGATGAGACAGAAAGTTGCGTGGGGCAAGCTATATTTAGGGTTAGTGTTTATTATTCTGTACGCACCAATCCTGTATTTAATGATCTTCTCCTTTAGTTCTGGAAAAACGATGGAACACTACCACGGCTTTTCCCTTCAGCACTATGCCGACTTATTTGCGGATTCCCGGATGATTACGATCGTGATCAATACAGTGCTGGTTGCGGTATTATCGTCTTTAATTGCGACAATTATCGGCACGCTTGGGGCATTGGCAATTAAAGAAACACATGGAACCTGGCGAAATAGTTTGTTGTCATTAAATAATGTCTTAATGGTTTCACCAGATGTCATTATTGGGGCAAGTTTTTTGATCTTTTTCACTGTTCTTGGCATTCGCCTAGGCTTTGTTTCAGTGCTTTTAAGTCACATTGCGTTTTCAATTCCGATTGTGGTTTTGATGGTGCTGCCAAAGATTAATGAATTGTCGCCAACCTTGGTCGATGCTGCCTATGACCTAGGCGCATCAAGGTGGCAGGCATTATCACGAGTAATCTTACCAGCGATTTCACCAGGAATTATGGCGGGATACTTTATGGCTTTGACCTATTCGCTTGACGACTTTGCGGTTACCTTCTTTGTTACTGGGAATGGTTTTTCGACGCTATCAGTAGAAATTTATTCTCGGGCACGTCAGGGAGTTAACCTTGAAATTAACGCTTTATCAACCTTGATGTTCATTGTGTCCCTAGCATTAGTAATTGGTTATTACTTTGTTAGTAAGCATGCAGGTCGTCGTCAACGGGTTGTTACGGTTAAAGAGGGGGATGCTCAATGAAAAAACTTTGGGGCGCCCTCTTGGGAATTATCGCCCTATGCTGTTTGCTGGCATTAGGCGATTACTTCATGAACCGGCAGAATAATGGTAGTAGTGGAAAAACCGTGACCGTTTATAACTGGGGAGATTATATTGATCCAGCGCTGATCAAAAAGTTTGAGCGGCAAACGGGCTACCATGTTGACTACGAAACCTTTGACAGTAATGAATCGATGCTAACGAAGATCCGGCAAGGTGGGACAAACTATGACGTTGTAGTTCCGAGTGAGTATACGGTTCAACGAATGAAGAAAGAACACCTTTTGGCACCGTTGGATCACCGGAAGCTAAGTAATTTGCGCTATATTGACGCTCGCTTCCTTAATCAGAATTTTGATCCAGGGAACCGATATTCAGTTCCGTATTTTTGGGGAACGTTAGGAATCATCTATAATGATCAGAAAATTGCTGGACAAGAGGTACAACACTGGGAACAGCTTTGGAATCCACGACTAAAGAATAATTTATTATTGATTGATAGTGCACGGGATGTTTTTGCGATGGCCTTGATTACTCAAGGGAAGTCAGTTAATACAACAAACTATTCACAATTAACGCAAGCCCAACACCATCTTCAAGCTTTAACACCTAATGTAAAGGCGATTATCGCGGACGAGATGAAAATGTATATGGAGCAGGATGAAGCAGCCGTTGGGGTAACTTATTCTGGGGATGCTCGGGAAATGATGAGCGTTAATCATCACTTACACTATGTTGTTCCTAGTGAGGGAAGCAATATTTGGTTTGATAATATGGTAATTCCTAAGTCAGCGAAAAATAAGCAGGCTGCCTACCAGTTCATTAACTTTATGCTTCAACCAGAAAATGCAGCCAAGAATGCTGAATACGTTGGTTACGCGACTCCTAACCGTGCCGCGAAGAAACTATTGCCACGGTCTGTAACTGATGATCAGCAATTCTACCCGCCAGAATCAACAATGGAACACTTGCAAACGTATAAGGATCTTCCTCGACGTGTTCTGGGTGAGTATAATGATTTGTTCTTAGAGTTTAAGATGTTTAAGAAGTAAAGATGGATCTTTACCGCGATTAGACTAAGTAAATTTAAGATCGATAAAGGCCGAGAAAAGCAATTTGCGTTTCTCGGCCTTTATTAGACTTGTAGGTTTGTTTGACAGGTTCTATGCGACAGAGTCAAGAACTGCTCGCCAGGAACTTGCTAAAGATAATGTTCTAGGCGACCGAGCCGAAACGTGCGCAGTAGCTGATTGACTTCTTTCACCAACGAGTTGGTAGCAAGAAGCCTAATCAGCCTTGCGAGGGTTCACAGACGAAAACAAGTTTTCTGGTTCACTCCTTCGCCGTGACCGCAACTTCCGCCTAGATGACGTTCTACTGCAACAGAGTCAAAACGTGTTCGCAGGGAAGCCCCTATAGACAACAAACTCCCTCCCAGGCAACAGAGCCAAAATGTGCTCAGCCTAAGCTCCCTCAAGATAACGAACTCTCTCCTAGGCGCGAGTCGCCTTCGTCGAGAGAAATCGTTATCATCCGGGAGCTTTTTACGGCTTCGCACTCTACTCACTCTACTACATTCTCTTTGCATCCATTCTTTTAACGGCATAGAAGATTGGGAGACCAACGATGACGATTCCGATGAAGAGAAGGACACCAGCAGGATCGT
The DNA here is from genome assembly GCF_028607025.1 of Limosilactobacillus portuensis. Classification (NCBI taxonomy): domain Bacteria; kingdom Bacillati; phylum Bacillota; class Bacilli; order Lactobacillales; family Lactobacillaceae; genus Limosilactobacillus; species Limosilactobacillus portuensis. Next base: position 153,439 of record NZ_CP117296.1, read on the forward strand.
TGAAGACTTCACTGACAAGAACGAAGATTCCACCGGCAATTGCAATAATTGGCACGAGCGGGTAGAGCGGGGTACTGAAAGGACGGGGGCCATTATTTTTCTTTCTTAGAATGAAAATGCCGAAAAATGCTAAAAGGTAGAAGCAGTAAACTGTAAAGACACAAAGATCCGAGAGGTGGTCTGGATCAAAGAAGAACATCATCACAGTTGCAAGAGCCACGATAAATAATGTGGCAACGACTGGCGACTTTCCCTTTGGTGTAACGAACGAAAGAAAACGTGAGAACGGGAGATCACCACGACGCGCCATTGCGTAAACGATCCGGGGGAAAGTAATCATCTTTCCGTTAAGGGTTCCCATCATCGAGATAATAATTCCGGCCGAGAGAAGTTTCCCGCCAATAGCACCAAATGCTTTGGTTGCTAAGTAGGCGGTGGCATTTTCACCAAGGCGGTGGATTAAGTTAGCCGGTAAGAATTTAAGAATTCCGATTGTAATTAAAGTATAGATTACGAGAACGGCGGTGATACCAAGGATGATTGCTTTTGGTAGCAACTTTTGTGGGTTCTTCATTTCACCACCAAGGTTAGCAATTAGGATCCAGCCATCATAACCGAAGAGGGTGGCTAAAACCGCGACACCAAAACCGCCAGTAGCGTGTTGGACTTCGGTAACGGTTTGACCAAATGCATGCTGATTACCGAAGAGAAGACCGAAGATAATAATTGCTGCGATTGGAATCATTTTCCCGGCCGTTGTAATAATGGCAAAGATCGCTCCGACCTTGTTTTCAAAGAGGTTCATTACACCGATTGCCAGAACGGTGATAACAGCCAGTGGAATTCGCCATTCAGCACCAAGACCAAAGAAATTGGCCATTAAGATACTCATAAAGCCGGCAACCGAAGCAATGATTGCTGGACCATAGACGATTACTTGCATCCAGCCGGCAAGGAAACCAAGAATCCGGCCATAGAGGTTTTCGATGTAGACGTAAAGACCACCAGTGTATGGCATTTGGGCCCCAATTTCGGCAACGGTTAAACCACCAGTTAGGGTAATAATCCCACCAAATACCCAGGCAGCAATGGCTAAAGTTGATGAACCGGCACTATCAAGCACGGAACCCTGCTTAAAGAAGATCCCTGAACCAATAATTGTCCCCACGACAATCGAGATTGCCGACCAAAAACCTAACGACCGTTTTAATTCTTCTTTTGGTTGATTATTCATCGCCATTCCTCCAATTCAAAATCGGCATAATAAAAACCGGGTCCACGCTTAATCATCTGGAAAGTGCCAAATGATTAAGTGAACCCGGTAATTCATTAAACCGTTCTATAGGTACACTAAAATCACTCAGCCTCGAATAGAGCTAGAGGCTGAGGAGGAAGATTGTTGTAATTGGTTATTGAATACTAACATTGATCTTTCTCCTTTCGTGTACTTGATGTTTCTTAGAATACCATTAGAAATTTAATTTGGCAAGGCTTAATTTTAAAATGTGCGTTATTAAGTCCTGTTATTTTAATTGCAAACCTAATTTTCCCATTTAGAAACAACTACTTTCCCAATCATGTGACCACTCTCTACTAAACTATGTGCCTTTCGGAGATTATCCGCATTTAGAGGAGAAAGTGATTGCGTTAATGTTCCTTTTAACTTACCCTCATCAAGGAGCTGTGCAATTTTTTCCAAAATAATATGTTGAGTCTGCATATTGTCTGTATGGTAATAAGATTTTGTGTACATCCATTCCCAGGCAAAAATGGCTTTTTTCGGAGTTAAGAGACGCAGATTGATTGGCCGCCTATTTTCGGTGATTGAGGCAATTTTTCCTTCAGGTTTGATTAACTCACACATTTCTTTCCAGTGACTATCGATGTCTTTAAGCTCCAAAATATAATCTACATATTTGTAGCCTAGCTTTCGTACTTCATCAACTAAGTTATTCCTGTGGTTTACGGTATGCTTAGCGCCATGCTCTTTAACCCACTTAATACTTTCAGGACGGGAGGCCGAAGCGATAACAGTTAAACCGGCATTAGCTGCTAATTGAGTTGCAACTGAGCCTACTCCTCCAGCGCCGTTGATAATAAGGAGAGTTTTACCTTTATTTTCTGAACTAGTGGTTGGTAATGATAACTGTTCAAATAATGCTTCATATGCAGTTAATGATGTAAGAGGCATTGCAGCTGCTTCGTCATCACTTAATGTCTTTGGTGCGTGGCCGACAATTCGTTCATCAACTAATTGATATTCACTGTTACTTCCGGGACGCTTAAAGGAGCCAGCGTAAAATACTCTGTCACCAGGCTTAAAGAGTGATACGTGAGTGCCAACTTTTTCGACAACACCACAAGCGTCCCAACCGATAATTTTAGGTGTCATTAATTTTCCACGCCCACTGCGTCGTACACCAATATCAACAGGATTAACAGAAACAGCATTAACTTTTACTAATAGATCATGTCCCTTAGGAGAAGGAACAGGTTTTTCAAACTCAAACAGACTTTCAGGATCATTAATATCTAAATGTTGTGTAAAACCAATAGCTTTCATAATAAGTCCTCTTTTCTACTTTGCACTTACAAATAGTAACTCGACCGAAAAATTAAAAAAGAGGAGAATTTAAATTTCCTATGTAACAATTATTTCCCTAATAGTAACGTAAATAGAATCAATGTATTATGGAGTAAGTATATCCTTTGAAAGGAGTGCTCATCTTGCAAAGGCATATTTTTGACTGTAGTGAAGGTTGCCCTGTTGAAAGTACTTTACAGATAATTTCTGGTAAATGGAAAAGTGTTATATTGTATCATCTTATAAAAAATGACGTGTGTAGGTTTAGTGAACTGCAAAAGAAAATGCCAAATTGTTCCCGGAGAATGTTATCATTGCAGCTTAACGGATTAGAGAAAGATAAGATTATAGAGAAAAAGGTATATCCGGTTGTCCCTCCTAGAACAGAATACAGATTAACTAGTTTTGGAAAAACATTAACACCAATTATTATTGAAATGGAAAAATGGGGTCAAATGTATAATTCGATCAAATCCAGTAGTAATGATTAAAATCAATAATTATAAAAAATAAGGCATCGAATCAATATAGTTTCGATACCTTATTTATTACAATTAAGCTTTTTTCATCCTCGACCGAATCCACTTGTCTCCTTCAGTGAAAATCATAATCAAGCATGAGAAGAGGATTACGGCACCCCATTCAGCGAGACTGATTCCAGTAACGTGGAAAGCAGTCTGCATAAATGGTACGTAAGTTAAGATAAGTTGGAAGATGATCATCAACCCAATTACGCCCCAGGCATTTTTGCCAATGTCGTTAATTTGAGTTAATCCGTACTGTTCAGTTCTAATACTGAAGAAGTAGAAGACCTTACTGATAACAATTGTGTTTACCATCATTGTTGTGGCGTTTATTTCGCTTGCACCACCTCGAATGAACCATTCGTAGCCAATTAAGGCGAAAATTGCCATTAATGCAGATACATAACCCATTTGGAAGAGATCATGACGATTCATCAATCGCTGAGTAATTGGTCGTGGTGAACGTTCCATAATCCCATCCTCAGCCTTTTCAAAGACAAAGGCAAACTGGATTGTAATCGCAGCAATTAAGTTAATCCATAATAATTGGGCCGGTTGAAGCGGAACCTGTTGAGCAGTCAAAATCGAGAAAGCAACGACGAGTCCTTCCGCAAAGGATGTCGGCAGGAGGAAGAGAATACTCTTCTTAATGTTGTCGTAGATTCGTCGACCTTCCTTAATTACCGCTGCCATGGTAGCAAAGTTGTCATCACCCAAGATCATGTCAGCGGCGTCCTTCGCCACGTCCGTTCCCTTGATTCCCATCGCAACCCCAATATCGGCCTTCTTTAATGCTGGAGCATCGTTTACCCCGTCACCAACCATGGCAGTGACCTGTTGTTGATTTTGAAGGGCTTCAACAATTTCAAGCTTGTTTTGCGGGGTCGTTTGGGCAAAGACCTGGTTATTCATCGCGGCACTTTCTCGCTCTTTTGCGGATAGCTTATCCCATTCGGCACCGGTAATGGCGTTGATTGGACCATTAGTCAATCCTAGTTCCTTACCGATTGCCCGAGCGGTTTGCGGATCATCACCAGTAATCATCTTAACGTGAACCCTAGCGGTATTCATCTTCTTTAGAGCAACGATGACCTCTTCTCGTGGCGCATCAAGCAATGCAGCGAGACCAAGGAATTTAATGCCTCGGTAAAGGTGCTCGTGTTCCACCTCAGTTAAGTTTTCGTTGCTTGGTACTGGTTGATACCCAACAGCAATTACCCGCTTACCAGCACTTGACCAGTCGTTAACCCGTTGTTGCCACTTGGCAAGGTCAAAGTTAGGATCCTCTTTTTGGGCCATTTCAAATAACTTATCAGGAGAGCCCTTGATGAAGATAACTTTTTCATGGTTTTCTTGGTCCTCTGTCAGTTCGGCAATGTACCGGTAATCAGAGTCAAATGGCAATAGGTCAATTTCGGCATACTGTGATTGGTGCTTAGGACCATATGCTTTATGGTAAAGCGTTAGGAAAGCACCGTCAGTAGGTTCACCATTAATGTGCCATGCACCATTATTTTCACTTAAGACGGTGTCATTGGCTTGATAACCAGCTTCGACAAAGAGCTTGAGCTGGTCAGTGAGCGGCGCCTTTTTACCATTAAGTTTGATCTCGCCATTTGGTGCGTATCCAGTTCCTGAAACCTGGTAGAGTTGATCGCCAACCCACAATTCAGTCGCTGTCATTTCATTTTTAGTCAGCGTCCCAGTTTTATCGGTTGCAATCACGTCAACCGAACCGAGAGTTTCTACGGCAGGCATTGATTTAATAATTGTCTTATACAATTTGGCCATTTTACTGATTCCAAAGGCTAGAATCACGGAAGTAATTGCCGGTAACCCTTCAGGAATCGCACCCACAAGCATCGCAACAACTGCGAGGGCTAATGCAGGAAGAGAGTAAATCTTCAGCATAAAACCAACGATGAAGACGATGATTGAAGTTGTAATCGTGATGTATGAAACCACAGTCCCAACATGATCAATTTCCCGGGTAAGTGGAGTCTTCTTTGGTTTGATGTGGGCGACTTCTTGAGAAATTTTCCCAATTTCAGTTTGTTCAGCAGTAGCAATTACGACACCCAGACCGCTTCCGCTTGTTACAGAAGTGGAAGCATATGCCATATTCACGCGTTCTGCTAACGGAATATCATTATCAGTTAATGCTTGATCCGTTTTAATGACAGAGTTCGTTTCACCAGTTAATGCAGATTCTTCAATCCGTAAGTTATCCGCAGAAACAATTCTTAAGTCGGCTGGAACATTGTCACCAGCTTCAAGGAAAACCACGTCCCCAACAACCAAGTCAGCAGCGTCAATATCTTGGCGCTTACCGTCACGATAGACCGTTGCCTGGTTTGCCATCATTTCCTTAATCTTAGCAAGGGCATTGGCAGCACTCGTTTCCTGAAAGTAGCCGATTAAGGAATTTAAGACAACCACGGCCCCAATAACGATCGCATCAGTATAGTGGCCAATAATAATTGTTAACAACGTTGCGACTAACAGAATGTAGATCACGATGTTGTTAAATTGGCGAAGAAAGATCTTCCACTTAGGTGTCGGCTTTACTTCGAGAACGTTTTGACCGTCGCTAGCTAGTTTTTGTTGCACTTCTTTGCTAGTTAGTCCTTGAGTAAAGTCCGTTAAGTTAAATTCTTTCTTTAATTCGTCAGTAGTTAATTGATATTGTTCTTTCATTTTGCTCCTCAAATATTTTCTATAAAGCAACAATCTCATGGGATCCCGTCTCCATGATTAACAGTCGGTTGTTTGCTTTGAGTTAAGTTGCTTTAATCAGTCCTTTTCTTATTTTTCGTAAGAATATTATACCATTCTGATTGAAGCGAGAAGGCTCTGAAGTGCAACAAAAAAGTTAGACAAAATTGATTATTTAAGCTACCAAGGTATGATTTCGGTATTCAACCGGAGTCATACCTTTTGTTTTTAAGGAGATACGTTGGTAATTAAAGTAATGAATGTATTGAGCTGAGAGTGATTTTAATTCAGCTAAGTCTTTACATGGTGGGAAACCATCTAATAACTCTGTCTTAAACAGGTGAAAGAAACTCTCCATTGGTGCGTTATCATGACAATTTCCCTTACGGGACATACTTTGAATAAAGTGATTATCAGCTAACTTTTGGGTATAGTACCCCAGTTGATAGTGCCACCCCTGATCAGAATGAATAATTGGTTGAGCATTATCAGGCAGCTTTGTACATAGCTCGTTGAGAGTAGCGGTAATCAACTGTCGATCAGGATGTTGACTCAATTGGAAGGCTAAAACTTCCTTACTGGCTTCATCGATAATTGAGGAAATATAAGCCCAACTGTGATTAGCTAAGCGAACTTGAGAAACATCTGTGTGGAGGACTTGATAAGGAATGGTGGCCTGAAATTGTTGTTTTAGTAGATTATCCGCAACTGTGCCCACATTACCTTCATAAGATGAGTATTTACCACTACGGTGGCGATTATACAGTGCCACTTGAACATCTAATTTCGCCATCAACTTGTTCACCGTCATGTCCGCCAAATGAATGCCCATTGCCCGCAGTTTTTGGTTCACGCGACGATAACCGTAGGTCCATCGTCCGCGGACTTGCCCTTCTTTAGCCACGCTAAGAATCACTTGCTTAACACTCGCATATTTATCATGATGGTTAGCGATGCGCTTGCGCTCATCATGGTAAGTAGCCTTAGGAAGGTTGATTTTATGGAGAATGTCACCAATCTTATAGCGATATTTCTTCGGTAGCGATGCTTGATCTGCCCTGATCTGATCAACTATTTGCGTTTTCTCTTTGCCTTGGAGGGTCCGAACAGGGCCAACGATTTTTTTAAGATGTCACGTTCCAATTTTGTGTCATAGAGTTCTTGGCTTTTCTTGGCAAGTTCTTCTTTTAAACGTTCCACTTCAGTCTTATTAGTAAGACGACGAAGTCGTTTCTTAGTATGTTTCACCTTTGACGGCCTACCTTTCGGGTGAGGTTTCAAGGCTTCAATACCATCTCGCTTGAACTGTGACCGCCAAAGTGAAATTTGGCACGCTTGCACGTCAAATCGAGCCGCTACTTTAACCATCGATTCCTCATGAGTTTGGTAGTAGTCTATCACACTCAACTTAAAATCTGCGGTAAGGGTTCGTGGATGACGACGCCGTTTCAAGGCGTCTATCCCACTTAAGCGATATCTTTGAATCCATTTCCTGATCAGTCGGCTACTGATACTGTATTTGCGCCCCAAGGCTCGAGAACTTTGTGGAGTAGTCAGATATTCGTGGACAATTTTAGCTTTAAAGTCAGGTTTGTATTTAGTCATAAAAAGTGCCTCACAATCGTTAGAACTTTTGTCTAACAATTATGAGGCACTTCACTCTATTAAGGTATTTTTAGATAATAGTTCAACAAAAATTCATAAATAAACAAGCTGGGAATTAGACTCTATAAGTTTGGAGATCACTAAGGATAAATAACCTAAGACTATTTCTTGCTCTGAACTAATCTTAGGTTATTTGATATCTATTTACTTTTTACAAATCGTGGCGATGTTTCAGGAGCCCAGAAGAGACAGATGAGGCCACCGATGATTAAGACAATGGTACAAACGAGCATTGCTAAGTGAGCGCCACCAATATTGGTCAATACTGGCAACAGAAAGGTTCCACTAGCAGCACCAACTCGACTAATTGTAATACAAGTTCCGACCCCGGTAGCGCGAACCTTAATATCAAAAAGTTCGGTTGGGTAAGGGTAGTCAAGGGTTAATCCTGAAGAAAGGATAATTGAAAACAGCGCAAAAAGTCCAATTTGAAAGTCAAAAGACGACTGAGGGCCGATGATCATGCCGACCAGACAAATTGCGGATAAGAAGAAGGTACCAACTAGAAATACTCGCCGACTAATCCGCTTGAAGAACCATGCACCGAGTAAAACGCCGACCATCATACAACCGTTATAGATGATTCCTGATAGATTACTATCTCCCATGTGCATACTCTTTAACAAGATTGGCAAGAAAATACTGATACCGAAGAATGCAAACGCCTGGCAGGCATAAAATAATCCACCAACAAGTGTTCGTCGGCGATACTTCTTACTAAATAGAATTGTCCAGGAAATATTATCAACGGGTTTCGCTTTGAGGAGGTGAAGAGGGAGTCCCCAGCGCTTACCAATATGCTTTTGAATTAGTTTCTGGGCCTTTTTATTTTCACCCTGACTAGCAAGCCAGCTAGGCGAAGCAGGGAGCTTGGATACGGAACGAAAAATTCCAGCGACTAATCCGGGAACGGCGGAAGAAGCAAGGATAACTTGCCAATTATGGCTACCAAAGCCACTAATCATGATCCCGGCAATGTAGGAAAGAATAAAGCCAATTGTCCAGTAAATAATTAATTGACTCTGCCGCTTGCCACTTTCGTTTACAGGTAGCCATTCAACAAGCAGTGAATTCCCTACCGTGTAGTCGATAGCAATCATTAGACCGATAAGGAAGCGCAGAATAAACAATAAGAATAAATTAGTAGTCACTAGCTGAAGGAGCGAAAAAATCGTAAAAAGATACATGTCAATCAGTAACATTCGACGACGCCCAAATTGATCAGCAATTCGTCCCATCAACGCGCTTCCCATGAGGCCCAGTAAGCTACCAGCACCGATTAAGCCGACCCAAAAATCATTGATGGCAATATAATGCTGTGCTTGAGCAAGCCCGGTACCACTAATACCGAGGGCGTACCCACAGGCAATTTGACCAAGAACGATTGCAAAGAAGACGCGGAAGTGAACAGCTTTTAGGGGTGCTTTTTTATAATTCTTTTTTGTATATTCCATAAATATTAGACAGTCATTTGAGAGTGTCTATTAATTGATTCCTCCTTGAAATTAACAATAAAGTTTAAAACGTATTGTTAAAAACACTAACAAAAGTAAAAATGGCTTGTCAAACGTTTATCGGGGAATAAGAAAGCGGATTAGCTTTTGAAATGAAGCCAATCCGCGGAATTTAAAATTTAATTTTGTTTGTCATTTAGCTTACTGTGCCAGTAGCCATAAGTGAAGTAGATAATAATCCCCAGTGTGAACCAAATTCCAGCACCAATGTAGGTCTCAAGTTGCAATTGGGTCATCATTGCTAGACAAAGCAGTCCAGAGAGAATCGGAATAACTGGGTAGAGAGGAACCTTGAACCCACCACGGTTACCAATATCCTTTCGGTGACGAAGAGGAATGATCCCAAATGAAACTAATGTAAAGGCAAATAAGGTCCCAATGTTAACTAAACTAGTTAATTGATCGAGTGAAACTAAGCCACCCATAGTAGCGATAATCACGGCAACAATCCAGAGGGCAACTTGTGGAGAGTGACTCTTCTTGTCTAACTTTCCTAAGAATGCTGGCAATAATCCGTCACGGCCAATCGCGTAAATTAACCGTGAACTTGAGTAAATCATGGCGACCATCATGGTAAACATTCCAACTAGTGCCCCAATTGAAAGCAGTTCTGCCAACCAGTCTTGGTGAACTAGCTGAAGCGCATATGATACTGGGTTAGCAACATCTAGCCGGGTATACTTCACCATTCCTGTAAGGACAACTGCAACCCCCATGTAGAGCAAGGTAACGATTCCTAAAGTACCGATGATTCCAAGAGGCATGTTGCGCTTTGGGTTCTTTACTTCAGCGGCTGAACTAGAAACACAGTCAAAACCTAAGTAAGCAAAGAAACCGATCGTTGCCCCATGAATAACCCCGCTCATGTGGTAAGGCAAGAATGGATGATAATTCTTCGGCTTGATGAAGAACAGTCCAGCAATAATAAAAATTAAAATAATAGCAACTTTAACTACTACCGCAATGTTGTTAACCCGAACGGAAGATTGTAAACCACGAGATAACATTACGGTGATTAAGAGGACAATGACGACCGCAACGATATTGATATATGTACCGTGTGCGGGATCAAACGGCCCTGATAAGGCATGAGGGATCTTTAGCCCAAAACTTTCGATAAATGAATTAAAGTAGGCTGCCCACCCCGTTGAGACTGATGCTACGGCAAGCATGTATTCCAGGATCAACGCCCATCCAAGGAGCCAACCAAAGAATTCGCCGAACACCACGTTACCATAAGAATAAGCACTACCGGCAACGGGTAATGCTGAAGCGAATTCGGCATAACACATTGCGGCAAATGCACAAACGATTGCGGAAAGTAAGAAGGAGAGAGAAACCCCCGGTCCAGCTTGCTTAGCAGCAATAGTACCAGGAAGAATGAAGATCCCGGTACCAATAACGGTTCCGATTCCGATAGCCATCAGATCGCGAGCGTTCATCGTTTTAACGAAGAGTTTATCAGCTCCGAGATAACGATCGAGACTCTCTTTTCGGAAAATGTTTAAGCCCATCTTTAACCCACCTTTGCTATAATAAATTTAGCGGCAGGGAGCAATTCCTGTCGCGGATACTAAATATAATACATATGATTAATATTAAAAGTCAATTAGAAACATTAGATTATTTTAAAGGGAGTCAATAACTATGGCAATTGAAATTACTAGTGGTGCTGTTGTTTACCGAAAGAATACTGGTAAAATTGAATACTTACTGTTAGAAAGTCAGAATAAGGGTCATTTTTGGGGATTCCCTAAAGGTCACGTTGAAGGGAACGAAACCTTAGAAGAAACTGCTAAACGAGAAATCAAAGAAGAAACGCAATTGGTATTGCCAATCGACACTAGTTTTCACGTATATACTGAATATGACTTGCCAAATGGGAACCGGAAGCAGATGACGCTGTATACTGCTGACTTAACGCAGAGCGAAGATATTCATTTACAAGCAGAAGAAATCAAAAACTGTGGTTGGTTTAACTATGCTGATGCTCGAGAACGGTTAACTTATAACAACCTTAAGCAATTGCTCGATCAGGTTAACGACCACTTAACAAAGTAATATGAATTCTGGAAAGGTATTTGTAATTGTCGGTGCAGCTGGTTCGGGGAAAACAACGGTTGCTAAGTATCTTCATGATCGTTACAAAATGGAGCGGATCATTACCCATACAACGCGGGCATCACGCCCTAATGAACTGGATGGGGTCGATTACCATTTTGAGACGCCGGCGTCAATGAATAGACTTCATTTGCTGGAATCCGTCGAATATGATCACCATCTTTACGGCTCTTCATTAGAAAGTTTGATTACAGGATGGCAAACAGGACACGATGATGTGATTGTGCTGGATACCAAGGGAGCGTTCACTTATTACCAGAAGCTTGGTGATCGCGCGATAATTATCTTCCTGACGGTGAGTCATATTGCCTCGCTAGCTCACCGGATGGTTAAACGGGGCGATGAATTACGGGCAGTCCATTCAAGACTGAAGAGCCCTGAGTATCACCGGGACCTTCATTTACCGGATGAGCTTAAAGAAATTGCAAATGTTGTTGTTAACGATTCCTGGTCGCAAACAACTACTCAAATTGACCGAATAGTAAGACAAATCAGTTCAGAAAATGACTAATTTATGGTAGAATATTTTTCTCATTGGGGAGGTGGCATTAGATGAGTGACCTTGTAGAACAAGCTCGTAAGGTATTAAAGGATAATGGTTCACGGTGGACTAAGCAGCGTCAGCAAATGATTGAGATTCTAGCCGAACATCCGGATCATTACATTGATTTTACGGATGTCGATCAACGCTTGCGGAAGGATAATCCGGGACTTAGTCATGGTACCGTATATCGGAACCTCAAGGATTTTGAAAGCTTGGGGATTGTTGAAACTAGGCAAGCTGGTGAACGGATGCAGGTTAAGGTTTGCTGTGATTCCAATCATCACCATCATTTTATTTGTGATGTTTGTGGCAGGGTGCAAGAGATTCAAATGCCACCAATTGATTATGCCTTTTTTGCCAAGCAATTACCGGGGGCTAAAATTAATGGTCATACGTTTGAGCTGCATGGTATTTGCGCTGATTGTCGGGCAAAAAAAGAAAAGGCAAAATAACTTCAACTTTCCTTAATATTTATGGAGGAAAAAAGCGAGTATGATAGGTTGTAGAAAAGGAGCATTTATTTATGGCAAATAAAATCCCACCTTTCGTAACTCCCTTTGCGTTGTTTTCAATTGTATTAGCGCTGGGGGCTACTAACGTTGTGGTTAACCACGCAACGCATACATCTGAAGGTGCACGAGTGAGTTCTACCTCGTCAGTTAGTCGGCGAATGGACTCTGATGACAGTAGCTCAGTTAGCCGTTCATCTTCACAACAGGATGAAAGCGAACAGCAATCTTCCAGTACTCGTAGTAATAACAATTCAACTACTCAGGAAAATCAAAATAATACTGGGAACGATACTGAACGCTCATCCTCGACTACTACCCAGAATAAGCAAAATAACGGTGGTAATACTTCAACTGGCAACGAAAGCCAGACAGGTCAATCAAATAGTGGTCAAAATACTAATACTCAGGCCACAACTGATAATCAATAAGCGGGGTGAACCTAACTAATGTTTAGTTTTCTCGATATGATTAATTCATCGTTAAGTTACTTTAACCTGGACGTTAAATTGAAGAACCGGATTTATATTGTTCTAGCGACTCTAGGTGATATTTACTTGGTATACGTAACCTTCCGCTTATTTGTTAATCAAGCCTGGTTGCGTGGGTTCTTGTACTGTTTAGCGATGATTGCAATCACGTACTTTATTTACGTTAACTTTGTTTTCTACTTTTTAGGCAAGACGTCGCAATTTGACTTTTTGTCACCACGAATTGCCAAAATTACGGGGCAGAAGTTTGCGGACAATAGTCAATCGCAGATGAGACGGAGAGCTGCTGGCCGGTACTCAACAGGACTTGCTAACCAGTCAAATGGTCTTTTTGATGGGGCGGATACGATCCCCGCAACTGTTGAGATTGACCATTCGGAACAAGAAAATCTCCAAAAAGTGGTTGATCGGCTTTTAACGGAAAAGATCTTTGTTAATGATTTTAACGGGATGAGTGAACGGGAGATTATTCGCCAGTACCAAGAGACCCATAAACCAGTTCAAGCATTGAATGTGGAATCAATTCCGCCATTTTTTGAATTAGTTCATGATCCGATTCGTCATCGCCTTGAAATTTACATGGGGATGAATCAAATGGAGCGGCGACCAGTTGGCCATATTTCTAAGATTGGGTTGACCGATGTTCGGGAGGCCCACCAGAAATACCGAATTTATTTAGCTAACTTGGTCGTGGTTGATGGACCAAATAAGATTCCTGGTCGAAGCGGCACCACAATCATGACAACTGCTGATTATGGTCTGAAGGCTCAGGTTGCATATCGTCAACGAACTTCAAATTAAAGAACTACAATTAAACAAGATATTGTATAGTAAAACTATTGTCCTAATCTAATAAGACAATAGTTTATTTTTGTCTCATTTTAGCTCAGATGTGCCAAATTAACTCTGTTGTCTATTTTTGACACGGTTTACAATATTCATTGCAAAATTGGCGAAAAGGAGGGGAAAGTTGTGCGAGTCACGAGAACCGTGCGTGATTTTCAAAATGCATTGTTGACGTTGCTTGAAGAGTATTCCTTTGAGCACCTAACCGTTGACCAGATTTGTCAAGAAGCGTTATTACACCGGAGTAGTTTTTACCGTTATTTCCGTGATAAATATGACCTCCTTGAACAAACTCTGGGAACACAAATAAACCGGCTGGTTGATAGTAGTGATTCCGAGGATGATTTAATTAAGCAATTAATTTATTACGTCAATGATCATAAGAACGTTTTTCGGCACTTAGCATCTGAAAGTGCTCATAGTTCGCTATATGCTGAAATGATGCATATCTTAAGCCAGATCATGTTGGAACGACGGCGTGAAAAGAGCAATGATTCTGTTATTCAATTATTACAGCAAACCGATGATCCGGAGATGCTGGCTTATGTTTTGAGTGGCGCACTGATCGGCACGTTTTATTGGTGGCAGGAGAAAAATTATGATGTTTCAATTGAACATGTAATTGAGTTTGCCAAACGAACGATGCAGTCGTTATCAATTGGTCGTCAATTGGAACAAAAACAGTGAAACTATTAATAAAAATATTTAGGGGATAAGAGGAGAATAGAAATGTGGAATGCGATTAAAGCAGAATTTAAGAATATCCTGCACAATCGACTGTTATTGATTTCCACTACTGTTATTTGTATCATCCCATTCCTTTACAGTATCTTTTTCCTGAAGTCTGTTTGGGATCCATACGGGAGTACAGAAAACTTACCAGTAGCGGTTGTCAATAAGGATGTTCCAGTTGAATATCGTGGACAAACGATGGATATTGGACACCGGATGGTCAAAGAATTAAAGAAGAATAAGCAATTAAAGTGGGAAATCGTTTCACCAGAAAAGGCGCATTATGGTTTAACCCACCGGAAATATTACACAGTAGTGACAATTCCAAAGGACTTCTCGAAAAATGCCACAACTGTATTGGATAAGCATCCTAAACAAATGCAGTTGAAGTATGAGACTAATGGTTCCCTTAACTACATTGGTGAAGTAATTAGTCAACTCGGGATGACCAAGCTGAACGAAAAAATTCGGGTGCAAGTTACCCGGGCATATGCTACGGCAATGTTTAAGGCCTTGCACACCGTTGGTAAAGAAATGAGCACTGCTGCTAACGGGGCAAAGCAACTAAGCACTGGAATGGTTACCCTTCAAAGCGGAATGAACCAATATGTTGCTGGGGTTTCCCAAGTAAACAACGGTGTTCAAACATTGCGGGTAAGCGTCGCCCCATTAGCTGCCGGTGCCCAACAATTGGCATCTGGTAGTCAAACACTTGCTAACGGTATTCGCCAATACACTGGTGGCGTTGGTCAGCTTGCTACTGGATTAGGTCAACTGAACGCTAATTCTGGTGCGCTGAACTCTGGTGCAAGTCAACTGCAAAGTGGTTTGAGTCAGTTGAGTGGCAACTCTGGTCAGTTACGAAGTGGATCTGGTCAATTAGCTACTGGTGCAAGTCAGCTAAATAGTACTGTTAATAGTCAGTTGGGAAATATTGACTTTAACGGTATTATGGGCGCAATGAATCAGGCACAGGACCTTCAAAAGGGATTAACTCAGTTACAAACTGGTTTAACGACTGCTAAGGCTACTTTAGCTGGTGTCCAAGAAAGTGCGGGTAAGCTTCAACAGGCTTCAGGTGCTTTAGCTGGTGTCAGTCAGGTTAAGGGACAATTAACCAGTGCTGCAAGTGGTACGGGTAGTGTTGCCAAAAGTGATGCTGAGATCGCTGGTAAATTACAAGAACTTGCAGGCTCAACCAGTGATAATAATATTAAGAGCCAATTAGGTGCATTAGCTGCGCAAGCTGGAGCAAATGCGAAAACTGCTGGGGATAGTGCTAAAACTATTGCCAGTGTGGGTGAGACATTAACTAGTTTAAATAGCTTGGGGAGTTCTTTAAGTGATATGCAATCGCAACTTGGTCAGCTTTCTCAAATGTCAACAATCCTTGATAATGCTGATGGCACAATCAAGCAAGCTAATACATTACTTAATACTTTAAATGGTTATAAGGGTACTTTATCGTCAATGCCAGATGCCGTTAATAAGTTAAAAGAAGCTACTGGCCAAATCTCCTCTGGTGCCAACACGTTGAATGCCGGTGTCAACCAATACACTAACGGAGTAGATACTGCTGCCGCTGGCGCCGGAACGTTAACTTCTGGGATTGGTCAATACACCGCTGGAGTTGCTCAAGCAGGTGCTGGTGTTGGTCAATTAACGGCTAACTCTGGTCAATTGAATGCTGGTGCTGGTCAACTTGCTGGTGCTCTTGGTCAACTGAATGGGCAGGTTCCTGCATTGACTGCTGGGGTTAACCAATTGGCTGCTGGTACTCAGCAATTAGTTGATAATTCACCTGCACTTGTCCAAGGAATTATCAAACTGAATGTTGGTGCTACTAAGCTCTCAACTGCTCTTGGCAAGGGTGCGAAGACAATTAATGGTATTAAGACTTCACCACGGACTGCTAAGATGATTGCTGAACCTTCAGTTGAAAAGCACTCTAACTACAGTTACGTACCAAACTATGGTCACGCACTGGCACCTTATGTTCTGTCAGTTGCCCTCTATGTTGGGATGCTGGTCTTCAACTTTGTTTACCCAATTCGTCGGGTTGCGGATCCAGATGCTTCTGCAACTGCTTGGTGGTTCAGTAAGGTTGTCGTTGGTGCGGTAGCCGCAATTGCCATGGCCGTTGTTGAATGTGGAATTATGATGATGTGTGGCTTAACAGTCGATCATGTTCCGTCATTCTTTGCAACAACAATTCTCTTCGGGCTCGCTTCAATGGCCGTCGTAATGTTCTTATCGATGACCTTTGATAACCCTGGACGGTTTGTTGCCATGGTTCTTCTGATGTTACAACTTGGTGGTTCCGGTGGGACATTCCCAATGGAAGTTACTATGAAGTTCTACAATGTTATTCACTGGTACCTACCAATGACCTACTCAATTCTTGGCCTTCGTGATTCAATTAGTGGTGGTCTTGGTACTCACTACACATTGTTCTGTAACCTGGTCCTTCTCGGAATCGCGGTTGTCTTCAACTTGTTACTCTTGTTAACGATGAAGGGAATTGCATCACACGATTTCCGTGCGCCAACTGTCGAAAGCTTAAAAGCTAACGAACACGGTCCAATGGGTAAGGGCGATGGCTTTACATCAAATGGTGAAAATGATAAATAGAATTTGATTATGATTAACTAGAGCTGGAAAAAGCAGTGGCTTCTTCCAGCTCTTTTAATAATTTGTGACTTAATCGCTTACAATAGCAAAGTTCGTCTTTTACTTGTTGTTTAATTAAAAATCCTGTGTTATTTTTTAAACACCGAACTAATATATATTATTTAAAAATAATGTTCGGAAATAATAACAAAGGAAGTATCAAGAATGGCAAAGACGAGAAACCGGTATGGAGTCGCAATTGCGGGGGTAATTCTCCACTTAATGATTGGTGGGGTATATGCTTGGAGTGTATTTACCAAGCCAATTTCTGCCTATACTGGTTGGAAGGAAACATCAGTATCATTTGCGTTTAGTTTGGCAATCTTCTTTTTAGGAATGTCAGCTGCATTTATGGGACGGCTAGTTGAAAAGTTTGGTCCAACCGTTACTGGAACAATCTCAAGTATTTGTTACGGAAGCGGAATCGCATTAACTGGATTAGCTATCCAATCACATCACTTATGGTTGCTTTACTTGGCATATGGTGTCATTGGCGGATTAGGGTTAGGTTCTGGCTATGTTACACCAGTATCAACGATTGTTCGCTGGTTCCCTGATAAGCGGGGGTTAGCTACCGGGTTAGCGATTATGGGATTTGGTTTTGCAGCAATGCTTACTGGTCCAGTTGCTCAACACTTGATGGCATTTGTTGGAATTGCGAATACCTTTTATGTTTTAGGAGCATTTTACTTTGTTGTAATGATTGTGGCTGCTCAATTTATTAAAAAGCCTCGTCCTCATGAATTACCACAAGCAATCGCTGAGAACGCTCAACGGGTAAGTTTAACCAACCAAGAATTAACTGCTAACCAAGCATTAAAGACCCGGACTTTTGCATTCTTATGGTTCATGTTCTTTATCAATATCACAACTGGAATTGGACTTGTTTCAGCTGCATCACCAATGGCTCAGAACATGACGACAATGACTGCTAGTGCCGCTGCGGTAATGGTCGGGATCATTGGTTTATTTAACGGTTTTGGTCGACTTGCCTGGGCAACATTATCTGACTTTATCGGTCGGCCACTTACATATAGTTTGATCTTTGTATTAGATATTTTAATGCTCTTCGTTCTCCTCTTCTTCAAGACACCATTTATCTTTGCGTTAGCGCTCTGCTTGTTAATGTCATGCTACGGTGCCGGATTCTCAGTAATTCCAGCATACCTTGGCGATGTCTTTGGAACAAAGGAATTAGGAGCAATTCATGGCTACATCTTGACTGCCTGGGCTGCAGCGGGGATGGTTGGACCAATCCTTCTTTCCTACACTCACCAAGTACTCCATAATTACTATGTAACTTTGATTGTCTTTGTTATTATTGATGCCCTAGCAATGATTGTCTCCGTTTGGATTCAACGTGATTTTGTCACTCGTCGGGAAACTAAGGCTGCTTAACTTAAAAATAACTTTTTAAATAAGAGCTGAAGACTAATTTGTCTCCAGCTTTTTAGTTTACCCATCAATTTAGTATAATAAGGATTGTAAGCGATTTTTTGCACACAAATACTTACAGATATATAAAGGATGGGATTACAAATGAAGCTAATTATGTTTGGCGTAGACGATAAAGAAGTACCTTACGCTAAGGAGTGGGCTGCTAAAACCGGCAATGAGGTTAAGCTAGTTGGGGAACAATTAAATTCTTCAACCATTGATTTAGTAGAGGGCTTTGATGGAATTTCAGTTCTTCAAACCAGTAAGATTGATGATCCAGCCATCTATACTAAGTTAAAGCAATTTGGGATTAAACAACTATCAACCCGGACAGCAGGATTTGACATGTTCGATCTTGAGTTAGCAAAGAACAATGGCTTGAAGATCACGAATGTTTCTATCTACTCTCCACGGGCAATTGCGGAAATGGGACTGACTCACGCAATGTACCTTTTGCGCCGGATTGGCGAGTTTAAGGAACGGATGGTAAATGACGCTGACTTCCGCTGGAGCAAGGATCTTGTTAGCAATGAAATCTATAACCAAACCGTTGCAGTTATCGGTCTCGGTCACATTGGCGGAGCAACCGCGCAGATCTATAAAGCGCTGGGGGCACGGGTAATTGCGGTTACGCGGGAAACAAGCGTTGTTTATGCACCGTATGTTGATGCCTTTGTTGATCTAGAAACCGCGTTAACGGAAGCTGACATTATTACCCTTCACGTTCCGTTGACTTCTAGTACAGAAAACATGTTTGCTGCTCCGCAATTTAAGCAAATGAAGAATAATGCAATCTTGATTAATATGGCACGGGGAAAAGTTGTTAATACGAATGACCTGATTGCGGCATTAAAGGATCACGAAATTGCTGGAGCGGGACTTGATACTCTTGGTGATGAAACAACCTACTTTAGTAAGAAAGTTTCTCCAGAGGAAGTTCCGGCTGACTTTAAGGAGTTAGTGGAAATGCCAAACGTGGTAGTGACGCCCCACGTGGCCTTCATGACGACTACTGCTGTTCGTAACATGGTTCAAGTTAGTCTGAATGATATTGCAGCGATTATTGAAGGAAAAAATGTTAAGAATGAAGTTCGTTTTTAATTCATAATTAAAAAGCGGGCAGACGTTAAAAGACGTGAAGATGCTGGTAGATTAGTATCTTCACGTCTTTTGTTAATTTAAGGAAAAGATAATTAATATTAATACTTTCATAAGCAGACTAGTAAAGTATCGCTAATAAAATCGCTTATTGTTATGATCAAATCATCAAAGAAAGTTACTAGCACACAGTCACTCGGATAGAGAAAGGAGCAGACTATGACTAGCAAAAAGAGTATTAAGAATAAGGTTGTCGGTAAGCTGAAACAGGTTGAAGGGAAAATAACTAAGGATAAGGTTCGTGAGGCAGAAGGCAAAGCACAAGAAACTCACGGTAAGGCGCAAGCAAAAGCAGATGAGTTGAAGAAGAAAGCAGCTAAGAAAAAAGAAGAATTAGGTGAATAAAAGGAGGGGATGTAAATGTTACATTGGATTTGGGTATTAATCGTTGGTGGTGTCATTGGATTGATTGCCGGAGCGATTACTCGTCGTGGTGGTTCAATGGGAGTCATCAGTAATATCATTGCCGGACTAGTAGGTTCATCACTAGGTGAAGCAGTCCTCGGTGCTTGGGGACGACAAGTTGCTGGAATGGCAATCGTCCCTTCGATTATCGGTGCGGTAATTCTGGTATTAATCGTTTCCTGGATTATGGCGATGATTAATCGACGGGCAGCGTAGTATCACTTATATATAAATAAATAGAAGAAGAGGTAGGGGAAATTTTTCCTACCTCTTCTTCTATTTATTGAATAACGTATTTTTGATACTTATCGTAATCTTTTTGCGAAAGTTCAACGGTCAGAACTGTCCCACTATTTTGATATTCAGTATTCAAGATATTGGTGTTTTCGTTAAGGTACGAAACGACATTGCCGTCCGCAAATGGGATCAACATTTTAGCTTCAACATAGTCTTGGAACAAGTGTTTTCGAATGGTTGAAACGAGGAGATCGAGTGATTCATCATCCTTAGCAGAAATTACGATTTGATCGTCGCCCTCAAGTACTGGATATTCCATGTCGGTCTTATCAGCCTTGTTAAAGACATACAACATTGGGATGTTTTCAATTCCAATCTGCTTGAGTGTCTTTTGGGTAGTTTTCATCATGTCTTCGTAATGTGGATCTGAAGCATCAATTACCTGAATTAACAGGTCAGCATTAGCTGCTTCTGCTAACGTTGACTTGAATGATTCAACCAGGTGGGTTGGCAACTTGCTGACAAAACCAACCGTATCGCTAAGTAAGAATCGCTTTTGATCCGGCAATGTCAATTGACGAACACTAGTATCCAAAGTAGCGAATAGCATATCCTTTTCAAAAACAGTCTTGTCTTCACCAGCACCATATTTTTCAACGAGGCCATTCATGATTGTAGATTTACCAGCGTTAGTATAACCAACGAGGGCGGCTGTTGGAATGGCACTCTTGTCCCGTTGCTTCCGTTTAACTTCTTCAGAACGATCAATTACCCGGAGTTCCTTTCGCAGGTGGCTGATTGAATTCTGAATTGTCCGACGGTTCATTTCCAGCTTGGTTTCACCGGATCCCCGGTTAGTGAAGCCGCTACCGCCACCGGTTTGCTGATCAAGTCGTTGGTTAGCACTCGTCTGTAATCGTGGTAACCGGTATTGTAATTCTGCAATTTGAACCTGGAGTTTGGCTTCCTTAGACTGTGCCCGTTCAGCGAAGATTTCAAGAATCAATGCAGTTCGGTCAAGAACACGACAGCCAAGTTCGTCCTCAAGGTTTCGTAACTGGCTAGGAGTTAACTCATCATTAGTGATCACGGTTGAAATATTTTCAGCTAAAACTGCTTCTTTAATTTCATCAACCTTACCACTCCCGAAGTAAGTAGCTGGATTAGGCCGGTCAATTGACTGATCAATCCGGTCGATTACTTTCATGTGATTTGCCTGGGCTAATTCAGCAAGTTCGGTCATGGAATAATCAAAGTCTTCTTGTTCGGTATTTAACCCAGTGATTAATACTGGCTCTTCAGTTTGTATGTTATCCATTGAAAGATAGTGTTCCCCCTTTTAGTTCAATTATTTTTATTTATCAGGAATGTGGAGCTGGTTATAAAAGTCCACATGAGTATCAGTATCAGTTAGTGTCATTTTCATAATGCTGCCGTTTCGTGGCGAAACGTTTTGGTCGACCCCTTCAAGGTAGCGGTCAGCGATTGAGCGGATCGCAGCACCGTGTGAAACGACAACCGCAACAGAGTTATCTGGCAGGCTACGCAACCGATCAAAGCCCTTATCCATTCGTTGCCAAAAACGTTCGGCATCTTCAGCGTCCCCATATTGATCCGCCTTTGCAATTCGATCCTTAAGTTCGTCTGTTCCCCAGCCGGCAGCCATTTGTGAGAATGTATGGTAGCCATATTTACCGCCAACAATATCAGCAACGGCACCGCCATTTGCTCCTTCAAAAAAGCCAAAGAAGATTTCGCGAAATGCTGGTTCTTGAATCGGCTCCTTAAGGTCAGTATTTGGGTCAGCAGCAAGGAGCAACCGTGCGGTATTCACTGCCCGTGAAAGGTCACTGCTGAAAATGTAATCAAATTTAACTTTCGATAGTGCTCTTCCTACACGCTTAGCATCTTCAATCCCCTTTTCGGTCAGGGGAGCGTCAGACCAGCCCTGCATCCGATTATAGCGGTTAAGGTAGGTTTGACCATGACGAACAAAGTAGACAGTAATTGCCAACTTGATCAGCTCCTTTATTACGTAATAACAATTATCTACTATTTTACCATGCTTTAATGGTAAGTGGGAACTGTGGTGGCTTAATGTTAGAGCATGTTATTCCGCTTAAGGATCTTTCGCCGAATATGGCGGATGAGGGCAAGGATGGCAATAACTAGCAAAGCGCCAGCAGCAAAAATCAAGATAATTAGCGAGAAGTGCTCCTTAACGAAGGGAATACTGCCAAAGTAGTAACCGACGACACTGGCGAGGAGAACTCATATTATAACACCAAGAAGGTTTCCAATCATAAACCGACGAAAGTCAAAGTGCATTGTTCCAGCAATTAACGGCACGAATGTCCGGATCAGCGGAACAAAACGACCAAACGCAACGGTTTTAATCCCGTGCTTTTCTAGTAGCTGATGAGCTTTAACCATTCCGGGACCATTAACTCGTTTTGAAAGCCATTGCCAGCGCGAAAGGGAGCGACCAATAAAGTAATTGACCGTATCACCAATAAAAGCCGCCAAAAAGAAAACGGGAATTACAATTTCCATTTTCAGAACAGGGTGGAATGCAATAAACGAGGCGGTAAGGAAAATCAGTGATTCTCCCGGGAGCCACGGAAAGATGACCAGTCCGGTTTCCATAAAAATGATTGTAAACAATAGAACGTAACTCCAGGGTCCCAACCATTCAAACATTGGAATGATCACTTCAGCAATGTGAGTCAAGATATAAAATAAGTTGGCCAATCGACGAGGCTCCTTTCTGAATCGAGTTATTATACCATTTTACCGTTATTCTGGACTTAAAAGTTAGGGTAGCAGTAATATTTAAAGATAATTTAGCATTCACGATAGCAGGGCGATATTGTTTCGGTCACCGCTTCATCAATGATATAATAGTAAGACGATTTCACGAATGGAGGTAGAAAGAGTGACCGAACAGTCAGTACAAGAATTTGAACAGCAGCATTTAGATCACGTTATTGATGAGATCAAACAGGCTAAGGAAAAGGCCGAAGAAAAGATCCATACCGCCCGACATGATATTAAGGGAATTAATAAACAGATTGATGATATTCACCTAAACACGACGACCTATTCAGGGATGATGGATACGGCAATGTCATTTCGTGCCCAACAGCAGATGCTGGATGAACGACAAAATAGCTGGCAACACGCTGCGGATCGCCTTTCAACCTTGAAACGCTTAGAAAAGAAACCTTACTTTGCTCGAATTGATTTCCAAGAAAAGGGGGCCGAAAAGCCCGAAACCGTTTATATTGGCTTAGCATCATTTAGTGATCAACCAGATCATTTTCTGGTATACGATTGGCGGGCACCGATTTCTTCGATCTACTATGAGGGAAAGCTAGGAAAGGTTAGTTACGAGACTCCAGTTGGAACTCAGGAAGTTAACATGACCCTCAAACGTCAATTTCAGATTGATGATGGGACAATTGTAACGATTTTTGACACTGACGAGCAGGTCGGTGATCAAATGCTTTTGGAAGCTTTGGGGACTCATTCCAGCACTAAGATGAAGAGTATCGTTACAACGATTCAGCGAACCCAAAATGAAATTATTCGGGACACGAAGGATGATCTTCTCTTCGTTCAGGGAGCTGCGGGTTCCGGTAAAACAGCCGCGGTTCTTCAACGGGTTGCATGGCTTTTATATCGCTACCGGGGAAACCTGAGCTCGTCGCAAGTGGTTCTCTTCTCGCCTAATCAATTATTTAATGACTACATTGACCAGGTGCTCCCGGAGTTAGGGGAACATAACATGGTCCAGATGACTTATTACCAATTTGCTAATCGGCGGGTTCCGCGATTACACGTAGAAACGCTCGCCCAACGATTTACCAGCAGTCAGGCTCCAACAACCAAGAAGGCGGTTCAACTAACAACAAGTTTAGCTTACTTTAAGGCAACTGGGCGTTATGCTAAGCATCTTGGGAAGGCCAACATGCGTTTTCGCAATCTGATGTTCCGCGGAAAAGTCTTCATTAGCAAAGAGAAAATTAAAGAAATTTACTACTCATTCAATAGTAACTACAATCTTGGCAACCGGCTTGATGGAACCAAGGAAGCATTAATTAAGTACCTCAATCACCGGATTAGTGTTGAAATGCGCAGTAAGTGGGCTGAAGAAGCCGTGCAAAACCTGAGCAAGGAGCAAATTGATGACTTGATGGACAACCAGCCACGAGAATTTGCGGATGAAAATCAACAGTTCAAGTTCCTCGCCCGCCAGATTGTAATGAAGGCGCTCACACCAGTAAAACGGGCGATTGATCATAATTTATGGCTAAACATTAACGCCCAATTTATCCACCTCCTCCGTGCAACCCCTAAGCTCATGGACCTGAATAAATTTGGCATTAGCACTGCTGAATGGGAAGCGTACGTTGAAAAAACAAAGGATGATCTCCGTCAAGGAAACATTAGCGCCAACGGGATTACCATTTATCTCTACCTCTACGATTTAATGACCGGGAAGAAGGGCCAACGGGATATTCGATATGTCTTCATTGACGAAGTTCAGGATTATGATGCCTATCAGTTAGCATACTTAAAGTTCCGTTTTCCTAATGCTCGGTTTACTCTTCTTGGTGATTTGAATCAGGCAATCTTTACCCATGAGAATAGCCGTTCACTCTTACGCCAATTGGGAACAATGTTTGAACCGGAAAAAACAAAGGTTGTTCAACTAACTAAATCTTACCGGTCAACTAAACAAATCACGGACTTTACGAAGCACTTCTTAACGAATGGCGAGGCGATTGAGGCCTTTGATCGGAATGGTGATTTACCAACCGTGATTGAAGCTGATAATTATTCTGCTGGTGTTGATAGTGTCGTTGAAACGCTAAAGAAGTACCAGCAGGAGCATGATGCAGTGGCGATTATCGGCAAGACGCTTGATGATTGTGAAAAGCTTTATGACGAATTAAAACGGCGGAATGTCAAGACAACGCTTATTCGGACAGAAAACCAGCGCTTAGTTGATGGGGTTATTATTGTGCCATCTTTCTTAGCTAAGGGACTAGAATTTGATGCAGTGCTAGCTTGGAACACTAACGAGCAAGAATACCCTGATGACAGTGAACGCCAGCTACTGTATACGATTGCTTCTCGGGCAATGCACGCGTTAACGATGATTTCCGTAGGTAAGGTTACGCCGTTACTTAAGGATGTACCAGATGAACTTTATTTATTTGTGAAGCGCGATAAGAATAATTAATTAAAGCAAAGACCTAAGTCTCCGTTTGGCGGGAACTTAGGTCTTTGTCTTAAAGATAGTTTAATCTTGCACTCTTAGCTTTGACTTACGGAAATTAAACTGCATGATCACGTTAGCTATAATAATCAGTAGACCACCAATAACTAACCGTAGTGAAAGCTGGTCGTAGCCGAGAAAAACGGAAATGACGGTTGCAAAGAATGATTCGCTCATCAGAATCAAACTGGCAGAAGTGGCATCAGTGTACTTTTGCGCCCTAATCTGGATTCCCCGAGCGACAAAGGTAATTACCACAGCGATGATTGCTAGTGGAAGAAGTGCTTGGAGCCAATGAATGTGGGTAAGGGATGCTCGTTCTGTTGTTAGTGCTAATGGGGTACCACAAATTACTTGGACAACTCCGATCAATGTAATGATAATCCACGGACTAGATGCCCGACTAGCATATTTACCGAAAATGATAATTTGCAATGCCCAGAAGAAGGCGGAGAAGAAAGTGATTAGGTCGCCTGGCCGAAGAGACCAGGAACTTCCGGTAATACCCGTTAGAATTGCCATTCCAGCAAGCGACAGCGGGATCGCAAAAATGATCTTGAGTTGTGGTCGTTCGTGCCAAAAAATCCATAAAATTATTGGCGTCAAGATAACGTAAGTCACGGTGATAAAAGAGCTCTTGGCCGGTGTTGTGGAACGAAGACCGAGCGTTCTTAGATAATAACCGCAAAAGTTAATCAGGCCAACGATTAACCCTACTTTGATGTCAAACCGGGTAGCTTGTTTTAGTTGGCGGTGAAAGAGGATGATTCCGCCAGCCACACACATGGCACCACGAACCGCATTGATGGTTCCTGATTGCATTCCGGCATTAACCACCATTTTATTGAAAATATAGGTACTTCCCCAAAGAATGGTTACAAAAACAAGAAGGAGGTTAGCGGCTGTTTTGGAAAGCTTCATTGGCGTGCTCCTTTCAGCTTCCAGGAAATTCCTGGTTAAAAGATAATTACAGGGTACCAATTGTTGATGCTAAATGCAATTAATTAGTCCGTTTTAAGAACGGGAGACGGTGAAGATCAGTTTGCATAATCGCATTTGCGAGAAGTAAGATTGCTCCACCAATGATCAGCGAATGGGTTAATGAATCATAACCCAAAATTACTGACAGAACACTGGCAAAGAACGATTCAAGCATCAGAAGCAAGCCAGCTGATGTAGCATCGGTATATTTTTGGGCGGTAATTTGCATTCCCTGAGCAATGAAAGTAACGAGAATGGCAAGCAGGGCAACTGGAATTAACGCTTGGAGCCAGTGGATGTGAGAGAAAGTTTGGACCTCAGTTGCAAAGGAAACACCCCATCCGGCAGCGCCCTGGATTAATCCGATCATAAAGATAATCACCCAAGGACTTGAAGCTTTCGAGGCAATTTTGCCAAAGAAGATTAACTGGAGGGCCCAGAAGATTGAAGAAATAAGGGTCAAAAGGTCACCATAATTTAAGGCTAATCCAGTAGCTGTAACATTAGTTAAAATGCCCATCCCGATTAACGCTAGCGGAATAACAAAGTAGGTTTTCCGTCGTGGCCGTTCGTGCCAAAAAATCCATAAGAGAAGTGGTGACAGAGCAACATACATGGTAGTGATAAAGGCGTTTTTGGCTGGCGTGGTAAAACGGAGACCGTCAGTTTGTAAGTAATAGGCGACAAAGTTAGTAATCCCCATTAATAGACCTGCCTTGAAATCAAACCAAGTCATTTGCCGGATACTTTTATTAAAGACAATCAGGCAGCCAACCACACACATCGTCCCTCGGACAGCATTAATCATTCCTGACTGCATTCCAGCATTGATTGCCATTCGGACGAAGATATAGCTTGCGCCCCAGAGAATGGCTACGGTTAGCAAGAGTAAATTAGCCTTACGTTTTGACATTAAGATTCCTCCCCAAAATATTTACTATCCTAGTATATGATATTTTGTTGCAAATACAACAAAGAATGTGAGTGGTTGTTATTTTTGGTAGCTGGTTAAGAACTGCGCAGTAGCTGATTGACTTCTTTCACCAACAGGTTGGTAGCAAGAAGACTAATCAGCCTTGCGAGGGTTCACAGACGAAAATAAGTTTTCTGGTTCACTCCTTCGCCAGGAACTATCTTCAGTTCTAGATAACATAGTCAAGAACTGCTCGCACTCTAATTTAAACGTGTTCGCCAGGAACTTGCTAGAGCTAGCAACCTCTCTCCTAGGCGCAAGACGCCTTCGTCGAGAGAAATTGCTAGCTTTCCGGGAACTCTTTGGGGCGAAGGCACTCTACTTTATTCTTAATTTTTTTTGAAATAAGTTTTTAAAGGTTGCTCACTCTAAATTGTTGTAATATTGTAGGTATTGATATTTTTTAATGGAGGAACGATTATGAAGACAGCGTTGCAGAAGCTCTGGCACGGCTTGAATACCAAGCTTGGCTTTTTTCTGCTAGTAGTACTCCTGTTTGCAATTAAAAGTTACTGGGCATATAGTACTGAGTTTAACTTGGGTGTTAAGGGGAGCGTTCAGCATTTCCTCTTGGCATTTAATACCATTCCGGGTGCCTTAGTTTTTCTGGGAATTGCGTTATATTTTAGGGGACGGTTATCGTACTGGTTAATGCTGATTATTAATGCATTACTCTCAACCTGGCTGTTCGCTAATATCCTGTACTACCGTGAATTTTCCGATTTTATTACATTTAATATTATTAAGGGGTCAGGAGCAGCCTCTAATAACTTAGGGACGAGTATTCTCGGAATTATTCGTCCAGAGGATTTCTTGGTCTACGCTGATGTGGTTATTCTTGCATTAGTACTCCTGTTCCATGTTATTCGGATTGATATGCGGTACTTTAAGATTCGCTATGCGATGACAATTACCGCGTTAGGTTTTGTCTTGTTTGGCGTTAACTTGGGGATGGCCGAATCAAACCGTTCGCAATTGTTAACCCGGACATTTGATAATAACTACATCGTTAAGTACCTCGGGTTACAAGCTTACACTATTTATGATGGGGTAAAGACAACTCACAACAGTGTGGTTAAGGCTAAAGCAAATAAGGAACAGCTAAAGCCAGTGCAAAAGTTCTTAAAGAAGAACTATGCTGGTCCAAATGTTGAATATGAAGGAACGATGCGGGGAAAGAATATCTTCGTTATCCACTTGGAAAGTTTGCAGCAATTTATGATTGACTATAAGCAAAATGGTCAAGAAGTAATGCCAAACTTGAACAAGCTGTACCACTCATCTAATACTCTGGCATTTGATAATTTCTTCCACCAGGTCGGTCAAGGGAAGACTGCTGATGCCGAAATGATGCTGGAAAACTCCCTTTATGGGTTGCCAGAAGGTTCAGCAATGGTTACTGACGGGACGAATAACACGTTCCAGTCAGCACCTGCTCTATTGCACCAAAAGCTTGGTTACACGACAGCTTCGTTCCACGGGGATGTGCCGAGTTTCTGGAACCGTGACAATGCTTATAAGTCATTTGGTTACCAGTACTTCTTTAGTAAGAGCTACTACCCAAAGGTTAAGGATCAAGAATTGGGTTATGGGTTGAAGGACAAGATCTTCATGAAGGAATCAATGCACTACATAGAGCAGTTGCCGCAACCATTCTATGCTAAGTTGATTACCGTTACTAACCACTACCCATACATTATTGATAAGAAGAATACTTCAATTGATGCCTGGAAGACTGGGGATGACACGGTTGATCACTATATTCAAACCGCCCATTACCTTGATCAATCAATTGGTGAATTCTTAGATTACCTTGATAAGTCTGGCTTACGGCAAAATAGTGTCATTATTTTATATGGTGACCACTACGGAATTTCAAATAATCACCGGCCAGCAATCGCTCAGATTTTAGGTAAAAAGAAGGTTACCAACTACGACTTGGCAATGTTCCAAAAGGTCCCATTCATGATCAACGCTCCTGGCCTTAAGGGTGGAATTGATCATACTTATGGTGGTGAAATTGATGTTCTGCCAACCATCGAGGACTTGTTAGGAATCAGTTCAGACAAGTATATTCAATTCGGACAAGATCTTCTTTCTAAGGATCGCAATCAAATTGTGCCATTCCGGAATGGCGACTGGGTAACGCCAAAATACACGAAATATAATGGTGATTACTACCACACTGCTACTGGAAAGCAGATTAAGAACCCAACAGCAAAGGAACAGAAGCAGTTTGACAAGATTCAAAAGTACGTCACAACTGAGTTAGGCTTAGCCGATAAGGTAATGAATGGTGACCTGATTCGCTTCTATAATCTTCCAGGATTCAAGAAGGTCAACAAGAAGGACTACACTTATAACATGAAGAAGAGTCTGAAGAACCTGAAGAAGGATCAGAAGAAACACAAGACAAGTGTGAAGGCAGAGAACAATAATCAAAGTACTTACGATGATTACTCGACTGACGCACCGGAATTAAAGGATCAGAACCCTAGTTTCCCAGATTAAGGTGTATATAAACCTGTCAGCAATAAACTGACAGGTTTTTTATTTGATTGAAATATAAAATAAGATAAGCAAATATAAACGGGTATGTTATAGATAATCAATTGATTACGGTTCCTCGTCGTGGTTTTGTCCAATTATCATTACCATTCTTTGCTGAATTTGTTGATAAATATAACCAAGAACACTTTCTGATCTAGTCACACTAAACTATGGTATGATTATTGTTAATCGCTTACATTAATTAATGAAGGAATCAGTAACTATGAATGAATGGATGAATTATGAGCAATTTGATCGACAGGAGTGGCACAGCTTCTTTCCAACTGATACGGTTCGTTTGAGCCAGGATAACCTTGATGAGATTAAATCGCTTAATGATCGAATTTCAATTGAAGATGTCCAGGATGTCTATTTGCCACTAATTAAGCTGCTTCAGTTGCGCTTTCAAAATCATCTGGAATGGCAGATGCAAAAGGCTAATTTTCTCCACCAGAAAAGTGAACGGGTCCCGTATATTATCGGGATTGCGGGATCGGTTGCGGTTGGTAAGAGTACGATTGCCCGGCTTTTAAGTATTTTGCTAAATAAACTTCTCCCAGATAAGCGGGTTGAATTAATGACCACGGATGGTTTCCTTTATCCAAATGCCGAATTGAAACGGCGGGGGATCCTGGATCGGAAAGGGTTCCCTGAATCGTATGATATGGAGAAACTGCTGCGCTTTATGAATGATATCGAGGCTGGTAAGGCAGTAGTAAAGGCACCGACATACTCACATCAAGTGTATGATGTAATGCCAGACCAGCCGTTAGTTATTCGGCAACCAGATATTTTAATCGTGGAAGGGATTAATACCCTTCAGCTGCCATCCAGTCAGCAAATTTATGTTAGTGACTATTTCGATACTGCAATTTATGTTGACGCTGATGCTGAGCAGATTGAAAAGTGGTACCTGCAACGGTTTGGGATGTTGTTAGATACGGCACTTACCGATTCGGATAATTATTACTATTCATATTCTCAGGGACCACGAGAAGAAGCGTTTAAGATGGCGAAGAATGTTTGGCAAACAGTTGATTTACCGAACCTCACTGACTATATTTTGCCAACCCGTAATCGAGCAAATATCATTCTTCATAAGACCGCTAATCACGTGGTTGATCGAATCTACTTAAAACGTGGTTAAAAGTTGACTCTTGATGCATTACTTTTTAAACGGTGCATCAAGAGTTGTCTAGTTTAAAAAACGAACTAATAATGATCATTGACCATTAAACGTTTAGCTTGTAAACTTAGTTGTTAAGAAATAAGAAATTCAGAAAAGGGAAGTGGCAACGTGGCAAAATTAAACTTGGATGCTTTTGATAAGATTATCGTGCTTGATTTTGGTAGTCAGTATAATCAATTGATTACCCGACGTTTGCGTGACTTTGGGGTATATTCTGAACTCCTTTCACACAAGATTACGGCTGATGAAATCAAGAAGATTAACCCGAAAGGTATTATTTTCTCTGGTGGTCCAAACAGTGTCTACGACAAGGATGCCTTTAAGGTTGATCCTGAAATCTTTAAGTTAGGTATTCCAATTTTAGGGATTTGTTATGGGATGCAATTAATGTCATACGATCTTGGCGGTAAGGTTGAGAAGGCCGATAATTCCGAATATGGTCGTGCTGATATTGAAGTCTTAAAAGATGATGCGGTATTGTTCAAGGGCTTGCCAAAGAAGCAATACGTTTGGATGAGTCACGGTGACTTAGTAACCAAGGCTCCTGAAGGCTTTGAAGTTACTGCAACCAGCAAGAACTGCCCAATTTCCGCAATTGCCGATGACAAGCGAAAGTTCTATGGAATTCAGTTCCACGCTGAAGTACGGAACTCCGAATATGGGTTAGACATTCTTCGGCGGTTTGCCTTTGATGTTTGTGGCGCCAAGGATAACTGGACAATGGATGACTTTATCGATCTTCAAGTCGACCATATCCGTCAAGAGGTTGGTGACAAGAAGGTTATCCTGGGCCTTTCCGGTGGGGTTGATTCTAGTGTTACTGCCGTACTGATTCACAAGGCAATTGGTGACCAATTAACTTGTATCTTTGTTGACCACGGTCTGTTACGGAAGAACGAAGCCGATCAAGTAATGAAAGCCTTGAATAAGGATCTTGGGGTAAATATTATCAAGTTTGACGCTGCTGACCGCTTCCTCGGCAAGTTAGAGGGTGTTACTGATCCCGAAACAAAGCGGAAGATTATTGGTAAGGAATTTATCGAAGTCTTCAACGAAGAAGCAAAGAAGATTCCTGACGCTGACTTCCTCGCTCAAGGGACCCTTTACACCGATGTGATCGAATCTGGGACTGACACTGCCCAAACAATCAAGTCACACCATAATGTTGGGGGCTTGCCAAAGAAGCTCGGCTTTAAGCTGATCGAACCGTTACGAAAGCTCTTTAAGGATGAAACCCGTGAATTGGGTGAAAAGCTTGGGATCCCGCACGAATTAGTTTGGCGGCAACCGTTCCCAGGTCCAGGTCTTGGTATCCGGGTTATCGGTGAAATTACTCCAGAAAAGCTGGAAATTGTCCGTGAATCGGACGCAATCTTGCGTGAAGAGATTAAGAAGGCCGGACTTGATGAAAAGATCTGGCAATACTTCACCGTCTTACCGGGAATTCGTTCAGTTGGTGTCATGGGTGATGGCCGGACATATGATTACGCCGTTGCCATTCGTGCCGTAACATCAATTGACGGGATGACTGCTGACTTTGCGAAGATTCCATGGGATGTCTTACAAAAGATTTCTGTGCGGATCGTTAATGAAGTAGATCACGTTAACCGGATCCTTTACGATGTTACGAGTAAGCCACCTTCGACTATTGAATATGAATAGCATTGTAATGTAACTTAGTGTTGGAATGGTGATATAACAGCATTTTAGCAGTGTTAAAACTTGACCAACTCACTTAAATCTACATGTTTGTTTGCCAAAACGCTTGTTATATCTTGCTTGTTATATAAAGAAAGCATCCAGTGTCAAAACTGGGTGCTTTTACTATAGAAATGGAAATTTGAGTATAGAAAAGGTGATTAGTTAATTCTTCAAAGTTGAAGTGCCTCATAATTGTTAGACAAAAGTTCTAACGATTGTGAGGCACTTTTTATGACTAAATACAAACCTGACTTTAAAGCTAAAATTGTCCACGAATATCTGACTACTCCACAAAGTTCTCGAGCCTTGGGGCGCAAATACAGTATCAGTAGCCGACTGATCAGGAAATGGATTCAAAGATATCGCTTAAGTGGGATAGACGCCTTGAAACGGCGTCGTCATCCACGAACCCTTACCGCAGATTTTAAGTTGAGTGTGATAGACTACTACCAAACTCATGAGGAATTGATGGTTAAAGTAGCGGCTCGATTTGACGTGCAAGCGTGCCAAATTTCACTTTGGCGGTCACAGTTCAAGCGAGATGGTATTGAAGCCTTGAAACCTCACCCGAAAGGTAGGCCGTCAAAGGTGAAACATACTAAGAAACGACTTCGTCGTCTTACTAATAAGACTGAAGTGGAACGTTTAAAAGAAGAACTTGCCAAGAAAAGCCAAGAACTCTATGACACAAAATTGGAACGTGACATCTTAAAAAAATCGTTGGCCCTGTTCGGACCCTCCAAGGCAAAGAGAAAACGCAAATAGTTGATCAGATCAGGGCAGATCAAGCATCGCTACCGAAGAAATATCGCTATAAGATTGGTGACATTCTCCATAAAATCAACCTTCCTAAGGCTACTTACCATGATGAGCGCAAGCGCATCGCTAACCATCATGATAAATATGCGAGTGTTAAGCAAGTGATTCTTAGCGTGGCTAAAGAAGGGCAAGTCCGCGGACGATGGACCTACGGTTATCGTCGCGTGAACCAAAAACTGCGGGCAATGGGCATTCATTTGGCGGACATGACGGTGAACAAGTTGATGGCGAAATTAGATGTTCAAGTGGCACTGTATAATCGCCACCGTAGTGGTAAATACTCATCTTATGAAGGTAATGTGGGCACAGTTGCGGATAATCTACTAAAACAACAATTTCAGGCCACCATTCCTTATCAAGTCCTCCACACAGATGTTTCTCAAGTTCGCTTAGCTAATCACAGTTGGGCTTATATTTCCTCAATTATCGATGAAGCCAGTAAGGAAGTTTTAGCCTTCCAATTGAGTCAACATCCTGATCGACAGTTGATTACCGCTACTCTCAACGAGCTATGTACAAAGCTGCCTGATAATGCTCAACCAATTATTCATTCTGATCAGGGGTGGCACTATCAACTGGGGTACTATACCCAAAAGTTAGCTGATAATCACTTTATTCAAAGTATGTCCCGTAAGGGAAATTGTCATGATAACGCACCAATGGAGAGTTTCTTTCACCTGTTTAAGACAGAGTTATTAGATGGTTTCCCACCATGTAAAGACTTAGCTGAATTAAAATCACTCTCAGCTCAATACATTCATTACTTTAATTACCAACGTATCTCCTTAAAAACAAAAGGTATGACTCCGGTTGAATACCGAAATCATACCTTGGTAGCTTAAATAATCAATTTTGTCTAACTTTTTTGTTGCACTTCAGTCCAGTAAACGGTATTGGGTATTTTTTATTA
The DNA here is from genome assembly GCF_028607025.1 of Limosilactobacillus portuensis. Lineage (NCBI taxonomy): Bacteria > Bacillati > Bacillota > Bacilli > Lactobacillales > Lactobacillaceae > Limosilactobacillus > Limosilactobacillus portuensis. The sequence continues at coordinate 187,998 of NZ_CP117296.1, forward strand.
ACCTTGAAGATATAAACAGATATAAAACTTGAGCTAAGATATAAACAGATATAAAATGCAACTCAAAATATAAACAGCTATAAAACTAGGGGATGAACCAATGGCATACGACTTTAAAAAAGAACAAAAAGAACTATATCGTCCAGGAAAACGACCAGCAATAATAAAGGTTCCGCCAATGAATTACCTTGCAGTTCAAGGGAAAGGTGATCCAAACGCCGAAAATGGTGAATACAGTCAAGCACTGCAACTCCTCTATGGGATTGCCTACACAATTAAGATGAGCAAGAAGGGTGATTATCAAATTCCCGGCTACTTTGACTTTGTTGTTCCGCCACTGGAAGGGATGTGGTGGCAGCCGGGAATCAAGGGCGTTGATTATCAGCATAAGGAGCAATTTAACTTCATTTCGTTGATCCGGATGCCGGACTTTGTTACTCCTGAGATCTTTGATTGGGCGGTAAAGACGGCTACTGAAAAGAAGCAGACTGACTTCTCTAAAGTTGAGTTGCGTTCCGTTGATGAAGGCTTGTGCGTTCAAGCGTTGCACGTTGGCGCATATGATGACGAACCAGCTACCGTTGAAAAACTGCATGAGTTTATTACTAACAACGACCTTCAGCTAGATATTAATGATCACCGTCACCACCATGAGATTTACCTATCTGATCCGCGGCGCACTAAACCGGCTAACCTAAAAACCGTTCTTCGCTTGCCAGTGAGAAAACAATAGTAATCGAATGATTTTGGTGTATGATAATTAATAAAATTTGCAGGATGAAGGTGATTAAATGGCGTTAAATTTAAATGATGCGATCCAGGCGTGTTGGAAACGGATCGATGAGGGACAAGTAGCAACCTATATCCCCGCTTTAGCAAAGGTCGATCCTTACCAGTTAGGGGTGTGTCTCTATGATGTCGATAGTGGAAAGAAAAACTGTGCTGGCGCTGCCAATGTTCGCTTTGCGATTGAGAGTGTCTCTAAAGTAATCACTCTCCTTTATGCGATTGAACGATTAGGGCTCGCCAAAGTAGAAGAGCAGGTAGGCACCCGGCAGACTGGCTTTGCCTTTGACACGATTTTGAACATGGAGATCACTAAGGAAACTAAGCCGCTAAACCCGTTTGTTAATAGTGGTGCGATCTTGGTTTCATCACTGATTGAAGAGGAGGATCATCGTTCACCGTTTGACCAGATCCTTGATTTTACTCGAGAAATTTGTCATGATCCGCAAGTTACTCTAAATGAAGAAATCTATCAATCTGAATTACGAACAGGAGATATGAATCGCTCGCTTGCATATTACTTAAAGGCCAAAGAAACCCTGGCAAATGATGTGACCACTAGTCTTGAGACCTACTTTAAACAGTGTTCAATGATGGTTACCTGTGAAAGTTTGGCTAATTTAGGCGCGGTTCTTGCTAATGACGGAATTGCTCCCTGGAGTGGCGAACGTTTAATTTCAAGTGATGCCGCGACCTATGCTAAATCGGTAATGATGACAACAGGATTATATAATGAATCAGGAACCTATTCGGTTAAGATTGGAATTCCAACCAAGAGTGGTGTCGGTGGGGGCCTAGTTGCTAGTGCACCAAAGTATGGGATCGGAATTTTTAGTCCAGCACTTGATCCGGCTGGTAATAGCGTTGCTGGACTAGCACTGTTGGAAATGATTAGTCGGGAATTAAAACTTGATATTTTTAATTATTAAGAAAGACTTCATTTACGGTCTCGTTGTTACATTCTCACTGCCGAGTAGCTATTTTATTAAATCTCAATTAATGGATTGATTCCGATATTCAACCGGAGTCAATCTTTAATTTTTGATTTGGTAGAAATTTACGTTAACATCGCTGATACTAAATTATTTTATTTTTCATTTAAACCTTTTGATATATAGTATAGATAACGATAATTAAAAATTAGTTCATGGTATAATCTATATGTAGACAGATGGCTTCTATTTGACTTTTATTACTAAATAACCTGCCGTTGAAAAATCATGTTAATCAAGGTTATTTAGAGCCTTAAGTGGTTAGTTGTAAGATCGTAGTCTTAATTTTAAACTGAGTTAAGTATGATAAGTGGAATTGCAGTATAATTAGAAAATAGATATTAAAACGCGAATAAATAGAGGGAAGGAAGATATTATGGGGAGAAACAACCAGCGAAGAAAAACAAATATCGAACAACGAAACTTCAAATTATATAAGCATAAGAAGCAATGGATGACCGCGTGTGCAACCTTCTTACTGACTTTTGGCGCAACCGCGGTAATGAACGTTAGCGCAAGTGCTAATACCGATAATATTAGTAACGGGAATAGTACGCCTAAAAATGCTGAAGTAGTTAAAGCGGCTTTAACGAATGAGGAGCAGTCTAACAATGCTCAGCAAGTTAATGAAATGCCCGCTGACTCTAAGAAACAGACTGCCACCGCTTCAACAGCCGATCAATCAACAGCTAAGCAAACGACAGCCGTAAAGGATCGTCAAGAACAAACCGTCGCTACCCAGCCAAGTGAATCAGTAAATTCCTCTAAGGATACTAATCACTCCGCAACAGTTGCTACCTCTCCTGTTTCCTCCGCAACCCACCCAACAAGCTCTGCTGACACTGCTCAGAGTAACGGTGAACAGTCAGAGTCAACGGTTGTTACATCTCAGACTACCCCTGGTAAGGCGGCAGAAACAAACCAGGCTGATAATAAAGATGCTGAGACGACTACACCTAAATCTGGTAGTACTGCTTCTCAGAAAGCTAACCCTGTCACTCCTCATGCTGCTTCAACTGAAAACATTGCACCGGACCCTTATACTATGGATGGCGATAGCCAAGAACCTCCATATGTAATTGCGGGGACTAACTTAACCGACCTTGCTTCAAAGTTTCTGAAAAATGGTGATGCCTTGCTTCAAAGTGGTGCAAAAATTTCTTGGGTGGGGGATGTGCCAACTCCAACTCAACAGGACGCAGGTTCAACAATAAGCGGGACCATTAAAGTGACGTATGCAGATGGTACAAGTGTTGATGTGCCGATTGAATCTATGGTTGAACCACAATCTCAACTTCAGCCAAATACTTTTTACTATGTAAATAAGCTTGGTGATACTCCAGACTTTAATACGGCTGATGCGAATGGCAATGATTTATCTACGATTCTTTACAATCAACTTGTAGGTGATCCCAGCGCCTTTTCTTACAAGGTGTTAGGGACGGTTGATACGAGTGAAGTTGGAATTCATTGGGCTAACGTTCAAGTTACAGATAACAATACCTTTAATAGTGCTATATAAGATTCTCCAAAAGTGATTGGTGGCCCTTACGTTGTTCAGATCCCGTATGTGGTTCAAGGATTAAAGCTCCGTGATGATATTCAAGTTGATGCTAGTGGCAATCCGATAATTAATGCACAGCTCTCAACAATGCCGGAATCAACGTTTAATACGCCAACAACGCCGCAGCTTGCTTTTGATCCTACTGGTACTAACAATACATCTCAAGGATTATGGGGACAATATTTCTACCAAGACTATGCTTTAGCTTATGCCTTAGGGATTAAAGTATCAGCAAGTAATTGGACTGCACCAACTGATTTAGTCAATACTAAGACCAATCATTTCACGATGACTTTTAGTAAGCTGCCCAATGCTACCCAGCAAGAAGTTGCAGTAAACTACGTTGCAAGTCCTGAAGCTGATGATATATATATCTATAATGCAACAAACAGAAATTACATGACTGCAAGCGGGCTTAACAAAACTAAAATTGGCGAACTGCTTGCTGATGGCTATCTTAATGACAAAGTTTGGGTAACGTTAGCCGATGGCACTAAGGTTTATGCTTCTAAACTTAGTTTTATTGACAACGGTCAAAGATTTTCTATTAATGGTACAAGAACAGGTAAGTACAATATTAATTTCAATGCTAGCTTTGATCAAACTAGTCCTAATGGTCAACCACTGATTTTTGCAAATAGTAACTTCGATGCAACAAGTACGGAGTTTAACAACGATTTAAATAAGTGGTATCAAAAGACTAACAACTCAACTGTTGCTAATTATGCTGTAGAGACACCTGCAACATGGGATAGTGTTTCAACTACGGGGATCGCTTTAGCGCCATCAATGAAAGCAAAAGAAGAACCTTACGACCAAGAACTGACCAATGGCCCATTTACTTTTGATAATAATGCACTTGGAGAATTGGTTAGAAATCCAAGTGCTCCTAAAGAAGTACATGACAAGCTACCTACTTGGCCGGTCAATATGCAGCCTAACCCAATTCTGGATAATAATACAAAGTGGCCAGAAGGTACTAAATTTGATTGGGCTGGTAATGATGGCAGTAAAGAATTAACTTTTGATAAGGCTGGTGAAAGCAGGACTGGGAATGTAACGATTACACTTCCTGGTGGTTCATCATACACGGTTAAAGACATCACAGTCATTTCGAAAGCAAATGTGATGGCAAAGAGTGAAACTGTTGACTGTGGGACCACTCTGACAGCATCAGATTTAGTAACTAATAAGGATGTTTTCCCAGAAGGTACTACTTATCAATTTGTGGATGGTTCAGAACCAACCTGGGGGACAGCTGGTTCATATAATAATGTTAAAATCACGGCTACTTATCCTGGACCGGATGGTAAGTCAGTCACTACTGACGTGGCTAATTGTGCCGTTGCAATTAATGATGCACGCAGCATTACTGTATTAGCTGGTAGTGATGCTCCTTCAGTTGATAGTATTTTGAACTTGCCAAGTAATTGGGAAGAACATACTGCATCTTGGACTACCCCGATTAACACTAGTTCAACTAATCAAGGTGTCATTACCGTTCACTATACTACCAGTGGCCTTGATCAGATTATTAAAGTTTACGTTTCGGTAATTCCAAAGCAGACAGCTGTTGACGGACAAAAATTCTTCACTAACGGCAAGCTTTATAACGGTCAAACTGGCAGTATTGCCAACGGAACAACTACTAGCACGGTCTTAACTTCAAACGGTACTAAGGAAGTTTCTTATAGTGCTTACAATAAGAGTGGCAATCCAGGTCAGCAAACCACTTTCACCCAAGGCACCGACAGTTATCAGCCAAACTATACTATTTCCGGCTTGCAAACCAATGCTGATGGCTTAGTGAGTGGCCCGCAAACTGCTACCATTCGCGTTACTGTTCCAAATGGTACGCTTGGTGCTCAATATGATGCAGATGGTAATTATTATTACTACGAACTGAATGCCAACGTTAATGTTGCGCAAAAGGTGACGTTTGAATTTGTAGACCAATACAACAATAATGCGGTTGTCGGGCAAACTTATTCTCAAGAATTTATCCCTGGTGCTCAAACTAACCTTAACTTTAATATGACCATTCCAACTGATCCAGAAGGCTATGGATATGAACTAGCAAAAGGTACGTCAATTCCAAGCCAATACACTCTGCCTGCTTATACGCAAACTCCAGTTGTTGTACAAGTGCCAATCCACCAAAAGATGCACTTTAATATCAGGTTCCATGATGAAGATTCAAACACTGATTTAGGGACAGTGGATATATCCGGATTCACTGCTGGAAATGGAGGATATGATCCGAACGCTACAGCACATTTGAAATTACCAAAAGGTGCAAGCGTAGGTAATTATTATTCGGTTTCAACTTCTGGTGTTCCCAAAGGTGTTACCTTAATGGGCTCTTCCTGGACCCCATTGACTAATCCTGATGCTACTTGGTATATTCCAAACTATAAGTGGGAGAAGACTGAGGCTGTTGAAAAGGCATTAACTGGTACAACGATGACTATTAATCTTAAGCACAAGATTAATACTACTCAAGAGCAACAAACGCGGACTGCGACAGTTAACTATGTCAAAGCTAAAGTTAATGCTGATGGTACCTACACCCAAGATGGTAATGTTACACAATCAGCAGTTCTTGATGTCTGTTACAGCCGTAATAAATATGAAGATCAGGTTACTAAGAAAATAACTTATTCTCCATGGCTCTGGGACACTAACCAAGGTCAAAATGGTTATCATGTAGTATCTGGCAAGTGGACAAGTCTGCCAACAAGTTGGGGAGCAGTTGTGGCGGATGTCCCAACTGTAGATGGTTATACTGCTGCTGTAATTACTGATAAGTCTGGTAAACCGGCAAATGAGTTTGTTTACCCAACTTGGAATACTACTGGTGCAGATGGTAATACAGATCCAGCTCAAGCTTCGCAAGCATACACTAAAGACACTACCGCATATGAAGCTCAGCCTGTTCATACTGTTTTGTATATTCCAGTTCAAACTGAGGCTAGAACAATAACCGCTAAATTTATCATCGCTGGTGGTGACAAAGATGGTCAAGATTTTGCTCCAGCTTCTCAAGTACAAATCTTTTACAATCGAATTGGTAGCTTAAACATTGACAATAACATCATTACTTATGGTAATTGGCAATGGGATAACGCCGCTGGTAATTCAAACACTCCTGGATTTAAAGTGCTTTCTGGATCGTGGAGTCTTCCTACAGAACCAAATCAAAGCTGGAGTGTAAATACTCCTAGCGCTGGTTCAGATTATGTAATGGCTAAGATTAATTCTGCAGGTTCCTATACTACCAATACTTTTGGAGCTCCAGCTTATAATTCAAATACTACTTTTACTAATTCAACTGCAAATCAATGGTTTATGCGGAATGAATTAACCACGTACTATGTTCCTAAATCTTTAGTAAATAAGACAGTAACTCGTACAATTACAATTACTGAACCGGGAGAAGCAACTCGAACTTTTTCTACTGACACAGTTGTGTTAAATCGTCCAGTAAAGGTTAACAATGATGATACCGGTGTAGTCTTTGCCGGTTTTGATGGAAGTGGCTGGAATACTCAAAGTTGGATGGCAATAACCAATTTACCAGCTCATGAAGGCTATACTATGTCTGCGACTAAAACAGTTAATGGCGTTACTACCCCAATTCAGTTAGTTAATGGCCAAGTTCCAGCTGAAACAGTAACCGATGCTACACAAGACACGACTATTAATATCACTTGGGGCGCTGTAGCTACAGCAACCTTAACGGGTAATGGCGAAAGCACGTATAATGGACAAGCAATTACTAATGGTGAACTTAATAAAGGTTTGAAAGTAACCATTACCGGACCTACTGCAGGTTCAGGCACTTATACTTTGCAAAATGGTGATGTTGAGTTTTCAATTGACGGCACGACTTGGTCAACCAACATGCCAATTAATGCTGGCAAGTACCAAGTTCGGTTAACCACGCAAGGTGAAAATGGGATCAAGAACCAGTTCGGTAACAACAGTATTGTCTGGACTAATGATGGTCAATCAACAATTACCAGTAACGCAACTTACACGATTAACAAACTTGATAGTGCTGCGACAATGGCTAATGCCCAAACTGGCAATTACGAGATAACCTACAATGGTGCGGCTCCAAGCGCAATTGATCCAGCTAAGTTCCAATTTACGGCTATTGTGAATGGTCAAAGCGTTGTCTTAGATGCAACTGGCTTAACTTCAGCTGACTTTGATTGGGCTGATGGTGTAGCTCCAGTAAACGTTGGTACTTACCAAGTTAAGTTAAACGCAGCTGGTTTAGCACAACTGCAAAAAAATAATCCGAACTTTACTTTAACTAATGCTGGCAATGGTACTTTCACTATTAATCAAGCGAATGCGTCAGCTACTTTATCTGGTAATGGCACGAGTCCATACAATGGTAATGCTGTTACAGTTGATGAGTTGAATGTTAGCGATGATCATAACAACATTACTTTGACCTTGCATTATCCAAAAGATGGCAACGCAGATTACTCAACTACGGTTAAGTTAAACGCAGGCGACTTTACTTGGAATACACCAAATGGTCAAGCTCCAGTCAATGCAAGCAGTCAAGCTTACACAATTACCATTAATTCAGCAGCTATCCAAAAGATCATTGAAGATGCTGTTGGTACTGGTCAAAACGGTGTAAGTAATGTGAAGTTTGCCAATGGTGCAATTACTGGCACTGCAAACTACACGATTACGCCATTAAATACTGATGCTACCTTGGCTAACCTTAGTGAAGGCAATTACACTAAAGTCTATGACGCACAAGCTACTAACCAGATTGATCCATCTAAGTTCCAAGTTACTGTGATGGTTAATGGCAAGAAGGTAACGCTGGATACTCAATCATTTACTGGCAACAGCTATGAATGGGTTGATGCTAACGGTAATGCGTTAACTGAAAATCCAAAGAATGTTGGTACTTACTACGTTAAATTAACCGATGCAGCATTTAGTGCTCTACAAGCTCAAAATCCAAACTTTAAATTGGCTAACACTGGTTTAGGTGTTTACACCATTACGCCAGCTGAAGCTACTGGAACTTTAAATGGTTCTAATAGTAAGGTTTATGACGGCCAAGCAATTAGCGATGCTCAGCTTAACTCAAATGGTGAGATCAAGGTAAGTCTTAACTTTCCAGGGGTAAATGGTCAAACTTACACGTTGAAGCAAGGCGACTACACGATCAGCGGTAACGCGACTGATGCTGGTAATTACACCATCACTTTGACCCAAGCAGGGATTACTAATGTTGGAAACTACATCAAGTCACTAGCTGGTAGTGGTCAAAATGATCAAAGCAATGTCCAATTTGCAAGTGACGCAATTAGTGGACAAGCTAGTTTTGAAATTACCCCTTCCGCTAATGTAATTAGTGTCAGTGGTACACAAACTGAAACTTACAATGGCTCTCCAATTAACGTTGTTTACAACGCTAACGGCAACAACAGTGTAGTAGTTTCAATTGCTAAAGCTGATGGCAATACTAGTGGTGCATTGGCAAGCTTGACGAACGTAACCCTTGATTCAGGTGACTTTACAGTCGTTAATGGTCCAGCTGAGAATGCTGGTAGCTATGCGGTTCAGTTAACTGAAGCTGGATTGGCTAAAATTCAAAAAGTACTTGGTGAGAATTACAGCATTAGTCTTGGCAATACAACTGGTAAATTGGTTGTTAATAAGTACAAAGCAAGTGCCGAATTTAGTGGCAATCCAGAATACACTTATACTGGTACTCCAGTAAGTAGTGATGATTATCTAGGTCAATACTCAATTAAATTGAATGAACCAAACAATCCAACTTACAAGTTGGTTGCTGGCGATATTGAATTTAATGTTAATGGTACTTGGACAACTGAGACTCCAGTGAATGCTGATCAATACCAGGTTCGTTTATCGCAACAAGGCTGGAATAATATCAAGGCCATTAATAGCGCCAATGTTGAGTGGTCGGCCACTGCATCTGCAGGAACTGGTACTTACACCATTAACCAAGCTAAAGTGACTACTGACCTTAGTGGTAATAATTCAATGATCTACAATGGTTCAGCTGTAACTACTGGTGATTTGTATACTAAGGGTTCAACAATTAAGGTTGCAATTGACGGTACCGGAATTGCTAACTTGCCGGCTACTTTTACTCTGAGCGAGGGTGACTATACTTGGAATACAGCTGATGGTAGCGCACCAAAAGATGCTGGTAATTACACTATTAAGTTGACTGAAGCAGGGATTAACCATATTCAAGCCCAAATTAACCAAGCTGTTGGTCAAGGCAACGTTGCTCTAACTACAACTGCTGATAAGGCAGGAACTGCTAGTTTTGAAATTAAACAAGCAGTGGCTTCAAATGTCCAATTATATGGTAATGAACAATCAACATATAATGGTCAAGCAGTTGTCTTTGATCCAACCAATAGTGAAACGGCTAAGAATTTTGGCTTCCACAATGTTGAAAACTTAACCCTTCCTATCTTGTCTACAAGTGACTTCACTTGGTACGATGCTCAGGGTAACGAGATTTCTGCGCCAACTAATGCAGGAACTTACTACTTGAAGTTGAATGCTGCTGGTGAACAGGCATTTGCTAAGGCCAACCCTAACTATACCTTTGAAGATCAGGGTAAGAGCACAATTAGCGGACAAATTACTTATGTAGTAAACCCGGCCGAGCTTGTAATTGGGGTTGCTGGTAGTGCTTCGAAGGTATTTGATGATAAAAATGCAGCAATTACGCAAGATCAGATTAATAAGGGCGATATTAAGCTGGTCTGGGGCAATTCAGATACTGAGCCTACTGACTTAGGTAAGTTCAATTTGACGCCAGATGATCTTGAAGTAGTAGATGCTCAAGGTAACCCAGCGCTTCATGCTAATGCTGGTATTGGTGTCGATGGGAACCCTATTAAGGGCACACCTTATGTTGTTCGTTTAACTGTTAGTGGTCTTGAAAAGATTAAGCAATTAACGGGTGCAAGTAACTACACAATTAGTCAAGCAGCTAAGAGTGGGGAATACTTCATTTATGAACATAAGGCAGAATTAACCTTAACTGGTAACCAGACCACGGTTTATGGAACTGCAATGCCATTTGATCCAGGTGCATATGAACTAGACTTTACTAATTGGTTGAATACTGAGAAGCCAGTTCCAAATCTTACTTGGAAAGACGGTAAGCTTTTAAATAATGGAAAAGATACTGGACTTACCTGGGATGCTGGTGACTTATATGTTGACGGCTACCCAGATGGCGGTGTGCCAACTAATGTCGGGACTTATCGTGTCAAGATTTCTAAGCAATTGACTGATAAACTGCGTCAGTTGTTCCCAGACTATGACTTCTCGGGCAATGTTGGTAAAACTACTACTACTGATAGCAATGGCATTCTTAGTGAAAAAGATGTGGTGGAGCCTAGTCATACGCCAGCTTCCTATGTCATTACGCCAGCGCAAACTACAGTCACGATTAATGGTGCTGAGCATATTAAATATGGTGAAAATGCAACTATTAATTACGGTGGCAATAACGGCTACTCAATTTCAATCACTGCTCCAGTTCATAATGGTAGCGTAGATAATGACGCTGAGCAAATATACACCGATGTAACTTTGAGTGATGGCGATCTTGAATTTGTGAATGAACCAGGTGCTGTTGGTTATTATCAGGTTAAGTTATCAGCACAAGGTTTAAAGAAGCTGCAAGATTTAACTGGTTCAAGTAACTATGATTGGACTCAAGCAACTAGTGCACGAGCAAACTTCTATGTCAATCAAATGCCAGTGACGATTGCCGTTTCAGGTCAATCAAGTGTTGATTATGGTAGCCCAGAATGGCTGGACGTAATTGGTAAGAATCCAGCTGGCTACACTTTGACGGTTATAACTGAAAATGGCACGGCTTTAAATTACACTGCTAAAGACGGTGACTTAGTATTTAACCAAACTCCAGGCAATGTCGGTACTTACCAAGTTGAACTGTCTGCACAAGGTTTAATTAACATCGAAAATGCCCTTGGCACTAACTATGCATATCCTCAAGTAGCCGCTGATGTAACTACGAAAGGCACGCTTACAGTTAACCAAGGTGCGGTTACGGTTACCCTTAATGGTAATGATGGCAAGACTTATGACGCTAATGAGGCCCTGCCAAGTAACCTTGATTTAAGTAAATACAATGTTACTTACTCAGTTCCTGTTTACTCAGCAGACGGTAAGGTTCAAACTCTTACATTGACAGCTGACGATTTACAAATTGTTGGTAACGCTACAAATGTTGGTACTTATCAAGTTGAATTATCACCAACAGGTCAAGCAAAACTTGAACAGTTAACTGGTAATAACGGCGCTAACTACAAGTGGACGTTTGCTACAAATGCTGACTACAAGATTACGGCGGCAACTGCTAAAGCTGAACTTAGTGGCTCCAATGAAAAGACTTTTGATGGTTCAGCGGTAACTACTGTACAAATTAACAGCAATGGTCAAATCTTAGTTCACTTCACTTACCCAGGCGCGAACGCTCAAAGTACTTATACCTTACAAGCGGGTAATTACACTTGGAATACTAGTGATGGTAAGGCACCGACAACTGTTGGTAGCTACACGATCACTTTGAACAAGCAAGCAATCTTAACGCACTTACAGACAGTGCTTGGTAAGCAGGCAGGTAGCGGAAACGTAACGATCTCTGCCGATAGTTTATCAGGACAAGCTAGCTTTAAGATCACACCAAAGCAAATTAGCAATGTCACTATTTCCGGCAGTGATCAAAGCAAGACTTACAATGGTCAAGCAGCTGATCTTGATGTCAATGGCTTAACGCTTTCTGCCAAGGGGACATTAACTGATACTCCATTAGTAAATCCTGGCATTACTGCTAGTGACTTTGACTGGTACGATGCAGATGGTAATAAGCTTGATGCTGCTCCAGTTAATGTGGGTACCTATAAAGCTCGCTTGAAGGCAAGTACGTTAGCTGCATTGCAAAAGGCAAATCCAAACTACACGTTTAGTTCAGTTAGTGGCGTAATCAACTACACGATTAACCCGGCTGCTGCTACTGTAACAATTGGTGGTAGTGATAGTCGCACTTACAATGGTCAGACTACTTCAATTGCTGATGTAGTAAATGACGTAACTTTGAATTCAACTGGTTTAGTTTCAGGGCAACACCTTAATACAGCTGGTATTACGGCTAATAGTTATGGCTGGTATACTAAGGATAGTAATGGTAACTACCATGCAATGACTGGTGATCCGGTTAACGCTGGTACTTACTACTTGAGATTGACTGATAGTGCAATTAGTCAACTTCAAAAGGACAATCCAAATTACAAGTTTGCCGATAATGCAATTGGTGGCGAGTTTACCTACACAATTAATGCTGTTGCCGGTCAAGCAACGCTTAGTGGTCAAGCTTCAAAGACTTATGACGGTCAGGCGGTAACGACTGCTGATGTAGACAGTACTAACGGCAATATCATTGTTCACTTCACCTTCCCAGGTTCTAACGCTCAAAGTACTTATACTTTGCAAGCTGGCGACTATATTTGGGAAAATGATCAAGATCCAGTGAATGTCGGTACTTATACATTGAAGTTGAGCGATAGCGGATTAGCTCATTTACAAGCAGCACTAGATAAGTATGCAGGCAATGGCAACGTAACGCTTAGTGCTAAGGATCTGTTAGGATCAGCTAAGTTTACTATTAATCAAAAGCCTCTTGATGTAACTTTGGATAACCAAGCAGGCACTTTGCCGGGTAAGACTTATGATGGTCAAGCCGGTTCAATTAATCCAAGCGATGCTAACTTTACGGCTAGTGGCTTAGTTGCAGGTCAAACGCTTAATACTACTGGTTTAACTGCCGATGACTTTGAGTGGGTTGACGAAAATGGTAAGCAAATTGCTGCACCAACTAATGCTGGTACTTACTACGTTGCCTTAAATAAGGCTGGTTTAGAAAAACTGCAGAGCAACAATCCAAACTATGCAGTTTTTGAAAGTGGCCGGTTCAAATACGTAATTAGTCCGGCTGAAGCTAACGTTACAATTACTGGTAGTCAGGAAAGTACTGAAGCTAAGATTGATGGTGCAAACTTCAAAGTTAACGTTCCAAGTGGTATTACAGTTCCAGCAGGGATGGCTTATCAGTTTGCTAGTGGAACTACTCCAGATCAATCGGGCGTTTACTTAATCAGTTTGACGCCAGACAGCTTAACTGCTCTTAAAAAAGCAAATCCAAACTATAAGTTGAAGATTTCTTCAACTGCTGAATTCACGTTAGACGCAACCTTGAAGATTGTGTTTGAAGACACTCAAGATGGCAATAAGCAGGTTGGTAAGACGATTACGGAGACTGGTGTTGCAGGCTCGACTATTGATGATCTGGGCTTAGTTGTTCCAGAAAATTATGAGCTGGCTCCAGACCAAACGTTACCTACGAGCTATACCTTCACGAAAGCCTTGAATCAAAACTTGTACATTAAGTTAGTTCATAAGACTGCGGAGATTAATCCGCTTGACCCAGCAACTAATCCAGATCCAAAGAATCCAAATTGGTTCAAGGATAATGGGTTGGTTAAGGACGTAACGAGAACGATTAATTACGAAGGATTGAGCCCTGAACAATTAGCTCAGATTCCAGCAGATCAAAAGCAACAAACTGTTGAATTCACGAGAACGGCTAAGTACGATTTAGTTACTGGCAAGATCGTTGCTAAGAGTGAAGGTGCTTGGACAGCGGTTGATGGCAAAGATACTTTTGCCGGATTTACCCCAAAGGCCTTTGCTGGATATACAGTAAGTCCTACTTCTGTACCAGACGTTACTGTTACTAGTGAATCTCCAGACATTACAATTACGATTACCTACAAGCCGGTGGTAACCCCACCTGTAACGGAAGACGCCACTGAAATTGTTCAGTTTGTTGACCAGGCAACGGGTAAGGTAGTTGATAGTCAACTTTACAAGGGTAAACTTAATCAAACGCAGCCGGTAAGCCTTAAGCTACCAGCGGGTTACAAACTGGCAAAGGGGCAAAGTCTCCCAACACAGATTGTAATCAGCAATGGTAAAATAACGATTTATGTAGAGGCTGAGGGTTCTGATCAGCCAGTAAATCCAGATAATCCAGATCACCCAGTAAATCCAGATCATCCGGTAACACCGGATCACCCAGAAAACCCTGGTCAGCCGACTACTCCAGATCAGCCTGCTCAACCTGGTAATTCAGGTGAGAATAGTACTGTTCCGGCGGTGAATGACCACGTTCCTGGCCACATTGCTAATGATCAATCGCTTTCTTCTCAGATCGCTCACCATGTCAATGGAACTACCCAGGCTCGTCAATTACCACAAACTGGTAATGGAGAAAACGAAAAGGCATCTACACTTGGATTCCTCTTCGCGGGTCTTGCAAGTATCTTTGGCTTGGCTGGATACAGAAAGAAGAAACACTAAAATTTAGGCTAGGGTTTATATCCCTTCAAAAATAAACGCCTCCTAGTATTCGTTAATCCGAGTACTAGGAGGTGCTTTTTATATCTTAATTTTATTATTTTTAATAAATAACATGTCTATATCGTTGAATATAAGTATTACTGTTCGGGAATGGCAACCCCCTGCTTCTGGGGAACCTTGACTAACATTCCGGCAACTACCGTAAAGATTGTTACTAAGAAGGGGAAGAAGGCCCAAGGAATAAACTGAAGCGGGTTAACCTGCAGGGTCGTTGCAATAAAGACGCCGGAAACACTCCAGGGAACAATTGCGTTGACCGCGGCTCCAGCATCATTAAGGATCCGAGTTAGATCAACCCGCTTTAGACCAAGCCGATCAAATGATGGTAAGAATGATTGTCCAGGAAGGATGATTGCCAGGTAGTGCTCACCAACCATGAGGTTAACGCCGATACAAGTGATTGCCGTTGCGAGTGATACCCGACCAGGAGTTTTAACGATTCCGGTAAGGTGGTTAATAATCGTGCTGATAATATTGAACTTGATCAGGAGACCACCGAGGGCAAGAGCAAAGACAATTAAAGCTAATGAAGTCAGCATACTGGCGATTCCACCCTTGGAAAGCAGGGTATCAATGGTCTTGTTCCCGGTATGGGAGACGAACCCGGTCATAATTGTCTTAGTGATTAAGGAAATATTCGTACTTGGAGCGTGCAACCATCCAAGGACAATGGCAAAGAGTGAGCCGAAACCGAGTGACGGAATTGCCGGAACCTGGAAAATAGCTAGAATAACCAGGAGCAGGACTGGGAGTAATGCCCATCCGGAGATCCAGAAGCCATTAGCGAGTCCATTCATCATTTGATGAACCGTATTCAGGCTGACATTTTTAGAATTCCAGCCAAGAAATGTGTAAAGGATTAAGCAGATTGCCCAAGCAGGAATATCAGTCGTTAATAACGATTGGATATGCTTGTAAATACTAATTTTACCGACACTCGCAGCGAGGTTAGTGGTCCCGGAAAGCGGGGAAATATTAGAACCGCAGAAGGCACCGGAAACGATTACCCCGGCGGTGAGACCGGGATTAATTTGTAATGTAGCACCGATCCCGATAAAGGCAATCCCCATTGTGGAAACGGTCGTAAATGAACTTCCGCAAGCAACCCCGACTAGGGTACAGACGATAAAGACGGTTGGTAAGAAGAATTTAACCGAGATGATTTTAAAGCCAAAGTACATGATTGTGGGGATGGTTCCAGAAAAGATCCAGGTGGCAATCAGGACCCCAAGTGACAGGAAAATTACTAGCGGGTCAACCCCGGTACGTAGTCCTTCACGCATCCCGTCCATTACGGTTTGCCATTTAAAGCCTCTGAGGTGACCGTAAAGTGCCAATACCATAAATGATATAAAAAGTGGTGCTTGTGGTTCTTGCTTCTTAACAATAATTAGGTAACCGAGAATGCATAGAATCCCAACGAGGACGAGGATGCTTTCCCCAAAGCTAAACTGGGGTTCGGTATTGTCATTCTTTTTCTTCAATAAACTCATTATTTTTCTCCCTTTCAATCTAAAAAGCCACTAACTAGCAGACAAGCAATGCTCAACCTAGGTTAGTGGCTTTTTAAGAAAGATGAGATAATCCTAATGACCACCATTGCTAGACGACACCTAGCAATGGTACACATTAAATACAACCATGCTGAGGTGCGAACAAGCTTGTCCGCACCATTACAATGCAGACATTAAAGCTGACGAGCATAGTTATAATGCTTAGTATTTAATGTGTGAGTAGTCATATTATTATTCCCCTTCGTTAAATGATGTTTTTATTAAAACATTCTCATTTTAATTTGTCAATTCTTAATTTTAAATTATTGAATTAAACCGTTGTCAAAAGTCTTTTCTTTTTCTAAAGAATAGTTGTAGAGACAGTAACTTCACATATTCTTCACAGCTTTCATGCTATACTGCGAATATTGAAATGATGAATTATATTCTCATTTTTACTAGTCAGAATACGTGGCCATACTGGAAAGAAGGGATGAATAATGGCAACTTACATTCGTCGAGCACAAGAAGCGGATTTATTTAAGGTTGAAGCTCTGATTGAAGACGCAAAACAGGTATTAAAGCTCCATGATAACCCGCAATGGCAGGATGGGCATCCTGAGTTAGCAACTCTTAAGAATGATATCCAAAATGGTAATAACTGGTTATTGATTGATGATGATCATATTGTTGGCACCGCGGTTCTTCAGTTTCAAGCCGAACAAAGTTATGATGAAATTACCGCAGGACAATGGGAGAACCCAGATGAACCATATGCAATTATTCATCGGTTAACAATTGATCGGCGAGTAAGCGACCAACATTTAGGTAAATTATTTTTAGCTAATCTTATCTCGGTAGGAATTCTCCAGGGGATTCGCAATTTCCGTTATGATACGCATTTAAAGAATATTCCAATGCAAAAGCTGGGCGAAAAGATGGGATTCGTTAAGCGGGGAGTCGTCTATATTAAAGATCAAACCGATCCGAAGCATTTAGCTTATGAACTACAGTTAAGTGATCGGTAGCCGTTAACAAGAGAATAGTAAAGGAGCTGAATAGTATGCGTAAATGGCAACAGAATTTAGTCCGTTCGGCAATGGTTCTCATTGTTCAGACGGTTGCTACTAAAGTAGTTTATCGCTTGTTTAACCAGTCAGCTAGCCGTAGAAGCCGGACTAAGTAAGCAACAGAATTATAATATTTGGCCGATCTACTTCTTTCTACGCTTAGTCAAGTGGGATTACCGACATTAATTGTTTTAGTGTTGGTAATCCCACTTTTCTTTAATTTAAATTTAGTAATTGAATGCGTGCAAAGTTGATCTGGAGCCACGACAAAAAAGCCCAATGTTAATGCTGATTTAAACAGTGGACTGAACTTGATCCTATATCCAATTCTGCTGGTTATCCTTTAGTAGCTAAGGAGTAATCATAGAATTGGTTATTGATGACGAGATGATAAATTGTTCGAATTAGTCGGTGAATTGCCGCGATTGCGATCTTTTTAGTTCCATACTGCCCAGCGTCCATTTTTCGTCGCTGGTAGTAATCATTAATATGGTTAGGGTGATAATGAGCTGCTGAAGCAATGTTTTGAATTGCCTTAAAGAGGATCTTCCTGGCAACCGTATTCCCCCGTTTACTAATATGATCGTTTGCGACATAGTCACCAGATTCATAATGACGTAGATCAATCCCGATGAAAGCATTTAGCGCGTTACTATTGCGAAAACGCCGAATATCACCAAGTTCACCGATTAAAGAAACAACGGTTCGGGCGCCTAATCCAGGAATGCTAAGGAGTTTATTATATTCGGGTAATTCCCTCGCCAGCGCGGTCATTTGTTCAATGATCTTGCTTTTAAGCTTGGTTTCCTCCTGAATTTGACTTACCAGATGATTAACTTGCAGGTAGACAGGTGAATCATCATCAACTGCTGAATACGAGAGGCGAGCCGCTGAATAAAGGCTATGAGCAATCTGTTCAGCACGGGCTTTGGAAATGTTTTTATGGGTTCCTTTAAGGATGCTATCAACGACTTCATCAAAAGTGCATTCTCTAGTAACCCGAGTTGCTTGAGAGAATTGACTAACTACCGACCAGTACAGTTCATTATTAGTATTACTTAATACGTGTTCGATCTCAGGAAAGACAAGCTGGAGTGATCGATGAAGGCGGTTCTTGTGAGTTGCGACGTCTTTACAGACTTCTTGATAAAATCGGCTGAAATCCATTAGCTTACGGTAAGTTGGGCTGATCTTGTAAGTAATTGCCCGGTTCATGATAAATTGTGTTTCGGCAAGGTGCCGGGCGTCATTACGATCAGTTTTATACGGTCGAAGACCATCAAGCTGCTTCTTTGCAACTAGCGGGTTGAGGCAGGTATAGTCCTGATCAAGATCATCAAGGAAGCGCTGAAGCCGTCGTGAATAAACACCTGTTGCCTCAAAAACAACCTCGGGATTGCTAAAAGATTGCAGAGCTTCTTCTAGCTTTTTGAAGCCATCACGATTTAACGGAAGCTTCATTTCCCTAAACATTGCTTGATCAATAACAATCGCCACACTAAATGTATCCTTACTAACATCAATTCCAAATACGCATCGCATTCTTTTTCATCTCTTCATGAAGTTCAATCGTTCCTTCCATTTCTAATTTTCTGTACACGACTTTGAAGCCAGCAGACTCAAAACAGATTATGGAAAGAAAGTGAAGTTGCCACTTTTTATTCCGACATCGAGTGTCAAAGTACTTTTCGACATGTCAACTTCGAATAACTACTTTCTAAAACAAAAAAGCAGTGAAATTCTTAATCCGTCGATTAAAAATTTCACTACTAATCTTAGTCTGTTTTTATTTAACTATAACTCTTTCTTTTGAGGTAAATTGCAATGATAATTGCCAAGCTTACCGAAATAGTGACGGTAAACCAAAAGCCAAACTGAGTATTTTTCCACGGGAGTCCACCAACATTCATTCCCATGAATCCAGAAACTAATGCTGCCGTTGCAATTACTAGTCCAGCTGAGTCAAGAAATTTCATCAGATTATTTAAGCTGGAATTCATCATTTCGGTAAATAAGCCGCTAATCGAGTCAAGAAGATCACGAAAAATATGAATTGTTTTAGCAAGCCGCCGCTGTTGAATGTCTGATTCAAAACAAAGGGCCTTTTGATGAATGGTTTCTAATAGTGGATTTTTAATAAAGGCGGTAATTGTTTCTGACTGATCATTCATGGTGTGCTCAAAGAAAACTAATTTTCTGGTTAGGTTAGTTAATGATCTTAGTTCATCATTGTTGAATGATTTTTGGGCAGCAGCATCAAGGCGGTCGATTTCCGGTTTATATTTTAAGAGAGCGTTCATTAGGTTTTGCTGGCATTTTAAGAGATAGCCTGTAATGAAATCAATAATTTGTGACTTCCTTTCGGCAAGCTGTCGTTGGCAAGTTTCGTCATTATCCGTGCAAACGATTAAGGTATCCTGATTAAAAATCATAATGGCGGGAGTTAGCTGGTTTTCAATTTTTTCTGGTTCGGTAATAAAATCATAGACTACCAAAATATGTCCTTCTGGAAGAGCATTGCTGATAAGCGGGTGGTAACGTGAAACCTCTTCGGGAGATGAGCAATAATCAAACGTTAGGGGATCGAGATCAAAGGTACGACAAACTTGGCGAAGTTCTTTTTTACTCGCTCGTGTAAGCAAAATCAAATTACAGTCTTTGAGGTTTACAGGAGATTTTTCTGAGCTATAAGTCGAAAGCTGGTATTTTGTTAACATGGGTCACCTCACAATAATTATTGGAAACATTATAGTTTGATTCTAGCATAACCTTGCGTTTAACGAGCTTTAGCTATTAAAAGTTAATGGACTTCTTACCAGTTTATGAATCTCTTTAACTTTGTTCAGGGATGCAGGAGTTTATTCCAAAATTACTGCGAATTAGGTAAGATAATTTTTAATTTTTTTGTTGCATTTGCAATAAAAATAAATATAATAGAAAAGGTAAGGAGATATTTATCATGATTGACATTTTGCGTGAGGTGGGAATGATTGAGCGAGCGCTTGATTCAATTTCCAACATTGAATTTAAGGACATTAACTTATCTAATCTGCAATTTCTTTATGTGGTACGGATTTATGAGCACCCCGGAATCATCGCTGAGCAACTTGCTAATCTGATAAAGGTCGATCGGACAACCCTTGCCCGTGCTGTACGTCGCCTAGAAAAACAGGGTTATGTTTATCGAGAAAACGATCCAGATAATAAGAAGATTAAGCACCTTTACGTTACCGAAAAGGGGAAAGAGATCTATCCATTTATTATCCGAGAGAATTCGCATTCTAATGAGGTGGCTTTGAAAGGCTTTACTTCAGAAGAAGCGCAACAGGTTCATGATTACTTGGTGCGAATTCGTCAAAACATTGATGCTGATTGGAAGTTCGTCAAGCATGGCGGCAAGCGAGAATACTAATCAAAGGAGCGATTTAAGATGGATCAAGTAACAGTCGATCAAGGCTTCTGGGATCTTTTCCCAGATGCTCAAGTAAATATTTTGTACGCAGACGGGATCAATAACCACGATAACGACGAGAACGTTGCGGAACGACGGAAATTACTCCACAACGCGACCGAAGAAGCGCAGAAGTTTTTAACAAACGAAACTTTCCGGTTGAACCCGGTAATTGATCAATGGCGTCAGGCTTACCAACAATTTAAGAAAAAGAAGGGTGCGCGTTCATCAGTTGAAGCATTGTTAAAGCGAGCAAATCAAGGACGAACTTTTGAACCAATTAACCCGTTAGTTGATATTTACAACAGTGTTTCAATGACTTATGGCGTTCCTGTAGGGATTGAAGATCGGGATAAGATTGCTGGAAACATGCACCTTGGAATTGCAAAGGGCGGTGAGGCGTTCGATTCAGTTGGTGATGGGAAGAACGAGCCAGCCCTTGAAGGTGAAGTCCTCTGGTACGATAACGATGGTGCGGTTTGTCGTTGCTTGAATTGGCGTGACGGTGAACGGACGATGCTGACTGAGGAGTCACAAAATGTAGTTGCCGTAATTGAATCAGTTAACGCTGAACAAATCAAACGCGCTAACGAAGCAATAGAAGAATTAAGTAAGTTAATCAACCATTACTTTGGTGTTGAATCAAGTCAGGTATTCCACCTTACTAAGGACAACCCAACAGCAGTGGTCCCAAAGTAATTAATTTAAGTAAGACTAGGAATGTTCCTGGTCTTTTTTTGATATAATCAATTTAGTAATGTTGTGTTGAAACGATTAAGGAGTGATCTTGATGGAGTATGCAGGAAAGTCACCAGAATTATGGGCAGCAATAAAAAATGAAGAACAGCGACAACAGGAAACAATTGAGCTGATCGCTTCCGAAAACATTGTTTCTAAGGAAGTACGAGAAGCTCAGGGATCAGTATTAACTAATAAGTATGCGGAAGGGTACCCGGGCAAGCGGTACTATGGTGGTTGCCAATACATTGATCAAGTTGAACAATTAGCAATTGATTACGCAAAGAAACTTTTCGGTGCTGAATACGCGAATGTTCAACCCCACTCCGGTTCACAAGCCAATATGGCAGTTTATCAGGCACTCCTTAAACCAGGAGATAAGATCCTTGGAATGGGAATGGATGCTGGTGGTCATTTAACCCATGGCGCAAAGGTAAACTTTTCGGGGAAAGTTTATGAATCATATAGCTACGGCTTAAACCCGACAACGGAAGAACTTGATTTTGATCAAATCGAACAATTAGCGTTGGAAATTAATCCGCGCTTGATCGTAGCTGGAGCTTCTGCTTATAGTAAAATTATTGATTGGCAAAAATTCCGTAAAATTGCGGATGAAGTTGGCGCATACTTAATGGTTGATATGGCGCATATTGCTGGGCTGGTAGCCACAGGTGCTCATCCTAGTCCGGTACCGGTTGCGGATGTGGTAACAACGACTACTCACAAAACTCTTCGTGGCCCTCGTGGTGGAATGATCCTTTCTAAGTCGTTAGAAATTGGCAAGAAGATTAACTCGGCACTTTTCCCTGGAACTCAGGGTGGCCCGCTGGAACACGTCATTGCCGGAAAAGCTCAGGCATTTTATGAGGACCTTCAGCCACAATTTACCGACTACATTAACCAGGTTGTCAAAAATGCCGCAGCAATGGCTGATGAATTTAATCAGTCTGACACAATTAGGGTTGTATCTGGTGGCACTGATAACCACCTAATGGTAATTGACATTACTAAAACCGGTATTACCGGTAAGGATGCTCAAGACTTGTTGGATGAGGTTCACATTACAACGAATAAGGAATCAATTCCCAACGATCAGCGCAGTCCGTTTGTGACGAGTGGTTTGCGGATTGGAACTCCAGCGGTAACTAGTCGCGGATTTAAGGAAGCCGATGTTCGTCAAGTAGCCGATTTGATTATTCAATTGCTGGAACATGCTGATGATGAAGCGGTCAAGGAAGAAGTTGCCCAGCAGGTTCATGAGTTAACTAGTAAGTACCCAATTGAGGAATAATTAAGGCAAAACTATTCTGTAAACGAATAGTTAGTGATAGAAAGAAAGCATTTTCATTTGTGGCGCTTTTTCCTTATAATAAAGGGGAATGTTATTGCAAGGAAAGGAGTCCTCAAAATGAAAAAGGCATTTTTTGCTAAAGCAGGACAAATGGAATTAAAGGACGTCGAAAAACCAACAGTTCAAGCGGCCGACGATGTAATTTTAAAGATCGTGCGGACTTGTGTTTGTGGGTCAGACCTCTGGAACTTCCGGGGAATTAACCCGCTCAAGGGTGGCGAAGAAAACTCTGGTCACGAAGCTTTAGGAATTGTTGAAGAAGTCGGGGATGACATTACTACGGTTAAGCCCGGCGACTTTGTAATTGCTCCATTTACTCATGGCTGTGGTCAATGCGCTGCTTGTCGTGCGGGATTCGACGGCTCATGTGAAGCTCACGCTGATAACTTTAGTAATGGTGTTCAAGGAGAATACTACCGCTTCCAGCATGGGCAATGGTCTCTTGTTAAGGTTCCTGGTCAACCAAGCGATTACAGTGAAGGAATGCTGAAGTCGCTGTTGACCCTTGCTGATGTAATGGCTACTGGTTATCATGCCGCACGAGTTGCCAACGTTAATAATGGTGATACTGTTGTTGTTATGGGTGACGGTGCCGTTGGTCTTTGTGCAATCATCGCTGCTAAGATGCGTGGCGCTAAGAAGATCATTTCTACCAGTCGACACGCAGATCGGGAAGCCTTAGCGAAGGAATTCGGGGCAACTGATAACGTTGCGGAGCGTGGTGATGAAGCTGTTAAGAAGATCATGGAATTGACTCATGGTGACGGTGCTGATGCTGTTCTTGAATGTGTTGGGACTGAACAATCAACAGACACGGCGATGAAAGTTGGCCGACCAGGTGCCATTGTTGGTCGGGTTGGTCTGCCACACACTCCAAAATAAGATATGACTACCCCATTCTACAAGAACACGATTGTTGCTGGTGGTCCGGCTTCAGTTACTACTTATGATAAGGCTGTTCTTCTTAAAGCCGTTCTCGATGGTGAGATTAACCCTGGTAAGGTCTTCACTAAGACGTTTACCCTTGACCAAATTCAGGATGCATATAAGGCAATGGATGACCGTCAAGTTATTAAGTCTTACGTTGTAATTGACTAAGTAAATTAAATAATTCAACCGTCCTTTAATTCGTCAGTTCATTATCCTTGACGAATTGAAGGACGATTTTTTAAATTAAGGACGAATATGAAAGGAGGGGTGAAGATGCGTCGTTATTTTTTATTGTTATTGACGCTAATAACAGTTGGTTTAGTTACTCAGCCGGCTAGTGCTGATGATAATAATTCATCACTACCGACAAGCTATTTCAACCAGGATGCTGAAGATACTAGCACAAACGATTTTAGCTTTAATGATTCTGATCAAACGCCAAACAACCAGAAACTAGCAATCCCTCAGAATACCCCAACACCCCTTGAAGGGATCAGGTGGCGGAAACGGACGATCCTGATCTATATGCGGACGACTGATCCCCAATTAAAAGCCGCTTTTCGCGGTGCGGTTAAGAAGTGGAACCAGGTTAAGGTGATTAAACTTAAGTGGACGAAGAATGAGGACAAAGCCAATATCATTGCCACGGATAGTGACCTCTCGGCTCATACCAGCAATAATGGGGTCGGTTACCAGACAGCCCAGCTAGGAGAAACCAAGACAGAGTACAATCCTGATACCCATGAATTACACAAGGCGACATCGATCCTTGACCCTTACCAACTAGACTATACTAACCCAGAATTTCGGAGTGAGGTTGCCCAACATGAACTGGGACATGCCTTAGGGTTAGCCCACGCTCCGGAATATGCGCATAGTGTCATGGTACCGCGGAACATTCGTAACGGAATTACCAAGCAGGATCGGAAAAGCATTTGCCTCCTTTATCAATGAGTTTTTATTGTTGACAAATGTAAACAATGATTTACAATAGAATTATAAATTACATTTGTAAACGATAGAAGTGGAGGAAATTATCATGGCACAAATCATTGTTTTAATTGTGGCGATTGCGTTAATCGCGGGAATTATTTGGTGGTTCTTTGGTAAACATACCGAAAGCAGTGAAAGAGCAATGGTTAATGATCAGCATCAAACTGCAACGGTAATCGTTCACGGTGGCTATTCCCCAGAAAGGGTTGTTTTGAAGAAGGGGGTTCCAGCAACCGTTAACTTTGAGATGAAGGACGGAACAGCCTGCCTATCCCACGTTGTTTTTAGTAAGTTGGGAATTGATAAGGACCTTACTAAGCAACCGGTAACCTCAATTAAGATTCCTACTGATAAAGCTGGTGAATACAATTTTGCTTGTGGGATGGACATGTTCCATGGAAAGGTGGTTGTTAAGTAATGAAACTTTCTAGTATCCAGCGTTTTTGGATTTCATTTATTTTAACGATCCCGATGATTATCCAAATGCTGGCAATGCCGTTTCATTGGATGATGCCTGGATATAATTGGATCGCTTTAATTACAACAACCTTGGTAATGCTAGTGGCAGCGGTGCCTTACTGGACGAGTGCGTGGGTTGCCTTTAAGAATCATCATGCGAACATGAACACTTTGGTTGCGTTAGGAACGGGAATTGCTTATTTCTATAGTATTTTTGCAATGATAACGGGACGGGCAGTCTACTTTGAAAGTGCTGATTTTATTGCTGTTTTCGTATTGCTCGGTGATACGATGGAAGAACGGATGCATAACAACGCGTCAAACGCTCTCAAAAAGCTTCTCGATTTACAAGTAAAGGAAGCTGACGTTTTACGGGACGGTAAGTTTGTCCAAGTACCATTAAGCCAAGTTAAAAAGGGTGACATTATTCGGGTTAAACCTGGACAGAAGATCGCCGTTGATGGTGTCATTACGAAGGGATCGACAACTGTTGATGAGTCAATGGTGACTGGTGAAAGTATGCCAGTGAGAAAAAAGGTTGGCGATAACGTAATCGGTTCAACGATTAACGGTGACGGGGCAATTGAGTTTCGTGCCACGAAGGTTGGGGATGAAACTGTCCTTGCCCAGATTGTTGAGATGGTCAAGAAGGCCCAAACTAGCCATGCGCCAATTCAGAATCTCACTGACCGAATTTCAGGAATCTTTGTTCCGACAGTCTTGATCATTGCAATTATCACCTTTGTAGTGTGGTATGTTTTCCTCGGGGCAACGGCGGTAAATGCAATGCTTTTTGCGGTAGCCGTGATTGTAATTGCCTGCCCATGTGCATTAGGATTAGCAACCCCAACTGCTTTAATGGTTGGAACAAGTCGAGCTGCCAAAATGGGTGTTTTGATTAAGGACGGTCAGGCACTTGAAGAAATTAATGCTGTAAAGATAATTGCCTTTGATAAAACTGGGACAATTACTGTTGGTAAGCCAACCGTTACTGACGTGGTCGGCGAGCAGACTAAGACTTTACAGGTTGCAGGAAGCTTAGAAGCGTCATCCGAACACCCGCTTGCTAAGGCAATTGTGGAAAAAACTCAACAAGAAAGAATTAAGCTTCTTCAGGTAACTGATTTTAAGGCAGTTGAGGGTCAAGGGGTAACAGCCAACCTTGATGGTCAGCCAGCATTTGTCGGGAGCTTGAAATTAGCTGAAAACGAACAGTTAACAGAAAAGCTGAAAGAACAGGCAGGTAAACTTCAAAGCGAAGCCAAGACGGTGGTTTATGTTGGCCTTGGCGATGAGATTGTTGGGTTGATTGCTATTCAAGATACGCCAAAAGAGAGTTCTGCTACGGCAATCGCCCAATTAAAAGCACGGGGACTTCGGACGGTAATGATTACCGGTGATAATGAACAGGTTGCCCAAGCAATTGCGAAGGAAGTTGGCATTGATGATGTCGTTGCCGGAGTGATGCCAAATCAAAAGTCAGCTGTAATTGAATCGTTGCAAAAGAATGGGAAAAAGGTTGCTTTTGTTGGTGACGGAATTAATGATGCACTAGCTTTGACCACGGCTGATGTCGGAATTGCGATGGGTTCAGGAACTGATATTGCGATTGAATCAGGAAGTATTGTCCTTGTAAAAAATGATTTACGTGGCGTTGTCCGGGCATTGTCGATTAGTCAGAAGACCTTTAATCGGATTAAGCTAAATCTCTTCTGGGCACTAATCTATAACGTTATCGGGATCCCAATTGCTGCTGGTGTCTTTGTTGGTGTTGGCTTGACCCTTAGCCCAGAATTTGCCGCATTAGCGATGGCCTTTAGCTCCGTTTCCGTTGTTACTTCTTCGCTGTTATTAAATTGGACGAAAATTGAGGACGCCTAGAACTTAATTTTTGATTTTAACTAAATTGCTGTGGTAGGTGTGATACAATAGGAACCGAATGCTTTATGAGCAAAATTACGAACGAAGCCATGAGGACGGGATTAATGTGATCCTGGATCATACTCTCATTGCGAGAGCGTAGTTCAAAAATACGTGAAGGAGTTTTTAGTTATGATTCAAACAATCGATCTGAAAAAAGGAATGGTTTTTGAACGCGGTGGCAAGTTGCTCCGGGTTCTTCAAATCAACCACCACAAGCCAGGTAAGGGTAACACTTTGATGCAAATGGACATCCAAGACGTTCGGACTGGTTCTATTGTCCACACTACTATGCGTCCATCCGAAAAGGTTGAACAAGTTAACGTTGATAAGCGCCAAGCACAATACCTTTACGACCAAGGCGATGCTTCAGTATTTATGGACATGGAAAATTATGACCAATACGAAGTTTCTGCTAGCCAACTAGGCGATGACAAGAAGTACTTGGTTGAAAATATGAAGGTTACTGTTAACTTTGTTGATGGTGAAATCGTTGGGATCGAATTACCAACCACTGTTGAACTTGAAGTTGCTGACACTCAACCAATGATTAAGGGTGCCACTATTGATGGTGGTGGTAAGCCAGCTACAATGACTACTGGTTTAGTTGTTAACGTCCCTGCCTTTATCAAGAACGGCGACAAGCTGATCATCAACACTACTGATGGATCTTACAAGTCACGTGCTTAGTGCCTAGAGTGTGAGCAGGTATAAAAAGCCTGTAAGACAATAATTTCTCCCGACTAGATGCTGTAAGCATCTGGGAGGGAGTTTGTTGTCTCTAAGGCTTTTCCTGCGAACACGTTTTGACTGTGTTGCAGTAGAACGTGCTACACATTAAATTCAAAAAAGACTAAGCTGAAATTTCAGCTTAGTCTTTTTTACAAGTTAGTGTTATCACTTGAACAAGAATTTGACTTCGAACAATTGTTCTAGTATATTTAGATAACAATTTATTTTAGTGGAGTAGTGACGATTTTGAAAAAGATAGTTACGATGACGGCTGAACACAGAGCTGGCATTTTACAACAATTAAATGAACGACAAATCGAAGCCCTAAGTGAGTTTACCCGCTTTACGATGCTTTCGCAGTTTCACACTCGTCACTATTTACAGAATACTGATTGGCAGTTTGTGGGGATGGTTGTTGATCCTTGGTATCGACGAGCGCACGGTCACCATGGCGAAAATCTTTACTGTGATTGTGGACGCCGCTTAAAGAACCAGTTTATTCTTCGCTCACGTTCGACAGGGAAACGGCTATGTTTAGGAATTACCCATTTTCAACAGCATGCAAGTATCCCAATGACAGTTGCTAAGGAGATTCAGCGAGGGATTAATGAGGTTCATTTGTACATGGATAGTATTCTGTTGAAGTACCAATCTGGACAACGCTTCCCTGAGAAGTTATTTGACTATGCCTGCCAACATAATGGGTTTAAGAATCGGGAAAGTACAATTTTGTTTCAACGCTGTCAGCTCTTTAGTCAGGTTAATTTACCACTATATAAAACTGACGAGCATGACTTACGTGCCCTGGTTGAGCAACTGCAATCAGGAAACCGGCCACGGCTAACTAAAGAGCAGATCCAACAGTTATTAGCATCAATTGCCGACGACTGGCGACAGGTAGAACAACAGATTACATTATTCACGTACCAGCTAAGTGAACAAGGATTAGGACAGCAGGAACTTCACCGGATAAAAAGCAATGCGATAAATTATGCCCTTCAAAGAAGAAAGAGTCGGTTCTTGGTTCAAAATTGGAAGGCACTTAACACATTAACCCTGACTAAGGCGCGGACCCAGCTAGCAATCAAACTGCGTGAGCTCGCATTCTACGTTTTAATAACTGAGCCGCTTGCAGAACAATTAATGATTAGTCGGACACAAGCACTGCAGATTCTAAAGATACATCGTTATCCAGTAAAATCATCTCATTCATTTGGCGTTCGGGAAGCCAGACAGCTGGTGACGACTATCGTAAGTGAACGGTAAAGAGTAGAATAGGGAGAGGATAGACGCGGATCAAATTGGAGGGCTGCATCATATGACTCAAACAACATTTGCAATAACGAGCGCTGGAAAGCCGGTTCAGGATATTCATCCTTTAGTTGCTCATCATTTACTTGTCGTGGGACAAACGGGAAGCGGTAAAACCACAAGTACTTTATCATTACTTGATCAATTGCAACGCACCAACTACACCACGATTATTCTTGATCCAACTGGTGAGTATTCAAAACTACCTAATTCAGTAACCTATAAATTAGGTGAAAATGCTTATCTTGAGGCTGGACAGTTAAGTGCTCATCAGTTACGGGAAGCTCTTCAAATATCGGGATCACCGCTGTTGAATGCTAAACTATCGCAGGCTGTCAATGCATTACGGATCCAACAGAACCTTGTTCAAAGTAATCAGCCATATGTTAAAATTGGGGTTCCAATTGCAGATTATCAAAAACAACTGGTAAGGCTCAGTAACTGGTCTCGTTCATTTGCACCCCAGCAGTTAGCAGAACAATTAATTGAGGAGTTCGTAATCCCGTATCCTGATGAACGAGCTGATTATTCATTGCTTGGGCAACAGTATGATCGGCCGACAATTAATCGAGAATGGAATGCAATTGCGACAATTCGTCAACGCCTTGTCAGCGATGCCTTTCGGGTACTATTTGATCCGGATCCACATCCAGGAGTTTTTAAGATAGAATTAAATTTTGTCATTAAAATGTTTTTGGAACACCGGAGCAGTCACCGAACATTAGTAATTGATCTTTCAAAATTGAAGCAATATGAGGAAAGTCAACGAGTAGTAATTTCATTGCTGCTAAAGAATCTTTTAGCTGCTCGCCTGCAAGCGCCTAATAATTTTCCGGTTAATATTGTTCTTGATGAAGCTCACCGATACTTGCCACAGGATGAACAGCAGCTTGCGGATAACGGTATTTTCCAGGTTCTACGTGAAGGACGCAAGGTCGGTTTGTCAATGACATTGACCACTCAATCACCATTAGATTTGCCGGCCCGCTTGCGATCACAATTTGCTAACCTCTTACTTCATCATTTGACAAGCCCGGAAGAACTTTCTAGTTTAGCGATTACTGACGGGATTGATTTACGTGAGATTAGTCGGTTATCAACTGGAGAGGCAATCTTGTTGCTAGCAAATACACCACAACGAAAAATTAAGGTTAACCTGCCAAAATGGTGGGAAAATAATCATGATGGGAATGAAGAGAATGGAGATTGAAGGACAAACAATCGCTGTGCCATTTGTAAAATGGGTTGGTGGTAAACGGCAATTACTAGCCGAATTGGCATCCTATTACCCGAAAAAATTTAATCGTTATTTTGAACCATTTATCGGGGGCGGGGCTAATTTACTTAACCTTCTCCCAAAGAAGGCAACGATTAATGACTTTAATGAGGAATTAATTAATGCTTGGCAAGTGGTTAGAGAACAACCTGAGAAGCTAATTAGCCTGGTTAGCGAACATGCAGATAATGATAGTAAAGAATATTATTTGGATATTCGGTTAGCTGATCGTGACGGTCGTTTGTCAAAAATGTCTGCAGTTGAACGGGCAGCGCGCTTTATTTATTTGAATAAGGCCGGCTTCAATGGCCTTTGGCGCGTTAATTCGAAGGGACAGAATAACGTTCCCTATGGTGCTCATAAGAAGGTTAATGTTCCGGTCAATGCGATTCGAAATGATCATCATTATCTAGCTACTCATGATATTGAAATCCTTCAGGGTGACTACCGGAACGCAGTAGCAAGTGCCGGACAAGATGATTTTGTTTATTTTGATCCGCCGTATATTCCCGTAAATCAAACAGCTGCATTTACCAGTTATACCAAGAACGGCTTTGGTTTAGTCCAGCAAGAGGAACTGCGTGATTTAGCGATCCAGTTGGCCGATCGTGGGGTTAAGGTAATGTTGTCTAATTCCGACGTACCGTTAATTGAGCAACTCTATGCTGATCAGCACTTCCGTATCCATCACGTACAAGCGCGCCGAAGTGTTAATTCAAAGGGAAATAAACGGGGTAAAGTTGGCGAAGTAATCATTACGACTTATGGAGATTAAATATGATTGAGAATGGTACAGGTGGCGCAAATACTAATTTAAATGGCCTTGCATTTGAACGACAAACAGATTTAGCCCATCACTTGGCAAATGATTTTAACGGAAGATATGAGTTAACAGAATATCCGATCAAAAAAGAAAATTTGGTGAAAAGCGGGGCTAAAGATCGGCATTATCTTGTCCATGATCGGATTAATAATGAAGATATTGGTGTCGTGACCAAACAGTTTCAGTTTTACAATGTCTTGAAACAAGTTTATGGAATTAAGAATATTCATCATAAATTCTGGAAACCTGATGAAGCCTTTTTTAACTTTAAACGCCGGACAGTTTTTATTGTTGAAAAGAAGTATCAAAATGGTTCTGGATCTGTTGATGAGAAGTTATTCGGCTTTAATGCTAAGCGAGTTCTCTATCAAGAATTGTTTAATCGTCAGATGAAAGAGCCGGTTATTCCAGTAGAATTTATTGCGATGTTTAATCGTTCATGGTGGCTAGATGGTCAAACATTAGATAAAACCACGGGCAAACTAAAGAAAACTCAATCGGTTGATTATCACGATTATTTTGACAGTCTCCGGAATAATGGAGTCCGAATTATGTTTGACCATTATGAAGACTGGTACCTTGGACTAGCCGACTAGAGTGATTAATTCGTAATTGAAAAGATAACGGGACAAAATTTATATTTTATGGTATAACTAGTTATGGATTATTTTATCCAATTAATTACTTTGAATCACAAAAAGGGCGACGGTATTATACCGTTGCCTTTTTTGTCGGAAATTGTTAATGTGATCAGTAGTTAATGTTAAGATAGAAAGCATACTAGGTGAATTAGGCGGTGGTCGTTAATGATCGAGATTTTTAACCATAAATATTCCTTTCCCAAGATACTAACTTGGGGCTTTTTAGCGATCATTTTTCTCGGGACGATTTTATTATCATTGCCGATTGCAACACGTTCTGGGCATAGTGATGATATTATGACGGCCTTTTTTACTTCCACTAGTGCAACCTGTGTGACTGGCCTAACGTTAGTATCAACGGCAACTTACTGGTCCTTCTTTGGTCAAGTGGTAATTGCGATCCTAATGGAAGTTGGTGGGTTGGGTTTTATGACATTTGCGGTAATGATGTCCTTATTAATCCATCAACGAATGCGGATGTCGACACGGTTATTAACTCAAGAGGCTCTCAATCTTGACCATCTTTCTCAGTTAAATGTGGTTAACTTGATTATTCGCCTGTCGATTATTATCCAACTTGCAGGAATGGGCTTGCTTTTTATTGACTTTTATCCTCGCTACGGGTTAAAAAAGGGACTGTGGTTTAGTGCTTTT
Source organism: Limosilactobacillus portuensis (assembly GCF_028607025.1). Lineage (NCBI taxonomy): Bacteria > Bacillati > Bacillota > Bacilli > Lactobacillales > Lactobacillaceae > Limosilactobacillus > Limosilactobacillus portuensis. Next base: position 220,720 of record NZ_CP117296.1, read on the forward strand.
CATTCTATCTCGGCGTTTTGTAATGCTGGGTTTGATTTGACCGGGAATAGTCTTGAAGATTACGCAAAGGATCCTTATATGTTGACGGTAATGGCTGTGTTAATCATTACTGGTTCATTTGGGTTCCTGGTTTGGCAAGACCTGCTTCAATTTCCTAAGTGTCACCACTTGTCGCTCCATACGCATTTAGTTCTCCGGACTGGGGCAGTTATCTTTGTTATTTCAGCACTTGTTTACTTTTTGACTGAACATAATTTAAGTCAGTTTAGTAGGGAGTTAACCTACCCGCAGCGATTGCTTAATACGATCTTCATGGCAATTACTCCCCGGACAGCTGGACTCGTTACCGTCCCGTATACAAAATTGAGTGCTGCCGGAATCAGTACAACAATTATTCTAATGTTTATTGGTGGTGCACCAGGGTCGACTGCTGGAGGGATTAAAACCACAACGATTGGGTTACTAACGCTTCAAAGTATTGCGACCTTACGTGGACGAAGAGATACGGTTTTTGCCCATCGCCGGTTTACGGATGAGAATGTCTTTCGGGCCTTAACACTGCTGTTTGTTGCGTTTGCGATTTTGATGATTTCAATTTTGATATTAGTCGAAACCCAAGCACTTCCTCGGCACGATTCGTTAACATACGTTACTTTTGAGGCTACAGCAGCCTTTGGAACAACGGGAATTTCTCTTGGAATTACACCAAGTCTAAATTTTGTTGGTAAATTGATTATTATGTTTTTGATGTTTATTGGTCGGGTTGGGATCTATACGGTCATGTACTCAATTCTCAATGCTCAGCCAAAACAACGGGAATACCGGTATCCAAAGGAAGGTGTCTTAATTGGTTAAACGAGAAAGCTATGCTGTCATTGGTTTAGGACAATTTGGTTCGTCTATTTGTGATGCGCTTGTTCAAGCGGGGCAAGAAGTCCTTGCAATTGATAGTAATGAAGAGGTAATTAATGAATACGCTGACTCTGTTATGCGAGCGGTAATTGCCGATGCTCAGGATGAGGACGCCCTCCGCGATCTTGATATTGGAAGCTTCGATCATGTTTACGTTTCTATCGGAAAGAACGTTGAAGCCAGCATTATGGTAACGTTAATTGCCAAAGAATTAGGGGCAAAGGATGTTATCTGTCGAGCAGAGAATGCGAACCATGCCCGGGTCCTTGAGAAAATCGGGGCCGATCAGGTTGTACGACCAGAACATGATTTAGCAAAGCGGCTTGTCTTTCAACAGTTGAATCCAGGTGTAATTGATTATGTCCAGCTCAGTAAGAAGGTCACGTTGGCTGAGGTTAATATTAATAACCCAAAGTTCTTTGGCAAGACTTTAGACGAGCTTGATTTTCGGAATCGGTTTAACGTTAACGTCATTATTATCGTAAATGCTGATGATGAGGTTAACCAGATGCCTCAAGCTAGTGATGTGATCAAGCCACATGATAAAATTACAGTAGTGGGCGACTTAAAGGACATTAAGAAACTTAATAGTATTGTTGCTTGACCGAAAAGAGGGTAAATCATGAAGGTATTATTAGTGATTATTATTATCTTAATCTTGTTAGTGGTAGGAATTTATTGTAATACACTATTTCGGGGACGGAGTTTAATTTGGGGACAAATTCTTCGGGAACTAAAGATGCCTGAGAACGCTCAGGTTGCAATCCTAGGGCTAAACTATGCGGGCCTCTTTATTGATGTGGCAAAGCGGTTGAAGGCTCCAGGAAAGGTAACGGGAGTCAACATTGGTAATGAAAATGTGACAAAGCAGGAAAGTGAGCGGATTAAGGAAAATCGGGTTGCCGATCGGGCGAAACTGGTTGATGGTAGTTTGCTGAACCTTCCGTTAGAGAGTCGGCACTATGACTATGTCCTTTCAACATTTACTTTCCATAGTGTTTCTCCCGCGATTAATCGGGGACGGGCAATTCAGGAAGCTGTTCGGGCAATGAAGCCTAATGGCACCCTAATCATTGTTGATTTTGGTAACCTTCAACAATACCGCCCACTTCTTAACAACCTCGGTTTTCAAGACGTAAGAGTAGTTCCAACCGGTATCAATGGTTGGTGGGGCGGTCCATGGTTAAAGACCAGCGTCCTAACGGCAAGAAGATAAAGAGAAAGCCTTTAGAAACTGTTTGAGGTCTTTGAGAGACCTCAAACAGTTTCTTATGAACGGTCAAGTAACGCCACAGCGCTGGGTCGTGGAACGTAGTTTCAGTTGGTTAACCAACTGGCGACGGCTTTGGTTCAATTACGAACGCAAGTTAAATACCAGTAAAGTCATGGTTGCTATGGCCTTTATAGGGATCCTGCTTGCTCGTCAATAGAGACCTCAAACAGCTTCTAAAAAGTTATTTTTTGTGAATCTGATGAGACTTATTATAATCATTAATAAATCGTTTTCACGAAAAAATTAAAAAATAATGTTAAAAAAGCGTTGACAAATGAGAATATTATCAGTAATATCTAATGTATCAATTAATTGAACAAAGGAAATGCTTTGAGAGGAACAGTAAGAATTTACGAAGTGCGTAGAGAGCTCTCATGAATGGTGAAAGAGAGACACGGGGTAATTTCTTAAAATCATCCTTGAGCATGATAACTTGAACTAATAGTAAAGTTACCAAGAATGCACCCTTTATCGTGCCAGCGTATGAATGCGTACGTCAGAGGTTTAGTCAGTGATGACTAAATGAAATTAGGTGGTAACACGGTAAACGGATCGTCCTAAGCAGCATAAGTTGTAGCGCTGCTTAGGACTTTTTTTGTTCAATTAAAGCAAGCTTTCTAAATGGGGGGGAAGAACATGGAATCCGACATTTATTAGTAAGATTAAAATTAGATTAAAGAGAGATTATATTATAAGCCTTACGGGAGAAATTTATTATGAGAATGAACAAGAAAGTATTAACTTTAGCCGGGGTTGTGGCTTTAACAGCAATGTCCTTAGCAGCCTGTGGTAATAACGATAAAAATAAAGCAAGTGGTGATTTAAACGTTACTTTAAAAGCAAATCCAGTTACGCTAGATCCTGCTAAAACAATTGAAACACCAAGTTCATCGATGCAAATACAGTCATTTGAAGGGCTTTTAAAGTATGACAAAAACAATAAGGTGGTTCTTGGTGAAGCTGCTAGTCAACCAAAAGTTACGAATGATGGTAAGACATGGACCTTCACTTTAAAGAAGGGGCTGAAATGGAGTAACGGTGATCCTGTTACTGCTCAAGATTATGTAGCCTCGATGCGACACTGGGCAGATCCAAAAACTAAGTCACAAGCTGCCGATCGCGTTGCTGATCTAGAAAACTACGAACAAGTTTCTAAAGGTCAATCCCCAACATCAGCACTTGGCGTTAAAGCGCTCGGAAAAGATAAGGTGCAATTTACATTTAGTAAAAAGTTACCAACGGTTAATGTTCGGAACAACTTTGCTTCTAACTTAAAGCCAGTTAACCACAAGGTCCTGGCAAAAGAAGGAAGTAAGTATGGTTCAACTTCCGATAAGGCCGTTTATAACGGACCATACAAGGTTGTAAACTGGACCGGTGGTAGTGATGATAACTGGAGCTACGTAAAGAACAATCAATACTATGGTAAAAAGAATGTTCATATGAACAAGGTTAATGTTCAGGTCACCAAAGATAACAACACCGCTCAAAACTTGTTTAATTCTGGTAAAGTTCAAGAAACATCAGTTACTTCTGATTACGTTAAGGGTAATAAAAATAACAAAGAACTACACACTAGTTTAATGGCAACCCAATATTACCTCTACTTCAATGGTAAGAATGACTTAACAAAGAATGAAAACTTCCGTCAGGCCGTTAACTACGCCTTTGATAACAATCAATTAGCGAAGAAGGTTCTCCAAGATGGCTCTGTTGGTGCTACTGGTTGGGTACCAAAAGGTGATATGAAGAATCCAAAGAATGGTCAAGACTTTGCTGAAGAAGCTGGCCATCTGCAAAAGCAAAATAAGAATAAGGCTCAAGATTACTGGAAAGCCACCCAAAAGGATCTTGGTAAGAAGAACATGACATTAAATCTATTGGCAGATAACACCGATGATCAAAAGCAAGTGGCTGAATATCTTCAATCCACATTACAAAAGCAATTTAAGGGACTCAAGGTTGAAATTACAACATTACCACACGCACAACACGTTAGTCGTGATTTTGCTGGTAAGTTTGAACTGAACCTAACAGATTGGAATTCTGATGTTCCTGATGCTTCTGATTTCCTTTCTCTTTTGAAGACCGGCAACAAGGTTAACTTTACTAACAACACTGATCAGAAACTTGATGACTTACTGAACCAAGCCAACGATGGTACAAAGTCTGCTAGTGAACGTTACAAGCTTCTTCAAGAAGCAAATAAGCAAGTCCACACTAATGCTGATGGTGTTCCTCTGTACACCGCTGCTCAAGCACACTTAGTTTCTAAACATGTTACTGGTTTGAACTACGGTCCATTTAATACCGTTGCTCAATACCAATACGCTCAATGGAAGAAGTAAAATTAATATCCGAAGCTTAAATAAAGAAGGTCTGCTTGCTCCTCTGTTAGACCTTCTTTATTTATAAGAACAGGAGGATTTTATGAGAAAGTATATTATTAAACGGTTACTAATGATGGTGCTAACTCTATTCATTGTTGCCACCTTAACATTCTTTTTAATGAAGATGATTCCGGGATCGCCTCTTGGGAACACAATGAAGCTCTCAAAGGCTCAACAGTTAGCCGTTGAAAAACAATATGGATTAAATAAGCCGGTTTGGCAACAATACCTTTCTTACATGACAGGGGTTCTCCACGGTAATTTTGGAATGTCCTACCAATATAATAGTACGACGGTCGCCTCCTTAATTGGTCACCGGGTAGGACCATCCATCCTCATTAGTTTTCAAGCCTTGGTATTAGGGGTTGTTGTTGGGATCCTTTTGGGATGTGTTGGTGCCTTAAAAAAGGGGACGTGGGCTGATGCTACCAGTAGTACACTAGCGGTTATCGGTATTTCATTCCCCAGCTTTATTCTGGCAATCTTACTTCAGTACTATCTTGGTTTTAAATTAGGATGGTTCCCAGTAGCCAGTTGGGACGGTTTCCCATCAACCATCTTACCAACAATCGCATTGTCGGCTGTACCAATGGCTCAAGTTTCACGATTTGTCCGGACAGAAATGGTGGAAGTCTTAAATTCTGACTATATCTTGTTGGCAAAAGCAAAAGGATTATCGGTCCCACAGGTTGTTTTCCGCCATGCATTAAAGAATAGTATTATTCCTGCTTTAACATTAATTGGCCCATTAGCAGTTACCCTTATTACTGGTTCAATGGTGGTTGAAAATATCTTCTCGGTTCCAGGAATCGGTGAATTATTTATTAACTCAGTTTTGGCTAATGATTATCCAGTAATCATGGGCTTAACAATGTTTTACTGCCTATTACTATGTGGTATTTTGTTGCTGACCGATGTTATGTATGGATTAGTTGATCCACGAATTCTTTCAAAGGAAAAGGGGGAACATTAAGATGGAGACACCTAAAAAATTTACTTCGAAAAATGAAGAATTTCAGTTTGTCAATCTCGATGAAGTGACTGCCGCTCAAAGTGGAGTTGCCCCAAAGTCCTTATCCTTTCATGAGAAAGCTTGGCATCAGTTAAAGCATAATCATGCTGCGATGGTTTCCTTAATTTTTTTACTCTTTATTGCGGTTGTATCAGTGGCTTCCCTATTTTGGATGCCCCATGATCCTAATGCACAAAATGTTAGCTTATCAAACTTGAAGCCGTTCACTAATGGTAGTTATCCACTAGGGACCGATGGACTAGGGCGCGATATGTTTTCACGACTCCTTTATGGCACGCGAATTTCATTAATGATTGCATTATTTGCCACCCTTGTTGATATTTTAATTGGTGTTCCATACGGTCTCGTTTCCGGATGGTGTGGCGATCGTGTTGACAATATTTTACAACGGATCATTGAAATCATTAGTTCAATTCCAGAATTAGTATTAATCATGCTTTTACTGATCATCTTAAAGCCAGGAATGGTTTCCATCATTCTAGCAATTGCACTTAGTTCATGGGTTTTGATGGCACGATTAGTGCGTGCCTCAGCGATGCAAATCAAGAGTGCTGATTTTGTTCTCGCTGCTCAAGCAATGGGGGAAAGTCCCATGCAAATCGCATTTCGTCACATTTTACCGAATACCATGGGTGTGATTATTACACGGACAATGTTTACAATTCCGGCAGCAATTTTCCTGGAAGCGTTACTTTCCTTTATCGGAATCGGTGTTAAAGCGCCCAATGCTTCATTAGGGACATTGTTAAATACTGGTGAAAAAGGGTTCCAATTCTATCAATACCAATTATGGGAACCGGTCCTCGTCCTATCTTTAATGATGATTGCCTTCAACTTACTTGGTGATGGATTACGGGACGCATTTGATCCTAATACGAGGGGGGAGAAATAAATGGCAGAAGACGTACTGACAATTAAAAATCTTTCGGTTGATTTTAAGACCCTTGAAGGGACCGTCCACGCAATTCGCAATGTAACATTGAAACTACACCCCGGTGAAGTTCTCGCATTAGTTGGTGAATCTGGTTCCGGTAAATCTGTAACCACCAAAACTATCATGCAACTCTTACCTAAGAATGCAGAAGTGGTCAGCGGTAGTGTTGAATATGAGGGTCGTGACTTATTAAAGCTGCCTGAAAAGGAATTACAAAAACTGCGGGGAAATGATCTTGCAGAAATTTTCCAAGATCCGATGACTGCTCTTGATCCAACTATGCGGGTTGGTAAACAAATCATGGAAAACCTATTGCAACACCAGGACATTAATAAGGAAGATGCAAAGAAAAAAGCGTTAGCAATTATGGAAAAGGTGGGAATCGTCAATGCTAAAGAACGGTTTAAAAACTTTCCATACCAGTTTTCTGGTGGGATGCGGCAACGAATTGTAATTGCCATGGCTTTGATTTGTAATCCCAAAATTTTAATTGCAGATGAACCAACAACTGCGCTTGACGTTACCATTCAATCACAAATTTTAAAGCTTATTAAACAGCTGAAGGACGAGTTAGGGACAGCGGTAATTTTCATTACTCATGACTTAGGCGTAGTTGCTGGGGTAGCTGATCGGGTTGCAGTAATGTATGCTGGACGAATTCTTGAATTCGGGTCAGTTAATGATATTTTTTACTATCCCCAACATCCATATACAGTTGGCCTACTAAAATCGACACCAACGATGGAGATGGATGGTGGTGATCTCGAATCGATCCCAGGAACACCACCAAACTTAATTAATCCACCAGCTGGTGACCCATTTGTTTATCGTAATCGGTATGCTCTAAAGATTGATTTTAAGAAATTACCACCATTCTTTAAGGTCAGTGATACTCATTACGCAGCAACTTGGCTGTTGGACAAACAAGCACCAAAAGTTCATTTAAAGGATAAGCTTGATCAACGTCGTCAACATTATGCAAAACTCGTTGAAAAGGAGGCCCATCAAGATGACTGAAAACCTAGTAGAAGTTCACCATTTAAAGAAATATTTCCACCAAGGACGTCCTGATGAAGTCCATGCGATTAATGATGTCTCCTTTAATATTCAACGTGGTGAAGTCTTTGGCCTAGTAGGTGAATCCGGTTCAGGTAAGACAACAACCGGGCGGTGCATTTTAAATCTATATCAGCCAACTTCTGGTGACATTATTTATGACGGTGAGGATGTCACTAAACTAAAGGGACATCAAAAATTGAAGGAGTTTCATCAAAAAACCTCAATGATTTTTCAAGACCCATACTCGTCTTTGGATCCCCGGATGTCAGTTCGTGACATTATCGCTGAAGGACTTAAAATTCACCAAAAGATTACCAATCGTGAAGAATTTGATGAAAAAGTCGCGGAGACCATGAAATTGGTTGGGCTAACACCAGACCTTATGAATAGGTATCCATATGAATTTTCAGGTGGTCAAAGACAACGGATCGGAATCGCCAGATCACTTGCGGTTGAACCAGAATTTGTTGTTGCTGACGAACCATTATCAGCTTTGGATGTTTCCATTCAGGCACAAATTGTTCAACTCATGGAACACCTCAAGGAGGTTAGAAATTTAACTTACCTTTTTATTGCTCATGATATTTCGATGGTTAAATATATTTCTGACCGTATTGGGGTTATGTATCATGGCAAGCTTTTGGAATTAGGAACAGCAGATGAAATTGTTAATCACCCACTGCACCCATATACACAGAGTTTATTATCCGCGGTCCCAGTTCCAGATCCTACTTATGAACGAGTACGAAAACAATTTACTTATGATGAAGAACCAGCAAATGTACCTTTACGCGAAGTCAAGTCAGGTCATTATGTTGCGTTGGCTTAAGAAATAAATTAAAGAGGGAGAGTGTTTATTATGGCAGTTCAATATAAAAATGCTCAAGTTTTTAATGGCCATGAATTTGTCAAAACAGATTTTACCGTTGAAGATGGCTATTTTAAAAACGTTGGTAAGAATAGTAACACTGATCAAAGCGTAGATTTAACAGGAAGGTTTGTGACCCCCGGCCTAATTAATGCTCATACTCATATGACAATTCCAGCTGATCCTTTTTATTGGACTAGTCGACCACAAAATACAGTTTCTAAAACAGTCTTAGCAATGCAAAATCTAAAAGAGGCGTTATCAGTTGGTGTAACCTACGTTCGTGATGTTGGCTCAACTGATAATGTTGACCTGACATTAATGAAACTCAACCTTCCTGATTTACCAGGAATTGTTGGTAGTGGTCGGGCCTTATCAATGACTGGTGGTCATGGTTCCAACAAGAGTGGTAATCCCGATGATGGAACTTTAGAGGTTGATGGTGTTCGCCAAGGTGCCCGGACGGTTTTAAAAGAGGGAGCACGGAATGTTAAGTTAATGGCTACAGGTGGCGTGTCCTCTCCAGGAGAAACACCCTTTGATGTTCAATTATCAGAAGAAGAAATGCATGCTGCCGTCGTTGAAGCCCACCATAAAGGATTCCCAACCGCTGCCCATGCTCAAGGAACTGAAGGAATTAAGAATGCCGTTCGTGCCGGAATTGATTCGGTTGAACATGCTATTTTTATGGATGACGAAGCTGTTGAGTTAATGAAAGAGCACGGGACTTTTGTTGTCCCAACATTGGTCGCTCCACGGGCAATTTATGAAAATCCTGACCACCTTCCAGATTTTATGGTAAAGAAAGCGCGCCAAGTTGCAAAAGCTCATCTTACAAGCATCCGTAAGATTGTTAAGGCGGGTGTTCCCGTTGCAATGGGAACGGATGCTGGAACTCCATATAACACCTTCGGCCATTGGGTCGTTAATGAATTAAAAATGTATTTAGATGCGGGAATGACTCCGGAGCAGGTATTAAATTCTGCGATAACCGTGGCTGCTAAATTGCTACGGGTGGATGATTATGTCGGGAAAGTTGACAATGAATTTGAAGCAAACTTTGTTGTCCTTGATAAGAATCCATTCGATGATTTTTCAGCATTTGAACAAGCGGTTGCCGTTTATCGGAAGGGACGGCGAGTTGTTAACCGGTTGGATGTTAAATAAGGAGGATGATAATCATGAATGGTTTAAATGTTAATGACCTCGTTAATTTAACGAATACCGGTGCTTTGAAAACCCATTTGAGCGCTCGGGCATGGTTAACTGCCTGCGCCAACGCTGATGATCTTGAACATTATCGTTGGCAACTATGGTTTCAACCTCTTGACCAAACACCTGTAATGGTTGTTGAGACTAATAACCAACCTGGCTTTACCTTTAATGGTGACCACCAATTAGTTTACACGACGGTTAATACACAAATGAAGCACACGCGTCTTCATTTTTATGATGTAAAAAATTATGAAACAAGTAAGACGGTTTTATTAAAAGACCACCAATTAAAGGTTTTGGAGAAACTTGCCGGTGGACAATTTTTGCTCGGTGGCAGAACACAACGACCAGATAAAGAACCGAATAAGCCTTGGCATGAACTTAAAGAGGTTCCCTATTGGTCAAATGAAGAGGGCCTGGTTGACCAAACAAGACGCCACCTGTGGGTGTTTAATTCGGCAACCGAACAATTAAATGATTTGCTACCTCAGGACTTTGATTGTTCGAATTATTGGTACCAAGATGGTCAACTCTTTTTATGTGGGGTAAGTTACAAAAATTCACGACCATTTAAGGATGGCCTGTATAAATATGATTTTGTCAATCAAGAATTACAGGAGTTAGTTCGTCCTAATCAATATCGAGTAGATACTATTGCTCTCTTAAAGGATCAATTATTTGTTCTAGCAAGTAACTGCAAGATCTATGGGATGGGTGAGAACCCTAATTTCTATCGTTATTCTGGTCACACCCTGCATTTAGTAGCTAAATGGGACCACAATGTTGGCAATATTGTGGTTAATGATATGACCGTTGTTGGTGGTCACAGTAGCACTGTTAGTGATGGCAAGTTGTACTTTGTTTCAACCGTTATTGACCATACTGAGGTATATTCATTTGATGGTCAACATATTAATTTAACCTTTAAGTGGCCTGGTGCAGTTAACTCACTAGCTTCAGAAAATCAGCGACTTGTCTTCACTGCAACGACGGCTGATCAACCGCAACAGGTTTATCAATATGATGGTAGTGATTTGGGACAAGTAACAAAATATAATCGCTTCTTGCAAAAGCGGTCAGTGGCGACAATGCACGAATTTGAATATTATGATTCCACTAATCGTCAATGTCATGGATGGGTACTGTATCCGGTTAATTATCAATCTGGTAAGAAATATCCGGCAGTTCTTGAGGTCCATGGTGGTCCACGAGCAACTTATGGCACCAGTTTTTTCCATGAAATGCAAGTCCTTGCTAATGCCGGTTACTTTGTATTATTTACTAATTTACATGGTTCGGAAGGACAAGGAGATGAATATGCAGATCTGCGTGGTCGCTATGGACAAGTTGACTACGCAGATTTGATGGCATTTACAGATGCCGTTCTAAAATAGTATGTAGATATCGACCCGACCAAGGTTGGTATTACTGGTGGTAGCTATGGTGGTTACATGACTAATTGGGTAATTGGTCATACTAATCGTTTCAAAGCAGCGGTTAGTCAACGGAGTATTGCAACATGGGTTTCGATGATGATTTCCGACATTGGACCAGAATTTGTTACCGACCAGTTAGCAGCCAGTCTCGATCAAGAAAATGGTATGCAGACTTATTGGCAACATTCACCGTTATCCTATGTCCACAATGTCCAAACACCGACTCTTTTCCTTCATTCTGACCATGATTTCCGCTGTCCAATTCCTGAAGGTTACCAAATGTTTCAATCGATGAAACTTCAAGGAGTGCCAACCAAACTAGTTGTCTTCCATGGCGCTAATCATGATTTGTCAAGGGATGGTCGTCCTGACCAACGGATGAAACGTTTGACTGAAATGGTAGCCTGGTTTAATAAGTATCTAAAGTAAGGAGAGACTAACAATGACAACAACATTATTTCATAACTGTAATTTATTCACTGGAACTAAAAATGAAGTAACTCCTGATGCCTGGTTTACGGTTGATGATGATACCGGTCGATTAACTGCATTAGGGACAGGTAATCAGCATGGCGAAGCAGATCATGTTGTGGATCTTCAAGGTCAGTATGTAATGCCAGGATTGGTTGACGCCCATACTCATATGATGATGGATGCTTTAACCAACAAGCTGTATTACCTTACGGAAACTGAAGTCACCTTGCAAGCATTAGAGAACCTCCGGTCAGCATTACGAGCTGGTGTTACCTACGTTCGTGATTGTGGCGCCGCTTTTGATGTTGATATTAAACTTAACAAGTATCGTGCTAAACACCCGTTTGTTGGACCGGAAATTTTACCCTCTGGTCGACCAATGTCGATGACTGGTGGACATGGTGATTTTACAGAAGGTGAGCATGGTGAAACTACTTGGGGATACCTCGTTGATTCTCCAGAAGAAATGCGTCATGCAGTTCGGTTAGCTTTCAAGGAAGGCGCCAAAAATATTAAAGTAATGTCAACTGGTGGAATTATGTCAGCAACTGACCAGGTTGATGATACCGAATTAAGTCTGGAAGAATTAACAATGGCGGTTAAAGAAGCGCACTCTAAACACATGACGGTTGCCGCCCATGCTGAAGGAGCAAAGGGTATTCATAATGCAATTGTTGCCGGGGTTGATTCAGTTGAACATGGCTGTTACTTACGACCAGAAGATGTTAAATTAATGAAAGAAAAGGGAACTTACTTGACCCCAACGTTAATTGCTGGTTACACAATTCCTAAATTTGGTCAAGGCAAGCTTCCTCAATATATGTTAGATAAAGCGGAAGCTTTCTTAGATGACTTTTTTGAAAATGTTGGTCGCGCACTTCAGGCGGGTGTTAACCTTGCCTTTGGAACTGATTCGGGGACGCCCTTTAATGAATTTGAAGATGCACCGTTGGAACTCGGTTTGATGGTCAAGGCTGGGGCAACGAATTATCAAGCACTACATGCTGCTGGATTAGGCTCTGCAACTTTATTGCGGGTTGATAAGGATTATGGAAGTTTGGAAGAGGGCAAATTTGCCGATTTCCTTGTTTTGAAGGAGAACCCATTAGCTGATGTTAGTGCTGTTCAACAGGTTGATAAAAAGGTTTATCAGCATGGTCAGCAAAAATTCTAGGAGGTGAAAACCAATGGAACTAAACCGTAATAAGGTTGAGGAATATGCCCTTGACCACTGGCATGATTTTAAAGAATACCTAGAACATCCAAGTATTTCTGCACAAAACAAGGGGATTAATGAAACTAGTGATTGGTTAGTGCAAACCTTTAAAGATTTAGGAGCTAAAACCGCAACTAAATGGGATGACCAGGGTGGCAACCCGGTTGTTTTTGCCGAATTTAATGGCCATAGTAATTATACCGTTCTCTTTTATAATCATTATGATGTTCAACCACCTGAACCATTAGACGAATGGAAATCGGCACCCTTTAAGCCCACCGAAAAGAACGGAAAATTGGTAGCTCGTGGTGTTTGTGATGATAAAGGTGAATTAATGGCTCGCCTTGGTGTTGTTAAATACTTTAATGAGCATGGTGGTTTACCCGTAAATCTTAAGTTTTTCGTTGAAGGGGAGGAAGAAACTGGCAGTCAGCATGTTGCGCTATATGTCAATGCTCACCAAGATGAATTAAAAGCAGATGCTTGTATTTGGGAAGGCGGTGGCAAAAACTCGGTAGACCATTTTGAGGTCGTTGCAGGTGTCAGGGGCATTGTCAGTTTTGATATTAAAGTTAAAACGGCGAACGATGATATTCACTCATCATTGGCAAGTTATGTTCCTAATGCTGCTTGGCGATTGTTAGAGGGCTTAGGTTCTCTCCGCGATCCTCACACGGGGAGAATCATCGTGAATAATTTTTATAGTGATATTGAACCTTTAACAACTGACGAAAAGACTGCCGTTGATGAAATGGATTTTGACGAAGATAATGTTAAAGAAACCTATGGACTAAAGCGACCACTGGTTACAAATCACCCCCGTGAGGAGTTGGTTAACGGAACGACCCTGACAATTAATGGCCTTTCTGCTGGTTATGAAGGCGCTGGGGTTAAAACAATTGTTCCAAAGGAAGCAAGTGCCAAACTGGATTGTCGATTAGCACCTAACCAAGAACCCAAGAAGGTAATGGAATTGCTTAAAGAGCAGTTAAGAGTAAATGGCTATGATGATTTTGAAGTACACCTTAATGTCGCGGAAGATGCTTGGCGGACACCAATGAAGGACCCGTTCGTCCAACAAGCACTCAAAACTGCTCGGGTTGTATATGGTCCGATGACAAAGTTTGTCCCGAATACAGCAGGAGGCGGACCGGCTCAACCATTTGGAGAAACACTTAATCTGCCAGTAGTAATGGTTGGTGTTCATTACGCGAAGAGTGGTCCGCATGCTCCTAATGAACACATTCGCCTCAGTGATTACGCAGAAGGAAGTTATTATTTAGCCACTTTCCTCAATCAACTCGGTGAAAGTCACCAATAATATAAATTCAATCATTCATAATATTTAGCCTCTCAGGTTCAAAACAGCTGAACTTGAGAGGCTTTATTTTAAGTTATTTGTAAGGTTAATTCATTCTGGCTAGACATTGGGACCAATTTGTGAAAAATTGAAAAATGCTATTAAATAGCGGGAAATTAACATGTATGTATAATACGTTAACTAATAGGAGATAATCTTATGTCGAATACTCAAATGACAGGAAATGGTATTGATGCCAAGCGGATCCATATCATCCATAATGATGAAGAATCAAATATGTCAATTAAGGATATTTTTGATCCCTTAGAATATCCACAATTAATTGCTGTTACGGGACACGTTAGAAGCTGTTTGAGGTCTCTATTGACGAGCAAGCAGGATCCCTATAAAGGCCATAGCAACCATGACTTTACTGGTATTTAACTTGCGTTCGCAATTGAACCAAAGCCGTCGCCAGTTGGTTAACCAACTGAAACTACGTTCCACGACCCAGCGCTGTGGCGTTACTTGACCGTTCTTCAGATCACTTTGTTTGGCGATAATGACATCTGCACCAATGATTGCATGGACCGACTGGGCGAAGTTATCGCTTGTATAGCTACCATCGGCCATCGCTCGCTGAACAAGATCAAACTGCTCTTCATTTAACGCGAGTAAAGCGATCGCACCGTCCCGTTCGGAGACATTAGCTGTGGTAATGTGGATCGCGAATGGGAGACCATTAATATCAACGGCAAGGTGGCGTTTAATCCCACTGATTTTCTTGCCGCCATCATACCCTTTATTTTGGGGTGTTGCCGTATTTTTGACGCTTTGCGCATCAAGAATTACGAACGACGTTCGTACCGATCGTCCCATTCGTAATCGCTCTCGAGCGACAATTTTTTTAAAAGCAGGTCAATCAGGGAATATTCCGAATTAGCTAATGGTTTTGACCACATGGCAAAGTAAGTGTAAACGGTTTGCCATTTCGGAAAATCATGCGGCAACTGACGCCATTGAGCGCCCGTACGAAGCTCGTAAAGCACTGCATTGAAGACATCAAATAGGTCCTTCGAGGACATGTACGCTTGCGAAACGTCTCAAGGTCAACGCGAATCAATTCAAATTGGTCACGAGTGATATTGCTTGGATAATCAGTCATAATGAAGTCCTTTTTTCACATATTTTACCGGAAATTCAAGCGTCTTTCAAAGATCTCAAACAGTTTCTTAGTATTCGGCTAATACCGAGTGCTAAAGGCTTTATCAGTTTAAAGTAGTCTTTTAGAAGAAGAGGCGACTCATAACAATCATAAAGATTAGTAAACAGGTTGAACTGATAATGGTAGCACCAAAGACAGCACCACCACGTTTGAAAATAACCCGGAAATTAACTGAGATTCCAAGAGCTGCCATTGCCATCCCTAAAAAGATGTAAGCTGCTTGAACAAGACCATCAAGGAGTCCAGCAGGAAGTGGCAGAAATGTTCCCAAAATACTGGTAAGGATGAAACCACCCAGGAACCACGGAATTGGCAATTTCTTTGGTGCCTGTTCGTGTTCTTCAATGCTTTCACGGATAAGCCGCCGTTGGTACCAGTAACCGACAATTAAAGCTACCGGGGCAAGAAGAAGGACCCGAGAAAGCTTCATGATTAACGTATTATCTAAGCTGGCTTCACCAAAGGCCCCTCCAGCAGCGACTGCATGGGCAATTTCATGAAGTGATCCACCAGCGACAATCCCGAATTGGGGATCGGTTAAGCCAAGGATTGGTTTAAGACCAATTTCAACCAGGGTAAAGACGGTTCCCATGACACAAACAACTGCTACCGCGAGGACCTCATTTTCCCGTTTCCGTTCTTCATCGGTAGTTTCGATCTGTGGTGAAACCCCCATGACGGCAGCGGCACCACAAATTTCGCAACCACAAGCTGATAAAATTGCTAACTCATCTTCAGCACCGAATTTTCGGCTGAGCCAGTAAGTTAGGCAGATGGTTCCGGTAACACCGACCATCGCAACTAAGATTGTTTTTACCCCAGCCTGGGCGAGTGATTCGAGATTTAACCGAAAACCAAGAAGAATAATCCCAAGACGGAGAAACTTGTTTGAGATGAAGCCCATTCCAGATTTAGCATCAGCTTGTAACTTACTTGGGGTCAGTTGCATTGCAATCCCAAGAAGCAACGCAATTACTAGGGCACCAATTAGGTTAACATATGGTAGTTTTGCTAAAAGAACTCCCGCAACTGCACAGATGAGTGTCATTACAGCTGCTAGCCAGAAGCTCTTTGTTTTAATAATTGACATTATTTAATAATTCCCCTCTCTTTAATCCTGTATAACTTTAGCAGATCCATGAGCATAAACAAGGGGATTTATTAAGAAAGTTAAATGTAAACGGTTGCCGCAGTCATTCTGCTTGAAGTTGTCTTCAAAAAGCATGAAAATAAAGGTGTCAAAAAATGGAGGGATATTAATGGATATTCAAAATGTTTCACTATTTCAGTCTTTTTCTTCGTTAGATATTTATCATAGTAATAGTGATGAGCCGCTACCCGGAATCGTAATTATCCCCGGAGGCAGTTACAATGAGATTATGGAGCGTGATTCTGAACGGGTGGCAATTACCTTCGCAAGTCACGCTTTTCAGACATTTGTGGTTCGTTATCCGGTAGTTGAACATAAGGATTACCAAGCAGCTAAATCAGCAGTTGCCCAGGCATTTGACCATATTGTTGCCCATGCTGACGAACTAAACGTTGATCCAAAGCGGTTAGGAATTATCGGGTTTTCAGCTGGAGGACAATTAGCGGCTGCGTACAGTAATATCGCTCACACGAAGGCTAAGTTTGTTGGTCTTGGCTATCCGGTAATTAAACCGACGATTGATGATCGAATGGGCGTGGTAACTGAGGATGTTACTCAACTTGTTAACGATAATACTCCGGCAACGTTTATTTGGGGGTCGTTTAATGACCAAGTAACACCATTCAATGATCATATTTTGCCATACGTTCAAGCATTGAGAGCTCATGACGTTTCAGTCGAACTTCACGAATTCTGCACTGGAAACCACGGACTGGCACTTGCTAATAAGTATACGGGAATCGTTAATAATGACCGGACGGATGAGCACATGAGCGAATGGTTTAACCTCTTTCTTAATTGGCTGAAAACATTGAATTAGGGCAGTTTACGCATCTTTATTTAATTGAATAATCTTCGAACCTACCTGCTCAATAAAGTGGTGATCGTGTTCCACAAAGAGGAGCGGTGGTTTGTATGCTTGAATTAAGTCAATTAGCTGCTCCTGATTATATGTGTCCAGGTAATTTAATGGTTCATCCCAGATATAGAGATGGGCGGGAGTAGCTAGTGATCGTGCCAATTCAACCTTCTTTTGCTGCCCCATGCTCATCGTCTCAATTCTGTTATTAAAGGCTGAGCGGGGAACCCCTAGCTTGTGAAGAAGGTTAAGAAATAACTTGAGATCAAGATGATTATTCTTTGCAAATTCAGTGAGGTTTCCTGAATTATCTGAATAGTCTTGACGAACCGTACTAACTGTAATATTGCTAGCAAGCTCAATCGTTCCGTTAATATTCCCGGGGAATTGCTGACAAATTGCCTGGATTAAGCTGGACTTTCCAGTACCGTTTCTGCCGCTGAGAGCAACCTGTTCATTTTGCTTAACGGTAAAATTCAGCGGGGCAAAGAGCTGCCGGTCAGGAAACGAGAGCGTTACGTCCTTAATCGTTAATAAAGTTTGGTGATGATCTTGTTGAAGATTAAGCGAGAGTGGTGTGATGGAATCGATGTTGTTAAGCAATCCTTGTTTATCATTGATTGCTTGCTCAATTCGGTTATTAATGGTCACTGATTTCTTCATCATTTTTGCGGCCTTAGCGCCAAGAAATCCCTTATCAGCGTGGGAGTTATTCTTTTTCTCACCTTCAGCTCGCTTGGCCCATTGCTGGCGTTGCTGTTGACTCTGTCTAAGTTTTTTAATATCAGTTTTCAATTGCTGATTAGTCGTGATTGCTTCTTGGTCACGACGCTTTTTTTGTTTAAAGTAAGTTGAATAATTTCCTCGCTCTAAGACTAGTTGGGATTTTTCGATTACTAGGGTATGGTCAATGATTTGATCAAGAAATTCTCGATCGTGACTGGTGATGATGAAACCGGTAGTTTTTTGACGGAGATAGTTAGCAACTTGTTTACGACCAACCTGGTCAAGATGGTTTGTTGGTTCATCGAGAAGAAGATAATCATAATCACTGGCAAAGAGGGCTGCTAACTGGAGCTTTGTTCGTTCGCCACCGCTTAATGTTGAGTAAGGTTGCCACAAGATTTCAGGATTGGTTGCCATCAAATTTAGTTCTCGCTCTAATTGCCAAGGCTCAAGAAACGAGTTTGGAACTGCTTCAATTACCGCGTCTCCAGCAAGGAAAGCCGGATCCTTAATTGTTAGCGGGAAATATTGTGGTTTTAGATTAGTAATGATCGAACCTTGATAGTTGACAAGACCACGGAGAATCTTCATCAGAGTAGTTTTTCCACGACCGTTTCTACCAAGTAAGCCTAATTTCCAGTCACCATCAAGATCTAAATTACAGTGATCGAAAAGGGGAGCTTGCCCTGGATAAGCAAATGAGAGGTTTCTGATTGTTAAGTTTTCCATTAAACTCGTCACGTCCTTTCGATGGACGCAAAAAAGGCCTACCACACGGGCAGACCTTTAAAATGGTATTCTCCTACCATTAAATTTATGATCTTCACATTGAAATAATAATTCTACCCGTGAGCAACCTTTCCGCGTCATAGATACAGATTAGTTGCAGTAAATTGTGTAGAATTAAAACTTCAATGGATGATCCCTCCTCAAAATTGTTAATCAGAGCATATCAATTTTAAGAAGAGTTGTCAAATGGTGATTTTGCTGCGATAGGGTGGAAACGTGTTCGCAGGAAAGAACCTATAGACAACAACCTCCCTCCCAGATGTTTTCAGCATCCAGTCGGGAGAAATTGTTGTCTTACGGTTCTTTTTTACCTGCTCACACTCTAATAGAAACGTGTTCGCCCTAACCTTCCTCGAGCTAACAACCTAGGCAACTAAGTCAAAATGTGTTCGCCAGGGACTTGCTAGAGCTAGCAACCTCCTTCCGCAGTAGCTGACTGAACTTTATATCCATAAAGTTCTAGTCATCCTTGCGAGGGTTCACAGACGAAAACAAGTTTTCTGGTTCACCGCTTAGGCGCAAGACGCCTTTGTCGGGAGTTAGTGTTATCTTTCCGCAAGTTCTTTGCTGGCTCACACTCTAATTTAATTCCCCATCCGCGATTTTGTCTAATAGGGGACGAGAAGGAATAAAGAAGAGCTGGCCGGAAAGAATATCAGAGAATGATAGCAGGTAATCATTCTTCTTGAGCATGTTTTCAAGCATTGTCTTGGTGACCTTCCAATAACGGGAATAACCGATGAAGTAAGTTCCTGTATTTCCGGCAACGGGATCGGAGTATGGGACGTTCATCCGGACGATCTTCTGTTCTACACCGTTAATTGTTGCTTGTGAGGCAACATTGTGGGCGTTAGCAAACTTTTCGTGATCTTCAAGCTCAAGGTCGCTAAACTTCTTTCGCCCAACAGCCTTTTCCTGATCTTCAGTAGTTAATTGATTCCAGATGTCCATGTGGTGACGCCATTTTTGCGCAAAGGCATATGAGCCATTTTCAAAGAATGGGTCTTCGTCGCCAATGATTGCATAATGGGCGGCATCTTCAACTTGTGGCGCTTCAGTACCATCAATAAAGCCGATAATTGCTCGCCCCTCAAAGTAACGGAAGCCCTTTGTTTCGTCGACAACGGTAGTAAAGTCCTTCAGGAAGAGACGACATTGACGGAGGAGCTCGTATACAACAGCCTCGTCATTTGCCCGAATATGAAGGAAGAGATCCCCTTTAGTGGCTGGCATTGTATATTTCTCACCGGAAAGGGTTTGGTATGGTTCAAGTTCCTTTGGCTTAGGAGCATTTGGAAAAAGGTAATCCCAAGCATCACTGCTAAAGCCTAATGAGGTTTTCAGGTTACCACCATTATCACGGATTCGTAATGATCTGATAATTGCCTGATAGCGATCCACAAATTCTTGAATTGCCTCTTGTTCTTTTGCTTGATCTTTGCGGTTTAGTTCAAGAACCGTAAACTGAACGTGCTCTCCTGCGTCTTTCCAGACATCTTGAGCTTTACTTGGATTCATGACCATTTAAATTACTCCCTTCACAAAAGACCGATAAAATACTATTAATTTCACTTTTATTGTATCATTTAATCTTCGGAGGAACCTGGTAGAGGTTTAATAAAGTTAAATAATAATAAACTTAGTTATATAGGGATAAGTGTATGATAATAATTGCATTTACGTTAAAATAGATATACGATTTATTTTGAGAGTTTAAATTAAGAAATTTAAAATTTGGTTATCAGGCGAATGTTATTCTAACCCCATTAGCACATCCTTTCACAAAAGAATCTTGTGAATGAGGAAGAGTAACAATTGGGAATAGAAAATGAATTATACCGTTACAATCAATAATCGGGGGTAATACTTTTATAATTAGTGGTTGTAACGGACTGGTCAATAAGGCAAAGTGACGGTGAGACAATGAATATTAATGAGCAAAATCAACCAATAGATCCAAGTCAACTGACTGCTGCTAATGAATACTTCGATGAAGGTGAGCAGGGACACTACGGATCCGTTGTTTTACATAGTTTAGATCGGGCATTAAAGCAAGAAAAATTACGGTCAATTCCATACACCCAGAACGAGGATGGCTCATTTAAGAAGATTCATATCCCCGTCGAAGGTGGTTATGCTTCGGTATTGAGCGATGGTAACGTTGTAACTACGTTTGATCCGGCAACCTTAAAGGATCCTACTAAGGACACTGATATCTATTACATTGTTTACTACAGTTTAGTTGGGCAAAAAAACGGCTAACCTTTCTAACCAGCCACAAAGTATTGAGCTGGATAACTTTTATAGTGTTAGTACGTCAGGGGATGAAATGTGGCCCGCTACATTTGGTCCCATTACGCTAACTAATAATTTAAACCAGATTTTTGGTAAGAATACCTCTATTTGGGTTGAAGGAAACTACATTGATACTGGGCGAAATTCTGTTAAGATGGTTGCTCAGAAGATGGATGAAAATGGCGAACCGGTTCCAGATACCAACATTGGGACATACACGTTAACCTCTAAGGGTGCCACCGTGGTGCTGAGGTTAGTTTTGAGTTAACTGACAGCACTTATAATGGTCCGGTTGCGCCAGCTTATGTGATCTTATCAGACAGTAATTTTGAATATATTGGTTTTGTTCGGTTCCAACCACAAATTATTCGTGGTGAGGTTTCTAACCCATCAACTGTTGGTTGGCAAGGTAAGGAACAACATGCCAAAATTTCAATTAAAAATAATCTGCCCGTGATTACCCAAAACGACAACCCATCAACTGATCTGTTTTATCAACGGACTAATCCTGAGAAGAAGATTGAAGAGAAAAAGCCATCAAATATTGATGTAAGAGACATTAAGTTCTGGGTCAACGGAAGTGCAACTGGTGCCCAATCACTTGATGCAATCTTGAACGATGAAAAGATTGGTGTTTACCGGCTCGATCGAGGAAAGAATGAAATTATTTACCAACCGAGCGGAACGTTTGTTGGTCGTCCGCAACCAATCGAATTTATTGCTTATGGTTCAGATGGACATAGTTATCTTGGTAATTTCAGTCAGACTGTTTTAGGAATTCAGTTGCAAAACACTCATGATATCCAAGGAGTTACCCAGACTTCACAGATTACAATTATTTCTAGTCCTAATGAACCAGGAAGACCTCTCGATAGTAATTGGCCAATTGAGTTTATTAGTAATGGTCAGGCAAGTAAGCAGCTTAGCGCAACTAAAAATGGTCAGACTGTTGGTCTATATCAAATTGACCCTAATACAGGAACGGTATCATTTGCGCCAGATAAAAACTTTATTGGTCAACCAGATAAAGTAACTATTCGGATAACGTCTGCTAGTGGCGAACAGACCAACCTTCAGTACCAGCCAACAGTTGATGCTGTTCGGCCAAGTGCGCGGATTGCGCCAACAATTGGTGAACAAGGTCAGAGTCAAACTTCTAAGGTTCGGATTACTAGTGGCAGTGATCAAGTAATGGCGCGAATTGATGCTAATCACCCGGCACGATTTATTATTAATGGTCAGGTAAGTAATGCTGAAAAGATTTCCATCTCGGGAATTGGTAGTTATATTTTGGAACCAAGTACCGGATTAGTGACCTTCTCACCTGATTTTGAATACTTTGGTAAACCAAAAGGGATTAGTATTCAAGTAACCGATGACAACAACACACCAGCAATCGCCACTTATAACGTTACTGTGTTACGTCATCAGGCTGCACAACAACCTTCACCAGCAGCTAATAGTAGTGACCAAGGGGTAATTGAAGAATCACCTGCTGGGGAAACAGTAATTCAACAGCCGGTTAGTCAACAGCAATCACAACCAGTTCAACAACCACAATCGCAGCCACAACAGACTGCACCTCAGCAAAAAGTTGTTGTTCACCAGCAAACACAACCAACTACTCCGCAATCACAGGAAGTAGTAGTTCAATTAGCACCACAAGGACAATCAACGGCACCACAGCAACAACCACAATCAGTTGTTCAACAACCGCAAGCCACTGATAATCCACAGGAAGTTGTAGTCCAAGAACCAGCTTCACAAGTTACTGTTCAGCCACAACAGCCGGTTAGTCAACAACAATCACAACCGGTTCAACAACCACAGACTCAGCAGCAACCGGCTCCGCAGCCACAGCCAGCGCCAGCCCAACAACAATCAGTTCAGAACGTTGCTGAGCAGGTTCCTAATGATGCTAGCGAGTTGCCAATGCTTGATGACACCAATGCTTGGTACATGATGGCAATTGCTCTTCTTGGCGCATTATCTGAAGGACAGGAATAGTAAATTAAACTTAAACAAAAAGATCATTAACGATTGAAATTTCATCGTTAGTGATCTTTTTGCTATTTCATAGCTATTGATTTATTTCTTGAGAAAATCAGGATCTTCAAACTCAGGGTTAGGGTAATGGTAGAATCCTTGACCTGACTCTTGACCAACGTGACCAGCGTCAATCATTGCTTTTAACTTCTGGGCAATTGTTTGGTGGATCTCATCTTTGGTAGTTTGATAAGCATTGAGTTCCATTTGGTAAGGGGTTCGTAAACCAACCATGTCCAAGATCATAAATGGACCCATTGGTGAATTAGTAGAAATCATCCAATCCTTATCAATTGTTTGCGGATCAGAAACATCATTCGCCCATAATTGCATTGCAGAAGCAAGAAGGGGCATTAAGACAGCGTTAAGAACATAGCCATGTTGTTCCTTATGAACTTCAATTGGCACCATCTTAATTTCACGAGCAAAGTCAACCACTTCTTGGTAAACTGCTGGATCAGTTTGTTCAGTTCCCATAATTTCCGCAACATTAAACCGCCAAATTTTATTAGCAAAGTGCATGTGCAGGAATTTTGCTGGGCGATCAACAAACTTAACTAGCTGGCTGGGGATAAATGATGAAGAATTACTTGCAAAGATCGTTTTAGCAGGAGCAGCCTGCGAAAGTTCAGCGTAAAACTTTTCCTTGAGTTCTAATGACTCGGGAAGAGCTTCGATGACGTAATCGGCGTCCTTAACGGCTTCTGGAAGATCAGTGGTAATTGTAGTAATGTTATCTAACCCAGCCTGGAACTCTTGATCGGTTAGGTTGAGATCACGTTGATAATCTGCCTTTAACGCATTAATTCGCTTTTCAGCGGTATCAATGTGATGGTTATAAACGGTAACATTAAACCCACTAAGTGCAATTTGGTAGGCAATCTGGCTTCCTAAAACACCAGCACCCGCAACAGTAATGTTTTTAAATGACATAATTACGTGCTCCCTTCTACTTCTTAAGAAAATCCGGGTCCGCGAATTCTGGGTTAGGGTAGTGATAGAACCCTTGGCCTGATTCAAGTCCTTCGTGACCAGCATCAATCATTTCCTTAAGTCGATGCAATTACCTTGAAGATTTCTTGATGGCGAGATTCGTAAAGGTTAGTAACAATGTTCCAAACTGTCCGTAAACCAACGTCATCGAGCATCATAAACGGGCCAACAGGTGAACCGGTAGAGATCATCCAGTCCTTATCAACCGTCTGTGGATCGGCAACGCCCTTTACCCAAAGAGCCATTGCGCTAATCACAAATGGGATCAGGAGGGAATTAAGGACGTATCCTGGTTGTTCTTTGTGCAGTGGAATTGGCACCATCTTAATTGCATGGGCAAAGTCAACCACTTCTTGAAAAACAGCTGGATCAGTTTGCTCAGTTCCCATAATTTCGGCAACATTACACTTCCAAATTTTATTGGCAAAGTGCATGTGCAGGAATTTTGCTGGTCGATCGACAAACTTAACTAGCTGACTGGGAACCATGGTTGAGGAGTTACTTGCAAAAATAGTCTTTTCTGGAGCAAGCTTTGATAATTGCTTGTAGAACTCTTCCTTAATTTCCAGATTTTCTGGTAAAGCTTCAATTACATAATCAGCATCTTTAACCGCTTCGGTAAGGTCAGAAGTAAAGCTAAGCCGACTAAGACCAGCGTTGAATTCATCATCGCTTAGTCCTAAATCGTTTTGGTAACTTGTCTTCAGCGCACTGACCCGCTTCTTAGCAGTATCTGGATTGCGATCATATGCTGTAACGTTGAAACCATTTAATGCCGTTTGATAAGCAATCTGGCTTCCAAGCACACCCGTTCCAGCAATTGTTACATTTTGAAATGCCATTATAATCATCCTCCTGTAACAAACCTAGTTAACAATACAACTCTATTCTGATCGTACCATAAAACCGCTTACAATGAACGCAATTACAAAAAATAGGTCACTAATATTCCAGAAACCTTAGAATATTAGTGACCTAATTAAGTTTAAAATATTGGTAATTCTAGTTATTTAACCGGACTTATTAATTGGAAAGGGTTTATGATCAGTCGGTTAATTCAATGAATTACTTTTGTTCCATAACCTTTTCACCGTTAGCAGTGATTGTAAAGGTCTTGTTGGCGGCATCAGCATCGAGGACAGCAACGTTCTTGCCATCTTTATCTTTCCGGGTAATCTTGATTGTGGTTTCGGTTGGAGTTTCAACTTCAATTGAGCCATCAAGATCAAAGGCAGCAAACTTGTTCCGCCATGAGAGTAACTTCAGGAGATTTGCAACTACTGGACGTTGAACTTCCTTAGCAACTTCATCCTTAGTGTAGTAGTGACGGTTAATGTTCCGACCTTCCTTAGTCTTTTCAAGTAATTCAAGGTCATTTGAGCCGGCAAGCAAACCAACATAGTAAACCATTGGAATACCAGGAGCAAAAACCTGGATTGCCCGGGAAAGAAGGTAGGCGTCATCGTTGTCACCTAGTGCTGAGTAGTAAGTAGAGTTGATTTGGTAAATATCAAGGTTGTGGTATTCAGCACTTGAGTACTTCCGCTTAACGTTGGCACCAACCTTGTATAATTCGTTTGATGCGTATTCGATTTCGTCATCAGTTAAGATGTCCTTAGCATCAACAACACCGATTCCATCATGAGTATCAAGAGTAGTGAATTGCTTCATTGGTGACATCTTCAACCACTTGGCAAGGCGGTTAGTCTTACCAGAGTAGAGAGTGTAAAGGGTGGTCATTGGTAATGCAAAGTCGTAAACAAAGTAACCGTGGTCAGAAATCTTTTCTGGAATAGTGTAGTGTTCATGAATTTCTGGCAAGATATCAGCCTTGTAAGGGGCAAGAATATCACGCACTTCATTTAAGAGGTCCCAAATTTCTGGTTCGACAAAGAAGTCGTTAGTGTCAACCTTCTTAACAGCGTAAGCAAAGGCATCTAAACGAATTAAGTCAGCACCGTGCTTAACCATGTCAGTAAGAGTTTGCTTGAAGAATTCTTGAGCAACCTTACTCTTAACGTTGATGTCAATTTGTTCTTCACCAAAAGTATTCCAGAGGTGTTCCTTAGAACCGTCAGCAAAGTCAATTTCTTGTTCAGGAGCCTTATCTTTCCGCTTGTAAATAAGGTCAATATCTTTTTGAGTAGGACGACCCTTACCGGCTGCTTCCCAGAACTTTTCCCAACGAATGAAGAAATCATTGTACTTGGAATCGTCATGCTTTTCCTTGAAGTCTTGGTACATTTCTGACTTCTTGGAGATGTGGTTGATCATGAAGTCAAACATTAAGTAGTAGTCTTCACCTAATGCTTCAACATCATCCCAGTCACCGAACGCAGAATCAACAACATCGTAACGGTATGGGGCAAACCCACGGTCACCAGTTGAAGGGAAGAATGGTAGTAAGTGAACACCACCAATAGCGTCACCAATGTAGTTCTTCAATACTTCATGAGTTTCCTTGATGTTCTTTCCCATTGAGTCAGAGTAGGTAATTAACATTGCTTTGTTTTGAATAGGCATAATTAAAATCCTCCTAAATAATTCTGATTAAGCTTTGTGTGCGTGACGACTTGCAAAGAAGATAATGATTCCGATTAGAATCAGGACAACACCGTAAACCGGAAATGGTGCTGCAAGGCCGAGACCACTTAATGGCTGGCCAAGCAAGTTGTTTGTCCATTGCCCGATAGTTGGTGAGAAGAATGAACCAAAGTTAAATCCGATTAAGCAAAGGGATGTTACTAATGGTTGTCGCTTAGCAGGAGCCAAGTCTGGAAGTAAGTTAAAAATTAATGGTGAAACTAATTGAAGGGGGAAACCGATTAATAACAAACCGATAACCATGACAACAAAGTTATGACCGGCAAACCCGAATAAGAAGTTTGAAAGGGCCATTAAGCCGAGGCCAAGGTAAACAGTTCCAAAGCCAAGGCGTTTATTAATTGGACCGTAGCAGATTCCACCAAGAGTTGCCCCAATCAACATTAAGGAAAGGAACATTGATGAACCGGTGTATTGTTCACCGTTGATGGCAACAGAAAGACCAGGGAACCGGTTTTCCATTCCAACGTAGTCTACAACTAGCAGAAACGCGAATAAGACAAGAAGATAAACAACGGGGCTAATCTTGGTAATATCTTGTGGCTTTTCGTTAGTTAGTTCCTCAGCGAGATCATCTTCAGCAACGCTATCGTCTTGAGCTTTACTGTCATCAGGAACCCGCATTGCAAAGAAGAAGAGGACAACGAATGCAAAGGCATAAACAAGGAATGAAGCATGCCAGCCAGCATAGTTGAGTAAGAGACCAGCAACTGCAAGGGTACATGCTTGACCAATTTGTTCGGCAGCCGCACGCCAACCAAGCATTTGCGCTCGGGTTTCGCCTTGATACCAAACAGAAATCAGGGAAATAGCTTGGGAGTTATATAACCCATAACCAGCACCCAGAATTAGTCGGGAAATCAGGATAATAGTGTAGTTACTAATAAACATTGGAACCAACCCAGCAAGTCCAACGATGGTAACACCAGCCATAATAATCTTCTTGTCAGAAATGTTGAACCATTCTTGAAGTAATGGTGAAAGGACAACGAAGATCATTACCGCAAATGAAGGAGTAGTAACCAGGTACTCCGATTGTGGCTGACTGATTCCTAATGCAGCCTTTAATTGTGGTAGTGAACCTTGAATGGCATATGCACTAGTAACCATGAAGGAAACGGATAAGAAAGCGAGTTTGGTAACCATTGAATTCTTGTTATTCATAGTTCAAATTACTCTCCAAATATTAATTTGATAAGCGCTTATCATTTGCTTGTGTGAATAATATACAATGACTATTTTTAAATATCAAACGTTTATCAATTAAAATTGTAATCATTTTCATTGCTATTAAATTGGCATCTTATGAAAATAAGAATGAAAGCTTATGGGAATGCGAAATGAAACGAATGGACAGTAAAAGTGAAAAGTTGAATAAGCAGAAAAATATTTTTTGAAACCATCTTGTGTTATCTTGAGACCAAGAGAAATGGAGGGTAAGAAATGAAAAAATATGATTATATTTTAATTGGGTCTGGTCCAGCAGCCTACAAGCTATCTAATTTGTTAGCTAAAACATCCCGGAAAGTTTTAGTTGTTGATGGGGATGAATTTGGCGGGACATGCCCAAATTATGGCTGTGAGCCAAAAATTTTCCTTGAAGGGGCAACTAGAGTAGTTTTACAGAGTCAGCAACTCCAAGGAAGAGGAATCGAACAAACGGCAACAATCGATTGGCAGAAGTTAATGGCTACTAAGTTAGAACGGTTTAATTCATGGCCAGAAGAGACTAAGGCGATCATTGCTAAAAGCCATGATGTTGAGTCAGGGTATGCCCATTTCGTGGATGATAATACAATTGAAGTTAATGGTCACCAATATCAAAGCAACCGAATTGTAATTGCTACAGGGCAACGTCCTCATCGGTTAGCAATTCCTGGCGACCAATTTACGCATACTAGTAGGGATGTCCTATCACTCCCACACTTGCCGCAACATGTTACCTTTATTGGCGGCGGTTATGTTGCTATGGAATTAGCAACTGTGCTTGGTGCTGCAGGAGCTGCAGTTACGATCATTGACCATTCCGCCCGTCCATTAAAAGCTTTCCCTGCATCAAAGGTTCAAGTGGTAAAGGAAGCAATGGAAAAGCGTGGCGTCGAATTTTTAATGGATACCAGCGTTCAAGGCGTCCGTCAACAAGATGAAGGATTCATTGTTCAGACCGATCAAGGGGAAATCCCAACTGATTATGTGGTCGATACAAGTGGTCGTCAACCCAATATTGATCGGCTAGCATTAGAAGCGGCTAACATTGATATTGATCGGGGCGGCATTATTGTTAATGAACACCTGCAAACGAGTAATCCTAATGTGTACGCAATTGGTGATGTTATCAGTCGACCGCAGCCTAAGCTGACACCGGTTGCTGAATTTGAAGGAGAGTACCTCTTTAACTACCTAGAGGAGAAAACATCACTAGCAATTAAATATCCAACGATTGGAACCGCTGCGTTTACGTTCCCGGAGATTGCTGAAGCTGGTGTGAAGGAGGAAGAAGCAAGGGAAAATAGTCAATATCAGACAAAAAACCTTAATCTTAAGTATTCTAGCCTTGCAGCTGGTCAAAATGATCAAACCGGAAAGTTAACCCTAATTTTTGAAGGAGCTGTCTTAGCTGGTGTCAGTGTCGTTGGCGATCATGCAGCCGATGATGTTAATAACTTCCTCCCGATAATTGGTTTAAAGGTTACTGGCGAAGAATACCGCCAAGCAATTATCGCCATTTACCCTGCATTAGCAGATAAGGTTGCTGGAGGTTTGATTTGATTAATAAAGGAGCTTGAGAAAAAACATTTTGTTTTTTCTCAAGCCCTTACTATTACCAGTAATTCCTGGAATTACCGAGTCTAATCGCGGAAATCAAGCAGAGCCCTAGTGTCTAGTTACGAACGGAGAACGGTTCTGATCACCTCCGTTCTCGATTAGCCATACGGACTCTTAAAAAGCTTGATTCCCAGCTTCTGCTAATATTGATGATTGTATTCGTAAGTCAATTCGGGTTCTCGACCGGTTCGAGCGTATTGATTAAGGCTATCGATCGTCTTCATTTCTTCAGGAGATAGGCTAAAATCGTAAATATCCGCATTTTGCTGAATTCGCTCAGGATGAACGGACTTTGGAATAAATGAAACCCCGTTTTGTAAGTGCCAACGTAAAATGATTTGAGCAGTTGACTTACCGTGTTTTTCAGCAATTGCCTTTAATTCAGGAATATTGAGGACTGCTCCACGGCCAAGCGGACTCCATGCCTGGGTAACAATTTGGTGTTCTTCGTCATATTTAAGCAGTGGCTTTTGGGTTAAACGTGGATGAAGCTCAACTTGGTTAACAACAGGCATTTCATTAGCCTTGGTTGCTAAATATTGAAGGTGGATAATTTGAAAGTTGCTAACACCAATTGATTTAGCAAGTCCTTCCTTTTTTAATTCTTCAAAAGCACGCCAAGTATCAAAAAGGGCTCGCTGAATAGGCCAATGAACAAGTAAGAGGTCAACATAGTCCATCTGAAGTTTCTTTAAGGACTCTTTTACGGAATTAATTGCACTTTGGTATCCTTGGTTAGCCTCAGAAACCTTGGTGGTTACAAAAATATTTTCCCGGGAAATATTCAAATTTTTAAATGCCTGACCGACTTCTGCCTCATTACCGTAAAGCTGAGCGGTATCGAAAAGGCGGTAACCATCTTCATAGGCTGCGCGAACTGCGTTATTCATCGTTTCTTGATCGTCAACTTTGTAAAGACCAAATCCTTCTTGTGGCATTTGGTTACCATCAGCAAGGGTTAACATGCTTGATTGAATTTCCATTTTATCAACTCCCACTTAAGAAATCAGAGAATCATGACTTGAATTTTCTAAGATTAGCTTGTTACTAAGTTAAAAGTTTAGCTTTATTATAAACCTATCTTGGCTGGATTTGTTATTCAATGAGGTGGCAAGCTGTTAATAATTAATTTTTTTGCATTCTAGTAGTAAAAGGATTAATACAGATTATGGAGGTGGGTAATATATGAACCAAAATATGCAACCACAAATTGAACTGAATAATGGAGTAAAGATTCCTCAATTAGGACTGGGAGTTTGGAAGTCGACAATTGAGGATGCGGCAAATGCTGTTCATGCTGCCTTACGGAATGGTTATGTTTTAATTGATACTGCTAAACAGTACGGAAATGAAGCAGGTGTTGGTAAGGGAATTCAAGCTGCCATTAAGGAAGATGGTATTAAGCGTGATGACATTTTCCTAACTACTAAGATCTTTAACGGTGATCAGGGAGATTATGATCGTGTTCGACAAGCCTTTGAAGAGCAGTTAAAGGCTTTGCAGACTGATCACGTGGATCTTTTATTAGAGCACTGGCCAGTAGATGGAAAATATAACGAAACCTGGCGAGCAATGGAAGCCATTTTAAAGGATGGTCAAGCACGGGCAATTGGTGTTTCTAATTTTAATAATGAAAGGCTGACTGATTTAATGGATCATGGAACAATAATTCCGGCGGTAAATCAGATTGAATTCAACCCCCATATCCATCAACAGGAAATTGTCGACTTTGACCGTTCACACGGTATAAAGCTTGAAGCGTGGTCACCACTAGGAAGCGGAACGTTATTAAAGAACCCAGTTGTTAACAAGATTGCTGAAGCACATAATAAGAGTGCGGCTCAAGTTGAACTTCGCTGGGGGTTGCAACACGGAATGATCGAACTAGCAAAGACAATCCATGAGCAACGGATGAAAGAGAACATGGAGATCTTTGATTTCGTCCTTTCTGCTGCTGAAATGAAAGAAATTGATGAGTTAGATCAAGAAAAGCATTCACTCTGGTATCACGATTTCCAGTGGAATGGTAATCCTGATGGAATCGGTGATTATGTTGCAACGCCAGATAGATGGTGAAATTTAATTGGGATAAAATAGCCTCCCACTTTCGGTATAACGAAAGTAGAAGGCTATTTTTACGGAGTTAATTTAGAATTGGTTTTGTGACGCGGGCAAGCTGATTGAGGACCTCTTCTCCGGTTTGCATCGACTGGTTCTTGTCACTGTACATGGCGATGGTATAGGAAGTACCGTTATTATTCTTAACATAACCAATACTGTTAATGATCCATTTTTCATTGCCATTTTCGAGCCAACCATTCTTCAGAGCAAAATTATCACTCGAAGCCGAGACCCCCCAAATTTGATCACTTTCAACATTACTCATTAGATTGCTGATGTATTGTTGAGAATCCGCGGATAAGAGGTTTGATTTGTAGAAAATATTATTAAGAAGCTTAATTTGATCTTTAGCCGTCGTGGTACTTAATCCCCAAGATGAATCCGCTGTTGAATTCTTCATCCCAAATTGATTAAACGTCGATTGAAGACCTTCCTGTCCGCCAAGATTATCGAATAATTCACTTGTTGAGTTATTGTCACTCGCTTCAATCATTTGTTTAGCTAATGAGCGCTGGTGTGATGATAAGGCACCATCTTGCTTAACCAAGAGACCAGCAAGAATGCTGACCTTAACCGTACTTGCCATATGGAATTTATGGTTTGGAACGTTGGACGATGAGTATGTTCGGTGAGTTTTCGGTGAATAAACAGCGATAGCAACGTTATTGTTTGAGGTGAAAATGATCTTATTCCAAGCTGACTTTAAGCGGGGACTAGTTGCGGTAAAATGGTGTATTCCCCAGGAAGCGGCAAGAATGATAAGAATAAACAAGACAACTTTACGACGGTTTAACCGACGATGAGATGCACCCATAATGAAAACTCTCCTTTAATTTGATAACATTAGACAATCATACCAGTAATTGAGGGAAAAAGGAGGAATTCTCATCTAATTATTAGGAGAATTTTAATAACTAGGAAAATGTTTCATAAAAGTTATTAAAAAGTCATCCTCTTAACATCGGAATGCGATATTATTGAGTTTGATATTTTTGAGAGAGGGATAACGATAGTGTGATGAAAAAATTAAAAAGGGCGTTAATTGCGTTTCTAATTGCCATTTTAACGGTAAATGTAGTTGCTTTAGGGGTTATTAATACCGTTTCAGCGGATACAACAACGTTAAGTTTAAATGCGCGGGCGGCTTACGCAATTGATGCGGAAACAGGTCAAGTTCTATATCAAAAGAATGCCAATAAAACTTACCCGGTTGCATCCTTAACTAAGGTACTAACGCTAGCTGTAATCGAACAGGATGTAAGGAACCACCACTTGAGTTGGAACCAGAAAGTTAAGATTACACCAGCCGTTGCTAAGGTTGCGAATGATTGGCATTTTTCTAATGTGCCACTGAATGCGGGTGAGAGCTACACTATTCGTCAGTTAACTGAGTCAATGATGATTATATCAGCTGATGGAAGTGCAGAAGCCCTTGCCTTGGCGGACGCGGGGAGTACCGCAGCCTTTAATAAGAAAATGCAAGCAGTTGCCAAAAAAGCGGGCGTTACCGATGCTAAAATTTATAATATGATTGGTTTAGCGAATGGTGACTTAGGGAAAAATAGCCTCAAAAATGTCAAGAAGACGGCAGAAAACCAGTTCTCGGCTAAAGATATGGCACTTATTTCAAAGTACCTAATTGAGACGTACCCTGATTCACTCAAAATTACCAAGACTAAGATGGCTAATTTTCGGGTTAGTGC
Source organism: Limosilactobacillus portuensis (assembly GCF_028607025.1). Classification (NCBI taxonomy): domain Bacteria; kingdom Bacillati; phylum Bacillota; class Bacilli; order Lactobacillales; family Lactobacillaceae; genus Limosilactobacillus; species Limosilactobacillus portuensis. The sequence continues at coordinate 254,167 of NZ_CP117296.1, forward strand.
AAATCAGGAATACCAAATGATAAACATTAATTCGTTATTGCCAGAAAACGGGTTTGCTCCTAAAAACGGGACAATTGATGGACTGAAGACGGGAAATACTGATACAGCTGGTAAATGTATAATTTCAACAGGAATGTTTGCTGGTCGGCGGGTGATTGTTGTTGCCCTCCATACTAAGGGCGATTGGAACGATCAGTCCAAGGATGCTCAGAAATTCTATGAGAAATTAACTGAGATTTATCAGCCAGTTCAGCTAACTTCTTTACGACAGCTATCAAAGAATGTTCAGGACGCTCATGTTGTCCATGCCAAAGATAAACATAGTACCGGACTTGAACTAATCAAGTCGACTACGATCTGGCTTCCTAAGGGTACAACGCTTAACCAGGTTGGGGCAAAATTGAAGATAGATCAGTCAGATCGGTCAATGACTCACCAGCTAAAAGCTCCAGTTAAAAAGGGTCAACATGTCGCCTATGTTACCCTTAAACCAACGGGGATGCCCTCAATTCAACTCCCTGTTAAAGCCACTGATAATATCAAAAAGAATGGATGGTTTTAAGGGAAGAAGCTGAGTTAAGCTTCTTGAAATTAGACTATATGTATTTGGAAATCGTGAAAATGAGAAGGAAGCACTCCAGAAGTTATTTTTGACTTCTGGAGTGCTTCCTTCTTTTTCTTTAGGGCTTATAAAAAACTAGTATTCTACGTGCCACTTAATTGTGTATTCCTTTTCGTCACCTGGATGAAGTGTGATATCACCGAAACCAGGATGATGGATAGCATCTGAAAGAGTTTGTGCTTCCATTGCAAGCCCTAAGTGTGGGTGAACTTCACCGTGGTTATAAACCGCTGGATCATCAGAATTCATGGTGTACATGATTAAGGCATTCCGGTCTGAGTAGAGGGTCATCTTACGGCCGCTTTCGGGATCTTCAAGGGTAGCAACTGGTTCGGTGAGACTTGGTTCGACTTCCCAAATATCATCAAACCCGTTTTCTTTAGTCGATGCCATTTCTTCGAGAGCATCACCAAGACGGGTTGGGGTGCTAAAGTCAAATGGTGTTCCTTCGTTTGCCAGTTTTTCTCCAGTTGGGATTTTGCCATCATCAACGGCTAAATGGTTTTTGGAATTGACATAGAGTTTTAATTGATCAACTGTCTTGGCACTTGCCTTAGCCATATTCCAATAAGTGTGGTTAGTTGGGTTAAACAAAGTATCCGCATCAGATGTAGCACCAAACTTCAAGGTCAGGTTATCGTCATTATCTAGTGTATAGGTTGCGGTGACATGGATTTTTCCAGGGAAAGTATCCATATCTTCAGTAAGGGTGAGACTTAAGGTAATGGATGCTTCATTATCAGTGACGTTAGTAGAATCAACATCCCAAATATAGCTGTAAAAACCATTTGTCCCACCATGAAGCGTGTTCTTCCCTTCATTTTGTTCAAGTTGGTATTCCTTACCATTAATTTCAAAGTGACCATCAGCAATTCTTCCCGCAACCCGGCCAATTAAACGGTTAGTGCAAAAACCATTGTTAGTAAATTCATCAAGGTTTTCACTGGTTAAGATCATATCGGCCTTGCCGCCATTCTTTGTTGGCACCTTAAATGATTGTAATAGCCCAGCAAAGTCTAAGATTCCCGCTTGAACACCGTGATCATTTGTCAAAATATACTTTGTAACTGGCTTATCTTGGTAAGTTCCAAATGGTACTTTAGTAATATTCATAATTTCATTTGCCTCCTTGAAGTAAGCGCTTCAATATTTACAAGTACCATTTTACCACATATGAATAAGGAGATGGTGCAAACGTTTGCGCTATCTCCTTATAAACTATTATTTTGTTATTAATACATTATTACCCTGCAAGCTATTCCGAAAATCATCATAATCGACAGCTACTTGTTTAGCATAGGCGTTTGTCCAGTCGACGAGGCCGTCATCTAATATTTTCTGTCCCCTTAGGTAACCACGAACCATTGGGGCGGTTGGACTTTGAAAGTGGGCCATTGCTAACAGTGAACTACAGATTTGGCAGTAGAGGTTAAAACTTTCGTAATCAAGCTTGCTGACATTGATTGATTCTTTCATATCACGGAATTGGCGAACATAGTAACTTCGGCCGCCAAATGATGTGCTACCAAGAAATGGATCAGAAGAAGCTTGAAGAGTTCGTTGCGCGGTCACGATTCTTCGGCCTGCCAGCACACCATTTTTGATTGCTTCTGCAGTCGGTAAACGGAGTAAGTTATAGCGCAGGGGCATCGCTTCCTTAATCTGGAGAACTAGGTGGCTACCTTCATTACCAGTGAGGAGGAGCAGGTAGCAGCGAGTCCCAAAACTACCAACGCCAACGCTGTAGCGAATAATATCGGTAATACTAAAATTACCAAGAAAGATGCGGATATCTTGGCGCACATTATTCCGATAATGATTAAAGCCCTGAAGAATTTCTGCGTACTTCTCTGCATTGAGATGTTTAGCGCGCGGAGCATTTTCGCTAAACCTTAATTGGCCGTTTTCGTCAAGTTTCGTCATCTTCTTAACAATTTGCTCAGAGTTGCTCCGACTACTTTTCTTGATAATCTTATTGAGGATTTCGTTCATTTGACTTGTACTACTATGCAAAGTATCAATTGCAGTGATCATATCATGAATTTCGTATGAAGAGTATAGCCGTTGAAAGAGACTCAGCTTATTATTGTGCTTTATACTATGACGGTAGGTTTTAGTAATTAGGTGGAGGACGGCATTCAAATGGTGGTTACTAAAACCGTTTTCTTCACCAGCTAAGCGAGCGCTAACCAGAAGACGTTTAAGATCACTTTCCCAATTGCCTATCCGGGATTCATCAAAATCATTCAGGCCAAAGATTAATTGGCGCTCTGGAGAAGCATAGAAGCCATAATTATTGACGTGGGCATCTCCACAAATAATTAACGGAATGTGGCTTTGGTACTGATCCTTAAGATCTTGTTCCATTAGTTCTGCTGTTCCGCGAAAGAAAGCAAACTTACTAGCCAGCATTCGTTCATGACGAAGTGGCAGCAGTTCCTGAACCATTTTAGATTCTGTTTTCTTAATCGCGGCAACAGGATCTCGGTGGACGGGAATAAATTCGGCCAATTGTTCGCTACTTACCTTAGCTCGCTTTTCTTTTCCTGCCTCTTCTAACTCTTTTGCCGTTCGATTAATTTTGATTTTTTTGAGATCAAAAATATCTAATTTACCAGAATCAATCATTTTGGTTACTCCTTTTAATATTTCACGTTTTCTTAATTATTGTAGTAGTTTTGTCTTGATTGTCTAGAATATTTGTTTTCATTTAGTCATTCTGTCACAATGGAGATAAAGGAAACATAAGGGATTAAATAGGGTTCTGGGATTTCTGGAGAAACGCTAAAGAATTAGATTAACCCCGTTTTAAAAGAAGGAGTGATGATGGTGTTAATTGCTGTTGAAAATAATGTTGCTCAGCATCTCCACGCCAATACAAGGCTAGCTGATGAACAACGGTTGATGCGCACTGATGCCTGGTCGATTAGGGTAACCGGCGATTTTATGATTGTAATGAATAACCTTCTATCGTTACCGGTAATTGTCCGTCATCCTCAGCAATTTAGTGACCCGCGGGCTTTTACCGCAACGTTTAAGCGTGAGCTAATCCGCTTATTAGAAGTTCTTCCGGTACCACGGGTTAAAATTCGGATGATTCGTGATGCCCAATTAAAACAGGTTGAATTTGTTCGGCCGGTTGTTCCTGCACTCCAACAGCGGTTGCAGATTTTTCAAAACCTGTTAACGCGACCTGATATTGTGCAGTGGGATGACGATCCTAGTAACCCAGCAATTTCACTCGCGTTGATGAAAAATTTAAAGCTGCAGGATGTCAAAACAAACGAGGTTCAGACAGCAACGGAACTTTTTGAGAATTACGTAATTAATAATTTTGCTGTTCCCGCACATCCTACGCTTAATGAGCATAATCGGCGATATCTTTACCATTCTGAATCGCTCAATGATGTTATGAATGAGTCAGAAGTTAGCGAGGAGATTATTCGAGATTACCGTTCTTCTCTGGAACAAGTTGGGAAGAGTGATCAAATTATTGATCGGGATACTGATTACGCAACGGATTACCTATCTTATCTTGCAGAAGGTGGGAAGACAATTCTGGACGATATTTCGACAATTTATTATTACGTTTATGATTATGGCAAACGCAATAGTGAACGATTAACTACTTCAAAGTACCGGGGGATGGGAACCGCCTTTCGGGAATTTGGTCGGTTTCTTAAACGACAGGATCTGTTTGCTGATGCTGACTTTGACCAGTTTAGTCAGGCATTAAACCAGGCAATTGATAACGCAACGCCCGCTAAGGAAGGTTACCGGTTAGAAAGAATGCTGCATAGCGCAGAATCCGAACTTGCCCGGCGTCGTTCTTCATTAAAACATGCCCACCGTTACCGTAAACTTGAATATCAAATAAAAGTTGAATTAGCAGATTACCAGCCGAGCATGTGGCGACGACTTCAGTTTAGTGGCGAAACCCGTCTTGATGATCTTTGTTACTTCATTATGGCTAGTTTTGGTGCAACCGGCTCACACCTGTATAACCTTCAATTAAACAAGAAAAACTACCAATTACCGTACCTTGATGGCGGAGAGAATATTACGCTCCATTGGTTAGGGGAGGCTCATCAGGGAGATCAGTTAATACTCGAATATGATTTTGGTGATTCTTGGCAATTCAACATTCTAATTGAGAAAACGACGCCAATTAGACGTTATCGACTAAGTCCGACTGAACCAAAAGTCTTAGATGGCAATGGCAAGGGGATCGTAGATGATATTGGCGGAACAGCTGGTTTAGAACTAGCTGCTCAGGATGATCAGACAATCAATAGTGGCTTAAATGTTAACCAGTTGCAAAAACAATGGTCTGCTTTAACGGCAGAAATTGCTAAACAGTATCAATGATTTTATTGTTTGTTAATTCACAAATATTCAAAAAAGACTACAATAGTTTACAGAAAGCTAATTAAAAGAGGTCTTGAAGATGAGTAATCAAGTTGAAATTCCAAAAACAATGCGTGCCTGGGAAGTAACAACGCCTGGTCCAATTGATGGCGAAAATGCTCCACTAAAGCTTGTTACCAAGCCGGTTCCACAACCACAACGCGGAGAGGTTTTAGTAAAGGTCCTTACTTGTGGTGTTTGCCATACCGATTTACATGTGGCAGAAGGCGATTTGCCGGTTCATCGTGAGCACGTTACTCCAGGACATGAAATTGTTGGTAAGGTAGTTGCTTTTGGGCCAGAAACACAACGATTTGAATTAGGAGAGCGAATTGGGATTCCATGGTTCCGGCATGCATGTGGCGTTTGTAAATTCTGCCGTTCCGGTCATGAAAACCTCTGCCCGCATTCAGTTTATACCGGCTGGGACCATGATGGTGGCTATGCTGAGTATGTTACCGTACCAGAAGGGTTTGCTTACCGGATTCCTGAGAAGTTTAATGACCTCGAAGCAGCGCCACTATTATGTGCGGGGATAATTGGCTACCGGGCTTATGAGCGGGCAAATGTTCCTGCAGGTGGTCGCCTCGGTTTGTATGGCTTTGGTGGCTCCGCACATATAACAGCGCAAATTGCATTAGCTCAGGGAGTAGAAGTTCACGTCTTTACTCGGGGGGCTGATGCACGAAATTTTGCTCTTCAGCTTGGCTGTGTTTCTGCTAAGGGGGCATATGATCTTTCGGATGTCCCGTTAGATTCGTCAATTATTTTTGCTCCAGTTGGCGATATCGTTTTGCCAGCATTGGAGAGTTTAATTCCCGGAGGAACGTTGGCAATGGCAGGGATCCACATGTCGGATATTCCAACACTGAACTACCAAAAACACCTCTTCCATGAAAAGACGCTAACGAGTGTTGAAAGTAATACTCGCCGTGATGGAGAAGAATTCTTAACATTAGCCGATCGTCTTAATATTCATCCAGAAGTTACCGAATACCCGCTTGAAAAGGCGCTTGATGCACTAAAATACGTTAAACGTGGTGATATTAAAGGCGCTTGTGTGCTAAGAATAAGTCATGAGTAAAAATTAAGGAGGAAGCAAAATGCAATATCCGCAACTAAAACTTGGGGCTGTGAAGGGGCCGCAAGCAACAATCAAAACAAACCTTGGTGAAATTAAAGTTCAGCTATTTAAGGAGCAGGCACCCAAGACCGTTGATAACTTTGTTCAATTGGCAGAAAAGGGTTACTACGATGGGGTGATCTTTCACCGGGTAATTCCTGATTTTATGATTCAGGGTGGCGATCCAACCGGAACTGGTCGTGGTGGTAAGAGTATTTATGGAAAAGCTTTTGAGGACGAATTCTCCGATGAATTGTTCAACTTTAACGGAGCGGTTTCAATGGCTAATGCTGGTCCTAACACTAATGGCAGTCAGTTTTTCATTGTTTCTAACGAACATGTTCCGGCTAATATGATTGAACAAATGAAAGCAGTTGGCTATCCACAAGAAATTATCGATCATTACGCAGAGGTGGGTGGCACCCCATGGCTGGATCACCGTCATACCGTATTTGGCCAAGTAATTACCGGGATGGATGTAGTAAAAAAGATCAGCCAAGCTAAGCGTGATAGGATGGATAAGCCGAAAAAGGACGTTATCATGGAAAAGGTAACGATTGATAATGAGAACTAATGCTAAAATCGGGTTGTTCTGTCTAATAACTTTGTGATTTTAATCTTATATAGCAAAAAATTCTAGTTATTTCATTGAGAATTTAACTAGAATTTTTTGTTTGGTTTGCTTGTGAAATTTATTCAACGATTGATGATGGACTCAATGATTATCAGTGATTAAGAAGACACTATAAGTGAATTTTATAACATATTGAATGTTTGACTATGGATATTATACCGCGTTAGGATAGTAGTGTAATTGATGTGTATTTTTTCACAAATAGACGATTTATTTAGACAATGGAGGCTTTTACAATGACAAAATACCGTACTGAAGAAGATACTCTTGGTCCAGTTCAAATTCCTGCAGATGCATTATGGGGACCACAAACAGAACGGAGTCGGAACAACTTCCCAACTGGTCAGTATATGCCATTAGCCATTATTCGTGCTTTGCTGAACATTAAGAAGGCAGCTGCCCAAGCAAACATGGAAACAAAGGCTATTTCTGAAGAAAAGGGTAACTTGATTGTTCAATCAATTGATGAACTCTTAGCTTTGAGCGATGAAAAATTACGTAAAGACTTCCCATTGAAGGTTTACCAAACCGGTTCTGGTACACAAACCAACATGAACACCAATGAAGTTGTTGCTCATAAGGCACACCAACTTAACCCTGACATCGAAATCCTACCAAACGATGATGTTAACAAGGGGCAAAGTTCTAACGATACCTTCCCAACAGCAATGAATGTTGTTGCTTTAGAAGCTCTTGATAAGTTGAAGCCAGCTGTTCAACACTTGATTGATGAATTGAAGGCTAAGCAAGAAAAGTACATGCACACCGTTAAGGTTGGTCGGACTCACTTGCAAGATGCCGTGCCGTTGACTTTCGGCCAAGAATTATCCGGTTATGTGGCTTCTCTTGAACATGACCTTGACTACATTAAGACCCTTGAACCAACCTTAAATGAATTAGCAATTGGTGGAACTGCAGTTGGTACTGGATTAAACGCTGCTGAAGGGAGGCCAGAGAAGATTGCTGAAAAGCTTAGCGAAGTATACGGCTTAAACTTAACAGCTGATTCAAACAAGTTCTACGGCTTAGCTAACCACTCAGGATTAGATGTTGTCCACGGCGCATTGAAGAGTTTAGCTGCCGATATGTTTAAGATTGCTCAAGATATTCGTTTCTTGGGTTCAGGTCCACGTGCTGGTTACGGTGAATTAAACATCCCAGCTAACGAACCTGGTTCATCAATTATGCCTGGTAAGGTTAACCCAACCCAAGCTGAAGCCGTAACAATGGCTGCTTTACGGGTATTCGGTAATGATACTGTTGTAACAATGGCATCATCACAGGGTAACTTTGAAATGAACGTTTACAAGCCAGTATTGATTGATGCGTTCCTTGAATCAGCCGACTTGATGACTGGGACAATCATGGGCTTTGCGGACAAGATGATCCATGGCATGACCGTTAATGAAGACCGGATGGCAGAATTAGTTGATAACTCACTGATGACTGTTACGGCATTATCACCACACATTGGTTACCACGACAGCGCTAAGATTGCTCAAGCTGCTGATAAGGCAGGAAGCACTTTGAAGGAAGCTGCTTTGAAGTCTGTTAAGGTAACTGAAGAACAATACGACGAATGGATGGACATGCTTAAGATGACCAACGTTGATCGTAAGGACTAGAGCTAAAGCTAACTAATATTGAAAGGAAGAACTACGTAATGGCAGAATTTCAACCAACATCTGTTGGCAAATTAGAAAATGACTATGATGTTGTAATTATTGGTTCTGGTGGGACTGGCCTTTCAGCCGCTATTCAAGCAAATGAATTAGGGATGAAGGTTGCAGTACTAGAAAAGGAAAAGGAACTTGGTGGGAATACTAACCGGGCTTCTTCTGGAATGAACGCTGCTGAAACCAATGTTCAACTTCACCATGGTGTGATCGATAACGTTGCTGACTTTTACCATGAAACATATAAGGATGGTGGTCGGCTCAACGATAAAGATATGTTAGGCTACTTCGTTTACCACACTGCCCCAGCAATCGATTGGTTAGCCGATCATGACATTAAACTGGATGATATTACCATTACGGGGGGAATGTCTAAGAAGCGGACCCACCGTCCAGCAAGTATGGCACCAATTGGTGGCTTCTTGGTGAAGAGTTTACTGGAAGTCGTTGCTCAGGAAGATATCCCTGTATTTAACAAGACGAAAGTTACTAAGTTACGACGGACTGACGATGGCCGGGTTAATGGAGTTGAAGTTAACGCTGACGGAATCATTAAGGTTATTAATGCGAAAGCAGTTATTTTAGCCACTGGTGGTTTCGGTGCTTCAAAAGAATACATTAAGCGGTTCCGTCCAGATCTTGAAAGCTACAAAACAACTAACCAACCAGGTGCTACTGGTGATGGGTTGAAATTAGCTGAAAACGTTGGGGCTGAATTAATGCAAATGAATTTAGTTCAAGTCCACCCAACTGTTCAGCAAGATAACCCTCACGTTTACCTGATTGGTGAAGCAGTTCGTGGTGAAGGGGCCATTATGGTTAATGGTGAAGGAAAACGGTTCGTTAATGAACTAAATACGCGGAAGATTTGTGCAAATGCAATTACCGCGTTACCGGAGCACAGTGCTTATTTAATCTTTGATCAAGGAATTCGCGATCATGTTAAGGCAATTGAATTCTATGACAAGGTTGGCTTAGTTGTTCATGGTGAAACGATTGAAGATCTTGCTAAGCAGATTAACGTGGATCCAAGCAACTTGAAGCAAACTGTTACCACCTGGAACCAAGCAGTTGAAAACCATGATGATGCTGAATTTGGTCGGACAACGGGGATGGATCGTGGTATTACCAAGCCAGGATTCTTCGCTATCCACATCGCCCCTGCTATTCACTACACAATGGGGGGAATTCACATTACGCCAAAGACTCAAGTACTTGATGGAAATGGTGACATCATTAAGGGACTTTTCGCTGCCGGTGAAGTAGCTGGTGGTCTTCATGGTAACAACCGTGTTGGGGGAAACTCCATTGCTGAAACGATCGTCTTTGGTCGTCAAGCAGGTCAACAAGTGGCCCTTTACGCACGGAGTTTGTAAACAAATAGCAACAGTTGGTGGTGAAAAACCACCGCGAGCAATTATTACTATTTAATTAAGGGACGGAAAGATGAAAAAATTAGAAAGTGTAAATTATAAGGGGTTCATTTGGCCTGTTATCGTTGGCCTAATCTTATGGTTTATGACCCCAATTAAGCCGGCTGCAGTTCCGGTTGCTGGTTGGCATATGTTTGCCTTATTCGTTGCAACGATCATTGCATGTATTACTCGGCCATTACCAATTGGTGGGGTATCAATTGTTGCCTTTGCTTTAACGGTATTGACAAAAACTGTACCAATGGAAAAAGCAATTGTTGGCTTTGGGAATGCTTCTATTTGGATGATTGCAATGGCATTCTTCATTGCCCGTGGGTTTATCAAGACCGGACTAGGTCGGCGGATTGCATTGAACTTTGTTAAGGCCTTTGGTAAGCGAACACTTGGTTTAGCTTATTCATTAATTGGGGTTGACCTAATCTTGGCACCAGCGACTCCAAGTAACACTGCTCGTGCTGGTGGTGTTTTATATCCAATTATTGAATCATTATCACAGTCATTTGGCTCAGATCCCAAGAAGGGGACCTCGCGGAAGATTGGTTCATTCTTAATCTTTGCTGAATACCATGGTGATATGATTACCGCTGCAATGTTCATGACGGCGATGGCTGCTAACCCACTAGTTCAAACCCTTGCTAAGGGGAATGGCGTTAATGTTACCTGGGTTGGCTGGTTCTTAGCTGCCTTGGTACCGGGTGTCATTTCATTAATCGTTGTACCATGGTTGATCTACAAGATGTATCCGCCTGAAATTAAGGAAACACCAAACGCTAAGCAGTGGGCTGAAGATCAGCTTTCAGAAATGGGACCAATGACTCTCCCTGAAAAGTTGATGGCGGTAATCTTTGTATTGGCATTAGTTCTCTGGATTGTTGGTAGCTTTATTGGAGTTGATGCAACTTTGGCTGCCTTCATCGCATTAGGATTACTTCTCTTAACTGGGGTTCTCAGTTGGCAAGATGTTTTGCATGAAACCGGTGCTTGGAACACATTAACATGGTTCTCTGTTCTGGTTATGATGGCTGGTTCATTAACAAGCTTAGGATTTATTCCATGGTTAAGTAAGGCTGTTGGTAGCTCACTTCACGGAATGAACTGGGTATTAGTATTAATCATTTTGATTGTGGTTTACTTCTACTCCCATTATCTCTTTGCTAGTTCAACTGCCCACGTTACTGCAATGTACAGTGCCTTCTTAGCAGTGGCAATTTCTGCTAACGTTCCACCAATGTTAGTTGCTTTGATGCTTGGGTTCTTCGGTAACTTAATGGCATCTACTACGCACTACGCCTCAGGTCCTGCACCAGTTCTCTTTGGTTCTGGTTACGTTCCTCAATCCAAGTGGTGGTCACTCAACTTTGTCCTCGGGATCTTCTACATCGTCGTTTGGATCGGTATCGGAAGTCTCTGGATGAAAGTATTGGGTATGTGGTAATTTGAGAGTGCGAAGCCGTAAAAAAGCTCCCGGATGATAACGATTTCTCTCGACGAAGGCGACTAGCGCCTAGGAGAGAGGTCGTTATCTTGAGGGAGCTTAGGCTGTAGTAGAGTGCGAGCCGTGACGAATTAGCAACTGAGCACTAGAAAATTCCGGACGATGATTGCTTACAATCAAGGACGGGATAGCTAGGCGGAAGTTGTGGTCACGGTGAGCACGTTTCGGCTTGGTCGCCTAGAACATTAGCTCTAGCAAGTTCCTGGCGAGCAACTCTTAACTCTATTGCTCAACCACTCAAAGTTTAGAATAGAAAATTAACTAACAGACTGACGAAAATTAATTATTTTCGTCAGTCTGTTTTTTTGTATTCGGAGATAATTAATTACACTTGTCATTATTATCTGCTTGCCGTTCTGTTTGGTTATGGCGTAAGATATGATTATGTATCAAAAAAAGGAAGGAACGAAAATGAATACCCGCGATTTACAGTATTTTGTTGCGTTAGTTAAATATAAAAATTACACACGGGTTGCTAAAGAATTTAAGGTTTCCCAGCCGAGTATTACTCAAGCAATTCAACGATTAGAAAGGGAATTTAATACCCAATTAGTTCGTAAGGATCGCTTTCATCGTGATGAAATGATTACGCGAAGTGGGTTACTTCTTTATGAAAATGCTGTTCTGATTAATGACAAGATCGATCTAACACGGAAAGAAATTAGCCGTGCTAACCAAAAGCAGATTCGGTTTGGCTTGCCGCCAATTATTGGGAAACTATATATTTCAAAAATTGTTGAGGAGTTTTCTGGTGATTTACTTTCCCGTCTTCGAATAACCTCAGTTGGTTCCCACGATCTGCTTAATCAGTTGCGGAAGGGAAAAATTGATATTGCCATTTTGGGTTCAACTACACCGATTAATGAAGATGGTATTTTTGCTGAATTAGTGGCAACACGGTCTTTTGGAATCATCGTTAGTAAGCAAAATTCACTTGCTCAAAAGGATGCGGTTTATTTTAATGAATTAGCGACGCAAAAATTTATTAATTACGATCAGCAATATGTTCATCAATCTGCGTTTCAGGCATATTGCACATATGCTCAAATAAAACCTCAAATTGTTGTTTATCGCTTGCCAAATATTTCTTGGATTAAGGAACTTGTTCGGCAGGATAAGGGGATTAGCCTAATGGTTAGGGATGCTGCGACAAATGAACCAGGAATTAAAGCATTAGATATCCTTGATCCGATTCCAGAAAAGTTTTACATTTCAATCGTAATTCGGGAAGGATACGTTCTGAATGATGACGAGCAGGACTTTATTCGGCGAGTCAAACAGATTCAACTTGATAATTAGTGGTTGACAAGGTCGGTATAATTATCTATGTGAATTTAAACTGAACGGAATTGATGGAGGAAAAGCAGTCATGAAAAAAAGTGACGCAGAAGATACAGAAGGGATAATGGGATTCGAACCCGCAGAACACATTTCGACACATCACCATATGGCAATCCCGTGGCAAGACTTCTTTACTAATGATAATTTTACGCCAGCAGGTGAAGCTAACCTGGTGGAGCGAGCCGCAATTGCCGGACGAATCGGTTTAATGATGCTGTCATACGGAACGGGAGCTTGGCGAGTTCGTGACTCAATGAATATTGTTGCCCGTGAACTAAAGATGACCTGTTCGGCTGATATTGGACTGGTTTCACTAGAGTATACCTGTATGGATGCTCACCATAGCTATACCCAAGCATTGTCGTTACCAAGCACTGGGATTAATACGAGTAAACTATCCCAGATGGAACGGTTCATCGACGAATTTCACGAACATGGCAGTGAGATGACAATTGGTGAGATTCATAATCGCCTTGAAAAGATTGCTCATAGTCGAGGAAATTACACGCCAATTCAAGTTGGTCTAGCGGCTGCTTTAGCTTGTAGCTGTTTCGTTTTCCTGCTTGGCGGCGGACCTGTTGAAATGGCTTGCTGTTTTCTTGGCGCGGGCTTAGGAAACTATGTTCGGCGGAAGTTAATTGATCGCCATATTACGTTATTAGCCTGTGTTTCTGTAGGAGTCGCGGTTGCTTGTCTCTTTTACCTGTTTGCTTTTGTTGGGATGCAATGGTTATTTCACATTAGTCCCCGTCACGAAACGGGATATATTGGAGCAATGCTTTTCATTATTCCCGGCTTCCCATTCATTACTAGTGGCCTAGACATTTCTAAGTTAGATATGCGATCAGGTCTTGAACGACTTGCCTACGCGGTGACCATCATTGTGGTAGCAACATTAGTGGGGTGGATTGTGGCAATGGCTGTCCGACTACGACCAGGAACGTTAGCGGCTCTACCGTTACCACCGTTAATGTTAATGCTGCTACGGGTTGTGACGAGTTTTGGTGGTGTCTTTGGATTCTCAATCATGTTTAATAGTACGCCGAAGATGGCAACAGTTGCAGGATTAATTGGAGCGATCGCCAATACGACTCGCTTAGAATTAGTAGATTATAGTAATATTCCTGCCGGTGCCTGTGCGTTTATTGGGGCATTGATTGCTGGGTTATTAGCTTCAATTGTTAAGCGGAAAATTCACTATCCACAGATTTCAATTACCGTCCCTTCGATCGTAATTATGGTTCCTGGATTATATATGTATCAGGCAATGTATAATATGGGGCTAACCTCAATTAGTGTTGGTGCGCTCTGGATTACTAAGGCCCTCCTAATTGTTGTTTTCTTACCGCTTGGTTTAATTACTGCCCGAATCATTACTGATCCAAAATGGCGGCATAATGGTTAACATGGGAGTGATGAAATGATCATTCAATATCCACAAAATCTTTTAGCTGAAGTTCACCAACGAGTTGCTGGACGAAATCTTGCTGGCTTTACCCCTGGTCAAGGAAAATTAAAGCCAGACTTGATGCTGGTTGGTGAAGCTCCTGGTCGCCACGAGGAAGTTCATAACATTCCCTTTTCAGGGGCCTCTGGTAAAGAATTAATGAAAATGTTAGCAACGATTGGTTATGACCGGAATAGTGTTTATATCACCAGTGTTGTTCGTCAACGACCATACTCAATTAAAGAGGTCGTTGATAAGAAAACTGGTGCTAAGGTAGTAAAAAAGCCAAACCGGACGCCAACAAAGAAGGAAGTTTTAGCATTTGCTAACCTTTTTGATTGGGAACTTGCTCAGGTTCAACCTAAAATAATCGTTCCACTAGGCAATACTGCGTTGCAACGGTTACTTGGACCACAAGCTAACATTGGAAAACTTCACGGTCAATTGTTGAATCAACCAATTCAGCACGCTAAAAAAGATGGCAGCGGCTATGAGTTTTCAACAACCAATACCTTACTAGTACCGATGTATCATCCGGCTGCAGTTCTATATAGTCGAAAACTAGAGCCAACTATTTTGCGTGATTGGCAAAGGTTAGGGAATTTTATTAAAAAGACTAACTAAATATTTACTTGGAATTGAAAAGAGGTTGAGTTAATTTTCAACTCTTTGTATAATACATGACTAGTTATTAACTAGAAAATATTCGATAGCAAGCGGGGGAAGCGGAATGCTGCGGAACCCGCTATCTTTATTCTGGGGAGGGGACAAGAATTTGGAGTTAAAACAACGACGAACAATCGTTACGGGAGCCTTATTGTTATCTAACATTATGGCGGGAATGGACGGGACGATTGTTAATACGGCATTACCGGCAATTACTAGTGACTTGCATGCTCTTCAGTATATGGGATGGATAGTAGCGATCTTCCTGTTTGGGATGGCCGTTGCAACTCCATTGTGGAGTAAGTTTGGTGAGCATAAGGGAAATAAAATTGCTTACATTAGTGCAACCTCTCTTTTTGCGATTGGGGCGATTTTTCAGGGGCTTGCTCCAAATATTATCTGGTTTATTATTGCCCGGGCAATAATGGGAATTGGCGCTGGGGGAATGAACACTATTCCATTTATTGTCTTTGCCGAAATCTATACTAACCTAAAGAAACGGGCCACGGTGCTTGGCTTATCAAGTGCTTGTTTCGGGACTGCTTCAATTATTGGTCCCCTCCTTGGTGGGTGGATCGTTGACGCGCTTAGTTGGCATTGGGTATTTTATGTTAATGTTCCGATTGCGTTAATTGCAATTACGATCATTGCAATCTTTTATAAGAATGTTAATGCCCAGGCAGCCGGTAAACCAATTGATTACTTGGGAGCGACGTTGTTAGTTAGTAGTTTAATGCTGATCTTGATTGCGGTTCAATTAATTGGAGTTGCCTCGCTTCCTGTTATCCTTGGCCTAATGATTATTGGCGGGGCATTACTATGGTGGATGGTAAAGGTTGATCAGCAAGCCGCTGACCCGATTGTGCCGAATCGATTATTTACCAATCATGAATTAGTAATTGACTTTATGCTCTTTGTGATTATCTGGGGTTCCTTTATTGCCTTTGTTATTTATATTCCAATGTGGGCTCAGGGACTTCTTGGGCTATCGGCATTACTTGGTGGAATGACGCAAATTCCAGGAGCAGTGACGGATTTTCTTGGCTCCGAATTGGTCCCGTTTATTCAGGATCGATGGTCAAAGTATGAAATTGTTGGCTTAGGTGCTTTGACAATTTTTATTTCATTTCTCGGCCTTTTGCTTGGCGGTCAGAAATCGCCATTCTGGTTGATCATGATTCTTGGTGCATTTGAAGGGTTCGGTGTTGGTTTAGTTTTTAATATTCTTTAGATTAATGTTCAGACTGATGCTGAATTACGAGATGTTCCAATTGCAACATCAATGGGTTATTTGATGCGGATCCTTAGTCAAACTTTCATGTCTGCAATTTATGGGGTGATCCTTAATAACGCCTTGCTGCAGGGAATCAAACACCATCATGGAATTACAATGGGAATGCTAAATAAGTTATCTAACGCCAAAACAGCAAGTAGTTTGCCAGGAGCGTTGTTACCCGAGATGCGTCATATTCTATACAATGGGTATAGAAATATTGTGATCACAGCACTAACCCTCATTACTATTTCATTAGTAATGGTTGTTGTGATGTGGATCCGAAATAGAAAGCAATCTGTAAAAAGAGGTTAATGAAAAGTGAAGAGCGTGAAGAAGAAGCCAGTTATGACTAAGTTTTCACGCTCTTTTATTAGTTATTAATTATCATTTTCTCGATGCCACTCTTTGATTTGCTCCATTCGGGCTTTAAAGCGCCCTTCGCGACCCTGACTTGTTGGCTTATAAAACTGTTGCTCCGCCAATTCTGGTGGCATTGTTTTCATTGAGGTTAGTTTGTCCTTAGTATTGTGGGCATATTGATAGTGAGCACCGTAATGAAGATCCTTCATTAGTTTTGTTGGTGCATTCCGAATTTGAAGGGGAACTGGCAAATTACCAGTCTTTTTAATTATTTTTTTGGCAGTCATTCGGGCTTTATAAACCGCGTTTGATTTAGGTGCCAGTGATAGGTAGATAACACACTCTGTGAGGTGAACGTCACATTCCGGAACACCAAGAAATTTGCAAGCTTGGAAAGTATTAATAGCAACGGTTAATGCATTAGTATCTGCAAGACCAATATCCTCGCTGGCGAACCGGACCAACCGTCGGGCAATGTAGAGCGGATCTTCACCACCATCAATCATTCGTGAACACCAATAGATTGCCGCGTCAACATCACTATTGCGCATTGATTTGTGGAGCGCGGAAATGACATTGTAGTGTTCTTCACCATGCTGATCGTAGCGTAATGATTTAGTATTGATCAGCTGCTTGAGGCTATCAATGGTTAAATTCACTTGATGATCATGATGATTAGCATTTAACACGGCCATTTCAAGAGTGTTGAGGGCAACCCGAGCATCGCCATTGGCAAATTCTGCAATCATTGTTAAAACATCATCGTTGTAACTAACCTTAATTCCAGGAAAACCAGCTGGGTGGTTGATTGCTCTTTTAAGAATCTCAATAATGTCAGTTACTGTTAATGATTTAAGAACGAAAACTTTGCACCGACTAAGTAAGGCAGAGTTGATTTCAAAAGAAGGATTTTCCGTTGTTGCCCCAATTAAAATGATACTTCCCCGTTCAACAAAGGGAAGAAAGGCATCTTGTTGAGCCTTATTAAAACGATGAATTTCGTCGATGAAGCAAATCGTTCGTTCACCAAATTCACGATTTTTCTCCGCCTCTTCCATAATTTTTCGGATATCACGAATACTGCTTGTAACAGCACTGAAGGTGATGAAATGGGACTTTGTTTGTTGAGCAATTATTTCCGCTAACGTGGTTTTACCGACACCGGGCGGTCCCCATAAAATAAGTGAGGATACCTGATCGTGTTCAATCAGGTCACGAAGAACCTTGCCGTTACCGATTAATTGTTGCTGCCCCATAAATTCCTCAAGAGTTTTAGGACGAATGCGGTTAGCTAGCGGAGTATTATTGTTTGATTGAGCGAAAAGAGATTCCTGATGCATTGAGATTACTTCCTTTATTAATTAATTTTAAGACAAAACTTAATAAAATTGAATGGAGTTGGGTGCTAAAATCGTGTTACGATGAGAGTAACTATTTATAGTGAGGTCGGGGAAACTCGATTAGTTTATTAAGAGGAGCCCAACAGCTCATGAGAAAATTACCAAAATTTCAACATCAGGTTGCTTCTGAGCTTGCTAGCAATTTTGGCCAAAGTATTCGTGAATTAATATGCTGTGGTCAACACCGTTCACAACGAGCAACCTTTGTTGAATTACAAATCCAGGTGAGCGGCTTTAAGCAACGGATGACTGATGAGCAAAAATTTCACCAAATGCTTACGGAAGCACAACAAGAAAGCGAAGAAGATTTTGTGATGCCAGCAGTTCCGTTTAGTGTCAGCTTACGTAAATTACCCAATACTTTAGCGAGAACCTATGTCTTAAATGAACAGCCAGGCCCACAAAAGGCAATTATCTATTTACCAGGTGGGGCATATATTGAGTCGCCTGTAAAGGAGCAGTGGTTATTTGCTGACCGGTTAGCTCAAGAAACAGGAGCGCGTGTTTATGTTGTCTTGTATTCCCATCTTCCACGGCACCAGTTTCAAACGGCATATCGAGAGATTACTCAGCTATATCGACAAGTTTATGATCAGGTTCCGGTTAGCAATATTACACTCCTGGGTGACTCCGCTGGTGGTGGTTTAGCTGCTGGATTTTGCGAATACTGTGCAGCAACCGACCTGCCACAACCAGGACACTTAGTTTTAATCTCGCCCTGGTTGGATCTCGACTTGAATAACCCGACAATTACCAAGTATGAGGCTCATGACGTGACTCTATCAGTTAAGGGGTTACAGCGAGTGGCTAAACTGTGGGCTGCAAGTGAAAAGCATGATGATTACAGGCTAAGTCCAATTAATGGCGATGTTAGTCAGTTGCGGGATGTTTTGGTTTGTGTGGGTACCCGAGAGATTATGTATCCAGATAGCGCCTTATTTGTTCAGAAGCTCCGTGATGCTGGAGTGACCGTTAAATTTGTTGTTGGACGTGATTTACCTCATATTTTTCCGATATACCGGATGCCAGAGGCCGATCAGGTGATGACAGAAATAACAAAACTAGTTAATAGTTAAAACAAAGAATTAGAGAAGGAGATCTTAGGTTATGCCAGAAGTTGCAGTTGTATTTGCGCCAGGATGCGAAGAAATTGAAGGGTTAACAGTAATTGATGTATTGCGTCGCCTTGGTATTGATGCCAAAATGGTTGGCCTTGAAGATAAGGAAGTTCTTGGTGCTCATAACATTAAATTGACTTGTGATGAGCTGATGGGTGATCAGCTGTTGGAGTATGATCTTGTTGCCTTTCCGGGTGGCATGGGTGGTTCGCAACGGCTTCGTGATAACGAACAATTAAAGCAATTAATGGTTCAGCGTAATCAGGAGGGTAAGTGGGATGCCGCAATGTGTGCTGCACCAATCGCGCTTGCTCATTATGGCTTGTTAGATAATCACGATTACACTTGCTATCCTGGAATAAATGAAGAAATTCAAAAAGAAGTACCAACGGCCCGGTTCCACAAAGAAATTACGGTAGTTGATGAGAAAGCAAAGATCCTTACTAGTCGTGGCCCAGCAACCGCTCTTGCATACGCCTTTAAGATTGCAGAAGTCTTAGGAGTTGACACAAAGCAAATTAAGAAGGACATGCTATACGATTATCTTGCCCAAAATATCTAAATTTTATCTAAAATTCCTCTTTACAGATGAATGCGAATATTATAAGATACCATTTGTTGTTTTATTCGTAATTACTGTTTGGAGGATTTTTTCTTGAACGCAATTAGCAATTATTTTAAGCTTAATGAATTAAATACGAACATTCACACGGAAGTTTTAGCTGGCTTCACAACTTTTATTTCAATGTCATACATTTTGTTCGTTAACCCTAATGTTTTAGGAGCAGCGGGGATGAACCAAGGGGCAGTATTCACAGCAACTGCACTTTCAGCAGCATTCGGGACATTAATGATGGGACTTTATGCGAAGTACCCGATTGCTACTGCTCCAGCTCTAGGAATTAACGCTTTCTTCTCGTATTCCGTTGTTATTGGGATGGGAGTTAACTGGCAGACTGCCTTAGCTGCTGTTTTTGTTGCTTCACTGATTTTTATCCTCATTACAATTTTTAAGTTACGTGAAGTAATTATTGACGCAATTCCAAGTGATTTGAAATTCGCGATTTCTAGTGGGATTGGTTTATTCATTGCTTTTTTAGGACTTCATCAAGGTGGTTTGATTGTCGCTAACAAGTCGACTGTTGTTGGCCTTGGCTCGTTTACTACACCAACTACCTGGTTAACGATTATCGGCCTAATTGTTACCTCGATTTTAATGGTTAAAAGGGTTCCGGGGGCAATCTTTATTGGAATGGCGGTGACTGCAATTGCGGGATTGATTACCGGACTAATTCCAATGCCACATCACGTTATTTCGGGTGCTCCAAGCTTAAAGCCAACATTTGGCGTTGGTGTTGAATATTTCTCCCATATTAATACCATTCAGCTCTGGGTTGTTGTTTTGACTTTCTTGCTAGTAACTTTTTTCGATACTGCTGGAACGTTAGTTGGTCTTGCTCAACAGGCAGGGTTTATGAAGGATAATAAAATGCCGCGGGTTGGGAAAGCTTTAATGTCCGACTCTAGTGCAATGTTAGTTGGTTCCATCTTGGGAACTTCACCAGTTGGCGCCTATGTTGAATCGTCAGCGGGGATCGCAGTTGGTGGTCGTTCCGGTTTGACTTCAGTGGTAACGGCGATTTGTTTTATTTTAGGAATGTTTTTCTCACCATTATTACCGGTAGTTACTAATCAAGTAACCGCGCCAGCGCTAATTATCGTCGGGGTATTAATGGCTCAGTCAATGAAACGGGTTCATTGGGAAAAACTCGAAATTGCGATTCCAGCATTCCTGATTGTTATCGGGATGCCGTTAACCTACAGCATTTCAGATGGGATGGCTCTTGGATTAATTATGTATCCACTTACCATGATTGCTGCTAAGCGAGGTAAGGAAGTCCATCCAATTATGTATGCCCTTTTCTTTATCTTTATTGTATTTATTGCAATTTTGAACGTGAAGTAATAATTATTTAATTAAAAAGCGGGAACTGCTTGCAGATCAGAAATAATAGCAAGTGGTTCTCGCTTTGTTTAGTTAGAATTTGATTGATCCTACTTAGTTAATAATATATTTGGCAGCTTCGCCAGTTAAAACATTAACGGCATTAGTGGCAACAATTTCAGCCATTGCATCCCGGGCTTCAAATGATGCGTTACCAATGTGTGGTGTCAAGATAACATTATCGAGATTCTTGAAACCGTCAGCAACGTTTGGCTCAGCTTCATAAACATCAAGCGCAGCACCAGCAAGTTTATGATCCTGAAGAGCCTTGAGTAGGGCTGCCTCGTTAATTACGGGACCGCGGGCACAATTAATCAAGAATGCTGAATCCTTCATCATTGCGAATTGAGGAGCATCAATTAAATGGTGCGTTTCTGGTGTTAGCGGACAGTGAAGAGTAACCACGTCAGAACGTTTTAATAACTCATCAAGCGTAACGTATTCAGCAGAATATTGAGCTTCCGTTGCTGGATCAGCTTGGTGACGTTGGGTGTAGATGATCTTCATGTTAAATGCATGGAGACGTTGTGCAACTCCACGCCCGATACTTCCTAACCCAACAATTCCTAAAGTCTTGCCAGCTAATTCGTGACCAAGGAAGAAGAGTGGTGCCCAGCCGTCAAAACCAACAGAGCGCATTACGCGATCTCCTTCAACAATTCTTCGCATGAGGGCAATAACTAATCCACTAGCAACTTCGGCAGTAGCAGTTGAGGAAACAAATGGCGTATTAGTAACGTCGATTCCCTTAGTCCGGGCGTATTTGACATCAATATTATTAAACCCGGCGCCAAAGTTAGCGATTAACTTAAGTTTTGGAGCGGCGTCAATCACTTCTTGATCAACTTGGGTGGATAGCGGAGTAATTAATACTTTGCAGTCTTTAACATGCTTAATCAATTCATCTTTTGAAATTAACCCTTTTCCGTCAAAAACCTCATAGTGGATTGCAGCCTTATTTAATATTTCAGTAGCCACTTTTGGCAATTTTGCTGATAGGTAAACGGTAGCCATAATATTCGCCTTCCTAATAAAAAATAATGATCGTGTAAACGATTACACGATCATTATAGTTCAAACTTAAATTAGCGGCAAATTAACGGGCAATCCAGGAAAAGAAGGGACGTTTTTCTTGCTTATCAGCACGTTGGTTAATAACGCTAACAAGAGATAGCATTGAGTTAATAATTGAACTCCATTTCCGGAATGCGGTATACCGAGATTCCCAAACATCAGCATACTTGTTCTTATACCGCCGAAGCCCCTGAAAACCGTATAGGTGGTAACCATATTCGTAGATAAAGTGAGCAACCTTTTCACCAAGAAAGCTAAATTGAGATTCACCCACATTTGATAGCGGGGCCATCCCTAGGTCAAAGTATTCGTAACCATGTTCTTGACCATACAAGAACATACTAATGAAAATTTTATCCATAATACCCGAAGGAGCATTGTGGGTATGCCGCATTAAATCAATAGTGAGGTACTTCTTTCCCCCAGTTGGCATGAAGGTGGCAAAAGCAACGATTTTGCCATCTTGATCTGTAACAGTTGCGACCGGTGCTTGCTGAATATAGTTTGGTGAGAAGAAGCCCAAGGAAAAACCTTTTTCTATTTGCTTTCCAAGCCAATCATCAGAAACAGCCTTTAATTTTTGCATGAATTCGTCGTCAAATGGGGGCTTTACAACGTTAAACTGGTAGCCTTCACGATCGAATTTGTGCATTAATGCCCGTTGTGAGCGTTGTCTCTTTCCTGCTAAGGTAAAGTCAGCCAAGCGAACTAGGCCGGTTTCACCAGTTTTTATGAAGTCAAAACCAAATTCATGAAGCAACATCGTAAATTCACCGGAGACTTCATAAAAGACTAACTGGTAATTATAGAGGTCGGCTTCCGTTAAAAATTGACGAAGAGCAGGCCGAATTTCAGCGGAATTACCGACAGGATCGCCCATAATGATCAATCGGTCATAATTTCGGCGATACATAAAATATAATTGATCCTGATCATCTTTTTGGTAAAAATACAGGTTCTTATCTTTTAAGAAGGCGAGGTGACTAGTCCGGCTGCCACCGAATTGGTCAATCACCTTATGAATCCGCTCTGCAGCAAACTTTTGCTGTTTAGCAAACGGGTCAGTGCCAGAACAGAAGTAACGTAAAATTAAAACTAGAAGGATTAGACCAAGCAACAGACCGATTAAGCCAGAGAACCAAACTTTTTCACCTGGGAAAAGGAAGAAGTTTGGAATCTTATGCGACCGGGTATATTGAGGAGCATTAAGAACTCCCACAATAACGTAAAGAATACAGCTTCCGGCAAAAATTAAAAGGTCGGTTGCAAATTTGCTAATTGAGTACTGAAGTTTTGCACGGTAGAGCTCTCGCTTTGAAAGGAGGATAAGGATTAAAACAATGGCAAGATAAATTGTTAGGCTCATTGTTCTTAAATTCCACCAAGTGCTGATAATTCCGATTAATAGTAAAGCAAGTGTCGGCCAGTAAGCTTTTTGAACTTTTGACGCTAATCCACGGGCACAAGCTAGCATAGCAATGGCGAAGAGCACTGTGGATAATTGATGGATAAAAAAGAAAGTAAACGGATAAAGTCGGGCAAAAAGCTTATTATCAGCTGTGATGTCAGGAACCGCAGCGGCAAGTAACATCAAGATTCCAGAAATGTACATGAATGCTGTGATTAGAAAGTGAGCAGTATTTTGAATAATAACTAATGGCAGACCATCAAAGAAGTCATTAACCTGCCGAGCTAAATCGTGAAGGAAGAGAATTCCGGCAATAATTAGTGGCACGATATAGTAGAATATTCGGAAGAGCAGGAGCCAAATAATAATTGTTGGCTTAGAAACTCCCATTAATGATAATTCAAACATCATCATGACATCGAAGGAACCAAGGGCACCGGGAATCATGGAAATAACCCCAAGCAACTGAGCAACTACATATAAGGGTAAAACTGATGCTAGATTATGACGAACACCTAAACACCAACCGACTAGCAAGAAGAAAAGGGCGACAAAGAGCCATTCACAGGTTGAACTGCCGACGAGGAGTCCCTCAATTTTTGGTGTAACGTCTTTAAACAACCGGTTATTATTAATCAGGGTAAAGTAAAAAACAACAGGGAAGTAAAGACCACCGGCAACAAGCCAGAGTGCGTACTGGTTAAAATGGCCTCCCTGATGAAAGATAAACATAAAGGCTAAGGCAACCCAGCAAAGTACCGAAAGACCTGACAAAAGGAAAACAGCGATTTTAGAAATTGCTAATAAGATATCTTTTTTATTAGCGTGTTTACGGTAAAAATATGCCCGCATTGTTGCGCCAAGGACGCCACCAAAACCAGCAATATTTGTGAGCGTGTTGGTAATCCAGCCACAACGAATAATGTATGATCGTTTAAATTTACCGGGAAGAAATTTAACAATTGCAAAATCGTATCCCAGCATTGGGATAACTGCGATACATCCAAAGACAAGCAGAATTAGGATGCTTGACCATGTTAAATTGCTTAATCCTGTGCCAACCCTGTGCCAATCAACGGTTTTGAAAAAGCTTGTTAGGGCGTGGACGACAAAGATAATGACCGAGATTACAAAGATAACCTTTATCGGTCGCGCGTATTTAACCCACCATGATGACAATCGTTTATATAGGGATTCCATAGTATCCTCCTCAATAGAATGCTAATAATATTATAAGGTATTTATGGCTGATGAAGAAGTAAAAGGAAATTTAAAAAGTTGTTGACACTTGAGAGGAAGTTTCGTATACTTTTATTTATTGTCAAATGGTCCGTTGGTCTAGTTGGTTTAGGACGCATCCCTGTCACGGATGAGATCACGAGTTCGAGTCTCGTACGGACCGTCATAATAAATAAAGAAAGGCTGGGGAACTCCCCAGTCTTTCTTTATTTAAGAATAATTTGGAGGTAAAAATGGAAAATACTTGGCAATATCAAGGTACCGAACCGATTAAAATTAAAAAGTTTCTTCAGTCATTGGGAATGGGGCACCGCCTTTTCAATGATTTAAAGAATGGTCAGGGAGAATTCTTGGTTGATCACCGAAAAGTTCGACCAACGGCAAAGATATTGCCTAACCAGCCATTAACTATAATTGCTCAACCGGAGATGCGTGATTTATCGGTAAAATTAAGTGATGCCCCTCTTAATATTGTTTATGAAGACGATAATTGGCTGGTAATTGATAAGCCTGCAGGGGTAACGTCAATTCCTGGCCCTACAGTTGACAATGGAACTGTCCTTAATCGTGCAGTCCGCTATTTGGTTGAAAAAAAGTCAGTCGACCAACGGCCACATTTGATTACTCGACTTGATCGGTATACAGGCGGCTTACTTTTAATTGCTAAGCACCATGTTGCATCTAGTATGATTAGTCAACAGGTTCAGCAACACCAAATGTTAAAGGAATATACGGCATTTGTATCAGGAACCTTTGATGAGGAACACGGTATGATTAATCAGCCGATTGCTCGTCGTGAGGGTCAGGTTCAACGAGTCATTGCTGAAGATGGTCAACGTGCGGTAACTGAATATTGGGTAGAAGAGAAGGGCGCGGGGTGGACCAAACTGCGAGTTCGGTTGCATACTGGACGTACTCACCAGATACGAGCCCACCTCGCTTCAATTAACCACCCATTGATCGGTGATCACCTTTATGGTGGCGATACTTCTAAGTATCAGCATCAGGCACTCTGGGCAACTAAACTATCATTTAAAGATCCTTTTACCCTAAAACAATTAACATTTTCCCGGGAAATAAATGAAATTCCTGATAAGTAAAATGAGATTATCACGCTAGGTGGATAACCTAAAAGAAACCGCGAAAAAAGCGTTTTGCTTTTTCGCGGTCTCTTTGCATCATAATATTAAACTTAATTTTTTCTAATCAATTGAGCGAGAAATTCTTGTTCAGCCTGTTGTGATAGTTGTTGGATTTGGTGAGCACTCATATTTGGTTGCTTTACCATTGCAGCCTGGACTTTTGCACTTACAAAGCTTTTTGCTTGGGCCTGAATTTGTGAATTATTAGCATCAGTCATCTTTTTTTGCAGCCGTTGAGCCTGAGCTGCGGTAAGCTTAACGAATGTGTGTGGGTATTCAATTACATTTGTTCGCCGGACTAATGTTCCGTCTATTCCGGACCATAAGAAGAGGTATTTGTAGAAACTATTCTTAAATCGCCACCGCGTTTCGGTTGTTTTTAATTCAGGTGTAGAACGGTTAGTGAACTGCATCTTGCTTGTCGTATATTCATTTGCTTGAGTGTGAGTGGCTTTCTTTTGTTTCTGGTTAGTCTTATAAATTAAGACGTTTTCTTGACCACTAGTTCCAACCGGTTGGTAAACGGCAATTGGAAGAGGGGCGGCTGCAGAGTATACAGCTTGTCGAGTAACCGTTGTTTCTTGCTTCATTCCGAAATGCTGACTGTAATTTAACGTCATTAAAGCAGTTGAGCCGACAAAAAGAATACCAAAAATAAGGGTGCCAACAATTCTTACTGAACGTTGATTGATAAACATTACACTGGCGAACAGGACGAGTGCTGACCCAAACATTAAGATAATAATCATTTAGAATCCCCCTTTCTTTGAGTATCATTTGTGTCAATTTTTATATGGATTCCTGTGCCGCTTGTTACAAAGATAGTAAGGCAGAGACCAATCAAAGCAAAGGCGATTGCAAACCAAAATGCTGAATGATACCCCATTAAAGTTGCATCAAACATTTGTGACTTATATTGTAGTGGCGCGGTTTTAAGTAATGAATGAGCAGGTTTATTGTTGTTAGTAACATTGGTTAAAACTGAGATCATAATGGCCGTTCCCACGGAAGTAGCTACTTGCCGTAAGGTGTTATTTACAGCTGTTCCGTGTGAGATTAAGTGGTATGGTAAAGAGTTCATTCCAGCTGTAGTGACTGGCATCATTACCATTGAAATACCAAACATCCGAACAGCATATAGGAAGACAATGTAGATAATTGGTGTATCACGAGTAATAAAGGCGAATGGAATTGTACCAACGGAAAGAATAAACATTCCGGTGATCGCTAACCGTCTAGCGCCATGGCGATCGAACAAATTTCCTGTAATTGGACTCATAACTCCCATAAAAAGAGCACCGAAGAGTAGGGTTAACCCTGAATGGAAGGCAGACATTCCGTGAATAATTTGAAGGTATAGCGGGATAACTAATTCAACACCAACCATGGCCATCATTACAATGGAACTCAAGATGGTTGCTAGGGTGAATTCATTACTCTTGAAAACCTTGAACTCTAAAAATGGTTCATCTAATTTGTTTTGTCGAAGAATGAGGAAGATAACTAAAATAATTCCGATGATAATGGTTGTTAAGACAACCGGATCAGTCCAGCCATCATTACCAACACTGGAGAAACCGTAAAGCATACTACCGAATCCAGCAGTAGAGATGATAACTGATAACCAGTCAAGGTGTGGCTTTTGATTTGGAATAACGTTTTTAACCAGAAAAAGACTGGCAATGATTACTACGGCTGCAATTGGAACGATCATTCCAAATAGCCACCGCCAGCTAAAGCTATCGATGACCCATCCGGAAAGAGTTGGTCCAATTGCTGGAGCCAAGCCAATAACTAATCCGTTAATTCCCATTGCAGCCCCGCGCTTTTCAGGTGGGTAGATTGTTAGCATAATATTTTGCATTAATGGCATATTGATTCCAACGCCAATCGCTTGAATTAATCTTCCGCTTAAAAGCACAGCGAAGGAAGGGGCAAGCCAGGACATGATTGTTCCCAATTCAAAGATTGACATTGCAATGACAAATAGCCCTTTAGTATTAAAACGACTACTTAAATATGCACTAATTGGGATCATGATCCCGTTAACCATCAAGAAACCAGTGGTTAACCATTGAACCGTTGATGTACTGATATTAAAAGCATCCATTAAAGCCGGAAAAGCGGTTGAAAGAATAGTCTGGTTTAAAATAGTACAAAAAGCACCGATTAATAGGACGAGAACCATTAGATTCCTGTTGTATGGCTTGTTGTTAATATCTACTGGAATAGATTGTTGATTCAAGCTAAATACCTCTTTTCGTTTTAGACAATGCCTAATAATATAAAACTATTTAATTCTATTGTCAAATAATTTGACAATGATAATAAATTTTAAGATAATGACTTATGAATTAAATACTTGGAGGAATTTGATGGATATTTTACTATCAGAACGATTTCGCAAAATGATTAAGCAGAGTAACCTAAGGATTACAATGTCTCAATTAGGAGAAATGACAGGAGTATCGCCAAGTCAAATTCGTTATTGGGAAAAAAAGGGTTACATTAACTCTGAGCAGGGTGAAAAGAACCAAAATCATCTCTATTCAATTGGTATTCTTTATCGGGTTTGTACGATTAAGTTTTTTCTTGATCAGGGGTATACGCTTGCTGTCGCGGTGAAAAAAGAAAAGGAACGACGGGAAGCCATTAACCTATTTAGAGAGTTTATTTTTAGTCAAAGATTGAGTGTTAAACAAACTGGCTCAGATAAGGTTGAGATTACGTTAGGAAAAATTGCTGAAGACTCAAATATTGAAGTTTACGCCACAATAGAAAATGGCAAAACAGGACTTCACTTGCGAAAAATGAATAATTAACGAATATTAGTGGTTTGTGTTATGGTAGAAATAAATAGCTATGTATTCTATGGTAAATTAAGAAAGGAAAGCGATCAGATTGGCAGAAGTAGGATTGCGCTATGATGAACTAGATAACCAAGCGGCTAAGGAAGCAGCTTTGAAAGCATTTATTGCGTTTTACATTCATCAATACCGATTAAAGAGCCTTGAGATTATGGGGGCTAAGGCTTCAAATGAGGTTATGGGAACGATAAACCACGTTTTGAAGGAAAACTCTTACCATGGTGCAGAAGAACTTGCGGAAATTAGCGAACGACTTTGTAAACCCGCATATGAGGAAGTTCTCAGCGAGTTAACCGACGTAAAGTTTAACCAGGAAGGACAACCTATTGTTCCGTTAGAAAAGCTTTGGCAAAAGGAAGAAGAACAATTGCCAAAGGAGGATTAGGAAAAAAGAGTGTGAGCCAGCAAAGAGCTTGCGGAAAGTTAGCAATTTCTCCTGGCGAACACATTTCGAGAACCTACAGTTAGGGCGAAGCGCAGTAGCTGAGTGGCTTTTGTCATCAACAAGTTGATTGCCAACAACCTACTCATCTTTGCGTGGGTTCACAGACGAAATTGACAAATCAATTTCTGGTTCACTCCAACATTTCGGCTCGGTTGCCGAGAACGCTAACTCTAGTAAGTCCATGGCAAGCGTGTTTTAGCTATGATGCAGAACGGCAGCTTCTCAATTAATTGAAATTTACTGAAAATGATAATTAAAGTGATCTCCTTATCAATTTAGGGAGGTCACTTTATTATTTCGCGAAATTTTTTGATTCTTGGATAATAGCAGAAAAAAATAATTTATGTTAAAATATTATTAGTTTTAAGTACGGATATAAAATATAAAACTGAATCACCAATTGTTAAAACCGTTCCCTTACCTGAGAAGCGGGTCTTTTGGTTTACAATTTTCCGTTATTGTTTAGATCTAAATAGAATTTAAGAAAACAGAAAGGTATAAGAAAGGTATTATGTCAAAATTAGATATTAAGAATAATGAAGTTGCCTTTTATGCGATGGGTGGCTTAGGCGAAATTGGTAAGAACATGTACTGTGTTCAGTTCCAAGATGAAATAATTATTATTGACTGTGGTGTGCTTTTCCCTGAAGATGAACTCCTTGGGGTTGATTACGTAATTCAAAATTATGATTACCTAATTGAAAATAAAGATAAAATTAAGGGGATTTTTATTACTCACGGTCATGAAGATCACATTGGCGGCTTGCCATTTTTCTTGCAAAAAGTGAATGCTCCAATATATGCGGGACCATTTGCAATGTCCTTAATTAAGGGAAAACTTGAAGAAAAGCACCTTTTACGTGATGCAGAGCTTCATGAAATCAACGAATTTGATGAAGTCCATTTTAAGAAATTGTGGGTTAGTTTTTTCCGGACTACTCACTCAATTCCTGACACTTTAGGAGTGGCTGTTCATACGCCCCAAGGAACAATCGTTCAAACCGGTGACTTTAAGTTTGATCTAACTCCGGTTGGTCACTTACCAGGGCCAAATCTCCAACAGATGGCAAAACTTGGTGATGATGGTGTTCTCCTTTTGACATCTGACAGTACTAATGCTGAGCGACCACAGTTTACTAAGTCAGAACGATGGGTCGATATTCACATTCGGCGGATCTTTGAACGGATTAAAGGACGCATTATCTTTGCATCATTTGCTTCAAATGTTTACCGACTACGTGAAGCTTCAGATGCAGCGATTGCTCAAGGTCGGAAGATCGCTGTCTTTGGGCGAAGCATGGAAAATGCGATTACTGCTGGTCAGGAGCTAGGCTACCTTAATATTCCAAAGGATTCATTAATTGATCAGAACGAAATTAATAATTATCCACCGGAAAAGGTTTTAATTATGTGTACTGGTTCCCAAGGTGAGCCAATGGCAGCCCTGAGTCGGATCGCTAACGGCACTCACCGGCAAATTACTATTCAACCTGGTGATACCGTTGTCTTCTCAAGTAACCCAATTCCTGGTAATACTACTAGTGTTAATGCTTTAATTAATAAGCTAGAAGAAGATGGTGCGAATGTTATTCATGGTTACGTTAATAATATCCACACCTCTGGACATGGTGGCCAAATTGATGAAGAGTTCATGTTGCGGTTAATGAAGCCAAAGTTTTTTGCACCAGTTCACGGTGAATACCGGATGCAGAAGATTCATACTAAGTTAGCAGAAATGACAGGTGTACCGCAAGAAAACAGTTTTATCTTGGCTAATGGTGATGTCTTAGCATTAACTAAGGATTCTGCACGGATTGCGGATCACATTGAGAGCGCTGCTGACGTGTACATTGATGGACGGGATGCTGGTGATACTGTTGGTAATCCTGAAATTCACGAACGTCGTCTTCTTTCTGAAGAAGGGGTCGTGACTGCTGTTGCGGTTGTTGATTTGAAAGATTATCAAATTGTTGCTGGACCTGATATTGTCTCTCGGGGATTTGTTTACATGCATGAATCTCAAGAACTAATTAAGGCGGCAAACCACGAAGTCTTTTGGGCCATTTTAAATACCTTTAAGAATCATAAGCACGTGGATCGGCGAGCGCTTAATCGGACAATTATTAGTCGTTTACAGAAGCTTCTCTACGCACGAACAGGTCGGCGCCCAGTGATCATTCCAATGGTTACGATCTTAAATGGTGATCGTCATTACGAAAATCATCACTATCGCCAACCAAACAACAAAAAGAAAGCTAATCACGAAAAGAACAACAGTAATAACCGGAAAAGCCACCATCAACAACGAAAAAATAATGGTCATAAGAAACAAACCGTAAAAAAAGAACCAGTTGTTGCTGGCAAAAATGAATAGGTAAGAGATGAGAACAAGGCAAAACAAAGCCATTTATGACTTCATTTTGTCTTGTTTCTTTTAATTTTAAATAAATGCTTAAACTAGTTTGCTTAATTTGGTATGATCGAACAGTATAAGCAATTATTTATTTGGAGGAATCTCGATGACTGGAAGAGACTATTTAAAAATCTGGTATCGAGTTCAAATCGGTGCGACTTTAATTATTTTAATGATGATGATGATTCGTAACTTTGAACTTGGCCGTAATATTTGGCTACAATTGTTATGGATGGTAATTATTCTCGGAATAGGACTTTCTGAGGAGTTATGGGAGAATGTTCCCCCAATTATCAGTAGGATTAATTGTTGGCTTCAGGGATTAGCTCAGCCGATAATTCTAACCTTTGCGTGGGGAGTTATTACCCGGGAAATTATTACGGTACTCCACATGCCACCTCGGGGAGTAGTATCAATTATGATTTTATATTATTTCGTGATGTATGCGCCCTTTGCTAGTGTTATTGGTGGACAAATGAAATTAAGTATTGAGCGATTTATCTTTGTACTTTGGATGTTTCAGATTGTCATTGTCCCCTTTACATCTTTACCGTTTGATTTAATTGATAACCAGAAATTATCAACCTTACTTGTAACCGGGGCAGTTGGTGCAGTTGCTTACTTTATTTTTGCTACAACCGTGATGCGTGCTTGGCACTTGTCATGGCCTGGGCTAAAGCCAAATTGGAGTGGCGACTTTAATTGGTGGATTCTCTTATTGATGATCGCAATTTTTGTTGTTCCACTTGGTAGTAACATGATGGCGATCAATCAGTTGCCTAAAGGTGGATTCTTTAAATTAACATGCCAAGCATTTGAAGCGGGATTAGCAGAAGAAAGCCTATTTCGCTTTGCAATGCTCGGGGTTCTCTTTTATGCCTGGCGAAATGTTAAGCAACGACTACCGCTAGCGATCCTTACAAGTTCAGTCTTATTTGGCTTTGCGCACCTGATTAACTTGGGCGGACAAAGAGTTGATTTAACGTTCTATCAAGTCGGTGTAGCTTTTCTTTTGGGACTATTTTTAGCAGTTGTTTATGTTTATACGGGACAACTATGGTTAACGATGCTAATGCACTTTAGTCTCGATTGGTTTAGCTTCCTGGCAACGGGAACCACTAAACTTACCGGTGATTTGGTCCCTGGTGACTGGTGGGCACTGTTAATACTCTTCGTGATTTTTGGTGGTTTCAGTATTTGGATGATGTTTGGTACTCGTCGGAAAGTAATGGAGCGTCATGTTAAACGCTTAACTGGTGAACACCAGCATTTTGGCTACTCAATTCAATATTAAAGATAAATAAAAATGATCCAGCTCTTAACTAAGGACTGGATCATTTTGTTTATTTATAGTTATACTGTTACTCTTTTCCTATGCTAAGTGCTTATCAAGGTAACGGGCAAGAAGGGATAGAGAATAACAAACAATAAAGTACAGAACAGCCAAAGCAACGAACATTGGAATAATGTAATTGGTGTTTTGACCATAAATAATTTGAGCGTGATACATTAATTCTGGCAAGACAATAATTGTTGCTAGTGAGGTATCTTTAACCAGTGAAATGAATTGACTAACGAGTGCTGGAAGCATATTTTTAATCGCTTGTGGAAGGACGACTAGTCGGAGAGCCTGCCACTTAGTAAGCCCATTGGCAAGTGCTCCTTCGGTTTGACCATAGTCGATCGAATTAATTCCCGAACGAACAATTTCAGCAACCATTGATGATTCGAAAACGGTTAGTGCCATAATAGCGGCTGGAATGATCTCGGGCTTAACCCCAATGTTTGGTAAACCAAAGTATGTAAAGAAGATAATCAGCAATAATGGAAGGTTCCGAATTAGGTCAATAATGAAACCAACAATTGCTGAAAGATACTTAATCTTGGCATATCGGATAATTCCTAGTAAAGTTCCGATGATGAAACTACAGATAATTGAGGCAACGGAGATTTCAATAGTAATTCCTAATCCTTGAAGTAAGAAACGAATATTAATCCATGAATAGGCATCAATAAAGTTTTGCATATTATCCACCTCCCTATGCTAGCTTCTTTTCCAGGTGACGCATATAGTAGCTGAGAGGTAAGGTAATGATTAGGTAAAGGACACCGACAATGAAATACGTTGGCATTGTTTGTAAGGTGTCATTTGCGATCAGATTTCCTTCATACATTAAGTCAAAACCAGCTACAAAGGCAAGAACAGAAGAGTTCTTAACCAAGTTAATAAATTGGTTGCCCAGTGGCGGAATAACAACCCTAAATGCCTGGGGAAGGATGATATAACGCATTGCTTGGGCGTGCGTTAGTCCGTTGGCAAGAGCCCCTTCTAGTTGACCACCCTCAACTGAATTGATTCCCGCCCGAACAGTTTCAGCAATGAAGGCGGAAGTATAGAGAGTTAAGCCGATTGTTCCGGCAGCAAAACCGCTTATTTTAGTGATGTACATGGGAACAATAAGAAAAAAGCCCATTGCAATTACCAATAAAGGAATGTTCCGAAAAACTTCAACATAGATACTCCCAATTAAGCGAACAATACGATATTTAGAAATCTCTAACAGAGCAAAGAATGTGCCAATTATTAAACTACCAACAAGTGCGATTAAACTACAGAGAATGGTGTTCCACAAACCGTTGAGTAGGGGATGCCACTGTGTTGTAATAATATCTAACATTTAACGCTTCATCTCCTGATAATTAAACCCTTTAACGTTACCAAACCATTTTAGAAGAAGGCGGTTATAAGTTCCGTTTTTTTCAAGTCGTTCCAAGGCCCAATTTAACTTGTTCCTGAATGGTGCTTGATTCTTGTTTACTGCGATTCCATATGGTTCCTTAGTAAAATTACCACCGACAACTTCATAACCAGGATTTTCACTTGCCATTCCGTAAAGGATCCCGTTATCCGTAGTTAACGCATCCCCTTGCTTAGATTTTAGAGCAGTCATTGCTTGGGCATAGTCTGAAAGCTGAAGAACCCGTGCTTTGGGTGCATACTTTGCCACGTTTTTTACTGAATTAGAACCGGAAACACCTAAGATAACCTTGCCAGGCTTATTCAGATCTTGGATATTTTTGATCGGGCTACCTTTTTTTACTAAAAGAGATTGGCCAGCATCAAAATATGACTTAGTGAAATCAACCTGCTTTTCTCGTTCTGGTGTAATCGTCATCGTTGCCATAATGGCGTCAATGTTACCGTTCTTTAGTAGTGGGACTCGGGTGCTGCTAGTAACGGGAACAAAAACAGCCTTTCCGTTAGGCCCAAGGATTTCCTTGGTCATTGCCTTAGCAAGATCAATTTCAAATCCCTCAAGTTTTCCCGTTCGAATATTTTCTAAACCGAAAAGACGAGTATCAGCTTTAACCCCCCAAGTAATTTGCTTGTTCTTTTGATCAACCTTGAGAACATCCTGTTTTGCCACGGAACTACAACCAGAAAGAACAGTGATACTAATAAGGGCGACTACAGCAATCGTTAATAAGTGCCAAATCTTTTTCATTATTTTGGCCGCCCCCTTAGTGTCCACTAATTTTACTCATAAAGTCGCGGGCCCGTTGAGTAGTTGGCTGGTCACCGAAGAATTTCTCAGTGGAGTCGTCTTCGATGATTCGGCCGTCAGCCATAAAGATAACCCGGTCGGCAACATCACGAGCAAATCCCATTTCGTGGGTAACCACCAGCATGGTCATGTTGGAATTTTCCGCAATATCTTTCATTACATTAAGAACATCATCAATCATTTCCGGATCCAGTGCACTCGTGGGTTCGTCAAATAAGAGACACTTTGGTTTCATTGCTAGGCTGCGAGCAATTGCAATCCGTTGCTTTTGACCACCTGATAGTTGGGCAGGCATATTATCAGCCTTATCAGCAAGGCCAACTTTTTCAAGTAGCTGCATTGCCAATTCACGATTTTCTTTTTCTGGTCGCTTAAGAACAACCCGTGGTGCAAGCATTATGTTTTCTAAAACATTCTTATTATTATAGAGATTAAAATGTTGGAAGACCATTCCAACATCTTTGCGAATCAGGTTAACGTTGGTTTTCTTATCAGCCAAATCAAACCCATTAACGATTAGCTGACCGTCACGAATCGGATCCAATCCGTTAATTGTCCGGATTAAACTACTTTTTCCTGAGCCAGATGGACCGATTAAGACGACCGTTTCACCGGCATTGATTGTTAAGTTAATGTCCTTTAACGCGTGGAATTTACCATAGTATTTTTGGACATCATGAAATTCTATCATTGACATGGTACTTTACTCTCCCCCTAAATTGACGGTGTCAATAGTAGTCATAAAGACTAAAACAATTAAATTATAGAACTTGTTGGATCGACAGGCAAGAAAGCCCAGATGAATATAAAAATTTAAAAATAATTATCATTTAATATAAAAGAATTTTATTTTAGGCTTGCCAAAATAAATATTTACAAATATTTGATAAGTAGTAACATAGTAGGTGAAACTTACTGCGATCGAGATAATCTATTGATCGTCAGGACCACAGAGAGGGGAATAGTTTAATGTTTGAAATTAAGCCAAAGAAGTTCAAGAAGATCCTTGTCGGTGTTGATGATGCACCTGATGCCCGGGCAGCTTTTTCATATGCGGTTGATAAAGCAAAGCGTGATGGCTCTGAATTAGGAATTGTTTCTATTCTAGAAACTGATAATGTTAATGTTTACCAAATCCTTGACAAGGACTATGTTCATAGTTCTGCTGATGAATTACGGAAACGGGTTAATGAGTACGTTAAGGCTGCTGTTGACTATGGAGTTGACCCAAGTAAGATTACGGGAATTGTTGATCAGGGTGATCGACCAGCAGAACGGATTTGTAACCACGTTATTCCAGCATTTCAACCAGACTTATTAGTTGTTGGTTCAATTGGTAAATGGGGTAACCGGAAAGCAGTTGGTTCACAGGCTTCTTACATGACTAGACATGCTGGAACCTCAGTGTTTGTTATTCGGACTACTGCAGTCGAAAGATATGAATAGTTATTTCTGATTAGCAATTATTTAAAATCTTAACTAATCAAAGATAAAGGGACTATGGCAATTTGTCGTAGTCCCTTTATCCTTTGAATAGCAATTAATAATCTTTCTAAACTATTGCTATTGATACGAAACTATTAGTTGATCTAGTTCTGAAGAATGTTATAATGATTCTAATTTAAAAAGAGGAGTTTTCAGAATGGCAAGAAAAAAGATGTCGCTGGCACAAAAAGTTAACATTTTACGTGCCAGTGTAATGGGGGCCAATGATGGCATTATTTCAATTGCCGGAATTGTTATCGGGGTTGCTGCTGCAACGAACAATGCCTATTCTATTTTAATTTCTGGACTATCAGGGACGTTAGCCGGAATGATCTCAATGTGTATGGGTGAATATGTATCGGTATCTACCCAGAAGGATTCGCAAAAAATGGCATTGATTAGCGAGCGTCAACGATTAGATGATCAATACCAAGAAGAATTTAATTATGTTCAGCAAAAGTATGAAGATCAGGATATTGATCCTAAACTTGCTAAGCAGGCTACCAAGGAATTGATGGATAAGGATGCCTTGTCAACTGTTGTTCAAGAACGGTACGGGTTTAATCCTAAAGAATTTACCAGTCCATACGCGGCTGCTATTGCATCATTTATCTCTTTTCCAACCGGATCTGTCTTACCAATGCTAGCAGTTACGCTTGCACCAGCGGAAAGCAGAATTCTCGCGACCGCAATCGCTGTTTTAATTGCCCTCTTAATAACGGGATACTGCGCTGCGATCTTGAGTAATTCTAACCGGTTAAAGTCGAGTATTCGAAATGCCATTGCTGGACTGCTAACTATGGGTGTTACCTATATTATTGGTCAGTTGCTGGCACACTAAAGGAGGGGTGATTGATGGAAAAGGTAAAACAACAAAAGAAGCAAACGATGGAAGAGAAGCTGAACACCCTTCGTGCTGGAGTATTAGGTTCGAATGATGGTATTTTAACCGTTGTTGGTGTTTTGGTTTCCGTTGCTGCTGCGACATCTGACCGGTTTACGATCTTTATTGCGGGCCTATCTGATTTGCTTGCATGTGCTTTTTCAATGGCTTCTGGAGAGTATGCTTCAGTTTCAACACAGAAGGATACGGAAGAGTCAGCTGTAAGTAAAGAGCAACATCTCTTAAAAACTGATTTTGAAAGTGAAGTTGCTGCTGTTAAGGATTATTACGTTAGTAAGGGGGTTACCCCAGAAACTTCACTTGCAATTGCAAAGGATCTTCTCAGTAAGAAGCCTTTAGAGACCGTTGTTCGGGTTAAGTATGATATTGAGTTGGGACACTACTTAAACCCTTGGGATGCTGCTTTCTCCTCTCTCTTTTCAGCAGCTGCCGGTGGAATTTTTCCTCTTTGTGCAATGACTTTCGCTCCTGCCGCTTATAAGTGGTATGCGGTTATTTTGGCAGTAGTTTTAACTAGTGCGTTAACTGGGTATATTAGCTCAAAGCTTGGGAACGGACTAGTAAAAATTGCAGTTATTCGAAATATTATTATTGCGTTGATTACTGTTGCTATTCACTACGGTGTTGGTAAGCTGTTCTAAATTAAGTAATGAAAAGGCCCGGAAAATCAAATGAAGTGCCTCATAATTGTTAGACAAAAGTTCTAACGATTGTGAGGCACTTTTTATGACTAAATACAAACCTGACTTTAAAGCTAAAATTGTCCACGAATATCTGACTACTCCACAAAGTTCTCGAGCCTTGGGGCGCAAATACAGTATCAGTAGCCGACTGATCAGGAAATGGATTCAAAGATATCGCTTAAGTGGGATAGACGCCTTGAAACGGCGTCGTCATCCACGAACCCTTACCGCAGATTTTAAGTTGAGTGTGATAGACTACTACCAAACTCATGAGGAATCGATGGTTAAAGTAGCGGCTCGATTTGACGTGCAAGCGTGCCAAATTTCACTTTGGCGGTCACAGTTCAAGCGAGATGGTATTGAAGCCTTGAAACCTCACCCGAAAGGTAGGCCGTCAAAGGTGAAACATACTAAGAAACGACTTCGTCGTCTTACTAATAAGACTGAAGTGGAACGTTTAAAAGAAGAACTTGCCAAGAAAAGCCAAGAACTCTATGACACAAAATTGGAACGTGACATCTTAAAAAAATCGTTGGCCCTGTTCGGACCCTCCAAGGCAAAGAGAAAACGCAAATAGTTGATCAGATCAGGGCAGATCAAGCATCGCTACCGAAGAAATATCGCTATAAGATTGGTGACATTCTCCATAAAATCAACCTTCCTAAGGCTACTTACCATGATGAGCGCAAGCGCATCGCTAACCATCATGATAAATATGCGAGTGTTAAGCAAGTGATTCTTAGCGTGGCTAAAGAAGGGCAAGTCCGCGGACGATGGACCTACGGTTATCGTCGCGTGAACCAAAAACTGCGGGCAATGGGCATTCATTTGGCGGACATGACGGTGAACAAGTTGATGGCGAAATTAGATGTTCAAGTGGCACTGTATAATCGCCACCGTAGTGGTAAATACTCATCTTATGAAGGTAATGTGGGCACAGTTGCGGATAATCTACTAAAACAACAATTTCAGGCCACCATTCCTTATCAAGTCCTCCACACAGATGTTTCTCAAGTTCGCTTAGCTAATCACAGTTGGGCTTATATTTCCTCAATTATCGATGAAGCCAGTAAGGAAGTTTTAGCCTTCCAATTGAGTCAACATCCTGATCGACAGTTGATTACCGCTACTCTCAACGAGCTATGTACAAAGCTGCCTGATAATGCTCAACCAATTATTCATTCTGATCAGGGGTGGCACTATCAACTGGGGTACTATACCCAAAAGTTAGCTGATAATCACTTTATTCAAAGTATGTCCCGTAAGGGAAATTGTCATGATAACGCACCAATGGAGAGTTTCTTTCACCTGTTTAAGACAGAGTTATTAGATGGTTTCCCACCATGTAAAGACTTAGCTGAATTAAAATCACTCTCAGCTCAATACATTCATTACTTTAATTACCAACGTATCTCCTTAAAAACAAAAGGTATGACTCCGGTTGAATACCGAAATCATACCTTGGTAGCTTAAATAATCAATTTTGTCTAACTTTTTTGTTGCACTTCACTTCACAAATTTTCCCAGGCCTTTTCATTACTTATTTAATTAAATGTTCTTCATCAACCACTGTATCGAAAAGGTCTTCATCTTTTCCCCGGTGGTATTCTGCTTGAATGGTGACGTGGCAAATACCATATTTTTCGCGAAGAATTTTATCAACCTGACTATAAATTTTATCAACATCGCTCAGCTTCATATCGTGACAATTTAAATGAGCGGAAAAAATGATTCGCTTTTCATCAATCATCCATGCGTGAACATGGTGAACTGCGGTAACACCATCAATCTTAACCAAATCTTGTTCAATCCCATTGTAGTCAAGCTTTGGTGCTGATTCCATGAGAATGGTAACGGTTTGTTTAATTACAGGCCAAGCTTCACAAGCAATGTAGATTGCCACCGCAATTGTCAAAACCGGATCAAGCCAAGGGATGTTAACAAATGTTAGAATCACACCGCCAATAATTACGGCAAATGATGATAAGGCATCGCTTAAAACGTGAAGGTAAGTTGCTTTCACGTTTAAGTTATTATGACTTCCAGAATGAAGCAGGACTGCTGAAAGTAAGTTAGCTACTAAACCAACAACGGCAACGGTTAACATTACCTCACCGTTAATATGTGTGGGTTGCTGGATCCGTTTAACGGCTTCGATAATTAAGAAAGCCGAGACGATTATCAAGAAAGCGGCATTGACCATTGCTGCAAGAATTTCAGCGCGACGGTACCCATATGTTCGTTTGCTTGTTTCTGGTTTGTTAGCAATTGACTGGGCAACATAGCCGAGAACAATTGAAAATGAGTCTCCTAAGTTATGGAAGGCATCGGACAGTAAGGCGAGACTCCCTGAAATCAGTCCCCCAATAATTTCAACAACAGTAATCAGAACGTTTAATACGGTTACTGCTAAAAAGCGTTTTCCCGTGATTTGTTCATCCATCGTAAACTCCTCATTTCTTTGATATATCCTCCCTAAGTTTAGCATATTAAATTACTAACTAACAAAAAAATTAGGTTATCCGAAGAAGATGTTTATTGATTATGCTATAATCAAATGTGTTATGATAAATTAATCAGAAGACCGTTCGTAGGCCGATAAACAAAGTAGAGGAGGATGTAGCCCTTGACACCGATGAAAGAAGATTATCTTAAGATTATCTTTGAGCTAGGTGGTAGTCACAAAAAGGTTTCAAATAAGGATATTTCGTTAGGCCTAGGTATAGCGGCAGGTTCTGTAACAGAAATGGTTTCAAAATTATCTGATGAAGGACTAGTGGTTCATGAACCCTATGCTGGTATTTCACTTACCGAGAAGGGACAGAAGTATGCAGCAGAGCTTGTCCGTAAACACCGCTTGTGGGAAACCTTTCTTGTTGATAAGCTTCACTATAATTTTGCGGATGTTCACTCAGAAGCTGAAGTCTTAGAACACCAAACAAGTGACCGTTTAGCAACAGCATTAGATAACTTTTTACAACACCCGCAGGCATGTCCTCATGGTGGGGTTATTCCATCAGCGAGTGGACAGTTTCCTGATGTTTCACACCGCCTGCTGGCTGATGCAAGTGATGGTGAGACAGTTCAGCTTGAGCGGTTCTTAGATAATCATGAATTATTAACATACCTGGAAGAGTTAAAGCTCCGGCCAAATGATACCATTAAGGTAATTCGCCACGAGCCGTTTGAAGGGCCATTAGTTATTGAAAAAGATGGTGAAGACACTCCGCTAAATGTTTCGTATAAGGCATCGCACAACATCTTTATTAAGGCCGGGAATTCAGACAAATAATGACATAAAGGGCCGAGAACTACCTCGGTCTTTTTTGCTACTTTAGTGCTAGAAAGATGGCACACCAGCATCTTACAGAGATGAAACATGAACTAGGAACATCGGGAGGAAAAATATTAATGCTAACAGAAGAACGACGAATCCTTGCGTTACGGACCTGTGTTCTAGCGGGGAGATTGCTTGTTGAGAATGGTTCAAATATGGAACGGGTCAACGATACCCTAGATCGAATGGCAAAAAATGCTGGTTTGAGAAAATTTCAAGCTTTCACAACGTTAACCGGGATTGTTGCGAGTAGTGATGATCTCCCTAATTCGCAGGTTGCTGACATTCGACGCCGAAAAAACGATCTTAGTAAAGTTGCGGCAGTGAATGAAGTTTCTCGTGAATTAGCAAGCGGGCTAATTGAATTACCCGAGGCTCACGCTCAATTAAAGTCAATTGAACGGCAGATGACTGAATGGTGGCAAAACCCATTAGAGGCTTTTGCAGCGGCAGTTTTAAGTGCTGCCTTGATGATTGTTTTTACTGGGGATGTTGTTGACTGGTGGGCGGCATTTATCATTGGCGGCTTAGGCTATGCTGTGTTTTCGTTTGTTGTCCGTAAATTTAAGATTCAGTATCTTGGTGAATTTTGTGCGTCATTGGTGATTGGTGGTTTGGCAATCTTAACCGTTAAACTTGGGTGGACCCAAAATGCCAATTCAATCATTATTGGCGGTGTAATGCCACTAGTACCAGGAATTCCTCTAACCAACGCTGCTCGCGACCTTGTTTCTGGTAATCTCATTAGTGGCCCAACTCGTGGAATTGAAGCAATATTAACTGCGGTAGCGATTGGTAGTGCAATTGTAATCATCATGCGTTTTAGTTAGGAGAAGCGAATGAACTGGGAAAACTTATTCATACAATTTGTTCTTTCATATATATCTACCGTCTGCTTCGGTATTTTATTGCATATCCCGTTACGGGCGTATAATACGGCTGGAATTATTGGTGGCGGTGTCTGGGTTATCTATTGGATAATGTATTACCATCAGCATACTGGCTTGGCAATTAGTAACCTTATTGCTGCCGTGTTAATTTCCCTCTTTAGTATGGTTGCCGCTCGTCATCTGAAAATGCCGATGATTGTATTTAATGTTCCGGCTTTAGTCCCGTTTGTTCCAGGGGGACAGGCCTATAAACTTGTCCGTAATTTTGCAATTGGTGACTATCAATTAGCAACAATATATCTTTATCAAGTTATTGTAATTGCCGGGGCGATTACTCTTGGCTTTGGGCTTGGCGAACTGTTAATTCGAGCGGTAAAATACTTGCATATCACTTTAGCAAAAACTTCAAAATCAAAAAGCTAGGGGTATGGTATACTC
The DNA here is from genome assembly GCF_028607025.1 of Limosilactobacillus portuensis. Classification (NCBI taxonomy): domain Bacteria; kingdom Bacillati; phylum Bacillota; class Bacilli; order Lactobacillales; family Lactobacillaceae; genus Limosilactobacillus; species Limosilactobacillus portuensis. The sequence continues at coordinate 297,061 of NZ_CP117296.1, forward strand.
TAAATTAATGTTTAATTGATGATAGGAGAAAGATAATGTTAATTGTTCCAGATAATCAACGGTGGAAACGATTTACAATTAGTGGGATCGTTTTTATTATTTTGATGCTAATGATTAAGTTCAATTCAACGATCGGAACCACAATGGATGCGGTTTTTCAATCGTTATTTACTAGTCAACGCCTTGAAAATATTGGCTGGTTCCATGCCCTGATGACCTTAATTTCCTTTTTAGCAAGCCCGAAGCTTGACTTGCTATGGGTTCTAATTATTGCAATTGTCCTATGGCTGAGAAATTACCGCATTCCTGCAGTATGGGCAATTTGTACAATTATTGGTGGGGATGTCGTAGGAACGCTGGTTAAGCATTTTGTAAAACGGGCACGGCCAGCGCAACATTTAGCAGCTGATGATGGTTATAGTTTTCCAAGTGGCCACACTCTTGGATTGTTTCTGGTTGCCGGGATTCTTTTTCTTGTGGTAATCCCAATAATTCAAAAGGCAGCTGTCCGGACAATCTGTCAGTTATTATTAATTTTTGCAATTTTCTTCTTGGCGGTTTCACGGGTATACTTATATGCTCACTGGCCTGTAGATACGATTGCAGCAATGGTTTTGGCATATGCTTGGCTCCAAGTTGCTGAATGGTTATACGTTGCCTGGGCACCTAAACTACAAGAGCTAAAAATCTTTAGTAACTCAATTTATTAATAGGGAAACGCAAAGGATCATTTTTGATTTGTTTGCGTTTTTTATTTCCCGGGAAATGGATGGCTTATTTAATGGAAATTAAAACGAAACGTCTTAGTATTGAGAGAGTTCGCCAACAAAATATTACCGAATTAACACCGCTACTAAAATACCAATCATTATTTCAGCAGGCAGGGTTAGTTACAGTTGGAAAAGTTGATCTAGTTACTTTAAGAATGCTTGCCCAAACGGAATGCCTACTGCAAATAAGGGAAAGGAGCAGGCAAAGGTTACTCGGCTTGATAATCCTTCTTCATTCTTACGATAAAACGGGGTTTACTCTTACTGGACAATATGAAGTTGGCTACCTGCTTCTTCCGCAGGAACAGCATCAAGGATACATGACAGAAGGGTTAAATGCCGTTTGTAATCGGTTAAGTCATTCCCAGATTACGGTGATTGCAGAGGTAAAGGGTAATAATTCTTCATCAATTGGTGTTTTAAAACGGTGTAATTTTATTCGTACTACTACAACTCCAGGGATGATCGAACTCTGGAAGCGGTAAGACACACGATGATGTCTTGCGTTATTAAATGATGAGAGTATAATATTATCGAAATGAAGAGGTTGCATTCTTTATCAGTATTAACTATTAGGAAAATAAGTTCCGGAGTGGTTTTGAAAGGAAAGAATGCCGAAATATTGCCTAGCTTATTCTGGGTGGTATTGGGTCATGATTGAAGAAGTCATGGACTGTCGCGATAAATCGCGGGGCGCTTCGCTGAACGATTCAATGATAAATTTTGGGTCTTCTAATGAGGTTGCCTTGTTGGAAGACTCTTTTTTATTGAATAAGTCGCTCAGATATTTACGGGAGGAATTTAAGATGACAGAAGACACGGGTAATGGTCAGGGACAGATAAAAAGGACGCTTAAAACACGTCACCTGGCGATGATTGCTCTTGGCGGAACGATTGGTACTGGTCTATTTATCACCAGTGGTTCGGCAATTTCAACTGCTGGACCAGGTGGGGCTTTAGTGGCATACGGAATCATGGGGATTATGGTCTACTTCTTAATGACTAGTCTTGGTGAAATGTCAACGTATATGCCACTTACTGGTTCGTTTTCTGCATTTTCATCAAAGTTTGTTGATCCTGCATTGGGATTTGCAATGGGATGGAATTATTGGTTTAACTGGGCGATTACAATTCCGGTTGACGTAACCAGTGCAGGAATTGTAATGAATTTCTGGTTACCGCATGTTCCTAGCTGGGTATTTAGTACGATCGTCTTAGTTTTAGTTTTCCTTATCAACTATTTATCAGTTCGCTCGTACGGTGAAACAGAGTATTGGTTAGCTTTAATTAAGGTAATTACCGTGATCGTTTTCTTAATTGTCGGAGTTGCAATCATTCTGGGAATTATGGGCGGTCAACCTGTTGGCTTTAGTAATTTTCACTACAAGAAAGCACCATTTGTTGGTGGAATTCCAGCAATTATTAGTGTATTTCTGGTTGCTGGTTTCTCTTTCCAGGGGACAGAATTAGTTGGGATTACTGCTGGGGAGGCTGCTACTCCTGAAAAGTCAATTTCAAAGGCAATTCATTCAACTTTCTGGCGAATTCTTCTTTTCTATATCTTTGCCATTTTTGTAATTGCATGTATCCTACCATATACAGATAAGAACTTGTTAAATTCGGATGTTACTAATATTACAATGAGTCCATTTACAATTATTTTTAAGCGGGCTGGCTTAGCAGTAGCTGCCAGTATCATGAATGCGGTTATCTTAACTGCGGTTGTTTCTGCTGCTAACTCTGGTTTATATGCTTCAACCCGGATGCTTTACTCACAGGCTCGCGAAGGTTATGCATGGCGATTCTTTGGCTATGTTAACCGTCGTGGGATACCGATTTATGCGCTAATTGGAACGATGGTTGTTTCAACACTAGCATTTGCAACTCAGTTTATTGTTCCTCAAGCTTACCTTTACTTAACAGATGCTTCTGGACTTTGTGGCTTTATTGCCTGGTTAGGAATTGCCATTTCGCATTACCGGTTCCGGAAAGCTTATACTGCTCAAGGTCATTCTGTAAGTGAACTTAAATATCACGCAACTCTGTATCCTTTTGGGCCAATTTTTGCGTTCGTTCTTTGTACAATTGTTATTTGTGGACAGAATGTTGAGGCCTTTGCAAAGCTTGACTGGTCAAATATTTTGATTACATACATGAGTGTGCCGTTATTCTTAATTTTGTTCTTCTACTACAAGATTCGCTATAAGACTCATATTATTCCGTTGAAAAAGGTAGATCTTTCCCGGCAGACTAAAGGGGAAAAGTATGATCCAGAGCAAAATTAATTAAAATTAGAAGAGGATCCTTATACCGAGGAAATTTAGGTATAGGGATCCTCTTTAAAGTTAGGAAAAAGACTTCCGATTCAGTATCTTCTTTTTTTTACTGTTCAATGGTAGAATGGTAAAGTTGTTTTTTATAAATTAAAGGGGGAGAAGCATTTAATGATTGCACTCGCAGGGACAATTGGTGCCGGGAAGACAAGCTTAACTGGATTGCTGGCCGATCATTTGAATAGCCAAGCATTTTATGAATCTGTTGATGATAATAAGATTTTGCCACTTTTTTATAAGGACCCGAAAAAGTACGGTTTTTTACTGCAGATTTACTTTTTAAATCGACGATTAGATGAGATTAAAGATTCTTTTGAAAATGATCTAAATGTCCTTGACCGTTCGATCTTTGAAGATGCATTGTTGTTTAAACTTAATGCTGATATGGGCCGGGCAACTGAAACAGAATCAGCTATCTACTCATCATTACTGCACAACATGATGGAAGAATTACCTGAACAGCCTCATCAAAAAGCTCCTAATCTGCTAATTACGATTCAAGTTTCATTCGAAACAATGCTGGAGCGGATAAAAAAACGTGGTCGGTCATACGAGCAACTTGCCAATGATCCCTCCCTTTATAGTTACTATAAGAACCTTAATGAACGCTATCGTGACTGGTATCAACAATATAATGCCAGTCCTAAGATGCTAATTGATGGGGATAAGTATGACTTTGTTGAGGATCAAGCAGCAGCACGCCAAGTATTGAAAATGATTGATCAAAAATTAATTGAACTTGGTTTAAAATAATTATTGACACTAAATTTAAATAATGATATATTAATAAAGTTCCATTATGAATATATCATTTTTCGGAGGATTAGCTCAGTTGGGAGAGCATCTGCCTTACAAGCAGGAGGTCACAGGTTCGAGCCCTGTATCCTCCATATGCGGATGTGGCGGAATTGGCAGACGCGCAAGATTTAGGATCTTGTATCTTTTAGATGTAAGGGTTCAAGTCCCTTCATCCGCATTTGGAATAAAAACTTTATTTCAAAATCATATTGACATCGGTCTGTGACACGTGGTATATTAATTATCGTTGCAGAACAGTTATGCGGAAGTAGTTCAGTGGTAGAACATCACCTTGCCATGGTGGAGGTCGCGGGTTCGAATCCCGTCTTCCGCTCTTTATGCACCCATAGCGCAATTGGATAGAGTGTCTGACTACGAATCAGAAGGTTGAAGGTTCGACTCCTTCTGGGTGCACTACTTAAAAGCGTGGCACACTACTTAGTGTTGTCACGCTTTTTCTTTTCGGAACTTAGCTCAGCTTGGTAGAGCGCTACGTTCGGGACGCAGAGGTCGCAAGTTCAAATCTTGTAGTTCCGATTATCATAATTATAAGGAGCAGGGAAAACTAATTTGTTAGTTCTGTCCTGCTTTTTTAGTAGTAATGATTTGATGAAAGACATTTTGCTTGTAGATTACAATTTAATTTTTGGGAACGGCTTATGACAAGGAAATTATTCTACTTATTATTAATACCGGTAATTATTTTAGGAGTGCTTCTCTGGAGTCCACAGAAAATGGTGAACGCCAGCCAAGTTGATGGGAAAACCAAGGTAGAATTACAAACTTACCTTCAAGATCACCATATCAATGGCATTATTCTAGTCAACGGGAAACGGGATCAACCGGTAGTTCTAAGGAATAAACTTACAACTAACCCAGCACAAGTTGTTGCTCCTAATGCTCTATTTCCAATTGGCTCGCTACAAAAATTGATAACAGGGGTTGCAGTATACCAGCTCGTTCAGAAGGGGAAGCTAAAGTGGGAGATGCCACTAAGTAAATATTATCCCCAAATTCAAGGAAGCGACCAAATAACATTACAACAGTTAATGGCTCATACAAGTGGTTTGCAAAATGATGGTGCGTTGCCGAAGAAAACTTTAAATAATGAAAAAAGTCAGGAACGTTTTTTCCTTCACCATTTTAAGAATACAGCTAGTCACGATTGGAATTATCAGGATATTGATTTTGAAATGTTAGGTGCTATTATTCGTCAGCGAACACATGATGACTACTATCACTTTATAAAAAAGACAGTTTTAAGGTCGCTGAATCATCAGCAGCTAAAAATGGTGTACCAGGTAAAACCGCGTCAAGTATTGCAGACTATGCAACCGGGTGTGACTTGGCGGATACTATCACAAACTGCTTCGTCAGAAATTGGTGCCGGTGATCTACTGCTCTCACCATTAAATTATTGGAAATTTATTTACCATGACGTAATCAGTAACCCAAAGCTTATTAAGAGCTTTGCTAACCAACCAAAGAGCCAGCGTGAAGCTTATTTTGGTGGTGTTTATTTTCAAGGAACGGTTATTCGGGCTAATGGTAGCGAGCCGGGGTATAATTGTTGTTTTTTTGCGGATTATAAAACTAAACGAACATTGATGCTGTTTACCAATAACATTGATTATCAAACCCTTCGCCAAACTGCTGAAGAACTTTATGAAATTTACAATGGTGAACAAATTCAGCCATAGTGTACGAAATTTATTTGCTAAAATACTCACAATTGGTATTGATTAAGTGATGCTAGTTTCAGCATACTGATAGGAAACTAACAGAATATTGGTCTATTAGTTTCCTGTTTATTTATTCACAAAAGCGCTTTAAAAAACGAATTGGATTTGTTATTATATTTTGTGTAAAAGATAACAAGTTCAAAGGAGATTTTAGATTATGAAAGCTGCTGTTATTAACGATCCAGTAGATGGTTACGTTACTGTTAAGGATGTTCAACTTCGGGATCTTAAACCAGGTGAAGCTCTAGTTGACATGGAATACTGTGGTCTTTGTCACACCGACTTGCACGTTGTTGCTGGTGATTTTGGTAAGAAGCCAGGACGGATTATTGGTCACGAAGGTGTTGGTCGTGTATCTAAAGTTGCTCCTGGTGTTACTTCCTTAAAGGTTGGGGATCGAGTATCAATTGCTTGGTTCTTCAAGGGTTGTGGACACTGTGAATACTGCCTTACTGGTCGTGAAACACTTTGCCGGAACGTTTTGAATGCTGGTTACACTGCTGATGGTGCAATGGCACAACAATGTATCGTTCCTGCTGATTATGCTGTTAAGGTTCCAGAAGGTCTTGATCCAGTTGAAGCTACTTCATTAACTTGTGCCGGTGTTACTATGTACAAGGCATTGAAGGTTGCTGACATCAAGCCAGGTCAATGGGTATCTATTGTTGGTGCTGGTGGTCTTGGTAACTTGGGTATTCAATTTGCTCATAATGTTTTCGGTGCTCACGTTATTGCCGTTGATGGTAACCCTGAAAAGCTTGAAGCTGCTAAGGAAAACGGTGCTGAAATTGTTATTAACCGTCACGATGGCGATGTTGATAAGCAAATCCAAGAAAAGGTTGGCGGTGTCCACGCTGCTGTTGTAACTGCTGTTTCAGCTTCAGCATTTGACCAAGCAGTTGACTCACTTCGTCCAGATGGTAAGTTAGTTGCCGTTGCTCTTCCACAAGGTGACATGAAGCTTAACATTGCTAAGACTGTTCTTGACGGAATTATCGTTGCTGGTTCATTAGTTGGTACTCGTCAAGATTTGGCTGAATGTTTCCAATTTGGTGCTGAAGGCAAGGTTCACCCAATTGTTAAGACTCGGAAGTTAAGTGAAATCAATGACATGATCCAAGAATTGAAGGATAACAAGGTTGTTGGTCGGAACGTTGTTGACTTCAGCTTAGAAGATTAATCTATAAAATATCCCCTTTTTGAAATTTAGCGAGAGCAAGGTATTTAGGTCTTGCAAACGTAAATAAGCTCCTAGAGTAAGGTAAAACCAAACTCTAGGAGCTTTATTTATCTACCATGTGCTACTTGATTTTATCTCGGTAATGAAAAGCATGTCATAGTCTTTTCCTTAAATTATTTGCTAGTACTTACTCTTTATTGAGATAGTTTTCTGGTTCCTGATTTAATATTGTGGTAAAATTTGGTCAAGATTAGTCAGGAAATTTGGAGGTGATGGAATGGAAGAGAAAAGTATTTCTGACATTATTGAGGAGTATTTGAAACAAATCCTTGGTGAGTCATCTCAAATTGAAATTCGTCGTTCGGAAATTGCCAATCATTTTGATGTTGTTCCGTCACAAATTAATTATGTAATTAAAACCCGATTTACTATTCAGCATGGATACTTAGTGCAAAGTAAACGTGGTGGTGGCGGCTATATTCGAATTGAGCGCGTTAATTTACTTGATAATGTTGATGTGTTAAACTCACTAATCCAAGCAATTGGGGATTCAATTAGTGAGCGTGATGCTTACGATATTGTTCGAACGCTTTATGATGAAAAAGTACTGACAAGGCGAGAGGGGGACTTAATGCTAGTTGCCTTGTCAAAGCAAACCCTAAATGTGAATGATTGTAATGTTGAAGCTCAGTTAAGAGCAAGAATTTTAATTTCAATGCTTAATCGTTTACGGTATGAGAGCTAGGAGGAAAGCAGTTAATGGATAATATGTTTACACCAAGTGCCAAACACGTCTTGGCACTCGCCCATGAACAAGCAAAGTACTTTAAGCACCAAGCCGTTGGTACTGAACACTTATTACTCGCGTTGGCAATTGAAAGGGAGGGGATTGCTAGCAAAATTTTTGAGCAATTCTCCATTACTAGTGATGATATTCAGGAAGAAATCGAGCGGATGATTGGCTATGGGACAATGGATGACATGGGGCCAGCCGATTACCTTCCATATTCTCCCAAGGCGCGTCAAGTATTAGCGCTAGCGGGACAAGAAGCGCAACAGTTAAACGCCTTAAAGATTGGTACTGAGCATTTACTGCTTGCGTTGATTTCAGATGAGGGAATCCTCTCTTCCAGGATTCTGCTGAGTTTAGATGTATTACCGCGACAAATTCGTAAAGTAACCTTACGTCGTCTTGGTGTATCAGACATTCAAGCACGGCAGCGGTTAGGAAGACAGCCGGGACAACGGGCACGAAGATCGGAGACGCCAACTCTTGATAAGCTTGCACGTGATATGACTCAAATGGCAAGGGATGGCAAACTTGATCCCGTAATTGGTCGCGACAATGAATTACGACGGGTTGAGCAGATCTTAAGTCGCCGAACAAAGAATAATCCAGTGTTAATTGGTGAACCTGGTGTCGGAAAGACGGCAATTGCTGAGGAACTGGCTCGCCGAATGGCTAGTAATGAGGTTCCTGAAGACTTAGCACAAAAACGACTGATGATGCTTGATATGGGATCGTTGGTCGCTGGAACTAAGTATCGTGGAGAGTTTGAGGACCGGTTGAAGAAGGTTATTGATGAGATTCAAAAAGATGGTCATGTGATCCTCTTCATTGATGAATTACATACCCTAATTGGTGCTGGTGGTGCTGAAGGGGCGATCGATGCTTCAAATATTTTAAAGCCTGCGCTTGCTCGCGGTGATTTGCAGACGATTGGGGCCACGACTCTTGATGAATACCAAAAGTATATTGAATCTGATGCTGCACTAGAACGGCGGTTCGCGACTGTTCAGGTTGAAGAACCGACTGAAAATGTTGCTTTGCAGATCCTGAATGGCTTGCGGCCAAAGTATGAGGAACACCACCATGTTAAAATTGATGATGATGCATTAAAACAGGCTGTTAAGTTATCAAGTCGGTATATCACGGACCGTTATTTGCCGGATAAGGCGATTGATTTAATTGATGAAGCCTCCTCAATGGTACGGATTGATGCCGAAGAAAAAGGAAATCATCAACCATCATTGACCACAAAGCTAGCACAACTCCGGCAACAAAAAGAAGCTGCAATTGAGAATCAGGATTTTGATCAAGCAGCTAATCTCCGACAAGAAGAGCTAACATTGAAGGCTAAAGTTGACGAGCAACAGAAAAAGGCTGAGCAACAATCTACACGACAAAAGCTCCACACAACAGGGGAAGATGTTGCAAAAATTGTTGCTGAATGGACCGGTGTTCCGTTGACCCAGCTTAAGAAGAGCGAGAGTGAACGATTGGTTAACCTCGAAAAGGTTCTTCATAATCGTGTTATTGGTCAAAATGAGGCTGTATCAGTTGTTGCAAAGGCAATTCGCCGAGCAAGAAGCGGGTTGAAAGATCCGCAACGGCCGATTGGTTCATTTATGTTCCTTGGACCAACAGGGGTAGGAAAAACGGAATTAGCTAAAGCGTTGGCGGCAGCAATGTTTGGTTCTGAAGACAACATGATTCGAATTGATATGTCTGAATACATGGAAAAGTATAGTACTAGTCGTTTAATTGGTGTTGCTCCGGGCTATGTTGGTTATGACGAAGGTGGTCAATTGACCGAAAAGGTTCGTCAACACCCATATTCGGTTGTTCTATTAGATGAAGCAGAAAAGGCGCATCCCGATGTTTTTAATTTACTTCTTCAGGTTCTTGACGATGGTTATTTGACTGATGCTAAGGGACGAAAAGTTGACTTTCGTAATACCATTATTATTATGACCTCTAATTTAGGTGCAACACAGCTTCAGGATGAGAAAGAGGTCGGATTTGGTGCACGTGATGTTAGTCAGGACTACCAGGCGATGGCATCTGCAATTCGCCAACAATTAAAATTGCATTTCCGTCCAGAATTTCTGAACCGGATTGATGAAACGGTAATTTTCCACTCCTTGCAAAAGGACGAACTTCACCAAATTGTTAAATTAATGGTTGCCCAATTAAGAGCACGAGTTGCTGAACAAGGGATTAATCTAAAAGTTACACCTGCAGCGATTGATGTTGTTGCAACTGAGGGTTACGATCCGGCATATGGTGCTCGGCCATTACGACGGGCACTGCAGGATTTGATTGAGGATCCGCTAAGTACTGCGTTATTAAGTGGCAATGTTAAAACTGGTGATAACGTTGTTGTTGGTGCGCACCAAGGTAAGATTACCTTGAAAGTAAAAAATGATCACCATGAGCGAATGGTGAAAAATTAAAACTAAAAATGTGCTTTAACGATTGGTTTTCCAAACGTTGAAGCCTTTTTGTTTACGGAAAATTATTAAACATTTCTGTTATCATCTGTTCAATTGAAATTAATAAGAATAAAAATATTATTTTATCTATATCTGATTGGGAAGGAGATAATTTTGCTTAAAAGCTTGTCAAATCAGAGTTTTGGTGGCATTATATATTTATAATGTGATTAATATGTTAGGAGATAGTAAAGTATGAAGAGAGCTGAACAGCTTGAAAAAACACGACAGTCAATTATGAGAACAGCAACTAAGCTCTTCTTACAAAAAGGCTTCGGTGAAACTTCTACTCGTGATATCGCTAAGCAAGTTGGGATTACTCAACCGGCCCTTTACCATCACTTTAGCGATAAGGAAGTCCTCTATCTAGACGTGATGACTAATTTGAGTAGTAAGGTTCGTAAGGATATTAATAAGGTAATGCGAAAACATAAGCTAACACCTAACGAACAATTGTGGCAAATTGCGGTTGCGCTGAAGAAACATCACCCAGTAAGTATCTACGATCAATACCACCAAGCAGTTAGTTTGCTTTCAAAGAGTTCCCAACAAAAATTGAACATGATTCTCGCAATGAATTATCTTCAACCGATTGCTGAGTACTTTAAGCAACCTGAAGTTGAATTGCGCCCTGATATTTTGCCACAAGAGGCTGCTGAATTATTCTTAGCAGGTATCTCGCCAATTTTTGGTACTTACCAACCAATTGGTGGGCATAACATTAGTGACGATCAGCGTGATCAATTAATTTTAGACTGCATTATTAGTGGACTTTCAAAAACAAAATAATTAGTTGAGTAACTCTATTGACATTTAATAAATTATCTTATATACTATAAAAGTATGTAATTGTGAGTTCTCATATGAGTCTGATGATCTATTGTCCATTAGGCTCAGTAAATAAAACCAAAGGCAGTTTTTAACTGTTTTTGGATTTTTTTTGCTCAAAATTATGATTTTAGTTCATTTGTAACCAAATTGTAACATTTGAACTCACTGAATAAATTAGAGAGGTGAACAGTTTGGCCGGACATTTAGTTAAATACGGTAAGCACCGTACCCGTCGTAGCTACTCCCGAATCAAAGAAGTTCTCGAGTTGCCAAACCTGATTGAAATCCAAACGGACTCATATAACTGGTTCATGGATAAAGGTTTACGGGAAATGTTTGATGATATTTTGCCAATTGATGATTTCCAAGGGAAGTTATCATTGGAATTCGTAGACTATCAACTTTTGGAACCTAAGTATACTGTTGATGAAGCACGTGAACATGATGCAAATTACTCTGCACCGCTTCACGTTACTTTACGTCTTACTAACCATGAGACTGGGGAAATTAAGTCTCAAGATGTTTTCTTTGGTGAATTCCCATTAATGACAGATCAAGGGACCTTCATTATTAATGGTGCTGAACGGGTTATTGTTTCTCAATTGGTTCGGTCACCAGGTGTTTACTATAGTGAAGAAGCCGGCAAGAACGGCCGGCCAAGTTATGGTGCTACCTTTATTCCTAACCGTGGTGCCTGGCTTGAATACGAAACTGATGCTAAGAACATTTCTTACGTTCGGATTGACCGGACTCGTAAGTTGCCAATGACTGAATTAATCCGGGCACTTGGTTTTGGTTCAGATGATGAAATCATTGATATGTTTGGTGGCAACAGTGAGACCCTATCCTTGACTTTGGATAAGGATGTTCACAAGAATGCTGAAGACTCTCGGGTCGAAGAAGCACTCAAAGATATCTACGAACGCCTTCGTCCAGGTGAACCTAAGACTGCCGACTCAGCTCGGAACTTGTTAACTGCACGGTTCTTTGATCCTAAGCGTTATGACATGGCTCCAGTTGGTCGATACAAGACTAACAAGAAGCTGATGTTGAAGTACCGTCTTCTTGGTGAAACCTTAGCTGAAACCCTTGCTGATCCAGACACTGGTGAAGTTCTTGCTCAAAAGGGCGATAAGGTTACTAAAGAAGTATTGAAGAAGTTGGAACCATACTTAGATCGTGATGACTTTAAGATGATTACCTACACTCCTTCTGATGAAGCCGTGGTTACTGAACCAGTAAAGCTTCAAAAAGTTTTGGTTTACTCTCACGAAGATCCAGAACGAGTTGTTCCAATTATCGGTAATGGTCACATTCCATTGGAATACAAGCATATTGAACCAGCTGATATTCTTGCTTCATTGAACTACTTCTTTAACTTGCAAGAAGGTATCGGGACAACCGATGATATTGACCACTTAGGTAATCGGCGGATTCGTTCAGTTGGTGAATTATTACAAAACCAATTCCGAATTGGCTTAGCACGGATGGAACGGGTTGTTCGGGAACGGATGTCAATTCAGGATCCTGATACTGTTACTCCACAACAATTGATTAATATTCGACCAGTTGTTGCTTCAATTCGTGAATTCTTTGGTTCTTCACAATTGTCACAATTCATGGATCAGACCAACCCACTTGGCGAATTGACTCATAAACGGCGTCTTTCCGCCCTTGGTCCTGGTGGGTTGACTCGTGATCGGGCCGGATATGAAGTTCGTGATGTGCATTATACCCACTATGGTCGGATGTGCCCAATCGAAACTCCTGAAGGTCCTAACATTGGTTTGATTAACAGCCTTTCATCATATGCTCGTGTTAATAAGTATGGATTTATCGAAACTCCATACCGTCGTGTGTCATGGAAGACTCATAAAGTTACTGATAAGATCGACTACTTAACTGCCGACGAAGAAGATAACTACATCATTGCTCAGGCTAACACGCCTTTGAATGATGATGGTTCATTTGCTCAAGATCAAGTTATGTGTCGTGATAAGGATGATTACATTGAAACGAGCGTTGAGAACGTCGACTACATGGACGTTTCTCCAAAACAAGTTGTCTCCGTTGCTTCCGCATGTATTCCATTCCTTGAAAACGATGACTCTAACCGTGCCTTGATGGGGGCCAACATGCAACGGCAAGCTGTTCCGTTGTTAAACCCTCATGCACCATTAGTAAGTACTGGAATTGACTATAAAGCAGCCCATGACTCTGGGGTGGCCATGATTGCTAAGAAGTCAGGGACAGTTGAATATGTTGATGCTCGAGAAGTTCGTGTTCGTGAGGAAGATGGCACTCTTGATACTTACAAATTAATGAAGTTCCGTCGTTCTAACGGTGGTAAGAACTACAACCAACGACCAATTGTTAAAGTTGGCGAACATGTCGATGCCGATGATGTCCTTGCTGATGGACCATCAATGGAACAAGGTGAATTAGCCTTAGGTCAAAACCCATTGATTGCCTTCATGACTTGGCAAGGTTATAACTTCGAAGATGCCATCGCAATTAGCGAACGGTTAGTTAAGGATGACGTTTATACATCAATCCATATTGAGTCATACGAATCAGAAGCTCGGGAAACTAAGCTTGGACCTGAAGAAATGACCCGTGAAATTCCTAATGTTGGTGACGACGCACTTAAGGATCTGGACGAAAATGGGATTGTTCGGATTGGTGCTGAAGTGCACGACGGCGATATTTTAGTAGGTAAGGTTACTCCTAAGGGAATGACAGAATTATCTGCTGAAGAACGGCTGCTTCACGCTATCTTTGGTGAAAAATCACGTGAAGTTCGTGATACTTCTCTCCGTGTTCCTCACGGTGGTGGCGGTATTATCCAAGACGTTAAGGTCTTTACCCGTGAAAATGGGGATGAACTTTCACCAGGTGTTAATACCATGGTTCGGGTTTACATTGCCCAAAAGCGGAAGATTCAAGTCGGTGATAAAATGTCAGGTCGTCACGGTAACAAGGGTACTGTTTCTATTGTTGTACCTGAAGAAGATATGCCGTATATGCCAGACGGTACACCAATCGACATTATGTTGAGTCCAATGGGTGTGTCAAGTCGTATGAATATCGGACAGTTGCTTGAATTGCACTTAGGGATGGCCGCAAAGCGTCTTGGAATTCACATGGCAACACCAGTATTCGATGGTGCTACCGATAAAGATGTTTGGGATGCTGTTAAGGAATCTGGATTCCCTGAAGACGGTAAGACAATTCTTTATGACGGTCGAACAGGTGAACCATTTGAAAACCGGATTGCCGTTGGTTCAATGCATTACCTTAAGTTGGCCCACATGGTTGACGATAAGATTCACGCTCGTTCTACTGGTCCATACTCACTTGTTACTCAACAGCCATTGGGTGGTAAAGCCCAGTTTGGTGGTCAGCGGTTTGGTGAAATGGAAGTTTGGGCTCTTGAAGCTTACGGTGCTGCATACACTCTTCAAGAAATCCTTACTTACAAGTCAGATGATACTGTTGGTCGTGTTCGGACTTACGATGCCATTATTAATGGTGAACCAATTCCAAAACCAGGTGTTCCTGAGTCATTCCGGGTTCTGGTTAAGGAATTACAAGTATTAGGCCTTGATATGAAGGTTCTTGATGGCAATCAGAATGAAATTCAATTGAAGAATATGGATGAAGATGATGACGAAGTTGTTAATGTTGATGCTTTAGCTAAGTACGCTGCAAAGCATAACGCTGAAGAAAAGAAGGACGAAGCGTCTGCCGATAATAAATCAGCAGCAACAACTGATGAACAAGACAAGACTAAGCAAGACTAGTTTTACTTAGTGCTGAACGTAAACTACTAAAATAAGGAGGAAAAATCCTTTGATTGATGTCAATAAATTTGAAAGTATGCAGATCGGCCTGGCATCACCAGATAAGATCCGTAGTTGGTCTTACGGGGAAGTAAAGAAGCCCGAAACGATCAATTACCGGACTTTAAAGCCAGAAAAACAAGGTCTGTTTGACGAACGAATCTTTGGCCCAACTAAGGACTATGAATGTGCTTGTGGTAAGTACAAGCGGATTCGCTATAAGGGTCGTGTCTGTGACCGTTGTGGTGTTGAAGTTACTAGTTCAAAGGTTCGTCGTGAACGGATGGGGCACATTGAATTGGCTGCTCCGGTTTCCCATATTTGGTACTTCAAGGGGATTCCAAGTCGGATGGGTCTTGTCTTAGACATGAGTCCACGTTCACTTGAAGAAGTTATTTACTTTGCTTCATACGTTGTTTTGGATCCAGGTGATACCCCACTTGAAAAGAAGCAATTACTTTCTGAAGCAGAATACCGTGATAAAAAGGCTGAATTTGGCGACCGCTTTACTGCTGAAATGGGTGCCGCTGCTATTAAGAAGTTATTAGCAGATGTCGACCTTAATAAGGAAGCTGCCGAATTAAAGGAAGAACTAAAGGAAGCAACTGGTCAAAAGCGGACTCGTGCTATCCGTCGTTTGGATATTTTGGAAGCATTCATCAAGTCTGGCAATAAGCCAGAATGGATGGTTCTTGATGTTATTCCTGTTATGCCACCTGACTTACGACCAATGGTTCAACTTGAAGGTGGTCGGTTTGCTACTTCTGACTTAAACGATTTATACCGGCGGGTTATTAACCGGAATAACCGTTTGAAGCGTCTTTTGAAGTTGCAAGCACCAGGAATCATTGTTCAAAACGAAAAGCGGATGCTCCAAGAAGCTGTTGATGCTTTGATTGATAATGGTCGTCGTGGTCGTCCTGTTTCAGGTCCTGGTAACCGTCCATTGAAGTCTCTTTCTCACCTTCTGAAGGGTAAGCAAGGGCGTTTCCGTCAAAACTTGCTTGGTAAGCGGGTTGATTACTCTGGTCGTTCAGTTATTGATGTTGGTCCATCATTACGAATGAACCAAATGGGGCTTCCTGTTCCAATGGCTCTTGAATTATTCAAGCCATTTATCATGCACGAATTAGTTAAGCGTGGTTTATCTGCTAACGTTAAGGCAGCTAAGCGGAAGATTGATCGTCGTGATGATGATGTCTTTGATGTTCTTGAAGATGTGATCAAGGAACACCCAGTTCTTCTTAACCGGGCCCCTACTTTGCACCGGTTAGGTATTCAGGCTTTTGAACCAATCCTGGTTTCTGGTAAGTCGATGCGCCTTCACCCATTGGTATGTACAGCTTACAATGCCGATTTTGATGGGGACCAGATGGCGATCCACGTACCACTTTCAGACGAAGCACAAGCTGAAGCACGGTTGTTAATGCTTGCCGCTTCCCACATTTTGAGTCCTCGTGACGGTGAACCAATTGTTTCTCCATCCCAGGATATGGTTATCGGTAACTACTACATGACCACTGAAGATAAGGGTCGTGAAGGTGAAGGGATGATCTTCAAGGATACCGATGAAGCTGAAATGGCATACCGGAACAATTATGTTTCACTGCAAACTCGTGTTGGTGTACAAGTTTCAGCATTCCCTGATAAGCCATTTACTGATGAGCAACGTGGCAAGATCATGGTAACTAGTGTAGGTAAGTTATTGTTTAACCGGATTCTTCCTAAAGATTTCAATTACATTAACGAACCTACTGCTGATAACATTACTAAGGGTGTTGATGATCGCTTCTTCCTTGATCCAGGTGAAGATATCAATGAATACCTTGAAAATGCACCGCTAGTTCCACCATTCAAGAAGGGCTTCTTGTCTGACTTGATTGCTGAAGTTTACAAGCAATACAAGGTTACTAAGACTTCTCAATTCCTTGACCGAATTAAGGACCTTGGTTACTACGAATCAACAATTTCTGGTTTGACTACTGCAATGTCAGATATTCATGACTTGCCTGAAAAGCCAGAAATTATCAAGAAAGCTCGGAAGCAAGTTGCCTTAGTTACTAAGCAATTCCGTCGTGGTTTGATTACTGACGATGAACGGTATGATCGAGTTATCGGTATCTGGAATGATGCTAAGGATGAAGTTCAAAACAAGCTGATTGAACACATGGACATCCATAACCCAATCAACATGATGTCTGACTCGGGTGCTCGTGGTAACATTTCTAACTTTACTCAGCTTGCCGGAATGCGTGGATTAATGGCATCTCCAAACGGTAAGATTATGGAATTGCCAGTTCTTTCTAACTTCTATGAAGGTTTGTCAGTGTTGGAAATGTTCATTTCTTCTCACGGTGCTCGTAAGGGAATGACTGATACTGCCTTGAAGACTGCTAACTCAGGTTACTTAACTCGGCGGTTAGTTGATGTTGCTCAGGATGTTGTTGTTCGTGAAAAGGATTGTGGTACTGACCGTGGTCTTGAAGTTACTGCAATTACAAACGGTAACGAAATGATCGAACCGCTTTACGACCGGATCATGGGTCGTTACACTATGAAGTCTGTCTTCGATCCAAAGACTGGCGAAAAGATTGTTGGGAAGAACGTTCTCATCGACGAAGCAATGGCGCAAAAGATTGTTGATGCGGGCGTTAAGAAGGTTACTATTCGTTCTGCATTTACTTGTAACACTGAACACGGTGTTTGTGAACGATGCTATGGCCGAAACGCAGCTACTGGTGACCGGGTTGAAGCTGGTGAAGCAGTAGGTACTGTTGCCGCTCAATCAATCGGTGAACCGGGTACTCAATTGACCTTACGGAACTTCCACACTGGTGGTGTTGCCGGTAACGAAGATATCACTCAAGGTCTCCCTCGTGTTCAAGAAATTGTGGAAGCACGTAATCCTAAGGGTCGTGCAACCATTACTGAGGTTACTGGTGAAGTTGAATCAATCGAAGAAAATCCGGCAGAACGGACCAAGGATGTTACTGTTAAGGGTGAAACTGATACCCGGACATACACCTTGCCAATTACTGCACGGATGCGGGTTGCTGAAGGTGACTTTGTTCACCGTGGAACCGCCCTTAACGAAGGTTCAATTGATCCTAAGGAATTAATTCGTGTTCGTGACGTTCTTTCTACAGAAACTTATCTTCTTGCTGAAGTTCAAAAAGTTTACCGTATGCAGGGGATTGATCTGTTAGATAAGCACGTTGAAATCATGATTCGTCAAATGATGCGGAAGGTTCGTGTCATGGATCCAGGTGACACGGATATGTTGCCAGGACAATTGATGGACATTGGTCAATTCCGTGATGCTAACTACAAGACATTAGTAGCAGGTAATATCCCAGCTACTGCTCGTCCAGTTATCTTAGGAATTACCAAGGCTGCTCTTGAAACTAACAGCTTCTTATCAGCTGCTTCATTCCAGGAAACTACTCGTGTCCTGACAGATGCTGCTATTCGTGGTAAGAATGACCCATTAGTTGGTTTGAAGGAAAATGTTATTATCGGTAAGATTATTCCAGCCGGTACTGGTATGAGTACATACCGGAACATTAAGCCAAAGGAAGTTAATGTTGCTGCATACTCCATCAAGGACTTAGAAGCTAAGATGAAGGAAGAAGACAAACAGAACTAATTTGCTTAATCCATAAAAGGGCTATGACTTGATTGTCATAGCCCTTTTTGCTATTTTAAATATTGAAAATGAGAGAGGAGAACTGTAGCTAAAAGACTATGGTTCTTTGTTACTATTGGGAGAAAAAATGTCAAAGAAATATACTATTGAAATTCCATCATCAGCTATGGAAAAAACAGGTTTTACTGCCAACGAACAACTAGAATTAAATGTTAACCATAATGAAATTACCATTAGGCCTTCACGAGTAATCGATCAATTGCCCAAAATTAGGCTATATTGGTATATTTTACCAGCCTTCCTTTTAACGATTGGCTTTTTTATGTTCTGTTACGAACATCATATGAAAACTGTTCCGATCACCGGTGATTATTCAATTGCTAACGGTGCAACGTTATTAAGTCTGGTAAGTGGTTTGTTTGTTTTTGTAATTAGCTTTATTGTTACAAAATTGCGAAATACTGGACCAACGAAAAATATTTACTGGCGAAGTTTGCCGACAATTACCATTGCTTGCGGACTAATCATTGCTTTTTCTTTTTCAGCTTTCTTCTGGCTATTAGAAAAGTTATTTACGGATGCACGATTTGATATTTATACGTCGACTACCTTTGTCTTTGTGATCGTTGCTGTGATCAATTACTTAATGATTAATCTCGCGCTGACTCTCTCTTCGGCGATTATCACTAATCTATTGACGATAATGATTATTGGTGGAATGTTATTTTCGATGTTAACCAATTCTACTCGTGATTGGTGGAAATATAATTTTAGTTTTTTAGGAACAGCCAAGAACTCAGCTAATTTACAATTTAACGTGACCTTGATATTTTCGGGATTGTTAATGATGGCGTTAGTTGATTATCTCTTTGTCAACCTGCAACAAAAGTATCCGGGGATTAAAACTCAATTATTACGGTGGCTACTATATGGAGAAGCAGCTTGTATTGCTGCAATTGGATTGTTCCCTAATAATCCTAAATTCCACATTCTCCATGACCGAATTTCAATGTGGCTAGTTTACATTATGTTAATTTTAATTGTTGCTATTCGCTGGATCCTTCCAGAGGTTACTAAGCAATTTTTGGTTACTTCCTATGTAATTGGGGCAGTGATGGGAGCAGAGTATATAATCTTCAAACTAGCTAATTATTTATCACTAACGGCTTTTGAGCTAATTGAGTTTGCCCTTTCATTCTCGTGGTTATTATTACTACTACAAAATATTGAAAATCTTGCTCAATATGGCGAACGACTATTTCTTGTTAAAATCAAAAACAGTTCTACAGAAGAAGAAACACTAGTTGGAACAGAAAAGCAGCCTCAGGATGAAGCCAAGCGCTAATCCGGGAATCAGGGGCAGCTTGCTGTTCCTTTTTATTAAAGCTGGAATTAGTGTTAGTAGGCACCCAATTAAAACAATTTGGGCTGTTAGTTCCCAGCCTCCAATCAGGTCAGTCATGAGAATGAATTCAATATCGCCCGTTCCCAGTCCCTTAGTAATATGCTGTAATCCAAAAAAGAAGAATCCCATTATAACTAATTCAACCACGACTTTACCGATTGAAAATGAGTGGCGTGGTAGAACGAGAAGAAGTGGAAGTAACCCAATTAATGCAATTGGGTAGATTACCTGGCTAACAAAATCGGTTGTTGAAAGGTATAAAAGTGTGAGAATGACAATGGTAAAAATCAGATTATGGTACCAGGAGGAAGTGAACGTCTTAGCCGTGACAAGAATAATCATGAGTTCTGATAATGGAAAGAATGCTGAAATTTGAGTTCCACACCAATGGCAACGTCCCCGTTGAATGATGAAGCCCATGATCGGAATAAGCTGCCACCAACTGAGAGGATGATGGCAAAAATCACAAACGGAATACTTGGGGGACTATGGTAACTGGCCATTAAGTTGTCGTTGGCCACAGAGGGTAACGAAAGAGGCTAGGGTAGTAAGAATAGCACAATTGATAAACGTAAAGAACAATCAAATCATCTCCAAAAAGTTTCTCTATAAATCTATAACGTAAAAATTGTGAAATGATCTTTGGAAAAGTTAACGAGACTTCGTTGACATTATTGAATGACCGTGATAGTCTATTAAAGGTGCTTTTTATAGCAACGTCGGTGTCTGTCGTTGGGCAGACTTTGCGTCAACGAAGGCACATAATTTAATAACATCCAAGTACTTTTTTTATTCATAAAAAAGAACCACCTGGATGTGTGGACTTAAAACTAGGAAGGGGAAAAATTATGCCAACCATTAACCAATTGGTACGTAAAGGCCGGAAGAGCCACAAGGGCAAGTCAAAGTCACCAGCTCTTGGATATGTTTACAACACATTTAAGAAGGAAGAAGTTAAGACTCCATCACCACAAAAGCGTGGAGTTGCTACCCGTGTCGGTACTATGACACCTAAGAAGCCTAACTCAGCTTTGCGGAAGTACGCCCGTGTACGTCTTTCAAACTTGATTGAAGTTACTGCTTACATCCCTGGTATTGGTCACAACCTCCAAGAACACTCAGTTGTTTTAATTCGTGGTGGTCGTGTTAAGGATTTGCCTGGGGTTCGTTACCACATCGTTCGTGGTACTCTTGATACTGCCGGTGTTGAAGGACGGATGCAATCACGTTCTAAGTATGGTACCAAGAAGCCTAAGGACAAGAAGTAAAATATTAGGAGGGATTAAGTAATGCCACGTAAAGGACATGTACAAAAGCGTGAAATTTTACCAGATCCAATGTACAACTCAAAGTTGGTTACCAGCTTGATTGACCACTTGATGATCGATGGTAAGCGCGGAACTGCTACTAAGATTTTGTATGCAGCATTTGATGAAATTAAGAATGAAACAGGTAACAACCCTGTAGAAGTTTTCGAACAAGCTATGGAAAACGTTATGCCTGTTCTTGAAGTTAAGGCTCGTCGTGTTGGTGGTTCAAACTACCAAGTTCCAATCGAAGTTCGTCCAGAACGTCGGACCACTTTAGGTCTTCGTTGGATTGTTCAATACGCACGGTTGCGTGGTGAACACACAATGGTTGAACGTCTTGCACGTGAAATCATCGATGCTTCAAACAACACTGGTGCCTCAGTTAAGAAGCGTGAAGATACTCACCGTATGGCTGAAGCCAACCGTGCTTTCGCACACTACCGTTGGTAATCACTGCGAATTGAAACCGGTTGTCTAACCAGTTACAATATAGGGGTGACGTAGATTATTTGAATAACCGTCATCCCTTTTTCTAAATAAAGTTTGATTTTTGAAATAACCATATTCTGGAAGGAGATACACTTTTAAGATGGCTAACAAACGTGAATACCCTCTTGACAAGACTCGTAACATCGGTATCATGGCCCACATCGATGCCGGTAAGACGACTGCCACTGAACGGATTCTTTACTACACTGGCAAGATTCACAAAATTGGTGAAACCCACGATGGTGCTTCACAAATGGACTGGATGGATGAAGAAAAGGAACGTGGTATCACTATCACTTCTGCAGCCACTACTGCCGTTTGGAAGGATTACCGGATTAACATTATCGATACCCCAGGACACGTGGACTTCACTGTCGAAGTTGAACGTGCACTTCGGGTTCTTGATGGTGCCGTAACTGTTCTTGATGCCCAAGCTGGTGTTGAACCACAAACCGAAACTGTTTGGCGTCAAGCTGATGACTTTAACGTTCCACGGATTGTGTTTGCTAACAAGATGGACAAAGTTGGTGCCAACTTTGACTACTCAGTTCAAACTATTAAGGATCGTTTGAACGTTACTCCATTACCAATCCAAATGCCAATTGGTGCCGAAGATACTTTCTCCGGTGTTGTTGACCTAGTTAAGATGGTTGCTTATGTTTATGACGAAGATAAGCTTGGTACTAACTGGGACACTGTTGATATTCCTGATGACATGAAGGAAGAAGCACAAAAGCGTCACGATGCCTTGATCGAAACCTTAGCCGATATTGATGACAACATCATGGAAAAGTACCTTGAAGGTGACGAAATTTCTGTTGACGAAATTAAGGCTGCTATTCGTAAGGGTACTTTGGAACAAAAGCTCTTCCCTGTATTAGCTGGTTCAGCTTACAAGGATAAGGGTATCCAAATGATGCTTGATGCTGTTATTGACTACTTACCATCACCACTTGATGTTAAGCCATTCGTTGCTCACGATGCTGATGGTAATGAAGTTGAATTAACTGCCGGTGATAACAAGCCATTTGCCGCTTTGGCATTTAAGATTGCTACCGACCCATTCGTTGGTCGTTTGACATTCTTACGGGTTTACACTGGTTCACTTCAATCAGGTTCATATGTTCTTAACGCAACTAAGGACAAGCGTGAACGGATTGGTCGTTTGCTTCAAATGCACTCTAACCAACAACACGAAATTCCAGAAGTATTCTCTGGTGATATTGCCGCTGCTATTGGTTTGAAGAACACTACTACTGGTGATTCATTGACTGATCCTGATCACCCACTTCAACTTGAATCAATGGACTTCCCTGACCCAGTTATCCAAGTTTCTGTTGAACCTAAGTCTAAGGCTGACCAAGATAAGATGGACAAGGGTCTCCAAAAGTTGGCTGAAGAAGATCCAACCTTTAAGGCTGAAACTAACCCAGAAACTGGTGAAACTTTGATCGCCGGAATGGGTGAACTTCACTTGGACATCATTGTTGAACGTCTTCGTCGTGAATTCCACGCCGAAGTTACTGTTGGTAAGCCACAAGTTTCTTACCGTGAAGCATTTACTAAGAAGGTATCTGCACAAGGTAAGTTCGTTCGTCAATCTGGTGGTAAAGGTCAATACGGTGATGTATGGATTGAATTTACACCACTTGAAGAAGGTAAGGGCTTTGAATTCGAAGATGCCATCGTTGGTGGTGTTGTTCCTCGTGAATTCATTCCTGCCGTTGAACAAGGTTTGAAGGAAGCTATGCAAAACGGTGTATTAGCAGGTTACCCACTTGTTGATATGCACGCTAAGCTTTACGATGGTAGTTACCACGAAGTCGACTCTAGTGAAGCCGCCTTCAAGGTTGCTGCATCACTCGCATTGAAGAATGCTGCTAAGAAAGCAGATCCAGTTATCCTTGAACCTATTATGAAGGTTGACATCGTTGTTCCTGAAGAAAACATGGGTGACGTTATGGGTCAAGTTACTGCTCGTCGTGGTACCATTGATGGTATGGAAGAACGTGGTAACGCTCAACAAATCCACTCATTTGTTCCACTTTCAGAAATGTTCGGTTATGCTACTGCCCTTCGTTCTGCTACCCAGGGTCGTGGTACCTTTACTATGACTTTCGATCACTACTCAGCTGTTCCTAAGGCAGTTCAAGAAAAGATCATTAAGGAAAGCGGCAATAACTAATTATTATTGTCAATTATCCTTAGAGAGGACTTGAAGACGAATTAGTCTTCAAGTCCTTTTCTTATTCTTTAAATAAAAACGAATTATTAAGTGTTTACATTTAAAATAGTTCGTGTTAACCTAATGATACAAATTTATTGAAAGGAAATAATTTGATGGAGGAACTCGTTATTCACGGAACCTACTTTACTTCTAAAAATATAAATGAAGTAGAATCTCATGAAGATCATATAATTTGTATTGATCGTAGTGGAACTATAACACGAACGTTATCACCAACTAATGATGAGTATTCTCAAATACTAAATGATGCCCGGCAAGCGGAGAGGCTAATAGAATTAAAAGCTAACCAGTACTTATTGCCAGGGTTCATTGATCTTCACGTCCACGCTCCACAATGGCCCCAAGCAGGATTAGCACTTGATTTACCATTGGCTGATTGGTTGAATCACTATACTTTTCCGCTGGAAGCTAAGTTTGCTGATTCTCACTATGCTCGTCATGTTTATCAAGAGTTTGTTCACCAGCTACTCAGTCACGGCACTACTACTGCAATGATGTTTGGCACGATTCATAATGACGCCAACGTAGAGTTAGCCCGGCAATCGATTATGCAGGGATTACGTGCTTTTGTTGGTCAGGTTGTAATGGATAATCCAGAGCAGACACCGGATTATTACCAAAACCAATCGCCAGCAAGCGCTCTTCATGCAACGGAGCAATTTATTAAAGAGATCTTTGAATTAGCCAAGAGAAATTCATCAACAGTGGTTCCGGTGATTACACCACGGTTTGTGCCAAGCTGTACTGATGAAGCATTGACGGGCCTAGGTCAGCTTGCTAAACAGTATGATTTACCGATCCAGTCGCATTTAAGTGAAAGCGATTGGGAGCATGGGTATGCAATTAAACGATTTGGCATCCATGATACGGCAGTAATGGATCACTTCCATCTTTTAACAGAAAAATCAGTGATGGCTCATGGAACCCAACTAACTGCGGATGACTTAACGATTCTTCGACAAAGAGGAACTACGATTGCTCATTGCCCAATTTCAAATATTTATTTTGGTAATGGGGTTTTACCAGTTAGAAAAATGTTAGCTGATGGAAACTGCGTTGGCTTAGGGAGCGATATTTCAGGAGGCTATTCACCAAGTCTTTACCATAATATCCGGCAAGCAGTTAAGTCATCACAGATGCTTATGGATGGGGTTGATAGTTCTTTACCGCCGATGGTTCGTGGTGTTAAAGGCTCACGAATAACGATGGCAAATGCATTCTACTTGGCGACTGTTGGTGGGGCTAAAGCTTTTCAGCTAAAAGTTGGAAAAATTATTCCAGGTTTTCAAGCTGACTTTCAGATTGTCAATGCGCACCAAACATTAATGAAACTAACAAGCGCTGATATCTTTCAGCGATTAATGTATCAAACCGAACAGCAAGATATTCAAAGTGTTTATGTTGCTGGTAAAAAAGTTTATGGAAGAGAGTAGGAGGATTATCTTAAATGGATGAAAAGGCACAATTATTAATTGGACCTGATGAAAAGGTTCCAACCGGAGAAGCAGTATTACTTGGTTTACAACACGTTTTGGCAATGGACGTTTATGTTCCGCCAATTATTCTTGGTGGATTATTGGCAATGGGGGCAGCTGATTCCACAGGACTACTTCAAGCAACGTTTTTAGCTTGTGGGATTGGTACAATCTTGCAAACGGCTTACTTTATGAAAATGCCCGTGTCTCAAGGGCCGTCATTTGTCCCTTTAACCGCGGCTGCTGGGGTTGTTCTTGCTAGTGGTGGCCTTCATGGTGGTGGGATGTCAACATTAATGGGGGCATTACTTGTTGGTGCAATTCTGTTAATCCTGCTAGGCCTTAGTGGCTTCTTCCAAAAAATTATTAACCGGTTAGTTCCGGCTGTTGTTGGTGGAACAATTATTACTTGTGTTGGTTTATCACTAATCCCTTCAGCATTGAACGATAATATCTTTGAGGCTAAAGGGGATGTGTACCAAAATATGGAATTAGCAGGAATTACTGCTGCCATTTTAATTATTTGTGTGGCAATCAGTATTCGTTTCCCTAGGGTTCAAAAGTTATTTAAGACTGGCTCAATTGTAATTGCCTTGTTAGTGGGGACAGCAATCAGTGCTTCAATGGGACGCTTTGATGCTTCATCTGTTGCAGCAGCTCCATGGTTTAGTCTTCCTCAACGAACAATTTTTCACTGGGGGATTCACTTCGATATGACTGCTATTTTTACCTTCATTATTATTTATGCAATTCTAACTACTGAAACTACCGGAACTTGGTTTGCAATGGGTGCCGTAACAAATCATGAAATTACTGATAAGCAATGGAACCGGGGAATTATTGGTGAAGGTCTTAGTTGTTTAATCGCTACGATTACCGGGACAACACCTGTCACGGGATACTCTACGAACGCCGGAATCATTTCAATCACTGGTGTTGCCAGTAAGATTGTGTTTGTCGCCGCTGGGGTATGGTTTATTATTCTAGGATTTTGTACGAAGCTTTCAGCCTTTCTTGCAGCTATTCCGGCTCCAGTAATCGGTGGGGTTTTCGCTATCATTACTGTAACGATCATGTTAAATGGGTTAAATGTTATTCGAAACTTAAAGGTCCGAGAAAGTGACCTCTACATCATCGGATTGCCAATTGTGATTACAATTGCTTTAGTGTTAATTCCGCAAAAGATTGTTCATGGTGCACCACAAATGGTTCAATACCTTCTTGGTTCGCCAGTTGCAATGGCAGCAATTACGGCAATTGTTCTTAACCTTATAATGCCAAAGCGGGCTAAAATTTAATCTATTCTCTAGCCTAAAAAGGCTTCCTAGCGTCTAAATGACGTTGGGGAGCCTTTTCTAGTTATTATATTTTTTGGCGATTAAACATTATTAGTGAGATCAAAGCAGCTACTAGCGTCCAGATTAAACCAACGATGCTTATGATTAAGCCAGGACGGAAGCCAGGTAATTGATAAGTGAACGTTATCCGGTGTGTTCCGGCCGAAAGCGGAATTCCTAGAAATGCTTGGTTGGTTCTAACCGTCTTAACGGCTTTACCGTTTACAGTTGCCTGCCAACCACTCGAATAAGGAATCGAGGAGGTAAGGATTCCTTTTCTGCTAGTGCTGATCGTGCCTTGAATCTGGTTTTGACTAAACTTGAGATTACGTAAAGCATGGTTTTTAATTCTTGCCACCTGATTCTCGTAATGATTATCAAGCTTTTCAGCAACTACCTGGTACTTTAATTGATAAGTACCAAGTTTCGTTGGTTGAAATGAAAGATGATCTGGGAGACCGCCGGTATAGTAGCCAATATTTAATGTCGAATTTTTAACCTGCTTAAAGAATGAGAGAGTACTTTGCTTTGGCTGACTAATGGTTGCAGTACCAAAGCGACTGCCGACATTAATTTTAAAGCTAATATCAGGAGAGCCGTTAAGGACATGGTAACGCCAATAGCGATACTGGTTATATTTATGATTAACGCTACTGCCAGGATTAGTTGCCATCTGTTGGAGGTGTTCCTGCTCATACTTAAGCTGATCCTTCATTGAAAATGGGGTGAACTTAATTTGGCTAAACTCAATGTGAAGTTCAGAACCACGGAGCTTTTGTCTAAAAGCAGAGTTTGTTAATTGAGGAAGCTCAATCCGGTATTTTTCTTCGCTGTCCGTATACTTTAAGTTTTGGGGATTAACTTTATTCAATCGGTTTGATATTAAATTGCTCTTTAGTTTATAGACATGGTTATTAAGATTTGCGGCTTTCATCCCTTTAGTAACGTTTTCGTGATTAACCACCACCCCGCTTGCCAATGCTCGCTCTTTCTCGGTAGGGGACAGTCTATGGTAGCACTTCTGACTAATATAGCTATCTTGCCAGTAAATTAGTGGGAAAGCATTGTTTGATTTATAGCGATTTGTTTGGGTAGGAATAAAGTCTTTTTTGTCTTTGATATCGCTCGGTTGACCAGAATCGTAATTAATAATGGGTGTAGATGATTGATCCAGAAAATAACCAGCAGGAATCTTGGTAGCATTTTCGCTATCGCTTTGGACAAATAAGTATTTAACACCCAAAAAGTGATTGAGTACTGTTCGATCATCAACTTGACGAAGGGGAACGTTTGCTTGGTACTGATTGTTTTGCAAGCTTGTACTAAAATTACCTAAATATTGGTTTTGCAATGAATAATATGAATCAATATTATGAAGTCCGGAAGTAAGATCGTTATCAATAGTTGGAACATCAATAATTTGATTTTGACTAATTGTGGATACTCGGTAAGTAGGGGTACGAGTTAAGCCTTTATCAAGGCCACCATAACGCATTGCCATCATTTGTTGGTATTGTCCGCGGTTAAGCATCTTAGTACTAAAATCGCCGTTAAACGGGAATGATGCGTAGATCGCATTGAAACCTGCATTAAGAACGATAATTCCAAGAAGCCAAAGCTGGGGATGGTTAAGCCGATGGAAGTCAATTAGCCAGAGGAGGAGGAGTGAGGTTATGAGGAAAAGGAGGGGGATGACAATATCATTTTCGTTTTCAAAGAGAAACGTAACAAGGAGGATCATTACATAAATTCCCGTTGCTGAGGAAATAATTTTTAGCGAATGGCGAGAGAGTGAGGTAGCATTTTCAACCAATAGGCAAATTGCCATTGCTAAAGGAAGATAGATTAAGAGTGTCCAGCGATTCGAGGCAGCCATCATTCCGTTAAAGGCTGCACCAACAGCAGGAATAAGGAGCATGATAAGGGCAAGACCAAGGCTAATTGTAATTAATGGGTACTTTTTAGCATGGATATAGGCGTAGACAAGGGCAATGAAACCAATGGAGACAATTCCTAGAGCGCTCCAAAACATAAAGGACCATTGATCACCGTTGATTAGCTGCTTCGGTAAGAAAAGGTAATAATATAGTGGGTAAACCTTCAAGCCATTAGCAAATTGTGCTCCAAGCCGAGTTGAATGACTAACAGCAATCAGCTCCGGAATCCACATAATGGCTGACAAAAGTAAACTTGTGATAGTAGCAAAGGCTAATTTAATAAATACTTGGAGGTAATTAAGGTCCCGTAAGTACTTAGTTGTAACGCGGAGAATGAGGTAGATTAATGAACCAATCCCGAGAATAAATGCCAGGTAGTAGTTACTAATGAGCATCCACGTAAAGGCCCCAGTCAATGGCCATGCAGAACCGCCTTGTAAAATTCGTTCAATTTGAACCACAATTAATGGAAAAAGAATAAAAGGTGTTGTAAAGAACGGTTGGGCAACACAAGCATATAATAGGAAAGAATTTACTAAATAAGCAGTTGTTCCTGCGAGAATGGTAGTATTCTTAAATTTGAAATGCTGTGCAAAATAGACGAAGGATAAGCCAGCACAGTACATTCGAATAACGCTAATAAACTGGTAAGCTCGAGTGATTTCACGTGCAGGAAAGAGAAGGGCTAAATAGGAAAAAATATCTCCAATATTATAATAGGAAAAGACTTGAAAAGTATCTGATCCTAATCCAAATTGCCAGGACCAAAAATTAAGTTTTCCAGGATGATGGAGAAAGTTAACTACTGCTTGCCGGTACTGGGCTAAAAGAGGAAGGTGCTGATTCAGAGCGTCCTTACTCCAAATAATACTATGACCTGTTACTAAATATGTCCCAAAAATACACAGAGCAAGGAATAGAAAGAGAACCGTGTATTCGAGATATAATTTAGTAACGTTTTTTTTCTTAAACGAAAACTCCATAAGTAACTCCTTGATAAATAAATGTGCAATGATCATATTTTAGCATTTGTTAGTACAAACACGACCAAAACTAAAAAATATTGCAGAAAAATTTCGCGGCTGCAATCAACTTGTAAAGAAAAAAGTAAAATTAATTTCTCAAAAAGGTTGATATAACAATCATTCTTTAGTATTATGGATAGGTGCTTGAGTTCAAGAGGTATATTTTGTATACCCCCAACGAAATTAAGCTGCGAAGCGATGATGCGGAAGGTTGCGACACACCCGGCCGCTTTGCCACAGGATGTGGCGGTAATTTCCGCGGAGCTAGTCAAATTTTAAATCTGACGAAGGAGGGAATATAATGGCAAAACAAAAGATTCGTATTCGGTTAAAGGCTTATGAACACCGTATCCTTGATCAATCAGCAGACAAGATTGTTGAAACTGCAAAGCGTACAGGTGCTCAAATTTCAGGTCCTATCCCGTTACCAACTGAACGGACAATTTACACTGTTCTTCGTTCACCACACAAGTTTAAGAAGTCTCGGGAACAATTTGAAATGCGCACTCACAAGCGTTTGATTGATATTGTTGATCCAACACCAAAGACTGTTGATTCACTTATGAAGCTCGATCTTCCAAGTGGTGTTGATATCGAAATTAAGTTGTAATTATATTTTAAATTAAATTATTTTAGGAGGTGTACTCATGGCCAAAGGAATCTTAGGTAAAAAGGTTGGGATGACTCAAGTTTTTACTGACAACGGTGAATTGGTACCAGTTACTGTTATTGACGTAACACCAAACGTTGTTATGCAAATCAAGACTGTTGAAAACGATGGTTATAATGCCGTTCAACTTGGTTTTGATGACAAGCGTGAAATCTTGAGTAACAAGCCTGAACAAGGTCATGCAGCAAAAGCAAACACGACCCCTAAGCGCTTCATCGGTGAAATCCGTGACGCTGAATTAGGGGATGACATCAAGGTTGGAGACGAAGTTAAGGCTGATGTCTTCAATGAAGGTGAAACTGTCGACGTTACGGGTGTTACAAAGGGTCATGGTTACCAAGGTAACATTCACAAGGACAACCAATCACGTGGACCAATGTCACACGGTTCTCGTTATCACCGTCGTCCAGGTTCATTAGGACCAATTATTAACCGTGTCTTCAAGGGAATGAAGTTGCCAGGTCGTATGGGTGGCAAGACTGTCACTATGCAACACCTTGAAGTGGTTAAGGTTGATCTTGATAACAATGTTCTTTTAATTAAGGGTAACGTTCCTGGTGCTAACAAGTCATACGTTACTATTAAGAATTCTGTGAAGGCTAACACTAAGAAGAGCCTGAGCAAGCAACATAACAAATAATTAAGAAAGGAGGAAGTTAATAATGACTAGCGTTAATTTGTACAAGCAAGATGGTAGCCAAAACGGTACTATCGATTTGAATGCTGATATTTTCGGTGTTGAACCAAATGAAAATGCTGAGTTTGAAGCCATTCTTCGTCAACGCGCTTCAATGCGTCAAGGTACTCATGCCGTAAAGAACCGTTCAGCTGTTAGCGGTGGTGGTAAGAAGCCATGGCGTCAAAAGGGTACTGGTCGTGCTCGTCAAGGTTCAATCCGTTCACCACAATTCCGTGGTGGTGGTATTGTCTTCGGCCCAACTCCACGTTCTTACAAGTACAGCCTTCCCCGCAAGGTTCGTCAACTTGCTATTAAGTCTGCCCTTTCTCAAAAGGTTCTCGACAATGCTTTAGTTGTTGTTGATGCATTGAACTTTGATGCACCAAAGACTAAGGAATTTGCAGGAGTTATGGATAACCTTAAGGTTGCCGAAAAGGTACTGGTTGTTGTTACTGATGATGACAAGAACGCTGCTTTGTCTGCTCGCAACTTGGCAAATGCCACAGTTGTTACACCAGCTGGTGTTAACATCTTAAGTGTTGTTGACAGTCAAAAGATTGTCATCACTAAGTCAGCTCTTTCTCAAGTAGAGGAGGTGCTCGCATAATGGAAGCACGCGAAGTTATCTTACGTCCAGTAGTTACCGAAGCTTCAATGGCCGGTATGGACGACAAGCGTTACACATTCGATGTTGATTTACGAGCAACTAAGACACAAGTAAAGAATGCTGTTGAAGAAATCTTTGGTGTTAAGGTTGTTAGGGTAAACATCATGAACTTAAAGGGTAAGAAGAAGCGTCAAGGCCGTTACGTTGGTTACACTAAGCGTCGTCGTAAGGCTATTGTTACTTTATCTGCCGACTCAAATGAAATCAAGCTGTTTAATGACAGCGAAAACTAATCATTAGAAAAAGGAGGAAAACATAGTGGGAATTCGTAAGTACAAACCTACTACTAACGGTCGCCGTAATATGAACGGTTATGACTTTGCAGAAATTACAAAGTCAGCTCCAGAAAAGTCATTATTGGCTCCTTTGAAGCACAAGGCTGGTCGTAACAGTTACGGTCATATTACTGTTCGTCACCGTGGTGGTGGTGTAAAGCGTCAATACCGTATCATTGACTTCAAGCGGATTAAGGATAATGTACCTGCAACCGTAAAGGCAATTGAATATGATCCAAACCGGACTGCAAACATTGCTTTACTTGGTTATGCTGATGGTACTAAGTCATACATCTTGGCTCCAAAGGGTCTTAAGGTTGGCATGACTGTTCAATCTGGTCCAGATGCTGATATCAAGGTTGGTAATGCTCTTCCATTAAAGAACATTCCAGTTGGTACAGTTATTCACAACATTGAATTAAAGCCAGGCAAGGGTGGTCAATTAGCTCGTTCAGCTGGTGCTTCTGCTCAATTACTTGGTAAGGAAGAAAAATATGTACTTGTTCGTTTATCATCTGGTGAAGTTCGGATGGTTCTTGCAACTTGCCGTGCTACTATCGGTACTGTTGGTAATGATGAACATGCATTGCTGATTAAGGGTAAAGCTGGTCGTACTCGTTACGCTGGTCAACGTCCACATGTTCGTGGTTCTGTTATGAACCCTAATGATCACCCACATGGTGGTGGTGAAGGTAAGCAACCTGTTGGTTTACCATCTCCTCTATCTCCATGGGGTAAGAAGACTGCTGGTAAGAAGACCCGTTCACACAAAGCTCGTTCAAACAAGTTTATTGTTCGTGGTCGGAAGCGCGGTCCACACACTCGTTAAGATTAAATATCGCTTAAATACCCGAGAGGAGGTACACTAAATGGGTCGTAGTTTGAAGAAGGGACCTTTCGCTGACGCTTCTCTATTAAAGAAGGTTAAGGAACAAGAAGGTTCTGATAAGAAGACTGTCATCAAGACATGGTCACGTCGTTCAACAATTTTCCCAAGTTTTATCGGTTATACTTTTGCTGTATATGATGGTCGTAAGCACGTGCCAGTTTACGTACAAGAAGATATGGTTGGTCATAAACTTGGTGAATTTGTTCCAACACGGACTTTCCATGGTCACGCTACTGATGACAAGGCAACTAAGTAAGGAGGGTGAACAATAGACATGGCTGAAAACATTACATCCGCTAAGGCAACTGCTAAGATGGTTCGTGTTTCTGCACGTAAGGTTCGTCTTGTTTTAGACGCAATTCGCGGTAAAAGCGTTGCTGAAGCATTTGCTATTCTGAAGTTCACTCCTCGTGGTGCCGCTTCAGATGTTGAAAAAGTATTAAATTCTGCTGTTGCAAACGCTGAAAACAATTTTGACTTAGATCGTGCTTCACTTGTTGTTAGCGAAGCATTCGCAAACGAAGGACCAACCCTTAAGCGGTTCCGTCCACGTGCTAAGGGCTCCGCTTCACCAATTAACAAGCGGACTAGTCATATTACAGTGGTTGTTACAGAACGATAGGAGGAATGAATAGTGGGTCAAAAGATCAATCCTAATGGTTTTCGTGTTGGGGTCATTCGCGACTGGACTGCTAAGTGGTATGCAGAAAAAGATTTTGCAAACTACTTAAACGAAGACCTTCGGATCCGTAAGTACATTGAAAAGCGACTTGCTGATGCCTCAGTATCAACCGTTGAAATTGAACGTGCTGCTAACCGCGTAAACGTTTCAATTCATACTGCCAAGCCTGGTATGGTTATTGGTAAGGGTGGTTCAGAAGTTGAAGCACTTCGTAAGGAATTAAACAAGTTAACTGGTAAGCGTGTCCACATTAACATTGTGGAAATTAAGAAGCCAGACTTGGATGCTCACCTTGTTGGTGAAAGCATCGCTCGTCAATTGGAAGCACGTATCGCATTCCGTCGTGCAATGCGTGGTGCTATGCAACGTGCAATGCGTGCCGGTGCTAAGGGTATTAAAACTCAAGTTGCTGGTCGGTTGAATGGTGCAGATATGTCACGGGTTGAATCATACTCAGACGGAACTGTTCCTTTGCACACTTTGCGTGCCGACATTGATTACTCTTGGGATGAAGCAAATACTACATACGGTGTTCTTGGTGTAAAGACTTGGATTTACCGTGGTGAAGTTTTGCCAACCAAGAAGAACAACGATGAAGAAGGAGGGAAGTAAACATGCTAGTACCTAAGCGAGTTAAGCACCGTAAGGTTCAACGTGGCCACATGCGTGGTGAAGCCAAGGGTGGTAAGACTGTTTCATTCGGTGAGTTTGGTTTACAAGCATTGGATTCCCACTGGATTAGTAACCGTCAAATTGAAGCTGCTCGTATCGCTATTACCCGTTACATGAAGCGTGGTGGTAAGGTTTGGATTAAGATCTTCCCTCAACTTTCCTACACTAGCAAAGGTGTTGGTGTCCGGATGGGTAATGGTAAGGGTGCCCCAGAAGGATGGGTTGCCCCAGTTAAGCGTGGCAAGGTAATGTTCGAAGTAGCAGGTGTATCTGAAGAAACTGCTCGTGAAGCTTTACGTCTTGCCGGTCACAAGTTGCCAGTTCGCACTAAGATCGTAAAACGTGAGGAAGTAGGTGGACAATCTAATGAAAAGTAAAGATTACGTACAAGAACTGAATGGATTAACCACTGAGAAGCTACTTGACCGTGAAAAGGAACTGAAGGAGCAATTATTTAACTTACGTTTCCAATTAGCAACCGGCCAATTGGAAAACACTGCAAGTCTTAAGCAAGTACGCAAAGACATTGCCCGGGTTAAGACAGTTCTTCGTCAACAAGAATTAAATAAATAAAGAATACGAAAAGGAGGATTAGCGCATGAGTGAAGAACGTAATGCACGTAAGGTTTATCAAGGCCGCGTTGTTTCCGATAAAATGGATAAGACTATCACTGTTGTGATTGATACTTACAAGAGTGCCCCAATTTACGGCAAGCGTGTTAAGTATTCTAAGAAGTACTACGCACATGACGAAAACAACGAAGCTAAGACTGGCGACACTGTACAAATCATGGAAACACGTCCATTATCTGCAAAGAAGCGTTTCCGTCTTGTAAAGATTGTCGAAAAGGCTGCTACCCTTTAATTAGCAGATAACTCTAAATTTCGTATTCTAATTCTTATTCAAAGATGGAAGGAGGACATTAACCGTGATTCAACAAGAAAGTCGGTTGAAGGTCGCTGATAACTCCGGTGCCCGCGAAATCTTGGTAATCAAGATCTTAGGTGGTTCCCGAGTAAAAACAGGTAATATTGGTGATATTATTGTTGCTACTGTAAAACAGGCAACACCAGGTGGCGTTGTCAAAAAGGGTGACGTTGTTAAGGCTGTTGTAGTACGGACTAAGCAAGGTCTACACCGTAAGGATGGTTCATACATCAAGTTTGATGAAAACGCTGCTGTTTTGATTAACAACGATAAGAGCCCTAAGGGTACCCGTATTTTTGGCCCAATTGCTCGTGAACTTCGTGGAGATGACTTCATGAAGATCGTTTCATTAGCTCCAGAAGTTCTGTAAGATTTACCCAAAAATAAGGAGGTGCACTATCAACATGTTCATTAAAACAGGTGACAAAGTTCGCGTTATCGCCGGTAAGGACAAGGGCAAGGAAGGTACTGTTAAAAAGACCATTGCTTCTGCAAACCGTGTGATCGTTGAAGGCATTAACATGGTTAAGAAACACCAAAAGCCAAGTAACTCAAACCCTAATGGTGGAGTTATTGATACTGAAGCTGCTATCAGTGCTTCAAATGTTATGCTGATTGATCCTTCTACTAACGAACCAACCCGTGTTGGTTTCAAGTTCGTTGATGGTAAGAAGGTTCGTTTTGCCAAGAAATCTGGCAAGACTATCGACTAAAATTAATTACGAAAGGAGGAATAACTTCCAATGGAAAATCGTTTGAAAGCTAAGTACGAAAGTGAAATCCGTCCAGCATTGATTGAAAAGTTTAACTATTCATCAATCATGCAAGCACCTAAGATTGACAAGATTGTCTTAAACATGGGTGTTGGTGACGCTACTACCAACTCAAAGAACCTTGATGAAGCCGTTGAAGAATTGGGATTGATTTCTGGACAAAAGCCTTTAATTACTAAGGCTAAGAAGTCAATCGCCGGCTTCCGTCTTCGTGAAGGAATGTCAATTGGTGCCAAGGTCACTTTACGTGGTGAACGCATGTATGATTTCTTGGATAAGTTGATTAATGTTTCATTACCTCGTGTTCGTGATTTCCATGGTGTAAGCAACAAGTCATTTGATGGCCGTGGTAACTACACCTTAGGTATTCGTGAACAATTAATCTTCCCTGAAATTGATTTTGATAAGGTTAACCGTGTTCGTGGTTTGGATGTTGTTATTGTTACAACTGCACAAACTGATGAAGAATCACACGAATTATTGGCTCAACTTGGTATGCCGTTCGCTAAATAAAGGAGGTTCCACAAATTGGCTAAAAAATCAATGATTGCTAAGTGCAACCGTCCAGCTAAGTTCTCAAGTCGTGAATACACACGTTGTGCACGTTGTGGACGTCCGCACTCAGTTTACCGTAAATTCCACTTATGCCGGCTTTGCTTACGAGAACTTGCCCACAAGGGACAAATTCCTGGTTTAAAGAAGGCTAGCTGGTAAACAAATCACCGACAAAGGAGGAAAACATCGATGTCTATGAGTGATCCAATCGCAGATTTCTTAACTCGTATTCGTAACGCTAATATGGCTCAACACGAATCAGTAGAAGCACCTGCATCAAAGATGAAGAAGGACATCGCCGAAATCTTAAAGAATGAAGGTTTCATTCGCGATGTTGAATACGTTGACGATAACAAGCAAGGCATCATTCGTGTCTTCTTAAAGTATGGTAACGATGGTCAACGGGTTATTTCCGGATTAAAGCGGATTTCTAAGCCTGGTCTTCGTACATACGTTAAGGCTGACGCAGTGCCAAAGGTTCTCAACGGATTAGGGATTGCCATTATCTCAACATCTGAGGGTGTTGTGACTGACAAGGTTGCTCGCGCCAAGAAAATTGGTGGCGAAGTTATCGCCTACATTTGGTAATTAATTAAATTAAGTTAGGAGGTGCAAGCATGAGTCGTATTGGTTACAAGGAAATTGATCTACCAGAAGGTGTAGAAATTTCTCAACAAGGTAATGTTGTGACTGTAAAGGGTCCTAAGGGTACTTTAAGTCGCGAAATTTCACCATTGATCAAGATGAGCGTTGAAGGCAACGTTGTAAAATTTGATCGTGATGAAGATAGCAACCAAGTTAAGATGGTTCACGGAACAACCCGTGCAAACGTCAACAACATGGTTGAAGGTGTTGTTAATGGATTTAGTAAGACCTTGAAGCTTGTCGGTGTTGGTTACCGTGCTCAATTTAAGGGTAACAAGCTTATTTTGACTGTTGGTTACTCACAACCAGTTGAAATGGACAAGCCTGAAGATGTTGATATTAAGGTTCCTGACAACACTACTATTGAATTAAGCTCAATCAACAAGCAACACCTTGGTGATTTTGCTGCTTTAGTTCGTGCCGTTCGTTCACCTGAACCATACAAGGGTAAGGGTATTCGTTACGAAAACGAACACATTATTCGTAAGGAAGGTAAGACTGGTAAGTAATATTTGGTTACTAATTAGTTATTATCGACAAATTAAACTATATTTTATATTAAGAGGTGACTGTTGTGATTTCTAAACCAGATAAGAATAAGATCCGTCAACGTCGTCATATGCGCGTTCGCGGTAAGATTTCTGGTACTGCGGAGCGCCCACGCTTAAGTGTTTACCGTTCAAACAAAAACATTTACGCTCAATTAATTGATGACGTAAAGGGTGTGACGCTCGCAAGTGCCTCCACAATTGACAGTGAAGTTAGTGGAAAGAGCAAGACTGAACAAGCTAGTGGTGTTGGTGAATTAATTGCCAAGCGTGCTGCTGCAAAGAACATCACTAATGTTGTTTTTGATCGTGGTGGATACCTTTACCATGGTCGTGTTCAAGCATTAGCTGAAGCTGCTCGTGAAAACGGACTTAAATTCTAAGGAAAAGGAGGAATAACCTGCAATGACATCATCAGAATTCATTGATCCAGCAAAGTTGGACTTAGACGATCAAGTTGTTGCCATCAACCGGATTACCAAGGTTGTTAAGGGTGGTCGTCGGATGCGTTTTGCCGCTTTAGTAATTGTCGGCGATCGTAAGGGCCATGTTGGTTTTGGTACTGGTAAGGCTCAAGAAGTTCCTGAAGCTATTCGTAAGGCTCAAGCTGCTGCTGAAAAGAACCTGATCACTGTTCCTATCGTTGGTACTACTATTCCACACGAAGTTATCGGTACATACGGTGGTGGAAAGATTATGTTGAAGCCAGCCGTTGAAGGTTCCGGGGTTGCTGCCGGTGGTGCGGTTCGTAACGTTATGGACCTTGCTGGTGTAGCCGATGTTACTTCAAAGCGTCTTGGTTCAAACACTCCTGTTAACGTTGTTCGTGCAACATTCGAAGGTTTGAAGCAATTAAAGAGCGCTGAAGAAGTTGCTAAACTTCGTGGCGTTTCTGTAGACCACTTAGCAGAATAAGGAGGGCACTAATTATGGCTCAAGTTAAAGTTACTTTAATCCACAGTGTTGCCCACCGTCAGCCAACTCAACGCCGGACTGTTAAGGCTTTGGGTCTTGGTAAGATTAACAGTTCTGTTATCTTACCAGATAACGCTGCAACACGTGGCCAAATCTTTAAGATTGCTCACTTAGTTTCTATTGAAGAAGTTAAGTAATTACAACTAAATAATAAGGAGGTGCCTACTAAATGAAGTTAAACGAATTAAAACCTGCTGCAGGTTCTCGTTCAAAGCGTCTTCGTAAGGGTCGTGGCCTTTCATCAGGTCATGGTTTTACTTCTGGACGTGGTACTAAGGGTCAAAAGGCTCATGGTAAGACACGTTTAGGCTTTGAAGGGGGTCAAATGCCACTCTACCGGCAAATTCCAAAGCGTGGTTTCACTAATATTAACCGTAAGGAATATGCTATTGTTAACTTAAGTACTTTAGATCGGTTTGAAGATGGTACTGAAGTTACTCCACAATTATTGATGGAAAGCGGCATTGTTAAGAACTTGAAGAGCGGTGTTAAGGTTCTTGGTAACGGTAAGCTTACTAAGAAGTTAACTGTTAAGGCTAATAAGTTTTCTGCTTCAGCAGTGTCAGCTATCGAAGCTGTTGGCGGTAAAACTGAGGTGATGTAATTGTTTACAGCCGTCAAAAATGCATTTAAGGTTAAGGATATTCGTAAAAAAATATTCTTTACATTATTTGTATTAATTGTTTACCGGATTGGGGCGGCGATCACAGTTCCTGGTGTTAATGCTGCTGCTTTGCAGGAAATTTCATCGACTGGATTGGCTTCAATCCTTAATACCTTTAGTGGTGGTGGACTAGAAAATTACTCACTATTTGCGATGGGTGTTTCTCCATACATCACTGCACAAATTGTTGTTCAATTACTACAAATGGATATTGTTCCACGATTTGTTGAATGGAGTAAACAAGGTGAAGTTGGTCGGCGAAAGTTGAATCAAGCAACCCGATGGCTGACAATTGTTCTCGGATTTATTCAGTCAATCGGGATTACAGCAGGTTTTAATGCTTTAAGCTCGATAAAGCTTGTCAATCATCCAAATGTTACAACATACTTGACAATTGGATTAATTCTAACTGCAGGGACAATGTTTGCAACTTGGATGGGTGATATGATTACTGAGCGAGGATTAGGAAATGGGGTTTCCATGCTAATCTTCGCTGGTATTGTTGCTCAGATGCCAGGTGGTATTTACCAACTATGGCAAGACCAAATTGCTGGTGAATCTGGATCGGCACTTTGGATGGGAATCGGTTTTGTTGCCTTAGTAATAATTGCATTGATTATCATTGTTGCTTTTGTTACTTGGGTACAACAGGCTGAACGACGCTTACCAATTCAGTATACTCGACGGACTACCACTTCACCTGCTAGTAGTTACTTACCATTAAAGATTAACGTTTCTGGTGTTATTCCGGTTATTTTTGCTGGTTCATTCATTTCTACACCGCAAACAATCTTAATGGCATTCCAACAAAATCATGGTGGAGATACCTGGTACCAAGTGTTATCTACAATATTTAACATGCAGTCTGGACCAGGAATTACATTATATATTTTCTTAATTGTTGTATTTACCTTCTTCTATGCCTTTGTTCAAGTCAATCCAGAAAAGCTTGCGGAAAACTTGCAAAAACAAGGGAGTTATATTTCAGGAGTTCGTCCTGGAAAGGGTACTCAGCAATATATTTCAGCATTATTAATGCGATTAAGTACTGTTGGTTCACTTTTCTTGGGATTGATTTCATTAATTCCATTAGTAGCCAGCAATGTATGGAACCTAAGTCAATCAATTGGATTAGGTGGTACTAGTTTACTGATTATTGTTCAAATTGCTCTTGACGTTGTCCGTCAATTAACTGGTTTGACAATGAAACGTGAATATATTGGATTTATTCGTGGACCAAGACCAGAAGGAGGAGAGGTATAATGACAATGAATCTTGTTTTAATGGGTTTGCCTGGTGCCGGTAAAGGTACACAAGCTCAAAAGATTGTTGAGGATTTTGATATTCCTCACATTTCTACCGGAGATATTTTCCGGGCAGCAATTAAGAATGAAACGCCAATGGGAATTGAGGCAAAGAAGTACATCGATAAGGGAGAACTTGTTCCTGATGAAGTTACCAATGGTATTGTTAAGGAACGTCTTTCGAAAGATGATACGGCAAAAGGCTTCATGTTAGATGGCTTCCCACGTAATCTTAACCAAGCAGCAGCATTGGATAAGATGTTGGCTGAAAGTAATCGACAACTAGATGCGGTTATCAATATTCACGTCGAACCAGATGTATTGGTAGAACGACTAAGTGGTCGATTTATCTGTCGTAATTGTGGTGCAACTTATCACCGAGTATACAACCCACCTAAGGTTGAAGGTACTTGTGATGTTTGTGGTCATCATGATTTTTATCAACGTGATGATGATAAACCTGAAACCGTAAAGAATCGGTTAGATGTTAACATCAAGTTAAATACACCACTGGTAGACTACTACCAAAAGAAAGGTGTTTTGTACACAATCGATGGTCAACAAGACATTGACAAGGTTTATGAAGATGTTAAAAGGGTATTAGATAACCTTTAAGCTGTTAAACCTTGCGAAGTTTACATAGTTATGCTAAACTTTGTAAGGTTTATATAGCTTACAGTGGGAAATGATGTCGTTTTCCACCGTTTTTACGTCATTTCTTGGTTATGCAAGGAGGAACCAATTGTGGCAAAAGCCGATGTGATTGAAGTTGAAGGTAAGATTACTGAAACCTTACCTAATGCGATGTTTAAAGTTGAATTGGAAAATGGTGCTGAAATTTTAGCACACGTTTCTGGTAAGATCCGGATGCATTACATTAAGATTTTACCTGGTGACCGTGTTAAGGTTGAAATGTCACCATATGATTTGACCAAGGGTCGGATTACCTTCCGGTTTAAGTAGTAATTAAACAGTAACTCTCTAGGAGGATTAATAAAATGAAAGTAAGACCATCAGTCAAGCGGATGTGCGAACACTGCAAGATCGTAAAGCGTCACGGACGTGTTATGGTTATTTGCTCTGCTAATCCAAAGCACAAGCAACGTCAAGGTAAGTAATTTATTTAAATAAGGATGGAGGTGTAAATAAATGGCTCGTATCGCAGGTGTCGATTTACCTCGTGACAAGCGAATCGTAATCGGCTTAACATACATTTACGGAATTGGTAACACACGTGCTCAAAAGATTTTGAAGGACGCTGGTGTTTCTGAAGATATTCGTGTTCGTGATTTAACTCCTGAACAAGAAGAACAAATCCGTACTCAAGTTGACCAATACCAAGTAGAAGGTGACTTACGTCGTGAAGTTACTTTGAACATTAAGCGGCTCCAAGAAATTGGTTCATACCGTGGAATGCGTCACCGTCGTGGTTTACCAGTTCGTGGTCAACACACTAAGAACAATGCACGTACTCGTAAGGGTAAGGCAGTTACTATTGCTAACAAGAAGAAGTAATCTATTTTAATATAAAGGAGGTTAGTACTTAATATGGCAACCAAAAAAGGTACGCGTAAGCGTCGTGCAAAAAAGAATGTTGAAACCGGTGTTGCTCACATTCACTCAACATTTAACAACACTTTGATCATGATTACTGATGTTCAAGGTAACGCTGTTGCTTGGTCATCAGCTGGTGTATTGGGCTTTAAGGGTTCACGGAAGTCAACTCCTTTCGCTGCTCAAATGGCTTCAGAAGCTGCTGCTAAGCAAGCTATGGAAC
This sequence comes from Limosilactobacillus portuensis, assembly GCF_028607025.1. NCBI lineage: Bacteria > Bacillati > Bacillota > Bacilli > Lactobacillales > Lactobacillaceae > Limosilactobacillus > Limosilactobacillus portuensis. The sequence continues at coordinate 339,408 of NZ_CP117296.1, forward strand.
ATGGCATGAAGACCGTTGAAGTTGAAGTTAAGGGTCCAGGTTCTGGTCGTGAATCAGCTATCCGTGCTCTTCAAGCAACTGGTTTGGAAGTCACTGCTATTCGTGATGTGACTCCAGTTCCTCATAATGGTTCTCGTCCTCCAAAGCGTCGTCGTGTTTAATTGACATTGCTGGAGTTACGAATCCATCAATGGCCTTTTAGTCTAAAATACGAACTGCGTTTGAAAGGGGTACAGAGATAGAATGATCGAATTTGAAAAGCCAAACATTCACAAGGTTGAAGAAACTGATAGCTACGGTAAGTTCGTTGTTGAACCGCTCGAACGTGGTTATGGAACTACACTTGGTAATTCATTAAGACGAGTTTTACTGGCATCATTACCTGGTGCTGCCATCACTAGTATTCAAATTGATGGTGTTTTACATGAATTCAGTACTGTTGAAGGTGTTACTGAAGATGTAACTCAAATCATTTTGAACCTGAAGAAAGTTTCTCTAAAACTGGATTCAGAAGAACAAAAGGATCTTGAGATTGATGTTAAAGGTCCTGCTGAAGTTACCGCCGGTGATATTCAAGGCGATGGTGAAGTTGAGGTTCTTAACCCTGACTTGTACATTGCTACCGTTGCAGATGGTGCCGAACTGCACATTAAGATGACTGCTGACAAGGGTCGTGGTTACTTTTCTGCAAATGATAACAAAGCTCGAATGGATGATCTCGCAATTGGTGTATTGCCAATTGACTCCATTTATACCCCGATTGAACGTGTTAACTACACAGTTGAAAATGCTCGGGTTGGTCAACGTAATGATTACGATAAGCTAACCTTAGATGTTTGGACTGATGGTTCATTAACACCGACTGAAGCTGTTAGCTTGGGTGCTAAAATTTTAACCGAACACTTGGCAATGTTTGTTAACCTTACTGAAGAGGCTCAAAATGCACAAGTGATGGTCGAAAAGGAAGAAACCCATAAAGAAAAGATGCTTGAAATGACAATTGAAGAACTTGATCTATCAGTTCGTTCATACAACTGTCTCAAGCGTGCGGGTATCAATACCGTTAAGGAATTGACTGATCGGACCGAAGCTGACATGATGAAGGTACGGAACTTAGGCCAAAAGTCACTTGAAGAAATTAAGTTGAAATTAAACGATCTCGGCGTTTCATTCCGTCAAGATGATTAATTAATCAAACCAATGGAAAAGGAGGGACAACTTCATGAGTTACCGTAAATTAGGACGTACAAGTTCACAACGTAAGGCTTTATTACGTGATTTAACTACTGATTTAATTGTTAATGGTCGGATTACTACTACCGAAGCTCGTGCTAAGGAAGTTCGTAAGACTGCTGATCAAATGATTACCCTTGCAAAGCGTGGCGATTTAGCTTCACGTCGTAAGGCAGCTGCTTTTGTTCGGAATGTCGTTGCTGATGTTAAGGAAGATGGCGACAACATCCGTATTCAATCTGCTCTTCAAAACTTATTTGAAGAATTAGCACCTAAGTATGCTGAACGTAATGGTGGTTACACACGGATTTTGAAGACTATGCCTCGTCGTGGTGACGGTGCTAAGATGGTTATCTTAGAATTCGTTGACTAACATTTCGTTAATCAGAGTTTATTAATACGTAATAAAGAATCACTATCATTGAAGTATAGAGTGTTATGATGGTGGGATTATTCCCTAGTCTAGCTTGAATGCGGATTAACCGTGCACTTCTCTGGTAAGTGATTTTTTATTTTTAAATTCTTTTACTTTCTCTGTTAAAATAAAAGGTATTAATGTAAAGGATAAAAAAGATGCAAGAGATTAAATTTAACCATGTCACATTTAAATATCCTGATTCTGATAAGGTGCTAATAGATAATCAATCTTTTGTCTTGCCAGTAAATAAGTGGATCGCGGTTGTTGGACATAATGGAAGTGGGAAGAGTACGATTGTTCGCCTTCTTAATGGGCTCCTTCAGCCAAATAAAGGGAAAATTCTGATTGATGATTTAGAGGTAAATGAACAGCATTTAGAAACAGTTCATAAGCTGGTGGGAATGGTTTTCCAAAATCCAGAAAATCAATTTGTTGGCTCAACGGTTGCTGAAGATGTTGCTTTCGGTTTAGAAAATTATAATGTTGCTCCGGAAGAAATGCCGACGATCATTAAGCAAGCTTTAAAGAGTGTTGGAATGATTGATTATGAAGATAGTTTAATTGCTGATCTTTCTGGTGGTCAAAAACAACGAATTGCTATTGCGGGAGTGTTAGCAGTAAAGCCTAAAATAATTATCTTTGATGAGGCTACTAGCATGCTTGATCCAGTGGGAAGAGAATCAATTATGAAGCTACTAGAAACTCTTCATCATGATGGGGGGTATACAATCATCATGATTACTCACGATCTTAATGAAGCAGAACTGGCTGATCATATTTTGATCCTTGATCAAGGTAAAGTAGTAGCAAATGATGTTACTAAAAAGGTTTTATCAAATCATCAATTATTAAGAAAGCTTCAACTGACACCAGCAGCTGGTGAGCAAATTAGAGAGGAGTTAATCCATGCAGGAATAAAGGCTCCTCAAGAATACATAACAACGGGGGAAATGGTTCGATGGTTAAAGCAAAAATTGAATTAAGGAATGTTAACTTTATTTACCAGCCAACGACGCCTCTCGCTCATCAAGCACTGCGTAATATTAATTTAAAGATTGCGGATGGAGCATTTACTGTGTTGGTTGGCCAAACTGGCAGTGGTAAATCAACTCTGGTCAACTTAATTGATGCCTTGACTCTTCCAACATCAGGACAGGTAGTCGTCAATGGACGGTTAATTAATAATCAAACATCCAAAAGAGAACAGGAGCTATTTCGCCAAAAAATTGGTTTTGTTTTTCAATTTCCTGAGCGCCAACTATTTGCGCAAACTGTTCGTGATGATTTAGCGTTTGGGCCACAGAATCTTGGTTGGCCTCAGAAAAAAATAAATAAGTCAATTATGAAGGCGTTAGAAACCGTTCAATTATCACCGACGATTCTTAAACAATCTCCTTTTTCACTATCTGGTGGACAAAAACGACGAGTTGCAATTGCTGGAGTACTGGCAATGAATCCTGAAGTTTTAATTTTAGATGAACCCGCAGTTGGCCTTGATTCCTTGGCTGTTCAACGGTTACTCAACATTATTAAAGAATTAAACCAACGTGGAGTTACCATTATTATGATTACTCATTACTTAGAAATGGTTACATCATTAGTAACCCAAATTGTTGCACTTCACGATGGGCAGATTACGTTTGATGGTAGTCCACAAGAATTTTTTAGTAGTCAGCAATTGTTAAAGAAGAGTGACTTGTTGGCTCCTAAAAGCATTCAAATTTCCCGGGAAATTGGTTTGAGCGGATTGCCTCTATCATTGGATGAACTGTCTGCAAACCTGATTGAACGATTAAAGAATGGGGGAATGGCAAATGGGTAACATGGTTGTCTTTGGAAGCTATGTTCCGCTAAATTCACCAATTCATCGTTTAGATGCCCGGACTAAATTAATTCTTTGTATTTGGTATGTTATCAGTGTTTTTTTTGCTAATCATTTATGGCCAGCGATTTGGATATCATTTGTTTTGCTAATTACGCTGATTATAAGCCGGGTTCCTCTTCGGATGTATTGGACAGGGATAAAGCCATTTTTAATTGTGATCCTAATAACTGTTTGTCTACAGGTCCTATTCAGTAGCGGCGGTCAGATGTATTGGCATTATGGCTGGATTTCGATAACAAGTGACGGAATAAAGAATGCATTTTTAATCTTTTATCGGTTTACGGTAATTATTACAGCATCCACGATTCTCACGGTAACCACGCCAACTCTGCAGTTAGCTGGAGCATTTTCCTGGTTAATTTTTCCGTTAAAATGGTTAAGAGTTCCGGTAGATAAGATTTCCCTGATGTTATCAATTGCATTAAGATTTGTTCCGACAATTATGGCAGATATTAAGATAATTATGAATGCTCAGCGGTCACGGGGAATGGATTTCCACCAAGGAAACTTAATAACGAGGCTAAAGCACCTTATTCCAATTATCATCCCATTATTTGTAAATTCGTTTCAGCATTCGGAAGACTTAGCAACGGCAATGGAAGCGCGGGGATATTCATTAGAGCGTCCACGAACTCAATATCGTCAGTTATCCTGGCACAAAGGAGATACCGTTGCATTATTATTGATGCTTATGGCTGATGTTGGAATTGAAATTTTAAACTTAATTTAGCGAGGAGAGTTTTTATTGTGTATCGTTACAAAATAACATTTGCTTACGATGGATCAAATTTTTCCGGCTTTCAAATTCAGCCGCATAAGAGAACGGTAGAGCAGGTTTTAAAAAATGCGGTTAACAAGATTGCTAAGCATCCAATCCCTGAAATTCCAGTAATTGGATCAGGGAGAACTGATGCTGGGGTTCATGCCTTAAATCAGGTTGCGCATTTTGATATTCCATACCGCCTGAGTAATGAATCAATGCGCAAGGCATTAAATAGTATTTTGCCGCTTGATATTCTGATAAAAAAAGCAGAATTAGTAGATAACGATTTTCATGCCCGGTATAGTGCGCATAATAAAACTTACCGTTACCGAGTGGATCAAGGAGAATTTGTTAATCCCTTTAAGCGAAACTATACAGCACATTTTAAATATCCATTGGATTTAACGTTAATGCGAAAAGCCGCTAAAGACTTTATTGGCGAGCATGATTTTACTAGTTTTGTAGCCTCAGGGAGTCAAGCTAAAAGCAACGTCCGAACTGTTTATAAAATAGATATTAAACGAGATGAACTGCGAAATGAGGTTGTTTTTGATTTTACTGGGAATGGTTTTCTCTATAATCAAATTCGCATTATGGTGGCTTTCCTTTTAGAAATAGGCAGTAAGCAACGACCTGTTGATGATGTTAAACGTGTATTAGCAGCTAAAGATCGGACACAAGCTCGGATGACTGCTCCCGCAAGCGGCCTATATTTAGTTTCAGTAGATTACGGGAATGATCGGGAAAGTGATTGACGAAGTGGTTGTAACAAGGTATACTAGCACTTGGTATTTCTTTTCCATCTAATAACTCGGTACACTATTATATGTAAAAGAAAAACAAAATTGGAGGACTTAATCGTGAGAACGACATACATCGCAAAACCTGGTGAAGTTGATCGCAAGTGGTACGTTGTCGATGCAAAGGATGTCCCAATGGGTCGTCTTTCTGCTGTCGTCGCATCAATTTTGCGTGGTAAGAACAAGCCAACATACACTCCACACGTTGATACTGGTGACAATGTTATTGTTATCAACGCTGCGCAAGTTAAGTTAACTGGTAAGAAAGCTACTGACAAGATTTACTACCGTCACTCAGACTACGCTGGTGGTTTGAAGCAACGGACTGCTGGTGACTTCCGTGCTAAGGAACCTGAGAAGTTATTGGAACACTCAATCAAGGGTATGCTTCCACACAACTCTCTTGGTCGTAAGATGGGCTTAAAGCTTCATGTATACGCTGGTGAAGATCACAGTCATGCAGCACAAAAGCTTGAAGCACTCGATATTACTAACTTAATTTAAGGAGGGAATGGAATTGGCTCAACAAGTTCAATACAGTGGTACTGGTCGGCGTAAAGACGCTACTGCGCGTGTTCGCTTAGTACCAGGTTCTGGTAAGATTACAATGAACGGCAAGGCAATTGAAGACTACATTCCATTTGCCAACTTACGTGCTATTGTTAACCAACCATTTAACGTTACTAAGACTGACGGTCAATACGATGTTTTAGCTAACGTTAATGGTGGTGGTTTCTCTGGTCAAGCTGGTGCAGTACGTCACGGTATCGCCCGTGCATTACTCGCAGTTGACCCTGACTTCCGTGACGCTTTGAAGAAGGCCGGTCTCTTGACTCGTGACCCTCGTATGAAGGAACGTCGTAAGCCAGGTCTTAAGAAGGCTCGTAAGGCTGCTCAATTTAGTAAGCGTTAATATTCGATTTATCGCTTCCAAAAAAGAAGTTGGATTTTTGTCCAACTTCTTTTTTTATACACATACACAATCGTATTTCTTTTATCTTTAATTTAAAAGACGTATAATATAGTTGTTGTAACCGCTTACTAATATAAGGAGGCTAAATTATGGCAAAACGTGTTGCTTTAGTTACTGGTGGTAGTCAAGGTATTGGTAAGGCAATTGCAGAACGGTTAGTTAACGATGGCTTTTCCGTTGCTTTAGTTGCCCTTGAAGAAAATAAACTACAGGAAACTGCTAAGGAACTGGAAGAAAAGGGTGGTGAAGCTTTACCAATCGTTGCGGATGTTTCTGATCGTGATGCTGTATTCGCTGCGGTTAAGAAGACTGTTGATCATTTTGGTGATTTAAATGTAGTTGTTAATAATGCTGGCCTTGGTCCAACTACGCCAATTGATACAATTACTCCTGAACAATTCGAAAAGGTTTATGGAGTAAATGTTGGGGGTGTTCTTTGGGGAATCCAAGCTGCACACCAAGCATTTAATAAGTTAGGTCACGGTGGAAAGATCATCAATGCCACCTCACAAGCTGGGGTTGTCGGTAATCCAAACTTAGCACTTTATTCTGGTACTAAGTTCGCTATTCGGGGAATTACCCAAGTAGCCGCTCGTGATTTGGCTGATGAAGGCATTACTGTTAACGCATACGCTCCAGGAATTGTTAAGACACCAATGATGTTTGATATTGCCCACCAAGTAGGAAAGAATGCTGGTAAGAGTGATGAATGGGGAATGCAGACATTTGCTAAGAACATTGCTTTAAAACGGCTCTCTGAACCAGAAGATGTTGCCAATGCTGTTGGCTTCTTAGCTGGCCCTGATTCAAATTACATTACTGGACAGACGATCATTGTTGATGGTGGGATGCAATTCCACTAGAATGAGTGATCGTAACTCAGTGAAGAATTTGCGGAAGACTAGCGAGTTTTTGAGGAGCAAATTTCAATCATATTAACTAACGGGGGTTGGATAAAATTCCAGCCCTTTTCTTATTTTTAAATTTAAAATACTAAAATATTCTCCCAAACAAGGCTTATTTTGCTACAATCAATAGTTAGTAGTGAAAATAAGGGAGGCATAGCTTTTGGCAAAACGGCGGCGGAGAAGAACGAGGAAGAAAAGATCACAGGGAAGCATTTTTGTGTGGCTATTGGTTATTGTTATATTGTTCCTAGGCGTCTACGTTGGTCATCACTTTTACCGAATATGGAACCAACAACGCATCGAACAGGCTGCATTGAAACGGGACCGTGAAGCTAAAGAGTTGTTTATTAAGCAGGTAGCTCCAGAGGCTCAAGCAATGCAGAATACATACCATGTTTATGCGTCAATTACGATTGCTCAGGCGATCCTTGAATCTAATTGGGGTACCAGTAAATTAGCTACTCAGTATCATAATCTTTTCGGAATTAAGGGAACTGGTGCTAATTCAAAAGTTATGACAACTAAAGAATATACTGGTGGTAAATGGATTGTCATTAAGGACCGTTTTCGTGTTTATAGTAGTTGGGATGAATCGATTAAGGATCATACCCGGCTAATGCTTCAGGGAACTGATATGAATCGGCAGAATTATGATCGAGTTGTTAAGGCTGCTAATTATGAAGAGGCAGCAAAAGCTCTGCAGCAATCTGGCTACGCTACCGATCCAGACTATGCTAAGAAGCTTATTTCAGTCATTCAAACGTATAAGTTATATAATTATGATAAATAATCAAGAGGGGTTTATATTATGAGAGAATTACAAGAGAAGATTGAACAATACGGAACGGTTCTTCCAGGAAATGTTTTGAAAGTGGATGCTTTTCTTAATCATCAGGTTGATCCAGAATTAATGCTTAAAGTTGGTCAAGAGTTTGCAAAATTGTTTGCAGATGAGGGAATCACTAAGGTTTGGACGGTTGAATCATCAGGGATTGCCCCTGCTGTAATGACAGGATTAGAACTTAAAGTTCCTGTAATTTTCGCCCGGAAGCATAAGAGTTTAACTCTGAATCAAAATATGTATACCGCAGATGTTTATTCTTATACTAAAAAGACTACTAACCGAATTTCAATTTCTAAAAAGTATGTCGATGCTAATGATAAGATTTTAATGATTGACGACTTCTTAGCTAATGGTCAAGCGGTTGAAGGAATGCTGGAAATTGCTGATCAAGCCGGGGTTGACGTTGCTGGTGCCGGAATTGTTATTGAGAAGAGTTTCCAACCTGGTGCGCAAGAGTTAAAGGATCGGGGCATTCGCGTTGAATCACTAGCACGGATTAAGTCATTAGCGGATGGTAAAGTAACCTTTATGGAAGATTAATGATGAAGTGGAGAGGAGAATTAAATGAGTAATACAATTTTTCCTGGGAGTACTTTAGGGATTATTGGAATTAACCGTAATGGAGTAGCTATGATTGCAGCTGCTAAAAAAGCGGGATTCAATGTTGGTGTCTATGTTGATCATTCTCAACCAGAAATCACTAAAATGGCAGACTTTACAATTGATGGTGCTTATAATGACAAGCAAAAACTTACCGAATTTGGTGAAGCCTGTGATGCTATTATTTACCAAACGCCGAACATTGATTCAACTGTAATTCGTTTTCTTGGTCAATATGCAGCAATCCCACAAGGAATTAACGGCTTGGAAATTGTTCAGGATCGGTTAATGGAACGCGCATTTTTGGATCAAATCAATATTAATATTGCTCCCTATGTTACCGTTATCGGATTAGATGATGTCTATCAATCAATTGATTCAATCGGTTATCCGGCCCTTTTGAAGCCGATTCAACGAGGAATTGGCGAACAATCAATGATGATTAAGCGTCAATCTGACATTACTAGAGCTGCGGACTTTATTGATACAGGAACTTATTTACTGGAATCATGGATCGACCACACGACAGAATATACCCTAACTGCTGCTTGTGCTAACGGCGAAGTTGAAATCTTCCCCTTAGCGCAATTGGAATATAACGAAGACCGGCAATTAATTTCAGTAGCTTCACCTGCTGAAGTTGCGGATGATATGTTACAAGAAATGCACCGTATTATTAAGAGCGTTGCTGATTCACTTCAATATACTGGTGTTTTCTCGGTTAACTTTTATGTGACCTCAACTGGAACACTATATGTTAAGAACATTGAATTAGGGCTAACATCAATTGCCAATGTCTATGACAACACGACAAATGTGGATCAGTACGAACAACAGTTGCGAGCAAGTGTTGGGATGCCGCTTCATGTTATCAGACAGTTACAGACGGCATTATTAATGATCATTCGGAATTATCAGGCGGTTGCTATTCGTCGTCAGTGGCTCCTTAAGAATAATTGGAAGTTCCGGTTCTTTAATAATACGGATAAAGATGATCCAGCAGGAATTCTTGGCTTTGTTTGGGTTACTGGCGATACCGACCTGAATGCTTTACAAAATCAGGTTGATGATACTGAGGTTTGGAATAAAACATTGCCCAATTCATCGTCAGATAACGAAGAGCAAGAAAAATAAATAAAAACTGAGCTGAGACTGCTCACGGAAAGTCTTAGGCTCAGTTTTATTTTTGCAACATATGTTCGAAAACAACCAAAAGAAGTTGAAAATTTGGTATAATATGAGCCGACTGAAATTTAGAGAGGATGGAAATAGGCGTGAATAGTCAAGCACTTTTAGACGGCATGAATGATAAGCAAACCGAAGCAGTCTTAACAACAGAGGGACCGCTCTTAGTAATGGCTGGAGCTGGTTCAGGAAAGACTCGGGTATTAACCCATCGAATCGCATATCTGATTGAAGAAAAGGGTGTGCTCCCTTGGAACATTCTTGCGATTACTTTTACGAATAAGGCCGCACGAGAAATGCAAGAACGTGTTGGTAAACTTTTAGGTGAAAGTGCCCGTGACATCTGGGTTTCCACATTTCACGCCCTCTGTGTACGGATCCTGCGACGCGATATTGAAAAGCTGAGTTATAACCGGGCTTTTACGATCGCTGACACCAGTGAACAACGAACATTGATGAAACGGATTTGTGCAGAATTAAATATTGATACCAAAAAATTCGATCCTCGAAGTATCCTTAGTGCAATCTCTAACGCGAAAAATGCATTACAAACTCCTGATGACTACTCAAAAGAAGCCAATAGCATGTTTGAAAATATGGTTGCTCGTGCATACAAGCTCTATCAACGGGAACTAGAGGCTAATCAATCCTTAGACTTTGACGATTTGATTATGAAAACAATTGAACTCTTTGAAAAGGATCAAGAGACTTTGGAATTTTATCAAGATAAGTTCCACTACATCCATGTTGACGAATACCAGGATACCAATGATGCTCAGTATAAATTAGTTAACATGCTTGCCCAGGGATACAAGAACCTTTGTGTTGTTGGGGATGCTGACCAAAGTATCTATGGTTGGCGTGGTGCAAACATGAATAATATTTTAAATTTTGAACATGATTATCCACAAGCACATACAGTAATGCTGGAACAAAATTATCGTTCAACCCAGACAATTTTGGATGCGGCTAATGAAGTGATCGATAATAATGTTTACCGAAAGAAAAAGAATTTATGGACAGAAAATGGCAAGGGAGATCAGATTTCTTACTACCGAGCTCAAAATGAGCATGACGAGGCTCAATTCATTGTTTCTAAGATTAAGGAGGAGCGAGAAAAGAATAATTACAAGTACAACGACTTTGCTATTCTTTATCGTACTAACGCTCAATCACGGATGATCGAAGAAACTTTCTTAAAGAGTAGTGTGCCTTATACCATGGTTGGTGGTCATAAATTCTACGACCGGAAAGAAATTAGGGATATTCTTGCTTACTTGACATTGATTGTTAATCCTCAAGATTCAATGAGTTTTGAACGAGTGGTTAATACCCCTAAGCGAGGAATTGGGATGACCAGTGTTGATCATTTGCGAGAATTTGCCAATGATAATAATTGGTCCCTTCTTGAAGCAGCCGAAAATGTTGATATTGCCAATAACATTTCCGCACGGACGCGGGTTAAAATTGATGAGTTTGGTCAGTTAATGCGTAACCTAACTAAGCAAGCGGAATTTCTAAACTTAACTGATTTAACGGAAGAAATCTTGGATAAGAGTGGGTACAATAAAGCGCTTGAACAGGATAAAAGTCTTGAAGCACAAGCTCGACGTGAAAACCTCGATGAATTTAAATCCGTTACCCAAGAATATGACGAACAGCATAAGGATGACGATGATAATAATATTCAAAAGATTACCAACTTCCTTGCTGATCTTGCACTGGTTTCCGATCAGGATGACGTTGACGAACAGGCACCAGCAGTGACGTTAATGACTCTTCATGCTGCTAAGGGACTGGAATTCCCGGTAGTCTTTCTTGTGGGGATGGAAGAAGGAATTTTCCCACTTTCCCGAGCAATTTTGGAAGATGATGAGCTGGAAGAAGAGCGACGGCTTGCATATGTTGGTATTACCCGGGCAAAGAAAAAGCTTTACCTGACAAATGCCTTTTCGCGACTTCTTTACGGACGAATTCAGCGAAATCAGCCATCTCGGTTTGTAGAAGAAATTAATCCCGACTTACTTAAGTTTGAAAATGACCAACCTGCTGATCGTCTTGGGGGACAAAAATTACCATTCGGTGGTGAGGCTGCTACTGCAACTACTTATCGAGAACAGAAGCAACGTCGCCAATACCGAAGTGCGGGGAAGCGAGTAAAGCCAGTAACTAATACTGGAACAGGAGCTGATCAAGTTTCCTGGAAGACTGGTGATAAGGTGACCCATAAGAAGTGGGGCGAAGGAACTGTTGTTAAAGTTAGCGGAAACGGTAACGATAAGGAACTTGACATTGTCTTCCCTCAACAGGGAGTTAAGCGGCTGTTAGCTAGTTTTGCTCCTATTAAGAAGGTTACTGATTAATTAAAGTGAGGCCAATAAAATGGATAATCAATCAATCCCGGTTGCACAATTAACACTGGATCAGGCAAAAAAAGAAATTGCTCCATTACGAAAGCAAATTGCTCAATGGGGGAAAGAGTACTATGAACAGGATAGTCCTACTGTGGAAGACTATGTTTATGATCGTCAATATCAACGACTTGTTCAAATTGAACAACGCTTTCCCGAATTGCAAACGCCGGATTCACCAACACAGCAAGTTGGTGGTGAAGCTGAAAGTCAGCTGACGAAGGTTCGTCATGAGATTCCGATGTTGTCAATGGGGGATGTGTTCTCAATTGAAGAGCTAATGGACTTTAACCATCGCCAGCAGGAAAACCGTGACGTTGATGTTGAGCCAGAATATAACCTTGAATTGAAAATTGATGGTCTATCGTTATCGCTTGTTTACGAGAACGGGAAGCTGGTTCAAGGTTCGACTCGAGGCAATGGTAATATTGGGGAAGATGTTACTGAAAACGTAAAAACGATCAAGTCAGTACCGCGTGAGCTTCCTGAACCACTCTCCGTTGAATTTCGTGGTGAATGTTATATGCCTAAGGAGTCATTTGCTAAGTTAAATGCTCAACGTGAGGCTGATGGGCAGCCAATTTTTGCCAATCCCCGCAATGCAGCTGCCGGAAGTCTCAGACAATTAGATCCAACTGTTACGGCCAAACGTGACTTAGATACATTTATGTACTATGTTCCCGAGTACCAAAAGTTGGGAGTTACGACCCAATCAGAAGCCCTAGATAAGATGCGTGAACTTGGCTTTAAAGTTAATCCGCATAACCGGGTTGTTCATAATCGGCAAGAAATAGAGGATTACATTAATGAATACACTGCTAAACGTGATCAACTAGCTTATGGAATTGACGGAATTGTGGAGAAAGTTAACGATCTTGAGACTGAAGAAGCACTTGGAAATACCGTTAAGGTACCCCGGTGGGAAATTGCCTACAAGTTTCCTCCAGAAGAACAGCCGACAGTTGTCCGTGACATTGAGTGGACTGTAGGGCGAACCGGGAATGTAACGCCGACTGCTGTAATGGATCCGGTTCAATTAGCTGGAACAACGGTTAGTCGCGCCTCTCTTCATAATCCCGATTACTTAAAAGAAAAGGATGTTAGATTAGGCGATACTGTTTATCTTCATAAGGCCGGTGATATCATTCCCGAAATTTCTAAAGTTGATCTAAGTAAACGACCAGCTGATAGTGAACCATACCAAATTCCGACAAAGTGTCCTGCATGTGGATCTGAACTAGTTCACCTTGATGATGAGGTGGCTCTCCGGTGCATCAATCCAATGTGCCCAGCGCAGATTAAAGAAGGATTAGCTCACTTTGCTTCAAGAAATGCAATGGATATTGGGGGGCTCGGGCCAAAGATAATTGAACAGCTGTGGGATAAGAAGCTAATTCATGACGTTGCGGGGCTCTATGCCTTAACTGAAGACCAATTATTAACTTTAGATAAATTTGGTGAAAAATCAGCGACAAACTTATTGACATCGATCAATAATAGTCGTAATAATTCTGTCGAGCGCCTTTTATTCGGACTTGGTATTCGTCATGTTGGTGCTAAAGCAGCACGTTTGATTATGGCCCACTTTAATGATTTGGACCGACTAATAGAAGCTAATGCTGATGAGATTTCCGCTGTTGATGGAATCGGCCCGACAATTGGTGAAAGTGTGGAAACATACTTTGCCAATGAACAGGTTCAGTCATTAATTGAAGAGCTTCGTCAATCCGGTCTCAACTTTACCTATCTTGGCACAACTACTTCAGTCGATGAATCAAGTGACTGGAATGGTAAACGGGTTGTTTTAACTGGAAAACTAGTAGAAATGACTCGGACAGAAGCAAAAGACTGGTTAGAGGCCCATGGTGCTAAAGTAACAGGCAGTGTTTCGAAAAAGACTGATATTGTCATTGCCGGAGAAAAAGCAGGAAGCAAACTCAGTAAGGCTCAAGAGCTTGGAGTTGGTGTTTGGGATGAACAACGCTTTAGCCAGGCAATGAAGGAGGAACAATAAACGTTGAAGAATAAAGTGAAAAAATTGACTGTTGGGATTGCTCTCTTGATGTCAACGCTTGTCTTGACTTCATGCGGATTTGGTCATAAGTCATCAAAAGATTATAGTACTACTGGATCTCTAAGTGGAACTTATCAGGGAGTTATTAAGGACGGTCACTATAAGACAAGTAAAGCGCGGGGAGTAAATGTTAGTCAAAATAGTAATCCCTATAACCTTAAAAGTTTTGAAAGTGGCTTAACTCAAGTATCAAAACGGGTTTTTTCAACCAAAAATTATATCTTCCAGGAAGGTCAGTATCTTGATACTAGTACAGTTGAGAATTGGCTAGGACGGAAGAGTAAGAGTAATCCGGAAGGCCTCAACCCTGCTGAAGGGAAGAAGAGTGATCCAAATCCAGAGTACATTCAACAAATTGAAGAACAGGATTACATGCAGGAAAGCGGTAATTCAATGAAACTTCACGGTATTACTATTGGGATTGGGATTAATTCCGAATATAATTACCAGAAGAAGACCGATGGACCAAACTATACTAAGAACATTAGCGATGCTGAGGTTAAGCGTCAGGGTGAAATTGCTGCTCAAAAGGTCTTAACCCGGTTGCGGAAGAAAAAAGAATTGCGGAATGTTCCGATTGTGATTGCTCTATATAAGCAGGCACCAGATGACAGTTTAGTTGGTGGAAGCTTCTTTGCTTATAGTAAGAATAATGGAAACAAGATTAGCAGTTGGCATAAGCTTGATTACCGGACTGCTGTATTACCAAAGGCTAACGGAACTGATCAAGAAACCAAGTCCGATCAAACGGATAACGATAGCTTCTCTAACTTTAAGAGTCAGGTTCAGAGTTTCTTCCCTAACTTAAGTGGGGTTACTGCTCAAGCCCAATACAACGGTAGTTCATTGACTGGAATGCATATTACCATTACAACGCAGTTCTACAGTCAAACTGAAATTACCAGCTTTACCCAATACATTGTACGAGCCGCAAGAAAATACTTGCCAAGCGGAATTCCAATCGATATTAAAATTCAATCTAGTTCCGAAATGCAAGCCGTTGTTTACCGTAATTCCGGCTCCGACAAATTCCAAAGTCACGTGTTTGATTCGTATTAAAAACTAGAGTGTGAGCCAGCAAAGGACTTGCTAGCCCTAGCAAGTCCCTGGCGAACACATTTCGGCTATGTTGCCGAGATAGCTTGAGGGAGCTTAGACTGAACGAGTTTCGACTATGTTGCATTAGGCGGAAGTTGCGGTCACGGCGAACACATTTAACTAAATAATAAAATTAAGTGTTTCATAACATGAAGTTTCACTTCTTCATCAATTATGAAACACTTTCTTTTCCCTTGAATATTTAGGGATGAATAGTTAAAACCATTAGTATTCTGTGCTAAAATTATTAAATGTATGTACTATATTTAAGCCATAATTACTGGAAAAGAGGTAGAGAGAATGGCCAGTAAGATCACTGAGCAACAAGTAGAACACGTTGCTGAACTTGCTAAGTTGGAATTTAAAGATGAAGAACTTACCAAGTTTACCACTCAATTAGGAAGCATTATTGATATGTTTGAAGACCTCACTAATGTTGATACCGAGGGCGTTGAACCAATGACTTCAGCTTCAGATCGGGAAAATGTTATGCGTGAGGATAAGGCAGTTAAGAGCTCTAAAGAAGAGACTGATGCACTGCTTAATAACGCTCCTGATACTGATGATGGGTACATTAAAGTTCCTGCAATCATCGATGAAAGTGAGGACGGCGAATAATGGATTTCTATCAAACCGACTTAAGTCAGTTGCATGATGATTTAAAAAACAAGAAGATCAGTGCAACCGAATTAACGAAAGAAACCTTTGATCACATTAAGGAAAATGAAGATCAAGTAAAGGCCTTCATTACCTTAAACGAAGAAGCAGCAATGAAAAAGGCTGCTGAAGTTGATCAACAAGGAATCAGTGAAGACCAATTAACTGCTGGGGTCCCATTGGCAGTTAAGGATAACATCTTAACTAAGGGATTAAAGACCACTGCAGCATCTAAAATCTTGGAAAACTTTAACCCTGTTTATGATGCAGCAGTTGTTGAAAAGTTAAATAACAACGGCTTTATTAATGTGGGGAAAACAAACCTAGATGAATTCGCCATGGGTTCATCAACTGAAAATTCGGCATTCTTCACCACTCATAACCCATGGGATCTTACCCGGGTTCCTGGTGGTTCTTCAGGTGGTTCTGCTGCCGCGGTTGCTGCTGGGGATGTCCTTGGTGCATTGGGGACTGATACTGGTGGTTCCATTCGGATGCCAGCTTCATTTAACGGAATTGTTGGGATGAAGCCAACATATGGCCGGGTATCTCGTTGGGGAATTATTGCCTTTGGTTCAAGCTTTGACCAAGTTGGGTGGTTGACGCGAACGGTTAAGGATAACGCATTGTTAACTCAAATGATTAGTGGCAATGATGAACACGATATGACATCATCCTTAAAGGAAGTTCCTAACTGGGCAGCTCAATTAAACGACGATACTAACGTTAAGGGCTTGCGGATTGCTGTTCCTAAGGAATACTTCGAAGGAATTAATGATGATGTTCATGAAGTAATTAAGAACGCCCTTGATCACCTTGAATCACTCGGTGCCATTATTGATGAAGTTTCCTTACCACACACCAAGTACGGTGTTCCTGCATACTACATTTTGGCCTCATCTGAAGCTTCATCAAACCTTCAACGGTATGATGGGATTCGGTATGGCTTTCGGGCACAAGATGTTAAGAACATTGAAGATGTTTATGTTCGTTCCCGGACTGAAGGTTTTGGTGAAGAAGTTAAACGGCGGATTATGTTGGGAACTTTCTCACTTTCGGCTGGGTTCTACGATGCTTACTTCAACAAGGCCGCTAAGGTTCGTCGCTTAATTGCTCAAGACTTTGACATTGTCTTTAAGGATCATGACGTTATTCTTGGTGCTACTGGTGCCTCAACAGCATTCAAGATTGGTGCCGAAATTGATGATCCGCAAACCATGTACATGAACGATGTTTTGACCGTTCCTGTTAACATGGCAGGTCTTCCCGCAATGTCAGTTCCAGCTGGCTTCTCAGCAAAGAACGGCATGCCAGTTGGTTTACAAATCATTGGGAAGCCATTTGATGAACAAACAGTTTACAACACTGCTTATGTCTTTGAACAAACTACTGATGTTCACAAGAAGGCACCTAAGTTAGGAGGTCAAAACTAAGATGAACTTTGAAACAACGATTGGGCTAGAAGTCCACGTCGAATTGAAGACTAATTCAAAAATTTACAGTCCATCACCAGTAGAATATGGTGACCAGCCTAACAGAAATACTAACGTGATCGACTGGGGTTACCCTGGTGTTTTGCCAACCTTGAACAAGGGTGTTGTTCGTGACGGGATCATGGCCGGCCTGGCTCTTCATGCCCAAATTGCTCGTCACATGCACTTTGACCGGAAGAACTACTTCTACCCAGATAACCCAAAGGCTTACCAGATCACTCAATCAGAAACACCAATTGCTCATGACGGTTGGATCGAGATTGAAGTTGATGGTAAGAAGAAAAAGATCGGAATTGAAGAAATGCATATTGAAGAAGATGCTGGTAAGAACACTCACACCAGCAAGTACTCATATGTTGACTTAAACCGTCAAGGAACACCATTAATCGAAATTGTTTCTAAGCCGGATATTGCTTCACCTGAAGAAGCGGTTGCTTACTTGGAAGCTCTTCGTCAACGGATCCAGTTTACTGGGATTTCTGATGTGAAGATGGAAGAAGGTTCAATGCGTGTCGACACTAACATCTCCATTCGTCCAGTTGGCTCTGACCAGTTTGGTACCAAGACCGAAATGAAGAACATCAACTCCTTTAACTATGTTCGGAAGGCATTGGAATTCGAACAAAAGCGGCACCAAAATGTTTTGCTTTCAGGTGGTCACATTGCCCAAGAAACACGGCGTTATGATGAAGCTACTGGTGAAACAATTTCAATGCGGACAAAGGAAGGTTCCGATGACTACCGTTACTTCCCAGAACCAGATATTCCTGATTTAAACGTTGACCAAAAGTGGATTGACGAAATTGAAGCCGAAATGCCTGAAATGCCAGGTGAACGGCGGGCACACTACGTTAAGGATCTTAGTTTAACTGATTACGATGCAATGGTCTTAACCCAAACCAAGGAAATGTCTGATTTCTTTGAAGAAGCAGTTAAGGATGGTGGCGATCCTAAGCGGGTTGCTAACTACTTAATGAATGATGTGAACTCCTACTTAAATGATAAGCAGGTCGACTTACCTGATACTAAGTTAACCCCAGCTAACCTGGCCGGAATGGTTAAGTTGATTGAGGATGGCACCATTTCATCCAAGATGGCAAAGAAGGTCTTCAAGGGAATTCTTGATGGTGAAGAACCAAGTGCTTACGCTAAGGAACATGGTTTGGTTCAATTATCTGACCCAGCTCAATTGCAACCAATCGTTGATGATGTTTTAGCAAACAACGAACAGTCAATTGAAGACTTTAAGAATGGTAAGGATCGGGCTGTTGGTTACTTAATGGGTCAAATTATGAAGCAAACTCGTGGTAAGGCTAACCCACAAGTTGTTACTAAGTTGTTGATGAAGTCATTAAACGCTAAGTAGTTTGGAGGGATGACCGTGCGAAAACGTGCCCGGATAATTTATAATCCTACTTCTGGTCGTGAAACGTTTCGGAGCGATCTGGTTGATATTCTTTCAATCTATGAAAAAGCTGGTTATGAAACTAGTGCTTTTGCCACAACGCCAGCACCTGATTCGGCGAAGAATGAGGCCACTCGCGCAGCTAAGGAAGGCTTTGACCTGATTGTTGCCGCTGGTGGTGATGGAACCCTTAATGAAGTAATTAACGGAATTGCCGGATTAGAGCATCGGCCAACCTTGGCAATTATTCCTGCTGGAACGACGAACGACTACGCGCGGGCATTACGGATTCCCCGTGATGATCCGATTGCCGCTGCTAAGCTGATTTTGAAGAAAAATAAAAAGTTCAAGATCGATATTGGTAAAGCCGGTGAGAACTACTTTATGAACATTGCCGCTGGAGGAACGATGACTGAGTTAACCTACGAGGTTCCTTCTCAAATGAAGTCCCTCTTTGGTTACGCTGCCTACTTTGCTAAGGGTGCGGAACTTATCCCGCGGATCAAGCCAATTGAGATGCAGATTAAGTACGATGGCAAAGAATATCGGGGTAGCGCAACGATGTTTATGATTGCCCTAACAAATTCTGTTGGTGGTTTTGAACAAATCGTTCCCGATGCTTCTCTTGATGACGGTAAGTTTACGATGATTATCGTGAAGAAGACGAACATGATTGATATGTTGAGTCTGATGGCAAAAGCCTTGCAAGGAAAGCATTTAGATGACCCACGAATTATCTATGAGAAGGCAACCGATATTGAAGTAATTCCACTAAATAAAGATGATCGCTTAATGGTTAACCTTGATGGTGAATATGGTGGCGATGCGCCAATGAAATTTCATGATCTGAAACAGCACATTGAGGTTGTTGCTAACCTGGATGAAATCCCTGATGATGCCATTACGGTTTCTGATGACTTTAAACGGGTTGAACAAGACTTCGTGAAGAGTGTTGATGACATTAAGGATCATGAAGAAAAGCAAAATTAAATAGTTGAACGGCTAGCGTCCTAAAATAGGAAGTTAGCCGTTTATTTTGTTATAATAGGGAAAGTTTGTCACGTTGAAATTAATGGAGGAATAACGTTGAAATTAAATATTCCAGTACATAAAAACGAAGAGTACCCCGCTAAGGTAGTTGATTTGACCTACGAGGGTAATGGGGTTGTGAAGATTGCTGATTTTCCTGTTTTCGTTCCGAATGCTTTGCCTGGGGAAGAGATCACTGTCCGTATTACAAAAGTTGCTAGTCATTTTGCTTGGGGTCGCGTAATGGCCTGGCAAACAAAGAGTCCTGACCGGGTTGATGTCAAGGATAAGAAGTATATCCAGACGGGAATTGCACCACTTGGTCACCTTAAATATGAAGCCCAATTAAAGTTTAAACAGCACCAAATCGTTGAGTTGCTGGCAAAAGCGCATCTAGATGAGATTGAGGTGTTGCCAACGATGGGGATGGACAAACCATACCATTACCGGAATAAGGCCCAGGTACCGGTCAAGATGGTTCGTGGTCAATTAGAAACAGGCTTTTATAAGCGTGGAAGTCATACCCTTGTGCCAATTGAAGACTTCTATATTCAAGATCCGGCTATTGATAAGGCAATTATGGTTGTCCGTGATTTATTACGGAAATATCATGTAACACCGTACGATGAACGAACTGGCAAGGGTGTGATCCGAACTGTCATGGTGCGTCGAGGATATTACAGTCATGAGGTAATGGTTGTTTTGGTTACCAACACCAAGCGTCTACCGATGGAGAAGCAAATTGTTGACGGGATTGTTGCTGAGGTGCCAGGAGTAAAAAGCATCGTTCAAAACATCAATGACAAAAAAACCAACCGTTTACTTGGCGATAAGAATAAAACGCTCTGGGGTACCGATGAAATTCATGACCAATTGCTCGGCATTGATTTTGCAATTTCACCATTATCGTTCTACCAAGTTAATCCGCAACAAACTGAACGCCTTTACCAAACGGCCATTGAAAATGCCGGCTTAGATGGTAGCCAGACAGTCATTGACGCTTATTGTGGAATTGGGACTATCTCATTAGCCGCTGCTAAGCACGCCAAGCAGGTTTACGGGGTTGAAATCGTTCCGGCTGCGATTGAAGATGCCAAGCACAATGCCAAACGGAACGGGATTAAGAATGCCCAATTTGTTGTTGGTAAGGCGGAAGAGCAATTCGCTAAATGGCAAGAAGAAGGTTTGAAGCCGGATGTCGTGATCGTTGACCCACCACGCAAAGGTCTTGCCGAATCCTTAATTGAAGCGACTGGTAAGATGGCACCACAAAAAGTGATTTACGTTAGCTGTAATCCTGCAACTTTAGTTCGTGATATCCAACGTTTTTCTGAACAAGGGTACCATGTGACAAAACCGATTCAGCCAGTCGATCAGTTCCCGCAGACGACGCATGTGGAGAGTGTTACGGTCCTCGAACGTACAGAAAAATAGCTCATAAACCGCGCTCTGACGGCATTTATAGATGATTGAAAGTGTACTTTTTCCCTTCTGAACTATTGGAATTAGTACACTTTTTCTATTTGAAGCTGGCGGGTCGAGTGTTCTATGTCCTATTTCGATAGTCGAGTAGACGAAGGTCCAGTTTGGCAGGTCGTGTCGATTAGGGTTGTGGAAGTAGAGGTGAGCCTTGATATGGTAGCGTTTGTGGTATGTACGAATCGGTCAGTTTGGTACTAAGGATTGAGTTAACAAAAATAATATTGAATTTATGCCAATTCGGTTAAAATATCGAAAATTCGCAGGAGAGTTGTATACTCGACGTATATGACAAAAATTATTCTTTTTAAATACATATAGAATAAACATGATGATTACGAATGAAGGTGCTTTCATGAAAAATAAGTGATAAGAATATGTTTCAGAATTTTGAGGTAAAGGCCTACTGGTTTCTTAATGACAATCAAAATTCCGGCTCTTACGGTTTTTTAAAATATAATGCTGGTCAGGATTCTGTATTCGAGATATCACCTGCTTTTTGTGATAAAACTGAACAATTTAATAGTCCATCACCATATGATATTTGTGGGATTTCTGAATATGGAGAAATTATCCGCGGAATTGTATACAGAGTAGGTAGTTCTTTTAATCATCCGGGATTAAGCATTGAAAAGATTCAATTCTTTGATTTAAAATAAAAAACGAAAGATGGCTCGAACCCCCGTCTTCGTTTAAAGAAAGGACCATCTTTCATGGATTATTCTCGCGATCAATCATCGTAGTAAGGATGAACTCAATCATTTACTCGCAATTAAATGGACCCAGCTTCCCCAATCACTTCAAAAAGTTCAACGGACTCTCCGGAGGCATCGTAAAGAGATTATCATCAGCTTTAAATATGGTGACTACACGAATGGTCCAGTCGAAGGAACTAACAATAAGATCAAAGTTATTAAACGAACTGCTTATGGCTTTCGTAACTTCTTTAATTTTCGGGCTCGAATCCTGCTTGCCCTTCCTAACTCATACTTTGCCATCAACTGGAAGAATAAAAGAACAGCTCATGTCCAATCTCAGACACGAGCTGTTTGAAAAGTTATTCAAATTTTTCTATCAGTACTTCTTGACGAAGAGCCATAAAAAAGAACTGCTCCATCAAAAGCAGTTCTTCATAATATTAGACAAATTATTGTGGAACAACATTAGTCGCTTTAGGTCCTCGATCTTCTTGTTCAACATCGTAACTAACTTTTTGCCCTTCCTCAAGACTCTTAAAACCGTTAGTTTTAATTGATGAAAAGTGTACGAATACATCTTTACCATCTGAACCAGAGATAAACCCAAAGCCCTTATCAGCATTAAACCATTTTACAGTACCATTTTGCATATATATATCCTCCTAGGAATCAAACCAAAGTAACCAAATTGAATTAACATCTAAGAAAATAATAGATAGCAAAAATGAATGATACTTATAACTTCCGTATATGTCAATTTAACTAACTTTAACACTTTAATTCGCTGTATGCAACCCTAAATAATTCAAGCGCACAGTTTTTCATATGACTATAATGATGTCCAATCGGAGTTGCTCAGTGTGATAAATAATTGGGTAAGTTCCTCAAAAGAGTTACAGTTACTGGTGGATGACTATTTGTTAACGGTTAACTACAGGCCGGTAATTGAAAATGATCTTGTCAATTATACACAAGGCATTGAATCGTATTTTAGAAATGCACGTCTTACTTTGAGGGATAAAATAAACAAATTTATTGAGGAATTGCCTGAATCCTATAGAGAACTATTATCTGAACACGTTGGAAATACAGATGATTGGATTGGAAAGCTTGTAAGCACAAGGGTATTCCTAACACACGGAGATAGAGAAAATATGGCGGTATCTAATCCTTATAAGTTAGTGCAGATGACAAAAATATTCGGCTTTATGGTTAGAATCTTTATTTTACAAAAATTAGGGATAACCATTGATAAACCAAAGATACTTAATAAATTTAAGAATGTTTTAACTACTCATTACTATTAAGTAACACGAACTTACTGTAAATTAGGTTTAATAAAGATCAGAATGTTTAAAATAGCACCCAGCCAAAATAGCTGAGTGCCAATATCACATATTAACTTTAATCACTTCACCATCTTTGAATGTGAATTCCATGTAGCGTTTGAAGATGGTGATTTTTTCTACTAAACGGCGAACCAGTTGTTCATCAAAATCTACCAAGCCATATTTGTGGAATTCGACCAGTTTGTTGATTTCATCAAGGTTGTGTAGTTTGGCTTGTTGATTAGTTTCCCGACTCTGTACTTTTTCTTTTTGTTTGCGAAGGTCCATAATTTGTTGGGTTAGCGCATCACAATCCTGGTGTTGGCTGGCAGCTTGAATCAATTTCATCTGCACTTTTTCCAGCTGGTGGTCGATTTGATCAAGTGTTGGTCCTTTGGAGTTCTTGATGACCTTCATGATGTTAGCTTTAATTTGCTTACTGGCTAACTCGTGGCCTTCGATTAATTGATTGAATGCTTCAACAGTGGCTTCTTTTAGCAATGGTTCTTTGACATTCCTGATCATACACCGCCGGCCAGTTTTACTTCTCCTTATCCGGCTAGCACAACGCCAGACCGCTACTTTCTCTGGTCGATACCACATATTCCGTTGCAAAATGTCACCGCATTTACCACAGAATAATTTTTGAGAGAAGCAATATTTGCCGTTAAGTCGCCGATGTTTCCCGTTTTTAGTGGTGATCCCGTTACGCCGCTGTTTGATAATCTGCTGAACTTTCGTGAACACCGATTTAGGAATAATCGCCGGATGATCATTTTCCACATAATACTGGGGCATAATGCCGTTATTCTTAACTCGCTTTTTATTAAGAAAATCAACGGTGTAAGTCTTTTGTAAAAGGGCATCACCCATGTATTTTTCATTCTTTAGGATTTTAGCCACGCTGCTAGAGCGCCAATTTTTTGTTTTGCCACCAGTCAAGATACCATCAGCTTTGAGCGAATCGGCGATTTGTTTCATAGTCATTCCGTTTAGGTAGCTATAGAATATCCGTTTAATGACCTTGGCTTCCTCTGGTTCAATTACTAGATTTCCCTGAGCATCTTTGGTGTAACCGAGGAAGTGATTATGATTGACAAACACTTTACCTTGTTGGTAACGGTATTGAATCCCCATTTTGACGTTTTGCGATAAGGACTCACTTTCTTGTTGAGCAAGGGAAGCCATGATGGTAATCAGAACTTCACCTTTGGCATCCATGGTATTGATATTTTCTTTTTCAAAGAAGATTGCAACATTGATGGCTTTTAAGTCTCTGATATACTTCAGGCAATCAATAGTATTTCGAGCAAATCGGCTAATTGACTTGGTGACAATTAAGTCTATTTTACCGGCTTTACAGGCTGCAATCATTTTATTGAATTGTTCCCGTTTCTTGGTGTTGGTTCCGGAGATTCCATCATCAGCATAGATACCTGCAAATTCCCAGGTGGGTTCCTTTTGAATTAGCTCTTTGTAGTGAGCTACCTGAGTTTCGTAGGAGCTAGCCTGCTCATCATAGTCGGTTGAAACCCGGCAATAAGCAGCTACCCGGAGCTTTTCAAAAGGTTGTGAACTACGTTGATGATGGACGCTATTTCCTTTTGGCTGATGGGCAGGAATAATGCGTACTTTACCCAATTAAATCACCTTCACTTTCGATAATACTGTACAAATATTCTGCTTGTTTGATTGGATCGTTATAACGTTGTTTGATCATGCCACGATAAAAATGTTTATCAATGGTAGCCGTCTTGGACAGCTTTTCATATAACTCCAATCCACATTGCAGTTTAAATACTACTTTGTTCGGGTTATTTACAACAATCTGTCGCACAAAATGTTGAAATAGTGTGTCACTAAAATCAGACAGTTTTTGATCCTGTTGGCACCAATGTAATAGGTCTCTCACGTCCTCAAAATTATTAGCTGAATCAGTATTCTGAGCGTTAAGTTGCTTGATCTTTTTGCGACACTGGTAGGTATCCTGTTCGAGTTTGGCAGTTTGATTTACGTAGATGGCTTTATCAAGTAGTTCGGCCTGCATCAGTTGAGTGAGCGTTTCCGCCTTTTGATCATTGATTTTGATTCTGCTGGTTAGATCTTCTAATTGACCATTACTATCGCTATTAGCCTGATTTTTTAAATCCTCTAGCAATGGCCGTAATAAGAACTTTTGGCCGAAAATCAATTTATTCATCATGTTGCAGAAAGCAGTTTTTAGACTCGCTTCAGAAACCGCCTTAATTGAACATTGTTTGGCGGACTTTAGATGTTTTTGACAGGCCCAGCAGATTTTATGGGGACGTGTTTGTCGCTTGAAAGTAGTGCCGCAATTATCACAGATGATTTTGCCAGAGAATAGGTAGTGCTGTTGATACTTATAGCTGCCAGTTTCGATATGACGTTTTTGGGCCGCCACTTTAAGCAGTGCTTGAACCCGGTTAAAAGTTTCGTGGTTAATCAGACTAGGATGGTGATTCTCAATTAAGTATTGGGTGAGTTCACCTTGGTTAAAATGACGATGATATTGATCATCACGGTAGGTCTTTTGACAGAGCATATCACCGGTGTAATTACTGTTTCGCAAGATGTTGATAACAGTATTGCTTCGCCATTGGCCGCCACGTTTTGTTGCTACACAGTTATGATTCAACTCCTTAGCAATACGACTAGCTGACATCCCATGTGAAAATTGTTGAAAGATTTTTCGCACAATCTGGGCTTCAGCTTGATTGATAACTAAGTTGCCATCTTCAATCGAATATCCATATGGAGCTGAAGATACTCGGAATTCACCACTGGCGAAACGTTGTCTGATCGCCCAGCGTAAATTTCCTGCGGTGGAGTGTGATTCGTCCTGAGCAATGCTGCTGAGAATCGATAGAAATAACTCGCTGGCCATCTCACCAGTGTTGATGCGTTCCTTTTCAAAGATGATGGGGATACTCAGCTGTTGTAACTCTCGAACAATTCGCAGACAGTCGGTAGTGTTCCTCGATAAGCGGCTGATCGACTTGGTAATTACTAAGTCAATTCGGTGATTATGACAATCAGCTAGTAATTCTTTTAAGGCATTACGCTTCGTCAATTTGGTACCTGAAATTCCTTCATCGTAATAGATCTTAGCTAACTGCCAGTTTGACTGATTGCTAATGTATTTTTGATAGTGTTCACGCTGATTTCCAAGACTTTCTAGTTGTTCAATGTTGTCAGTTGAAACCCGACAATAGGCCGCCACACGGAGTTGTTTGACATCACGTTGGTAGCTTTGAATTTTAGTAATGGTCGACATGACACTCCTCCTTTCGTCAGTGTGGTATGTTAGCTCTAGAGGCCTGATGTATCAACGCTTCCGGGCCCTAATAATGGTGGAAATGATTGTTTATTTAAGGCATCAATGTTCTTAAATTCGGTGGGTGAGATTAAGCCTTTATTAAGCAGATTCTGGATGATCTGTTTTGCTTGTTGATAATGCAAATCATTCAATAATTGCTCTGAGCTAATATTCTTACTTGTTATTAGTGGTTGATGGGTTACTGGTTGTACTTTCTTCACCATGTTTAATTACCTCCACTGATAAGCCAGAACAAGCGGAAAAGTAAACCATGGCAAAAGAAAAAAGCCTGCAGATCGTAGTCCACAGGCAAAAGTTACAGTAGTTGATTGACACGTTTTTGAATTTGAATTGGATCATAGCAGGCCTGTTTCAAACGGGTAATTCGTTCCTTACCATTACCCCAGGATCCTCGGATAACTTCACAGGCGATTTGGTCGACTGACTTATGATTCAACAGGCGATTAACTTTTTCCTGTACCACTGCGTAGTCGTAACCAGCAGCGGTTAAACGTTGTTGACGGTCGACACCATTGCCCCATTGACCATTTAATACTTCAGCAGCTAGTTCATCAGGATTTTTCCTGGTAACTAGCTGTTTTTTGTTAATAACTGCTGCGTAATCAATGTAGGCATAATCCAGATCACAGTTGCCATTGACACCTGGAACAGAACCAGTAGAGGAATGTTGCCAGATTCCGTAATTACCACTGTAGTTACAACGCGGACCATATTCAGCCACCCAGACAGCATAACGCTGAGCGACAGCTGATGAAATATAGTTTTGTAGTGGTGACCGTGAGATGTAGAGACCGGTGTAACAACCGTTTTGTTCTAGCACACAGCAAAAACTTTTGACTAAACTATCACAGAAGGCACGTCCCTGATGGAATTGCCATTGTTCTTCGAGGTCAAAGTAAATTGGATAATCAAAATGACGGTTACCTAAAACAGTCAAACAGGCACGAGCTTCGTTAGCTGCGTCTTCGGGAGAAATAGCATAGGAATACCAATAAGCTCCTACTTGTAAACCGGCTGCTTTGGCTTGGGTATAGTGTTCTGCAAAGTAACGGTCTTCTTGGCTCGCTGACCGACCATAGCCAGCTCTGATTAGAACAAACTTAACACCACTTGCTTTGACTGCATTGAAATCCACATGTCCTTACCATTCAGAAATATCAATCCCAGGAATCATGATTTATCACCATCCTTGTCATGTAATTGTTGGAGAATACTCTTTAACTTATCGGGCACAGGTAAGCCTAAGCGACTGGTATTTTCCAGTAATGAAATTCCTTCATTAGAGATATAGAAAAAGACTGTTGCTGTTCGGATGGCCGAACCGTTTTTTAGCAGATAGACGTCAAGAGAGTGGGCAATACCTACTAAGAGTAGAATCAGCATTTTTCTAGTGAGACCACGAAAACCGATCTCACTGGAGAGTTTATGTTCATTAATTGCGCAGAGCACACCGGTAATATAGTCCGCCACCATGAAAATGAGTAGAACATACAAAAAGCCATCCAGGCCGCCTAAAAACCAGCCAAGAAATGCACCAACAGCACCAAAACAAGTATTGATGATGGTTAAACTAGTTGTCTTCATCTGGATTATCAACTCCTCTCGAATACTCGGCCTTAATTTCCAGATACTCATGGTTGTATTTGACGTCATCGATAAAGCCGATATTGTAGCCGCGTCCTTCAAACCAGATGTTAGTTTCTTCGTCAACGTCGTCACGGTATCGGATAATAAAGGACAATTGCTTTTCCAATTTAACGGATACCGCCGTGTAGTATTCCTGACCGTGCAATGCCGAGACTTTAGCCCATACATCACCGAGGCGAACATCTTTGTACATCGACATTCCAGTATTAGGATTTTCGCCGACATATTTCTTTTTCATTAGAGTAATGCGTCGATCTAGTTCACCAATATCAGCAATCTTACTGATACGTTTGTTTTGCTGTTGCATTAAAATTCCTCCTTCCGGTAAGGGGACAAAATGGCCCGAAGAAATTTAATCATGGCATCAAAATCAGCTGTTTCCCGATATTCATAAAGGTAAGCCACTGTATAGAGAATGGCGGTATGAATATCATCAGGGAGGGGATCAAACGCTGATATTGGTTGGCGAAGCACATTCTCGACCGTAGCTGTTGCCGATCCAATCAACTTTGTAATGAGGTCATCTTCAACAGTGTTGTCTACTCTCAGGTAGGCTTTTGCTTCGGCCAAAGTAATAGCAGCCACATTTCATCAATCCTTTCTATTTAGCAGCCATGGACAAGGTTTTAATTGCTTCTGGTAGGATAACTTTGCCGTCAACTCTTTGTGAGCCTAAAAAACCAACTTGACCAGTTACGGCATAAAGTTCATTAAGACGTTTGAAAGTTCGGCCTTGTCGATCTGCAATCCAGTAGTAATTGAAGTCGCCGAAGAGAACTGGCTTATTGGAAGCAGACAGTGTTGGCATGAATGGACTGGTATAAACAGGGCAGTTGAGGATTCTGTCTGGCTGACCTGCTTGAACGGAAGGTTGCCAAATGTATTGGTCATTTTTATCTTTCATCTTGCGGATGGCCTTCACAGTATCATCATTCATCAAAAAGACAGCATTTTGACGGTATGGTGTCTTCAAAGAATAGAAGAGATCGATTAAATCATCAAAAGTTAATGAATCGGCCTTAGCAGCTGTGGATCCGGCTGAAGCACCATTAGTGTCAGTTAAGATGCCAGTAGGTTGACCAGTACCGGTACCGGTTAAAAAGGCTTGTTCTTCGGCATTACCGAGCCTGCGACCGAATTCATCAGAGAGATAGGACATCAAATCAAATGCGGAATCGTTTAGTAATTCTTCCGACACTTTGATTAGGGTTCCTAACTTATGGGCGCCTAGTGACACCTGACTAAATTGTGTGTTGGACTCTGTGTAGGCCGTTTCTTCTTCAAGCCAAGCAGCTGTTCCTTCGCTGGCAACAACCGGAATCTTGTGTTCACCGCTGTTGGTTTGGATGACATGGCTGATGGTTCGTAGGACATTTGTTTCTTGCAACTTTTGGATAAGCTGGTTTTCAAATTCGTCGGGCACTAAGAAACCACCATCGGGGTCCGCACCTTCCTTAAGAGCATCCACGACGGCATGTCCACGCATCATTTGCCAGAAATCTTTTGCATAAGCATCCTGGCTCTTTGGTAGCTGATCAGCAGTTGGGGAATTAGTAAGGGCCTTACTGGTGGGTTGGTTCAGTATCACTTCAATTTCTGCCTGCTTGTGCCTTCGATCGATTTCCTTACCTAAGTCGACAACTTCTTGCTCCATCTTTTCATAGCGGGCATTGTCTTCGGCTGATAGTACATCCGACTCCTTTTGCTTAGTATCCAAAAAATCCTTTGCTTGCTTCCAAATACGGGCACGCTTTTCTTGTAATTCAGTAATCTTACTCATTGATAAGTCCTCCTAAAAATTAGTGTGATAACAAAGAAAGCCGCTTTTGTAGCGACTTTACAGAGATAGTATTTTGGCTTGTTCGTTTGAGTTTATTGAGGACAACGAGATCCGATTGCTTATCCGAATAGGAATAACAATCTGTGATATCTTTATTTTGACCTAGCATATCATCAGCAAAGCCCAACTCAATCGCTTTATTGACATTCATCCAGGTTTCGTCATCCATCATGGCTGAAATCTTCTCGCGGGGTAGGTTTGTTTTAAGCTCATAGGCATTAATGATTGATTCTTTGGTTTCAGCTAGCATCTGTGCAGCTTGATCAAGATCTTCTTTTTGTCCACCAACAATGGTTAATGGATTATGGATCATGATCATCGCGGTTGGAGCCATGGAAACTTTTGTTCCTGCCATGGCGATAACTGATGCCGCTGAAGCAGCGATACCGTCAATTTTGACGTTCACGTCATCGGGATAATTCATTAGCATCGTGTAAATGCGACTGGCAGCGACACAGTCACCGCCGGGAGAATTTAACCAGAGATTGATTGGCCCTTTCCCTTGACTTAATTCATCTTGAAATACTTGGGGGGTGACTTCATCATCAACCCAGCTATCTTCAGCAATCGTACCGTTGATAGTTAAGACACGTTGATTTTGAGGACCGCTCCAGTTCCAGAAACGTTTCATTCTTTTGGTTCCTCACTTTCTTTAGATGGCTGAGAACTATAGAAGTTACCAGCTTGGTTGAGTGGTAGCATATTACCGTTAACCAGGTACTGATCACCGCCTTCATCAGCGGGGATACGGTTGAGATCCTCTAACTCACGAATGTCATTAGCGGACAACCAGCCGTTTTGTCGACCAATGGCGTAACCATTCATGCGGCTTTCGTAATCACCGCGCAGCAGGCCATCAACGTTGAATTTGATGAAGTATTTCTGCTGGTCGTCAGGTGAAAGTAATTGCTGGTTCATCGCTTGTTCCCAACGGACACACCAAGGGTTCAGGGTGTACTTTACGAATTCTAGTGATTGCTGCTCAATATTTGAGAAAGTTGAACGGTCTAGGTCACCAACCATATGCGGTGGAACACGAAAAATTCTGGCAATTTCGTCGAGTTGGAATTTTCGGGTATCAAGAAATTGCGCTTGGTCAGGTGGAATGGAAAGTTGATGAAAAGTCATTCCTTCTTCCAAGACAGCAATGCTGTGATTATTAGATCCCGAAAATTGTGACTGCCAACTTTTCCGAAGCCGTTCAGGGTCTTTGACTACATTAGGATGCTCGAGAACACCACCAGGTGTGGCATCATTTTTGAAGAAGGTTGCTCCATATTGTTCGGCGGCCATAGATAATCCAATCGCATTCTTAGCCATAGCAATAGGGCTGTAGCCGATCAAACCATCAAATCCTAATCCTGCGATATGAAGGACTTCATCGGACAAGAGAATTACTTGCTTCGATTTATTTTTTGCCTGGTAATCATCGTAGTTGCGAGTATAGGTGTAGTAGATTTCACCGTTGGCAGCACGGTTAACGTCCATTCGATCAGGCATCAAAGGATAGAGCCCAGTGATCTCGCCTTGACCGTTTCGAATGATTTGTGCATAGGCGTTACCCCACAGCAATAAATGGTTCATCATGGTTTCACGAAAGATAAAACTGGTCATTTCTGGATTTGGCGCATCATGAAGCAAAAAATAAAGCGGGTGGTTAATTGCTCGCTGTTTACCACCATCGTTGGTGTATTGATAAATGTGGAGTGGCAGTTCAGCTAATCCTTCAGCCAAGACTCGCACACAAGCATAAACTGCTGTATTCTGCATTGCGGTGCGTTCGGTCACATTTTGGCCAGCCATCGAACTGCCGAAGAAAAATGACATGGTGCTGGATAGGGTGTTTTTGGGTGAAGCTTTATTGGTATGGAACAATTTATTAAATAGACTCATGGCATCAACTCCTTTCAGTTCTTCGTAATTACAACATTAATAGACCTCGACCATCATAAACAGAATCACCATTATCCTCATTTCGGATAGCACGATCCAGTCCCATAATGGTGGCCACTACGCCATCAATTTTTTCAGTTGACTTAGCCTTGTCAGGTTTAATATTCCCAGCTGGGTCAGTGCGGATATAGATATTGTCCATCATCCAACGCAAGACCGGATGACCGCCATGAGCGATCTTCTTTTCCAGAGTTAATCGCATTAGTTCTTTAGTTGGAGGCGTCATGTCCTTAAATCCCTGGCCAAATGGGACCACGGTGAATCCCATACCTTCAAGATTTTGAACCATTTCGACAGCTCCCCATCGGTCGAAGGAAATTTCACGGATGTGATATTTCTTTCCCAGATCATCAATAAAGTGTTCGATGAATCCGTAGTGAACTACATTACCTTCCGTGGTTTGTAGGTAACCCTGTTGTTTCCAAATATCGTAGGGAACGTGATCACGGCGCACCCGCAGATCAACGTTATCCTCTGGGATCCAAAAGTAGGGCAGCAAAGTATAACCTTCGGAGTCATCTCTTGGGGGGAATACCAGTACAAAAGCCGTAATATCAGTAGTTGATGACAAATCAAGACCACCGTAGCAATCGCGGCCACGTAATTCATCGGGATCAACAGGAAAGGCACAAGCATCCCATTTATCCATGGGCATCCAACGAACGTCCTGTTTTACCCACTGATTTAAACGCAGCTGTCGGAAGGTATTCTCTTCAGCCGGATTCTCCTTAGCTGAATTATAGGCATCCTTGACCTTCTCCATTTTGACAGTAATACCCAGAGAAGGATTAGCTTTTTTCCAAACTTCAGGACTTGACCAATCTTCGTCACGTCCGGCGCCATAAATGACCGGATAAAAACGGGGATCATGTTTACGGCCCTCCATGATGTCGATTGCTTTTTGATGAACCTGGTAACAGATAGAGTGTTCATCATTACCAGCAGTGGTTATTAGAAAGTAAAGGGGCTGTGTTCTGGCATCCCCCGAACCTTTCGTCATGACGTCGTATAGTTTCCGGTTCGGTTGGGTATGAAGTTCATCAAAAATAACGCCAGAAACATTAAAGCCATGCTTGGAGTAGGCATCGGCGGACAAGACTTGGTAGAAACTATTAGTTGGTTCATAGATCAAGCGCTTCTGAGAAGCTAAGATCTTGCACCGCTTCTTCAAGGCAGGATTCATCCGTACCATATCAGCAGCTACGTCGAAAACAATCGCGGCCTGCTGGCGATCAGCAGCACAACCATAAACTTCTGCACGTTCTTCACCATCAGCGCAGCAAAGCAGTAGAGCAACAGCCGCCGCCAGTTCTGATTTGCCTTGCTTTTTTGGAATTTCGACGTAAGCAGTATTGAATTGACGATACCCATCAGGTTTTAAGATGCCAAAAATGTCGCGAATAATTTTTTCCTGCCAGTCAATGAGGTCAAAAGGCTTACCCGCCCAGGTTCCCTTGGTATGGCATAGGCATTCGATAAATGAAACTGCAAAATCAGCTGCGTCTTTGTTATAAGTAGAGTCCTTGGCCATGAACCTAGTTGGCTTGTAATCTTTTAGTTTTCGCAAGAGGGCATCACATCCTTTCAGTTGTACTAAAAAAGCACTGAGTGTTAACTCAATGCTTGATTGATGATTAATTAAACTTGCCAGTTAATATCAAATTTACGTATCCGGCGCGGTCAGTATTCAAGTAATCGATTAAGTCATGGCAGTTATAGTAGTATGCCAGTCTTTTGACATTTTCCACATCAAACATATTGGCTTCACCAGTGTTGCGGATTTTTAAGACCTGCTGGCGGATTCGGTTACGTTTAGCTAATTCGTCCTTAATTCGATTCATGATTAGTCCCCCTGGTTCTTAAAAGCAGCTGATCCAGTTAAGTTGCGTAACAATACTTTCCGTTGGTCTTTAAACTTGGGACCGATAAATCCTAGGCGTAGCAGGAAACAGCGGAAAGCATATTTTTCATTACTCTCTTCGTGTGGTTCTGACATGATTCGCTGGTGGCTGATGGCATATTGGACCAGCTTGTCGACAAATTGTTGATAAGCCAAAGCATCGTCAAGTTTCACTTCTTTAAACCAATCGAAGGATACCTGTTTTTCATCGACGTTTAAGGGGAGGGCTTCCAGCTGGCAAGCGTCCTTAATTAACTGCCCCTTAGCCCATATTAGGTGGCGCAGGTTATCAAGAGCCTGATCTGTAAACTTATCTCGCTGGTAGGCTAGGTTCAACTTGATTATTTCAGTAGGGTGGAAGCCTTGCTGTTCAAGATAATCGAGTAAATTGGCCGGGATCTCATCCGGGGATGTTAGGACTCCATCTTTGTTAACAGTGTACTTGCCAATCTGATAAGCGTAGGTAGGTGTGTATTGATATTCGGCCTTTCGATGAGTATAGTCAGCCAGCTTCGTCACCAATTCTTTTCGTTGCTGGCCGTGTACATTAAATTTAATTTCCATCTTCTGTACCTCCTTGTTTGATCACTGTATACATCACTCTAAAGGGTACAGATAGCAAGGAACTTTGAAGTGCCTCATAATTGTTAGACAAAAGTTCTAACGATTGTGAGGCACTTTTTATGACTAAATACAAACCTGACTTTAAAGCTAAAATTGTCCACGAATATCTGACTACTCCACAAAGTTCTCGAGCCTTGGGGCGCAAATACAGTATCAGTAGCCGACTGATCAGGAAATGGATTCAAAGATATCGCTTAAGTGGGATAGACGCCTTGAAACGGCGTCGTCATCCACGAACCCTTACCGCAGATTTTAAGTTGAGTGTGATAGACTACTACCAAACTCATGAGGAATCGATGGTTAAAGTAGCGGCTCGATTTGACGTGCAAGCGTGCCAAATTTCACTTTGGCGGTCACAGTTCAAGCGAGATGGTATTGAAGCCTTGAAACCTCACCCGAAAGGTAGGCCGTCAAAGGTGAAACATACTAAGAAACGACTTCGTCGTCTTACTAATAAGACTGAAGTGGAACGTTTAAAAGAAGAACTTGCCAAGAAAAGCCAAGAACTCTATGACACAAAATTGGAACGTGACATCTTAAAAAAATCGTTGGCCCTGTTCGGACCCTCCAAGGCAAAGAGAAAACGCAAATAGTTGATCAGATCAGGGCAGATCAAGCATCGCTACCGAAGAAATATCGCTATAAGATTGGTGACATTCTCCATAAAATCAACCTTCCTAAGGCTACTTACCATGATGAGCGCAAGCGCATCGCTAACCATCATGATAAATATGCGAGTGTTAAGCAAGTGATTCTTAGCGTGGCTAAAGAAGGGCAAGTCCGCGGACGATGGACCTACGGTTATCGTCGCGTGAACCAAAAACTGCGGGCAATGGGCATTCATTTGGCGGACATGACGGTGAACAAGTTGATGGCGAAATTAGATGTTCAAGTGGCACTGTATAATCGCCACCGTAGTGGTAAATACTCATCTTATGAAGGTAATGTGGGCACAGTTGCGGATAATCTACTAAAACAACAATTTCAGGCCACCATTCCTTATCAAGTCCTCCACACAGATGTTTCTCAAGTTCGCTTAGCTAATCACAGTTGGGCTTATATTTCCTCAATTATCGATGAAGCCAGTAAGGAAGTTTTAGCCTTCCAATTGAGTCAACATCCTGATCGACAGTTGATTACCGCTACTCTCAACGAGCTATGTACAAAGCTGCCTGATAATGCTCAACCAATTATTCATTCTGATCAGGGGTGGCACTATCAACTGGGGTACTATACCCAAAAGTTAGCTGATAATCACTTTATTCAAAGTATGTCCCGTAAGGGAAATTGTCATGATAACGCACCAATGGAGAGTTTCTTTCACCTGTTTAAGACAGAGTTATTAGATGGTTTCCCACCATGTAAAGACTTAGCTGAATTAAAATCACTCTCAGCTCAATACATTCATTACTTTAATTACCAACGTATCTCCTTAAAAACAAAAGGTATGACTCCGGTTGAATACCGAAATCATACCTTGGTAGCTTAAATAATCAATTTTGTCTAACTTTTTTGTTGCACTTCAGTCTTGTTATAACAGATGATATTTTTAATTTTTATCATAAAACTGTTCCTAATAACTTTGAGCTGTCAAATGATATAGGAATTCGTCACAGACCCTTGGATATACAAATGATGAATGTTTACATTTCACCAGGTGATACGGTATACTTTAAAATTCCTATTAATATTGGCTATGCAAATTTAAGTTCATTGATAAAATTTATTTGTAAAGACCCGAATTTTATGTCGAGTAACGGAACAACCTGTAGTTATCCTTTTGACAATCCTGAAGAATTAGACAGATTCCTTGAAAATATGAATTCATTTCCAATACAAGTGAACGTTTGTTTTAAAATTACTGATATTGAGGGTAATATTTATAATAAAGAACAACCGGTATATGCTTATTTTGATATTAGAAAAATCAGAAATAATGATAATAAAGAACATATGGATTATTTTATAACAGGTGGTATGAGTACAAGTAGTATTTTCCCAAATGATATACAGGAAATAAAGGGATTAAAAGAGTATATTGAAGAACAATTTTCAATTAATAATAAAAATGGTACCCAGCCAAAATAGGTGAATGTCATGATGCGCTGAAAGATGTTAAATTTCCTACTAATCGATCCATACACTTATTAGAATCTTTCAATACAAGAAAACGATTTTATAAAATAGTTCAGATAACCTTCTCATTTGCATAATGGGCAAAATAAATGAAGGTTGCGCCATGAGAGATAAGCTTTTTCCAACTATGGCTTAGAATTTTATTATTGTATAAGGGTACCTGTTCTTGTGGATATAAATCACCAACAAATGCCTCTCCGCTATCTAGAACAAGAGATATAGAATCTACACTATGACCAGGTGAACTCAAAATTGTGCCTGAGATTCCACATTCACTGAGGAAATGACGACTATCAGCTAAGTTTAACTTGTGGATATGTTTATCATTAATTGGCTGAAAATCAGGGTTATTTTCTTTTTGAAAGATATAATCACTTTGATGAATATAGGCTATTTGACAATCAAGCACCACTAAGGAGATTCCAAGGTTCATCAAATCAGTTGCTAATCCCATATGGTCGGGGTGGTAGTGGGTAATTAATAGATAATCAATATCTTGGACCTTTAACTTTTTTCTTCCTAGCTCTTGGAAAAATTTAGGAAGAGTACCCGCCCAGTCTGTATCAATTAACAGATTTTTCTTTGTTCCTTTTAGGAGATAACATTTAGTATTACCGTATTTTAATTGAATAATTTTAGTCATGAGGAGCTCCAATTTTTATAATTAGTTAAAATATAATCGAACTATATCTTTTCTTCCTAGGGCATAATAACACGACTTAATTATGCTTTAGTTTTTTCCGTGGAAAAAGCAAACAAGTAAATGTTAAAAGCAGAACGAAAACAATTGAATAACTATATAGTTTAGTAAATGCTTTGCCATATTCATTAATGGCAAAGTTTTTTATTTTTGTAATTTTAGCATTAATATTTTGATTTATTGTTTTAAGCTTCAAGTCTACCTTTGATTCAACTTGGATATAGATTTGCTGCTTGGCTGCTTCAGAAATTGAACCAGATTATTTCTCTATTACCTTTCACCATCTACATAGAGTTCGCGTTGAAAAATGGTGCTTTTTAATTTGGTGTAATCAAGCTCCAAATATTAGTTATTCTTATTGTATAATTAAACAACCAAAATTAAAGGAGGGACAGGCGATGACCCAACTCGAACAAAAAAGACTTGCTCTAGCTGTTAAGCAAAAAAGAGGGCTGCATTTTATCGCTGCTTCTGTAATAATTTGGCTTGCGATTGCATTTGTTTATTCATCTGCTATGCCGATCTTGACTAAGAATTTATTTGTTTTTATTTGCACGGGTATCTTATTACCGCTGGCATGGGGAATTTCAAAAGTACTGAAAGTTAACTTTAGTGATAATGAAAATCCTTTGTCAAATTTGGGCATCTTATTTTCAGTGAATCAGTTATTATATTTGCTGATTGCCATGTGGATCTATCCAACTATCCCAGATAAAATGCTGATGGTTATTGCAATAATTTTTGGTGCGCACCTAATGCCCTTTAGCTGGTTATATAAATCTAAAGTGTACTTGCTGTTCTCAATAGTTATTCCGTTTTTGGCGCTATTCATTGGCTTATCGTTTAGTCCAACTATTTTAGCTGTTGGAATGACAATTATAGAAATCATTTTTGCGGTTGCATTAATTGTTGAAAATAAAAGTTGAAATTTATGGAATATGATTAGCAATATAAACTTAATCCGGTCAAATAAAGGCGTTGCA
The DNA here is from genome assembly GCF_028607025.1 of Limosilactobacillus portuensis. NCBI lineage: Bacteria > Bacillati > Bacillota > Bacilli > Lactobacillales > Lactobacillaceae > Limosilactobacillus > Limosilactobacillus portuensis. The sequence goes on from NZ_CP117296.1 coordinate 377,830, forward strand.
GTATAAGACCTCGTTAAGGTGTAAAATAAACTTAGAGACTATCCAATCGAGGCGAAACCACATGCGTAAATATGTTAAAGCACTAATCATGATTATTCTGATCCTAGTGCTAATGGTTGTTGGTCAAATTACACCACTAGCGGTAGCTGACCACTTAAATTTCTCAGAAAACACGGCAGTTATCCTAATGACAGTTACTTATCCAATAATTGTTATTGGTGGGGGATGGCTACTAAATCATTTCTTGTTTCATCAATCGCTGCCGTTAGTATCCAAATGGCGTTTTCAGTGGTGGCCGATTTTATATGCAATCTTGGCGGATGGCTTAATATACCTATTTTCTTGGATTGCGCAGACTGGCTTCCATTCATCAGTAACAACGATGAATAATTGGTGGTTACAATTCGCTATGACAGTGATCAGCGCGCCATTGGTTGAAGAATATGTCTTTCGTGGGTACGTATTTGGTGCACTGGATAGCATTTTTAGTCGTTCCGTAACGGTTTGGCTAACAGCATTTATCTTCGGCTTAATTCACCTATCGTCACTCGGCAAAGCAGCCTGGTATAATGCAGTGTTCCTCGTAATTGCTTATACCGCAATGGGGATGTTCTTTACCCTAATTGCCGTGGCGGGGAAAAGTTTATGGGCCAGTTTTACCGCGCACGTTATTAATAATCTGCTGATTTATATCGTTGGTATCTGGGCGGTGGTTTCCACTTCGTCAAGCATGATGTGGCGAAGTTTAACCGGAACTTTGCTTGGCATGGGGATTGCTGCTGGATTGGTTTATTGGCGTTTTCTAAGAAACAAACAGGGCCGAAAATTGTAGTTACTAAAAGGCCAATTCTGACTTAACTACTCAAAATAATATTGTTTATAAATCAGTCAGTGTTCTTTGAAGTACCATTAACAAGTTTGTGGATGGTATTAATATTAGTAGTAAAGATCAGCAAAGCACCATACATTTCCCGTATCCTAGCTTAATTATTTGGTAATACCGTCAATAGATTAAATCACCGATACTTTACTTTAGAATTTAAGGAATAAGCAGGTGAAATTAAAATGAAAGTATTTATTGCTGGAGCATCTGGTCGTGTTGGTACCAAGCTAACCCATAATTTAATTAAAGATGGTCATGAAGTTATTGCTGGGGTACGTAATATTGAGAAAGTTGTTAAAAATGACCATGTAATTCCTGTAAAGTTTGAATTGCATGAGAGTGTGACAGAAATGGCACAAACAATCGGTAAGGTTGATGCAATTTACTTTACCGCGGGCTCTGGTGCTAAGGATCTGCTGCAAGCGGATGCTTTCGGAGCTATAAAACTTATGTAGGTGGCTGCGCAAAATGGCATTAAGCGTTTTATAATGTTAAGTGTATTATTTTCTATTGAACCAAGCAGATGGCGGACATCTAAGGGCCTTGATGGTTTAACGGATTATGACATTGCTAAGTTTTTCGCTGATAATTACTTAACTCATACTACTTTGGACTACACAATTTTGCAGCCAACGGTTATGACTGATAAGTCTGGTACTGGTAAGATTACCGTTGATGATGGTGAATTTGGTTACAATCCAGCATCTGAAATTTTGAAATATCAAAATACCAAACGTAAAATTATTAAAATGCGTGAGGGTAGTACCCCAATTGATGAAGCACTAAGTCGAATTTAATCTAAAAACAGCTTGCGATGACCTAACGCAAGCTGTTTATTTTTAAAGTTTATTATTGACAAGCGACTTTAGTGGTTTGGTAAACTAAAATTAGGAAAGCAATCGAAGAAGTATAATCACTGATTGCTCAGCGTTCTAAAAATAACACGGGAAGTAATTAATAATGAGTAAATATGATCAATTATGGCGATACATCGCTAATAATAAGAGCAAAAATTTTGAACTGACATTTAAGCAAGTTGAGGAAATTGCCGGAGTGCCGCTCGATCATTCTTTCTTAAGATACAAAAAAGAGTTGTTAGATTACGGTTTCAAAGTAGAGAAGATTTCGCTAAAGAATCAAGTAGTTAAGTTTACTAAATTAGATGAGCAATAATTACAAAAGAATACATAGGAGAAGCAATCAATGAAACTAAAGACCCTTCACGATACCATTAAGGAAAAATATGAAAGTGGGGATTACAATAACCCAACCGAGGTGAAACAACTAAAATCAAATAAAGAAAAGCAGTATGAGCAGATGCTTGGCAGTACAATGAGTGTTACTGCATTATTCTTAATTCTTCTTTGTACAGAAATTCCAGAACGTTATGCTTGGTTGGAGGATATCTTAATATTCTTAACGATTGCTAACGGCCTTGCTTGTATCTTTTCTGCTGTAAAGTTAAGCCAAATAAAGAAGCATTCAAAAGACCAGCATTAGTCTGCATACCTTTACTTCAACAGTACTATAATATTTTTAGGATGGTACAGTGGAGGTAATTGTAATGCGGCAAATACCGATTAATCAGGCTAAGTCTATCTTAAAGCAGCTTTTAAAGGCAAAAAATCAACAGAAAGTTAGTTTGCTGACCAATAAGAAGGATCGCTCATTAACGATTATCGTTAATAATGGTGAAATAACGGTCACAGAGCAAGGGTATGTTAACGATACTAATACTTACTTCACCGAGAGTACCGCCAAGCATGAAGTTACAAGGGCCTTTAAACGTGAATTTCCTCGTAGCCACCAGCTATACATTAGTCACAGATAGTAAGTAAAGGTCAAATAGTCAAATGAATATAGAATTTTACAAACCTGGCTGTAAGGACTTCTTTAAAAAACACGCTAGCCAGGAAGCAGTAATTAAGGAGAAAACCAAGGCAGCAATTATTAAGGAAAATAGTACGGGGATGACCAAAGTTAAATTAGCCAGCAAGGAACGGCTCAATGGCCAACCGATTTATGAGTTTCGGCTTAACGTTGGTAAAATTGGTTCAATTAGGGTCGCCTTTACGCTCTTTAATGATCAAATAACGGTATACTTTATTACTACCAAATTACAAAAGTCAGTCTTTAGTCAAGAATTTTTCAAAATTGTTAAAGGTATTCATAATAATTAATAACTAAGGCTCTCAATCAAATTTATAGTAATATATTTAGTATAATGAAATCGAAGACAGGTATTATTAATGACTATTTTTGTAATCCTATTAATTTATAAATTTGTTAAAGGAACTTTCGAATATGAAAAGGTGACACGATTTGACCTGGTGATTATCCCTGCTTACTCGGCAGTGATGATGCTTCTAAGTTTTAGAAATATTCAATCCACGACAGCAATCTGTATTGCGATAATCCTATTATTGGTTGGGGTGTCGATTGGGTTTCTCCAAGCCAGTAAAGTGAAAATTAGTGACACCAATAAAGTTGATTCACACCAACGGCCGATTCTCAAGGTTAAAAGAGATTGGCCTTATTTAATTGGTTGGCTAATTACGTTTGCTATTGGAATTGGTGTTGAGATTTTCTACGGGGCTCATTTAAATGCTGGCGAAGTTTCACAAGAGCTGTTTGAAGAGGTCTTAAAGGACTTGTCAGTAGTTGCACTTTTGAGTGGGCATAGCACCTGGTTCGTTTGGCTCTTAAACGTCGCCACTAGTTTTACCTATGGCGCCTGCATTGTAATTCGTCATCCAAAGATTAGGGATGCAATTCAGCGTAAAAATTCCAATAAAAATAAATCCATTTAAAAAGCATCGGCTTCGCAAAATTCGTAAAACCGATGCTTTTTCTAATCTTCTTGTTCAATCTTCTTAATTACTTTTGCGGGCACGCCACCAACGACAACGTTATCTGGAACGTCTTTTGTAACGACAGAACCTGCTGCCACGACGACACCATTACCAATCGTTACTCCGGGACAGATTGTTGAATGACCACCAATCCAAACATCATTTCCAATTGTTACTGGCTTACCGATGCCGAGACGTTCTTGGCGTCCCTTAGCAGTCAACGGATGGTTAACGGTATAAATGTCAGTGTTTGGACCAATCCAAACGTTATTACCAATCTTAACCGGAGCAATATCCAAAACGGTTAAATTATAATTAGCGAGGAAATTATCACCGACATGAATATTCTTCCCATAATCAACGTTTAGTCGACTGTGAACGACTAAGTTTTTCCCCGTTGAGCCAAAGATTTCACGGGCTTTTGCTTCCTGTTTTGCTGGTTCATTTTCGGGAATATTATTAAATTCTTGACAGAGGACTGCTGAGTTAATCTTTCGACTAGCCACTTCTGGATCGTTGACCTTATACCATTCACCATCAATTAACTTTTGTAATTCACTTTTTGCCATTTGGATATCACTCCTTGTAATTCCTTTTTAATTTCATGTGCTATCATACAAGTTAAACCATGGTTTAAGTCAACAGAAAAAAGGAGAAAAATTTATTCGTTACTCAATTGGTCAAGTTGCTGAAAAATTAAATCTACCGACTTCAACCCTTCGTTTTTTACGATAAAAAGGGTCTGCTACCATTTGTTGACCGTGATGAAGCAGGACGCCGAAGCTTCAAAGAAAATGATTTGAATTTTTTAGAAGTGATTGAATGTATGAAAAAGTGTGGGATGTCAATCAGTGAAATCCGCCATTTTATTGATTTATGTATGGCAGGTGATGTAACTTTAGATGCACGTTACGATTTGTTAGCTAAAGAAGAGTCAGCAGTAAAGAAACAAATTGCTGAGTTACAAGAACAATTAGACTTTCTTCATTATAAGATGTGGTATTTTAAAACTGCTCTTGTGGCGGGAACCGAGGAGATTCATATGGTTGATACAGATGAGGGTGAACGGGTAGCTCCCGATATTCAGAAACAATATCAAGAAGCCCTCGCAAAGTGTCATGATATTAAAGAGTTAATTGATTACCAAAAGAAAGCTTGATTTCTAATAATTATTAGAGAAGACACTATTAATTAACTTCGACAGGACTGGTGTTAATACGTCTAATCACCATTTGTGGACACTTGAAGAATAGGGGATAGATAATGAAATTTATCGAAATAAAAGAAAATAAAAAATCATATCTCGATTTGTTACTATTGGCAGACGAGCAAGAGGATATGATTGACCGTTATCTTGATAGAGGGAAGATGTACGTAATCAATGATGACGGAGTGAAATGTGAGTGTGTGGTAACAGATGAGGAAAATGGGGTACTTGAAATAAAAAATTTAGCAACTAACCCTAAGTATCAGGGAGAAGGGTATGCTAAAGCGATGATTGATTTTATCTGTCAGAAATATCGGCATAATTATTCTATCCTGCAAGTTGGAACTGGTGACAGTCCATTAACAGTTCCCTTTCTATGAGAAATGTGGCTTTATCCGTTCGCATGTTGTCGCGAATTTTTTTACTGACAATTACGATCACCCAATATATGAAGCCGGGGTGCAACTAGTTGATATGGTGTACTTGCGGAGAGAAATTTGAAATGGATAAGACTATATCGGCCGAAAACTAAGCTAGGAATTATGAACGTTCTGAAAACCAATTATTGGACATCCAATTAAAAAGAGTAATAATTTAGTTAAAGTTAAAAATGCTCTAGGATTGCTAGATTTTCTAACAATCTTAGAGCATTTTTATTACATTCTTCTATGTAAATTAAACCAAATTATCAATAAAAATGGTACGAGCGTTAACGCTGCACTAATACTAAATAAGCTACAATTTTTGATTAGTTGATCACTTTGTTGGACAAGCTGGTAGGCATAATAACTTGGCAGAAGCTTTTGGACGCTAGTCATTAATTTTATCATTGAATTGACTGACAGAAAGACATTCCAAGGGACAATAAATATTGCCAATAGGAACATGAGGGGAGTAGAACCAGCATCAATAGAAGTACGGTCAAAGCTGATTCCAAATGCAAAGCCGATTACACTGAGATAAATTCCTAATATATTTACTAAGCCGAGAGCTAACCAAGTCGAGTGGTTAAAATTAATTGTTTGTAGAATGCAAGCTAATAATACTAGTAGGATGGTAATAACGAGGTTAAGGATAACTTGAGTAATTAGTTGCGAACCCATGTACCGCCAGATTGAATATTGACTGATCCGAGCCTGCAGGAAATAAAAACGGCGATTTGAAGCAATCCGTTTACTGAAGGTCACGATCGAGTTACCCAAGATACCGATTAAAAGAGCTAATACTAGTAAGATCAGTTGGAAAGTTTGATTATGTGGTACATTGATTAGTTTAATCATCATCCAGTACCAGAGGGTCGGAAAGATAATCGTAAAGATAAGAAAACGGCGGTTACGAATAACTTGTTTGAGCTGAATAGCAGTAATCATATTAAGCCTCCTTATTGTTAAGCCGGTACCATTGAGCGATTGTTTGGTGATGACTGTGGATTTCTTTAACACTAACGTCATGAGAAATAATACCGTCTTTTAATAACCACACTCGAGAGAAGTATTTGTCAATTTGATCGAAATCATGGGTAACTACAATTGTGCTCCCATTACGCTGATCTAATAACCTCCAAAAAAAGTCAATTGAGGTAAGATCCATTCCAACAGTAGGCTCGTCTAAAATTAATAACTTAGCTGTTCGCAAGGTGCTTACTAGTAAGCTAAGGCGTCGTTTCTGACCGCCTGATAATTTTTGAACGAATTGATTAGCCTGATCGCTTAATTTAAATTTAACTAATAGATTATTGATAGATTCCGGTTGGTAAACCTTATTAATTAATGCGGCCAATTTAACTTGTTCCATAACCGTAAGATCTGGAATTAGAACATCATCTTGAGGCATCACATTTAGATCCTGTTGAAGATTAAAATGATATTTAATTTTGCCACTGTCTGGGCTAAGTAAACCAATAAGAATTTTTATTAAGGTTGATTTACCAGCACCATTACTACCAAGAAGCGCAATTCGTTCATAGTTACTAACGCTGAAATTAATATCCTTTAGAACAGGTTTATTAAAGGCTTTCTTTAGATGCTTTGCGGTTAATAACAAAGTATTGGGATCCTTACTACCAGTTACTAAATTATCTAAGCTTACGTTAAAAAGCTGTGCTAGTGAAATTAAATTATCTAGACTGGGTTCTGTATCACCATTTTCCCATTTAGAAACTGCTTGACGCGATACAAATAGTTGACTAGCAATATCATTTTGAGAAAGCTGTTGCTCTGTCCGGAGTTTTCCCAACTGATGGGCAAAAATATTTTTCATGAGAGTACACATCCTTGTAGAAATGATGTTTTTATTTTAATGGATTTTTTAATGACATCAACTAAATGCCTAGATAATAATGTTTGCGCAAGTTGCAACCATATGTTGACAGCTAATTTCCTGGGAAATAAAAGAAGTATCTAAGAGAATAGTACAAACAAGTTTGCTAATCCTAAATAGTCATAATCCATGAAAATAATTTCATGAATTATTGATTCTCTTAAATGAATATAGCCAATATGATCTGTATTATTCTGAATGCCTATTCAAATGCCATGTTAATTAGTTAATTAATATTCAAACTATGAATGTTTAAACAGACTAACAAAATTGACTATTTATTACTTATTGACTAATAGATAAAATCCTGTAAAGTTATTCGTGAAAGCGTTAACAATAGCAATTAAATCTATTGGGAGATGGTTAAGATGACAGCTAATCATTTTAGATACTTGGTAGGCTTTGCCGCATTTGGATTTGTGATGGGAACAGTTAGTTCAGCAAGTGCCTGTACAACGGTTTTAGTTGGGAAAAATGCCAGTACAGACGGCTCAACAATAATTGCGCGGAATGAGGATGTTGATACTTCCTGGGCTAAGCACTATGTTTATCACCCAGCTACATCAGGAACAAATACCCAGTACCGTTCTACTGATAATGGATTTACCGTTGATTTACCCACTAATGCTCAAAGTTACACAAGTACACCAGATTGGCAGCAGAAGAAGGGGCAGGATCAATTCGGTGAAGATGGGATTAACAGTAGTAATGTTGCAATGAGTGCGACTGAATCAGGAACGACCAATAAACAAGCACAGAAAGCAGATCCGTTTGTAAAGAAAGGGATTTCTGAACCATCAATGGTTGATGTTGTTTTACCATACGCTACTTCCGCAAAGGATGGGGTTAAGCGATTGGGGCACATTGTTGAAACAAAAGGATCGGCCGAAAACAATGGTGTGATTTTCAGTGACAAGGATTCAATTTGGTATATGGAAATTGGTTCTGGCCATCATTGGGCTGCTGTTCGGGTGCCAAACAATAAGTATGCGGTGATTCCTAACCAGAATGTCATTGGCAACGTTGATACTAAGAAGAGCAATTTTATGACCTCGAAGAATTTGCCTAAATTCGTTAAAAGTCATCATCTAAATGGTTATGTCAATAGTCACCAGGTTAACTTCGCTCAGGCATTTGGGACTAATAATAAGGAAGATGCCACCTACAATCGTCCACGAATTTGGGATGGTCAACGAATTTTAACACCAAGTAAGAAGCAATCAATTACCCAAAAGCACTATGCAATGTTTATGAAACCAGATCATAAAATCTCTGTGCAGAAGGTTCAACAGGTATTAGGATCTCACTTTAATAACACCAAATACGATAGTAATGGTAAATGGGTTGGCGGTTATCGGCCAATTAATGTGCCAACTGATGTTGAGTCCCATATTCTGCAAATTCGTCCCAACGTTCCTAAGGAGATGGCTGGAGTTCAATGGTTAGCAATGGCTTCACCGGCTACTAGTGTTTATGTTCCGTTCTATACAAATGTAAATAATACGCCGACTAGCTACCAAAAGGGAACGGACAAGCCTGACAGTGAATCAGCTTATTGGACATATAAAATGACGAAAGTATTAACTGATCCTTATAAGAATAAGCTGGTTAATAAAGATGTTGTTCCAGTTCAAAAGAAAACAACTAGTCATTTAAAGGCATCGTTAAAGAATAATGATCAGCAAGCAAGAAATCTTACCGGTGATGAGTTAACTAATTTCTTAACCCAATGCAACCAGCAAAATGCTGACTATGCGCAAAATGTTTTCCAAAGGTTGAATAACAAGTTAATCGTTGACTCAACCCGTCAAACAAAAATTGTTCAGGATAAGAATTTATAATATTGTTCCAATCCTTATCAGCAAATAATTAGCTCTCAAGATTCAGTTTAACTGTACTCTGAGAGCTTTTTTGCATGTTCGTATTTCCCAGGAAATAAAATATTAGGGTAGAGTAAGAACTTTCAGATTTGATATAAAAAAATTAATTATGATTTTGCAATATTAAAGATAGCTTAATTGTTTTAATTAATATTATCTATACTATAATATAAATAGAATTATAAAATAGTGATAAGGAGTTCTGAGAAATGAGAGTAACAAAGTTAGTTGTCGGAATATTGCTGTTGGTGTTGGCAGCTTGGTTATTAGTTGATGGGATTGCAAACGGAATTCTGGGGATTTGGACTGATCCAAATTACGTTTATGCTAGTTTAGAAATTATTTTAGCCGGATTATTTATTGGTGCAGGTGTCGTTTACATTGTTCAAGAAGATAGTCCGTTTCTCGGCGGTGATATTACTGGGCTAATTTTGTTAGTAATTGGCGGTATTATTGGGATTGTTGGTGGCTTCATGGATCGGTGGATGTTTCTCTACGCTGTTATTAGTCTGGTAGTTGGTGTTGGCTTCTTTATCTGGCATAGTAAAACGTGTGAGGATATCTAGTAGTTTTATGAATTTTAATTAAAAATTTGTGAGTGTAAAAACGGCTTCCAGTGTTCGCTGTTACTAACCTCTGGAAGCCGTTTATGTATATTAAAATTTTCCTATCATTAGAATTGAGAACCGAGGAGCTATTATGGATGATAAAGTAACACCCAAATTACTTACAGCAATCTTATCAGCGGGAATGCTTTCTTTTTTAGGAATCCTTGATGAAACGGCTACTACAGTTACTTTTCCAACGTTAATTAGGGAATTTGCTGTTACTACTGATCAAGTCCAGTGGGTTAATACATTGGTTCTTCTTGTGATTGCGACAATCGTTCCTATTAGTTCTCAAATTAGTTTACGGTTTACGACTAGGGGAATCTTTCTTGCTGGAATTACCTTTTTTGTGCTTGGCTTAGTAATTGATATTTTTACTCCACGGTTTGATTTGCTCTTACTAGGGCGAGCATTTCAAGGAATCGGAACCGGAATTGGGTTACCATTAATGTATAATATCATCCTTACTAAGGTTCCTAAGACCCATCTTGGCTTTATGATGGGAATCGGAACAATGATTACTGCAGCAGCGGTTGCGTTAGGTCCAGTGTTTGGTGGAATTGTAACTGAGCTTTTAAACTGGCGCTGGATCTTTATTATTTCGATTTTTCTTGCAATTATTAGTGCTTTTACGGGAACTTATTCGATTACTCAACTTAATAAATTACAAAAAGTTTCCTTTAAATATGGTCAGTGGCTAACGATTGCCGTTGGTTTAGTTTGCTTGATGCTGGGCTTCACTAATCTTACGAAAAATTACTTTTGGTCAGGACAAGTTGCTGGGTGTTTACTGTTAGGATTGGCTAGTTTCCTTATTTGGGGCAAGATTTCTTGGGATGATCCAGCAGCCTTAATAAGTCCGCGTCTCTTTACAAATATTACTTTTAGTATGCAGCTTCTTTGTTATTGTTTTGCCAAGATTACTACGTTAGCGCTTGGCTTTATTTTTCCTATTTATGTTCAAACGGTTAATCAGGGTTCAGTTTCCCTTGCTGGCTGGATAATGTTACCAGGAGCAATTATTGATGCTTTAATGGCAGCCTTGGCAGGAAGACTATTGGATAAGCAAGGTGCCCGTCTGCCGATTATCCTTGGAACGATTGCTAGTTTAACTGGAGTTGTTATTATGAGTGTTTGCGGAATGCATCTTTCTAATCTTGCAATTATTTTTCTCTATTCTCTTTATTATGGTGGCTATGGAATGTGCTTCAGTAGTTTAATGACAAGTGGCTTAACCTCATTAACCACAGATAATCATGCACAAGGAAACGCAATTTTTAACACTTTACAGCAATTTTCAGGTGCTGTTGGTACAGCACTTGCGGGAACACTTATTGCACTTAGTCAAAGTAACCATCAAATTTCTCGATCAATAGCTACGGCAATTGGTGCAAAATGGACCTTTCTCGTTTTAACTGGCTTAATGATCCTTAACCTAGTTCTTGTTACTATCTTTGTTCCGCGGAAAAAGCATTGACGCTTCTTTTAACAGCTAACTGCTATTTTCTAAGAAGGTGAGTGTGTGTTACTTCTAATAATCTTTTCCTTCCTTGTTTTATATAATTTTATCCGGGATACATTTCGTTTTGAGCCGGTAACACGGACAAGTTTTATTATTCTGCCAATTTACGCCACAATAATGACTGTTATCTCAATGATTGTCGAATTAAAGGAATGGCATTTCTCAGTTATTTTAACGTTAGCATTAATTGGTGTACTCCTTGGATGGTTCCAAACTTTTAGCCTAAGGGTTATCCAGATTGATAAGCATTCACATGATAAGTCTTCTGGATTTAAATATTGTCGTGGCTGGTCATATTTGTATGGGTTTATTTTAATCTTTATTGTTGAAATAATAACTAACTTTTCATTAGGAGAAAGAGTAACCTTTAAGGGAGTCTTTTTCGAATTGATTAATGAAATTTTACGTGAGCGATTTAAATTTTTGCCATATAATGGATGGGTTATTTGGCTTTTATTGGCGGTAACAACTAGTGTTTACACATTGATCTTAATTCATCGATATCCGATTATTACTAAGGTGTTAACATGTAAGCAACATGAAAAATAGAAAATTACTTTTATATAATCCTTACTATAGGAAATCATAAAAATAGCGAAGACGCTGAGAAAAATTCTTTTCGTCCTCGCTATTTTAGTTAAAATTTTGGTAATCAATTATCGTTCATCACTTGAACCAAAAATATCCAAGAAATTAATAAAGAGGTTGATGAAATCAAGGTATAGTTGTAAAGCACCGAGAATAGCCAGTCCGGTAGTAGAAGCTCCTTCACCATATTCCAGATAAATATTTTTCATTCGTTGAGCGTCCCAGGCGGTGAGAATGGTAAAAATAATAACGGCAATTACTGAAAGAATATAGTCAATTGCAGGATTTTGTAGAAAGAAGTTAACAACCATTGCAATAATCAAACCGATCAACGCTGCTGAGGCAAAGGAACCGGCTCTGGCAAAATCGCGATGCGAACAAGTACCAATGAGTGCCATAGTTAGAAAAATACCAGCAGATGAAACAAATGCGGTTGCAATATCAGTTCCAGTATATGCACCGGCAATAAATGCAAAGGTAATCCCATAAACAATTGACGTAATTATTAATAAAACAAGCCCTAATCCAGGACTACGAGTAGCGTTAAAACTAATTCCAAAAGTAAGAAAAATCGGTAACAAAATGATTAACCAAATTCCCCACCGGTTGTTGATCATGAAAGAAGTAAATTGTTTAGCGAAAACTCCCATCACCAACCAAGCTGTTAGAGCGGAGACTAGTACCGCTAAAGTCATTAGTCCGTACATTCGAGTTAGAAACCTATTTAAACCATTAATATCATTGACTACTCTTCTATTAGGTGAAAATTCATCCATGACTAGCACTCCTTTCGTTTACTATTTACTATATCTCCATTATATAATATAAATAAAATAATAACGAATATGATTGATTATAAATATTGGAGGATACCAAATTGCAAATCTTGACGATTGTCGGAGTAATTATTGTTGGTTTAATTACTGGAACTGTTACAAGCTTGATCGGTGCCAGTGGTGTTTGCGTTGTAGTCCCAGCATTAACACTCTTTTTTGGCCTTAATTCGCACTTAGCAATTGGGACAAGCTTAATGGTAGACGTAATTACTAGCATTGTCGTTGCTATTAACTACTTTAAGCACGGTAACGTCCGTCTTCAAGCAAGCTTATGGATTACAGTTGGATCAATTTTAGGCGCCCAGTTAGGTAGCCATTGGGCCGGAATGATTAATGATGCTTCACTCAGTATGATCTTCGCAGTTGTTTTAATTATTTCTGGAATTGCCACCTTAAAGAAAGGGGTTAATAACCACTTTGATTCACAAAAAGGGATTCATTTTAAAAGTAAGCTTACTCAAGCATTGTTATTATTATTTATTGGTGCCGTAATTGGGGTTATTAGTGGCCTTGTCGGTGCTGGTGGTGGCGTAATGATCCTATTAGCGATTATTTTCATTCTTCATTATCCAGTGCATCAGGCGGTTGGAACATCTACTGTCATTATGGCGATCACGGCTTTATCATCCATGATTGGTTATGCTCGTCAGGGAAATGTTGATTGGCTGATGGGAGTACTTATTGCCAGTGGCGCGGTAATCGCTGGGATTATCGGTGCTCGTTATGCAAATTCAATTAATGAAGAGAAACTAAACAGGGTCATCTCATGGATCTTTATTATTCTGGGCTTCATAATGATCGGGATGCGCCTAATTCATTAATTTCCCGGGAAATTAAATTACTGACGGGTAACTGTCAGGATTCTGGCGGCTAGATGGCGTTGTTATCCGTAATATTAAAGTGTAATTTAAAAGTACAAGCAAATAAGGGAGGAATGTCCCATGGTGGAGACTGAAGTCAAAAAATTACGAGTTGCCAAACACTTATCTCAAGAACAACTTGCTGAAAAAGCCAAAGTTTCTGTAAGAACTATTCAACGGTTAGAAGCGGGTGATGACGCTAGTATCTCAACGTTAAATTTAGTTGCAAGCGCACTAGGAGTAGAAGTTGGTGAGCTATTTCCCCAAACTCAATCTGCACAGCAAAAAGAAAAAATACAATCAGCTGATGAACAGTTACAATCACAGCTATACCAGCGGCATGAGGAATACCATACTTTTAAGAGTATCTACAATACCTGCTTTATTGTTATTATGATGATTTGGGGATGTCTTTTTCCATTAATCCACAATAATGCTTTTTCTTCAATCGCTGGTGTTTTGTGGATTGGTGGTTGGTTGCTTTTCGGTCCGTTAAAAAAGGAAATTAAAATCAAAAGAATCGACCCTAAATTAGATGCTAAATATCCATTGACCGTTAATCGGATTGATAGAGATGAGGAGACAAAATAAAAGTCAGGAGCATTTTTCTTTATCTCTTATAAGAAGTGAGTAGAATAATAGTTACCATATCGCTTAAGAGGGGAGAGTTATTTATGAAAAAGTTAACTGTGACTGACGCGGCATTGGAACGAATTAAGAAATATCTTAGTCCTGATAAGCAAATTGTCTTAGACTTTGACGATGGGGTTGGTCCATTCTCAGCAATTGGCAATTGTAGCTTAGACGCTAATTATCGACTAATTTTTGTTAACCGTGACGTTAAATTACCTGATTTTGACGAAATCGTTAGTTCTAATATTGGTGATATTCGGATCAAGAGTGAATGGTATGCTAGCGCTCAATTTGAAGATCAAATGGAACTGCGCTTTGATCCTAAGCACTTTACAATGCCATTGGTTAGCCCAACAAAAATTTTAACCGATAATGTTGAAGTTGTTGAGATTGATGAACCGCTTAAAACAGAATATAGTGGAACTCATGATTGCTAATAAATAATTTAAAACCAAATGAAAATATCCAAAAATGAAGCTACGAACTTTGAACTATAATAATTGTTCGTGGCTTTATTTTTAGAGTGTAATTAATGGGGGAAGAAGAACATGAATCCACAACAAATTTATCAATTGCTAAATCATAATGAAATTGAATATCAGTTAGTTCACCATCCGGCTGTCTTGACGACAGATGAAGCTGACCGGTATGTACAGGACTATTCGTTTGCGAGAACAAAGAATCTCTTTTTGCACACCCATAACCGAAAGGAGTATTTCCTATACGTTCTTCCTGAAAATAAGCGTTTTAATGAGAAGAGCTTTCGTCAGACAGTTAAAACCTCTCGATTATCATTTGCTTCCCCAGATGAACTGAACCAAATTCTAGGTGTGGCTCCGGGGATGGTGTCACCCTTTAACTTACTTAATGATCGATATCATCAGGTATCACTAATTGTTGATCAAGAAGTTCTTAAAATGAATAAGTTAATTGGAGTACATCCAAACACTAATACTCAGACTGTGATATTAAAGACCGCTGATTTGTTGGCACTTTTGAAAAAGGTTGGTACTAGCATTCAGATAATTAATTTTTAGCTTCAGTCGGAGTTAAACAAGTGGTGATTGTCGTTCGCTTTTATTGACACCCGATCCGAATAACATTAGAATTCTAATGACTAAGTAGTCTATTGGGGAGTAATTAAAAATAGGAGTAATAAGCAATGAGAGTAAATATCTTACAACATACATCTAATGAGGGGCCTGGTTCTATTCGGGATTGGATTCATGCAAATAACGATGAAATGTATGTTTATCACCCAGATCAGTTCGGTAATCTACCAACCGCTGCTGAGACCGATATGCTAGTCGTTCTTGGTGGACCAATGAGCCCCAACGATGACTATCCGTGGTTGGAAGAAGAACGCGAATTAATTCGTACTTTGATTGATGAACGTAAACCAATTTTTGGTGCTTGTCTAGGAGCGCAGCAGATCGTTAAGGCATTAGGTTACCAGGTTACCGCAGCTCCACATAAGGAAGTTGGCTGGGCACCAGTGTACCGGCAAAATGATGCAATTCCCGGGATTCCCGAAAAGTTAACCGCTCTCCATTGGCATCAGGATATGTTTGAGATTCCTGATGATGCTAAATTGCTTTTTAGCAGCGATTTAAATGAAAATCAGGGCTTCCTGTATCATGATAATGTTATCGGTCTCCAATTTCACTTTGAACCGATGAAGGATAATGTTCGTGAAATTGCAATTAACGACAACCAATACCCGCTTGAAAATAATGATCTCCACCAAACAACTGCCGAAATTATTAATCACGATGTTCCAGCAGAAAATAAGCAGATAATGTTCAAGCTGCTAAATTACATCACAAAATAAGAATGGTTGGTGGCTTTAGAAGACTACAGTAAAGCAATTTAAACCTGCTTGTTTTACACGATTATACAATTGTTGTCACTTCACTTTTGAGGTTGCTAATTTAGTATTCAAAGTGTTATTGTGTAAGGTATATGAGAAATGAGGTGATTTGAATGGCTGATCGATATACCGTAATTCGCCAAGCATTAAGTGAGCCGGAATTAAACGCAAAGTTATTTGCATCGGAGTTTGGACTAGAGGCAAAGAAGCACCGGGTATTAACTAATGGTCGAGCAAGTCGGTACCCATATCCAGAAGCGCTGCGTTCTCGTCGTCATAACTTATATTTGAATTCTGGCTTTACTGACAACATGATTGATTTTGAAACATCACCAGTTGTTGGCAGTAAAAATGCAGTTCGTCAATTGAAGATGCTTGAGCAGATTATGGTTGGTCAACTCCATGAGGATGAACGTTTATGGCCACTCAGCCTTGCTCCAGCACCTGTTTATAATCATGATTTAGATTACCTAATGACTGCTAATACGAAGACTTGGGACCGAGCTAATCACGATTATTTAGGCAAGAAGTATGGGATTACCCAAGAACTATTAGGTGATGTTCATGTTAATTTCAGCCTTAACAAGGAACTCTTGAAATCCTTATATGGCCAATTTTATAGGGATGAATATGATTCACTTGTTGATTTTCAAAATCATCTTTATTTTAAGATGGCCCAGTGTTTTGTTCTTTACCAATGGCTATTCACTTACCTTTATGGTGCCAGTCCGGTTTCGGAAGATATGCATATTCCAGAACATCTTGAATTGCCAGTTCGTAGTTTACGGTGTAGTGATTACGGTGATGATAACCTTCCTAATGAACAGGTTGGCTATAATTCATTAGAAGAACACTTCGCTAAGCTGCAGCAATTTTTGGATGACGGGACGTATTACAGTATTAAGGAGTTCTTTGGCCCTGTTCGCTGTCGGCGTCATAATCAAGATGTTGGTGATTTACAGGGAATGTTGACTAAGGGAATTAACTATCTTGAGTTTCGTTCGTTTGACCTTGATCCGCTTTCTCGGACAGGAGTTAGTGACGATACAATTAATTTCCTTGAATTATTAATGATTAATACATTAATTAAGCCGCTTCCGGATAATTTACCGGAAGAACTCGCTGCTGCCCGGAAACTTAATAATGAAGTTGCACTTCAAAAGCCAAAAGAGCAAACTCCAGAGATGCACGAGGCAGCGATTAAGATTATTACTGAATTACAGGATTTAGTTGATGAATTTAATGCGCCACGTGAATATCGCTTGGCCCTTAAATTTGTACAACGGCGAGTTGATGATCCCGCTTTAACGATTAGTGGTCAATTAGCGGATCAGATTGAAAATGGGAATTTACTTTCATTTGGATTAAAGTTAGCTAATGATCGCTTTACCGCCAACATGAACATGACTCACCCGCTTCAAGCAATTAGTAATAAGTATTCCGATGATACGCAACGCCTGATCAAAGCAGCAATTGAGTTGGGGGTAAATGTTTCATTTAATGATGATGGTGTGACCTTGACGGTTGGTGATCACGATGAAACGTACGAGGCTCAAGGAGACTTTGAGTTCCCCGATGGTCCACGTAAGTATACTTTAGATACATTTCCTGAAGCAATTAAGTTTCAAGAACAACAATAAATTAGATACTATTAATGAATAATGGGGCCTCACAATTTCTTGTGGTGCCCCGTTTTTGGTTAAGGAGGATCAAGATGCGAAAGATTGGAATTATTGGTTTGGGGCATATTGGACGATTATTAGCGCATACCCTAGTCACAACCGACAAAGCAGATCAATTGGTTTTAATCGATCAAGATGATGAGGTGGCTGTTGGCTTGAAAGCAGATTTAGAAAATGCCCAAACTGCCTTGATGTCAAGGACTACAATCACTATTCAAGATTACGCAGCCTTAAAAGATGCGGATCTTTTGATAACTGCATTCGGTGATAGTCAACTTCTTCAAGAACAACAGATGGCAGAATTATCGCGTAATGGACAAACTATTGATCGGATTGCACCACGGGTTAGACAAAGCGGCTTCTCAGGAATCGTCTTTAATATTAGTGATCCGAACGAAGCAATTACCGCCTACCTTCAGCAGCAACTTGCCTTGCCACCGAAACAGGTAATCGGAATTGGGACAACAATTGATACCATGCGAATGCGTCAGGCAGTTGCCAAAGGCGCGCAAGTATCGTCACAGAATGTTAGTGGCTTTGTTTATGGTCAGCATAACGGTGAAAAAGTATTTGCGTGGTCAACGGTAACCGTTAATGGTCAAAATTTAGAAAAGGTGATTAACGGTTACCACCTTGATCAGAATAAATTAAGAGTTAACGCTGATATGGATAATTGGTACACCCTAAAAGGACTTGGCTATAATGCAAGTGCTGTTGTCACTTGGACGCTTCAGATTATTTCTGTAATTTTAGGAAGTGGTAATTTGACCGTCCCGTTAGCAATTTATCAACCACAGTACGAATGTTACATTAGTTTTCCAACGCTGATTAATCGTCATGGCCAAGGTAATCCGATATTATTGAATTTATATCCTGTAGAAGAAGCTGCTGTTAAGACAGCGACAAATGCAATCCAACAGCAAGTTACGATCTTGCAACAAGGAGGGAAAGAAAATGATTAATTCATTAGCTGTATATTGTGGTGCAAGGGATGGTAATGATCAGAAATATTTAACAGCAGCGCGACAGCTGGGTGAATGGATGGCTGCCCACCAAATTGATCTAGTTTATGGCGGTGGTCAATTTGGTTTAATGGGTGCCGTTGCTAATGGGGTCCTTGATAATGGTGGAACTGTTCACGGCATTATTACCGAAACTCTTGCTAGTCGGGGAGCGGCTTATAAAAAAATTCAGGATCTCAAAATTGTTCCTGATATGGATCACCGAAAAGAAAAAATGATGGCAATGGCTGACGGAATGTTGGCCCTTCCCGGTGGCATTGGAACCCTTGAAGAAATTAGTCAAGCTGCTTCGTGGATTACAATTGGTGAGAATCTGAAACCAGTTGCCTTTTATAACCAGGACGGGTTTTATTCACCGCTCGAACAGGTGCTTGAACACATGAGTCATGAAGGCTTTCTCGAAAAAGTTTATCTTGATAGCATGTACTTTAGTGATGATTTTGACCAAATCCTTGACTTCATGGAACATTACCATGCACCTCATTACCGGGAATATAAGAAGTAGTTTTAAAAATCAAAGGGTGCTGGAAATAGTAAGAGACTGAAAAAAACAAAATGTTTTTTCCAGTCTCTATTTTAATGGTTGAATTGTATAAACCTGATCGTCAGCTTCATCAATTAATGAAACAGGACGTTGATCATTTGCTTGAATTGTAATATGGTAACCGAATTTATCAAGGTAAACTAATTTATCTTCACGAACTAGTTGAACTGTTGCAGGAATTTCTTGATTATCAATTCCTAGCTTTAGTTCTGGAGAGATGGTGATTTTATGGGTTCGGTTGCGTTCTTGATCATAATATTGCCAAGTCCCGGCATAAAAGATTGGCAACGCAGCCGATGTGTTACTTTTCTTCGCGTGACTGAACCCTAACGTACTAGAGAGTCCAGCCATTAATCCCGCGCCGAAAAGTAGCATTCCCTTTTTTTTCATATTCCATCAATCTCCTCATTTATGTGATAAGTCATTTTTCTACAAGCTTATTATACACATAATTATATGATCGAAAGATTTCATTTCTGTTAAAAACAAACAATAATTGGTATGATTAATGTAACAAGTTAAATATCTGATAAGGGAGTTGGCTTAGATGCTTAAGTTAGGAATTATTGGAACTCATATTATTACGGATCAAATGTTAGATGCTGCCAAGACTACTGGTAAGTATCAATTAACCGCGGTCTATTCACGGACACTAGACCGGGCTAAGGAATTTGGTCTGCCATACGGTGCTACAGAATTTTATGATGATCTTGAGAAATTCTTTGAAGATGGTGACTTTGACGTTGTCTACATCGCGTCACCAAATAGCTTGCATTACCAACAAGCACGCTTAGCAATTGAAAATGATAAGTTTGTGATTGTTGAAAAGCCAGCGTTTGTAAACCCAAGTGAATTTTCCGGGATTCAATCTTTATTGGCAGCTCACCCGAAGGCACGATTGGTGGAAGCTGCTCGCCATATTCATACGCCACTCTATAAGGAAGGACTAAAAAAAGTTGATGAAATGAAGAAGCATTATGTTCAAGGCGCAACAATCACTGTGATGAAGTACTCCTCACGGTATGACAAGGTCTTGGCAGGGGATGAACCTTATCCAAACATTTTTACCTTGAAGTATGCTGGTGGGGCTTTAATGGATCTTGGTGTTTACGCAGTTTATGGCGCACTAACAATGTTTGGTCAGCCACAATCGGTTGTCTATTACCCAACCCTATGTAAGACAGGCGTTGATGCTAAGGGTGTTGCCATTTTGAATTATGATAAGTTCAGCGTAACCTTAAACTTCGGTAAGACAGCCAATTCATACTTGCCATCCGAAGTTTATGGCTTAAAGGATACCCTCGTTTTTGATAGTATTTTTGAAACTCAAAAGGTAACATATTACGATGCTGATAAGAAAGCACACCAACTTGATGCACCGGTAGAGAAAAATTCAATGACAGATGAAATGAACGACTTTGCTGACTTGTTCAATGATCCAGATAATGAAGAACAAATGAAGAAATATAAGGGCTGGATGGATCTTTCAGAAATGGTTAACTCCGTAATGTACTCACTTCGGCAATCAGCTCAATTAGAATTTCCGGCAGATAAAGATCAAGAATAGGATGGGGATAACATTTGATCGAACAATTTCAAGAAAAATTCAATCAGCAATTTAAACAACCAACTGCAATCCAGGAGGCAGTTGCTAAGCCGTTAGCTGAGGATAAATCAATTATCGGCATTGCGCCTACTGGTTCAGGAAAGACGCTGGCATTTACCTTGCCCCTTCTTCCTAAAATTATGCCCGGGGCTGGCACCCAGCTACTAGTTCTCGCACCATCACAAGAGTTAGCGATTCAGACAACCCGTGTAATGCGTGAATGGGCTAATATTATTGGCGTTAAAGTTCTTGCCTTAACAGGCGGTGCTAACCTTCGCCGACAGGTAATGAAGCTTCGTAAACATCCGGATGTCGTTGTCGGTACGCCTGGCCGAGTTCTCCATATGCTGGATAACCGGCACCTCAAACTCGGGCACCTTCAGACAATGGTAATTGATGAGGCCGATGACTTACTGCGTGATGATACCTTAGCCGTTGTTGAAGATATCGAGCGCGCTACACCATTAAGTGCTCAGTTAGCATTCTTTTCTGCCACCAAGTCTCCAGTGTTTAAGCAACTTTCAGTGATGTTCGGTCGGGATATTTTAACCCTTGATGTTACTGATAGTGATCATACTCGGGGAACTGTTCGGCACGGATATATTGATGCCCGGACTAATGCTCAAAAGACTGCTGTTCTTCGCCGGCTGACCAGTATCAAAGACTTTCGGGGGCTGGTTTTCTTCAATAGTACCAGGACGCTCCATTATGCAGCTAGTCGCCTTCGCCATGAACATATGGCAATTGGGACTTTAGGGGGTCGGCAAAAACAAACGCAACGTGAAAAAGCAATGCGGATGTTTCGGAAACGCCAGATTAAGCTATTACTGACAACAGATGTTGCTGCCCGGGGAATTGATATTCCTAAGCTTCCTGCTGTTATTAACTTTGATTTACCAACAGAAACGAATACTTATATTCACCGTGTTGGGCGGACTGGTCGTCAGGGCGAACCAGGATTAGTGATTAACTTGGGTGATGATCACGATATCCGTGATTTGAAAAAGATCCTTGCCCCAACTGATTATCATTTGGAGCATCTTTACATTGATAATGATCAGATTACGGATCAAAAACCACAAAAGGGTCAAAAATCAGTTTCGGTTCGGCGGCAAAATAGTCGGCAATTACAACAAGAACAGTGGAGTGACAGCACAAATGTTGAAAAGACTGTTCATCACACTCTTGGCAAGCCAACAAAGCGAAAGAAAAAGCCTCATAAGAAAAACCGGAAGAATAAGGGAATTCGTCTTAAACACCGTCGTAAGAGTGGCATGTGATTAAGGCGGTGCTTTGAATAATTAATGAAAAAGAGTAAAATTAGCTTTACGAGGTTGTTCGTAAATGCGATAATACTCTTTGTCTGGTCCTATAGTATAACTGGATAGTACATCCGCCTCCTAAGCGGCCGATTCCGGTTCGATTCCGGATGGGACCATTTGGGCTTAACTAGGTAAGAAAAGACGTTTTAATAATGTGTTTTCTTACCTATTTTTTGTACTATTTTAGTGGTGCAATGAACCATTGCTAGTGCTGTCTATCGTTATTCGATATACTTAATCCAAAAATAAGGAGAGACCAATGAAATTTGGCGAACAAATTAAAGAACGACGACAGGAGTTAGATTTGACACAAGCGGAGGTAGCTGAAAAGTTATTCGTTACTCGACAAGCAGTGTCTAATTGGGAGCACGATAAAACATATCCTGATTTGAATATGCTTGTAAAAATTAGCAATGTTTATCAAATTTCACTTGATTCTCTATTAAGGGAGGACCAAAAGTTGAAGGACTATTTAGAACAAGGGAGAGCAATGAATTCGTTTAGTGTCTCCTATGGTTTTATTTGGATAATGTTTGGACTTAGTTATCTTCTTGATGATTCAACAAAGGTGGGCAGTATTGCTTGGAATGGCATGGCAGCAATCTTTTTTCTTGCCATGATTTATGAAGAACTGGTAAGCCCGTTTTTTCTTGGGATCAATCGACGGACATTTTATCGGAGTGGTAAACGGCCTGACGAAAAATTATCAGTCTTTGCGAAATTATTCTACGGAGTATTTGTTTTAGCAGTTATTATTAGTGTGATTTTAGTTCATCAGGGAATGTCAGGGAGATATGCACTTTCGGTTTTAACTATTCTAGTGGGATTTCAGTATCTCTTACGAAAATATATATACGTGGTAAAAAACTAAAATTAATTAGTTGTTAGAAATTTGAACTGTTATTTCCCGGGAAATAAAGTTTATCCGGAGTAAATTTTCCAAGATATTATTAAATGTTGTACAATTAAAATAGTATTTTCGCAAAGGAGTTGTCACTGTGCAGAAGCCATTTAAAATTATGCTTTTATTTGGGACGCGTGCTGAAGCGATTAAGCTTGCACCAATTATCGAGCAAATGAAACGGGATCCGAGTACTTGGAAACCATCAATTGTCATTGCTGCCCAACAGCGACGCCCACTCCTCCAACAAACGATGGATTTCTTGAATTTAACGGCAGATTTTGATTTAGATCTTTCTGGCCTAAAGAATACTGATTATGCTGAACAACTAAGTCAGTTAATTCATAACCTTGATAATGTTATTAATGCTGGTCAACCAGATATGCTTTTGGTGGTGGGGGATGCGGTTACTAGCTTAGCAGCTAGTTTGGTAAGTTTTTATAACCACCTTCCGTTAGGGCACGTTGAAGCCGGATTGCGGACCTATGATAAATATCTACCATTCCCGGATGAAATGCACCGGCGAATTACAGATAATTTAGCTGATCTCTACTTTGCTCCGACGACTCGAGCACGGGATAATCTACTAAGTGAACATCATTCTGCTCAACAAATCTATGTAACTGGTAATCCGGTGATTGATTCCGTTAAAGAGCGGTTAACAACTAATTTTCAGAGTGCACTCCTTGAACAGATCCCCGATGATCACCGCATTATTATTTTGACGATGCAACGGGTTGAAAGTATTGGTGCGCCAATGAAACGAGTCTTTCATACAATGAGAGATATTGTTGAGACCAATGAGGATGTTGATTTAATTTATCCGGTTTACCCCAATAGCGAGGTAATGAGCCTGGCTGACGAAGTACTGGGGAATAAAGAACGGATTCATTTAATTCAGCCGCTTAATCATGGCGACTTCTTAAACCTTGCTGTACGGTGTGACTTCATTGTGACTGATTCTGGTGGGATTCAAGAGGAAGCACCGGCAATTCATAAACCGGTTTTGCTTCTGCGAGAAAAAACAGAACGACAGGAAGCAGTGGATGTTGGTGCCGTTAAAGTCGTTGGTACTGATCCAACAAGTATCCAACAGGCTGTCTTTACATTGTTGAACGATCATAAAGCCTATAAAAAAATGGATCAGGCAGAGAACCCGTTTGGTGATGGTCATGCCAGTGAACGGATCCTTGATATTATTGAAGATTACCTAGATAAAAAATAAGAGCCGGTGAATATCTTCGCCGACTCTTTCTTTTGACTATCTAACTTTCTGAATTAACTTTAAGGCTTCATCATGGCTCATGCTGTACATATTAGTTAGTTTGTTTGCAATCTGTTGGTCACTAAAGCCTGAATTGATTAGAGCTTCAACGGCTCCTTCCCCTTTACCTTCTCTTCGTGCATCCATCAGGTCAAGTTCATATTTCATAAAGCTATGCCTCCTTATTGGATCTTCACGAATCCGTTTCATTTCAGCCCGTACTTGTTTAACAAGCTGATCGTCTGTGTCAATTTGGTTTCCCATCAATTTGAGGAATCCCTTTAATTTCATATTACCATGAAACTGGCCAGCCTTTGCATTGAAGATCGTAATTTGCCGTTGATCACCTAGCTTAAGTTTTGGATCGACAACACAGCGATTTTCAAACTGATATTTACTCCAGCCGCGACCAAAATAATCAAAATCGCAAAACATAATTACGTAGGTCGGATACTGTGCTAATTTTGAGTAATCGTCGCCAACGTTTAAAATATCGAAATCAATTTGCTGTTGGTAATAACGAAGCCGAAAGGAAAGATTGTGCTTATCCGCAACCTGCATTTCAACCACGAAAGTACGCTGCTCTTCATCACGGACAAACACATCAAACCGGACTGTTCGTGCACTGATTGGACCGGTAACTTGTTTCTGGGGAGTAATTCGCGAAATTGTTTTAAATATAATTCACGTTGGTCCATTTGCCACCATCCTTATTAGAGTTGAGGCTTTCAATCCTCCTAAATATATAAGACGGCATTTAATCGTTTTTATATGAAAAGCAACGAAGAAAAAATAGCAGCCTGCATCAATCACTGATTCAGCCTACTAATATTTACTTATCTTCAATCCCACGATTATCCTTAAAGATTAACCACTTCGAGAAAATATAATTAGCGATTACAACAATAACGTTATCAATAAACTTAACAATAAATTGTTGTAATGGGGTATCGAACTTGAGGACTTGAATACCAACATAGGTAATGACCATATCAATTACTAGGGTCAGTCCACGATAGAAAAAGAAGCGAAGGATTTCAACTAAGAAGTCACTAACGGTCGTGTAGTGAGAACCAAAGACCCACACCTTATTGGTGAAGTAAGCTACCAGGACAGAGGCAAACCATGCAATTACGGTTGCTACTTCAACATTCCAGTGAAGACCGGAACTTAAAATTTGAAAGACCGCTAAGTTAACAACAGTAGTGACAACGCCCCAGAACAGGTAGGCAATGATGGACTTATACTTACTCCAGAGTTGCTTAATCATTACTTAGCCGCCTTTTCAATTAATTTGGCAACAAAACTGTCAAGAGTTTTAATATCGTCTTCGTCTGGTGATAAGTTAATGTGAACATTATCAGCACCCTTAGTGGCATGAGCTTTTTCAAAGGCTTCACCGAAGAGGTCAACTGCCTTGCAATAATCATCAGCGTAGAAGGTGTCACCTGATCCAGCAACCCCGTAAACTTTACCAGTTAAGTCGGCTTCTTGAAGATCATCGTAGAAATCTAGTCCTTCATCTGGAAGAGCTCCTTCATCATAGGTATAAGGACAAACCACACAAATGTCGACATCCTGAAAGTCTTCCACGTCAGCCATTGTAATTTCCGTCTCGTCGACTTCCACACCTTGATCCTCGAATGATTCAGTAATGATATCGGCGACATCTTCGTTGTTACCAGTGATGGTTGCGTAAACAACAAGTGCTTTAGCCATTTTTATTCCCCCGTTTAAAATAAATTACGTTTCATAGTATAGCATGCTTTGCTACTTCTTTGGTGACAAGTGTTATACTAGTTTACGTATAAAATAATGAAGGGGACAATTTAATGATTACATTAAAATCACCACGCGAAATTGAAGCGATGGAAAAGGCCGGTGCTGCTCTTGCAAGTATGCATATTGGAATCCGGCAATTTATTAAGCCAGGAATTTCAAGCTGGGAAATTGAAGACTTTGCCCGGAAGTACTTTAAGGCTGCCGGTGCTAAGGCTGAACAAATTGGCTTCGAAGGGTACAAATACGCAACCTGTGTCAGTGTTAATGATGAAATTTGCCACGGCTTTCCACGGAAGAAGCTCATCTTTAAAGATGGCGATTTAGCTAAGATTGATACTGTTGTTAGTGTTGACGGCTTCTTTAGTGATTCCTGCTGGAGCTATGGAATTGGCAGTGTTAAACCAGAAATTCAAAAGTTGATGGATGTTACCAAGAAGTCATTATTCATGGGGATTGATCAATGTGTTGCCGGCAACCGGATTGGTGATATTGGTGCCGTTATCCAACACTATACTGAAGATGAAAATGGTTATGGTGATGTTCGTGAATTTGTTGGCCACGGTATTCAACCAACCATGCATGAAGATCCAATGGTTCCTCATTATGGCGAACACGGGCAAGGACTCCGCTTAAAGAACGGGATGACAATTACCGTTGAACCAATGATTAATACCGGGACTTGGGAGGCCGATACTAGTGACCCGAGTGGTTGGCTTGCTAAAACTGCTGATGGTGGTTGGTCTTGTCAATATGAACACACGCTTGTCGTTACTGATAAGGGACCAAAGATCTTGACTTCTCAAGATCCAGAGACCGATGCCAAGTACATTTATGACGACAACTACGCCAAGTACTTAAAGCATTACAGTGAAATTGCTAAAGACGTGGCTAGTCATTTTGAATAGAGTGCGAGCCAGCAGAGGGCTTGCGGAAAGCTAACAATTTCTCCCGACTAGATACTGAAAGCATCTGGGAGGGAGGTTGTTAGCTCTAGCAAGGCCCTGGCGAGCAGGTTTCGACTCCGTTACACTCCATTGACCCATAAGAAAATAAAGTGACTGCTAAAGTTAAATAAAGAGGACGTAAAAATGCATAAATAAAATGGCAGATCTGCTAAAGAAAAATTAGTGATCTGCCATTTTATGATTTATGAGAATTGAAAGAGCAAGCTTTACTAAGAGTTATTCAAATAAAGCGTTCATAATGCTTAATGATTATATTAATAAATATACATAAAATTATTGCGATAATCACTAATAATGTATTTTATGCGTGAATAAGCCGACTAATATG
This sequence comes from Limosilactobacillus portuensis, assembly GCF_028607025.1. Lineage (NCBI taxonomy): Bacteria > Bacillati > Bacillota > Bacilli > Lactobacillales > Lactobacillaceae > Limosilactobacillus > Limosilactobacillus portuensis. The sequence goes on from NZ_CP117296.1 coordinate 405,304, forward strand.
CATAAATAAAATTAGAAAATGATAAGAAATATTGAAAAACTCTTTTATTTTTAGTAAAGAGGACTATACTTAAAATATTAAATAATTTCTTATTCTTATTTAAGAATCTTTGCGTTATATTATGGAGGTTTTTTATTTTGGATGAGCAGAGTAGTAATAAAAAAATGATTACTACCTTCGGCCTAGTGACGATGATCATTACTGCGATCTTTGGTTTTGGTAACGTATCAAACGCCTACTTGCAAATGGGCTACGGCAGTATTATCTGGTATGCGCTTGCAGGGATTTGTTTCTTCTTCCCGTGTGGCTTAATGATGGCAGAATATGGTTCTGCATTTAAGGACGCTAAAGGAGGAATTTACTCCTGGCTTGCCGGTTCAATTGGTGAACGAATGGCTTTTATTGGGACTTTCGTTTGGTTAGCTTCCTGGATTGTTTGGATGGTTTCCACCGCTTCCCGGATTTGGATTACTTTTTCCGCATTGATTTTTGGTAAGGATACCACTCAGCAGTGGCACTTCTGGGGAATGACTTCAACTGAAGTTATTGGTGTCCTTGGGATTATCTTAATGATTGCTTGTACCTACTTTAGTTCTCGGGGAATGACCGCGATTGCCAAAGTTGGTTCACTTGGTGGGATCTTCACCGTTGTTGTTAATATCATTTATGTGATTGCAGCTATTATTGTTTTGATTATTAACAAGGGTGTTTTGGCTCAACATTTTGACGGTGCTCAGAGCTTAATTATGTCACCTAATCCACAATTCCAGACGCCAATTGCAATTATTTCTTTCGTTGTTTATGCAATCTTCGCTTATGGTGGTATGGAATCACTTGGATCCGTTACTGATTCAATGAAGAACCCTGAAAAGACTTTCCCACGTGGCTTAATCATTGCCTCTATTTTTACAATCGGTGCTTATGTCATCATGATTTTGATGGCTGGTTGGTTTGCTAATTACAAGCATGACTTTGCAGTGTCAACAACTAACCTAGGGAACGCTACCTATGTCCTCTTTAACATCTTAGGGGTTAAATTAGGAACTGCCTTAGGTTTCTCTCACGCAGTTGCTCTCGAATGGGGTGCTGCCATGACACGGATTGTTGCCTTCTCACAGGCACTAGGATTCTTAGGGGCCCTCTTTGTTCTGATGTATTCACCAATTAAGGCCTTTATCCTTGGTTCTAACCCTGATTTATGGCCGAAGAAGCTGACTAAGCTTAATAAGGCGGGAATGCCTGCCAATGCAATGTGGCTTCAGGTTACAGTTGTTTCCATTATTATCTTCTTGGTTGCCTTTGGTGGTTCTGCTGCTCAACGGTTCTACACCATCTTAACCGATATGGCCAACGTTTCTACCTGTTTCCCATACCTTTTCTTAGTTGGTGCATTCCCATTCTTTAAGAAGCGGACAGATATTGAACGGCCATTTGTTGTCTTCAAGAACAAGGCATTGACTAATACGATTGTTTGTTTCGTTGAAATTATTTTGATTGTCGGGATTCTCTTTACCTTTATCCAACCAATGTTAGATAAGGATTGGGAGACTGCTTTCTGGACAATCGCTGGTCCTGTCTTCTTCGCTGCAGTAGCATTGATCTTCTACCAAATCTCTGCTAAGAAGCACCATGTTAAGAATGTTATTAAGTAGAGTGAGTGTGAGCAGGTAAAGAAGAATCGCAAGACAACAATTTTTCCTGACTGGATGCTGAAAGCATCTGGGAGGGAGTTTGTTGTCTATAGAGGCTTCCCTGCGAACACGTTATGACTATGCCGCAGTAGTAATGCTGGCTCTGGCAAGCACGTTTTTTGAGTCGTTATCTCGAAGTATTAAAAATTAAATCGGTGCAACAAACAAGTTATCGGTGCAAAATCGACTGATTTTGCACCGATAATCTTTAAATTGCACTGATAATATTAATATTTTTCATTTATCTTGTAGTAAGAAATCAGAAAAGTTCGATTAATTTCATAACTTTTCTGATTTCTTTCGTTTTAAATAATCGTGGATAGAACAATATTTCTTCTAAGACATTGAGAGGTGAGATATAATGTATATCAAATATATATTAACGGAGGGCGTTAAAATGACAGTTAAGATCAGACGAGTGGGGACATCGGATGTTCTTACCGTTCCTAAATCCATTAAGAAACGGTACAAGGAATATGAGGTATACCAAGATCGAAATGGGGCGATAGTGTATATGCCTAAACGGAATAATCCCTTTAAGAACAGTGAATTTATTGCAAAGCATCTTTATGATGGTGATGATACTGGCTTTATTGATGGTGAGGTAAGGGATGACGAATTATTACATTAACAAGTATATTCCCCAAAAACAGGATCTGATTTGGATTGATTTTGAACCTTCCCTCGGTGAAGAAATTAAGGGAAGACACCCGGCAATTGTGATGAGTTCTGCTAATTACAGTAAGCTCACCGGGCTGGTAATGGTCATGCCGATTACCCATGCCAAGAATAATCGATTGAGGGAGTTCTTCATACCGTTGCATACAAAGGAAATCGAAGGCTATATTAACCCGCTTCAAATTTTTACGTTTAGTATTCGAAAACGTCGGGTAGAATTTACCGGAGAAATTGCTAGCCCACAAGATTGGGCTCGCGCTTTGATGATCCATAATGAAATATTGGATAGCTAATAAGTGGAGGCGGCTTTTCTCACAGTTCGCACACAATTTAAAATAATGTATAATGAACGAGTATTACTGATGAGGAGTTGGGCAATGATCGGGAAGCTAAATAAAGCAAAATTAAAGAATTTAATTGCGATGCTGGTCAAGCATTTTACCCTGGCCCAACTATCTAGTTCTGCAGCGACACTCGCGTACTATACGTTACTTTCAATCTTTCCGGCACTGCTGGTGATTGGGAACTTATTGCCGATGATCGGTCTAGATGCAAATACCGTTCTTACCTATTTACAAACACTAGTTCCGGCAACGGTTTACAGCTTTATCCGGCCGTTAGTCCTGGACTTCTTACAGCGGGGGAGCGGGGGCGTCCTGACCACCGGGGCCTTGATTGCTCTCTGGTCGACTAGTCAGGGAATCGCTGCTTTTCAGCGAAGCGTCAACCATGCTTACGGGATTGCCGAAAATCAAAATCCGATTAGCAATCGGGTGATTTCATTCATCTGGATGATTGTCGTTGTCATTATTATCTTCGTGATCGTCTTTCTATATGGTATTGGTGAACAATTCCTGAAATGGCTTCAACCATTCCTGCACTTCAATCGGCGCTACATCTTCCTGTTCAGCAGCCTGAAGTGGCCGATTACCTTTGCCGTTATTTTTATTGCTTTAACGATGTTGTATTACTTTGTTCCTAACGCTAAGGTCGGCCTTCGCTTTGCAGCAATTGGGGCTTTTCTTGTTTCGATCTTCTGGCTATGGCTTTCCAAGTTGTTTGGGTTATATACCGTTCTTTTCAGTCATGGCGTGATTGGTTATAAGACAATTGGAGCCTTTATTGCAATGATGGTTTGGCTGGATTTTTCTGGCTACTTAATCATGATGGGAGCGGCAATTAACGCAGCCCTTCAAGAAGCTCACGACGGGAAACTTGAAGAAAAAGAGCACTTCTGGCAGTTAATTAAAACGGAACATGATGATGCTCGTAAACGAATTGTAAGAAAATAGCGAGACTGGAATTAACCAGCCTCGCTATTAAGGTAAGGATTATTATAATGGAATATTGCTATTCAGCTACGGGAGCTTGCTTTTCGGCATTGAAAAGAACTGTTGGAATTGTGTCAACGTACTTCGCGGCAATTGGAGTAACGTACAACTCTTCACTGTCCTTGAAAAACAGGTGGGTATTAGCTAAGTTAATCATTGCCTGACGGACCGTTTCAGCATCTAGTTGATCATTTGCATAGCTTAGCTTAAGAATGTGTTTCTTACCAAGGCTACCTTTGAAAGTTAAATTAAGAGTTTTCATAAATTAAATCTTCCTTTCTGATTTTAGACAAGGGAAATTGATTGAGTATTAACCACGTCTGCGCCAATCACTTTTTCGGTGGTTAGAATTTCAATGGCAGAGCTAAGTAAGTTGAATTGTTCTTCGCTGACATTTTCAGAAACGTTATTCAGGACATGCTTTACTCCCTTGGGTGCTTTTCTCCGACTAACGTTAATTGAATCTTAGCTGCTTTGAACTTTCGTGACATGCTCATGATGAATTCTCCTTTGGTTTAATTTAATTGATAAGTAGTGGCCACTGCTTACACCTATTAACAACGAATGAGAAGCGGATTTGTAAAGAAGGAATTTTAAAATGGCAAAAATTACTAAAATTGAAGCGCAAAAAAGGCAGGGAAGGTATAACGTTTACTTAGATGGTAAATATGCCTTCCCAGTAGCTGAGAGTGTATTGATCCAATTCCGGTTGATGAAGGGGATGGAGATTGATCAGAAACTTGAAGCACAAATTACGACCGCTGATCAAATTGCTCGTGCTTATTCGCGAATGCTTGACTACTTATCTCACCAGTTGCGGACGGAAAGTGACGTAATTCAAAAGCTTCACGATCTTGAAACGCCAGAAGAATTTATTGAGCCAGTTTTGCAAAAACTCCGTGCGCAAAAGCTTCTCGATGATCATGAATATGCCGCTAGCTACGTTCGCACCGAGATGAATACCGATCTTAAAGGGCCGGGAAATATTCGGCAGAAGCTCCGGTTAAAGAAGATCGGTGAAAATGATATTGATGATGCATTAGCTCAATTTACTCTCGAACGTCAATTAGAAAACGCCACAAAATTAGCAAAAAAACTTTTTCGTCGCTATCGTTCCCAACCCATTCGTCGTCAAGAACAAAAAGTTCGTCAGGGATTAATGACAAAAGGATATGCTAGCACGATTTATGACCAAGTTAAGGATCAGGTTGAACCAGAAGAAGATTTTGACCAGCAAGAAGAGCTGCTGAACCACCAGGCAGAGAAGATCTGGCACCGTTATCGTCGCTACCAAGGTTATGAGCGAGAAATGAAGTTTAAGCAAGCAATGTACCGGAAAGGCTTCGATTTAGATGCTACGCAAGCTTGGCTAGATCGTCAGGATTCAGAGGAAAGCTTTTCAGACGAGTAAAATGCTGGTAAAATGTGTAAGATACGTAGAAAAGTACAAAAATAAAACTTAAAAGAGAAGTATAATGACACAAAAGAAAATTCATATTGATGAGAAAAAACTGCAACATCAGTATGGCTACCGGTTTATCAAGCGCCTTTTTGATGTAGTCGCGTCTTCAGTTGCGGTAGTGATTCTTAGTCCAGTTTTTTTAATCATCGCGATTGCAATTAAAGTTAATGATCCTGCGGGACCAGTTTTTTATACCCAGACCCGGGTCGGAAAAGATGGCAAGCCCTTCAAAATGTTTAAGTTCCGATCAATGGTTACTAACGCTGATGAGCTGTTAGAAAAGCTCCGTGATCAGAATGAGGTTGAAGGCGCAATGTTCAAAATGAAGGAGGACCCTCGGATCACCAAGGTTGGTAAGTTTATTCGGAAGTATAGTTTGGATGAACTGCCTCAATTATTGAACGTTGTTGGGGGTTCGATGAGTATTGTTGGCCCTCGACCACCGTTACCTTACGAAGTTAAAGAGTATACCGATTATGATCGCCAACGCTTAATGGTTAAGCCTGGTGCTACTGGGATGTGGCAGGTTGGTGGACGAAACGCCTTAAGCTTTGATCAAATGGTTGAACTTGATTTGACCTACATTAATGAACGTTCAGTGTGGCTTGATCTTAAGATTATGTTTGAAACTGTTAAGGTGATGATTAAGCCTAACGCTGCTTATTAAGGAGAACGACTGTGAAGACAAAAGTATTAGTTGCTGCTCATAAGAATTATGCAATGCCCAAAGACCCATTGTATTTGCCGGTCTTTGTTGGTAAAGAGATTCATCCTGATGTTAACCATATTTTCCAGGGTGATAATACGGGGGACAATATTTCAGCGAAGAACCCTTACTATAATGAATTAACAGCGATTTACTGGGGATGGAAGAACTTAGACGTTGATGCAATGGGGTTAGTTCACTATCGTCGTTACCTAAGTCTCAACCACCAAAAATCACTGGATGAGGTATTATCAAGTGAACAAGTAGCTGACTTACTTAAGGATCATGATATTATCTTACCGCCTAAACGACGTTACTATATCGAGACAAATGAGTCTCACTACCTTCACGCTCATGAGCATGAACCATTTGAGGTAATGCGTCAGGTGATCCACCAAAATTATCCTGAATACGCAGCTGCTTTTGAAAAAGTCATGAAGCGGACATGGGCCCACATGTTTAATATGTTCATTATGAAACGTAAACCGCTAGATGAGTATTGTACATGGATGTTTGATGTTCTTGGCGAAGTGGAAAGTCGGATTGACATTTCAAATTATTCAACCTACGAACAACGGGTTTATGGATTCTTGAGCGAGCTACTATTAGATGTATGGCTTGAGGTTCACCCAGAATACTCGACGGTTGAAGTAAAGTACGTCTTCATGGAGCATATTAACTGGTTCAAGAAGGGCGGTAAGTTTGTTCTGCGGAAGATTACGGGACATGCGTAAAGAGGAGGCAGATTTAATTGCCTAAGTTATCCATTGTTGTTCCTTGTTACAATGAGCAAGAATCAATTCCATTATTTTATCCTGCTGTTGAAAAAGTTGTTAATAAGATGCCAGTCGAGGTTGAATATTGGTTTGTTAATGATGGTTCGGCTGATAAGACCCTGGATGAATTACGAAAGTTGCATCAACAAAATCCTGATAAAGTTCATTATGTATCCTTTTCTAGAAATTTTGGTAAGGAAGCTGGGCTATATGCTGGACTTGAAGCGACGACAGGAGATTATGTTGTTGTAATGGATGTTGATTTACAAGATCCTCCTGAATATTTACCAATAATGTATAAGTATATCTCTACGGGAGAATATGATTGTGTTGGGATGCGACGAACTGATCGTACTGGTGAAGCGAAGGTTAAATCATTCCTTAGTGATAAATTCTACGACGTTATTAACAAGATCTCTGATACAAAGATTGTTAATGGTGCTCGTGATTATCGAATGATGACTCGCCAAATGGTTAATGCCGTCTTATCTTTAAAAGAATATAACCGTTTCTCAAAAGGGATCTTTAATTGGGTTGGTTTTAAGACCAAATACCTACCATATAAAAATGTCCAACGGGTTGCTGGGACAACTGATTGGTCCACTTGGAAGCTATTTAAGTATGCTATGGATGGCATAACTGACTTTTCCGAAGCACCACTGTCAATTGCCACCTGGATTGGTGGGATGTCAGCATTCTTATCAATTTTAGGATTGATTTTTGTAATTGTTCGGAGAATTATTGAACCAAGCAGTAGTGCCTTTGGTTGGGCATCGATGGTTTGTATTATGCTTTTACTTGGTGGACTTCAGTTGATGTGTATTGGAATTGTTGGCAAATATATTGGTAAGATTTATATGCAAACTAAACAACGACCAATCTATATTGTAAAAGAGAAAAAGTAGGAGGGAAGTAGGGTGCAATATCTATCATCCAAATATCAACGGTTAATTAACCTTGAGTTAGATGGACAAATCCTTTATGAAATAGCGTTTGCCTTTTACTTTGTGATTGCTTTTCTTCAAACCTCAACCTATACTTTTTATTTTCCTGGTAACCTTCTACATCAAATTGCTTTTATTCCATTAGCGATCGTTTTGTTTAAGATTATCTTTTTTGATTCAAATACAATAAGAAAAATAACGGTTAATCTTTTAGTCCTTGCTATTCTATTCATTACTTGGCGGACATCAGGTGAGTTTATCCTCTTTCCAATGGGGATTTTTGTTTTAGGTGCTAGAAATGTAGATTTTAAGAAAATCATTTACTTATATTTAGTGTTAGGAACGATCCTTCTCTCGTTTGTCTTTTTTACTTCTCTAATCGGTTTAACAAAGAATCTGATTTTCCATCGGGGAATTCACACATTAAGACGGGCATTTGGGATTATTTACCCAACTGATTTTGCGGCCCATATTCTCTATCTAGTATTGGCATATTGTTATCTTTACTTCAATAAACTTTCGTGGAAGAGTTATACAGTATTTGTACTATTAGCAATCTTCCTCATTAAGTTTTGTGATGCACGTTTGAATGCCTATGCTTTGATTTTGGTAATTCCAGTAATGATGATCGGACAACGGGCACAAAAAGGATATATTGTTTCAAGATCAATTGCTATCTTTTACTGGATTTTACCAGTTTTAGCAGCTTATGTTACAGTTTTCCTGTCGTATCTGTATGCATCTGGACACAAGTTATTTGAACAAATGAATAGTTTATTGTCTGGTCGGCTATTTTATAGTCACGAAGCTATAAAAAAATATGGCTTTAGTCTTTTTGGTCAGCATATTCATGAAAATGGCCTTGGTGCTGTTGGTGGGATAAAAAATGCAGCTGCTGAGGGAGCAAACTATTTTTATATTGACTCAGCATTTATTCGTTTATTCGTTATCTATGGAGTAGTGATAGCTTTAGTGGTTATTATTACTATGACAATTGTTTCTTATCGTTCTATCAAAAAAGCTGATTTTGCCTTAGCAAGCATTATGGTTATTGTAACGATTAGTGCAATTGTGGAACAACGTCTGCTAGATTTCGGCTACGATCCGTTTTTAATTGCTATTTTTGCGCAATGTTATTTTTCAAACAAATTGATATCGGAGGAGAAAAATGAAAAACGTAACTTTAAATAATTTAATGAAAAAATACGGGAAACCAGTTTTAGTTGTTTTTATTTTTGCTATCCTCGGTGCTTTAGTAATGGGAGTAGATGCTAAAAAGAAAAAATCAACTACCTATACCGCTAGTCGCCAAATTGTAATTTCTCACAATATTCCTCAAGAAATGCGGACAATGTCAAGTGGTGCTAATATTTCAATTGTTGGTGAAGATAATAATATGATGCCAACCTATAAGGATATTGCTGAAAATGGAACCATTGCTCAAAAAGCACGAAAGCATTTGTCTAAGTCAATGAAGAAAAAATACTCAACAGATGATATTAAGAGTGCCATTGATGCTAAAATTTCACAACAATCGTTAGTGATGGAGTTAAAGGCAAAAACATCGTCTAGGGAAGCGTCTGTAAAGATTGTTAACGCAACTGCAAAGGCAATGAAGGAAGAATTACCACAGCTACAACCGGGTTCGGGAAAGGTAACCCTTTTGCAAAAAGCAACCGTTAATAATACCGATAGTAAAACAACTCCTAGCACGAAAAAGTATGTAGTTGTTGGCTTTGCTTTAGGCGCATTGCTGGGATTAATTATTGAATTTGTTGTTTTTACAGTTAAGAATTTTGGACATAAAGAGTAGAAAAATGAAAAAAGTAGTTTTTACGGTTGCTGACTATGGAAAGGACAATGATGCAGGACCAAAGGCAAAAAGAGATGTGGATTATTATTTATCACAATCTGGCTTTGAAGTAATTCATCAGCAATTAAACAACAAATCTAAGTTAGATAAAATTAAAACAGCATATTGGGTAATTCCGCGTCTATTTAACAATGTAGAAAAGTTTGATGAGCTATTTTTCCAGTATCCAACTTATTCTAGCTATGTGATGAAAAGACTTATAAATAAAATGCGTTCAAAAAGTAAGAAGCTGTTCTTCATTATTCATGATGTTGAATCGCTTCGCCTTTTTCAAAATGACCAAAACTATTGGGATGGTGAACGAGCACTTTTTAACGCTACTGATGGCTTGATAGTTCATAATCATAAAATGAAACGATGGCTACAGGAAAATGGGGTTACTGTTCCAATGGTAGAATTAGGAATTTTTGATTACAACAATCCTCAAAAAATAAACCAAAATTCAGAATATGATAGAACAATATGCTTTGCTGGGAACTTAGCAAAGTCCAAGTTTCTTGATAAAATAAGTTTACAAGCTGGAAAATTAGAAATCTTTGGTTCATATCCAAGCGAACACTATTTAAAAGGCGTTTCTTATCATGGTCAAATGAGTCCAGATGAATTACCGAAGAAACTTACTCAGAATTTCGGGCTAGTCTGGGATGGCTATCAATTAGATACTTGTAGTGGGAAGTTTGGTAATTATATGCGCTATAATAATCCGCACAAAGTTTCCCTTTACTTAAGCAGTGGACAGCCAGTAATTATTTGGAAAGAAGCCGCTCTTGCTGATTTCATTTTGAGAAATAATTTAGGAATTGCAGTAAACAGCCTCGAAAATCTTGATGACATTTTAGAAAATATTACTGAGAATCAATATTCTGAAATGAAGATGAATACTATTGAGATCGCTAAAAAGTTACGAAAAGGTGACTTTATAAAGAGCGCAGTTAAAAAAATAGAAAATATTACTGAATAAAAAATATAGCCAGATGGTAATTGTAATTACTATCTGGCTATATTTTTAGTTTTGTTTAATTCTGTTTAACAATTTGGGCATTACTTGGTAAGCTTCCTGACCAATCCTGATAGTTTGTTTGTGAGCTGCCTGCAATTGTTTGACGATCCATTCCGTCACTATCAACATGGTGAGTAACACCATATTGATCGGTCCAAACAGCAACATCGTTAAGCCCTAATTGTTTTTGACTGTTATTATTGACATTACTATTAGCAGTTGAAGAGCTTGATTGCGACGATGATGTTACGCTTGCACTGCTGCTAGTTGAGCTTGTCTTCTTAGTAGAATTTTGCTTACTGTTTTTACTTGTCTTTTTAGTAGCTTTCTTAGTAACTTTTTCAGTTTTGGTATGTGAAGATGATGCAGTGTCCTTAGAATCCTTTTGTGAACCACAGCCAGCTAACCCAAATCCTAAGATTGTAACTAACATTCCAGACAAAAATAAACGACTAAATTTCTTCATATAAGTATCTCTCCTATATTGAAAGGTTCAAATCAACTATACTTGATAAGTATTTAATAGTATAATTATAGCATTTGCAGGAAGTTTATTACTAGTTGAATAAACGCAAACAAACTGATTTTAACATTATCTAAAATTTTCATCAATAAATAACGTTACATATGAAAGGATGAGCGTTCCATGACAAAGTATGACTATCTTGTGGTTGGTGCTGGCCTATTTGGTGCCACCTTTGCTTACGAAGCAGCTAAGCGTGGCAAGAAGGTTAAGGTAATTGAAAAGCGCGATCACATTGCGGGAAATATTTACACTAAGGAGGTTGACGGTATTCAAGTCCATCAATATGGTGCCCATATTTTCCACACTTCCAATAAGGAAATTTGGGATTACATTAACCAGTTTGCTGAATTTAACCGTTACACAAACAGTCCTGTTGCTAATTACAAGGGGCAAATGTATAACTTGCCGTTTAACATGAATACCTTTAGTGAAATGTGGGGTGTTCGTACTCCAGCAGAAGCACTGGAAAAGATTAACGAACAGCGTCAAGAAATGGCTGGTAAGGAACCTAAGAACCTTGAAGAACAAGCTATTTCGCTAATTGGTCGGGACATCTACGAAAAGTTAATTAAAGGTTATACCGAGAAGCAATGGGGGCAAAAAGCTACCGAACTACCAGCATTTATTATTCGGCGGTTGCCTGTTCGTCTGACGTATGACAATAATTACTTCAATGATCTCTATCAAGGAATTCCAATTGGTGGTTATACTCAAATTGTTGAAAAGATGCTTAATAGTGAATTAATTGATGTTGAAACTGGAGTTGACTTTTTCGATCAGAAGGACGATTATTTAGCTAATTATCCTAAGGTTGTATTCACTGGAATGATTGATCAATTCTTTGATTATCAACTTGGTGAACTTCAATATCGAAGTTTGCGCTTTGAAACTGAAGAAAAGAATGTTGGTAATTACCAGGGAAACGCGGTGATTAACTATACCGATGCTGAAACACCATACACACGGATTATCGAACATAAGCACTTCGAATTTGGTAAGGGCGACAAAGATAAAACGATTATTACTCGAGAATATCCAGCAGACTGGCATCGTGGCGATGAACCATACTATCCGGTTAATAATCAGCAGAATAATGAGCTTTACAAGAAGTATGCTCAACTTGCTGCAGAAAAGGCTAATAATGTTATCTTTGGTGGACGGCTTGGTCAATATCGCTACTACAATATGGATCAAGTTCTCCACGTAGCCTTAGTTGCCGTAAATAAGGAGTTTAAGTAATTAGCAATGAAAGTTATCAAGAACTATTTGTATAATGCGGGATATCAAATTTTGAACATGATTATTCCATTGATCACTGTTCCTTATATTTCTCGTGTTTTAGGTGCACATGATGTTGGGATTAACGAATACACTAATGCATGGGTAACCTTCTTTTACCTTATGGGGCAAATGGGAATTACTCTTTATGGTAATCGAGAAGTAGCCTACCATCGTGATGACTTATATGAACGTTCGCGAACTTTTTGGGGAGTTGAAGCGTTACAATTATTGACCGTTTCTTTATCCCTTATTGCATATTTAGCTGCTGTTTTTCTTTTTAGTACGACTTTTAAATATTATTTTCTCATGCAGGGTCTCTGGATTATTGCAACAGGCCTGGATGTTTCATGGTATTTTATGGGGTTGGAAAACTTCAAAATTACGGTGGTGCGAAATGCACTAGTTAAATTAGCCTCTGTAATTTTGATTTTTACTTTTATCAAGTCAACAGCTGATTTAGGAAAATATATTTTAATTTTAGGTGGCGCCCAAGTTGTTGGTAATTTAACATTATGGCCCTATTTAAAAGGAAATATTGTTTGGGTTAAAATTAGTGATTGGCATCCATTTAAGCATTTTTATCCATCATTATTACTGTTTATTCCAACTATCACCACACAGGTCTATCTTGTGTTAAACCGATTGATGTTAGGACATATGGATTCACAGGCTGCCTTGGGTAATTTTGGACAATCAGATAAGATTGTTAAGTTTGTTTTAGCAATTGTTACCGCAACTGGAACAGTAATGTTACCGCATGTGGCTAATAAGTATGCTAAGGGTGACATTGAAGGTGTACGAAATAGTTTGTATTCTTCATTTGAATTTGTTTCATCTATTTCGATTCCAATGATGTTTGGGTTGATGGCAATTTCAAAACAATTTGCTCCATGGTTCTTAGGGAGTGGCTTTCAAATGGCTGGTCAAATTATGTTCCTTGAATCACCAGTAATTGTTTTAATTGCATGGAGTAATGTTACTGGTACTCAATATTTGATGCCGGTTAACCGAGTTAAGGAATTTACAACTTCAGTAACTATTGGCGCTGTAAGTAATGTTGCGTTTAATCTGGTTCTAATTCCGTTTTGGGGAGCTAACGGGGCAACTTTGGCAACAGTTGGCTCAGAATTCTTAGTTACTGCTTCTCAGCTAGCAATGATTAGAAAGACAATTAGCCGACGTAAGATGTTTGAGGAAGTTTGGAAATATGCAGTTAGTGGGTTAGTAATGTTTATAATTGTCAATCGAATCAGTAATACTATCCAAATGACGATTGCCAATTTAGCATTGGAAGTTGCCGTCGGAATAGTAATTTACTTATCTGGCCTGTTTATCCTCCATGCTAAAATTTTGAGCCAAGCAAAAAATATTATCAGTAAGAATTAATATATGACAAAAACCTAACAATTTTCTTGAGAAGTTGCGAGCATAAATTTTATCTTTTATACTTGACAAAGTGTTATGTTTAAAAATTAATTTAAAAAATAGATTTCGTCCCACTTTTAGGAGGATTAAAACGTTTTGAATAGTCGCAAAAAAAGATTTAAACTTTACAAGTCAGGAAAGCAATGGATTACAGCAGCGATCGTTTCGATCGGTTTTATTGCTGGAACACAAGTAAAGCATGTTCATGCTGATACGACTACTAATCAGATCCAAACTACGCAAACTCAAACCACAGCAGAGAGTAATGCTTCTCAAAGTACAACTTTGACTATTGCTAATAATGAAAATAGCAATTCTGCTAGTGCTTCAGTTGCAAGTGCTCAAGCTGCTGCAACTCAACAAAATCGAAATATCAATGCTGAAACCTCATTTGCTCAAAGTAAGGTTGCTGTAAATGATACAACTAATCAAGTAAATGTTAGTTCTCAAAGCTCTGATAATATTAATGCAACTGATTTAAATAGTCAGGCTAGTGATATTGTTGCTCAATCAGATGCGAAAAACATTGGTTGGCAAAAAGTAAATGATAACTGGCATTATATTAAAGAAGATGGAACCGCACAAACAGGTTGGTTTGAATCACCAGCTGGTTGGTGGTATTACTTTAATAATGATGGTCAATCACGGACCGGCTGGCAAAGTATTAATAATAAGTGGTATCATTTTGATGAAAATAATTCATCTGCAGATAAAGGATGGTATAAATCAGCAGCTGGTTTCTGGTACTATTTTAATGATAGAGGAGATGCGCGAACCGGCTGGCAAAATATCAACAATAAGTGGTATCACTTTGATGAGGTTAATGCATCGGCTGATACTGGTTGGTACCAAAGTGCTGCAAGTTTTTGGTACTATTTAGATCCAGAAAATGCTTGGGCTCATACTGGCTGGTACAAGTCGGCAGCAGGTTTTTGGTATTACTTCGATCAAAATAGTGCCAGTGGTGCAAAGGGTTGGCAGAGAATTAATAACAAATGGTACCATTTTGATGAAGCTAATTCTTCTGCAGATACCGGTTGGTTTAAAACACCAGCGGGTTTTTGGTACTATTTAGATCCAGAAAATGCTTGGGCTCATACTGGTTGGTATAAGTCAGCAGCAGGCTTCTGGTACTACTTTGACCAAAATAGTGCTAGTGGTTTACGTGGTTGGCAAAGTATAGATGGTCGTTGGTATTATTTTGATTGGAATAATGCTAGTGGTTTACGAGATTGGCAGTACATCAATAATCATTGGTACCATTTTAATTGGGATAATGCCTGGGCGGATACCGGCTGGCAAAAGATTAATGGTAAATGGTATTACATGGATCCAACTAATGCTTGGATGTTAACTGGTACTCAAGCGATTAATGGCAAGACTTATACTTTCAATTCTGATGGTTCTTGGGCTGATGGTTGGGACTGGCCATTCCCTCAAGATGGTGAAGGTTATTTTGGTGGTGGACAATTATTTGGTGTTCATGCCGGTGGTGAATTCCGATTAAATGGCTTCCATGATGGCTTAGACTTTGGTTCAATTGATCACCCAGGTAGAGAAGTACATGCTATTCACGGTGGTACTGTTAAGATTGTCGGATATGGTTCCGGATTAAGTTGGTATGCCGTAGTTGATACTGGTGAATATCTAGTTGTTTATCAAGAAGCATTCTCCAGCAAGAATAATATTCTCGTTCATGAGGGACAACAAATTAGCACTGGGGACGTTATTGGTATTCGTGATACTTCACACGTCCACATTGGTATTACCCGAGATCACAATTTTAACCGTGCTTTAGCTAGTTCATTTATTAATAATGGAACTTGGCTCGATCCACAGAAAATTATTCGTGAAGGACTATAATTTAATTAATCTGATATTTGATTAGGTATAACGAACTGATAGTTAGCGAGAAAGCTAATTATCAGTTTTTGATTAACAAGGAGTTATTGACTTATTTTTTGACTGCAATCATAAAGATATTTTATGAGAGAAGTTGGACTGGTGCTATGGCTGTTTACAATGATATTACGATGTAAAATTGAAGAGTTGTTGAAAAAATAATGCTGATTTCAATAAAAAAGATGAGATTGGCCTAACTAATAAAACTATTATTAATATTTAACTTGTTGTTTTGTGTCAAATTGGGATAGAAAAGGGCACACATTTTAGGTGAATTAGGGCTATTACAATGATGATGACAGTTAATCTAATGTCTAGTAATGGGTTAATGGGAAAACTTATCTGTTCGATTAGTTCTAATTGCCTAAAAATAAGTAAATATAGCAGATTTGATTTATGATATAATAACGTCGTTTCATTATAAAAATTAGGGAGGAACTTTAATAATGAAAGATTTTTTCTGTCCAAATTGCGGTATAAAATTAAAAGCAGGAACTAAATTTTGTCCAAATTGTGGGCATAATGTTGAAAGATTTACTAAGAATAGCAATGATAGTAATCAAAATACTGATTATATTCAAGGTGCTCGAAGAGAGTCTTCAAGAACGGTTAAGTCATTTACTCAAAAATGGGGTTCTAATAAAAAACGTAATAATATTATTTTAGCTATCATTATTTTATTAATAGTCTTTTTAACATGGGGACACTTTTATTATCAAGAAGATAACCAAATGAACAGAGCAATTACTGCTATTGGAGACCCTAATAAAGCTGCTGCAAAATACGTTACTTCAACAACTTCACAAGTAAAAATTAATAATAGCACTGTTAAGCCAATTCAAAAATATTTCCAAAAATATCCTGGCGACTTAAATAGTTTAAAGCAAAAGTTTAGTGAGGGTGAAAAATGGAACGACTATCAATTTATTCAAAAAGGACGCGCTTGGCTTATTTGGCCTCGCTATAAAATTCAGGCTGAACCAAATTATATTACAGTTAATACGGACCAAAAAGGAATGCTTATTAAAATGGACGGTAAGTCCTTAGGTACAGTTACATCTAATGCTAATACAAGTGATAATGGTACTAGTGATGTTAATTCATCTGATAGTAGCAATAGTTCATATTCAAGATCATTTGGCCCATACTTACCTGGCCTACATACATTTGTTGGTACAAAGAATGTCGATGGGCATCAATTAAAAACCACTTTAATTAGTTCAGATGATACTATTACAATTAATAATGGTATCTCAAATGATAATGCACAGTCTCTTTTATCAGGTGTTTTTCAGAATAATGTAGATGATGAAGATGAAAGTTTTGTTGACGGTCAAAATAACACTGGATACAAACAACTAGTTAAGATGTTTGATGGCTTTCAAGATGATGATGGTGTTAGGAGTTATAATGCTAAAGTTAACGTTAATAGTGTTACACCAATTAGTGATAAGAAATTTAAGGTGAACTATCAGGTTAAATTCACTTTTGATAATCAAAATAATGATGACGATGATAGTTCAACTAAAAAGATTCAGGTATTTAAATATACCGGTACTATCGTTAAAACCAATGATCAGAACAGTAATAATGGATTAAAAATCAAAGATCTTGGTCATGCTAAAAAGGTAAGTGAGTCAAACGAACATGAAGATTAACCTCTGACTTAATTAATATGTATAATAAAAAGCTTAGAGTTTGAAACATTCTCTAAGCTTTTTATTTGCTATATTGTTAGTTAATCTAATAGCCATGCATTATCTTGATCAAAATGATAAAGTTTACCATCAATATATTGGTAGCCAGTTACAGCATGCCCATCGTTATCAAAGTAATACCGATGTCCATTAATATTTTGCCAACCTGTTAGGGTCCAAGCGTTATTTGGATCGAAGTAGTACCATTTACCATCTAATTTTTGCCAGTTTGTATAAGCACTTGCATTAGTTAGATCAAAGTAATATTTGTGATTATTAATGGTTTGCCAGCCAGTTCGTGCACGACCATCATTGTCAAAATAGTACCACCAGCCACCTGGTGATTTGAACCATCCAGTAACTGCCCAGGCATTTGCAGCATCAAAGTAGTACCAACTATTATTATGACGGTACCAACCTCTATAATTAGAAGCATTGGTAGGATCAAAGTAATATTGATGTCCATTGATGGTTTGCCAACCAGTACGTGCTTGACCATTATCATCAAAGTAGTACCACCAGCCAGCTGGAGATTTAAACCAGCCAGTAGCAGCATCACCACCATTATTAAAGAAGTACCAGTGACTGTTCAAGTTAAACCAGCCAGTCTGCATTGCACCAAAGTAGCCATTGTGGTTTGGCTGAAGATAGTAAACTTTGCCGTTAATTGTTTGAAGACCACTTTCTAATTGACCAGTACTTGGACTTAAGTAATACCATTGTCCACCATTGTAGCGCCAACCATGACTCAACCAGGCATTACTATCATCAAAATAATACCAAGCATTGTCTAAATATTGAAATCCTTTGAGTGCCCAAACGTTACTAGGGTCAAAGTAATAACGATTACCGTTAATTGTTTGCCAACCACGCAGCGCCCAAGCATTTGTTAGATCGAAGTAATACCAATTATTATTGATGTTCTGCCAGCCCTTGTCAGCCCATGCATTATTGTAATCAAAGTAATACCAATTATTATTAATATATTGCCAACCAGTTAAAGCCCATGCATTAGTATAGTCAAAGTAATACCAGTTGCCAGCACCTGATTGATACCAGCCAGTTTGCGCAGTACCATCTTGGTTGAAGTAGTACCAGTTATTATTTATTCGTTGCCAGCCAGTAACATTATTGCCATTAATTGAATATGACCATTTCCCATTATTGTTAGACCATTCGCCCGAGTTAGCTACTAACCCTTGATAATCGATCGAAATATCTAAGTCACCATTATATCCAGGAATGCGCCCATGGGCGTTAAACTGCCATGCTCCATAGTTCTGGTTCCTTAGGTTAGCTGAAGATGGTGAATAAAGGTATTGGGCAACCCAAGTACGGTTTTTCCCGACTGTTGAACTAACATTATAAGTTTGATCATAAGAAGTTGAGGCATAGACTGCATGGTTAGTAAAACCACGAGTATTTAATTGATTCCAGAAAGCATTTAAATGATTAGCAACTCCGTAATATTTGGTAGTTGTATCTTCCATGTCAGCATAGATTAAGGTGTTCTTGTCTAACCCTAATGCTTCCATTTCATTTGCTAAATAATTAGCCTCGTTGATAGCGGCATTTTGACTACCAAATTTGGCATAGTGATACACTTGAACATTTAAGCCAGCATTTTTAGCGTAATTAATTTGTTGACCAGCGTATCGGTTAATATAGTAGGTCCCTTCAGTAACCTTAACAATCGCTGTTTTAACTCCGAGATTTTTTAAGGTAACAAAATTATTAGGAGTCATACTAGCTTGATAACCACTAATATCAACTGCATCTACTCGAGGATAGTTAGCGTCACCAATATTGATTACTGGTGTGCCATCATAAGCAGTTTGTGCAGCTGCTTTTACGGTTGTATATGCGGTTGCTGGTGCAGCCGAATTTTGACTGTTAATACTTAATGATTGCGTTGGTTCAGCAGCACTTTCGCTGGCCACATCATTGGAGTTAGTAGCAAAAGTTGCTGAAGTGGCACTTTGACTTTGTGCAGAGGCAGAATCGGTATTTAAATTTACATTTGAATTTACTTGTTCAGTTGATACTTGTTCAGTATCGGCTTGAACGTTTTTTGAATTTAAATATAACGAGGTTGATAAAGATAATAACGTTAATGTTGAAGCAAGATAGATATGATTCTTATGAGTCACTATAATCCTCCTAAAAAATTTATATAACGATAACTATTATAGTTCCTAATACTAATTGTTTAATTTCAATAATATTAAGATCTGTTAACAAATTGTAATTTTTTTATGATTAACGTGTAGGAAGAAAGGAAAAATAGTGATATATTACTAGTGTTAAATTATTTTATTTGGGAAGGTAATTATGAAAAAACATTTTAAGCTTTATAAATCAGGAAAGCTTTGGGTTACTGCAGCGGTTGCAGTATTATCATTTGCAGCTTCAGCTAATTTAAGTCAAGCATCTGCTTCTGACAATCCTGAAGTTACCACTGCACAAACAATGAAAGCAACGAGTGATTCGGAAAATAACAATAATTCTGATAATTCAACTGTAACAACTAACATTAACGGTTATACGAATCAAAATGGTACTTGGAAGAATACTAGTGGCCAAAGTGCGAATGGTTGGCAAACTTCTGGCAACGATTGGTATCACTTTAACAATGGTAATCAAAATAAAGATTGGCAAAACATTGATAATAACTGGTACTACATGAATCCAGATAACGCCAAGATGGAAACTGGAATTCAAAAAATTAATAATAAAACCTACTACCTAAACGAACAACATGATGGTACGTATGGTGCAATGAAAACTGGTTGGCAGTATGTTGATGGTAACTGGTATGGCTTTAAAGGCGATGGTAGTGCATATACTGGCTGGAACTATCTTCATGGTAATTGGTACTACATGAATCCAGAAACCGCAGTTCTAGAAAGTGGTATTCAGAAGATCAACAATAATTTCTATTACCTGAATGATAAAGCTGATGGGAAATTTGGTGCAATGAAGACTGGTTGGCAGTATGTTGACGGTCATTGGTATGGTTTCAAAGGCGATGGTAGTGCATATCTTGGTTGGCAAAACCTTAGTGGTAATACTTACTACTTCAAACCAGAAAATGCGCAAATGGCAACCGGTGATACTTTAATTGATGGTAATTACTATTACTTTGATCCAGTATCTGGTCACCAATTAAAGGGAATGTTAGTTGATGCTAATACTAAATTATTGAAGTATTACGATCCAAGTACTGGTATTCGGCAAAGTGAACTTACTGTAAATGGCCATACCTATAAGTTTAATCCATTAACTGGGATGATTGATACTAGCACTCTCAATGATGGGTTAAATCAAATTGCAGGTCACATCTATTATTACAATCGTGGTACAAATAGTTTTGCCTTTAATAGCTGGCAAAAACTAAATGGTGCTTGGTATCACTTTAACAACGATGGAACAGCTTCTACAGGCTGGTTCAAGTCCCCAGCAGGTTTTTGGTACTACTTTGACAATGATGGAGCAAGTCTTCTCGGTTGGCAAAAGCTTAATAATAAGTGGTATCACTTTGATAATACTAATGCCTCAGCGGATACTGGTTGGTTTAAGACTCCGGCAGGTTTTTGGTACTACCTTGATCCAACAAATGCTTGGGCACATACAGGCTGGTTCCAATCACCAGCAGGTTTCTGGTACTACTTTGATAATAACAATGCTAATGCCTTAACTGGTTGGCAAAAGCTTAATAATGCTTGGTATTATTTCGACAATGTTAATGCCTTTGCTTGGACTAATTGGCATCTAATCAATGGTAGTTGGTACTTCTTTGATTTAGCTAATGCTTGGGCTGATACTGGATATCATATTATTAATGGGATCGAGTATTACTTTGATCCGGTTAATGCTAATTTATACCAAAACCGCTGGGTAAATGTTAATGGCTGGACATACCATGCTGATAATAGTGGTCGTTTATGGTTCCCTCAGTGGTATAGTCAGTTTAGGCCTTATGGTGTAGCGGAAGGATGCTCCATCTTCTCTTTAGCAATGTTATTAAGTCCTAAAGAATATATTAATTTCCCTTATGCATGCCAATTACTGCAAGCTCGTCAATCAGGTAATATATATACAGGAGTAGGTTTTTCACTTATTATTCAGCCAGATTCTCTTGTAGAACTTGCTCATCACTTTGATTCCTCTGTTCGTAATATTTCTGGAAGTAGCGTTCAGGATATTATTAACATTATTAATTCAGGTCATCCAGTGGAATATTATGGATTTTCTGCGTATGAAAGGACTTATTGGCATCGAAATCATGCAAAAGTAATTGTTGGCTACCAAAATGGTTGGTTTAGGGTTTTTGATCCTTGTTATAGTTATACCAATGAGGGCTCAGCAGGAATGAATGCTTTCGATTATGGTGCTAAAAGTTGGATCACAACAGCTCAATTTGCTCGTGAATATGCGGGACAAGCAATTACAGTTGATTAATTTATTGAGAGATTCTTATCAAGCTGATAGGAATCTCTTATTTTTTGTAAATTGTAACAATATCAGGAATAGCTTATAATTATTAGGTTAGATTAAAAACAAAGCGGGAATAATATGAAACAGTTAACACGAAAAGAAGTTAAACAATATTTACTAGACATCTTGGTTAATTTTGATCAATTTTGTAAGCAAAATGATTTAACAATGTACTTATGTGCGGGGACATTATTAGGTGCGGTCCGTCACCATGGCTTTATCCCTTGGGATGATGACATTGATGTGTGTATGGACCGTGAAAGCTACAATCGGTTAGTAAGTATTGCGAAGAAAGATTCAGTATTTAATAAATACTATAAGGTGATTGATTTTCAGTTTGGTGACTCGAATTACCCATATATTAAAATTGTTGATTTGCGGACAAAAATGAGTCAACAATTTGGTAATGATGTGGCTGACTATTTATGGATTGATGTTTTCCCAATGGATGGGTTACCAGATGATGAAAAACAACAAAAGCGACTTTACAAGAAGATATCAACTATCCGTGAGATTTTAATGTTAAGCTTTGCCAAACCAGGGCAGGGGCGAAGTTTTGCTAAGAAAGTTCTTAAAACACCATTGATCCCACTTGCTAAATTATATGGGCTTGAAAGAGCAAATAATCAATTATCAAAGCTTTCCCAGAGCTATGATTACTATAAGACGGGGCTAATTGGTGATGTCCTTTGGGGAGATTATGGTAAAGAAATTTTAACTGTCAAAGAATATTTTAAATCCACTAAGGTTACCTTTGAGGATTACGTATTTGATACCTTTGCTTGTTGGGATAAATATTTAACAGAACTTTATGGTAATGATTACATGGAAATTCCACCAAAAAGTAAACAAGTTAACCATAACCTACAAGCATGGCTTAGATAAGATAATGGAAGGTAAATCATGCAAGCAGTACTAATTATCGCTCATAAAGATATTGATCAGGTTATTGAATTATCCAAAAAACTTAGACCAACATTTAAAGTAATTATTCATTTTGATAAGAAAACACCGGTTTCAGAAGAGCAAAAACAGAAGCTTCAACAATTAGGTGTGGACTATTTTTCAAAAATTAGTGTTCATTGGGGAAGTTGGTCAATTGGGCAAGTAGCTGTTGAATTAATGCGCCGGGCAATGCAAGATCCAGAAATTGATTATGTCCACTTGATTTCTGGACAGGATTGGCCGTTAAAGTCAGTTGAAGAGATTAACAATTTTTATAAGGAAAACGATAATATCTATTTAAGGTATTACAAAGCTGATGTAAAAAAGGGACGTGACAATGCTCTTAATTGGCAAAAGTTTTACTATAATTACGATAAAATAGATCGTCACTCTTTGTTTGGTAAAGTCTACAATCGTTTAAGCACCTGGGTTCAAAGCTTATTGAGGGTAAATAAGTTAAAGAAATTAGGAATTGATCTTGAAATCTATACGGGGGCTAATTGGTGTGACTTACCGCGCGATGCGGTCAAATATTGTTTGGATTATTTCGATAATCATGAAAACTTCCGTAAAATGTTAAAGACCGGGAGTTTCTCTGATGAATTCTGGGTACAGACAATTATTTGTAATACTCCACAATTTAAATCACGATTACAGTATGATTACCATCGCTTTATTAAGTGGGAGCATATTCATAATAGTTTTCCTGCAATTTTGGATGAACGAGACTATAAAGCAATTAAGAAGAGCAATGCGATGTTTGGGCGGAAATTTGAGAGTCCGTATTCAGATAAGTTAAGACAGTTACTACCTTAGATAGTGGGAGGAAAAAATGAAAAAAGTTCTGGTTGTTGGGGATTTTATTAGTGGTAGTGGTTTAACACAAGTTATTTTTAACGTGTTTAGTCGGTTTGATCCTGTAAAGTACAAAATTGATGCCGTAGGTTATGGAACTGATCCTGAAAATTTAACTGATAAAGAATGTGAAAAATTGGGATGGATGTTTGAGCGGGTTATCCCGGTTACTAAGAACCCAATTGAACACTGGAAATGGTGGAAAGCTTTCTTTAAAAAGCATCATTATGACATTGTTTACTTTAATTATTCGTCTTCTTGGAACTATCTTCCCGTAATTTATGCTAAGCGGTATGGAAAAGTAAAAAAAGTAGTGTGCCATTCGCATAATTCTTATTTTAGTCATGAATTCTCTAATAAATTATTGATGAGAATTTTGGTGGCAGTGAATAACCACGGAAAAAGGATATTTAACAAATATTCAGATCAAAAAATTGCTACTTCAAAGGAAGCGGCAAGATGGATGTTTAATGAAGATGATGATGTATTTATTAGTATTAATGGAATTGACATCCCTAAATTCTCTTTTTCAACGGAGAGCAGAGAAAGTATTCGGCATAAGTTAAAGATTGATACTAAGACAAAGTTAGTTGGCTTCGTTGGAGTTCTTCAAGACCGCAAAAATCCTCTTTTTGCACTGGAAGTATTTGCAAACTATCATAAATCAAATCCGAATAGTGTATTTTTGATGTTAGGAAAGGGATCATTAAAGGAGCAAATTAATGAAAAAATTCAATCGTTAGGCATTAGAGATAGTGTTATTCAATACGATTTTATTGCTGATGTTAATAAATGGTACTCAGCAATGGATGCCTTGCTTTTTCCAAGTATGTATGAAGGATTATCGTTAGTAGCTTTAGAATCACAAATTAGTAATCTGCAAATTTTAGCTTCGGATACTAATGTTGAGGATATATTTGCGACAAGTAATATTAAGAAGATGCACGGATTGGATGCTGCTAGATGGGCTAGTGAACTGGAAGATTCATTAAGTCAAAGTAAGAGCCGTGATTATCTTGATAGTAATCTGGAGAAATTCAGTGTTGCTCGCCAAGCGGAAGATATAGAAAAGTTGATGTAGGAATATTTCTTACATCAACTTTTTTAATATATTTCTTTAATAACATTATCTAGTTTAGCGAAATAATTATCATTATAGAATTCATTAATACTATTCTGAATTTTCTTTTTGTCTTTGATATCTTTAATTTTAGCGATAGCTTTAGTAAGCTTGTCAATGTTACCTGGTTCATAGGAGAAACCATTAATTTTTTCTTTGACGACATCATCATAACCATCAAATTGACTAGAAATAACTGGTACACCACGTGAAATTGACTCTAAGAAAACCATTGGTAAACCTTCAAATTTAGAAGTCAAAATTATTCCGTCAATGTTCTTATCTTCAAGGTAATGCCACGGATCTTTTTGCCAGCCAGCCCAAGTAACTTTTGAAGTAATTTGATTTTTGGCGATATAGTTCTTACATTTTGCTATTTCTTCTTTTGAACCGTTCCCCACTATAAATAGGTTAGTATTAGAAGAATTTTTCAAACCGTCAAAAAGTTCTTTCAGATTTTTTTGACCTTTAAAAGAGCTCCTGCCAATATAGGCAATGTTAACTCCATCGTGCTGCTGGGAGTGCCAAATACGTTCTTGCTTGATAGGATTGTAGATCACCGCGATATTTTTTTCTGCCACTCCTAAACTTACCAATTGTTTCTTGATTTTATTACTGATTGCTAAGTGGTAATCTGCATATGTGATGTCATGCGGATTAAAAAGATCTTGATCAACTAGAGAAAAGTGAATCCAGGAAATTATTTTAAAATTTGATAACTTAGCTTTACGAAGTAGTGAAGAAAGCTTAATAAATGATGGGCTAAGTGAAATAAGAAGGTCATTTTTCTTAATAGAAAAAGCTTCTTGTGTGAAAGAGAGTAGTTTAGAAAATTTACCTGAATAATTTATAATCCTAACTTTTATATTAGAATTTAACTTACTTAACCAATAATCGTTATCGGGAGCTCCAAAAATGACTAGTTCGACAGAGTTATTTTTAGCAAAATGATTGAGTACTGGGACTAACACCGTTTCAGTCCCACCATTTCCAGAGAGGTGAGATGCAACAAATTTAATCATTAAATACTTTCCTTCCATGATGTTTTAATGATTTAACTATACACCAGACATAAATAACAGTAAATTTACTTTTAGCAATGATTGTGGATAGTTATTAGTAGTGTTAAAATAGTTTTGTTCAATTTTATATAAAAGGATAGAATATATGAACAAACAATTACTAGACTTATTCAAATTAAAATTAAAAAAGCCTCAAGCAACTCAAAGAGAATTGGCAAAACAGTTGAATATCTCTTTAGGCAAGGTTAATCAATTATTAGATCAATTAAAGCAGAATAATCTCTTTAATGAAGAACTATCTCTAACGATTAAGGGAAAAGAGTATATTGAAAACCACCATCCGCAACAGGCAGTCATTTTAGCTGCTGGCTTTGGAATGCGAATGGTTCCAATTAATACTGAGGAGCCTAAAGGATTGCTAGAAATTAATGGAGAACCATTAATTGAGCGCCTGATCAAGCAGCTTCAAGCTAAAGGGATCAAGCGGATTAAAATTGTTGTTGGCTTTATGAAAGAACATTATGAATACTTGATCGATCAATATGGGATTGAATTAATAGTTAATACTAAGTACGGTGAATGGAATAACCTGTATTCATTGTATCTGGCCAAGGATTATTTAGAAAATAGTTATATTGTCCCATGTGATCTCTGGTTTAAGAACAATCCGTTTTCAGAACTTGAAGATCAAGCATGGTATATGTTTAGTCGACAAACTAATTCGGATTCAAACTGGCAAGTAACCAATCGGGGAAACATTAAGCCGGTTAATCAAGATGGCAATCGAATGGTTGGCCTTGCATATCTGAATAATGAGTTAGGAAAACAATTAAAACAACGATTAATTGAACGAGTAGAATCTCATGATGGGCTTAATCAGTTTTGGGAATCAACGCTAGACTTTCATGGCTCGGTGATTGATGCCAATTTGGTTGATGAGCATGAGTATGCCGAAATCAACTCTTATGAAGAATTGCGTGATCTTGATGGTAATTCCAATCATTTAAAAAATGACGCAATTGATGTAATTGAACAGACGCTAAACGTTCCTGGAAAAGCAATTAATCAGATCCACGTCTTGAAGAAAGGGATGACTAATCGTTCCTTCATCTTTTCTTGTCAGGGAAAACGATACATTATGCGGATCCCTGGAACAGGAACTGGTCAGTTAATTAATCGTCACCAAGAATACGATGTTTATCAAAGGATTAAAGGATTACCTTATGTAGAACGAACCTTGTATTTGAATCCCCAAAACGGTTATAAACTAACTGAGTTTATTGAAAACTCTCGAAATTGTAATCCTAATAATTGGGATGATGTTCAACAATGCATGCACCTATTGAAACAAATGCACCAAGAGAACTTAAAAGTTGATCATCAGTTTGATTTGGCTGGTCAAATTAATAAGTATGAGCAGTTACGCAGTGCTCCTTCTGCTTATCGTGACTACAGTAAGGTGAAGCAACAGGTAGAAAAACTCTTGCAATATATTGAGCGGTTAGATAAAGAGTGGACACTCTGTCATATTGACGCGAATGCCGATAATTTTGTGTTTGATCAACAAGGAAATATTTTCTTAATTGATTGGGAATATGCTGGAATGCAGGATCCCCACGTCGATATTGCCATGTTTGCAATTTACTCAATGTACAATCAATCACAGATCGATCACTTAATTGACTTATATTTTGAACATTCAGTCAGTGAGGCTATTCGATATAAGATTTATGCTTATGTTGCTATATGTGGTCTGCTTTGGAGTAATTGGTGCGAATACAAGCAGTCATTAGGCTTAGACTTTGGTGAATACTCATTAGCTCAGTATCGGTACGCCAAAGAGTACAGTCAAAAGGTGCTTCGGTACTTGGAAAGGAAATAAGATGGCAGAAATAGAAAACGCAATTATTATGGCAGCGGGCTTAGGCACCCGGATGCGTCCGTTAACCTATAAAACACCTAAACCGCTAATTAGGGTTGCGGGAAAGCCAATGGTCGAATCAGTAATTGAAGGACTGCACCAAAATGGAATTTATGATATTTCGATTGTTGTTGGTTACTTAGCCGAGCAGTTTAATTATCTGGGAGAAAAGTATCCCGGGGTAAAGCTAATTAATAACCCGTACTATAACCAGTACAATAATATCTCATCATTGTATGTGGCTCGTAATGAATTAAAGAACACGGTAATCCTCGATGGTGATCAGTTAGTAATGAATCCCAAATTATTAAAGAGGAAATTTGCCCATTCTGGATATGCCGGAGCGAAGATTGGTCAATTTACTGATGAATGGATTATGCATCCCGATCAAAATGGTAAGATTTTACGATGCGATCGGTCAGGAAATGATCATGGGTGGCGCCTATATAGCCTATCAAAATGGCAGGCAGAAGATAGTCTGCGTCTAAAAGATTACTTAGAAGCAGAGTTTGAACATGCTCATCACTATGATATTTACTGGGATGATATTGCCATGTTTGATTACTTTGATGAGTTTTCATTATATGTAATGCCAATCACGGCCAATGATATTATCGAAATTGATAGTGTCGATCAGTTAAAACAGGTTGATCAGCAGCTGACAAAGAGAGGATAGGATCGTGAAAAAGTATAAACAAATTGACTGGTCCTTAGTTACTATTCCGATTATTGTTGTTTTTGGTCTGAGTTTTTTATTAGAACACTTCCCTAAAAATTCACAGCTCATTTTGGAAGGTATTCGGTCATTCTTAAATAATCAATTATCGTTTCTCTATATTTTGGTGGGATTGTTCTTTTTTATCAGTACACTGTACGCTGCTTTTTCAAGGACTGGCCGAATCAAGCTCGGTGATTCAACAGACAAGCCCGAATATTCAAACCTTCGCTGGGGAGTCATGATTTTTACTTCAACCATGTCAGCCGATATTATCTTTTACGCCTTATGTGAATGGCTAATGTATTCCAGTGAGACGTTTATCAAGCAAAAAGGTGCAACAATGGAATGGTCGTTAACCTATTCGTTGTTTCATTGGGGACCGATTGCTTGGTCGTTTTACCTAATGTTGGCGGTGGCATTTGCCTATATGCTATATGTGACCAAAAATAAACGACAGAAATTTTCAGAAGCTTGTCGACCATTACTGGGTAAATATACTGATGGTATAGCGGGGAAATTGATTGATTTAATCGCTATTTTTGCTTTAATTGCAGGAACAGCGACTACCTTTTCCATGTCCATGCCATTATTGTCGCAAACAGTTGGTGTCCTTTTTGGAATCCGTCAGGTTAAGCAACTATCGATTATTTTAATTTGCGTGGTTGTTTCAATTTATTTGATTGCTTCAGTAATTGGAATGAAGGCAATTTCGCGGTTAAGTACGATTTGTTATGTCTTCTTTATTGGCTTATTACTCTATGTTTTACTTTTCAGCGGTTCTTTTAGTTATATTGTCGATGCCGGTGTCCAGGCAGTAGGGAATTTAACCCAAAATTTTATCGGAATGGCGACGACAACTCATAGCCATGGCTTTACTCAAAACTGGACGATCTACTATTGGTCGTATTGGATCGTTTGGTGTGTGGCGACACCGTTTTTTATTGGTAGTATTAGTCGGGGACGGACAATTAAGGATGTAGTTTTACGCGGTTATGCTTGGGGACTAGGTGGAACCTTCTGTGCTTTCGTTGTGTTAAGTAGCTTTGGCATGTCACGCCAAGTGCAAGGATTAGTCAACGCTACTCAATTAATCTCAGACGGCAAAAACTATGCCCAGGTAGCCATTAAGCTAATGGAGACTTTGCCCCAGTATCGCATTGCATTGATTCTTTTGGCTTTAGCAATGATTGGTTTATATTCAACCGTGTTTGATTCCATTACTATGGTTATCTCTAAGTATTCATATAAGCACTTATCAATCGAAGAAGAACCTAGTAAAACTATTCGGGGCTTTTGGGCAATTGTGTTTATGGTATTGCCAATGGCGCTGTTAATTAGTAATAGTAATATGTATAATATTCAGTCGGTAGCTATTATAGCAGCATTGCCGACAATGATCGTGATGATTATGATCGTGGTTGGGTTTTATAAGGAGAGTAGGGATCAATGATAAAAAAAAGTAATCGTAATTCGAGCATTGAATTACTTAGAATCCTAAGTATGTTTGCAATAGTGATTCATCACTATGCCTATCACAGCACATTTAACTGGGGTGTTTATAATACGTTATATGAAGGAGCGTTGAAAGTTAACTTATTTTTACACTTTTTTGGTAAATTAGGGGTCGATATTTTTGTGATTATTGGTGCCTACTTTTTGTGTGAAAAGAAATTTAACTTTAAAAGACCAATCAATTTGATTCTTACTACGATGTTTTATAGTTTTGGGATATATATTTTCTTGGCGTATGTATTAAGAGTGAAATTGCTTATTCCTATTTCATTAAAAGGAATTCTTTTACCATTTCCGTTACCAAGTGGCTATTGGTTCGTATATTCTTATGTTGTAATGTTATTTGCCATGCCGTTCTTAAATATAATTATTAATAGTTTAGAAAGGGCTAAACTTTTAATGTTAATCAGCGGATTAATCATTTTATGGTCTTTTTTGGTTATTGGATGTATAGTCTTTAATGACAAACCCGGGACATCTATAGATGACTTTGGTTATACATCAACAACTTTTTTCTTCTTACTATATTTCATTGCTGCTTATGTCAGAAAATATAGTGGAAAAATTTTGAATTCCAAAAAATATACAGCAATCGGATTTGTTGTTGGATTATTGCTGGCAGTTGTATGCTCGTATTTAGCGGATTCTCAGAAGTTATTCAATGGTATTTTGGATACTTTTGATAAAATGGTCCGATTGTCATTGCAACATCAGTTTTTATATTTTCTTTTTTTAGAAATTGCCATTTTAGTAATCAAGTTATTAATTATATTGCCGGCTCAATGTTTGGTGTTTATTTGATCCACGAAGATTCATTTGTAAGGCCAATAATATGGGATCAATTAATATCTTCCAAACTATATGTTCATTCAGGATTAGAATATTTAATGGCAGGATTGTTTTTTTCGTTATTAGTATTTATTGTGTGTATCATAATAGATATTGTTTGTAGAAGACTAATTTTCAGTAAATTAATTAATAAATTAACTAACTATATAAATGAGCTTATAAAAACTTTAGTGAAAAATGTATTGAAATTATAGGTATATTCAAACAGAAAGTTACCCATAATTATATTAGGGAGTGTTAAAAAATTGAGTGTTTATGAAGAGGCTTATTCAACAGAATTAAAAAAGTACGTTAGTGCATTAGAAGCAAATTACGAATACAGTAAAGGAAATATAAAATTAGGCAAGTTTCAGTGCTGTGATAACTGTAAATTCCCTCTTACCTGTGCAAATTTGAAGATAGATTTCACTGAAAGATTAAACACTACAAAACATAGAAGACCCTATTTTACACCAGCAGATCGGAATGCTAGACATTCTAAAAATTGTAATATAAAAAAGAGAATAGTATTGAGATATGATAAAAAATATGAGCAAAGTGATACTTTTCTAGAAGAGGGTAAGGAATTTAGAGTAAATTATGATCCAACTAATGGATTAGTTATTAATTCATCTCGCCCTTCTACTAATAGTGCTATTAGTTTCCAAAATAATGGTAACATGAAGAATAGCATGAAGAAAAAATATAATTTTCAAAGCAAACAAGTAGGAACGACAAAAAAGCATATTATCCAAAGCAGAAATGGATTTAAGGATATGGTAGAAATATTCACACTTTATAAAATGGGAATATTAACTGATATAAGTCTTTATGATAGAAATAATAATCCGTTAAACTTTAATTCTTTTTTTATAAATACGAATAGAGCTTCAAAAGTATCTCCATTTAAGATTGTTGATGAAGGTAAAAATCTTTTCTATTATGGACAAGCCTATGCACATTTTAGTAAAAAAGATAAGAAAATAATTATATTAAAATTTTCAAATAAAGTAAAAATAAATGGGAAGAATATTATAGCGCAACCTTATACAATAATTTTTCCTAAATTAATGCAAAAAAGTAGGAGAAAGGGTTTATATAATGAGTTAAAAAAATATGCAGAACGATTTGAAAAGAATAAGAAAGTAAGAGATTCATACTTTACTCTCTTCTTTAGAGGGAGTTTTGAGATTTATCAAGGAAAATATTTACGATTTAATTATTCTAATTCTCAATTACCAATCGAAAAAAATATTGAAATAATTCCAAATTAAAAATATCAATTATCATATTTCTATTAATGAAAGGAAAATAAAATGTCACCAAAACAACTTGCTGAAGCAGTTAATAAGCGGCGGACATTCGCCATTATTTCACACCCGGACGCGGGTAAAACGACAATTACTGAACAACTCTTACTTTTTGGTGGGGTTGTTCGTGAAGCGGGGACTGTTAAAGCCCGGAAGACTGGTAACTTTGCTAAGTCTGACTGGATGGAAATCGAAAAGAAGCGGGGAATTTCCGTTACTTCATCTGTTATGCAGTTTGATTTCCAAGGAAAGCGAATTAATATCCTTGATACTCCAGGGCACGAAGACTTTTCTGAAGATACTTATCGGACTTTAATGGCGGTTGACTCCGCAGTAATGGTTATCGACTCTGCTAAGGGGATTGAGCCACAAACTAAGAAACTTTTCCAAATTTGTAAGATGCGGGGAATTCCAATCTTTACCTTTATGAACAAGTTTGACCGGGATGCTCGTGATCCACTGGACTTGTTAAACGAGGTTGAAGAGACTTTAGGAATTGAAACCTACCCAATTAACTGGCCAATCGGTTCTGGACGGCAATTTAAGGGGATTTATGATCGCTTTAACCGACGTGTTGCCCTAACTCATCCAGTCGATGAAGATAATCCATATTTGCCGTTGGACGATGATGGTAATGTTAAGGGCGATAATCCATTGGTTAATGATGGTGAATGGCAAGATGCCCTAGATGAAATGGAATTAGTGGATGTTGCTGGTAACCAGCTTGATCGGGAGAAGATTGCGGCCGGTGACCAAACGCCAGTCTTCTTTGGTTCAGCATTAACTAACTTTGGGGTGCAAACGTTCTTGGAGACTTACCTTCAGTTTGCTCCAGCGCCAAGTGATCACCATACAGAAAATGATGGGGATGTAAAACCGCTCGATCCAGAATTTTCTGGTTTTGTTTTCAAGATCCAAGCTAACATGAATCCTCGACACCGGGATCGGATTGCTTTTGTCCGGATTTGTTCCGGTGAATTTGATCGGGGGATGGATGTTACTCTTGAACGAACCAAGAAGCCAATTCGTTTGTCTAACGTGACCGAATTTATGGCGGATACTCGAGAAAACGTTGAAAACGCGGTTGCCGGTGACATTATTGGGTTATATGATACTGGTAACTTCCAAATCGGTGATTCAATCTATACTGGTAAAAAAGACATTAAGTTTGAGAAACTTCCGCAATTTACTCCTGAGTTATTTATGCGGGTAACGGCAAAGAATGTAATGAAGCAGAAGTCCTTCCATAAAGGAATTAACCAGTTAGTTCAAGAAGGGGCAGTGCAATTATTTCGTTCATACACTTCTGGAGACTATATCCTTGGTGCTGTTGGTCAACTTCAATTTGAAGTTTTCAAGTTCCGGATGCAGAATGAGTATAACTCTGAAGTAGTAATGGAACCAATGGGGAATAAGACAGCCCGGTGGATTGATCCAGATCAACTCGATGAGAAGATGTCGTCATCACGGAATATTCTTGTTAAGGACATTCATGATCAGCCATTATTCCTGTTTGAAAATCAATTTGCTGAGAACTGGTTTAAGCAGAAGTATCCTGATGTAAAGTTGACGGCGAAGCTATGAGGATCATAGACATGAAAAATGAAAGAACGTATAGTTTCCTCAGATATTTAGTTGTAGTTGTCATTTTTTCATTTATGTCATTTTGGAATTACATTACTCCCCTTTGGAATGATGATGAAGGTTGGACTAGAATGTCGTTTGCATCTATTATTAAGAGTTGTGCAGAGGATTATATGAACTCTAACGGGAGATTTCTAGGACAATTTTTTGCGAAAATAATGGTAAATATTCCTTTACCATTAGAAGCTGTTCTAAATGCAATAGCCTTTACAGTAATGATATTGTTGATATTTAGAATAGCAAGTTTATCAAACGTGTATGGTATAAATAATGAATTTACTAAGCTATTACTGTATATTTTCATTCTTCTTAATATTTTTTTATTGACTCCTGGATTTTCACAAGTTTATTTATGGAGACCAGGAGCAGGTAATTATTTATGGTTAATGGTAGTAGATCTTATCTTTATTAATTTAATCATAAATAAAAATAACAGCTTTCTTTATTTAACAATTACAACCATTTTTGGCTTTTTGAGTGGTGGCGCCAACGAAAATACAGGAGGGGGGGTACTTATTGTAGTTCTGTGCGCTACCATTATTAATGAGAAAAGGGCAAAAAATATTATACCAATTATTGGGTTTATAGTTGGTTACGCAATTTTAATGTTATCTCCTGGAGATCACTTAAGAGCAAGGTTAACTAATCCAGAATTTGTGAAATTATCGTTTTGGGGTAAAATTATGACTAATCTTCCTCAAATTAATAATTTTGTTGTTCACAATTTAGTTTATGAAGTGATACTTTTCTTTATATTATTTGGATTTGGAATTTTCAGTGGAAAGAATAAAAAATTATTACTGGAGTCTTTGGTATGGTTTATTGCGGGAATACTAGTATGGTATGTATTAGTACTGTCACCTGGATCGCCAGACGAACCTCAAACATATTTTGGAGGATTCATTTTAGTTGTTGTTGCTAATGCAAAACTATTTGTAATCTCTGCTAAAAATGATGTGATAATTAATCAAATTTGTACAATTACTTTATTAACTTTGGCATTTTTCACTTTTGTTAATGTATCTAATGGTTTTATTGATGCGTGGAGAACTGATAAAGCTATCGCTAGAAGAAATGAGGAAATCATTAGTAAAAAGAAGAAAGGTATTAATAATATAAAAGTGGTACCTTTGGATTATTATGGGAAAAGCAAATATGCGATGTTCTTTTGGCAATTTGATATAAGTAATGATCCTAATTCATGGTCTAATAAATCGGTAGCGCATCATCATAAGATCAGAAGTATTGTTTTGGAAAATTAGTATAAAGATATAAGTAACGGAATCAAGACAACTATTGGTAAACTGATTATTGTATAGAAAAACTCAAGCTAATAAATTAAGAAGTTTTTTGTTATCATATTAAGTTACTGTTATATAGAATTGATGGAAGAGAGAAAATAATTATTTTACAACGAATGCGATTTTACTACTGTAATCAGTTTCTTATCTCTTTATTTGGATATAATTGTTTATTTAACAGATCACCTAAACCAAGCTGAAGTAATCTTCCTATCATTAAAGAAAAGATACAGATATGCTTTGGTTCTTCCAATTCTAATTATTACTTGTTTAATTTTTTAACGATTGAATTTTTAATAAGTCTTTTAACAATGATGTAGATATGATCTATTCCTTTCTTATATTTATATTATGCAATATACTTCTTCTTTTTCTTGGGCTGTTCCTTATATAGATATCCAATAAAAGTCTACGCGAAACTTAATAACACGGATTATCAAATTAGATATAAAGTTGCTGATTTGTACTTTTCAGCAAGTGTTTTAATAAGACTTTCATTTTGCCAATTAATAAATTAGAGAACGTATATCTTTATACTAAGCAGGATCATAACTCCTTAAGGTTAGAAATATTTTTAAAATTATTTGTTTTAAGTTTATTGTTAACTATGTTAGTGAATATCCCTCTTTTTTGGTTTAGAGAATGGATAAATTGGTTCTGGCGACTTGGCATTTTAGCTTTTATTGCTTCAGCTTCTTTAATTATCATGATTAAGAAGATACCCGATATTATTTAATAATCCTTATTTTATAATATTGTATATACTATACTTGAAAATACGGTAAGTGATAAGTTGTCGTAAAGCTTTAATAAAAATTAGATAAGAAAGGTAAAGTGTAGAGCTAAGATAATATAGATGTGTAGAGAAAAATTAGGTGAAGTGCCCCATAGTTAGAATCCTTTGTCCAACTATGGGGTACTTCACCTACAAAACACTTCACATCTATCTTAGAAAAATCTAAAAACGTTAAGTATTATAGTATTAATTGTAATTAATTTTCATGTACTACCTGCGCCTCACTCGGCAAAGGTCCCGACCAATCTTGGTAATGAATTTCAGAACTACCAGGAATTGTCTGGCGATCCATGCCATCGCTATCGACGTGGTGAGTGATTCCATATTGATCTGTCCAGGTTGCAACATCACCAAGGCCTAACTGAACACCGTTATTATGTTGAACTTTATCTGATTGATTTGGAATGATTGGACCAGCGTTGTGAATAACCTGAGCGTTACTTGGTAAAGCTCCTGACCAGTTTTCGTAGTGATCTTGAACGCTTCCAGGAATAGTTTGGTGATCTAAGCCATTACTATCAACATGGTGAACGATTCCGTATTGATCAGTCCAAACGGCAAGATCGTTAGTGCCTAGTTGGATATCTTTTTGCTTTTGAGTAGCTGGATTGTTTTTTGTGGCTAATACCGAATTATTAGCTTGATTAGTCGTACTAGTTTGTTGATTTGTTGAGGATGACTGAGTAGCGTTTTGACTAGGAGTATTAGTTGCTAATTTATTATTAGTAATAGCTTTAGCTTCTTTATTAGTTGGCAATTGACTACTAGAATTTTCTTGCTTAGTTTCTGTAGCAGCTTTTTTATGACTACTTTGCTTAGCAATCTTAGTACTAGTAGGTTCATGATTTGCCTTATGGGTAGCTACACTACTAGTTGCACAGCCACCTAACCCTAGCGCAAGAACACATACTAATAAGCTATCGATTATTTTATTTTGCATCTTTAACATAATGTAGCACCCCTTTCTAAGCTATTATCTAGTTTCCTTTCATCTATATTGTAACATTTTTGAAATATTTAAGTAACAAATATGCAATGTGATGAAGAAAATAAAGCTTATTGACAGCAATAGAATTAATTATGTAAGTAATATAAATTTAGATAGCTTATTATCAACAGTTTCAAGAAGCACTAATAATGATGTAAATGAACCAGAAAGATCTCTATCTAGTTTTTTTATTTGGTGTTAGTATAAGAATTGTTTAATTTTATGGAGGGGGTAAGGATCCTATGAGAAATCATTTTAAGTTGTATAAAGCTGGCAAACTTTGGTTAACTGCTTGCATCACAGTGCTTGGAATTATGGGTGCTTCGAGTGTCTACGCTGATGATCAGCAATCAACTGTTACGGCAACAACTCAGTCAAATGTTGCTGCTCAGGTTCAAAATAACGTTACTAGTGATCAACTTAGTAATTTAACAACACCAACAGAGATTAATGGGTACACTAAGCAAACAGATTCTAACGGTACTACTAGTTGGAAGAATACTAGTGGACAAACGGCAAATGGCTGGCAAACTAGCCAGAATGATTGGTATTATTTCAATAATGGTCAAAACGCTACTAATTGGCAATATATCAATAATAATTGGTATTACCTAAACCCGCAAAATAGTGCGATGGAGACGGGATTACAAACGATTAACAATAGTAAATACCTTTTAAATCCACAACACGATGGCACATATGGTGCAATGCAGACTGGTTGGCAATCTGTTAATAATAATTGGTACTACTTTGCTAATAATGGTGCGGCTGTGAACGGCTGGCAATGGTTAGAAAATAATTGGTACTACTTTGATCCATCCAGTTCAATTATGCAAAGTGGTTTAAAACAGATTAATAACCATGGTTACTACTTAAATGATCAACATGACGGCACTTATGGCGCAATGAAGAATGGCTGGCAACAAATTAATGGCCGTTGGTATGGCTTTGGCGGTGCTAATGATGGTGCTGCCTACACTGGTTGGCATCTTATTAACAATAACTGGTACTACTTCAACCAAGACGGAGAAGCTCGGACTGGTTGGCAAACGATCAATGGTCACCGCTACTACTTTGATGATAATAACGCTTAGGCACTTAAAGGTTGGCAAGTGCTGAATAATGACTGGTACTACTTTGATAACAATAATGCCTGGGCTTTAACTGGTTGGCAATGGTTAGGTAACAATTGGTATTACTTTGCTCCTACAAATAATGCAATGCTTGCTGGTCTTCAGACTATCAATAACAACTTGTATTACCTTAATGATCAGCATGACGGTACATACGGTGCGATGAAGACTGGTTGGCAATTAATTAATGGCAACTGGTACTACTTCAACAACAGTGGTTCAGCATTATCTAGTTGGCAAACAATTAATGGTAACCGTTATTACTTCGATCCTACTAATTACCAAATGTTCACAGGTGTTCGCTCAATTAATGGCGACTACTACTTCTTTAGTCCATCAGGAAGTCAACAAAAGGGATTAGTTTATAATCCAGCATCCGGTTCACTTCAATATTATGATTTAGTAACTGGAGTTCGTCAAAATTCTGCTATAGTTGATGGACGAACATTATTATTTAATTCAGCAACAGGTGACTTAGATCTTACTAGTCTTAATGAGGGATTAAATAGTCTTGGTAATAATCGTTATTATAAGCAGGGAAACCAATTGTTAGCTAATGCCTGAGAAAAGGTAAACGGTAGTTGGTATTACTTTGGTGATAATGCAGCCGCAACTACTGGTTGGTATAAGTCTAATGCTGGCTTCTGGTACTACTTTAACCAGGATGGAACTGCCAAGACTGGTTGGCAAAGCATCAATGGTCACCGGTACTTGTTTGATGCTAACAATGCAAATTCAGTTCTAGGCTGGTACCAATCACCGGCAGGTTTCTGGTATTACTTTGATCCGGAAAATGCATGGGCTCATACTGGCTGGACATTTGTGGGTCATAACTGGTATTACATGGATCCAACTAATGCCAATATGTGGACTGGCGGTCACTGGATTGATGGTCACTGGGTAAATCTACAAAGTAATGGTGCTTTTGTTGGCTTTAGTCAACGGGTAATTAATTGGTTCTTGGCCCGTGAAGGCAAGTTGACTTATTCGATGTATGGTTCACGAACTGGAGCTGATGGAACTGCTGACTGTTCTGGATCAATGACTCAAGCTGTTTGGAGCGCTGGTGGTCATACACCTGCCCATACTTATTCCACTTTAGATTTGGGTAATTACTTGCTTCAAAATGGTTACTACCTTACAGGACGTGGCCGTGGCGTTCAAAATGTTCAATACGGTGATATTGTGATTTGGGGTAACCCAGGTGCTTCTGCTGGTGGAGCAGGTCATACGGTAGTTATCTCTACTGCAGACCCAGATCCAATGTGTATCTCAACTTGTGGATACTACTGGAGTTCAAATCCAAATTCTCGGTACGGTGCTGCTGGTCAAGCTGTTCAAGAATTTAACTATCAATGGTATTGGAACGATGATGATCGGCCATACCAAATGGTTTACCGTCCTAACTTCTACTGGGCATAATGATAATGAGATCTCATCAGTTGATGGGATCTTTTATTATTAATTGCGGTGTTAATTCTAAAATAGATGTTGTAAAATAATTGTGATTAAGCGTAAAAAAGGAGAATCATCAATGACTAACAAGAGTCTTCATTCTCATAAATTGAGAAATACGATTTTAGTTGCCGGTGCTGCTTTGACACTTGGATTATTATCATCTAACACTAAAGTAAGTGCTGATAACATTGCTACCGAAAATACAATCTCAAGCTATGCAGCTAAGGCTAATACTTCTGCTAGTTTAGCCGCAACTCCAGCAGCTAATAGTTATGCTGCTGCAAGTTCAGCAATTAGTGCTACACGTACTGCTAGTGCCGCTAAGTCTGCCGCTAGTTCAGCAATTGCTAGTGAGTCTTCTGCAATTGATTCTGAATATGCTGCTAAGAGTGCAGCTCAAGTTAAAGCAAATTCAGCAGCTGAAAAAGAATTATCTGATGCTAATTCCTCAGCCTATGCAATTGCTTCTAGTGCTGTAAATACTGATCCAACAAAAATTCCTGGGATCGAATCAGCTGCCCCAGCAGAATACAAAGCATATAGTGATGCTACTTCAAGTGCTAATGCCGCATACGCTCAAGCAAGTGATTCGGCTGCCCAAGCTTCAACAGCTGCATCAGCTGCTAAGGTAGCTAGTGATAATGCTGCTTCTGACCTAGATGCTGCTAAGAAGGTCGCTGAATCAGCTTCAAGTGATGATAAATCAAATGCTGAAGCCGCAGTTGCGGAAGCAGAAAAGAAGAGTGCTGAAGCCAAGAGTGCATATGAAAAGGCACAAAAGGAAAACGAAGATGCTCAAAATAAGTTAACAGAAGCTAAGAAAACTCAAGAAAGTGCATTGGCAACTGCCAAGACTTTGTTTATCGGTTCGCTTGCTCAAAGTGGCTTCCTGAATAAGCTTGAACAAAGTAATCGAGACGCTTTACAAAAATTACAAAAAGAAAATCGGGCAAAGCTTGCTGCGATTGAAAAAGAAAAAGCGAATACTCTTGCTTCAATGAAAAACACAATTAATGGTTATTTAACAGCTCAACTGGCTTACTTGAACACCAATCCGTTTTTACCAACAGGAACTCCTAATAGTTGGGGAACTAAAGAAGTTAAGCAAGAAGATGGTACTACTGAAACTGTTTGGTACTACTATGGAAAAGATGGTAAAGCTCTACAAGGTTGGCAGCAATTAGGTGGCAACTGGTTCTACTTCACACCAAGTGATGGTTCCATGGTTACTGGAATTCAAAAGATTGATGGGAATATTTATTACCTTAATATTAATCATGATGGTTCTTATGGTGCAATGAAGACCGGCTGGCAAAAGGTTGATGGCAAATGGTATGGCTTTAAAGGCGATGGAAGTGCATATCTTGGCTGGCAATTGCTTAATAATCACTGGTATTATTTCGATACTGATGAAGGATACGCCTTAACTAGTTGGCAAAAGATTAACGATCATTGGTACTACTTTGATCCGGTTAACGCCTGGGCGCAAACAGGTTGGTTTAAATCTGGAGCTGGTTTCTGGTATTTCTTCGATTACAGTAATGCCTGGGCCCTTACTGGTTGGCAACGACTTAATAATCGTTGGTACTACTTTGATCCAGTCAATGCTAATGCTCAAACAGGCTGGTATCAATCACCGGCTGGCTACTGGTACTTCTTTGATTACAACAATGCCTGGGCATTAACTGGCTGGCAATGGTTAAATAGTCACTGGTACTGGTTCGATGCTAACAATGCTAATGCTTATACCGGTTGGAAATGGTACCGTGGTTACTGGTACTTCTTTAACCAAGAAAATACTTGGATGTCAACTGGCTGGACAACCAATCGTGATAACAATGAGTTATATTACCTTGATGCAACAGGTCACCCAGTTACTGGTTGGCAAATGAGTCAAGATGGTACTTGGTACTACTTCCAATCAGGTAGTTACGCTGCTGCTACTGGTTGGCAATGGTTAGGCGGCAACTGGTATTACTTTAATACTGGTTATCCCAAGCATGGTGCCATGCTGACAGGCTGGCATACACTTTTATGGAATGACGTATATAAAGATTACTATTTCTATGCCAATGGACATTTGAGATAGGCTACTAAAATTTTAAATTAATAATTTGTCGATAAAAGCGTTTTGACTCGATGAGGGTCAAAACGTTTTTTGTAACAAAAAATTTCACTAATATTACAAGACGGCAACATTCGTTAACAAACTGACGACATTCAACTTTTTAAGAAAAATTTATTGTATAGTAGTAATCGTTGAAATTATTGATGAACGAATTAAAGGGAGTTGTATTTTAGTTTATGAGTAAGAAACATTACAAGTTATATAAGAGTGGTAAGCAATGGTTAACTATAGGAATCACTATTGCTTCATTAGCTTTTGGTATAACAATGGCTACTGACGCTCAAGCTGATGTAGTTGCTCAAGACAATGCAACTTCGACTACTCAAGTTGCTCAATCACAACAAACTGTTGAAAGTGCAACTGTGGCAGCTAGTTATGCAAGTACCAATAGTAGTACTGCTAGTGCAAGTAATAATGTCGTTTCAGCACAGCCAGCAACGATTAACAACTTTTCCACTAATGTTGCTAGTCAAGCTAGTCAAACAACTTCAGTAGCCCAAAACGGTTTAGTTAAAGAAAACGGTAATACTTATTACTACAATAATAATGCTAAGGTTACCAATGAATGGGAACAAGTAAACAACAACTGGTATTACTTTGGCAATGAAGGAAATGCCCAAACTGGTTGGTACCAATCACAAGCTGGCTTCTGGTATTACTTCAATAACGAAACTGCTCAAGCAGAAACTGGTTGGCAAAAGATTAACAATAACTGGTATCACTTTGACGAAACCAATGCTAATGCAAGTACTGGTTGGTATCAGTCAAATGCCGGTTTCTGGTATTACTTCGATCAATCAAATGCCTGGGCTGAAAAGGGTTGGCAGAAGATTAACAATAACTGGTACTACTTCGATGATACCAACGCTAATGCTTTAACTGGTTGGCAAAAGATTAACAATGTTTGGTACCACTTTGATGAAAGTAATGCCTGGGCTAACACCGGTTGGTATAAGTCTAACGCTGGTTTCTGGTACTACTTTGATACTACTAACGCCTGGGCTTTAACTGGTTGGCAAAAGATTAACAATGT
Source organism: Limosilactobacillus portuensis (assembly GCF_028607025.1). Taxonomy (NCBI): domain Bacteria; kingdom Bacillati; phylum Bacillota; class Bacilli; order Lactobacillales; family Lactobacillaceae; genus Limosilactobacillus; species Limosilactobacillus portuensis. The sequence goes on from NZ_CP117296.1 coordinate 447,805, forward strand.
TTGGTACTACTTCGATACCACCAATGCTAATATGCTTACTGGTACCCAAACGATTGATGGTAAGACATATAATTTTGGATCCAATGGTGCTTGGTTGGATGATCATAGTGAAGCCGTAAACAAGGCAATGTCAATGCGTGGTCGTGCTTATGTATGGGGTGGTAATAATCCATCTACTGGTTTTGATTGCTCTGGGTTAGTTCAATGGGCATATGGCTTAGGTTCTAACTATCGAACAACTTACCAACAACAAGCATTAGGTACTCACCATTATGACGTTGCTAATGCTCCTAAGGGTGCGTTGCTATTTTATGGTAGTGATAGCGCACCATACCACGTAGCTATTTCTCTTGGTAATGGTGCATATGTCCATGCTCCAGAACCTGGTGACGTAATTAAAGTTGGTTACACTAAGTACTACTCAGCAAGTTACTACGTTGTGTTGTAATTAGTCTTAGAATATAAGATAATAGATGAAACAATTAATAAAGAAGGAGCATTATTATATGAAAAAACTTATGGCAACTGTTGCTGCCGGTGCATTAATGATTACTTTAGCAGGCTGTGGTAATTCAAGTAGTTCTACTAAAGATAATTCAAGTAATGATGCATCTTCAAGTAAGGTTGTAAAAAGTGCAAAAACTTCTGGTAAGACCGCGGCTACTTCTACTAATCAAAGTAAGAAGACAAGTGAAAAGTCAGTATCTAGTTCTGCAGTAACAAGTAGTTCATCCAGTAATGTTACTTCTAGTAGTAAGTCTACTACTGCTACTTCGACATCAGAGCAAAGCACTCGTGAACAAATGACAGCACAAGATGCCAAAAATATTGTTAAAGAACATATTGGTAATCAGTTAAACAATGCTGGTATCTCAGGTAAGCCAGCTACTGGATTACCTTCAATTGATGAGGTTGATGGTTATACGGCTGTTCAAAATGGAATTAACGATTGGACTGTTAGTGGTAACGGTCATTCATTCCATGTTACGGCTACTTCTGTTACTGGAAAATAATTGAATATAATATATAATCCATAGTCTACTGTGACGTAGATTATGGATTTTTTATTTTGGACTGAAAGATATTGCGGATAGGCTGAATTGCTTTATAATTACAGTGTTAAAGACTAATTTTGGAGGGTTTTTAATGAGAAAAATAGGTTTAGTAATTGTTACGTCGCTACTTGCTGTAACTTTAGCAGCATGTGGTAATCCACATAATAGTAATTCATCTTCTAGTTCGAACAATACAAAAGTTGCTAAAAAGGCAGCTAATAGTACTCCCTTGAATACTTCTAGTAATTCAACGCTCGATCCTAATCAGCTAACGCCAGCTCAAAATGCTGCACTAGTTCTTTATTATACTGGTGAGCATATGCCAGGGGCTGATCAAAATGATTACTCTAAGGATATGGACGTATCTGGTCAAGGAGCGGTTGTAAAAATTTATAATAAGGATAGCGTTTCTAAGGGAGAGGGACCGCTTTATAAGGATTATCCTGATGGTGCAGATCTTTTATACTATGTGAAACTTAATCAAAAGGATAGTGAACATGGAATAGATAGTACTTACTACACAATAGCTGGGAATAAGACTTACATCTCTGATAGTGATGCGGGAATATCTCCCGATGGGGTAACTAAAGCTGAGATGGTTGCTTATGCTAAGCAGCATCATGCAGTTAAGCGGATTATGAATGTTGCTAACAATACTAAGGTTCAAGACCTGCGGAATCAATCTACATCAGCAAATAATTCACATAATTTATCAACTCAGCAACTGGGAACTCTTGTTGCTTTATATCAAGAACCAGATTGGTTTAAGGATGGAATAAGTGATGGAATGATGTGGTATGGAAGTAACTCAAATGGTTTTAGTTACGTTACCGCTAATGGTGATCCAACTAGCTGGCTGTATTTTAAACGGAATGGCAACAATGTAACAATTAAATATGTTGATCCAAAAGAGGGACAATCAGTAGCAGAAGCTTCGACTACAACAAAACACGTTACGGTGTCGGGATTAATTCGTGATTACTACACTAATCAATCACAGAAAGATGAAGTTAATGGTTACGCTAATAAGTTAAAACCAGAATCAGATTATAACAATAATTAATAAAAGAAGTCATCCAGAATCATAGCAAATTCTGGATGACTTCTTTTATTATTCGTGAGTTGTGACTGATCTTTGAACTGTGTGGGCTGTAGTATTTTCAGATACATGACCTGTAGTTGCAGCAGGAGTTCGAGTTGTTTGGTATTCGTTACGAATAGTTGACTGGGTTCTTCTTTCCGTTTGGGGAACTTGAGTAGTAACTTGCGAGCTCCTTATTTCTCCATAGGTTCTCGCACTATTAGAATAGGTGGAAGTATGTTTTTGCGATGATGTTTTACCACCAATAACATAATCACTCCCGTTACCACTACCTGGATCGTTGTAACTAGCACCGCCCGGTAAGACAAAGTCTGTATTGGTTACACCATTATAGAATGGCTGAGATTTGTACATTCTCGTTTCGTGGTTAACAACTTTCTTAGGTTTAAGACCTAGTTGTTTACGAATGAGTTTAGAAATACGATTAATTTCTTTTGGACTAGCAATTTGGAAGGAAACACCATCGATTGTGGCATCTTGTCCTTGGAAATGATAAGTTGTAACGTTATCCATAGCAGCATGGTAATTACCGTATAGTGTTGCAATATCGTCAACTGGGATATTAGTTTTTACGCCATCTTTAACTGCATCAAGAATATTATTTGCAGTTCCAATAGAGCCGGATTTCTTAAATTTCTGAATAACACTTTCGATAATTTGTTGTTGACGTTTTTGCCGTCCATAATCATTATTTGGATCACTATAACGCATTCGGGAATATTTAAGAGCTAATTCACCATCAAGGTGTTGCTTCCCTTTCTTGAAGTGGTGTCCTTCATAGGTAAACGCAAAAGGATTGTCTACAGTCACACCACCAACCGTATTAACAACTTTTTTTAAAACCCCCATGTTAATTACAGCATAGTAATCAATCGGGACATCTAATAACTCAGAAACAGCTTTAACGGTCTTTTTGGGACCACCGATTGAATATGCCGCATTAATCTTTACGTATGTAGGACCTTCTTTAGTCGGAACACGAACTAGCGTATCACGAGGAATACTGGTCATAGTTATTTTCTTTGTTTTAGGGTTAATTGTAAACAATTCAAGCGAGTCAGTATTTCCACCAGTATTTCCACGATCCAAGGCACCGACATCAGTTCCCATTGCTAGGACAGAAACAGGCTCACCTTTTTGGAGCTTTTTGCTGATTTTACCATCGCCACTGCCAAAAATATTATTAGCAACCGAATTAATCTTATGGTATTCGTAGCCACCACCGAGTAATACCAAAATAACTAGTGCCCAAATAATATTTTTAACCCAGCGAGGAGTTCGGTAGTGATGAACTTCTGGTGTATTTGGATTCATATTTGATGAAGTTCTCCGTGGGTTATTATTTGAAGACTTAAATTTTGGTAACTTAAATTTTGACATTTTGGATTCATGATTTTGCTTCTGATCCTGAGCTACCTTATCATGGATCCGTTGTTCCATCTTTTTTCGATATTCTTCACGTGTCTCGTGATTGTCATTCATATTTTGTACCTCAATCAAAAGTTTTTAACCTTATTAATATACTATAAATGTAAGGGTCATTTCAATTTGCTAATATTAGCTTAACAATTCTGTAAACATTTCGTTCTATAATGCCATTTAGTGTAGAATTATGATATAAGATTATTTCGATAAACTATGGGGGAAGATTGATGAATAAAAATCTTGTGAAAATAACGACAGTTGCAGCACTGACCACCGCAATAGGGATCGGAATTGCTGAAAATAATGTTCTCGCTGATACACAACCAGGAGATACAGCGACAAGTGTTGATTCTGGTAATATAAATAACAATCAACCTACTATCAGTAATGTTGTTCAACAACAAGCCTCAGCAACAACGACAGCACTCTATTCGGCAAATTTAAATACACAAGAAGCCCAGTACGTAAACTTCCCGCAAGGATATACTCTTAATAAATTAAGGGGTATTTCTAATTCTACTGAAGCAAATAATTTTCAGCAGACAACAATTAGTGGGATGAGTATGAATAACTACCAATCAAATAGTACTGCTGCCAAAGAATATGTAAATGTTAATAACATTAGTCCTGAACAAACGATTCAAATGAATCAGTATGGGGTAGGATTAGTAAATCAAATTAGAAGTGAGTTTGGCTTGGAGCCTTTTCGATTAAATGACGAAACGATAGATCAGGTTCGGTCAATGGCGTTGGAATATCAAAATAAGAACGAATCATTGATGAATGGTCATTGGCATGATCCGGAAATTCTTAACAATCATAGTGAAAATATTGCTGCCCAACAGATTTATAATGACAATATAAATGGGTTAACCGTTCGTCCTTTTGCAACGGCTAAGGGGGATGAATTTATTAACAATAATGCTGTTCCTGTATTTAGCATAACCACAATGGATGATTTACGGGCATTAATCTACTATGGTGTAATGGGAATGCTTTTTAATGATGCTTCAGATATTTTCGGTCATGCACAAAACTTTTTGACTAACCCACAAAGTATTAATACGCTTGGAATCTATCCTTCAATTACTAAGTCCGTTGGTACAGGAACATATAGTGATGGTTCGAAATTTAATTTTAATTTGTTAAATATTGATATGCACTTTATTTGGGCTGAAGGAGATAATAATTCTAGCACGGCTGAAGAATATAATACTCCTGGTTGGCATTTAGTTGATAATAAGTGGCGACATTTTGATCAGGCTGGATTACTAGAATTAGGGTGGAAGTGGATCAATGGTAATTGGTATTACTTAGATCCAGCTACTGGTAATATGCAAACTGGTTTGAAAAATATTAATAATAATGTGTACTACTTAAACAATAGTGGTGCGATGGTAACTGGTTGGCAAAGGATAAATAGTAATTGGTATTACTTCCAAAATAATGGTGTTGCCTTGACTGGCTGGCAATTTATTAATGGTCACTGGTATTACTTCACTGGTCAGGGAGTTGTTGAAACAAATTGGCAATGGATTGGAAACCATAAGTATTACTTCGATTTAGATAATGCATGGGCGTTAACCAATTGGCAAAATTTGAGCGGTAATTGGTATTACTTTGATTTAAACAATGCTTGGATGGATACGAATTGGCAGTGGATTGATAATAATTGGTTCTACTTTAACCCTAGTTATGGTCAAATGATGACAGGATTACAAACGGTCGGAAATAGTTTGTACTTCTTAAATACGCAACATGATGGCAGTTATGGAGCTATGCGGACCGGCTGGTGGAATATTAATAATAACTGGTATTTCTTCTATAATAACGGAGCCGCAGCAAGGGGTTGGTTCCAGTCTGGTGCAGGCTGGTACTACTTTGGTAATGATGGTAAAGCATTGACAGGTTGGCAAAAGGTTAATGGGCATAGTTATTACTTTGATACTGTTAATGCCTGGGCAGTACGTGGATTTCAGTTGATTGATAATAATTGGTATTACTTCGATCCAGTAAATACTTGGCAGAATAGTGGCTGGCAGTTTATTGGTAATCATTGGTTCTATATGAACCCCACGACTGGCCAAATGGAGAGTGGATTACAAACGGTTAACGGAAATGTATATTTCTTAACCACTCAACATAACGGTTTGTTTGGAGCAATGACTACTGGTTGGCAAAAAGTTAATGGGAAATGGTATTACTTTGATGCTAGCGGCTCAGCATTAATCGGCTGGCAAAAGATTAATGGTCACTACTACCACTTTAAGAACAATGGAGAAGCAGATACGGGGGATGTTTACTTAACCAATAACGGACAAAGTAAGCTTTACCATTTTGATGAGCAAAATGCATGGTTAACTGAATAAGTTGATTAAGAAAGGTTGGCGTTGAGTCAGCCCTTTTTATGTTAGCTTGTTAGCTAAATAATTAAGTGCTAAAATGAAACCGTATTTTGTTACTTTTGGGGAGGAATAATCTTGAAAAAGAAATTATGGTTGGTTTCAACCACTGTTTTAGCAGGATTAGCGCTTGGAATTACAAGTGTTAGTGCTGATACTAATGTAAGTACAAATAGTAGCAATATGAATAGTGCAACTGTTGCTACTGCTAATAATGTAAATACAGATAGTAGTGCTGTATCAACTCAAGTAAGTAATAGTGATGCAGCAGTTACGAGTGCTTCTGCTGATACTAGTGCACAAGGTGGTAATGTTGCAAGTGAACAACAAACTATCACCAGTGCTCAGCCTGCCACAGCTACTACCAGTCAAGCACGAGCAGATTGGTACTCTGGTTATTCAACTGGTTGGCAATCAAGTCGGAATTATGATGGTACCTATGATTGGACTTATCGTAAGGCTGATGGTACGCGAGCTAGTAATGAATGGTTATTGATAAATGGTTCCTGGTACTACTTTGATGGCGATACAATGGCTAATCGTGGTTGGTGCTATGCTCCATGGTATGGTCAAGGACATTCGTATTATTTCGATGCCAATGGTCACTATGCAACAAATAGTTGGCATTCATATGATAATGGAAAGAATGCATACCCGAGATATGACTGGTCATATTCTAAGGCGGATGGCACACAAGCTAATAACGAGTGGTTGTGGATTAATGGTTCCTGGTACTACTTTGATGGAAATACAATGGCAGCAAATGGTTGGCATTATGCCCCATGGTATGGTCAATATCACTCATATTATTTTGACGCCAATGGTCACTATGTAACAAATTGTTGGCACTCAACCAGTAATGGTAAGAACCAGTACCCTACATGGACATACTCCAAGGCAGACGGTACACAAGCCAACGATGAATGGCTGTGGATTAATGGCGCTTGGTACTACTTTGATGGTAATGACATGGCAGCAAATGGTTGGCATTATGCTCCATGGAATGGACAGTATCACTCATACTATTTTGATGCCAATGGTCATTATGTAACCAATAGCTGGCATTCAACAAGCAACGGTAATAATCAATATCCCACATGGACATACTCCAAGGCAGACGGTACACAAGCTAATAATGAATGGGTGTGGATCAATGGCGCTTGGTATTACTTTGATGGTAATGATATGGTAGCTAATGGGTGGCACTATGCTCCATGGAATGGCGAATATAGAGAATATTACTTTGATGTCAATGGTCATTGCCTATAATTAAATATAATCTAGAAGGTTGTCTGGATTGGCAGCCTTTTTGTTTTACAAGAAATTGATGATTAGAATATAAAAAGAGGAATCAACGCTAATCGTTGACTCCTCTTTTTGTGAAAGAATGCTATTTCTACTATTTTAATTATTCGTTATGACTTACCGTAACTCCACTTGGTAATGCCCCTGACCAGTCCTTGTATTGAACTTGGGAGCTTCCCTTGGTAGTGTAACGATCCATTCCATCGCTATCAACATTGTGGGTAACCCCTTCAGAGTCAGTCCAAGTTGCAACATCACCTAAGCCAAGTTGAACTGATTTTTGTTCCTTAACGCTGCTTGATGAACTAGCAACTTTAGCTGGAGCAGTAACTTGCTGGCTAGCATTATTGTTAGTTGTATTTGTAGACGCAGTGGTAGTTACGTTCTTAGCGGAGCTTGTGCTACTACTTGAAGATGCAATGTTTGTACTTGCTGAGTTGTTGGTAGCAGCCGCAGCCTTAGCACTGGTTGAAGCTGACTTTTCACTCTTCTTATGGCTTTGTTTAACTACTTGTGAGCTTGATGCTTCGTGGGTCTTATGTGATGTGGTTGTAGAACTACCTACAGCACAACCGCCTAGACCTAGTGCAAGTAAAATAACAAGTGAACTATTTAAAACCTTTTTACTCATCTTCATAGTAATAGCACTCCCTCCGGCAACGTTAATTTTAACGTTGTTGTTTCCTTTCAATATCTATATTGTAACATAGTTGAAATATTAATGTAAATATTTAGCAATTAAAATGATTGATTTTGCAACTTATGTAACAAAATGCAATAAAAGAGTAATAAAGGAGAGTTAATTAATATTACTTGGACTTTTGTTGATTTAAGGTCTAAAACGCATTCTCTTTTTATTTATGATGCTATTCTTAGCCTATCTATTCTGATTTGTAGTATCACATGAATATCATAATGATACTTAAAAGGATAGCTTGATATGACTGCATCAACATCTAAAGAAAAAATCGGTTCAACGGTTCGTTTAGATCCAGAACTCCGTAAAGAATTAGTCAAAGGGCTAGATAGCATTAATATGACTCTTAATAGTTACTTCACTCTGGCTGCTAAACAATTTGTCATTCAAGGTAAGGTTCCATTTGAAATTAAAACTGCGTCTAAAGTAGAACACGTTACTTTTAACGAAAAGACTAGAAAAGCAATTGTACGAGCCTTTGCAGAAGAAGAAGGCCTTCTTCCTAACACTGCTGAAACTTTTGATAATACTGATGATGCAATGAAGGAGCTTTTCCATGACTAGTAATAACTGGAAGGTCAGATTCGATCGTCAGTTCAAGATTGATGTGAATAATTGGCGAAAGAAAGCGGATAATCTTCAAGTTGAGCTTCAGGGCACCATTGACTATATCTTAGAATATGGTGAAATCCCAGCAGAATATGATCCACATGAACTTATTGATCCAACTTTACCCTATACTGGTAATATGGATTCCCATTTATTCGATGGTAAAGTTGATTTGTTAATTATCTATACAGAAATTAATAAGCGAAAAGTATTCCGCTTTATGTGTCTTGGAAGCCATAACGAACTTTTTCATCCAAGACAGTAATGAATACTTCTTATTACATATTAAAGAAGAGTAAATAGTAAGATATATAGCTGTGAATAGTAAATATTAAGCTGGCAACTCAGATAGTTGAGTATAGTTGTTCTGCAAGAATTCCATAACGACGCTATTTGAACAAAGTTTCTGACTATGCTTTTAACACAAAATCTTAACACATTTAAGGTGAAATCCCTTTACATCAAGGGGTGATCTACCCTAAAAAGCGACTTTAATGAGCACTACAAAGAACACATAAGCCTGTAATATCAGCGATTACCGTTGGTGTTACAAGCTTTTTTCGTTGCTTAAATGGCGCTGCTTAAACACTTTGTTAACACGGGCGGATGTTGGTAGACGGTTTTTGAGTGGCTGAAGTGGTGAGATTGTTGATGAGGCAGAGTTAGTCGCGTGTTAAAATATGTTAAAGGCTTCCATGTGGAGAGCAAAAGATTATAAACTATCATATAGGTGCAAGATCTAATAAGGGGTGATAATTATGGACGATAAATTTATTGATATAATTTTTAAGGAGTTATGGAGTGGTTTAAAGATTTATTCAAAAAAAGATGATGATCATTGTGTAGAACTTAATTTAAAACTAGAGAATAAAGAAGGAGCAAAAATTGAAGCTTCAACTACTAATATAACTTTAAGTAAGAGTGAATTATTAGATTATATAAAAGAAAGTGCAGAGTCAGTGGTACTTGATAATAAAATTTTTCTGAACAAAGATAAAGGATTAATAGAGGTACCCATTTATATTGAACCTAATTTTAGACTGATGGTACGTCATGTGAAGGATTCAGAGTATATACATGATTCGAAGAATAAGCTGAACTATAAAATTTCTCCTATCTCTGTAGGAGCAAGTATTCGATTGCTTTTAAAAGAAAAAGATAAACATGGGATTCAGCTAATTTTGAGAAGGTTTAGACCATTTCCATATAGAGAACACTACAAAATTAGTAATCAGAGTTCAATGTCTAATGAAAATAAATTGAGGAGAGAAGCTCTATCTACCATAACAAGTCCGAGAGGAAATTTTTTTGTAGTTAAAATTAAAGATGATAACTTAAAAGATGCTAAATTTTACAAAGAATATGTTAATTCACTAGTGTTTAATATGAATTTAGTGAACTATAAAGGCTGTAATTTTAGAATTGTGGATAATTTAAGTGACTATGTAAATGGGCAATCCAGGGTTTTTCATCATTATTCAAGAAAAATTGTAAAAACACCTAAATTATGTTATCCTAAACACCTAACGGATCTTTATTCAGCAGGTAGTTGGACTGATAACCCCTTTACTGCCTTTATTAACTATTATCAAATTATTGAGTATTTTTTCAACGAAATTCCGGATAACCGATTGTTTAAAATAGTGCAGTCGGAAATTACATCACCACTTTTTTCTTACGATAAAAAAGAGGATGTAATGAGATTGACAAAGAAAATATACAAAATAAGATGTAGTGATATGAATGAGTTAAATTCATTAGAGATAGTATTAGATCATTTCTTAGATATTGATATGTTGAAGAGCCTTTTAGATGAGAATTCAGAGAATACTTACAAGAATGATGTTCCAATTTTTGTTTCTAATAATAAAAAAGAAATATGCTTTAACATAAATTCATTTGATGAAAATAGAGATGAAAATATAAAGTGTTTAGCACGAAGAATATATTCAATAAGAAATGCACTAGTTCACAATAAGGATAATAATCAGAATAATTATAATCCTCAACATCACTATAAATCCTTAACTAAGGAAGTTCCCCTAATACGTGCAATTGCAAGTAGCATCATTATAAAATCTGGAGAGCCATTTCAAAGTGAATTGTAGGTTTTAGGATCGTACTTATCGCAGTTATTTCCCGTCACACCAGCTTTTGACCATAGTTTCTGACCATGCTTTTAACACAAAGTCTTAACACATTCAGAGTCGACTGCTGTTGTGCCAATACCTCAGCGGCCACAAAACAGTGACTCTAGTCAGTATTTATAACCATGAAAATGCTTAGGCTGTTACATAAGCTATATTACTTAAGCAAAATACAAACGACGCAGTATACAAATGGGATTCAGTGCTCAGAAAATCCGAACGCTGAATCTCTATTTGTACTTCCTAAAGACTAGCTACGCGTCGACGGGAGTTCGAAAACGAACTAGTGAAGTCCTTTTGTATACTATTTTTTTGTATCTTCCTACCGTCTATATTAAAATAGGAAAGATATTATATTAGGGGAGAAAATCATGCGTCGAGTAAAAAATAATCTACTCTGGGTTGTGCTGATGCTCTGGGTGGGAATTGCTCAGGTATATTGGCAACTTGGACCACATATAGCGAATTACAGTAATGCCAGTCTCCACACCAGTGCATATGGAGTCTTAAAAGGCTTAACATTGCTTGGCTCTGACATTCTGATTTTACTGTTAGGGTATTTCCTATCACAAAAGAGTCATCGTGAGTCAACAATCATTAAGGCGTGGCTGAATACTTTAGTCTTGGGTGTCCTGGCTAGTGTATTAGTGGCACTTAGCACCAACCAGCTGGCAAAGGTCACAGTCTTTCATACCGACTTCTTTAATGCAGCTTTTCCGTTATTGCGGAATACTTATCCACTGATCTTTGGAAGTTTACTAGGATTAATTCTGACTGCAGTAATTAATGATCAACGATTCATTTGACGACGACCGACTTTGATTGGTATTTGGCTCCTTATGATTGTCTCGCTCTTTTGGACACCGAATATTTGGGGATGGACGAGTAACCATTTAACACTATTTTATGCGTTACTATTTGTCCTTGGCGCCAATGTTAAGCAGGAAAGTCATCATCGAAAATGGCTTCTTATTACTGGCTTGGGATTACTGATCACAGTTGTCCTTCAAGGAATCATGCCATTCATGAGCATTGATGGACAGACGGCGAGTCGTTTTACAACGCCAACTAATATTTTCACCATTTTAGCTACTTATGGAATTGTCAAAATTACGGTGAATCACTTAGAACAGCCAAATTGGCGATCGTTATATTCCTACTTAACGTTAATTGAGAATACGGCATTACTGGCAAGCGTCCAACTCATCGTGAAACTTCACAACGCTTATGGCAGCTTGAAGGCGGGAATGATTACAATTATTTTTCTCCTTTTTGCCTTAGCATGTTCCTACATTTGGTGTGGATTATCAATGGGTAATTTTGCTAAGCACCGTCTTCAGCGAATTGATCGGTTCACTAGTCAATCCGCTGACGAACAGCTTCAATTAATAAAACAGTGGCTTAATTCCTGGATGCCAAACATTATTCTGGGAATTATTTCATACTTAATCGCAGCTCTTTCGATGCTATTAATGAATGACGGCTTTTCCGTAAGTCCCAACGTTGACGCAACTTACAATATTTTTGCCTACACTTTTGGTCAACGGGAGCTACTATTACTTTTTACTGCATTCTTGATCTTCGCTGTCATTAAATTTATTCAGGCCTTGACTAATCGCTACTGGGTCGGGCTGATTAGTGTTATTGCAGTTAGTGCGGTCTTTGTTGTGGCTAATCATGAAAAGATCGTTGCCCGAAACGAACCAATCCTTCCTGCAGATCTCGCGATGGTACGGGTGGCTAAGAACTTATTTGGTATGGTTGACGGGGTAGTTTGGATAGTTGCCCTGGTAACTTTAGTGATTTTGATTGCAGTAACTGTTTGGCTAGAAAAGACTCATCCCCTAAGAAACGCAGTGGGGGGGATAACACAACGGTTGCTATTTGTCCTTCTTGCACCATGCTTATTTGCGACAGCGTTTTTGTGGAACCATCAAAATACTCCCTTTAATAATTTGATGACCTCAATTGATGATCAGCCGATGTTTTACAATCAGTTAAGTGGAGCAAGAATCAATGGCCCATTACTTCAATTCATGAACAACATTGATGTTACGGTAATGGTCAAGCCAGCCGGATATTCTCAACAGACAATGACAGCAATTGTTCATAAGTACCACTTGGATGCTCAACAGATTAATCGTCAGCGGACAAACTCGTTTAGCAAGCAAACGATTATTTTTAATTTGAGTGAAAGCTTTGCTAATCCCCAACGGGTTCCTGGCGTTCATTTGAAGAGCAATCCCGTACCATACATTACTAAGCTTAGTAAACAAAATACTGGTGGCTTAATGATCAGTTCGGGCTATGGTGGTGGAACAGCCAACATGGAGTACATGGCATTGACCGGATTCGCGTTAACTAATTTTTCACCGACTTTGCCAACTCCATATACCCAATTGGTTAATAATTTGAAAAACAATCCATCAATCGCTCAGCAATTTAAGTCAGCAATCGCAATCCATCCCTATAACGGGGCCTTTTATAACCGTACCGAGGTTTACCGGAAGTTTGGCATTGATCGCTTCCTCTATTTGGGAAGTAAGTACCCAATTCGTCATCAGAAAAAGATCGATCGTAGTCCATACCTTTCTGATCAAACTTCCTACCAGAATGTGTTAGATCAGTTAACGAATTATCATGGTGGTCGGTTCATTAATCTGGTAACAATGCAGAATCACTTCCCATATAATCAGCACTTTTACAATGAAATTAGTAAATATCAGGCGACAAAGGTTTCTGCCGGTACTGATAAGTCGTCGGTAAATGATTTTGCTACTGGGATCCACCATACTGATGAAGCGATGAAACAATTCATTACTGCAATTGACCAAATTAAAAAGCCGATTACGGTTGTCTTTTATGGGGATCACTTACCAGAAATCTACGGTAATGAGATGACTAAGGATGGGCTCAAACTTCATGAAACAGATTATTTCATTTATTCTAATCGGTATGCACGAGAACATGGTGCGCGAAACTATAAGCAGAAGACAGCTTACGTTGCGCCCAACGATTTTATTGCGATGGCAGCTAAGCAAACCAACTCCAAGGTCAACTGGTATCAAGCCTTGCTGACACGAGTCTACGAACAGCTGCCGGTGATTACCGAGGATGTTCAGGCAAGCGGTAATGTGAATGCCTACAATAGTAATAGTCGCTTTATTACGCAAAAAGGAAAGATCCTTAAAGAAAACCAACTAACGAAAAAGCAAAAAACACTACTTCATGATTACCGTCTTGTTCAGTACGATGTCACGGCAGGAAAGCACTATGTTGTTAAAACGATGAAGTAGGCAATACTTACAGATAGAGGGTGGGAAAAACATTTCGTTTTTCTCACCCTCTTTGTCGTAGTTACTTTTGAATACTCTTGTTGGCTTGCACTGCTTTCAAGGTTAAGATTGCTAATAGAAAGGAATGAATTATTTTTCTCATTTACAATCAAACTTCCTTAGTGTATGGTAGAGGGGATGTTGTGGCACCTGCTTTTACAAGGTGTCCTTTTATTTTGTAAATGTTAGGATTATGATAATGAATCGAGAAAAATTTTATCATTGGCTGTTTTGGCCGATCGTTTTTTTGACAATTGCGACATTAATCTTTGTTTGTACCAAAATTCAGTTTATCTTTAAACCGTTTTGGACATTTCTATCAGTAGTTTTTGTTCCATTACTGTTATCAGGATTCTTATACTACATGCTGAATCCAATCTTAAACTTAATTGTGAAAATTAAGATCGGCAAGTTCCGCATAAATCGTGGTATAGCTAGTTTATTGATTGTCGTCTTGCTAATTCTGATTATTGTTTGGGGGATTTCTGCATTGATTCCGCCAGTGGTAAAGGAAATTAGCCAATTAGTTAATCATTTACCACAAACAGTTAGCGGGCTACAGAGCTTAATGAACGATACAATTAAACATTCACCCTTGAAACATGTGGATCTTAATGCATATTATCGTCAATTTGATCACCAATTGGCCGCTTACGCGCAGAAGATTCTAAAAGGACTTTCTGAACGAGTAGGCGATATTATTGGAATGGTTACTAACATTACCGTTGTTACCATTACGGTTCCGGTGATGCTTTTCTACATGTTAAAGGATGGCTCAAAACTAGTTCCTGCCATTCAAAAGTGGCTTTCACCACATCATGCTAAGGAAGTTAACCAGTTACTTGGTAAGATGAACAACACCTTGTCGTCATACATTGCCGGACAAGTGATTGAATGTCTCTTCGTCGGCGTCTTTACTTCGATTGGTTATCTGATTATTCACGAACCACTAGCACTTGTCCTGGGGATCGTTGCTGGTTTGTGCAACATCATCCCCTATGTTGGTCCATATATCGGGATTGCCCCAGCACTATTTGTTTCATTGACAATGGCCCCGGATAAATTAATTTGGGTAATTGTCGTTGTTCTGATTGTTCAACAGGTTGATGGTAATATTATCTATCCAAATATTATCGGTAAGACCCTTAAGATTCATCCGCTAACAATCATTGTCCTCTTACTTGCTGCGGGGCACATTGCCGGAATTGCCGGGATGATTCTTTGTATTCCATTCTATGCAGTTCTTAAGACTGTCGTTGAATATATGTTTGATATTTATCGGATTGAGCACCCGGTGAAGGATGAACAGGGAGAATAATAGCTTTTTGTAATGTTTTATTAATAGATCTAAAAAATCCTGTAGGGCACTTCATAATGCACCTACAGGATTTTTAGGTTTTAAAGAATGTGAATTACTTGTTCTGTACCGCTTGGGTAGCCTGTTCAGCAGTTAAGTTGAATGATCTCATTAAGCGTTGCTTGATATCCTGGGTATCAAGGCCAAGTTCTTTGAAATTAATCACAAATTCTTTAATTGCCTTATTATTAGCTACTGATTGACCCTCTTTTAGGCCTTCTTCCAAACCTTTTTCATGAGCTTCTCTCTTAGCATCCATTAAATCGAGTTCAAATTTCATAAAACCAGCTCTCCTTTCTGGATCCTGCTTAACCTTGGTAATTTCATTTTGAATCTGGGTGATAAATCTATCATTATTGTCTACCCGCTTACGCATGAGGTCAAGAAAACTTTTAATTGGTTTTTCTTCAGTGGTAAATTTTTTAGCCATCGCGTTAAAAATAATTATTTTACGTCGATCACCTAGTTCTAGAGATAGGTCACGAAGGCAACGGTGTTCAAAGGCATAACTTGCCCATCCCCGACCAAAATAGTCAAAATCACAAAACATAATTACGTAAGTGGGGTGACGGGTTAAGGTACGGTAGTTATCACCGGGACGAATTAATCCATGATCGATTTGCTCTTGATAATAACGTAGTCGTAAGGGAAGGTTTCCCTTATTAGCTACTTGCATCTCGATAACAATAATCCGACCGTGATCATCACGAACATACACGTCATAACGGACCTTACGACTGGCAAACACATTGATATCTTTCTGAGTAGTAAGGTGAACGATTTCGTTAACTTTTAGTCGTGGCAGTGCCCGTCGAATTAGCTCAAGACAAATTTTCTTATTCTCCATTACCATCCCAAACATTGGATCACTAGTAATTGTCATCTTTTGCCAACGCTCCATAATATTAGCAATTATTGAACTATTTGTTTCTGGTGAGTAAGACATAAAAAACTCCAATCAATTATATTCGGAAAGACTCCTATATATAAAGAACGGCTAAAAATGTAATTTAAACTATTTTTTATTTAAGCTTGCAAAAATCTTTATGATCCTATATAGTTAGTTACATAAGTAATTAACAAAATGACTGATTGACTGTCAAGGAGATGATCTTTTGCAATTTCACTTTAACGAGTCAACACCGTTATACCAACAAATCGCAAGTCAATTGGAAGAAATGATTTTTACCGGCGGCTTTGATGAAGTGAGCCAGGTACCATCAACTACCCAGCTTTCCCAGCAATTACATATTAATCCAGCAACGGTTTTAAAAGGGATGAATATCCTGGTTGATGCGGGGTTGATTGAAAAGCACCGTGGACGCGGAATGTTTGTACGAACGGGGGCTCGACAAAAGATTATGGAAGAGCGTAAAGAAAGTTTCTATAAGGATTATGTCAAAACTCTCCTTGTGGAAGCACATAAATTAGGAATTAATAAGCAACATTTAGTCGAATTAATTGAGCGGGGTGAGCATGATGGAACAATTAAAGATTAGTCATTTATCAAAGAAATTTGGTCGTCGGGTAATTCTTGATGATGTTTCATTTACTTTAGAGCCGGCAAAAATTTATGGTTTGCTCGGTCGAAACGGGGCAGGGAAATCGACCCTCTTAAACTTAATCAGTAACCGGATCTTTCCGACATCTGGTTCGATTAAGTTAGGCGATCAGGAAGTTAACACTGATCAAACTTTGGATCAGGTTTTCCTTATTGGAGAAGATAATCTTTACTATAAACAAGTTAAGATTAACCAAATGTTTGACCTCGCTGACGGTGCGTACGGCAATTTTGATTATCAAAATGCTGAACAAATGCTTAAGCGGTTTGAACTTGAAGGTAATCAAAAATTTGCCAAACTTTCTACTGGTCAGAAAACCGCTGCTAAGATTAGCTTGGCACTAAACGTTGATGCTGATTATATTTTTCTTGATGAACCGGTATTAGGATTAGATGTTAACCACCGTGAAATCTTCTATCAAGAATTAATTAAGTCATATCAAAAGCGGCCACGGACGATTGTTCTCTCAACCCACTTAATTGATGAAATTCAACAGCTGGTTGAGCATGTGATCTTGATTGATCGTCATCAGGTCCTTGAGGATACCGATGTTCAGGACTTATTGGACCGGGCATACGATATTTCAGGTCCGGCAAAATTAGTTGATCAATACACTGAAGGGTTGAACGTCCTTTCAACAACTGACTTGGGAAATATCCGCACGGCTCATGTCTTTGATCAGTTGCCAGAAGATCGGATCCTTCCTGATCAAGTTCAGGTTGGACATTATGATTTACAGCACTTATTTATCTACTTAACGAATGGGGGTCAACAAAAAGATGCTTAGTCATGAACAACGATTAGTAATTACCAATGTTTTTCATCGCCTTGGTTGGGCGTTAGCTGTTGCTGCTGTTTGGGCTGTCGGAGTAGTCTTTTTGGGATATCTTGTTGAATTGCTAATTGATCATCGTATTGATTCATTTCTTGTTAGCTTGCAAGGAATTCCGGGAGTATTACCGCCAGTATTTACAATGATTTTACTCGGTTATTTCTTAATCACTGCCTACGATGATTTTAAATGGACAATTCAAAATGGAATTTCACGCAAGACACTTTGGTGGGGACGGCTGATTGCCTTGGTTCTTGCTACTATCGGAGTTTGGGTGGTTAATAACTTACTAAGTTTGTTTGAGCACCCGCTAGCAAGTTGGCAAGCGATGGGGATGCAACTATTAGTACTTCTTTCTAGCGTATTGATTCTTCAAATGATTGGTAATGGCTTTGGCTTGCTTAATCGGACCTGGAAGTGGATTGTTGGTATTGGTTTACCAATCCTATTTATTCTTTTCTTAGTTGCATTTGTTAGGGTAATGATGAGTCTTAATATTGACTATCAGCATAATGAATGGATCGGTCCTAGTAGTGCTCTTTGGACAATTCTTGGTTCTTCAAGTACTTGGTGGATTATTTGGGGAGTTACCATGGTTATTGTTGTTCTTCTTTCTAAGTTCTTTAACGATAGAATGCAATTGAGAAGGGACTAAGGAAAGAGAGTGTGAGCCAGCAGAGAACTTGCTTGCGTTTGTGGCTCCTCACAACATCAAACAATACAGAAATAAGTCACAGTGCCTAATATTTGACGCTGTGACTTATTTTATATAAATAATTTAATTGTACGAAAGGTTATTAGTTGCTTTTTTATGCTGCAAAAGGTTAAGATATAGGCGTATAAATAGTGATGTATAATAAATCAATTGATAATTATCATTATGTTTTTGATTGGTTATTATCGTGAAAAAAGAGGATTGGAGTGTTAAACGTGGTTAATAAGCAATTAATAGGAAAATTATCTGTTGTTGGTTTGGCGTTATTGTTGGCGGGCTGCGGTGCTCAGTCAGCAAATTCTAATTCTTCATCGGGTTCATCAGGAAGTTCTGCAATCACTAATAATCAAAAAGTAAACCTTGATTCAACAAATATGCCACCACAAGAGGTTAGTAGCTTAGTAACGATTTACAGTAGTAAGAAATACGGTGGTGACTGGGCCAAGGTTGCTAATAGCGCGAAAAACAGTGGACTACGGACAAACCTTTACGATACGAGTGATTACCGATTGGATAATCCTGGAGCTACCGGTGAAGATGGTTCCGGAATCCTTTATAACGCGACACCAGAAAAGAATTCTGCTGATGTTGCCTACACATTAAATGATGATGGTAGTATTAACATCTATGAAAATGTTAAGAAGGGCCAAAAAGCGAAGAAGCTGGGAACGGTTAGCCAAAATGATATGGTTTACTACATTAACCAGCACAGTCAAGCAAGTAAGGTTCAAAAACTGACAAAGCAAAGCAAGGTATATGACGAACGCTCAGGACGGAATGATGCTGCAAACCATGAATTCGGTCGTCAGGCAGTCTTTACCACTCCAAAGTCAATGCGGGGCGTTTGGTACTCTGCTGATGGCAACCAGCAAACTGTACTAACGATTCGTGAGCATACAATTACTATCTCTACGAATAATAATTCAACTAAGTCATGGTTATATAAGCAATATCCTGACTTCCTTTCAAGTCCAGATGCAAAGAACAAATCAGTTCAAAAGCAAACTCAGACTTGGCAGAGTGCAAAGTTTGTTAATGCTCATAATCAAAATTGGTTAAATATTCGTGGATGGTGTGATACTGAGAATAAGGGACAGTTCTACCTCCTGCATCATGAAACTATTAACGGTAAACAGACACCGGTTATTGTTTCAGCTAACGGAGATAATGTAACAACTGATAATGTCTTTTACACCAGTCAATCAACAGCCCAAAAACAAGCTAACCACCATTACGCTGACCTTGACTACCCGCAAAGTCCCGAAGGCGAGGATGAGGTAAATAATTAAAGAGTGCGAGCCCGTTAAAACCTTCCGGTGGCTAACGATTTCTCCACCGAACGACGTTTCGTCGTCGGAGGTGGAGGTCGTTAGCTCGAGGAAGGTTAGGGCGAGCAGATCTTAGCTATGCTGCATTAGGAATAACAATTTCTCCTGACTGGATGCTGAATATCTGAGAGGGAGGTTGTTAGCACTATCAATTCCCTGGCGAGCAGATCTTAGCTATGTTGCCGAGAACTTGCGGAAAGCTAACAATTTCTCGACAATTATTTAGCCCAAAACATAAACAATCCCGTCATTAACCATTTAGCAGGTTAGTGACGGGATTACTATTTTAAAATTATTGACATTTTTTATTTTCCAGCTGCCTTATTAATCGCATCAATTACAGCATAGCGGAACCGGTTCTTTTCCAAGGCCAGTACACCCTTAATTGTCGTGCCAGCTGGCGAAGTAACCTGATCACGAAGTTCAGCAGGGAGCTTTTTAGTATCAAATGCTAGTTTACCGGTACCTTTAACCATGCTGGAAATTAACCGATAAGCTATTTGTCGTCCCATGCCGTTTGCTACGGCGCCATCACTCATGGCATCCATGAAAACATCGACAAATGCTGGACCGCAACCACCAATAACGCCAACAATCTCCAGTTGCTCCTCGCTAACGGGAATCACATCCCCTAATAGTTCAAGAAAGGTAATAATTTTGTTTGCATTTTCTTCAGGAATTTCTTCAGGGAGAGTAAGTCCAATTGTCCCGGCATTAACAGCGACCGGTGTATTTGGAATCATTGCAGCTACAGTAGCATCGGCAATTACTGATTGTAATTTCTGCAATGAAACACCAGCAGCTGCTGAAATAACGGTTGTTGAGACGGGAAGTTGGCTTAGTTCTTGAGCAATTTTCAGAGTAATCGGTGCGGGGGTAGTAAGGATAACAAAGTCAGGGTTAGCTTTGACGACATCAAGATTATTATTAACAACGGTAAAGCCAAGTTCTTGCCCGAGAGAGGTAACATGAGGGTTAGTTGGATTTTCACCAATAATCTTAAACTGTCTTGTATTTATAAGCCCCTTGATAATTGCAGTTCCCATATTACCAACACCGATAACCGCGATGGTTTGTTGATTAGTCTTCATTTTGCTCCTCCAATTTGACGTAATTACCGGTAATAAATGTTCCATTACCAAGTTTATACCAGATGATTTCATCATTATCACTCATCTTACCGGTAATTGTGATTTCTTGACCATCCTTAATTTCGCTAACTTTATCGCCATATGGTTTATCAAAAGCATCAATTGCTTTTCCTGGAAGGTAGTCAATCACTGCCTTTGTCTTCTTCATTGGGATGACTGCCATGTTGTCAGCGAGTTTAGATTGGAAATCCTCATCTTCAGTTTTAAACGGGTTATCCACAATTGTCATCTTGTCATATTTTACCCACTGGTCGCTACCAATTTCGTACCAAAATTCGCCTGATTTCGTTGCAACACGGTGAAAGGCTTTCAGAACAATATCGTCCGGGAAGGGCGTGCCGACTTGCATCCCATTTGGCATATCATATACCGCAGTAACCGCATTGAGGTGAAGATACATTTCGATCGATTCTACTTCACCCCAGTTTTTATTTCGGTAATAAACGTGAATGCTATGTGGTTGATCATCAAATTTTCCGGTTAATTCACCCTCATTTTTGATAAATTGGTAACCGTCGAATTGCTTCTTTTCAACAGAATACCTTTCTCCGAGAAATCCCCGTAAAAGTTGGGGGACAACCAGATTTTCTCCAGTATCAATATTTGTGTAGTAGACCCAAATTGGGTTTCCTGTTTTGAACTTATCTTCCATCCTTTTCACCCCGTCAACTATATTTACTCTTTATTATAGCATTGATAAGGTGAAACCTCTGTGATGAACAGGTTAACAAAGTGTAAAGATAGAAAAAAGCTGGAAATTGACCCATTCAAGAGCCTATTCGGATTTCCGCGATTAGACTCTGTAAGTTCGGAGACTACTAGTAAATATTAAAGAGATTGTGACATAAGTACTTTTACCAAGTTCAAATACGAACAGTGCGGTACGCAAATGGGTTCCAGTGTCCGGTATAACCGAACTCTGGAACCCTATTCACGCTCCCTCTTTTCATCAATAATTTAAATGTTATTTATCTGCAGTTTGTGCAGCGCCAACAGTAATGTTACCGTCTTTATCCAATTGTGCGACAAGTTCGTGAGCATCATTGTGATCAAGAACATAGTCAGCGATCCGATCTTCGATTTGTTCTTGAATTACCCGACGAAGGGGACGAGCCCCCATCTTTGGATCATATCCTAGATCAACTAACTTCTCATCAACATCTTCAGGAACGGTGATTGATAAGTCACGGTCAGCCAACATCTTGTTAACATCACTGATCATCAGGTTAACAATCTTCATTAAGTTATCCTTGCTGAGGGCATTGAACTGAACGATGTCATCAAACCGGTTTAAGAATTCTGGCTTAAAGTAATTGGTCAATTTATCAATGATTGAGTGAGTACTTCCGGTTGATTCAGCACCAAAACCAACACTAGCTTGGGCATCGCCAGTTCCAGCGTTAGAAGTCATAATAATGATCGTGTCCTTGAAACTAACGGTCCGTCCTTGTGAATCTGTTAATCGACCATCGTCAAGAATTTGCAGGAACATGTGCATAACGTCAGGATGAGCCTTTTCCACTTCGTCTAATAAGATTAGGCTGTATGGGTGACGACGAACTTGTTCGGTTAATTGACCAGCTTCTTCATAGCCAACATAACCAGGGGCGGCACCAATAAGTTTTGAAGTAGATGTCTTGTCCATGTATTCTGACATGTCAAAACGGATCATTGAATCCTTAGAACCAAAAAGCTGGAGCGCAAGTTGCTTAGCTGTCTCGGTCTTCCCAACACCAGTAGGTCCAACAAAGAGGAAACTCCCAATTGGTCGACCAGACTTGTTTAAGCCAATCCGATTCCGGCGAATTGCCCGCGCAATCTTATCAACTGCTTCAGTTTGACCAATGACATGTTCGTCAAGCTTCTTATCAAGATCCCGAAGTTGGTTTTCTTCTTGCTTCTGCAGATCGCCGACAGGAATATTAGTTTTTTCTTCAACAATCTCCTGCATATCCTTAACGGTTACCGTTGCGGATTCTTCAGAATGGTTTTCTTCTGCTTCTTTTTTAGCCTTTTCAAGTTTGCTTACCTGATCACGGTAGAAGGCAGCCTTTTCGTAGTCTTGGTTATCTGCTGCTTGTTGCTTGTGAGCTTCAGCGGTGTGAATCTCATTTTCGATTGCATTTGGATCAACATTCTTCAATGTTAGGTTCTTCCGTGAACCCGCTTCATCCATCAGGTCAATTGCCTTGTCGGGAAGGAATCGTTCTTGGATGTAGCGATCAGAAAGTTTAGCGGCTGCAATGATTGCATCGTCCGTGTACTTAACGTGATGATAATCTTGGTAGCGACCTTTAATTCCGTTAAGAATTCGAATTGTCTCATCAACTGAAGGTTCATTAACTTCAACTGGTTGGAACCGCCGGGCAAGGGCAGCGTCTTTTTCAATCTTCCGGTATTCGTTAAGGGTAGTAGCACCAAGGAGCTGGAAATCACCACGAGCAAGGGCAGGCTTTAGAACGTTTCCGGCATCCATGCCGCCTTCAGCGTTACCGGCACCCATGATTTCGTGAATCTCATCAATGAAGAGAATGATGTTCTTGTTCTTCCGAACTTCTGCCATTAATTGTTGCATCCGTTTTTCAAACTGTCCCCGGATTCCAGTTCCTTGAACAAGGGAAACAACATCAAGTCGGATAATTTCCTTGTTAGCAAGCTTCTCTGGCACTTCACCGGAAACAATTGCGGTAGCTAAACCTTCAACGACAGCAGTCTTACCGACACCGGCTTCACCAATTAGGACTGGATTATTCTTAGTCCGGCGATTAAGGATTTCAATAACTCGCTTAATTTCGTTATCACGACCAATAACTGGATCAATCTTTCCTTGGCGAGCAAGATCAGTTAAGTTAATACCATACTGACCGAGGATTCCCTTACCACGGCCGCCGTTGCCACCTTGTCGTTGGTTTTGACCGCTAAAAGCAGCTCCATTACCAGCAGCTTGTTGACTTTGCATATTATTCATGGCATTCATGAAGTCTTCGAGGCTTCCAAAACCGAAATTATTCATTCCGTTACCTCCATTCATCATATTTGTTTGCATGTTTTGTAATTTTTGATAACAGTTTTGACATAAATCGAGTTGAACTCGTTGGCCATTAAGGTTCATTTGTAAATGGATCGTTGCAGGATTCTGATGACAATTTTGACAAAGCACCGTAAAAAATACCCCCTTAATAAAATAGATCCGACCATCGAAAAGGAAATTATTATCTTTGACCTTTCCTGACCATTGATGTTAATTATACTTACTTTTTGTTTGACTGCAAGCCAAATGAATCGGTTTAAGAAAAAATTAGTCAGACTTTCTATTAAATTTTAGCACTCTTAACAGATGAATGCTAAAATAAGGGTGGTGAAAAAGTCAGAGATCCTTTAATGAGGTGGTTAAATGACAGAAAGAGATTATCAACAGGAACTTGATGACTTGCATTCGGGAAAGACTAGTCATTTTGATATTACTCCAGAGGAATTTCAAGCGTTTCAGCCGGTTTTTCATGGTTATCAATATCGGACACAAATTGAAGCTGAAGCTCATCGTGGGGGAACGCTTACATATCGATTAAAAAAGCGATAATCAATCGTTGAGAGAACTTGTAATTGAAGTTTACAATTGCTAAAATAAAAGCAATGAAATTATCAGGGGCTGGCCACTGATAATTTGCTAATATGCTCGAAGGAGAATGATTAATTATGGAAAAACGTGATTTTACAATTACATCTGAGACAGGTATTCACGCTCGTCCAGCAACTATCCTGGTTCAAGCAGCTTCTAAGTATAACTCTGATGTTACCCTTTCATACGAAGGTAAGAGTGTTAATTTGAAGTCCATCATGGGTGTTATGTCACTTGGTGTTGGTCAAAATGCTTCAGTTACCATTACTGCTAAGGGTGACGATGAGAAGGAAGCTTTGGATGCCGTTGCTGAAACAATGAAGAAGGAAGGCCTAACAGACTAATGTCCACACTTTTAAATGGCTTGGCAGCGAGCAGTGGAATTGCGATTGCTCCCGCCTACCTATTAGTGGGACCAGATTTATCTGTTAACCAACAATATTCAGCAAATGAGAATCATGAGGTCAAACGGCTTCATGATTCTTTTGCTTTAACGCTGAATGAAGTTCGAACAATTCGTCAGCATGCCCATAAGTCATTGGGGAAAAGGGCGGCTGCGGTTGTCGACGATCAGCTGGCAATTTTAGATGACCGGTCCCTCCATGCTGAAATTCTTAAAAAAGTTAATCGTGATCACTTCTCTGCAGAATGGGCAATTAAGAAAACTGCAGATGAGCAACTAAAAATCCTTGAAAAAATGAATGATAATGACTATCTTTCGTCACGAGCAACGGCAATTAAGGACGTTACTAAAAGAGTGCTTAGTCATTTAATGGGGGTCGAACTTCCCAATCCAAACCTTTTAGATCATCGGGCAATTTTTGTAGCCCAAAATATTACACCAACCGATACCGCCCAATTTGATCGGCGGTTTGTTGCTGGGCTAGTAACTGATGATGGGAGTCGGACTTCCCATTTTACAATCATGAGTAAAACTCTATCATTACCGGCAGTTGTTGGGACTGAAAACGCTACTAAAATAATAAAAAATGGTGATTTACTGATCGTTGATGGGATTCATGGCAAAGTTATTGCTAATCCGTCAGAGGAAGAAGTGGATCATTATCAGCGATTGGCCGCCCAATTCGATCGCGAACAACAAGAATGGGGGACCTTAAAGGATGAGCAAACTGTTAGTACCGATGGCCGTCATTTTAAGGTTGTAGCTAATGTTGGAACACCAATTGATGTCCTCGATGCTCGGCAAACCGGGGCCGAAGGAATAGGTCTTATTCGGAGCGAATTCTTGTATGCAGGTAGTGAACAGCTTCCCGGGGAAGAAGAGCAAGCACAGGCTTATAAACAAATTTTAACCGAAATGCCGGGACAACGAGTCGTGGTCCGCACGCTTGATATTGGTGGCGATAAAAAACTTGGAATGCTAAAGCTGCCTCAAGAAAATAACCCGTTTCTTGGTTTTCGGGCAATTCGAATTGGCCTCGCTAAACCTGAAATTCTTCGTCCACAGTTGCGGGCACTTCTCCGCTCGTCTGTATATGGACGTCTTGCAATTATGTTTCCGATGATCGCAACAGTTGAAGAATTTTGGCAGGCACGAAAAATTTTGGATGAAGAGCGGCAACATCTATTAGATGAAGGCGTTCAAGTGGCAGATAATATTGAAGTTGGAATGATGCTCGAAATTCCCTCAAGTGCTGTGATGGCAGATGTCTTTGCCCGCGAGGTCGATTTCTTTAGTATTGGCAGTAATGATCTAATTCAATACCTATTTGCAGCTGACCGGGGAGATCCTCGTGTCGCCTATCTTTACCAAGAATTGCATCCGGCTGTTCTTCGTTTGGTTAAGCAAGTCATTGATGCCGCTCACGCTGAAGGTAAATGGGTAAGTATGTGCGGTGAAATGGCAAGTAACCCATTAGCAACCCCATTGTTAATGGCGATGGGATTAGATGAGTTCTCCATGAATAGTAGTAGTATTTTACATATTCGATCATTAATTAATCAACTTAATACTCGCCAACTACAACCGTTAGTCCATAAAGCTCTTAATGCGGTAACCGCTGCCGAAGTTGAACGATTGATTCGTCAGGCGGTCCCTAAAATTATCGAATAAATCCTTAAGTGATCTTAATATTTGTCAAAAAAACTTGTTGTTGCTGATTGAACAGTCTACAATTGTTGGGATATCTTTTTGCGGATTGTTAAATGCTTTTGTATAATGATCTTGCAATTATTTTAAATTGAGATTAAAGAAAAAAGGAGCAATTATCTTGAAGATAGGTCTTTTTACAGATACATATTTTCCCCAAGTAAGCGGAGTTGCGACGTCGATTAAGACGCTCCGTGATGAACTAATTGCTCAGGGACACCAGGTATATATTTTTACCACAACGGATCCTAAAGCAAAGGACGATGACGAGGAAAATGGTATTTACCGTTTTCCAAGTATTCCCTTTGTGTCATTTACGGACAGAAGAATTGCGATTCGGGGTGCCTTTCGCGCAATCAAGATTGCAGAGAAACTTCAATTAGATATTGTGCATAATCAAACTGAATTTTCATTAGGTGTAATGGGCAAGGTTGTTGCTCATCACTTAAACATCCCCTGCCTTCATACCTATCACACAATGTATCAGGACTACCTTCATTATATTGCTAATGGCCATATTCTGAAGCCAAAGGATGTTGGTCGGTTAGCCCATATCTATCTTCATAATATTTCTGGAGTAGTAGCACCGAGTGAACGGGTGTTAGAGACGATGCGTTCTTATAATGTTGACGCGCCAATTCGGATTATTCCAACTGGGATTAATTTGCGAGTATATGGTCAGCGGGATTCCGTTGAAGAGAAGGATGCTCTTCGTGCCAAGTGGGGATATAAACCAGATACACCAGTGCTCTTATCGCTAAGTCGGCTTGCATTTGAAAAGAATATTCATACCTTGATTGAAGCGATGCCCGATATTTTAGCTAAAAAGCCTGATGCTCAGTTATTGATAGTCGGGGATGGACCTGCAAGAGAAACTTTGGAACGTCAGGTTCGTCACCTGCATTTGACTGATCATATTCAGTTTGCGGGTCAGGTTGATAATGATGACGTTCATCACTACTATCAAATGGCAAATGTTTTTGTTTCGGCGTCTGATTCTGAATCACAGGGATTGACATACGATGAAGCGTTGGCGTCTGATTTACCGATTGTGGTAATGAGAAGTGACTATACCGATGAGTTAATTGATGATCCAGCAATTGGGGTTAGCTTTCAAAAACGAATTGATCTTGTTAACGGTGTTCTCCGTTACCTTAATAATCCACGGACACCTGAAGAACAAGATAAACGTGATGCAAAGTTACACGAGATTTCTGCTGAAGTATTTGCTCAGCGGATCCTTAAATTTTATCGGGATTGCCAAGAGACAATGGCTGAGAAGCAATCTGATCAATCAAAGGGTACGTTTCGGAATCTTTTTCATCGATCGAGGAGTTAAGCAATGTTAAAAATTACCATGTTTTCGTCTGCCGATAAGGTTGCTGGACAAGGGGTCGGCAGTGCTTACATAGAATTAATTCATCTTTTAAGAACTCGCTTTGCCGATCAGTTTGACATTGCGATTAATAAATATCGAAAAAGTCAGATCAGTCATTACCACACGATTGATCTGCCCTTTTATTTCTCAACGTTTTCTAAAAAGCGTGGACGGAAAATCGGCTACGTTCACTTTCTTCCCGAAACTTTAGAGGGAAGCCTGCAAATCCCACAACCATTTCGTGGACTTTTTTATCGGTATGTAATCGCCTTTTATAAAAGGATGGATCACTTGGTTGTTGTTAATCCATCCTTTATTGATAAGTTAGTAGCATACGGAATTCCTCGTGATCATGTAACGTATATTCCTAACTTTGTTGATTCAGATAACTTTTTCCCGGTTGACAAGTCAACTCGTCAAAAATATCGGCAAAAGTATCATTTACCAGCGGATAAGTTCGTGGTTCTTGGAAGCGGTCAGATCCAGGAGCGAAAAGGAGTCCCTGACTTTATTAAACTAGCTCAACAAAATCCTGATATTCAGTTTGTGTGGGCAGGCGGCTTTTCGTTTGGTCGATTAACTGATGGTTACAGTGAGTTAAAAAAAGTCGTTGATAATCCACCAACAAATTTGCTATTTACTGGTATTGTTAGTCGAAAAGAGATTGCAGAATTAAATAATGCTACTGACTTATTCTTACTTCCGTCATTTAACGAACTATTCCCGATGTCAGTTCTTGAAGCATTTAGTTGTGGAACCCCGGTGATGCTTCGTGATCTTGATTTATATCATTCAATTATTGATGGGGACTACGAGCCAGCTAAGGATGTCGGTGAGATGCAAACTAAGCTTGTAGAGCTTACCCATAATCCAGAAAGATTGAATTACTTACGGAAACAAGCGGTTGAAACTTCAAAGCGTTACTCGAAAGAACATCTTGCAAGGGTTTGGGATCGCTTTTACCGACAACAAGCAAAGGAGGCTAATTAATGAGCCGACGTAATTGGGGCGTCCTGGCTATGATGCTCCTGATTGGGGTGGGGATTTTTGTATACGCCTTACGTGACATTAATCTTCATGTTTTAATTCAGGAATTTAATACAATTAATTGGGGATGGATGCTCGTTGCGGTTATTTGTATTTGTCTTTACCTTGGTTTAGAGGGAGTTGTGGTAAAGATATTCATGAAGGATCGCTATCCAGATTTTACCTGGAAAGACTCATTTCGGTTACCTTTAATTGAACAGTTATTTAATGGGATTACCCCATTTTCAACTGGCGGACAGCCTGCACAGTTAGTAGCAATGATTCAATCAGGTGTTGACGGGGGGATTGCTAGTTCAGTTCTTCTGATGAAATTTGTTGTTTTCCAAGCAATGATTGTGGTAAATTTCCTTATCTCACTGCTAATTGGGTTTCACTATATTGAAGAAAAGCTTCATGCATTAGCATTATTAGTTGTCTTTGGCTTTACAATTCACCTTGCTGTTATTGTTGGCCTACTAATGGTAATGTATTGGTACCACTTTACTAAAAAAGCAATTAACCTGCTTATTAAACCGCTTGCGTTATTTATGAAAGCCAAGCGATATGAGAGAATGAAAATTCTTTTGAACGAGAAAATTGATTCTTTCTATCAGGAAAGTTTAAAAATGAAAAAGGAATATGGTAAGTTAGCAAAGGTATGCGTTGTCACAATCGCTCAGCTCTTTTTCTACTACATTATTCCGTATTTTATTCTTCTTGCGTTAGGTGTTCATCATATTAACTTCATAATGGTGGTTAGCCTGCATGTGTTAATTTTTATGGTGATTTCGCTATTTCCAATTCCTGGGGGTGCAGGAGGAGCAGAGTATAGCTTTTCAGTTTTATTTGCTAGTTTTGTCAATTCAAATACTAAATTGATTTTAGCAATGCTTCTTTGGCGGTTACTAACGTATTATTTTGGGATGTTTGCTGGAATAATTGCTTTAATCGTCAAGCCAAATCGAGTTCAACATCGCAAATAAATTTTATGGATTATCGAATCATGGTGAATGATTAGCATAATTTAGAAGCTTCCAATGGAAAGCAAGTTTATTTTTGTGTAATTGGATTTTATATATTCAAGTAGAGTGAGGGTGAGAAAGATTTTCTCGCCCTCATTATTTAAAATGAATGTGAGGGATAAAGGGTGTACTCTTCAAATTTAGAAAAAATTATTAAACGACTTCAAGCAATGGCGCTTGATCACTCTAATAATAGACAGAAAAGAATCTTTGAACAGTTTGGAATTCCTCTTTGTGAGGTGACGTATATTCGATCAAGCCGTGAATTTATTTTTGAACGCTATCGTCCACGAGAACGATTTCGTTTTGACGATATTGATTTAGCCGCAATTGAAGTTTTTAATTGCTTATATGATTTTAAACATACTTTTTAAATTAAAATTTCCTATTGACGTGGACTGATGAACAAGGTATATTAGTTATCGTTGTCTGTGAGACAATATAAATGGACGTTACATTTGATTGTAAATTCATTTGAAATAATATGTTGACATTAATTTGTTGTCATGATATATTATTTAAGCTGCTTGTTGAGATTAATGATTTAATCTTTGGCGATTCAATTAAGTGAAATTAATTGTTGACATTAGAATGGGCATGCGATATAATCTTAAATGTTGTTCAGCTTTGCAGTTGAACAAAGTAGACCTTTGAAAACTGAACAAAGTTTCGACGAATCAAATGTGTAGGGTCTTCAATCATAATGATTTGAAGCAAAACATTTGCGAAGTCAATTCGCTTAATTAATTTGAATTAGAGCTATTCAAGTTCTTATATTTTATATGAGAGTTTGATCCTGGCTCAGGATGAACGCCGGCGGTGTGCCTAATACATGCAAGTCGAGCGCACTGGCCCAACTGATATGACGTGCTTGCACTGAATTGACGTTGGATTCCCAGTGAGCGGCGGACGGGTGAGTAACACGTGGGCAACCTGCCCTGAAACGGGGGATAACATCTGGAAACAGGTGCTAATACCGCATAACAACGAAAACCACATGGTTTTCGTTTCAAAGATGGTTTCGGCTATCACTTCAGGATGGGCCCGCGGTGCATTAGCTAGTTGGTAAGGTAACGGCTTACCAAGGCGATGATGCATAGCCGAGTTGAGAGACTGATCGGCCACAATGGAACTGAGACACGGTCCATACTCCTACGGGAGGCAGCAGTAGGGAATCTTCCACAATGGGCGCAAGCCTGATGGAGCAACACCGCGTGAGTGAAGAAGGGTTTCGGCTCGTAAAGCTCTGTTGTTGGAGAAGAACGTGCGTGAGAGTAACTGTTCACGCAGTGACGGTATCCAACCAGAAAGTCACGGCTAACTACGTGCCAGCAGCCGCGGTAATACGTAGGTGGCAAGCGTTATCCGGATTTATTGGGCGTAAAGCGAGCGCAGGCGGTTGCTTAGGTCTGATGTGAAAGCCTTCGGCTTAACCGAAGAAGTGCATCGGAAACCGGGCGACTTGAGTGCAGAAGAGGACAGTGGAACTCCATGTGTAGCGGTGGAATGCGTAGATATATGGAAGAACACCAGTGGCGAAGGCGGCTGTCTGGTCTGCAACTGACGCTGAGGCTCGAAAGCATGGGTAGCGAACAGGATTAGATACCCTGGTAGTCCATGCCGTAAACGATGAGTGCTAGGTGTTGGAGGGTTTCCGCCCTTCAGTGCCGGAGCTAACGCATTAAGCACTCCGCCTGGGGAGTACGACCGCAAGGTTGAAACTCAAAGGAATTGACGGGGGCCCGCACAAGCGGTGGAGCATGTGGTTTAATTCGAAGCTACGCGAAGAACCTTACCAGGTCTTGACATCTTGCGCTAACCTAAGAGATTAGGCGTTCCCTTCGGGGACGCAATGACAGGTGGTGCATGGTCGTCGTCAGCTCGTGTCGTGAGATGTTGGGTTAAGTCCCGCAACGAGCGCAACCCTTGTTACTAGTTGCCAGCATTTAGTTGGGCACTCTAGTGAGACTGCCGGTGACAAACCGGAGGAAGGTGGGGACGACGTCAGATCATCATGCCCCTTATGACCTGGGCTACACACGTGCTACAATGGACGGTACAACGAGTTGCGAACTCGCGAGAGTAAGCTAATCTCTTAAAGCCGTTCTCAGTTCGGACTGTAGGCTGCAACTCGCCTACACGAAGTCGGAATCGCTAGTAATCGCGGATCAGCATGCCGCGGTGAATACGTTCCCGGGCCTTGTACACACCGCCCGTCACACCATGGAAGTTTGCAATGCCCAAAGTCGGTGGCCTAACCATTTGGAGGGAACCGCCTAAGGCAGGGCAGATGACTGGGGTGAAGTCGTAACAAGGTAGCCGTAGGAGAACCTGCGGCTGGATCACCTCCTTTCTAAGGAATAAAACGGAAACCTACACATTGTGGAAACTTTGTTTAGTTTTGAGAGGTTTACTCTCAAGCTTGCACTTTGAAAACTAAATAATATCAATTTTCTTTATTAATTAACAAAACAAACCGAGAACACCGCGTTATTTTGAGTTTTTTAGAAATTAATCGCTAACTCAATTAATCGGATAATCACGAAGTGATTATCAAGGTTAAGTTATGAAGGGCGCATGGTGAATGCCTTGGTACTAGGAGCCGATGAAGGACGGGACTAACACCGATATGCTTCGGGGAGCGGTAAGTACGCTTTGATCCGGAGATTTCCGAATGGGGAAACCCAACCAACTTAGTCGTTGGTTGCTTGACTAGTGAATCTATAGCTAGCAAGCGGTAGACGCAGTGAACTGAAACATCTCAGTAGCTGCAGGAAGAGAAAGAAACATCGATTCCCTTAGTAGCGGCGAGCGAACGGGGAAGAGCCCAAACCAACGAGCTTGCTCGTTGGGGTTGTAGGACTGAACATTTGAGTTACCAAAGAGCGACGTAGTCGAAACAGTTGGGAAGCTGTGCCAGAGATGGTGAAAGCCCAGTAGACGAAACGGCACTCTCTCAGTTCAGGATCCTGAGTACGGCGGGACACGTGAAACCCCGTCGGAAGCAGCGAGGACCATCTCGCAAGGCTAAATACTCCCTAGTGACCGATAGTGAACCAGTACCGTGAGGGAAAGGTGAAAAGCACCCCGGAAGGGGAGTGAAATAGTTCCTGAAACCATGTGCCTACAAGCTGTCGGAGCCCATTAATGGGTGACGGCGTGCCTCTTGCAGAATGAACCGGCGAGTTACGATTGCATGCAAGGTTAAGGTGGAAAAACCGGAGCCGCAGCGAAAGCGAGTCTGAAATGGGCGTACGAAGTATGTAGTTGTAGACCCGAAACCAGGTGACCTACCCATGTCTAGGTTGAAGGTGCGGTAAAGCGCACTGGAGGACCGAACCCGTGTCAGTTGAAAATGGCTGGGATGAGGTGTGGGTAGCGGTGAAATTCCAAACGAACTTGGAGATAGCTGGTTCTCTCCGAAATCTCTTTAGGGGGAGCCTTGGGAAAAAGAATCGTGGAGGTAGAGCTACTGTTTGGACAAGGGGCCCGTCATAGGTTACCAACTTCAGATAAACTCCGAATGCCATTGATTTATGCCCAGGAGTCACACGATGAGTGATAAGATCCACCGTGTAAAGGGGAACAGCCCAGATCACCAGTTAAGGTCCCTAAATATATGCTAAGTGGAAAAGGATGTGGAGTTGCATAGACAACTAGGATGTTGGCTCAGAAGCAGCCACCATTTAAAGAGTGCGTAATAGCTCACTAGTCGAGTGATTCTGCGCCGAAAATGTACCGGGGCTAAGCATATTACCGAAACTGTGGATGTGCACTACGTGCACGTGATAGGAGAGCGTTCTAAGGGCGGTGAAGCTAGACCGTGAGGACTGGTGGAGCGCTTAGAAGTGAGAATGCCGGTATGAGTAGCGAAAGACAGGTGAGAATCCTGTCCACCGAATGACTAAGGTTTCCTGGGGAAGGCTCGTCCTCCCAGGGTAAGTCGGGACCTAAGCCGAGGCCGAGAGGCGTAGGCGATGGATAACAGGTTGAGATTCCTGTACCAGTTAACTGCGTTTGACGATGGAGGGACGCAGGAGGCTAAGCAAACCTCACGATTGGAAGAGTGGGGCCAAGCAGTAAGTCAGGATGTGAGTCAAATGCTTACATCCGGGTTGACAAGCTGTGATGGGGAGCGAAATTACAGTAGCGAAGTTGCCGATGTCACACTGCCGAGAAAAGCTTCTAAGGAGCACGTTAACTGCCCGTACCGCAAACCGACACAGGTAGTCGAGGAGAGAATCCTAAGGTGAGCGAGTGAACTCTCGTTAAGGAACTCGGCAAAATGACCCCGTAACTTCGGGAGAAGGGGTGCTGGTCGCAAGACCAGCCGCAGTGAATAGGCCCAGGCGACTGTTTATCAAAAACACAGGTTTCTGCAAAATCGTAAGATGAAGTATAGGGGCTGACGCCTGCCCGGTGCTGGAAGGTTAAAAGGAAGGGTTAGCTTCGGCGAAGCTCTGAATTGAAGCCCCAGTAAACGGCGGCCGTAACTATAACGGTCCTAAGGTAGCGAAATTCCTTGTCGGGTAAGTTCCGACCCGCACGAAAGGCGTAACGATCTGGGCGCTGTCTCAACGAGAGACTCGGTGAAATTGAAATCCCTGTGAAGATGCAGGGTACCCGCGACAGGACGGAAAGACCCCATGGAGCTTTACTGTAGCTTGATATTGAGTGTTTGTACTGCTTGTACAGGATAGGTAGGAGCCATAGAAGTCGGAACGCTAGTTTCGACGGAGGCGTTGGTGGGATACTACCCTTGCATTATGACCACTCTAACCCGCAGCACTGAACGTGCTGGGAGACAGTGTCAGGTGGGCAGTTTGACTGGGGCGGTCGCCTCCTAAAAGGTAACGGAGGCGCCCAAAGGTTCGCTCAGAATGGTTGGAAATCATTCGCAGAGTGTAAAGGCACAAGCGAGCTTGACTGCGAGACAGACAGGTCGAGCAGGGACGAAAGTCGGGCTTAGTGATCCGGTGGTTCCGCATGGAAGGGCCATCGCTCAACGGATAAAAGCTACCCTGGGGATAACAGGCTTATCTCCCCCAAGAGTCCACATCGACGGGGAGGTTTGGCACCTCGATGTCGGCTCATCGCATCCTGGGGCTGTAGTCGGTCCCAAGGGTTGGGCTGTTCGCCCATTAAAGCGGTACGCGAGCTGGGTTCAGAACGTCGTGAGACAGTTCGGTCCCTATCCGTCGCGGGCGGAGGAAATTTGAGAGGACCTGTCCTTAGTACGAGAGGACCGGGATGGACATACCGCTGGTGTACCAGTTGTTCCGCCAGGAGCACCGCTGGGTAGCTATGTATGGACGAGATAAACGCTGAAAGCATCTAAGTGTGAAACTCGCCTCGAGATGAGATTTCCCATTCCTTCGGGAAGTAAGACCCCACAAAGATGATGTGGTAGATAGGATGGAAGTGGAAGTGCCGTGAGGCATGGAGCGGACCATTACTAATCGGTCGAGGACTTAACCAAGTTAAGCGGTAAGGTTTGGAAGAAGAGCGATATTGTTTAGTTTTGAGAGCGCAAGCTCTTGCCCGGAAGGGTAAGTGTGGTGATGATGGCTTGAAGGATACACCTGTTCCCATGCCGAACACAGAAGTTAAGCTTCAACACGCCAAAAGTAGTTGGGGGATCGCTCCCTGCGAGGATAGGACGTTGCCACGCGATTTGATTGAGCTTTGGCACCTGGTTCGTTGCCAGGGCTCGGATTTTGGAGAGTTGTCCGAGTTGGCCGAAGGAGCAACATTGGAAATGCTGTATACGGGTTAAAGCCTGTATCAAGGGTTCGAATCCCTTACTCTCCGTTGTTATGACCCGTTAGTCAAGTGGTTAAGACACCAGCCTTTCACGCTGGTATCGTGGGTTCAAATCCCGCACGGGTCACTCTTTATGGAGGATTAGCTCAGTTGGGAGAGCATCTGCCTTACAAGCAGGAGGTCACAGGTTCGAGCCCTGTATCCTCCATTCACAACGAAAGTTGTGTTTGGTAATTTAATAAAACCCATATTATCGCAATGGCTCGGTAGCTCAGTTGGTAGAGCAACGGATTGAAGCTCCGTGTGTCGGCGGTTCGATTCCGTCCCGCGCCATTTATGGGGGAGTAGCGAAGTCTGGTTAAACGCGACGGTCTGTAAAACCGTTCCTTCGGGTTCGGTGGTTCGAATCCACTCTCCCCCATTTTATAGGGATATAGTTAAACGGTATAACTACGGTCTCCAAAACCGTCATTGTGGGTTCGATTCCTACTATCCCTGCTTTTATGAATTTTTTGGCGGTATTGGTGAAGTTTGGTTAACACACCGGTTTGTGGGTCCGGCACGCGTGGGTTCGAATCCCACATACCGCCCTTTGTTAAAAGGCATTTATCACTTTTAACGTTAACTATTTGGTGGTATAGCCAAGTGGTAAGGCAGAGGTCTGCAAAACCTTTATCATCGGTTCAAATCCGATTACCACCTTTTAGTTGTTAGCTAATATTAATATTTTGCCTCTGTGGCGGAATTGGCAGACGCGCTGGACTCAAAATCCAGTTCCCGTTGAGGGAGTGTGGGTTCGACCCCCACCGGAGGCATACTTTAGACGGATAATTAATATTAGTTAGCAAATAATGGAAATAGGTTGAAGCTTGATGCATCTTGCTTCAACCTATTTTTTACTTTTTAAATTAATTATTTTTGTTCTTGTACATTGTTTGTACATCATTGTCCGAATTTAGGATATCTAATATCACTTCAATATGTTTCTTAGATTTTGCTTTCATTTAATTTATTTTGAATGGAAATCCTGTGCCCTAGTCCTCTATGGAATTATGACCTTGATTTTGATTGCTGTGATTCTTGGCTTGATGATTTTGGTAACCGCATTGCCAATTATCATGCCTGCGTATGTTAAGCTAACTTATGATTCACGAGTTAATAAGGGAATCAAAATAAAAAGCAATATAAAATAACCATAAATTTAGACCTCTCCACTGAACTTTATTGAAGTAATCAGTTAAGGATTAGCTATATATGAATCATTTTTCATATGTCTAGACTAATAAATTTTTAGTTAAGTGATTTATCTATTGATAATATGAGGAAGAGAAAAAAGATGGATTTTCAATACAAAATCCAGGAGAAAGTTAATAAGGCAGGACTT
The DNA here is from genome assembly GCF_028607025.1 of Limosilactobacillus portuensis. Classification (NCBI taxonomy): domain Bacteria; kingdom Bacillati; phylum Bacillota; class Bacilli; order Lactobacillales; family Lactobacillaceae; genus Limosilactobacillus; species Limosilactobacillus portuensis. The sequence goes on from NZ_CP117296.1 coordinate 485,129, forward strand.
TGTACTTTATCATTCTTAATTAGATTATCTCAATTGAGTAAAAATCACAATAAATAGTGGATATAATATCCTACCCCCTACATATTGTGTTGGGGAAGTCAACCTTTCTCTTCAATTTATTCAATAGTAAGATAGCAATCGTTAAACAATAAAAGAGGGGTCTGCAGAAATGAAAATAGAGTTAATGAATGATACAAGTTTACAAAATCTGACCGATGTAAAGGTTGTAAAGCGTGACGGCACTGAGACACCCTTTTACGGTTATAAGATTGACTTAGTGTTAAAAGAACTAAATGCTGATAGTGAAACGAAAGCTGCTGTTTACCAAGAGCTGCTCTCCTTTATGGGAAAGAAAACAGTTTCTACGATTGAAATTGCACAGGCATTTATTTCAGGGCTAAAGAAAGCAGACCAAAACATTTTGGCTCAAAAATATGTTAACTATCGTCGTCAAGACGAAGAAAACTTCGCGGAAGCAACTGATCCGCAATATAAGCTTAGTCAATTGTTTGACCGTAATTCACGGGTTGTCCACGAAAACGCCAATAAGGATAGTCACGTTTTTAATACGCAACGGGATCTGGAAGCAGGGGTCGTTAGCCGTGCTTTGGGATTGAAAATGTTACCTGATTTAGTAGCTAAGGCGCATTTACGTGGCGATATTCACTGGCATGATCTGGACTATTCCCCAGTGACTCCCGAAACTAATTGTTGCTTGATCGACTTTGATGAAATGTTCAAGAATGGCTTCAAAATTGGGAATGCTTGGGTTTCTTCACCACGTTCAATTCAAACTGCAACTGCTCAGATGTCCCAAATTATTGCAAACGTGGCTTCATTACAGTACGGTGGTTGTTCCGCTAACCGGATTGACCAATTATTGGAACCATATGCTAAATTGAATTACCAAAAGCATATGAAGGATGCTGAGGAGTGGATCGCTCCTGAAAAGCGGGAAGAATTTGCTCGGGCGAAGACAAAGAAGGATATTTATGATGCAATGCAGGCCCTGGAATATGAGATCAACACTCTTTATTCAAGTCAGGGTCAAACACCATTTACCACAATTAACTTTGGCCTAGGGACTAGCTGGATTAGCCGGGAGATTCAAAAAGCAATTCTGCAGATCCGGATTAAGGGACTGGGAAAGGAACACCGGACAGCAATCTTCCCTAAATTGATTTTTACATTGAAGCGTGGGTTAAACTTACAACCTGGTGATCCAAATTATGATATCAAGCAACTTGCACTTGAATGTTCAACTAAGCGGATGTACCCAGACCTACTAATGTATGACAAAATTAAAGAAATCACTGGCAGTTTTAAGACACCAATGGGATGTCGTTCGTTCTTGCAAGGGTGGAAAGACCCTGAAACCGGTAAAGAGGTTAATTCTGGTCGAATGAATCTTGGGGTTGTAACGGTTAACTTACCGCGAATTGCCCTTGAAGCTCAAGGCGATAAGGAACTCTTTTGGCAAATTTTCCAAGAAAAGATGAATATTTGTCACACTGCCTTGAAGTACCGGATTGCGCGGACAAAGCAGGCCAAGCCCGAAAATGCACCATTGCTTTACATGTATGGTGCGTTTGGAAAGCGACTAAAGCGGACTGATAGTGTTGATGAAGTCTTTAAAAATAGTCGAGCAACCATTTCTTTGGGGTACATTGGATTGTATGAAGTTTGCACCACCTTTTATGGTTCAAATTGGGAACATAACCAGGAAGCTCATGACTTTGCAGTTTCGATTGCTAAGGCGATGCATGAACTTTGTGCTAAATGGGAAAGCGAAGAAGGCTACCACTACAGTCTTTACTCAACTCCCGCTGAATCATTGACTGATACTTTCTGCCAAAATGACCTTAAAAAATTTGGCCGGATTGAGGATGTTACTGATAAGGAATATTACACTAACAGTTTCCACTATGATGTTCGCAAGCATCCGACACCATTTGAGAAACTAGAATTTGAAGAAGCGTTCCCATACCAAGCTGCCGGTGGTTTTATTCACTATTGCGAGTATCCAAATCTTCGTCAAAATCCGAAGGCGCTCGAAGCAGTTTGGGACTGGGCTTATGATCATGTTGGCTACTTAGGAACAAATACCGCAATTGATCAATGCTTTAAGTGTGGCTTTAAAGGCGAATTTGAGGCAACTGCACGTGGGTTTAAGTGTCCGCAATGTGGGAACCACGATCCGGCAACGTGTGACGTTGTTAAGCGGACTTGTGGCTACTTAGGTAATCCACAACAGCGACCAATGGTTCATGGTCGGCACGAGGAAATTATCCACCGAGTAAAGCATATGAGTTCTTCAATGATTAAGTCGGCTGCTCAGTTTGAACAAAATCGTCAATTCGATTCAAAAGAAGATCGGGCTGCCATTAATGGCGATCAAATTTAGTGGGGGATTAGAATGGTAGAGAAAAGGCCGCAAAGATTACCAAAAAATCCACAACCAAAGGAGTGGTTGGCAAAGGATCATTCACTTCAATACGTAGCGGACTATAAACCGTTTAATTTTGTTGATGGTGAAGGGGTTCGATGCAGTGTTTATGTTAGTGGTTGTTTATTTAATTGTCCGGGTTGCTACAATAAGGCGGCACAAAATTTTCACTATGGACAGCCTTATACCCAGGAACTTGAAGATCAGATAATGGAGGATCTTTCGCAAAGTTATGTTCAGGGGCTTACTCTTCTTGGCGGCGAACCGTTCTTAAACACTCAGGTTTGTTTAAAGCTAATTCACCGGTTACGAAAAGAATTCGGCCATACTAAAGATATTTGGTCATGGTCTGGATATACCTGGGAAGAACTATTGAAGGATTCTGATGATAAATTGGAAATGCTTCATAATATTGATATTCTGGTTGATGGTCGGTTCTTGTTGGCAAAAAAGGATCTGACTTTACAATTCCGGGGCAGTTCCAATCAACGAATTATTGATGTCCCTAAGTCATTTGCTAGTGGCAAAGTGGTTATTTGGGATAAGTTAGTCCATTAACAGGTGAAATGAATGAATGAAGAATTATTGAAGACTGTTCAAAAGGCTAGTCAGGGACAACCAGACTGGCTCCAAAAGAAGCGTTCATTAGCAATAATGTTGCAAAAACGGTTTCCGTTAGCCAATCACCAGCAAGCATGGTTAGCAAAGTGGCAGCAACCAAGTATTGCTGGTAATGATGAATCTTTATCACTGAATCATGATGGGGATGATTTTGTAGCACTGCCAATCAATGTGGCTGTTCAGAAATATCCCGAATTATTACAGGAAAACTTGATGGAAAAAGCAGTTCGCTGGCAAGATAACCAGTTGAATGCACTTCACCTGGCATTAATGGATACTGGTCAATTTATTTATGTTCCAGATGAGACAAAATTAGAGAAACCGTTAAAAATTGAGTTAGTAACGAGGAGCAATAATCCGCATAACCTAATCATCGTTGGTGCTGGCGCTCAAGTAACGATCATTGAAGAAGGTAGTTATGAGACGCAAGCTCCGTTATATACTGCTACTGAGATTTTGATGGGGGCAGGAGCGCAGGTAAAGTTCTGCCAAAATAACAGCTATTATGGCAATTTAGTTTGTCAAGCGGTTCATTCTTATCAGGCACGGAGTTCAAAGCTGGATGTGGAAGGAATTATTCCAAAGAATCAACACGGATACAGCAACTTTTATAGTTTTCTTGATGGCTCTGATGCGCGTTGGAATGTTCAGTTAGCTTCTATGGTTGAGGCTGACTGCCAGCAAGAGGTGGTTACTCAGGTTGATGGCTACGGTGAAAACACTAGTGCCCAAGTGAATGAGTGGGGATGGGTAGCTCCTAATGCACAGTTGAAGTGGGGAAAATTAGCCACTGTGGATGACGAACCATTGGAGCTTCATCAACACCGTGTAATTGCTAGTAGTGCAAAGACAGTGGTTAATGATCAAGAAGAGACCTCTCATTTTAATGCTCCTGATGACTTCTTTAAGACGCAATTACCAGCTAGTTCATGGTTAGCGCGTCTTTCTTAGTTACAAAACAGTTACAGAAACACACTGAATAGTGATAAAAAGTCTAAATTAAGGGTCAGAAATCTCTAATTTAGACTTTTTTGTTTTTCTTTATTACAAAATATCTTTTATAAATGATTTGATAAAGAAAGACACGTGGAGCGCTTGCTACTGGGATTTATTATCATTTCTCAAGAGTGAAAATAAACTTTTTATTACATCAGATTACGGAAAAGGCTGAAATTGATAATTTGTGGTAACTACCATGTAATTTTAATCGTGTATATTAGAAACCGTTGATGAGGTCATCAACGACTTAAATTAATAATTAGAAATTTGAAACAATATTTGAGAAAAGGAAGGTATTTCATTTATATGAATAAGTTATCGAAGAACATCGCTAAAGTTACAGCTGCTGTAGCCGGGGTTGTTGCCTTAGGAACTATCGCAACTACCACAACCGCTAACGCCGACTCAATTTACACGGTGCAAAGCGGTGACACCTTATCAGGAATTTCATATAAGTTAGGTCATGATTTAACTTTTGTTGATACATTAGCTTCAAACAACAACATTGCTAACAAGAACTTGATTTACGTTGGTCAAAAGTTAGTAATTAAGGATGACGGTGAAGTTGCACCTGCTACTCAACAACAAGTTGAAACCTTACCATCAGCAAATACTGCTAACCAAACCAGTTCTGCAGCTACCTCAACTAGTGTTGCTAGTCAAAGCCAAGCACAATCACAACAAGCTGCTTCAGCAAATACTCAAGCACAAACTGCAACTGCAACAACTTCAGCAAGCAATGCTGCAAGTTACAGCAACTACACATCAAGCGTAGCCGGTAATGATGCCGCTGCTAAGGCATGGATTGTTGCCCGTGAATCAGGTGGTAACTACGGTGCCCAAAACGGTCAATACATTGGTAAGTACCAATTATCCGCATCATACCTTAACGGTGACTACTCCGCCGCAAACCAAGAACGAGTAGCCGACCAATACGTAGCTAGCCGTTACGGTTCCTGGAGTGCCGCACAATCATTCTGGCAATCACACGGTTGGTACTAAAATAGATAGAGCGTGAGCAGGATAAAAAAGTCCTGTAAGACAACAATTTCTCCCGACTGGGTGCTGAAAGCACCTGGGAGGGAGTTTGTTGTCTCTAAGGGCTTTTCTGCGAACGCGTTTCTGCAATAAAATAGTAAATAACTCTCGATAATAGTGTGTTATCCGCTATTATTGAGAGTTTTTGCTATAATCTATGAATAGGTGTGGGAGATAAATGCTGTTTAAGTCAAAAAATGATCAGGAATCGATGGATCGCGCTAAAAAGATGTATGGAGCAGGAATAAATCGTGGCCTAGCAGGTTTTGTTTCTCAGGGACGAAAGAAGGAAAAACGGTCAGTAATTGATGAAATTACTTTAACAACGACTGAACAAATTCCAGAGAACGATTATAGGATTATTGGAGTAGTATTTGGGACTGCTACTAGAGAGGAGAAAACGTCTGCCCATGAGCAAGCAATTAAAGCATTACGAGATAAAGCAAAGCAAGTTGGAGCAGATGTGGTAGTAGCGATGCGCTTTGAGTCTACTTCTTCAACGGTTACGGCATACGGGACTGCGGTCAAAATAGTCAAATAAATATTAAACGGCTTCTCAACTTTCAAATTATTATGAGAGTTGAGGAGCCGTTATTAAATTAATTTTCCCATGGTTTATCTTTACTGATTGAGTTGATAATTGCTGCTTGTTTTTGACGATTTTCTTTTCGATGCTGGCGACGGGTTGCATAGCCAGCTACCATTGCTTTTTGCTCTGCTGTTTGGGGAATCAATTGGTCGTACTGGATTACTTTCTTAGGGTCTTGGATTACGTAAGTCATGAAGCAAGAAAAGCCGACGAAACGTTCACCAGTCATCAGGTGTTCACCAATGACTTTAACGAAAACTTCTAATGATCTATGACCAACACCTGTAACATAAGCTTCCATGCACATTGAGTCTTGGAGTTGAAATGGTTTAAGAAATTGAACATGATCCATAGCGGCAGTCACGACAGTTGAGCGGGTGACCCGCATAGCGGCAACAGATGCCTCACCGTCCACTAGCTCTAAAATTCGTCCGCCAAAAACGGTTCCGTGTTCATTTAGGTCTGCATTAAAAACACGGTGAAGAGAGACGGCAAGGGTTTTATTACAATTTATCTTCATTATTAATGGCTCTCCTTAAAAATATTTACTTATAGTTTATTTTAGCATAGTTAAGAAACCGTTTTCTTTAATAAAATTTGGTATTTTACGTAAATAAATGAAATTTTGTTAATATTTTTTTCATCTCTCTCTTAAAAATATACTATAATAGAGACACTACGGAGATGAAAGGATGAGATTAATGTCAAAAGACAGTCAGATTATTGGTACTAAGTCACTATATGTAAATCCTGAACGTGGAGTAGCGACCTTAAATTACAGTCAAAATTACTTCACTGATATTCCTTCATTAGTAAATAGTGATGAGGTAAAGCAAATCGTTAAATTATACTTGGATTCACGAAATCCTGATAATAATGATGATGCTTTTGATAATGCCAGTGTTGATAAGTTTATCGATGTATTAAAGAAGATCCTTTTTGACGATGATAGCGCCTTTGATGAATATGATCCTAAAGATATCTTAGCTAGTGTCGAAGAATTGTACTCATACTATCGTTCATTATTGCGGGTTTCTGTTATTAGTTACAATGATAATAAAATTGTTGGCAATGAATTTCGGACTATTGATACCCAGTTTAATGATTTAGTACGGAAACTTTACCGGATTCTTGAAGAAAAACTTCAAGGATTTGAAAACCGGACTTACCGGCAAGTCAATGCGGCAACTAACGCTACAATTTTAGTTCAACAACATGATTGGAAGATTCCTGCTGGTTATGAAGAACTGCGTGACATTGATTTCATCAATACCGTAATGCTCCGACCACCAATGATGATGCATACTAAGAGTAACAAGCGGGAAGGTGTCTTCTCGGCTGTAGAAGAGAACCCGGTCGATCGTTTCCATGGTGAGCGGGGTAAGTGGTTCTGTTATCCAGCTAAGATTGGTGAAAGTCTTGCCTTCATCTACTTTAACGTTGACTACTTAGTAAACGGGATTGCTCTTTCAAACTTGTTTGAATTAGCATCACCCGAAGAAGTTGAAGGACAAAAGCCAGATCTTGTTGTTCTCTTTGGTCTTGAAAAGACTGAGGGAATGTTTTCACATTATTACCACGATGAGAAGAACGATATTTGGGTTGGTGAAGTACCATATACTGACAAGACCACTTACTTTGGTTACATGAAGAAGATGTGCTTGACCGTTCATAACCTTCACCAAATTTACAATGGTCGTTTACCAATTCACGGTTCAATGTTGAAGATCAAGTTCACTAATGGTAAGGAAAAGAACGTTGTCTTCTTTGGGGACTCCGGTGCCGGAAAGTCAGAATCAATTGAAGCTTTGCAAGAATTAGCTGATGATAAGATTGTCAGCATGGAAACCATTTTTGATGATATGGGAAGCTTTACCTTAACTGATGATGGTCACATCTATGCACAAGGTACAGAAACTGGTGCCTTTGTTCGTTTGGACGACTTGAGCAGTGCGGTTGCATTTAACAACATGGACCGGGGGGTATACCTTAACCCTGAATTGAGTAACGCCCGGGTTATTATTCCAGCTGATACTTACCAAAATGTTGTTAAGCACCATCATATTGACATGTGGTTGTATGCTAACAACTATAGCGATCAAGTTGGAATTCACCGCTTTGACACTAAGGAAGAAGCTGAAAAAGTCTTTATTGCTGGTCAACGGAAGGCCTTGGGAACAACTGATGAAGTTGGGATGAGTAAGACATTCTTTGCTAACCCATTTGGTCCTGTTCAAGAACCAGAAAAGACCAAGCCAGTTATCGACAAGGTCTTCACTGAACTATTTAATAAGGGAGTTTATGTTGGTGAAATCTTCACTCACCTTGGAAATGATAAGTCTAAGGATGCATTGAAGGAGTCTGCCTCTGAATTGCTTGATGTTTTGATGAATAACTAAATTCAGATTACAAAGACATCAATAATTGAAATAGTCCTGTAACATTTACGTGTTATGGGGCTTTTTTTAGCTTAAAATAAGAATTCTTAGTAAAAAGCAGCGAAAATAATGGAATATTTGGTTGGTTTCCAAATTAACGAAGGAAAAATTTAGGATAACCGAAGAACGTTGGTATATCAGCAAATGACTCTTTTAGTGAAATGAATATATAAGAAAAAGATGCATATTTGTTACAAAAAATTACAAAAATAGCGGAATTTGAAAAATCGTGGTAACCCATCCGTAACGCTGAACCTGTATAGTATATAACCGTTGATGATATCTAAAACATCAATTTCCAAAACAATTAACATCATATTACTTACAAACTTACAAGAGAAAAGGATGGATTGATTTTTTTATGAAGTTATCTAAGAAAGCAGCTAAGATTACAGCAGCCATTGCCGGTGCCGTTGCTTTAGGTACTGTAGCTACTGCAACCACCGCTAGCGCCGACAGTATTTACACTGTTCAATCAGGCGACACCCTTTCTGGGATTTCTTACAAATTAGGTCATGATTTAACTTTCGTTGATACTTTGGCCTCAAACAACAACATTGCTAACAAGAACTTGATCTACGTTGGTCAAAAGTTAGTAATTAAGGATGACGGTGAAGTTGCACCTGCTACTCAACAACAAGTTGAAACTTTGCCATCAGCAAATACCACAACTCAAAACAACCAAACTAGTTCTGCAGCTACTACTAACAACTCAGTTGCACAAACTGCAACTGCAACAACTTCAGCAAGCAATGCTGCAAGTTACAGCAACTACACATCAAGCGTAGCCGGTAATGATGCCGCTGCTAAGGCATGGATTGCTACCCGTGAATCAGGTGGTAACTACGGTGCCCAAAACGGTCAATACATTGGTAAGTACCAATTATCCGCATCATACCTTAACGGTGACTACTCCGCCGCAAACCAAGAACGAGTAGCCGACCAATACGTAGCTAGCCGTTACGGTTCCTGGAGTGCTGCTCAATCATTCTGGCAATCACACGGTTGGTACTAAAAAAATAGAGTGTGACTCAGCAAAGAACTTGCGGAAAGCTAGCAATTTCTCCTGACGAAGGCGACTAGCGCCTAGGAAGGAGGTTGCTAGCTCTAGCAAGTTCCTGAGGAACAGATCTTAACCATATAATAGTTAAAGAGCTAATTAGTATTCGCTACTAGTTAGCTCTTTGTTGTCTCTAAGGGCTTTCCTGCGAACACGTTTCGGCTATGTTGCCGAGAAACCGCTCTTAATCATATAACATTCAAGAAGCTAATTAGTGTTTATCACTAGTTAGCTTTTTTCGATCTTCTAGCAATCACTTAATTATTTTCGAGTCTATTAAGTCTAATTACGAGAATCAAACTTCTTTTTCTCAATCTAATTATTCATCCCCAAGAGAAACTGGTAAAATAGGTAATTGACATCATGATATTGTGTTTTATTAGGGAGTGAACACTAAATATGGCTATTTTACAGATAAAAGACCTTCACGTTGCGGTTGAAGATGAAGAAACTCATCAACAAAAGGAAATTCTCAAGGGTGTTAATCTTAAAATACAAACTGGGGAAATTCACGCAATCATGGGCCCGAATGGAACGGGGAAGTCAACCTTATCGCAGACGATTATGGGACAACCCAACTATCACGTTACGCAAGGTGATATTTTATTAAATGGTGAGAGTATCCTCGAGATGCCCGTTGATGAACGTGCCCGAAAAGGATTATTTTTAGCAATGCAGTATCCAGCAGAAATTCAAGGGGTAACCAATGCAGAATTCTTGCGAGCAGCAATGAACGCGCGACGACCAAAGGATGACCAAATTTCAATTATGGATTTTCTTCAGGAACTTGACCAAAAGCTGGCACTGTTAGACATGAAAGAGTCAATGACGGAACGCTACCTTAACGAAGGCTTTTCGGGTGGCGAAAAAAAACGGAATGAAATCCTTCAACTATTGATGATTAAACCAAGCTTTGCAATCTTAGATGAAATTGATTCGGGACTAGACATTGATGCTCTAAAAGTCGTTTCTCGGGGAGTTAATTCTATGCGGGGTGCTAATTTTGGTTCGCTAATTATTACCCACTATCAACGACTACTGAACTATATTGTTCCTGATACGGTTCATGTAATGATGGGCGGGCGAATTGTTAAGGATGGCGGCCCTGAATTGGCAAAGAAACTAGAAGCTGAGGGGTATTCCGGATTGCGTGATGAGCTTGGCTTAAAAGTTGATTTGGTTGATGAAGATAAGTAGGGGTACTGATATTATGAATTTTGATTATTCACACCTTAAATCCCAACTTCAGCAGTTTGCAACGACTAAGGAGCCAGAAGAGCTGACTCAGTTGCGTCAAAGGGCATTTCAGGATGTAACCACTACACAGTTGCCCAAAGTAACAAAATTTAATTTTCAAGATTGGCCGCTTATTTCTGATCAGTCTTCGTCTCTTCAGTTTCCTAAAGTGATTGAACAGCTAACGGACTCTGAACAAGTTATAGTAGAGGTAAATTCCCAGAAAGTTACAGTTACGCTCCCTAATCAATTGAAAGAACAGGGGATTATTATTAGTGAGCTAGGTTCGGCAATCACTGCTTATCCTCAAATACTAACTAAATACTTAGCAAGGGTAATTCAACCGGATGAAAACCTCTTAGCGGCTTACCATACTGCCTTTATTAATCAGGGCCTTTTTGTATATGTTCCGCGCAACGTCGAATTAAAGGAGCCAATTCACCTGACAGTTAACTTTGACCAGACCATCAAAGGGACAATTAATTTTCATCTATTAATTGTTGCTGGAGAAAATAGTCGCTTCCAGATTATTGATCACTTAATTTCCGCTCGTCAGCAGACTAATCCCCTAACTAACTTTGTGGAAATCATGGCTGAAGAAAATAGTGAGGTCCATTTCTCTTCACTTGATCATTTAGCGCAACAAAGTCCTAGTTATTATCAGTACCGGGCAGCAATTAGAGATTATGCTAAGGTGGACTGGTCAATTGGGTTGATGAATGAATGTAATACTGTCGGTGAAATTGATTCGGAATTAATTGGTGAAGGAGCACGTGCTAACTCACAACTGATTGCCCTAACCACAAATGACCAACAGCTTGGGATTAATAATCGAGTTACTAACCGCAGTCCTCATTCACAGGGATTAATTAATCAGCGTGGGGTTGCTCTTGGTAACTCACGACTGATTTTTAACGGAATTGGTCAGATTATTCATGGTGCTCATGGCTCAGAAGCAGAACAGCAAAACCGGTTATTGATGATGTCGCCACACGCAACGGGCGATGCCAACCCTATTTTGTTGATTGATGAAAATGACGTTGAAGCAGGGCATGCAGCGAGTGTCGGTAAGATTAACCAGGATCAGCTTTACTACCTATTAAGTCGGGGGATCCCCTTACACCAAGCGCAGCGAATGGTGATTCGGGGATTTTTAAGCGCGGTAATTACTGCTATCCCTGATAAGAATGTCCGCCAAGAAATGGTTGATATTTTGGAAAGGAAGTTACTGGAAAATGCCTAATTGGGAGCTTGTTCGTCAAGACTTCACTGAATTGCAACAGACAATGAACGGTGAACGGCTTGCCTACCTTGATAATGCGGCAACAAGCTTAAAGCCGACGTCCGTTATTGACCGGTTAGTCAGCTTTTATCAACGAGAAAATGCTAATGTCCACCGGGGAACATACCAGCTATCATTCAAAGCGACTGCAGAATATGAGAACGCTCGTAAAATCGTTCAGCACTTCATTAATGCTAAAGCTTCCCGTGAGATAATTTTTACCCGAGGAACGACCGAAAGCATTAATTTAATTGCAGCCACTTATGGTGAACAGAATGTTAAGCCAGGGGATGAAATCGTAATCTCGCTTGCGGAACATCACAGCAATTTGATCCCTTGGCAACAGTTAGCGATTAGAAAGAAAGCAATCTTAAAATACATTAATTTAACCCCGAACGGTGAAATTAATTTAGCCGATGCCAAGCAAAAGATCACCGCTAAAACGAAAATTGTTGCGGTGACCCACGTTGGTAATGTTCTTGGTAACGTTAGTCCAATCAGGGAATTAGCAGAGCTGGCTCATCAGAACGAAGCAATTATTGTTGTTGACGGTGCCCAAGCAGTTTGTCATGTTCCGGTAGATGTGCAAAAGCTAGCAGTTGATTTCTATGCCTTTTCGGGACATAAGATGTTGGGACCAACGGGGATTGGTGTTTTATATGGAAACCAACAGCTCCTTGAACAAATGCCGCCTTATCAATTTGGCGGTGAAATGATCGCGGATGTTCAGCTCGATAACAGTAAGTGGGATCAGATCCCACATAAGTTTGAAGCGGGTACGCCTAATATTGTGGGAGCAGTCGGATTAGCAACGGCAATCAAGTATTTAGAACATGTCGGGATGACGCAAATACGGACACGGGATACGGAATTGATGGCTTATTTAGTACCTAAATTAATGGCGATTCCTGGAGTGAAAGTTTACGGTTCACAGAATCCTCAGCAGCACGTTGGGGTTGTTTCGTTCAACATCGGTACTCTTCACCCCCATGACGTCGCAACGGCATTAGACATGGAAGGAGTAGCCGTTCGAGCGGGCCACCATTGTGCTGAACCACTCGTTCATTCATTAGGGACCAATTCGACTGTTCGCGCTAGTTTGGCATTTTATAATAATCAAGCTGACTGTGACCAGTTAATTAATGCAATCAAAGAAACAAAGGAGTTCTTTAAGGGTGAGCTTAGATAAATTAAATCAATTATACCGGGCAGTAATTTTAGAACATGCAGCTAACCCCCATCACCACTATGCTGTGGATAACGCTACTAATGAAAAGACGCTCCATAATACAACTTGTGGCGACACAATTAACATTAGTCTTCACCTGGGAGCAGATAACAGAATAACTGATATTGGGTTTACCGGTCAGGGGTGCACGATTAGTCAGGCTTCAGCCAGTATGCTTACCGATGTGATGATGGGGAAAACAACGGAAGAGGCATTAGCAATCGCTAAAATTTTTTCCGATGAAGCAATTGGAGAAAAGCACTCTAGAGATGAATTGAAAAAATTAGGGGATGCCCAGGTGCTAACCCAAATCATGGAGTTTCCTGCCCGGATCAAGTGTGCAACTTTAGCCTGGTGGGCTCTACAAGAAGCCTTGCTCAAGAATGCAAAAGGAGACAAGTGATCGTGACAGATGTAAATAATGTCCTCGGTAATCAAGATTATCAATATGGCTTTCATGATGACGTGAAGCCACTTTATTCAACGGGACGCGGATTGACTGAAGCAACAGTCCGGAAAATTTCGGCAGAAAAGCAAGAGCCGCAGTGGATGCTGGATTATCGCTTAGAATCATTTCATACTTATCAAAAAATGGCGATGCCTAAATTTGGTCCAGATCTATCTGGCTTAGACTTGGAGAATATGTTGTATTATCAGAAAATGACCGCTAAGAAGTACCGGGATTGGAAGGACGTTCCTGAAGAACTAAAACGAACTTTTGATCGTCTTGGGGTGCCAGAAGCAGAACGAAAATATTTAGCTGGTTCAGCTGCCCAGTACGAGTCAGAGGTTGTTTACCATAACATGAAGCAACAGTTTGCCAAACAAGGGATCATTTTCACGGATACTGACACTGCCTTACAAAAGTACCCAGACCTATTCAAAAAGTGGTTTGGAAAGTTAGTCAAACCAGCTGATAATAAATTTGCTGCGTTGAACGGTGCCGTTTGGTCTGGAGGGTCCTTTATTTATGTTCCTAAGGGCGTTAAGGTCAAGACGCCAATCCAGGCTTATTTCAGGTTGAATGCGGAGAATACGGGGCAGTTTGAGCGGACGCTGATTATTGTTGATGAGGGCGCTAGTGTTGATTACGTCGAGGGCTGTACTGCGCCAAACTATTCGTCTGATAGTCTGCATGCCGCAGTAGTTGAAGTGAATGTTCTAAAAGACGCTTATTGCCGTTATACGACGATTCAAAACTGGTCAAAGAATGTTTATAGCTTGGAGACGAAGCGGGCAGCTGCAGCCGAGAACGCTACAATGGAATGGGTTGATGGAAACCTTGGCTCCAAAGTTACCATGAAGTACCCGAGTGTCTACCTTAACGGCAAGGGGGCCCGGGGGACAATGCTCTCGATTGCAGTGGCTAGTGATCACATTCATCAAGACTCAGGAGCGCGGATGATCCATAATGCTCCGAACACCTCTAGTTCAATCGTTTCCAAGTCGATTGCCCGGACGGGTGGCTCAACGGATTATCGGGGCAATATCCGCTTTACCGAAAAAGCTAACGGTTCAAAGGCCCATGTTGAATGTGACACAATTATCATGGATGACCAGTCATCTTCCGATACGATTCCAATCAATGAAATTAATAATTCGGATGTCACAATGGAACATGAGGCTAAGGTCTCGAAAATCTCCGAAGAGAAACTTTACTACTTGATGAGTCGGGGAATTAGCGAACGAAAAGCGACGGAAATGATTATCATGGGCTTTGTAGAACCCTTTACGAAGAAACTGCCAATGGAATATGCAGTTGAGCTAAATCGACTGATTAGTTTTGAAATGGAAGGTTCGATTGGCTAAGGGGGATTATCATGTTAGATAAAGAGAAATTAAGTCCTATTGAACAAGAGGTCCTTGAAAAATTACAAACCGTGATTGATCCAGAGTTGGGGATTGATCTAGTCAATCTGGGCCTTATTTACGACATTGAGGTTAATGATCAACAATGTAAAATTACGATGACCTTAACAACGATGGGCTGTCCGATCAGTGATTTGCTTTATAAAATGATTAAGGAGGCCGTTCTCCAAGTAGCGGAGATTACGAAATGTGAGATTAACCTCGTTTGGGAGCCAGCTTGGGGACCAGATAAAATGAGTCGCTTTGCCCGGATGGCACTGGGAGTTCATTTTTAAGCGAAAAGAATAAATACAGAAAGGCTTTAGAAGACCAAAATCGTGGACTTCTAAAGCCTTTTTTAGTGAAATTATTTTAAATCACGCTTAATGGTTCTTTGTGGGTTGGCTTAGGAAAAGCTTTTGTTAAGGCAGCTAACTCATCATGACTAAATGTGATGTTTAATGCTTCAACATTTTCTCTTGCATGGACGGGACTAGCAGCCTTGGGAATTGCTAAGGTATGCTGATCACGGATTACCCAGGCTAACATTATCTGGTAGACCGTTGCTTGGTGATTAGCAGCTAATTCTTTTAGGAGGGGATTGACTGCTAAATTACCACTTAATCGATCTCCTTGAGAAAGCGGTGAATAAGCAATTAATGGTAAGTCATTATCCCGCATCAGAGGGAGAAGGTCATATTCAATTCCCCGGCGATCAAGGTTATACAGATCTTCGTTAGCAACGCATTCTCGACCGTGAGGAAGTGCCCATAATTCTTCCAAATCAGCAACATCAAAATTAGAGACGCCCCAGTGACGAATCTTTCCCTTAGTTTGCATCTTAACTAGTTCATCTACCGTTTCTGCAAGGGGGATTCCGCCTCGCCAGTGGAGTAGGTAAAGATCGAAATAATCAGTTTGCATTAGCTTAAGACTCCGATCAAGACTTTTTTCCAATCGTTGATGACTGGCATTTTGGGGTAGTACCTTGTCGATGAGATAAAGCTTTGACCGGTCAAACGGCTTAATTGCTTCACTGGTAAGTTTTTCTGAACGTCCCTGACCATACATTTCGGCAGTATCAATGACGGTTGCTCCTGCATCAATTGCTGTTTGAATTGCTTTTACCTCTTCGCCGTGTTTTGCTGGTTCCTCACCAATATTCCACGTACCAACGCCAATTGCTGGTACAGTTGTTTGACCTAATTGTACTGTGATCATCAAATCCCTCCTTAATTTAATTACGATTTGATCCTACCATTCTTTTTCCATAAATACATCTGAATAACATATGATTATTATTTCATATGTTTAAATTAAAATTTATATTTTTGTGGGGAAGTAGTAATTCCTTAAAGCTTGTCATATAGGAATTGGTCAATAAAGGTAAAACTATTTTTAGCACTCTTTTACTTAAAGTGCTAAAAATAGTTGCGCTTTCTCTTCTAGTGATTAAGATAGGTAATGTAATCAAGATCAAGTTAACGGAAAGGAAGCTTTATTATGGCTAACGATTTAACACGTCGGAATAACTTTTTGGATAACATGATGAACATGCAGAACTTAATGAATGATGATTTCTTCTCTGACTTTACGCCAGTTGAAGATCACATGAAGACTGACATTGAAGAAAATGATAAGCAGTATCAAGTAAAAATTGATATGCCAGGCTTTGACAAGAAAGACATTCATATTAGTTACACAAATAATATTTTAACCATTACTGGTCACCGTGACACTATTGATGATGAGTCAGATAAGAATGGTCACATTCTTCACAGTGAACGGCGTTATGGTCAAATGAGTCGGCAATACCGTTTGCCAGATGTTGAACGGAAGAACATTACTGCTCATTATGAAAACGGTGTTCTTTCACTTGTTTTACCAAAGAAGCAGGCTGAAAGTGATGACGATACGCGGATTGAAATTGATTAATTGATGACTAACGAAAAGGGTCCTAGCGTTCAAAAGCTGAATGCTAGGACCTCTTTTGTTTAATTAAAAGCTTGAACAATCTTTAGAACACCGAAGATAATTAGGAAAACAGAAATAATCCAAACAACTGTTAAAGCGGAAACAACAGGACTAAAGAGGAGGATTGCTCCTAGAATAACCCCGAGAATACTAAAGATAATGGTTAACCAGTAGTAACCACCACTGACACCCTTGAAAAGACGGCCAACGGAAAATTCCATAATGGAATCCAAAATAAACCAGATAGCAAAAATAATTGCAATGTATAATGTGCCGAAGCCGGGATGGAAGACAAAGATGATTCCTAAGACGATGTTCAATATGCCAAGAACTACAATCCAGCCAGTGCCCTCACCGAGTGAACGAAGAAAGCGGCGCCGAATTGTTAGTTCGAAGATCCCATCAAAAAGGAAGACAACTCCAATAATAACAGACAATAAATGTAAGGTTTTATCTGGTCGTGAAAACGAGAGAAATCCTCCAAGAATAAAAAGAATTCCAATAAGTAAACTAAACCAGTCGAACCGCCGATGCGAAACATTATTCATAGCGCATAGCTCCTTTCTCTGATAAGTTAATCATACCGCAAAAAAAGAAATAATGGTTGTACTATATGTTACCTCCAGAATGTTTGTAAGCAGAAAGAAAACCGATGAAAGATATAGGTGCTTCATCGGTCTCTAGTTTTTAAATATGTTCCTTGATACCGTTCTTAAAATCCTTGTCGATCTCTTTAAGAATTGGTAGAAGGTAGTTGATATATTCATGATATGCTTCGATTGGCTTCATGTCCTTGCCATTAGCTTGAACTAAAGCAATAGCAATATCGTGAGCCCTTTGTTCGTTTGAAATCATTATAATCACCTCATCAGTAATAGTTTACCAAACTTTTCTATGATAGGAAAAAAGGATGGATTATTTTATCAATAAATCCTCGATCAAGTAATTTTAGTCCATAAAAGCCAACTATTCCACCAATGGTATTGGTAATAATATCATCAATATCCGCTACTCGACCAATGTGGAAAAGAAAGTCACAGACAAATTGATTTCCCTCAATAAAGAAACTAAACAAAAAGCTGAGAATAAGAATAGTAACAAAAGAATTTTTTCGGTTGACCAGATATAATAAAATACCTAGTGGGATCGTCATGATGATATTTAATAACCATTCTAAATCTAACTGTTGAAAGGGAAGAAGGTTGTATGGTACTCCGTGAAAATAGCGTAAATTACGGTTAGCAGTAATAAAACTAAAGGTAACTGGAGTTAGGCAGAGACGAAGGATGATAACAAAATAACATAGAAAAGCAAAAATTGTTAATCGCTTACTAAATTGCTGATAACGCGAAGAAAAATTAATTGCTAAAACAAGTGCGATAACAAAATAACCACAAAATGGAAACCAGTGTAACAAATTCATTCCCTCCTTTCATGAAAAAAGGTATATAATAAAAATTCGGATAAACTATTTACCATTATCAAATAAAATAATCTAAAAAGCGATAGGTTATTAATGGTTTTTTACGAGAAATTAAATTTAAGGAGAATTGAACCATATTGGCACAAAATAAAATGAAGCGTAGCCTAAAAAGTCGCCATATTCAACTAATGGCACTTGGTGGCACCATCGGAACTGGACTATTTTTAGGATCAGGTCAAGCAATTCACTCTGCAGGTCCTGCAATATTACTAGCTTATATCATTACCGGAATTATCTGCTTTTGGATTATGCGAGCACTTGGTGAGCTCTTGATGTCAGATCTTAATTACCGCTCATTTGTTGATGCAATTCGTGTTTACCTTGGTCCACGAGTAAGCTTCATTACGGGATGGGCATATTGGGCTTGCTGGATCGCATTAGCCATGGCAGAAATCACTGCAATTGGGATGTATTTTCAGCTATGGCTTCCTCGCGTTCCTCAATGGATACCGGGGTTGCTAACATTAATTGTCCTTTTATGCATTAATTTAATTACTGTTAGTGCGTTTGGTGAATTACAATTCTGGTTTGCATTAATTAAAATTTTGGCAATTGCATTGCTAGTTCTTGTTGGGATTGGTATGATGCTGGTTAGTTTTAAGAGTACTAGTGGTTATGTTGCTTCACCGGAGAATTTATTCAATAATGGCGGTTTCTTTGCTGCTGGCGCAAAGGGGTTCATCCTTTCGTTTCAAATGGTAGTATTCGCTTTTGTTGGAATTGAGATGGTTGGGATGACGGCAGCTGAAGCGGAGAATCCACGTCACGTTATTCCCCGGGCAATAAACGCAATTCCTTTTCAAATCTTGCTATTTTATGTTGCCGCATTGGCGGTAATTATGTGTATCTATCCCTGGGACCGCTTAGCACCATCAAAGAGTCCTTTCGTAATGGTTTTTAATGATATTGGCTTACGTGGAGCAGCCAGTTTAATTAACTTTGTCGTTGTTACGGCTGCAGCATCCGCATGCAATAGTTCACTCTATACGACGGGGCGGATGCTTGCGGAACTAACATCAACATCGCACCGGCCAGGAATTAGGTTAGTTAGCAAATTATCGCGAAATTCTGTCCCAGCACTAGCGGTTATTATTTCTGCTGGCGTAATTGCTATTGCCGCGATCTTAAACTTGATAATGCCTGGCGGAGTTTTTACGGTTATCTCGAGTATTGCCACGACGAGTTTTCTCTTTATCTGGGCAACAATAATTGTGACTCATTTAAGGTACCTTCAATCTAATCCCCAAGAACGGTCTTTTAAGGTTCCGGGAGCACCGTATACTGATTACCTAGTACTAACCTTTTTAGCGTTTGTTTTAGTCGTTTTGTGTCTTGATAAACAAACGCTAGGAGCATTGATTTTTACTTTAATCTGGTTTGCAATTTTAGCAGTTGCCTCACTATCTCAGCCACGAAAACAAAAATAGAGTGTAGTTCAACAAAAAAACTTATAAAAAAACTTATTTTGATAAGTTCTTTGCTGAACTACACTCTTTTCTTTTGGTAATAACTATTCTTTATCTATTCAAATGTAATTTTCTTTGGCAGTTAGGACAAATGCCGTGAACTTCAATATTATTGCCAGTGACGAGATAACCGGTTTTTTCTCTGGTCATGGCAGCTAGATCCTTACTGATTTCTGTAAAATGGGGATCAAACACGTCAGTAATTTGACCACAATTATCACAAATAACGTGGTAGTGAGGATGACCAAAGTAGTCATAATGAGTACTGCCGTCACCATTCTTTAATTCGATGACGAGGTTATAATCGACAAAAAGCTTTAACGTATTATAAACCGTTGCCATGCTAATGTTATCAACACTATCCTTCAAATCTTCATAGATCATTTCCACGCTAGGATGGGTATGATGCGAAATCAAGTAGTTTAGAATCGTTTTTCGTTGGGGAGTAACCCTAACGTGATTTTCTCTAAGTTGTTCAATTGCTCGATCAAATTCTGCTTCAGCCAATTTACTCACCTCACTAGTTTAAGAGCTTTGATTTACGTTAAGTATAACATTTACAATTGTGATTTTAAACTTTATAATACAATTTGATTATTAATAATAATTCTAAAGAAGGGGATTTTATGAGAGAGTCAATTGATCAAAATGGCCGACCATATAGCCGGTTCTGGTTTATTTTTACACTATTAATTGGAACTTTTACGATGTCGATTAGTCAATCGTCCCTGTCGACAGCTTATCCAACGTTAATGAGCGCTTTTGGAATTTCTGCCTCGACAGTACAGTGGCTAACAACTGGCTTCATGTTAGTCATGTGTGTCAGCATGCCCATTAGCCCATGGATGTTGAATAACCTTAATTTTAAGACCATGTTTATTGGTGCACTAGCCCTGTTTGATATTGGTTCATTGATGATTATTTTGACACCTGCTAGTTGGGGAGTATCCGGTTTCTGGTTTATGATGATCGGTCGGGCAATGGAGGCCTTTGCTGTGGGTGTTCTGTTCCCATCGTACCAATCAGTTCTTCTTGAGATAACGCCGCGAGAAGCTCGGGGAACGACAATGGGAATTGCTGGCTTAGTAATGGGTTCGGCATTAGCTTGCGGTCCAATTGTTTCCGGAATTATTCTCAAATTCTTTACTTGGAAGAGCTTGTTTATTTTCTTTATGATCATCATTACTGTGATCATTATTATGGCTGGTTCAGGACTTATCCGTGACGTTATGAAGAGACATGAAAGTAGCCTTGACTGGCTTTCTGTTTTCTTGTCTATCGGTTTGATTGGCGTAATGTACGTAATCAACCAAATTGGTAAGGCGAAAATTAACTGGACAATTAGTGGCACAATCTTGCTTGTCAGTATTTTAGCAATTATTTGGTTCTGCGTTCGGCAATTAAAGCTACCGAATCCGCTATTGGAACTTCGGGTAATGAAAACCTTTAATTACGATTTAGCAATTTTACTAACTTCAATCTCTTACATTGCCTTGATTGTTACAACGATTATTTTTCCGTTGTATTACCAGGGAGTGCTTAAAGTTAGTCCGTTTGTTTCGGGAATGTCGCTTGTTCCTGGGGCTGCCTTGTTAAGTATTCTTAATCCATTAACGGGAAAGTTAGCCGACAAAATTGGCTTTAAACCGACAATGCTTGTGGGGATGACGATGATTGTAGCTGGCTGGTTTGCCGGTCTCTTCTTGATTAACCAAATGAGCTTATGGATTATGATCCTTTGTGCAATGGTTATTGAGGGCGGAAATGCTTTTGTGATGATGCCTGCCGTTACTTTAGGGGCTAATTCCTTACCTAATGAGCTGGTTCCTCATGGGACAGCCGTTATAACAACAGTACGGCAAGTCCTTGGTTCTACCGGAGTTGCTGTATCAACAATTATTTTAACAACCGTAACTAGTCATCACCTTAGTCACGGAATGGGAAATCTTAGTGCGGCCCTTAGTGGTTACCATTATGTCTTCTTAACAATGTTAGCCGTTGAAATTTTTGGTCTCTTTTTGGCTCTTGCCTTAAAGAATACAGTTAAAAAAGATGCAAAAGCTTGATTATCTCGTTTTGAATATATAGAGAGATTTTAATGGGGTGATCAAATGACAGCGAGACGACCGCTGTGGGCAGAAGCATCTGAATTAATGCGGAATTATTATGATACGAAATGGGGCTTTCCTGAACATGATGATCGTGAACTATTTAAGATGCTGACATTAGAGTTATTTCAATCTGGATTATCATGGTCAACAATTTGGAAACGCGAGGCTGCCTTTGAAAAGGCGTTTGCTAATTTTGATGCAGCTAAGGTGGCAGTATTTGATCAGGATGACTTTAAGCGCTTAATGAACGACTCAACGATTATCCGTAATCGGCGGAAAATCATGGCGACGATCAACAACGCTAAGGTAATTCAAGAATTATTAGCAGATGGTGAAACGTTAAATAACTATGTGTGGTCATTTGTTAACTTTAAGCCTCAGCGGCTACAGTTAAACGGAAAGCGACTACCATCACAAACAATTGAATCGAAAAAGATGGCCCGGAAAATGAAGGCGGATGGCTTTCAATTTGTTGGGCCGACAACAGCTTATTCATTTATGACCGCTGTTGGGATGGTTAATGCTCGTGAAGATTAGTCAATTTATGTTTGAATATGGTCAGCAAATTATGCTAAGATGGTTTTCGTTATAAAGCAAATTCCCGATAGGATTCACATTACTGTGAAGATGCCTTGTAACCACTGAATGTTTCAATTGCAACTTGCATATGGGGGAATTAATACACATGGTAGAAAAACATTTATTTACTTCAGAATCTGTTTCTGAGGGGCATCCTGATAAGATTGCTGATCAAATTAGTGATGCTATTTTAGACGCAATGCTTGAACAAGATCCTGATTCACGGGTCGCTATTGAGACTTCTGTTACGACCGGACTTGTATTGGTTTTTGGCGAAGTTTCAACTAAGGCATACGTTAATATTCAAAAGGTTGTTCGTGACACAATTCGGCGGATCGGTTATACAGATGGTAAGTATGGCTTTGATGCTGACAACTGTGCAGTAATTACTGCAATCGATGAGCAGTCACCGGATATTGCACAAGGGGTTGACGATTCTCTGGAAACTCGTGAAGGGGATGCTGATCCGCTTGATCAAATTGGTGCCGGTGATCAAGGATTAATGTTTGGTTACGCAACTGATGAGACACCAGAATACATGCCGTTAACTTTGATGCTTAGTCATAAGTTAATGCAACGGATTGCTAAGCTTCGTAAAGATAATACTATTCCTTACCTCCGTCCAGATGCTAAGGCTGAAGTCACTGTTGAATATGACGAAAACGATAAACCTTTGCGGGTTGATACTGTTGTGTTGAGTACACAACACGATCCAGAAGTTTCACTTGATCAAATTAAAAAGGATGTTATGGAGCAAGTCATTAAGGCTGTTATTCCTGCAGAATATCTTGATGACCAAACTAAGTACTTCATTAACCCAACCGGTCGTTTTGTTATCGGTGGTCCTCAAGGGGATGCTGGTCTAACCGGTCGAAAGATCATTGTCGATACTTATGGTGGTGCTGCCCATCATGGTGGTGGTGCTTTCTCCGGTAAGGATGCTACCAAGGTTGACCGGTCAGCTAGTTATGCTGCGCGCTATATTGCTAAGAATTTAGTGGCTGCTGGCTATGCAAAGAAGCTTGAAATTCAAGTTGCCTACGCTATTGGGGTCGCTGAACCAGTATCAATTTCAATTGATACTTATGGTACTGGGACCCGGAGTGAAGCAGACTTAATTGCTGCGGTTCGTAAGGTATTTGATCTTCGCCCAGCGGGAATTATTAAGATGCTTAATCTTAAGCGTCCAATTTATGAACCAACTGCGGCTTATGGTCATTTTGGTCGGACTGATGTTGAGCTACCATGGGAACAACTGGATAAGGTTGAAGAACTAAAGAAGGTTCTTGGCTAGTTTGATGCTTGCATTTACGAATGCTGGTTGTTAGAATATCATTAAATATTTGATCGAATTGGAAATAGTAACTGTTAGTTAATTCTTCAGAGATCGTGTGGTGCTGTAAACACGAGGATTACTAATAATGAACTCGTCCAAAAAGATTATTACTGAAAGCGAGTAGGTAATAACGTCTGCCGCGTTATGGCGTGAAGTGTCATGGTTATGTTAACCGTGGAAATTCGGGTGGTACCGCGGAGTAAATTCGTCTCGTAGAATAGTTTTCTACGGGGCTTTTTTATTACGATCAAACAGAAGAATTATGCAAATAAAAGGAGAGAAAGATATGGCTTACGATCACACTGCCATTGAAAACAAGTGGCAACGATTCTGGAAAAAGAATGAGACATTTAAGGCTAACTTAAACAAGGATCAAAAGGAATACTATGCCTTGGATATGTTCCCTTACCCATCTGGACAAGGACTTCACGTTGGTCACCCAGAAGGTTATACCGCGACTGATGTGATGTCACGAATGAAGCGGATGCAAGGATACAATGTTTTGCACCCAATGGGCTGGGACGCATTCGGTCTTCCCGCAGAGCAATACGCACTGAAGACCGGTCATAATCCCAAGAGCTTTACTAACCAAAACATTGATCATTTTCGTAACCAAATCCAATCACTTGGTTTTTCATATGATTGGGATCGGGAAGTTAACACGACTGATCCAGAATACTACAAGTGGACTCAATGGATTTTTGAACAACTCTATAAGAAGGGTTTAGCTTACGAAAGCGAAATTATGGTTAACTGGGCACCTGATTTTATGGGTGGAACCGTTGTTGCTAACGAAGAAGTTGAAGACGGTAAGACAAAGCGTGGTGGCTACCCAGTTTATCGGAAGCCAATGAAGCAGTGGGTCTTGAAAATTACTGCCTATGCAGACCGCTTAATTGATGATTTGGATCTTGTTGACTGGCCAGAAAGCGTTAAGGAGATGCAACGTAACTGGATCGGTCGGTCAGAAGGGGCTTCTGTTTACTTCCCAGTTGCGGGAGATGAAGATACTAAGATTGAGGTCTTTACTACCCGTGCAGATACATTGTTTGGTGCATCATATGTTGTTCTTGCTCCTGAACAAGAGCTGGTTGACCAGTTAACTACTCCTGAAAATAAGGAAGCAGTTAAGAAGTACCAAGAAGAAGCTTCTCGGCGGTCTGATCTTGAACGGACCGATCTGAACAAGGATAAGACTGGGGTATTCACTGGTTCATACGTTATCAATCCGGTTAATGGTGAGAAGTTACCAATTTGGATTAGTGACTATGTCCTAGCATCATATGGTACAGGTGCTGTAATGGCAGTTCCATCTGGTGATCAACGTGACTATGACTTTGCTAAGAAGTTTGATTTGCCAATTAAGCCAATTATGGAAGGTGCTGATCTTTCAGAAGGTGCCTTTGACGGAGATGGCAAGCACATTAATTCTGGTTTCTTGGATGGCTTGAACATTGCAGATGCCAAGAAAAAAATGATTGAATGGCTTGATGAGCATAATGCTGGTCACAAGAAGGTCAATTACCGTCTTCGGGATTGGATCTTTAGTCGGCAACGCTACTGGGGTGAACCGATCCCAGTAATTCACTGGGATGATGGTCGGACTACCTTAGTTCCAGAAGATGAATTACCATTGAAGCTGCCTGATACTGATAATATTGAACCATCTGGTACTGGTGAAAGTCCGTTAGCGAACGTTAAGGACTGGGTCAATGTTTATGATGATCAGGGTCGGCATGGGTTACGAGAAACAAATACAATGCCACAATGGGCTGGTTCATCATGGTACTGGCTCCGGTATACCGATCCACACAACAGTAAGGAATTTGCCTCAAAAGAAGCATTAGATTACTGGTCTCCAGTAGATCTGTATGTTGGCGGGGCGGAACATGCTGTCCTTCACCTTCTTTATGCGCGCTTCTGGCATAAGGTCTTATACGATTTGGGACTTGTACCAACTAAGGAACCATTTATGAAGTTGGTTAACCAAGGAATGATTCTGGGATCTAACCATGAAAAGATGTCCAAGTCTAAAGGAAATGTTGTTAACCCAGACGATATTGTTGAAAAATATGGTGCGGATACCCTTCGTCTTTACGAAATGTTTATGGGACCATTGACCGAATCCGTTCCGTGGGATGAAGAAGGACTTCACGGTTCATACAAGTGGATTCAACGTGTATGGCGGTTATTGATGGATGAAAATAATCACCTTCGTGACCGGGTTTCTAACTTTAATGATGGTAAGCTGACTAAGGTTTATAACCAGACCGTTAAGAAGGTTACTGAAGACTACGAACGGATGCACTTCAATACAGCCATTTCTCAATTAATGGTCTTCGTTAATGAAGCGTTTAAGGCTGATGATCTTCCTGTCGAATACATGGAAGGCTTTATTAAGATGATTTCACCAGTGGTACCGCACGTTGCCGAAGAATTATGGAGTCACTTCAACGTTAGTGATACAATTGCCTATCAACCATGGCCAACATATGATCCAAAGGCATTGGAAGAAGACGAAGTTGAGATGATTATTCAAGTTAACGGGAAGCTTCGTTCAAAGATTAAGATGGCAAAGAATATTGATCGTGAAGAAGCACAAAAGTTAGCTCTTGCTGATGAACACGTTCAAAAGTTTACGGATGGCAAGGATATTAAGAAGGTCATTGTTGTTCCAAACAAGATCGTAAATATCGTTGCTAAATAGAAAATGATAAAGAGCCTGGGAAAAAACAAAATTTTTTCCCAGGCTCTTACTATTACCAGTAATTTTAAAATTTACTGAGTCTAATCGCGGGAATTAACCCGAGCCTTCGAGTCTAACTACGAACGACTCTGATGATTTCATCATCATTCATCGTTCTAGGTTAGCCCACCAGGCTCTTAAATGGGTTAATTCCCAGCTTCCTTTTGTTCGTGGTAAAATATTGGTTGTTTCAAAAAGAAAAAGTGAGGAATCAAAATGGAAATTGTTAGTTATCCCGCAATTTTTCAACAAAAAAATAATCAGATTGAAGTTGATTTTCCGGATCTACCTGAAGCATTTACTCAAGGGAAGAATATGGAAAAAGCAATGGAGTTCGCTAAGCTAGGGTTAGCCATTACATTAAACGATAAGTTAGGCCATTTTGAAAAGGCTCCGCAAGTCAGTGAATTAGCTGAGGTGCAAGCAGCTCATCCAGGAGCAGTGGTAAAAATGGTAACAGTTGATTTGGAGCAGTATTAGCAAAGATTTCTTAAAATAATTTGCGACAATGCTCCATTAAGGATAGAATGATTAGTATTGATTTTAAAAAGTAAAAGGTAGGATTTAAAAGTTATGAGTGAAGGACAACAAAAGGATACTGCTCGTTCAAAAATGCTGAATGGTTCGGCATGGATGACGGCGGGGAATATTACTTCGCGCATTCTTGGGGCGATTTATATTATTCCCTGGGTTACCTGGTTAGGGGCGTACAGTGATGAAGCAAATGCCTTGTACGCTCAAGGATATAATATTTATAGCCTCTTTATTACCATCTCAACTGCAGGGATCCCTTCAGCAATTTCCAAACTGGTTGCTCACTATAATGGATTAAATGAGTACGGGGTAAGCCAAAAATTGAATCGATCGGCATTGTACATGGCGCTCGCATCGGGAGTTATTTGCGGTACCATTATGATGTATATTGCTTCATGGCCAATCGTTTACAATGGCGATACGAACTTAATCCCCGTATTGCGGTCGTTGGCTTGGGCAATTTTCATTATTCCGTTAATGGCAATTAGTCGGGGGATTTTTCAAGGGTATAGTATGATGGCTCCCTCTGCAATTTCCCAGTTTGTGGAACAGCTCTTTCGGATAATTTACATGTTAGGTGCTACTTACCTAATCATGAAGATTCAAAAAGGCAGTTGGGTTGCAGCGGTTAGCCAGTCAACATTCGCTGCCTTTATTGGTGCAATTGGTGCTTGTGTTGTTCTCTTCTTGGCATGGCTGAAGTATCGGGGAGTTATGCGTGGAACCGGTACTATTGAACAGCCAGTTACTGAAGTATCAACGACTGAACTAATCTTGAAGATTGTTTATCAATCAATTCCATTTATCATTATTGAATCAGGGATTAATCTTTTCCAAATAGTTGATCAGTATAGTTTTAAGCGGATGATGCCATTAGTCGGGCATTTTTCTAAGTATCAAATTGATGTTTTATACGCCTTGTTTGCGTTTAATGCCAATAAACTTTATATGATTATTATTGCCTTAGCAAACGCCTTAGCGGTTACTGCCATTCCGTTATTAGCGATGGCACGGGCAAGAAATGATCATGCGGGGATGAGAAACCAAATTGAGAATGTCCTAATGCTCTTTTATTTTGTCATGATTCCGGCTGTTCTTGGCTTATATGCAGTTGCCCAACAGGTATACACTGTCTTTTATCGGTATAATCATGCGGGGGTAATCGTCCTGGAATTTGCTGCTTTCATCTCTATTCCGTTAGGCTTATATACGGTTGCAGCAGCAATGATGCAGGGGATTTCTGAGAATCGCCGAATGATGAAGTACTTAGGAATTGGGTTATTAATTAAGTTAGTAATTCAATTTCCATGTATCTGGATTGCGCAGGGCTTAGGACCATTGCTGGCTACTGGAATTGCGATGATGGTTATTAATTACCTTATTATCCATTCATTTAATCAGGAATTCCGGTTAAACTTCGAACAGATGGCGCTGCCAACCAACCAAATCTTGGCATACTCACTTGTTATGTTGGTTGCTACTAAGGGAGTAATGCTTTTATTAGGATTATTTATTAGTCCTTATGGGCGTTACACTGCTTTCTTCACACTAGTAATTGGCGTTATTGTTGGTGCAGGTGTCTATGGTTACCTATCGCTCCACTTCCGTCTTGCGGATAAGTTGCTTGGCAGCCGAGCACAAAGATTACGACAAATATTCCATATGAGTTGATGTAAAATTAAAGAAAACTGGAAATTACTAGTAATAGTAAGAGACAGGGAAAATTCCGCTTTTCCCTGTCTCTTCAGTTTTTAAATTCAAATGTAAAAGTGATTAGCTCAGGAAACCAATTTGGTGCTCAGTTTGGCCACCCTCCATTTTCTTCATAAATGATGGTAAGGACCGACTAATTTGGTGCGGAAGAACGATGTATTGGTTTTTGGCAATCTGTTCAGCAACCGCACTATGAGCATAGACAGCGGCTAAAACTGCCTTTAATGGGGTCTTAGAGAATTCGGCAGTAAAACCACCAACCATTCCGGCAAGCGTGTCGCCCATGCCGCCAACAGCTTGAGCAGGAGTACCAATTGTTAATTGGTAAACATCATCGTTAGTATAAATTTCTGTATGGTGTTTTTTCAGAACAACGGTAGCGTTTAACTTTGCCTGTGCTTCTCGATTTCGTTCTTCACTTTGTTCTGCAATTTTAATTCCTGAAAGACGCTGCCATTCCATCTGGTGCGGGGTATAGGTAATATTTCCTTTTGGTTGAGCGAGGTCTTCTCGCGCCATTAGGGTAATTGCAGAACCGTCAATAATAACGTTTTGCTTTTCGTTAGTATGATCAAACACATTCTTAAGAATTGCTAGGCTGGTTTGATCATCCCCAAGACCTGGACCAACGACCACCGTTGTAGCAGGTTCAACTAAGGATGCTAGTTGGTCAGCATTATTAAAATCAGCAAACATTGCTTCTGGCAGTTGTGAATGGAGAGCTCCCGAATTACTAGGATCGGTAGCAGTGGTAACTAGTCCGGCACCAGAGCATACAGCAGCCGTGGATGCCATAATAATTGCTCCGCCAAAGTTACGGTTACCACCAACTAAGGTTACCTTCCCGTATGTCCCTTTAAAACTATCGTTAGGACGTGGCTTAATAACGTCAAACAGGATTTGATCAGTTAATTTTTTCATTTTAATGCTCCTTTATATCAAGTGCTTTCAAACTGAAAACGACTACTTTCATGGTATCATTATTTTAACGAAAAGATTAACGGAGGTTGATAAAATGACGGATTGGATGAAAGCAGCACAAAGTCAGGAAGAAAGCTACCTTAAGGATTTAACTAACCTGTTGAAGATTCCAAGTGTTCGTGATGATGGTGCAGCTACGGATGAATATCCATTAGGACCGATGCCAGCGAAAGCTTTGCAAGAATTTTTGAAGATGGCAAAGAATGATGGCTTCCGGACAAAGAATATTGATAATCTTGTCGGATATGCAGAATGGGGTGAGGGTGATGAAACCTTAGCAATTCTGGCTCACCTTGATGTGATGCCTGCGGGGAAAGGTTGGGATACCGATCCATTTGATCCCGTTATTAAGGACGGTAATTTATATGCTCGGGGCGCTTCTGACGATAAGGGTCCCGGAATGGCTTGCTACTACGCTCTTAAATATTTGAAGGATCAGGGAGTTAAGTTCAATAAAAAGGTCCGCTTTATTGTGGGAACGGACGAGGAAAGTAATTGGGCGGGGATGCACCGCTACTTCGACGTTGAACCAGCATCAACAATGGGTTTCTCACCGGATGCGGAATTTCCGGTAATTAACGGTGAAAAAGGTCAATTCTCGTTGCTTCTTAATGTTCCTGCAGGTAATGGCGGTAAGGCTCAGCTTAAGAGTTTCCAATCTGGCTTACGGTTCAACATGGTTCCTCGTGAGGCAGTTGCTGAGATCACAGTGCCAGATAAAGAGCAGGTAATGAGTGAATTTGGACAATTTATCGAAAACAATCCAGTAACTGGTAAAAGCAAAGAAACAATGGATGGCTTAAAATTGACAGTGATTGGGAAGGCCGCTCATGGGATGGAACCGGAAAAGGGAATTAATGCTGGGACGTACCTGGCTTCCTTCCTGGATAAGTATGATTTTGCTGGTGGCGCTGCTAGCTTCATTAGTTTTCTTGCTAAGTATCTTCACCTTGATACGAGAATGGAGAAGTTTGATTGTTCATTTACCGATGCTGTAATGGGCGAATTAACGATGAACGCTGGAATTTTAAATTATGATGAAGAGAATGGCGGTCAAATTAACATGAATTTCCGCTATCCAAAGGGAATTACTCCAGATGAAATTCAAGCCAAGGTTGAAAAGATAACCAAGTCACTAGCCATCACTGTTAATCAAGGTGACGGCCAACTACCACACTATGTTGATCCTGATGATCCAATTGTTAAGACATTAATGGAAGCATATATTGATATTAGTGGTGACCAAAATGCTAAGCCTGAAGTAGTTGGTGGCGGAACTTATGGCCGGCTAATGAAGCGTGGTGTTGCTTTTGGTGCTCTTATGCCTAATACACCAAATACAATGCATCAAGCAAATGAATTTCAGCCTGTTAACGATTTAATTACTTCAATGGCAATTTACATGCAAGCAATTAATAACCTGGTAACAGATTAATCGCTACTAAAGCAATATGGTAAAATAAGATTAATGGTAGAAGAATTTCTGGAGGTGTCAATATGAGTTATCAAAAGATCCTTGTCGGAATTGACGGTTCAAAGCAATCAGAAATGGCCTTTTCAAAGGCTGTTGATATTGCAAAGCAAAATGACGCGGCGTTGTACTTACTTAGTGTAATTAATGGTGAACGCTACCCAACAACAAGCCCAAGTGGTTTTGGCTTTGTTGATAAGAGCATTTATGATTCTGCTATTCAAGAGATGAACAAACGGTTAGCTGAAAATAAGCAAAAGGCTGAGGATGCCGGGGTAAAAGAAGTTCATACCGATGTTGAAATTGGGAATGCTAAGGTAGAATTAGCTGAGAAGTACCCAAAGGATAACCAAATCGATTTAATTGTAATTGGCGCTACCGGGTTAAATGCGATTGGTCGCCTAATTGTTGGTTCAACTGCGGCTTATACTGTTAGGATTGCTCCATGTGACGTGACAGTAGTTAAAACTGACTTAGAAAATAAAAAATTAGATATTAAGGAAAGTAGTTATCCTGAAATTTAACTACTAATTCAGAAGACTTCTGGGATCAGGTATTTCCTAATCCCAGAAGTTTTTCTTTTATAGTAAAATGATGATTTAGTAAAAATTTATTATTATAGAACTAATAATTCTGTATTTTTGATAACATACGTTCGATAAAGCATGCTAATTTTACTAGATCGTGGTAAAATATGACAGTCGATACTTTGCTATTACTGATTCGACGTGAGGAGTATTTTTCAATGCGTTTTCAATTGAAGCACTGGCTATTAGTAATTATTGCATTATTAGTAATTGTTCTTGGAATTAATTGGTGGCACCAAGCACATCATTTTAACAAGAATGTTACTATCAATGGGATTAATGTTGGTGGGTTAACTACTAAGCAAGCCCTAAAGAAGGTCAAATCAACGAAAAATCAGAATCAGGTTTATTTAAATGACGATTTAATTTATGATGGTTCTGATACTGACTCAGCATTTACATTAGCAGATGAAGGCAAGATCAAAAAAGTATTTCATGAGCAGTTTACACTCTTTCCTTCCCGAAAGGCTTATTCTTTAGAGGTAAAGCCTAGTAGACGGGATCTCAGTCAGTATGAAACAAAAAAAGCAACCGTTCAGTCAATTCTTCAACGAGAAAATCGGGGACGACAAGCTCCGGTAGATGCTTACGCTGAACTTCGTGACGGTAAGGTGACAGTTCATAAGGGACAAAAGGGAACCAAGATTGATGAGCAACGGATTCTTCACCAATTAAGTTCTCAGGCAACTAACAGTAAGATTTATCTTACCGCTAAGCAACAACAACCACTTTCGCCAAATAGCAAACCTGTGCAAAACGAAAAGAAGCAGTTGCAAAAGCTAACGGGAAAAAGGTTAACTATAAAGTTGAAAAGCAGACTTACCACTTAACAACGGGTGACGTGATTACGAGTGCTACCTATAAAGATGGCCAATATCACTTTAATACGTCTGTTATAGATAAGAAGATTAAGCAGATTAATAAAAAGCAAGCAACGCTAGGTAAAGCATTTAAATTCAAGACTCCTGATGGTAAGGAGATAACTACTGCAAGGGATGGTAGTTACGGATGGAAGATAAGTGCTGAACGTGCCGGCAAATCTTTAGCTAATGCAATTGCAAATGGCAAATCTTCTGTAGATGCTAAGGCAGATATTTATGGAATTGGTTATAATCGTCGTGGGACTGGTTATGGGGTAACAGAAAACGATGGTATTGGTAATACCTATGCTGTTATTTCAATTGCTGACCAACACGCCTGGTTCTATAAAAACGGTAAGTGTGTAGACGATGTCGACGTTGTTACCGGAAAGATGAGTAATAAGGCTGACCAAACACCTAAGGGAGTCTGGTATATCATGTATAAGCAATCTCCTTCAGTACTAAAGGGGACGAGCGACAATGGTTCTAAATATAGCAGCAAGGTTCAATACTGGGCTCAATTTACCGATAGTGGTTGTGGCTTCCATGATGCTTCATGGCGGCATAATTGGTCTAAAACTGCTTATTTAAATGATGGTTCAAATGGTTGTGCTAACATGCACCCAAGCGATGCTGCTGGGGCATATAATAGCCTTGAAGTTAATGAACCAGTAATAATTTACTAATGAGAATATAAAGGATTAGTGATGTTCGATAAAGAAATATTACTAATCCTTTATTAGTTACTGGAAATTTGTATATACTCAAATAATTTTTAACTTTAAAGGTGCAAAGCAAAATTTATTCCGTATTGATTATTTAGAGGACTAATACGGGAGTGAAATAGATGAATGATAAGGTAATTTTAGGAACAGTTGTAATGTTGGTTTCGCTTAATACAGCGTTACCTGGTCTTGCTAATCAACAGGACGACGCACGAAATGCTGCTGAGATTGCGGTAATTAACCAAGAATTGGTAGACGTGCGAGTGCTAAGAAGTCATGGTGATGAGTATACGCGTGAATTTTTACTTCAGTTTCATAATGCAACACAGAAATATTGTCAGGCATTTCAGTTAGGAGTAGCGGATCAGGAAAAAGGAAGAACCCGTGCATTTAGTGATCACGTTGAGCAAGCTGCTTACCAACGAGGAATTGAAGAGGCAAAAACACGAGTTCAGGTAAAAACAGGATTAAAAGAAAATACTCTCTCTGACCAACCAGTTGATCAGAAAAAGTATTTACCCAAGCAGCCATTACCGAACCAAGCACGTTTTATTAATCAGATTGCTGATGATGCACGACAAATTGGTAAGGATTATGACCTCTACCCATCCATTATTATTGCACAGGCTGCATTAGAAAGTAGTTGGGGAACGAGTGAACTTAGCCTAGCACCGCATCATAATTTATTTGGTGTAAAGGGAAAATATAATGGACGTGGTGTACTAAAGCCAACGACAGAATTCGTTGGCTCTCAATCAACACAGATTCAGGATGTTTTTCGTTCGTATACTAGTAACAAGCAATCCTTACAAGACTATGCTAAGACGCTTCAGCAACCCTTGTATAGAGAAGTGCACCGTTCAGTTACAAAAAGCTACCGTGAAGCAACTCATGCACTTGTCGGCCGGTATGCGACAGATCTTGGTTATGATAAGAAGCTGAATCAAATTATTGATAGTTATCGACTAACAAGGTATGATGACCCGAAAAAGGACGGGAATGATCAGGCGCAAACCATGAATAGGCAACAATTAAGAATGCCTCGAAAACCTCACTTAAGGAATACTCACCAACGGACAATTTCAAAACATAAAAAATTTTCACCAGTTGTTTCAGTTATTGGTGGTGCCGCATCGGCTGGAGCGATTACTGGTTTAAAGAAGCTTCTTGTGAGTTAGAAAAGAGGGATGGTCAAATTCTAACTTATCAGTGCTTGATTTTCACGACTAAGCTCGGTGATTTCGGAAATTACTGGTAATAGTTAGAGGCTAAGAAAAAACGTTTCGCTTTTTCTCAGCCTCAATATGTAGGTTATTATAATGTATTGTGGTATTTCTTCAAAAGGAAAACGAAAAAGATAATACAAATAATTGAGGAAACGGCAACGATTCCAAATCCAGCATTCCAGCTGGTTTTGCCAACGATGGAACCAATTCCATATGATGCAATGACTTCACCAAAAGCATAGCCGAAGAACCCAGACAAACCAATTCCTGAGGCAACTGATTCTACTGGTAATGCGTCCATAATTACGATTCCAATTAAGACCTGCTGACCATAAATACAAATCCCTAAAATTCCTAAAATAATATCAACGATTACAATACTTTGGGATAGGGCATAGAATGGAATTAAAATTAGAATAATGGTTGAAGTAAACAACATTATTGGAACACGACGACCATTTAAAACTTTGTCTGATAGTAATCCCAGAAGAATTGTTCCAGGGATTGCGGCATATTCGAAAATGGTAAATGCTGAGTTAGTAGCAACTTAGGAGAAGCCCTTCGAGGTCGAAAGATAAATAGGAATCCAGTTTTCAATTCCGTAACGTAAGATGTACGAAAAAGCATTCATGATACAAAGCGCCCAAACAATCGGGTTCTTCATAATGTTATCTCGGAAAGCACCCCAGGAGGTTTTATGCTTAATATTCTTTTCTTTGTTCTTATTAACTTTTGGTAGGCCGACTGATTCAGGTGTATCAACACCTAATGCCATAACAATTAATGCCATTACAATGGAAATTAACGAGGGAATTAAGAAAATGTTATGAATATTAGCTGCTCCAAAAGCCCCAACAGTTCCAGCAACAATTAATGATGCAGTTCCCGAACCAATATTATGTGAAATGTTCCATGTACTTGTTGCTGTGCCAAGTTGATGCTCATCAAACCATGTTGCTAATGATTTTTGGCAGCAAGGAGCACCGATTCCTTGAGTTACACCGACACCAATCATCAATAGAACCATTACCCATAAATTGCGTGTGTAGCCAAAAAAAGTATTAAAAATTGCAGATAAGATTAAGCCAACACCAACAAAATAGCGGGGATTTAGACGATCGGCAAGTAACCCCATAAAGAATTTACCAATCCCATATGAAATTGCGAGGGCTGATAAAACAAGTCCAATATCGGCTGTCGTTAAACCAACGTCTTTTGTCAGATATGGTGATGAAAGAGTAAAGTTTGATTTGACAATGTAGTAGCTTGCATAAGCCAGAATAGTGCTAACTAAAATTCTAGTTCGGTACTTAATAAAAGCACTATGTCGTTGCTCTTTCGGTATTAATTTGTCAGCTGGTGCACTTGGTAGTAACCAATTAACCATGGCTAACCCTTCTTTCAAATGAATTAACTCACTTATTTTTAGATGAGTCAGCCTTAGAATAGAAAATAAAGAAAGCGCTGTCAATTTGGCTATTAAATTATATTAAAACATTCATAAGTTCTCTTTTGATTTACTATTTGTGCAAACGATTGCCTAAAAATTTTAGTTAAATTTACTGAATTGAATCTAAATTTGGATTAATTATACTGAAATTGTAATAATAAATTGAAAAGTGATGATAAGTATGGAACGACGAATTGCAATTATTGCAGATGTTCATGGTAATTATACGGCTCTAAAAGCAGTTCAAAATGATATTAGCAAGCAAGATGTAAATGAATGTTGGTTTCTAGGTGATCTATTCATGCCAGGACCAGGAGCAACAGATATTTGGCGGATACTAAAGTCATTAAATCCATCAATTTGTCTTCGGGGAAACTGGGATGATGATTTGGTGCAAGCTTATGATGGTCAGCATTCTTACGATGATGAGACTAAAATTATGATTTCGCGAGTTGGCGAATATATTGGTAGTCGGGTTGGGTCTAGAATTATTGATCAAATAAAAAAATGGCCGATAACGACTGATACACAGGTTGATGCATTGCATATTACTTTAAGTCATAATCTTCCTAAAAATAATGCTGGACAAGGTTTGTTCCCAACAAACGATCAGCAACAAATGGATCAAATTATGCCTTTGTCTGGAGATTATGATGTTGGAATTTATGCCCATGTACATCACCAATTATATCGGTATACTAGTCAAGAACAGTTAATCCTTAATCCTGGATCTGTTGGTGAACCTTATGATGGATGGAATGTTCACCAGAATAATCTTCGTGCTCGATATTTATTGCTGACAATTGACGATGCAGGAATTGCTGATCTTGATTACCGTAGAGTAGAGTGGGATCGCCAAGCTGAACAGAAACGTGCGTTAAATGATGATTTACCATACAAGGAAATGTATTTACGTCATTTAGAAAATGGTCGAAATTTTATTCATGATCAGCCATTCTTAGCCCAAATTAATCATAAACATAATTATTTACAGGATGTTATTCATTATTCCAGGAAACACTAAATAAAAATAACTTAGCTAACGTTAATTCTTTGAATGGATCAACGTGAGCTAAGCTATTACTAATTATCAAACTTTCTATTAGTTGCGAATATCTTTTAATCGATCATCAATCAAACCAAGAACAGTTTTAACATTTTGTGGATCTTCCAGATCGTACTTTTCCAGATCGATTTTCATTTTTGGACTGGCATCGTAATCGCGATACCAGTCTTTATAGGCATTCCACATTTTGTAGTAATAATCTTTTAATTCAGGATTCTTATCGATTTGTTCATAATCCCGACCGCGCTTTTTAATACGATAAAGAATTGTTTCGAAATCTGTTTCAGAATAAACCATTAAGTCAGGTGCTTTTTTTGGTAGCCGATTAAGATCAGCCATCATGTTATCTAATAGTTTAAGGTAGACCTCTAATTCTGTATCGCTAATGTTTCCTTCTGCGTTATTTTCACGAGTAAATAATGCGTCTTCGTAGATGGAACGATCTAAAACATTATTATCATCGGATAATGCTTGTTTGATCATTGAAAACCGTTTGTTAAGAAAGTAGATTTGCAATAAGAATCCGTATTGTTTTGGATTTGCATAATAAAGTGGTAATACTGGATTTTCACCAACCGGCTCATAGTAAGCTTTTGTATTTAAATGTTCTGCAATTTTACCAGTTAAGGTAGTTTTGCCAACCCCAATCATTCCTGCAGTAATTATCACCATAATGGCCCCTCTTTACTATAATTTTAAACACAGGCATTATCTTACTACAAAATATTGGGGATTCCTATTCAATTTTTGATATATTTTGTATGAAGAGGACAATCACTTATCGGTTTATACCTACTTAAGAATTGAATTTTCTTGATGATTCTTGGTAGACTATTTTTTGTAAATTTTTATTTGACTAATCAAATGACAATTAGGAGGCAAATACTTGAGAGAATCAGATAAGCAAGATGTTAAAATTCAATTAACCATTGCTAAGCAACAGGGAAAATTGATTGAAGTGCATAATATCAAAAATGATGATTATTTTAATGTTGGCTTTGTAGTAGGCATTGATAATTATTTTTGCTTGATGATCAGTATTGATTGGGATGGGAAAATCAACGGCTTAATTGCAATTCGTCTTGATAGCATTATCACTGTCAATGATCAAACAGATTACCTAACAACTGTTTCTGAAAAAACTAAAGTAGCTCATGAATACCACTATTTCGATATTTGGCAAGTTCAACAGTTTATTGATGAGCACCCAGAAATAACAAGCGGAAACATTCTCATGAACATATTAAAAGATTCGGCTGACAACCAATTGCCGGTGGTTATCGGAACAAAACAATACCAAGGAATAGATGACTTTTCGGGGATGATTCATGATTTAAATGAGATTACGTTAAATCTTCACTATTTTAATGAGAAAGATCTGTCTTCGATGTGGAGTTATGATATTCTTATTTCACAGATCGATTATGTCCGTTCTCGAGGAACACAGATGGCAACAACTAAGCAAATCTTGGAAGATGTTTTTCACCAGGATTAGAGTGCTATGTAACTGAAAAGAAATTTTAAACAAGACGATGGAGGATTAAAAGGTGAAAGCAGAATTAATTTTAAAAGTAGTATTGCCCCCATTAATTATTTTTGCAATTTTAGTGGCATTAACGATTGGCAAAGTAATTTCCGGCTGGTCGATGTATATTTTATGGATTTTAGGATTTGTAGTTGCTAACTTAATGGTAACGAAGGTAACCGCGAAATGGAGTTACCAACAACGAAAACAAAAGCACCTTCAAGAACAAAAGAAGGAGCAACAAAAATGAGTGAAATTTTTTCTCTTATTAAGCGCTACTGTTTAATGGCAGCCTTTTTCTTGTGTATTGAGTTACCACCGATTGCAATGCAAATTGCTAATCGAAGCAACAAGGTAACCGTTAAAACCATTGGATTAGTTCTTCTTTTCCTTCTGCTGTTCGGTTTTATTATCGTATGGTCTCGGCAAACGTACCACCGCTATAACCAGCTGCCGATTAGAAAAAGAATTGATTGGAAATTAATCCTTGGTGGGTACCTCTTTATTTTAGGAGGAGAGTTTATTCTTGGTGTGTTGAATATTTTAATCTATCACCAGACAGAAACAGCGAATAATCAAAGTTTAATGACGATTTTGGGCCATAATCCATTAGTAACAGTTGTATTTGCAATTTCCGCGGTGGTTTTGACTCCGATAGCGGAAGAGCTAATTTTTCGTGGGGTATTAATGAATCTTTTCTTTAAACCCAATACGTTCTGGCCAAAGGTGATTTTATCTGGCATTGTTTTTTCCGCTGGCCATGTTAGCACGAATATTATTAGTTTCCTCTTGTATTGTATGCTGGGGATGACATTAGCGTACGTTTATCGAAAGAGTGAGGACATTCGAAACTCAATGCTACTGCACGGTTTAAACAATTTAGTTGCAATGTTTTTAATGCTATCACAAGTATTTAATTAACTCTTGAAAGCGGTTACTAAAGGTGGTATATTATTGGTGAGGAAGGATAAAGAGACATAAAATATTGAGTCTCCCGTTCCAATAGAGTCGAAGGAAGTTAAGGAGTAGACTAGAAGCAACGTAAGAGTAACCTGAAAGATCTTGATTTAAATTGTGGTTACCAGGGTGCGCTATTTGAACGGTAACGAATAAAAGCGACTTTGCGGAAGATTAGAATCAAAAGTTTGTATTTAGTAATAAAGTTCCAGTGCAAAGTGGCAAGATTCCTTCCGTAGATATTATGAGGAAGTGGCCAACAGAAACTAATAGGTTGGTCCCCTCATAAACACAAATAAGGCTTTAACGTTTAGAATTACTGAGCGTTAAAGCCTTTTTGTTAGTTTGGTATAATAAATAAGGAGGTGAATGAAATGTTTCTTTCAACAGAAGATTATCCACAGGCACATAAAGTCCTGGGAGTTGTTAATGCGACAGCTCATTTAATGCTGCCAAGTGATGCGATTGACTCATTTGAATCTTTGGATCAGCTATTTAGTGAGGTTCAGCAGAAATTACGAGAACGGGCAGCCGAGAAGAAAGCTGATGGAATTGTCGGAGTTCGTTTTAATACTAATGTAGCTAACGTTCAGGTTGCCCCCAAGTTCCTAGTTTTAACTGGTTATGGTACAATGATTCAATTTATTAAAGGTAAATAGGACTTGTAATTCAATAAAATTCCAGTATAATAAGATTGTTGTTATTTCATTAATAACGATGCCCCAGTGGCGGAATTGGCAGACGCGCAACGTTCAGGTCGTTGTATGGTTTTCCATGTACAGGTTCGAATCCTGTTTGGGGCACTTTTGAGAAAATGTGTAAAAACGTAAATACGCTATAAATCCTTGATAGAAAAGGATTTACAGCGTATTTTATTTATTTTAAAAAACGCATAAAAACGTGTAAAATTGTGGCCTCTGCACACATTCTGCACACATTTTATATTGATGATAAAGCCTGTAATATTTGTTTATCAGTTTTGTCTTTATATTCATCAATTAGATAAGCATATACATTTGCGGTGGTGGAAATATTGCTATGACCAAGACGCTTGCTGATTGCGTATAGATCTACTCCATGTGCCAATAGGAGTGCCACATGGCTGTGTCTAAGAGAATGAAAGTGAAAGTTACGTCGATGGATATTAAGGCCACTTAGAAGTCCTCTCAGCGTCTTATTGACTGCATTAGAAGTAGGGATAGTTCCATATTGGTTGAAAAATACTAAATTAGATTTTCGATGATCACGTAAAATATTTAAGTAGTGCAAGAGTTCTGTATTTACTTTAATTATCCGATTACTTGATTCGTTTTTAGTCGGCTTAAAATCTTTTTGTTTCATATTCCACGACTTATTTATATTGATCGTCTGATGCAAAAAATCAATATCTTTCCAAGTGAGAGCCTGAATTTCAGACAATCGCATCCCTGTGTAAATCGCGGTGATAATCATAAAACGAGAAGTAAAACCCGGCCGCGATTCAATGCTTTTTGTAGTAACTTTTACAAGACCTTTAATTTCGTTAAGATTTAAATAGTCAACTTTAATAACTTTGCTTTTATTAGCAGAAAGTTCTACGCGTTGGGTAAAATCTTTGAACAGATAATCGTCAAGAATTGCTGATTTTACGCACGATCGAATAATAGAATTAACTTTTTTGACTGTTGTTGGCGCGTGAGTAGAGCCATATTGATTGATAAACTCTTGGTACTTCACACGGGTAATTGATTTTATCTTATCTTCATGAAAGAAATCATTGAGTGCTTCACCAGTATATTTGTAACGGTCAAGTGTAATTGCTGATAGTTTATCTTTCTTGTAGGTATTGACCCAGTTGTTGTAGTAATCAACCAAACTAATTTCTTTAGCGATTTGTACGCCTTTGTTTAATTTGCTTTCTTGGTCGACTGCCCATTGCTTAGCAAGGAGTTTAGTGGAAAAGCCCGACTTGGACTTTGAATATCGTTTCCCATCGTCATCAGTCCATTGGATTCTTGCCGACCATGCTTTGCCACGTTTTACAAATTGTGCCATAGTATATCCCTCCTATTTATATGCTAAAATAGAAAGATTGATGATAGTGTACGCCAATACTTTATCAACCCTGGCCCTGTTAGTGCTGCCACACTAGCAGGGTTTTTTAGGTATTAATAATTAGCACCAGGCGCAGTGCTTGTCGCACCAGCTCCGCTATTGTTTGTTCCTTGATTAGTATTAGGGACAGAATCTTGTTGATTACCATATATAGGAACGCGATAAGCTCCATGCTCATCATCATAAGCTTCCGTATAATCTGAACTATCCCAATCGCTTTCTGGTAAATTTTTTCCCTCTACCATTGCATTTAAGTCGCGTCCTTTTCGCGTAGGCGTCCCATCAGGATTCAATAACCCTTTTTGAATTAGCGCCTGCACACGAGGATCAGATAAATCCGCGTTTGAACTAGTAGAAGTAGATTCGGCTTTAGAACCGGTTTTATTATTAGAACTTTCTGATTGCCTTTTGTTATCATGCTTCTTATGGTGCTTGACTACTTTACTACTGTTTGTTTTGCTAGATGAACTAGATTCCTTTGATGACTGATTACTGCATGCTGCTAAGCTCATCCCTGCCAGAGCAACAGTACAAATTAAACCTATTTTTTTCATGATTTACTCCTGAACTTTAATTTTTATCTTTTAGTAGTTTAATAATTTCTTCGTTTTGTTTGGCTAATTTATCATTTTGCTTAATTAAAAGCCAGTTCTGCTCTGAAATCCCTAAAAGAATATTTTGCATGTTACGCTGTAAATCTTTGTCACTAGCTGCGATATTATTCAATGCTCCTAGGAATCCCGTACCCCATAATTCCGTTTTAATACGATCTACTTGAGCGTAGTCGTCCTCGGATAAATCTTCTAAGTTGCGATCTTCTAGCCATTGTTGCATTTTAGCTTGCTTTTCTTGTTCTTTTTCTTCCTTTGATTTGAATAATCCCATAATAAAGAATCTCCTTTAATTAATTCAGCTTTTAGCGTCTTCAGATTTTGGACGTAAATAATATTAAATAATAACGACTCCACGAATTGCAAAGTCGTTGTATTCATGAATTGTTATGTTTGGATATTTTTTGTTTAAAGAAATTAGTTGAACATCCCCGTTCTCCAGTCTTAATTTCTTTACAAAAAACTCGCCATCAACTTCTGCAATAACGAATTGATTATTTCTAACATCAGATTTGTCTGTTTTGTTGACATAGATGATTTGCTGATTAGTAAAAATTGGTTCCATTGAATCTCCAT
The DNA here is from genome assembly GCF_028607025.1 of Limosilactobacillus portuensis. Classification (NCBI taxonomy): domain Bacteria; kingdom Bacillati; phylum Bacillota; class Bacilli; order Lactobacillales; family Lactobacillaceae; genus Limosilactobacillus; species Limosilactobacillus portuensis. The sequence continues at coordinate 527,985 of NZ_CP117296.1, forward strand.
TTACACGTACAGCAAAATCATGATCCGGAACAACACCCTCAACAATGGCCTTCTCTGGTTTATCCTCATCTTGAGGAATATATTCCCCGGTACCAGCAGAAACAGCGCCATAAATATATACGATATGCTTATTCTCACCAATTAATGAAGAATAGGCATTTTTTTGTTTGTTTAGCTGATCAGATGCGTAATTGTAAACATTATTTTGGCGCTCTGAATTAAGTTGATTATAAATTTCTATGAGCTTAGTAGAATTTACATCGGATTGTTTTAACGCTTCTTCAAGTTTTCGACTCCTATCTACATCAAATCCCATTAGCCAAGGTTCACTAACATTCAAAGTTTTAGCAAGTAAATATAAGCGTGGCTGATCTGGCGACTGTTTTCCACTAACATATTGAGATAGTGTACTTTTTCCCATACTAATGTCTAAAGATTTCTGAAAGGGTTTAGACATATTTAAAATGTCGACCTGCTTCAAATTTCTTTCGGACATTAACTGTTTTAATCTATCGGCAGTATTTTCCATGTCCGTTCTCCTTTTATAATATTATGGTTTTATTATAAGTTTGATTGAATATAAGTTCAATAAATAAATTCACGATTTATGAACTTTTATATTGACAAAGATAAAAAGTCATAATATTATAATGAATGTAAAGTTCACGAGACGTGAACTAGTCAAGAAAGGAGGAAAATGATATGAAATTTGACTATTCAAAATTGAACGGTCGAATAGTAGAAATTTTTGGAACACAATTGAATTTTGCAATGGCTATGGGATTATCAGAACGTAGCATTTCATTAAAGCTAAATAATAAAGTTTCGTGGAAAAATACAGAAATTGCAAAAGCTACAAAACTTCTAAAAATCAAATCTTCAGAAATACCAAAATATTTTTTTAGAGTTTTAGTTCACGAATCGTGAACTAAAACGTGTTGTAAAGAAATAATTAAACAGGAGGGGCTATGGAACTTAAGATAACTGGAACGCCTGATGAAATAGAAAAACTGCTCAATGCTATTGGTGGTAGCAAAGAGCAGTATGTTCAAGATATTAATGGGCATTTAATTAACGCATCAACTTATTTAAGCGAGCGTAATAATCGGAAACAAGATCCATTACTTGGTCAGGGCTAGCTGGCTGATTACGAACCTGTTCCTTGGAGACAGTTGAAATAGCATTGTAGTTTAACTGACCATTAGTTAATTCAACAGCCATTTTTAGTAAGTCTTTGTCCATAAAAATACCTCCTTTCACTAGGGGGATGTCTTAAGTATAGCAAAAGAAAGCAAAGGGATTGTTTATGAAAGAACTTGATTCTTTATCTACTGATTTAGCAAAAATAACTACAGAAATTAAGACATATCAAAGCATTGGTGGGCAAGCAATTTTTGAAATTGGTCGGCGCCTGAAATGGGTTAAAGAACACGATTTGGCTCACGGGCAGTACCTAAAATGGCTGCAATCAATCAAAATGGATAGAACACAAGCCTCAAGGTTTATTAAAGTATCTGCGACTTTGCCTAATGATGGCACGTACCAACATTTGGGTGCTAGGGCTCTATATGAAATTGCGACCATGCCACCAGAAGAACGTGACAAGCCACAGCAATTATCTAATGGCAAAGTTAAAAAGCCTGAGGACATGACCGTTCGTGAGCTTCGAGAAACTAAACGAAAGCTTAAACAGCGTGAGCAAGAATTGTCTGATAAAGATGCCCAAATAGCAGACCAGCAAGCTGAACTTGAAGAAAATCGCAAAACACAAGCAGAACTTAACAATCAACTCCGCAAAGTTTCAAACAGTCAATCAGTTCCTAAAGTAATTACAAAGACAGTTACTAAAGAAGTACAGGTTGAACCTGATGACTATAGGCAACTTAAGCGAGAAAAAAAACAACTAGAAGAGAATTTCAGTAAAGCAGCTGGTGAACTTGATAAGGTCACTAATAGGCTTAAAGATTACGAGGATGCAGAACACCAAGAACATAGGGCTAACCATTGGAAAAATCGTGGACGTGTGAGTGTCTATAAACTTCGTAGCAATATTCATAATTTTTTAATTACTAATGAAATTGGATCGGAAGATCGTGAAGCAGCTCTTGATTCCGGTAAAGAAGCATTAGAAAGCCTGAATAAAGCATTAGATGATTTACAGTCATGGATTGATGATAAACGGTCAATCACTGGTGGTCGCCGGACTGTAAATACATTAGAAGGAGAGATTATTAAATGATCAAAAGCAATGAGATTGTAGGAAAAAGTACTGGTCACGTAGCACAAAAGAAAAGGACTCGACTAATGGCCGAAATGGTTACGTCAATTGATGAGTTAGATACGCGGGTTACCAGTCTTGAAGATACTATGAGGATCAACGGAACGCAGGAATATAAGATTCATGAAAAGGGTAAAGCCTCGGTAATGAAAGCATTGGGCGGTAAAGATACGCCAGCATATAAAAAACTAGGAAGAAAAGTGTTCTCAGCTATTTGGAGTGAATTTAAACATTATTTTGATATTCCACGTTATAACGAGTTACCCGCAAAACGCTTCAAAGATGGACTGAAGTTTGTTGAAACATGGCACCCTAAGCAGGAATTACTGATGAATATTGAAGAACTTAATAAAGGAGTTAGCAATGACTAAAACACCACAGCAAGCAGTTTATGAAATGATTAAGTATGTGTCTCCAACAATTGATAAACAAAGTTGGGAGTGGCAAAAAGAATGGTTGTTTACTCTGGTAGATTTAATTGAGGAATTAACGCCTCGACAATTTGAACAAATATTTCCAATTAAGAAATACTTCAAAGGGTATAAATACGGCGAAAGAGATTACTTTAGTGTTGTTAATTGGATTGATGAACACATTGGACAAGATACCTAATGGAATTGAATTCTTGTTTGAATATCAAAACGATGTTGCAGATGAAGCAGCAATTAATGCCATGATGATTATTAATAAATTTCATCGACGACAAAACGGAAAAGGATTAATTGAAGATTTTTGGGAAACTCAGGGAAGTAAATAATCAACAACGATAAACCAAGAAAGGAGCTGATCGAATGAGCGCATTACTTGAACTTATCAAAGAGGCACCGCCTGAGGATAGGCGGGAAATGGCTGAATACCTTAAGCCGTATTTAATAACTAAAAAAAAGAAACCAGTAATTGAGCATTGGGTAAATCTTGAAGAACTACGACCATATACACCTGGGAAGAAAGCTAAGGCATGGATTCAGTTGTACATTCTGGACACTTACCCAGAAACGAGAAAATGGTCAACTAATCCACATCCCGGCAAGGGACGAGCAATCAAGGTTAATTTGCCAGTTGCTAGGAAATGGATTGAAGAACATATTGATGTAATTGATTGGAATAAACCATTGCCGTGAGGAGGAAAGATGATGCAGTTTATTAAAGGAATTTTCTATGTTGCTTGTGGTTGTCTAATTACAATCTTTTACCGCGAGGGGATGGAAATAGCGATGAGTTGGACGTTTATGATCTGGCTACCATTTATTGCTCATGATTTAGCAGAAGCCATCACGCCACGCCCAACAAAAAAGAGCACTCGTTCTGCAAAAACGAATGCTCAAAGTAAATAAGTATATCAAATAGTATTACGTAATTAGTATATCATGAACTACTTATGAAAGTAAGAGGTATATCAATTGGTACGAATGAAAGGAAATAAAAGTAATTATGTAGCTGTTACCCACGCAAGTGAGATTGAGGTGTGATAGATGGCAATATTAAAAAAGATCCATCACGGCGATGTGAGATTAATAATTATGGATCATGAAAATAAAATGGCATTTGGCAATGGCGGAACATTATTTTCAATAAATGAGGCTAATGAATTAATCAACTATTTGGAAAATTCAAAACAATACGTAGCTAAAAGGTGTATTGATGTTGATTTGTTTAATAAAAGATTAGATCGAGAAAAGATTAAGTGAGGTGATTACTATGAAAGCTGCATGGCTATATGATGAGCACCCTATTTTAATCGATAAAAAATTAGCTTCTGTTATTGGATTGAATGAATCTATTGTCTTACAGCAGCTTAACTACTGGCTTCACGGTAAAAGTGCTAAACAAATAAATGACAGATTATGGATCTATAACACGTACGATAACTGGCAAAAAGATAATTTTCCCTTTTGGAGTAAAAGTACAGTAAGAAGAGCACTTGATAGTTGCATAAAGAAGGGATTGATCATTACCGGTAATTTTAACAAGGCAGGTTTTGATAATACCAAATGGTATTCGATTGATATTGGAAAACTTGATCAAGTAATGAGCAGTGCATCTGTTCAAAATGAGCAGACGGTCTGTTCAAAACGGACAGATGGAAGTGCTCAAAATGAGCAAGCCAATACCAGATACTACACAGATATTACTCCAGATAAGAATGATGATGATCATCCAACCGAGGATGCATTTAATCTGGCACAACTAGCCGGGATAAATGTTAACAGCGGATTAAATCTACCCGTCTTTACAGACTACATTAATCGTCTTGGTAATGAATTGGTTTGTTATGCCATTAAACGAACTAATGATGTTGCACAACATCCTAGCTGGTCTTATCTCAAAACAGTTTTGAAATCACTAGAAGATAACCACGTTAAAACGGTAAAGCAAGCCGAAAAACTGTCAAAGAAGTACGGTCAGAATCGTAAGAGTGGAAAATCATCCCCTCGGAAAACTGGTAAGAAACCTCAATATCATTTTGAAACTCGAAAAGCTCCAGAGGGAATGAGCCGAGATGAATTCTTTGCTAAAGAGTTAGCAGAAATAGAAGCAGAGGATAAAGCAAAGGAGAATGGGGATGATAATTAATGGCGTTTAAATCAATCCGAAATATCTTAAATAATCCCAAGGCATTAGACATCTTTCGTGAACACGGAGTTGATGTTGACCACCCAGAGCTTTGTGCACTTCAAGCTAAAATCTACCGAGAAAAGTCTAATAAAGAGATTCAAATAGCTGGTGGTGGAGCTAAATACATCATGTTTGATAGCTTGTGCTTATGGGAAGGCAAAAAGAAATTATCAGCGAGTTTTGATGAGTGGGATCCAAATCAACAGTTGAATTTAACGGCTGCAAGGAACTTAAAGGGGCATGCTAGCCAACTTGCAAAGGTCATGAGTCGCCATCCCAAAAAGGCAGTTCTTTATGGACCACCGGGAACCGGTAAGACAATGCTTTCACTGGCAATGATGAAGTATTTAAGAGCTGACGGGAAAACGACAATGTTTGTATCGTCGACTGAATTAGTTGCTCTTTTCTGGAGGTCATATAAATACAAAGACGCCCAGGATCGTAAAGAAAAGATCCTGGACGCTATGGAAAGTGTCGACGTATTGGTGATTGATGACCTTGGAACTGAAGGCGGAGTTAACTCTGACAAGCCTGTTCAAAAGGACGTTCAGCAGGCAATTAATCAGATAGCCACCGCAAGATACGATACAAGCAGTAATAAGGTATTCAAATCAACAATCGTCACGACTAATAATACACCAGATGAGCTTAGTTTGATATATGGAGGTAAGACGGTAAGCCGATTGTTACCACATAATCCATACTATCAATTTGATTTTTCAGAACTTAGTGACATTAGAGAATAGGAAGGACGAACGGAATGACGGAACAAAAGTTTAATATTCAAAATGTGGAGCAAATTAATGCTGATCTAGATGAATTAAAGGAACTGATAGATACAATTGATGATTTGTTCCTCAGAATTATTTCTCCAATCGAGGGGGATGCTTTTTCTAAATTAAATACTAGCAAAATTAATTTATGTGTCTATGAACTTTGTCGTGATAAAGGAAAAGTTTTGTCCCTTATTGATGTAATTAGAGCAATGCTTGTTAAAAATTATTCTAATTTAGGAAATGAAGTTAACAATTATTACGAGGATAAGAGTAATGACAAAAAAGATAAGTAAAACTTATGTAATAGAAGCTTATGGAATTAATTTACTTCAAGAAAATATTGACGAGTTCATAAAGTACAAAAAAATAGTCAGTGTTTCGATTACAGAAACAATGGGACCACAACACTTTTTAGCTTTGATTGTATATAAAGAAAATTAGGAGAAAATTTATGATCGGAAAAAAGATTAGTGATATTACGAGTTTCATACTCGGGCAGGTAATAATGTGGGCCGGAGCATTAACTATTATTGGTGGGCTTACATGGTTGGCTATAAAGATCTGGACGTCAGCATTTCATATGATTTTCGGATAAATAAAAAACGCACCACTCATGGCACGCATACTCAAATAGATTATATCATTTCTTACGGCGATTATGTTTACGTCGTTTGCTATAAGGTGGTGTTTGTTTTGACTTTGGCAATTTTTGCACTGGCAATGTCAATTGTTTCATTGCTTCTTGCTTTGATTTCATTCCTAATTCAACGTTAGAAAGATCTAAGTCTCTTCTGAACGATTTATAACGATGCTTTTTTCCAAAATATGGAAAACTTCTTACGGCATACTTAAATTGAAAGGACAGTTGCTTAGGAAATGGTGACCCATCAGTAGTTACAAATAGGTAAAGAGGAGTGAAAGAGTGCGCTTTAAATACTCCTTGAGGAGCAGAAGGTATGAAAATTTCTCCTGGGCCATGTATTAAGTCGTTCATAACAATTTTTGCTCTATCAGTAGCCCATCCAAGTGTTTTAAGAGTCCAAACATCTTTATGAATTTTTTTATCTACAATAAATTCCATATGAAAATACGCGATATCTTGTGGGGAGGGATTGAAGACCTGTATATGATAGAGAATTCCATTAGGAAAAGGAATTTGCTTTTCTTTTCCACTATCATTTTTGTATCTTGCAAAAATCTCGGAATTGACAATGGCTAATGGTTCTAAATCATCATGAAAAAAGATCAATTCAGCTTTGTTAGATGTGAATGAAAGAATGGCAACGGTAGCTGATAATCCGGAAATTATTAATGAAATTATTGAAATAGTGATTGTGTTCATTTTGTTCCTCCAGAGTAAAAAAGACGCTCTACCGTGAGAGCGCCCTTGAGATATAAATAAAAGCAAATCAATTATATCACAAGGGAGAGTGCTAATGGTGGCGTTGTTCGATGAGTTAGACGTTAATGGAACCTATCATGCTGTAAGATGGTTCTTCTATGAACGATTACCAGAAATCAAGCGAAAAGCTGGAGCATGGGGAGATTACAGCTCACCATCAGTTGACGGTATGCCTAAAGCACCCTCTGCTGGCAATGGTTCTGAAAGGAGAATGATTAATCATTCCCGTTATGCAAGTGCTTTGTATGCTGTACGGTATGCAATTAAAGGGTGTAGTTTAACCAGTCAAAAGATAATTCAGCTTAAGTACATTGACGAGTTGCCTAACTGGAAAATTAAAAATCAAATTGGCTATACAGATAACAGCACATTTAGCTCCTTAGTTAAAAGGGCAGCTTGCGAGTTTGCCGATTGTATTGAACCAGCTTGCGATTACTATGCTGTCTCCGAAAAAATCATTCCAGACCTACATGTTAATCAAAAAGAGGACAAAAGGAGGACAAATACAGGACAAAGGCAGGACAAATAGAGGACAGCACCAGGACAGTTTTTACATGATAATGGTATTGTCGAAAGAATAAGATGTGACCCGAGCACGAATGACTTCAGCATTCATGTCCTTAAACTGCTTAATAATACGACTTTATTGACTTTGGCAGAGGAGTAGACGAGTTACTACCAGCAACTCAGGATTCTCTCTGTTAAGTGTGTGGAACGGTAACCAAGCCGGAGATGGATGCGAGTTCCATAATCCACGTTGAGACTAGCATGTACTAATGCCATACACATTTTGATGACGTAAAGAAACACTTCCTTTGTTTTTATGTATACCGGCTCTGCTAGTCTCACGGTAGCCGTGCTGTTATCAGCAGAAGAGTGCGTAATCTTACTCAACGGCTAGAAGATTACACTTATTCAGAACACTAACGTCCGTTACAGGAGTAGGCGGAAAACTACGACCGGGTGCGGGAGTTAATTAGTTCTGATTATGTGAATGCGTGAAAGTAGACACCAAGCGACAACGCTTGTGGGGGCAGTTCCCAGTGTTCACTTTGGAAGGCAATATATATCTGGAGGTGAAGCTAGCACCTCACTTGTCTTATGCCTTCCATATTGAAGCACAATAAATTAAAGGAGATGTTAAGCCTCCTCTTTTAATGTTTAACAGTGCTTCAAGCAGAGAGATGACACTCAATTCAATTTAAAGGAGTTGATAGTCACCTGCTTTTCACAAACTCTCTGTAGCTAACGTTCTCTGGTGAGAGCACAGGTGGAAATTTTATGCGATTCAACGGAAGCCTGCGCATGAAGTTCGGTTCGATTCCGGCTCTTAGCATAGTAAACAATCATTAAGAATAACTACTATAATCTTAGACACATCAACTCGATTGCTTACGAGCTTCAGCAAGCACCACAAAATATATTGATAATCATATATTGGTGTGAATGCAACATCGCTTGTTGGAGCGTACTCGGTGTGGAAAGCCGGGCACATCATTTTATTTTTACCTCAGCCTGAAGTGCCTCATAATTGTTAGACAAAAGTTCTAACGATTGTGAGGCACTTTTTATGACTAAATACAAACCTGACTTTAAAGCTAAAATTGTCCACGAATATCTGACTACTCCACAAAGTTCTCGAGCCTTGGGGCGCAAATACAGTATCAGTAGCCGACTGATCAGGAAATGGATTCAAAGATATCGCTTAAGTGGGATAGACGCCTTGAAACGGCGTCGTCATCCACGAACCCTTACCGCAGATTTTAAGTTGAGTGTGATAGACTACTACCAAACTCATGAGGAATCGATGGTTAAAGTAGCGGCTCGATTTGACGTGCAAGCGTGCCAAATTTCACTTTGGCGGTCACAGTTCAAGCGAGATGGTATTGAAGCCTTGAAACCTCACCCGAAAGGTAGGCCGTCAAAGGTGAAACATACTAAGAAACGACTTCGTCGTCTTACTAATAAGACTGAAGTGGAACGTTTAAAAGAAGAACTTGCCAAGAAAAGCCAAGAACTCTATGACACAAAATTGGAACGTGACATCTTAAAAAAATCGTTGGCCCTGTTCGGACCCTCCAAGGCAAAGAGAAAACGCAAATAGTTGATCAGATCAGGGCAGATCAAGCATCGCTACCGAAGAAATATCGCTATAAGATTGGTGACATTCTCCATAAAATCAACCTTCCTAAGGCTACTTACCATGATGAGCGCAAGCGCATCGCTAACCATCATGATAAATATGCGAGTGTTAAGCAAGTGATTCTTAGCGTGGCTAAAGAAGGGCAAGTCCGCGGACGATGGACCTACGGTTATCGTCGCGTGAACCAAAAACTGCGGGCAATGGGCATTCATTTGGCGGACATGACGGTGAACAAGTTGATGGCGAAATTAGATGTTCAAGTGGCACTGTATAATCGCCACCGTAGTGGTAAATACTCATCTTATGAAGGTAATGTGGGCACAGTTGCGGATAATCTACTAAAACAACAATTTCAGGCCACCATTCCTTATCAAGTCCTCCACACAGATGTTTCTCAAGTTCGCTTAGCTAATCACAGTTGGGCTTATATTTCCTCAATTATCGATGAAGCCAGTAAGGAAGTTTTAGCCTTCCAATTGAGTCAACATCCTGATCGACAGTTGATTACCGCTACTCTCAACGAGCTATGTACAAAGCTGCCTGATAATGCTCAACCAATTATTCATTCTGATCAGGGGTGGCACTATCAACTGGGGTACTATACCCAAAAGTTAGCTGATAATCACTTTATTCAAAGTATGTCCCGTAAGGGAAATTGTCATGATAACGCACCAATGGAGAGTTTCTTTCACCTGTTTAAGACAGAGTTATTAGATGGTTTCCCACCATGTAAAGACTTAGCTGAATTAAAATCACTCTCAGCTCAATACATTCATTACTTTAATTACCAACGTATCTCCTTAAAAACAAAAGGTATGACTCCGGTTGAATACCGAAATCATACCTTGGTAGCTTAAATAATCAATTTTGTCTAACTTTTTTGTTGCACTTCAGCCTAGTCTAATTGACTGGGCTTTTTGTATTAATATAGATAAAAGATATCTATACATATTTATCAACTGATGCATCGTTAAACGTCAGTATTAATGAGAACAAATTATTAAGATTTGTGCAAAAGCATTCTCAATATCGTAGCATATATTGTACTATATAATTGTTGATAAGGAGGGAGCATTATGTACGACGTTTTTAAGATAGTTAATTGGTTACGTGTTAGAAACAATGCAGATATGCGTACGAACCCCAATGTTGAAGAACTGACTCAAATGAAGGCTATGAAATTACTATATTATATTCAGGCTGCAAGTTTATCTATTACGGGTCATCGTATGTTTAACAATGACATTGTTGCGTGGAGATATGGACCTGTGGTTGAAGAAGTTCATGAAAAATATAGAGGTCATCGTGGGATAGTCGGTGAAATAACAGAAAGCGATCTTAATGATTATAGTGAGCTTCAGAATGATTATGAGGCTTCAAGTATTTTAAATAGTATCTATGATGTTTATGGTTATAGTTCAGCTTATGATTTAATGAGGCAGACTCATAGTGAGAAGCCATGGCAAGAAACTCCTCAAAGTGAAGTTATAAGTGATAAGGCAATTAAAGATTTCTATAGCGGGGTCTTTGTTTCTGATGAAGATAAAAAGTAATAACTTTAATTCACCCTCATTTCCAAAAGAAACCAAAATTAAACCTCATCATACATCTAGGTTTGCCTTTAATTTTTCTTTTTTGACTAAGGAATCAAAGTATAATCTTGATAGTCGAGGAAATACTATTGATAATAGGGTAAGATTAAAACTTTTAGAAAAAATATATCAGCTTTCTCAAGAAGATATTGTTAGAATTCTTGGGCTTAATAAAAACCAGGGGCTTGAAAAGATACCTGAAGAAAAAGTTAGACTAAGAATTCATTCTGATTTCAAATCTAGTAATCGCTATAAAGAATGTGAAGATGATTACTGGGTATTTCGACTTGGGAATCTCGGCAGAGTTATTGGTAAAAAGAATTCAAATATTTTTTATGTGATGAGTATTGACGCATCTTTTGATCAATATGATCACGGTTCATAATGAAATAGATTATTTAGTCAGCCTAGCGCTGGCTTTTTTGTTTGGAGGAATACATATGAGCCAAGAAGAACTTGCTAAAGGTGTTATGGCAATCTGTAAAGTGTTTCAAAGCTTAGCAATAGAGACAAGCCGAAAAAGAGAAGAGCAAGAAGTCGAAAAAGCTCTTCAAAGTGCAATCAACAAAAAGAAGAAAGCACATGATGAATTTCATAAGTTTGTGAGGTCATTATGATGTTCCAAACTAAACGATTCGGCTTGGTGGCATCTAAGCAAGAGTATATTATGCTGTGCCGAGCTGACAGACATATGAAGCAAAAGAAAAAGCTGATAGGTCAACGCTTGCCAGCTTTTAAAGTACATAAAAATAGATAGATTTCTTTCAATATTTTGTTGTATTCTATACGTTAATAATGTATAATATAAATGTAGTCAAGTAAGGGACGCCCGAAAGACTACAGCGTTCCGGAAGTGATTCCCTGAATCCGGAAAGGGGATGATACTGATGGAAATAACAGTACTCCGGAAAGAGAGGCTGCCATGTTATCGCACTGACAATTTGGTTATTGTCGGTAGCCGCGATTAACTTCGCTAAGGCTTATGCGATAATAAAAAAAGCTAATCGCAAATAGCGGTTAGCAGGTTAGCTTTATTTCCGGAACGCAAGAAGTCAAGAGATGGAGCCTCTTGGCTTTTTGCATATTTAGTATACCATATTAACGTGAGAAGGTCGACATTATGGTTAGTGAAGCTCAACTGAAGGCTAATAAGAAGTGGAACGATAAGAATAAGGATAAGCAACGGATATATCGTTATCGGTCTTATGCGCGTAAGTTTATCCGTGATTTAGCTGATGATGATGATTTGAAAGAACTACAAGAGCTTATACATAAACGATTAAATAATTAAGGCGATAGTTTAACGGCTACCGTCTTTTTGTTTGCACTGAAGTAGAAAGGTGGTGTGATGATATGCGTACGCATGAATGCTGGTATCGGGGATGTCATGAGTTATGTATCCCAGGACATGACTATTGTAGTAAGCATGAGCAGGAACATAAGCAGGCAGAATTACAACGGCTACATGAGTACCACCAGACAGAACAGTATCACCAATACCATAATGAATGGCAACGGATATATAACGAAGAACAACGTGATCCAGTTGCTAATGCATTCTACCATTCAACACAATGGACTAAGCTACGTGATTATGTGAAGCGAAGAGATATGATGATTGATGGTTCAACAGGTAAAGCATTGAGTGATCATGATTATATTGTTGACCATATCATCCCGCGAAAGTATTGTGACAATCCATTTGATGAAAGCAACTTATGGCTGTTATCGAAGTCACAACATAACCGCAAGACATTAATCGAACAAGCAATTGCTAAGAAACCAGGCGGAGTCAATAAGCTTCGGCACATCAGCCGGAAGACTTGGCGGAGATGGTTGAACGAAAAGAAACCGAAAACTGAAAAATATTTTTGAAAAATGAAAACATCCCCCGCCCCCGTGAGAACCAAAATGAGCGTATCACATAGAACAACCCGGCTTTGAAAAAATCCGAGTTATTTTATCTTAACGGGTAGGGGGGATAAACCGAACGAAAGCAGTCGAAAAAAGGCGAAACGCTTTCAAAATTGTTGAAATCAAGCCCAATCTTAAGGAGGTGATAAGATGGCACGGAAAAATAAAATTACCGATGACCCAAAAGCCGAGAAATACCAGCGTGATCGGACACAGAAACTCAAAGATAGCACCTCAAGCTGGGCTCAGTTGCAGAAAACACCTCCTGTCTACCTAAGTGACGCTGCTAAGCGCGCTTATCGGTCAATCTTACCGGCATTAGTTAAATCTGACGTTGTAAAACAACCTGATTTAGCTGTTGTCGTTGCTCTATGTGTGCAAGTAGACTTGTTCCGCCAATCTTATGATGAGATTAAAGAACATGGTATCCAGACAGCTATGTATGACATTATTGTCTCTCCTAAGGGTGAAATCATCGACGAACATCATTTCTCTGGATATAAGAAGAATCCAGCGGTTACTACCCTGAGTGATTGTACTAGTAAGATTAAGCAGTTAGCAGCTGAACTAGGATTAACGCCACAGTCACGTGCTACATTACTCAACCTCTCAGATGGGGATGATGATAGCGACCCAATGGCTGATATTGCCAAAATAATTAATGGAGGTGGTAAAGCATGAGACCGTATGATTTTAATAAATCAGATAATGTCGTTGAAGCGGTAATGAATGCTTACCATCATGAGAAAAAAGCAGGTAACTATGAAGCTATCAAAAAGAAGTATCAAGATCCTGGTACTCAATATTGCTTTGAAGTCCTAGATGGCAAATATAAGACTTCAACAATGCTGAAGCTTGCTGCTTTTCGTCAATTACAAGATTTGCGAAGAATAACAGAGGATGATTCGTTTAACTATGTCTATGACTTAGACCATGTGCGAATCATCCTTAATTTTTCAAAAATTGTGCCGGACGTTGATACTGGTAAACCAGTTCCATTGATGTTGTGGCAGAAAGCCATTTTGTCAATCATGTTTGGCTGGCGGGATAGCTTGGATAACAAGCGTTATGACCGGGTAATTGTTTCAGTTGCCCGAACTAACGGTAAAACCTATCTATCAGCAATTATCTTGACTTACTCATTCATCATTGAATCAGCTGGCAAGTCTAACCAAGATATGGCATATATTGCTCCCGTTACTAGTCAATCGAAAAAGGGGTTCTCATATCTTAAGACGACAATGGATCACTTTGCAGAAATCCCAGCTTTTAAGAAGCTGTTTGAGCAAATGGATACTCACGTGCAGAATGACCAGATTATCTCTAAGAATCCGCAAAACGTGATTCTTCGTTTAAGTCATGAATCAGGGCGATTCGATAGTCGGCACTTTGTTATGGCCGTTCTTGATGAATCAGGTTCCGATGGTGCTAAGGGTAGTCCGGCCGCAATTGCTCAGATTGCCCGGAACGTTGGTCAGGTATCATCTGGGATGATGCAGACCGGTGGTTCAATGTTTCAAATATCAACGGCTTATCCAGACCCCAATTCTTACTTTTACAAGGATGAACGAATGCTTGAACGAGTAATGAGGGATGATACTAGTCGTGACCTTGATAACTACCTTTGTTTAGTTTGGGAACAAGATTCCGTTAAAGAAACAGAACAGCCGGACACCTGGGAGAAATCCAATCCATTAATCACTTTGAGTGAAAAGAAAAAGGAGCAGATGATCCGTTCCCTGATTAATGAGCGCAATACGCATATGGCAGCGGGGAATATTCAAGAGTTCCAAAACAAGAACATGAATATTTGGTTGAAGACGAAGGCTAACACCTACTTGACCCTTGCTGATATTGAAAAATCGGTAGTTCAAGAGCCACCAATTGATATTGACGGGCGTGAGGTAACCATTGGCTTTGACAAATCAATGTATGCTGATGATACATCGGTTAGTTTTATCTTCCCTTACTCTGATGGCACTGAACATAAGTGGTTCATTGTTCAGCATTCATTCATTCCGTTAGCATTTGCGCAAGGTTCTATTAGCCTGAAGGAAAAGCAAGACGGCATTAACTACCGTGAAGCGGCTAATTTAGGCTTTGCTGACGTTACCAAGGACGCTTACGGCTTTATTGACGATGGAGCAGTCTTCAGCTGGATTACTAATTTTGTTCAAGAACACCAGTTAGAAGTTAAAGCTTTCTGTTTCGATGCCTGGCACGCTGACGAAGCGGTTACTATGTGGATTGACCAAAAGACCGACTGGCTAACCATTCCAGTAAGGCAGGGTAGTCTATCCTTGAATAAGCCTACGTTAGCTTTCAGACAAGCTATTAGCTCGGAACAGATTCGCTGGTTAGATGATCCGCTGATTCGATACAGCTTCAATAACGCTGTGCTAGTGACAGATAACAATGGTGTCAAGGTCGACAAGAACAATGCTAACGCCAAAATTGATATTGTCGATGCCACGATTGATGCTTTCTTCCGGGCACAGTATGACTTCGACGACGTTAACCTTGATAAAGAACAAAAAGATCCTTTCGCTAACATGACACCTAAGCAGCGAAAGGAATACTGGAATAACTTTAGTTTTTAGGAGGTGAGAAAAATGGGATTTTTTAGAAATATCTTTCGGTCACGAACGTTAGCCAACGGAACGACACCGCTACTTGTGTTTAGTGGCGGAAAAATTCAAACTGAAACAACTGTTGACGTTAACAAGGCATTTAAGAACTCAGATGTTTTTGCAGTCATTGAGCGTATTAGTTCTGATATTGCTTCTTGCTCATTCAACGCCCAGCAATATCAAACATTACTGGATAATCCTTTTAAGCTAATGAATCCGTATTCAGGCTGGCAGGCAATCTTAATTCAGTTATTGCTTAACGGCAACGCTTATGTGGTTTTACACCGGAACAATCAGCATTTGATTACTCAATTGGAACCAGTGCCTTCAGATGACGTCGAATTGACGCTAACTGACAATGCAGCAGATATTATCTATAAGGTTCACTACACCGATGAGCGACCGGATAAAGAATATCCTAGCGCTGACATGCTGCATTTTAAGCTCGTGACACCGGGGATGGACGTTAACCAGTACACAGGGGTTAGTCCGTTAATCTCACTGGTTCCAGAGTTAGGTATTCAAGATAACAGCAAGAAGTTAACTTTAACCTCGCTGATTCATGCAATCGCCCCAACTAACATCTACACCACCCCGAATGCATTAACTGATCCAAACGCCAAGGAGACTATCCGGGAAGCGTTTGAAAAAGCTAACACGGGTGATAACGCTGGGCGACTATTAGTTATGGATGCCGGTGCTAAGTTGGAAACAATTGATGTTACCCCAAACGTTGCTAAGCTTTTAGATAACGCAACCTTTGCGCAAACTCAAATTGCGAAGGCTTTCGGTATTCCTGATAGTTACTTAAACGGTCAAGGGGATCAACAATCATCAATTGAAATGATTAGGAGCTTATATCAGAATGCTTTAACAATGTACATTCGACCGATCGAGTCCGAACTGTCATTCAAACTTGGTTCACCAGTTAAGCTAGACGTGACAAGTGCAATTGATGTTGATCATCAACAAGAGCTTACTAATATTCAGAACCTAGCTAAGGCAGGCTTAATGACACATCGACAAGCGTTCGGGTTGATGTTAGCTCATGATATTATGCCCGGATTAGATGTACAGCCTGAAGACTTGACTGAATTAAAGCAAAAGAATCAGGCTAAGCCTCAATCCACCACAAAGGAGGGAGGTGAAACAGAAGATGACAGCTCAAACAATTCCCAAGCAAATGAATGACGTTCGTACATTCGTTGCTAATAATTTAACTGTTAGCCGGGACACTACGAATAATAGTCGTAAGGTATCTGGCTATGCAGTTACTTTTAATCAACCATCAAAGCCGTTACCATTTACGGAATATATCCGACCAGGGGCTTTTGATGGCGTTGATTTTAGTGAAGTACAACTCTTATATGCTCACGATTTCGATAATATTTTGGCGCGTGTTGACTCGGGCACTTTATCTCTAAAGGTAGATGATAAAGGGCTCTTTTTTGTTGCTCAAATCCCAGATACAACACTGGGTAATGATGTTTATGAAAATATTGAAAACGGCAACTTAAAGGGTCTTTCTTTTAATGCACAGATTGATCAAAACAATGGTGATTCATGGTCACAAACGGATGATGGCACGGTAATTCACACAATTAACCATTTCAGTTCATTAAACGAGATTAGTCTAACTTCAATTCCAGCTTATACAGAGACAAGTGTTCAAGTGAGCCGTGACTATAAGGAGGTCTTAGAGAAAATGGAAAATAACGATAATACCATTGAGCGTTCAGCAGCTTCTTCAGCTACGAGTGCAGCAAGTTCCGCTAGTTCAACAAGTTCTAGTGCTGCTTCTACTGCTAGTTCTGCTGAACCAACCAATGCTCAAATTTACGCCATGCTGACAAAACTAAATTCCCAAATTAACGGGAGTGCTGCGCCAGCTTCAAGCGCTACTAAACGTGATGACGATGAGGCAAGCAGCGATGATGTCGATCGCTCTGCTGCACCAGCTGATCCAGGCAACCCAACTAGTTCAAGCTCTGCTAAAAGTTCAGCAACCGCTTCTGGGGATCCAGGGAATCCAGCTTCCAGTGCTAAATCTAGTTCAACTAGTCGTTCCGCTGCCCCTGCTGACGATGCCATTCAGCGAAGTGCAGAACCAGCCAATAACAATGAAAATGGAGATGAAAATAATATGGCTACTAAGCTCAATGATAATAAAGAAAGTATCACTCGTGATTTCGCAAACTTCTTAAAAACAGGTCAAGTATCAGACAGTATTCGTCGTGATAACAATATTGGCTTAAGTGCCGGTTCAGTTATCATTCCGGAAACAATTCTTACCCCAGAACATGAAGTACACCAATTTCCACGGCTAGGATCATTAGTGCGGACGATTAAGGTTTCAACCACTACTGGTAAGCTTCCAGTATTCCAAACTTCAACTGATAAGTTGAGTCTCCACACTGAGTTCACACCATCAGAACGTCATGCTGCTCCAGAAATTAAGCCGATTAATTGGGATCTGAAGACATACACTGGTAACTATGCCTTCTCCCAAGATTTGATTTCTGATAGCTCCTACAACTGGCAATCAGAACTTCAAAGCCGTTTGCAAGAATTGAAGGATAACACCCAAGATGACTTGATTATTAACGCCTTGACTAATGGTGTAACTGCTACTAAGGCAACTGATTTAGTTAACGACATGAAGACCGCTCTTAACGTCAACTTGAAGCCTCAAGATTCAGCCGCTGCTTCCATTATTCTTTCACAATCAGCATATGACGAACTTGACCAAATGAAGGACCAAATGGGACGGCCACTCGTACAACCAGATGTTACTAAGGCGACCGGTCAAGCTATCTTAGGTAAGACAGTAGTTGTCGTTGATGACTTACTCTTCCCTAAGGCTAAGACTGGGGATGCTAACATTATCGTTACTCCGCTTCAAAAGGCTGTAATTAACTTCCAAGAAAACGAAATTACCGGCCAATTCATCGATAGCTACGACATCTGGTACAAAATCTTAGGTATCTACCTTCGTGAAGATGTTGTTCAAGCACGTCAAGACTTAATTACATTGATTACTTCAAGTACCGCAACTCAAAAGGCTGCTTCTGCGCCAACTGATCCAACTCAAAAGTAGTGTCGTAAGAAGGTGAACAATCATGACTAATGATGAGCTTTGCCTTGAATGCATGAGCAATCTTAATCTTGATGAGATTGATGAAACCAAGCAAACAATTACTTCCTTAGTTAGTCAGGCAGAGTCGGTAATCATGAATGCTGTCAATAATCAGGTTGACTTAAAAGATTATCTTGATGACCGTTTGTTTGTTGCAGCAGTTGAAGCATTAACGACCCAGCTATTTTACGATCGGACGTTAGAAAATAATCTCAGCTTGGGAGTTCAGATGATGATTGTTCAACTTCAAGCTAGATATTTTAATAATTCGGGCGGTGATAATCATGGCAATGCCAAGAACGGTTAGCTATTTACCATATCTTTTTAACAAGCGCGCTGAGTTTGGCGTTACGAAGTCAATTCTGAATAAAAATTCAGGCGTTAATGAACCGCACTTCGTTAAGCAGTTCAGCTTACATGTATATCCACAGAAGCGGACTCTTGACATGCAGTATCGGGCGCTCGGTACTAATTATCAGAATGCGATTACGTTAGTGGTTAGGCATACTCACCGAATCAATGACCAACTAGAGGTTAAGTATGATGGTGAGAAGTACCGAATCATTAATATCAGCTCTGATGATTCAGCTAACTATCAGACTTACGATTTTCTGACCTTACAAAGGATTGATGGGGAGAGTGGTTTGAATGGCTGATAATTTTGATCAACAGATAATGGACTTTTTGCATCATGTGCAGAAACTTAATCCTGATGTTAAAACTCAAGCTAAGATGACCAATGCTGGCGCTAAGGTCTTAAAATCTAAGCTGGAGCAAGCAACCCGGGAAAAGCACTATGATAGTAAGTATTACATTGCTAAGCGATACCGAGGAAAAAACATCAAACACCTTGCTGATTCAGTTGAGTATTCTAATACTAATCTGAACGGTGAAGTGGATGGTAGTTCAATAGTGGGTTTCCAAGGGATTAAATCTTCTGGAGTCAATCATGCGCGAATTGCGCGGTTCATTAATGATGGGACTAAGAAAATGCGCGGCGATCACTTTGTCGAACACACCCGAAAAGATTACGCACAACAGGTATTTAAAGCAAACGCTGAGGCTTATCAAGCTCATGTGAGAGGGGATGATTAATCGTGGAGTTGCCGGTTATTCAAGCAAGAAAATTAGTAATGTCAGCTGGCTTCACTTGGATTGATCATCTAGCTACGATGAATCTTGAACAAGAATTTGTCGACGATAAGACTAAGACCGTTGTTTTAATTACTGAATCAGATAATGAACCTATCTTCTACGCTAATGCTACCTTTAAGGGGATTAACGCCGGAGTAGAGGTTCAAATTTTTTACAAAGAAAATATTGATTTCAATATCCAAGACGCTGAGATTAATCTTCAACGTCTTTTTATTAGTGATGATTGGCAGGTAAGTATTTCACGGGAACATGTATATGATCCCGATACCGGACAGCTTACTAAGACCTTTTATTGCAATAAGAATTTCAAAATCTTAACTAATGACGGAAAGAGGGATAAATAATGCAAGGAACAAGTTTCTCTGGTATTAACTGGGTCGCATTCGGAATTATCGATCCTAATACAGGTAAGATTGTTGCTGACGCTGATAAGGGATTATCTTCAACCGGTGTTGTCTTAGTTGATGGTGATGGTCAAGGTGCCACTACCGCTAACATCACTGGCCTAGAATCTGCCGGTCAGAAGCAATATGCCAACAATAAGGCTAAGCGGACAACTCACGGGGCACAAGCTCCTCAGGTAGCCCTAACCATGTTAGATATGCCATTTGAATACGGACAAAAGATGAAGGGTTATGTAGGCGATGGCAAGGGTGGTTACGTCCTTAAGGGTGGCAACAAGCCTAATGTTGCTATGCTGATTTGCTCGAGTGATTACTGGGGTAATGCCATGTATGATGCTTTCGCCAATGGTGAATTAATTGAAGCGGGACACAACCACGCTACTAACACCAACAACGAAGCTGACTACAACTCAACCTACACTTACTCAGGATTAGCACCTATTTTGGATAACGTCTTCATCGATCCAACAACTGGTCAACAGCAGCCTTACAAGCAATTTGCTTCTGCTGATAAAGGTTTTGATGAAGCAGCTATGCTTGCGGAAGTCTTCGGTGGTTACAAGGATGATGGTACCTTCGCAAATCATGGCAAGGTAACTAGTTCAACCTTTACCCCAACCAACCAAGACCCACAACATCCAACTCAAGCGTAAAATTAAAAACTCGCCATTGAAATAAACAGTACCTTGTGGGCGGGTTTTAGGAGGATTCAGAATGAAAATTAATGCTAAACAGATTGGCTTTAACAAGCCATTCAATGTTAAGCCAAGCGTTAAGAACTACACCAAGGCTAATGAGATGCTGATTAAGGTCTTAAAGCTTTCAGCTAATCAAACACGGGATGCAACACTCCAACCAGATAATCCTAAGTATGCCGATTTTATTCTTAAGACAATTGAACAAGAACAATCGGTTATCAGTGACGGCTTACAGTTTTTACAAGAAATCTTCAAGCTTAACGATAAGCAACTAGAACATGTTGAAGAAAGTATTCCCGGTATCAATGAGTTTGCTAACTATCTTTCATACGTTATTCAACGGATTAAAGGGATGAGTGACGGTCAAATTAAGACTGAAACTGAAAAGGAACGTAAGCGTCAAAACCAAGACCCAAAAAAATAGTGGGCGACATCTTCAAGTCAATTGATAGTGTCAAAAATGAAATTGAGGATATGAACTATCTGAAAAGGGAATTGTTCTATCAGTCTGGAGTTTTACCTTCAAGATTGGATGATGAAGATTTCTTTGAGCTACTGAAAGTTCAAAAAGCTAAGAGTCGTGAAGAACGACCACTTAGTCCAACAGAAGCCCATGCACGGCTTCGCAATATGTGAGGGAAGGAGGTAAAAGATGGCTAATAGTAATGACATTCAAAGTACGATGTCGACTAAAATTCAGGTCGATACGCAACAGGCCGGAGAAGAGGTCGCTAATTTAACTAATAAGTTCAAAGACTTAACCTCTAGCTGGAAAGCTGAGGAAGCAATGGCTAAAGCTAGTGGTGACGCTATCGGTGCTGCTAAAGCTCGCTATCAAGGATTATCAGAAACCCTTGAAGTTCAGAAACAAAAGGTTGAACAGCTTAAGCGTGAACGCCAAGACATGCAACAGACGATCCGTGAAAGCGCAACTGTTACTAAGGAGCAAACCGATGATCTAAATAAGCTGGATCGACAGTTAGCTAGTGCTTCAAATAAGTTGAACAGCTTGTCTAATCAACAAGAACGGGCTAAGCGTTCCTTTGAATATGCTAGTTCTGGGCTAAAAGAGTTAAAGAATGAGTATTACAACAGTAGTCGAGCAATTGATTCTAATGTTGAACAGCTACGTGCTGAAGGACAAACTGCCGAAGCACAGAAAGCTAAACTGTCTGGTTTAAAAATTTCCCTTGAGAATTTAACTAAACAGCAAAAAGCGGCTAAAGAGCTTGCTGATTCTGTCGCTCGTGACGAAGGTAAAAACTCAACCGCTTATCAACGACGAATTACCGACTATAACAAAATTAGTGCTGCAATTGCGAAGACTAAGACCGAAGCAGAACAGCTTTCCAAGTCACTTAATCCGCCACGTACTACTGCATGGGATACTTTTAAAACTAAAATTCTTGATGTAAATGGTGCTGAAGAAAGGGCTGCAAAAACCGGACAAAGGTTTAAAAGCGTTTTCTCCGGTGCCTTTTTAGGTACTTTAACCGCTAATATCTTGCCAGCAATGCAGAATCAGTTGCACCAGATAACGACAACGGGGATGCAAGCTGCACAGGCTGGAATGGCAATGGAAGCACGTTGGAAGAATGTTGGTTTGTCAGCTTCTGGAATTAAAGAGTTGCAAACTCAGGTAGGGCAGTTAAAGACGAACACTAACTTATCAGCACAGGCAGTTAACCAACTACAATCACGTTTTTATGGGATGACTCATTCTGTAAGTATGACTAAGCAGTTAACTCAAGGTGTTGGTAGTTTGTCTGATCAGTTAAAACTATCAGATAAACAAGTCAATGGTTTTGCTAGTGGCTTAAGCCGAATTGAAGGTTCTTCTAAAGTAACTTCTAGCTCTTTAGGGCGTTTGGAAAAACAGGCACCTGGTTTAATGACCGCCTTATCTAAGGCTAGCGGTATGTCTCAGGACGCTTTCCAAAAACTAGTTGCTTCTGGGAAAATGACAACCCAGCAGTTTAATCAGTATTTAGTCGAAGCCTCTAAGAACTATGATAAGAATTCTAAAAGTTTTAGTGCATCTGCTAATGGTTCAATGCATAAATTGCAAATGGAGTGGGCCACCACTCAAGCTGCATTGGCAAAACCACTAGTTAAGGTTGAGGCGACTGGATTAAACCAGTTAAGCGCTGCACTGGAAAATAAGGATACTCAACGAGGACTACAACAGTTAGCAACTGGAATGGCTACATTAGCAGTTAACGCTGCTAAGGCGTTGGCGGTTATGGCTCGTCACCAGACAGCTGTTAAAGCTCTTGCTGTTGCTTTTGGTGGATTAGTTATTTCAATTAAGGCCTTGCGTACCTTTACTTCAACGGTCATTATGTTTCAGCAATTTACTAAAATTGTGAACGGCTCTTCATTAGCTGCGCGAGCATTTGGTGTAGCCCTTCGATTTATGACGGGACCGATTGGCATTGCGATTACTGTGATTGCTGCACTGGGTGCCGCATTCGTTGCACTGTACAAACACAACGCTAAATTTAGAGCGTTTGTTAATGGTATTGGCAAGCAACTCAAAAATATGGGTAAAAGCTTTGTCAATGCTGGTCGAGGTATATTAAAGAGTGCTGATAACTTACATAAGAAGTTATCAAAGGGCTGGTCTAACTATTGGCGACAACGACAAAGAGAACAGCAACAAGCTCAAAAACGAGAGGATCGTTATTGGGATAGTGTTCGGAAGTCAGCCACCAAGGGTTGGAACAACTTTGTAAGAAGTGCTCAAAGCGGTGCTAAACGAGTTAATAGTGCTTACCAGTCGATGAATAGCTGGACTTCTAAGCAGCTTAACAACATGGCTCGTAATCACCCGCGTACATTTGGCAATATGTATCGGTTAATTCAAGACCGTACACGCGTTTGGCACGATGTTGTTAGTGGCCACTGGTCTGATTTAGGTCGTGATACTGGACGCTTAGCTTCTGATGCATCAAGGACCAATCGTTCTATCTTTAAGTCAATGTATGACGATATTAACGATAAAACAGACGGTGGACTTGGAAGAGTTGTTAGTTCTTGGCAAAGCCATATGTCTTCAATTGGAGATGCCATTAAGTCAGCTGCTAAACATGCTGCTCAAGCGATGGCTGATTTAGCTAACCTTGTTTTGAAACCATTTAAGATCTTGATTGATGATATTCAAGGCGGGATTAACTGGATTCTTGATAAGGTCGGTGCTAGCAAGTTAGGCGGTAGTTGGTCGGCTGCTATTCCAACATTTGCTACCGGTACTGCTGGTAACCCAGACGGCTTAAAGAAGTCAACTATTGGCATGGTGAACGATGGTCAAGGTAGCCATTGGCGTGAACTATATAGTTACAAGGGTCATGTTGGCGCGTTTCCTAACAAACGGAACTTCATTACTTATCTTCCTAAAGGAATGTCAATTCTCAATGGAGAAGATAGTCATAAGTTAATGAACATAATGGGGATTCCTCGTTTTGCAAATGGGCTTGGTGGCGGATTCACTGCATTCTTTAAGTCAATTCTTAAGGATAGTGACGCTTTACTTGAACACGTTCCTGATATTTTGAAACACCTTATCGACTTTGTTAAGTCAGTTTTTGACGATATGATTACTGGTCATATTAACAGCAATATCAAATTTGCTAAGTCATTGATTGAAGGTGTTCCACCATACATTGCTACTAAGATGGCAGAGTGGATCAAGAAACAATTCCAAGAATTAGCTAATCCTGGTGGTTCTGGAGTTGCTCGGTGGCGTCCTTACATTGAGCGAGCAGCTAAAATGGAAGGTATCAATCTAACACCTACTATGATGCGCAAAATGCTCACCCAAATTAATACTGAGTCCAAAGGTGATCCCAGAGCCATTGGTGGTACCGATGGATTGTCAGATGGGCACGCCACTGGACTACTCCAATTTAAGCCTGGAACATTCCGTTCGTGGATTTGGCATGGCCACGGGAATATTATGAATGGATTTGATCAAATCCTTGCTGCTTTCAATGCACTGCAACATGGTGGTGAAGGTGGCTGGGGATCCTTTGGTATTCCCGGACGTGGCTGGGCTAACGGTGGCCTAATCAGTACCCACGGAATGTATGAAGTTGGTGAAGGCAATAAACCAGAGATGATTATTCCATTGTCTGCTTCTAAGCGTTCTCGTGCTTACCAATTGCTCTCTGAAGTAATGGCCCAATTCAAGTATGAAGATAACAACGGCTCTGAGACACATTCAAGTGGTGGACTATACGACAAACAAGATTTCGTTAACGTTCAGCGGCTTATTGATGAATTGAATAATGGTATTAAAACCCTGATTTCTCTGCAACAGACACAGATTGCTGTTACAAAGGCTCAGGGTAAATTTGATCCACATCAACAATATATTCAACAAGCTCAGGCATTGAGTATGAAACTACAACAATACTAAGGAGGTAAGACAAATTGAGCGACCCTAAAATCTACCTGAAGGTTGGCAATGAAGATGAAATCTGTTTAACAGACAAAATCTCTGGTCTTACTTACTTAGGTCAGAGCGATTCATCATCTTCGCCACAGATAACTAATAATTATCAACAAATTTCTGGATTAGATGGTTCCCAGTTTCTCAATCAGACCTTCGATAAGCGCACAATCAATGAACAGTTTTCCCTTGACTTCATGGATTATGAAGATTTGGTAGCAACTAAACACGAGATTTATCGACTGTTTGCCAGTCGCCAATTAATCCGGATTAGGCATTCGGATAATATGGCTAAGTGCTACTTTGCATACCCGTTGGCATTTGATATAGCACCGTTTGAATCAGGAACCAATACAGCAAACTTTACGATTCCGTTTGATAATCCATCCGGCTATTGGTTCTCAGTTAATCGGAGTGATAAAGTGCATGACTTTGATGGGTCAGATGTGGCATTTGCGTTAGGTTTTCCAAATGAAAATATTGGTAACTATCAATATGATTCTTTGAATTTCAACGTCTACAACCCGTCAGATATTGCAATTGACCCTTACTTTGAACATCACGACATGAAGATTAAATTTTCATTCAATGGTGGGGGCTTTAATCTGAAAAACAATACCAATAACACGGGATTTAACTATAAGAAATCTTATAGCGGACAGTTAACCTACGATGGCTTGAACGTATATAAGAATGATGGGGCTTCTACTGACGACAATATGAATGAGAACAGTGACTATGGGACGATTACACTTGCTCCAGGTAATAACTCATTCACTGTGTCGGGCTGTTCATCAGCTAATATTACGTTTAGTTTCCCATTTATCTACTTGATTTAGGGCGGTGATTAATATGAAAAATGATTATTCATCGAACGGGAAAGTAATTGTGTATGACCATAGCAACTTTAATCATCACGCTGCTTTAAAATCATTTTTACCTGATTCTTTATATTGGACCGTAGCAGTAAATGGCGATTATACATTGTCATTCACTGCTTATGATGATGGCTCAGAAGCCTTTTCCATGTTGACTGGTCAGAACGTGATTTTAGATCATGGTGAGTTTTTTGTAATTAAGCAAACTTCTGATACTAAGGCTAATGGTGGAACTGCACTACAAATATCTGCTTCACAGGTATATACAGAACTATCTCGTCACCGTATCGCAACTGATGTTTATGACCCCGATGCACAACAAAGTACGGTTCCTACTGATTCGGACCAAAATAACCAATCAGATCAAATTGCATTGGACGGTACGGCCACTACGGTTACTCCCGACAAAATTCTTCATTACTATATTGGTAATGCCAATGGTCAAAACGGCTGTGGTATGAAATGGGCAGTACATGGTAATTTCAATGCTCAACCAGTTGTGTTTGAGGCAACAGACGTAAAATCGGGGATTAGTAAGATTACCGAGACCTGGACTGATGCAGTTATTTATCCGCATGGTTATTGTGTTGATGTCTATACTCATGATGAGTTCTATAAATCATACGGGCACCGGATTGATTATTTACATGACACATCACAAGTGCAATTAGATACTGATACAACAGTAATCGTGAATCAAGTTAGAGCAGTAGGTGCGACTTATTCTTCAAGTGGTACTGGAACAGCGGACACAGGGCTTCCCAACGGTGCCTTGGGTGCTGGTTCAGGAGCTGTTGCTGCTGATGCACGAAAGTATATTGGTGTTCCATATGTCTGGGGAGGTGCTGGCGGAGCACGTGGCGGTAATCCTTATAGTGGTATGGATTGTTCTAGTTTCGTGTCACAAGTATATAAGGATTTTGGCATTAACATACCTGCTTACACAGTCGCAATGGAGTCAAGTTTTCACGAGATACCATACAACCAAGTGACGACTGGGGATGTTGGCTTTTATGGCCCTCATGGTGGTACTCACCATATTTGTTTAATGTTGGACCATAATACAATGATTTATGAGCCACAACCTGGCGAGAAATGTAAAACTGAACCGGTAAATTATTATCGTCCGTCTTGGTTTGCCCGTAATGATCAAATGGCAGCGGTCGTTGCTAAGTCATCAGATGATAGTGGTACAGCTACGACTGAGACTTATAACGATACCAGCGCTCAATATTACTTCCAACCATTCATAGTTAGAGATAAGGAATCTATCAAGCGTTGGGGAATTTTTGAAGGCGAAGATGTTACTAATGACACAATAACTGATGCAGGACAAATGAAAGATTATGCTCTGAAGCAGATGGTGCCTAATCCTTCAATCTCCATTACTGTTACTAAAATTACTAATGAAAAGCCAATCATTGGCGAGAAAATACGATTAGAGATTAAGCCAATTAATTATGTGACATTTGTAAATGTGACAGGTTTTACTTGGTATCCATATAGTAATAGCACCGCTACTACGATTAATCTAAACAGTAATCCTAAGACTATTTTGGACTACGATGCTTCATTCCATAACTCAACGGAAAAAACAAGCACGATTGTTAATAATTGGCAAAAGATGACTTGGACTAAGCAGGAGGTGAGAACATTTGGCGAAAACATCCAAAACGCAGACAGTGATCTTGACAAAGGAAAGTCAACTCAACCAACTGGATAATATTGGTAGTGTATTGATTTATCCCAGCAAGGTTGACACTAAAAGCTTAATTAAAGCCGTACAAGATAAGAATTTAGTAATAAACTCCATTGTCGAGTACGATCCTGATAATGCTTATACTGCTAAAAATTTAAGTGACCAAGGCTTTCCAAATGGCTGTTATTTAGTAGTTGATGTAACCACTAAAGTTGAGCCAACAAAGATTATTGGCAATTTTAGTTTAGCCTTGCAGATGGGATATCGAGCCGCAACGATTTTGAATTCAAGCGATTATACGAAAGAAGAGCTAAGTCAATTTAGTTCAGCGCAAATTCATGTAATTAATCGTTCATTAATTAAAGATGATTGCTTTGATGACCCTGAAATGTTGACTAGTCGAAATGTTGCACTTGCCCGTGATTACACAAATGTTGATGATACCTTGACTGAAGGCGCCTATGTTGGAGTTAACAAAGATACGTCTGGTCTTGGTGGTGGTCAAGCGTTTGGGTATTCTACTAATGGTAAGAACTTTTATTCAGTAATTACGCCTAAAGGAATTATCTTCCGGCAAAACGATGCAGATCGTCTTTGGCGATTATTGAAGCTAACTCAACGAAGCGACATTGAATCTACAGTTAATGATTCAGTCTCAAAAGAGATAGAAGCTCAAAAGCCACTTATTGATGGGGCTAAAGAAGTTGCTCAGACTGCAGTTGATACCGCTAATCAAGCAATTGCTAATTCTAGGGTTAATTCAGAAGCTATTATCAACATCAATTCAGCCGCAAGCGCAGCTAAGAGTGATGCTCAGAACGCTACTAATATCGCTAATGCGATGAAGTCGAGCGTGACCGATCAGCTCAAGAACTTGGATAGCACTAGCAAAGAGTTAGATAATGCTCGATCAGAAATGACTCAGTATGCTAAGACCGCACAGGATCAAGGCAAAGACATTGCTGATCTAAAAAAGTCCACTGCAGAAATCACAGCGGACGTTGCTAACACCAAGGGTGATGTGGCCGAGTTAAAGATCAATGCGAGTGCTACGGCAGTCATGGCATCAAACAACAAGAGCGATATCACTCAATTGCAAGTCACGGCAAGTAACGCCTCAATCGACCTGCAAAACGCCAAGTCAGATATTGCTTCGTTTAATGCAACGGCTAACAAGATTAATACTTCGATCAAAGATCAAGATAATCGGATCAGCACCGTTGAGCAGACCGCTAAGGGCATTCAGGCCACCATTGGTAATCAACAAAACGATATCAACACCATCAAGCAAGAAGCCACTGGTATGAAAGAAACGATCACCAACAACCAGAAACAACTCACGGAAATCAACACCAGTGTTGACGGACTGTCGACTAAAGTCGCTGGTGCGGTCGGTAAGGATTTTGTTGAGTCTTCGATTAAGCAGGCTAACGACAAGATTAATGAGTCGATTACGTCAATCAATGGTAATATTCAAAATATCACGGCTGATCTGAACGGGGTTCAAGCCACCGTGAAGAACAAGGCTGATGTGAGTCAAATCACTCAGCTTACCAACTTAATCAGTACAAAGGTTAATCAGGATGACTATAAGAGTGCTATCACACAGCTTGGTGACGATATTAACGCTCGTGTGCAAAAGGGTGACCTAATCAGTCAGATTAACCTAGAAGCCGGACAGACGTTGATTCAATCGAAGAAGCTTTTCTTAGATGCCGATTCGGTTGTCTTCTCTGGGAAAGCTTTTATTCCTGATGCGGCAATTGCTAACCTAAGTTTGGATAAATTGACAACGGGGCATTTAACCGTTCCGATTGCTGATGAGTATGGCAACCAGATTGAGATGGGTAATTCTGGGATTGATCTTATATCGGCTAGTGAACCGATCAATTATGCTTCATCGGGAGGGACTTCTAATGATAAAAGTACATTTAGGCTTAACTTAAGTTCGAGTGGTATTTCATTCACTAACCGGATTGAGTATGGTGATACGTCACCACACAATAATAAATTTGATGATTATCAGTTTGTTAATTTACAACCTGATATACTTCATGCATCTGATGGAGATACTGATATGGTAACTATTCCCAGCGGAATGACAATGTATATACCAGTTAACTATTCTAGTGACTTAGGGCCAAAATCGCCCGGTGGATTTTTTGCTTTAGGACATGAAATAACTAGTGAAGCTAATGGTACCGATAGGGGCGTTGATATTGCTTACGTTACTAAAGAGATTAATGGTTGGGAGATGGGACTACACGTTAGAACACCAATGCATATTTTGCCACCCGGTGCCGATCACGGCATCCGAACAACATGAGTTAGCTGGTCTAACTGGGATAATGGAGAAAAATACCCAGCCCTTGTTCAAGAAGGTTCAAATTGGGGAGGAATTGCCTTTCCCAAATCTGGACGGGTAACATTGTTTGATGCCAATGGACGTTACTACACTCCTGATAGAAATACAGGAATTGGCCCTTATAACAATTACGGAGGATCATAATGCAAAAGACAGTAGTGTTAACCGATGAAGTCAAGAACTCTGATGAACGAGTGATTGCTCAGATGCGGGTAGTCCTTAACGGTGATGGTTCAACGCCTAACGTGATGACAATGGGGACTGATAACCCAGTTGGCTATAACGATGATGGCACACCGATTTTTCCAGATGTCGATAGTAGCTTACTTAAGTCAGCTCAACAGCAGATGATGGCACAGGCAATTCAAGTTCAAAAGGAATTGACTAAGGAAAATGGCGGTGACCCATCTAAGGTTAATGTGATTGGTGCTGAGACTGAAACGAAGGCAACACCCACGCCGCAACAGACGATTCAAGCTTCGATGATGAAGAGCATCGCATCATTACAAGCTCAGGTATTGCAATTAAAGAAGGAGACTAATAAAGATAATGGAAACTAAGGATGTATTAACCAAGTTAGCAATCCGTAATGCTAACCTTGAAATTGAGATTGCTACATTGCAAACACAAAACGATGAATTAAAACAGAAACTAGCTGATTTGGAAAGCGACGACAAGAGTTCACAGAACAAGAAAAAGTAGGCGATTAAATGGCAACTGATGTTATTAAACAAATATCACAGTACAAATATATCTACTTTGGCTTTGACCCAGCAGGTGAAAATAGTTCTAATCCATGGAAAGCTACTCCAGTATTGAGTGGTTCAAATGATGCGATTAACTGGAATGTGATTGCAGAATTTCCACAATTAGGAAATTTACGCGATGGCAATATCGCTAAGTACAATGATTACTACTGGATTACCGGGACGACCGGATTGTACCGCACTAAGGACTTTCAGACGTTTAAGTCGTTTGACGTATCATTCTTACAGCGAGATGGTTATACCGACATCTGGGCCCCAGAGTTCTTCACTGATTATAGTGATAACTGGCACTTGGTTTGGGGCGCGGTATCCGATTCTCGACACGTTTATGTAGCAGACTTTGACCCTGAAACGGGTGAAGTTACTAATTCATGGCAGATGGTTAATGAAGATCATGGAATGGATCCTCATATCTGGAAGATGAATGGTAAGTATTACCTATCAATTGATGCTTATTGGTTGTATGAAGCTGATTCATACATGGGACCATATACATTGATTAAGAACAATATCGAACACTCAGACGAGAATGGTAAAACAATCTGGTATGAAGCCGGGGAAACCTTAGTAGATGGTGACACCATCTACTTCTACTGTGATCACATTACCGGCTCAGTTCCTGGAGTTGCCGATTCTGGTCAGATGGTTGTACAGACCGCTAATATTCACGACCTTAGCAAGTGGACTGGTCCGCAAAATGTAACCTCAAGTATTAACATGCGTCACGGGTCATTCTTAAAAGTTGAATCAGGTTCCGATGCAACGGTCACTAAAGTTAACTTGACTCACGTTGATAAGCCGTTTGATCTCGGCAGCAATACCAAACATAACTATGAACAGTGTCTCTCTGCAATCAACACAATTTATAACCGATTCGGTAAGCTGCTAGGTGACGATGTAGGTGCTAAACCAGATCACTTGCAACTGCGAAGTTCCGGATTGGACCGTAATGCCTGGTTGTATATTGTTCATGTGTTCGACCAGCTAGAATTAGAAATTAATAAAGCCGTTGGAGTATTTCGCTCTAACGGCTTTGCTAATATTCGGACCAAAAAGGATTTTGATTATATTGAACTAGTTCGACCATTGAATTTGATGATTGATACCAGCTATCAAACTACTTTGAACAACAACTGGGATCAAGTTCAGACTACTTTAAATGATTTACTGGCGGTTCTTACTAAGTTCCACGTATAGAAAGGAGATAAACAATGGCTTATAAAGATTATTTAGAGGTCGACATTGAAAAACCAGTCTCGACTTTTGTCGACTTAACTAATTACTTCCAAGCCAGGGTGGGTGACGCTAGGGCTTACTGCAAGCTTCATATTAAGTCGGGCAGTAATTCTGTCGATATGACAAACCATAAAATGAGATTTTATGGCAAGGACAGTAACGCCACCCCATTTACGGCAGCTGGTGGTTTTGATGATGACCAACCGGGTGATGACCGACAATTAGGGTTAATTACCTTTTACTTTCCAGAAGGGATTTTCCAAAAAGAAGGTAAGTGGCAAGAAGCCTATTTCAAGATTCAAGGCGAAGACGGCTCTGATATTTCAACAGTTAACTTAACCTTGAATGTTTTACCAAGTCAGGTTGAAATGGGAATCAGTGTTCGGCCATTTATTCCGGAATTGGAAAAGACCCGAACTAAAATCAATCAGGCTTTACGGGAAATGAACGCTCAGCAATTGTTGAATCAAATTGAATCGATGAAAACAACTGTTGGAGCTTACACCGACTTGATTGAGCAACACGCTGTGCTTAACAAGCCGGAAACGGTTGATTTAGTTAGCGGAATTGTTAACCCATTCCGTCAACAATTAACTAGTCAGATGGACTCATTAAGTTCCAGCGTTACTAGTCAAATGAATGCGGTAAAAGCAGATGTTACTGCTCAATTAGAGAAAAATAAAGTTAGATATGAATATTTCAGCGGTACTATGCTTAATGGATGTACTGGCTGGATTGGTGGCTGTCTGGTATATATTCAAAATATCGCTATTGGATTCATCATGGGGTGGACGCATTTTCCCGAGAAGTCTTGGAAAAACATTAATTTTGCCACTAATCCACTAGCATCAAAAGTGGACTTTTCAAACTTACCAGCGGGAGCAACTATTATGATGATGCCAGCAGGAACACAAGCTCGGCGAGCAATGAAGTGTGCGCCTGACGAAAAGAGTGGCTTTCAACAAATTGGCTTATGGAACTCTGAAAATGACTATAATTCAGAAGTCTATGATCCTGCCGCTGATTTTACCTATGAGTTCTCATTTGTTGCCAGTCCTGATCAACTAAAGTAAGGGGGCTAAATAATGAATAACGATGTGGTTACAGCATATGTCTATGACACGCTTGATAAGAATAAGCTCATTGGGACAATTAAGGTCCCACGTGGCTCTGAATTACTGGTCGGCCAAACTTATATCAAACCTGCCGATGGTCTGTATGGAACTCCAATGTTCGATGAAGACCAGCTACGATGGTTTGGAATGAGTAAGGAAGAGTGGCTGAAGTCCGATCATTTAAATGGTGGGGAACCAACCAATACGCCAAGTCCACAACAACAGTTAATGGCTAGCTTAATGAAAACTAATGCTGATTTACAAAAGCAAGTTAAGCTACAAGTCACGGTCAACGCAACGATGATGAAGAGTATTGCTGAGCTTAAATTAAAAACTAAGTAGGAGGTAATTACATGGCTAATGATGTAATGTTTAACTTTTATAAGTCCTATTATGAAATGGGATTGTTTACGGCAGATGATATTAAGCTGTTTGCAGAAGTCAATGATTTGACCCAAGAGCAAGCTAATCAAATCCTTCAACCAGCAGCATAAAGAAAATACATAGTCGCCATAGAAAATCACAATACATAAATAAAGCGTACGAAAGCGTTAAAAATTTAACGCAATCGCACGCTTTTTGTTATGGGCGGCTTTGGGAAAGGAGACAAAATGAGAACACTTGTATTAGATGATGACTGGGGCAAGTGGAAGTTCGGTGATACGGATGCTGTAATGACATTCACACCAAAGACCGATGACAATACCCTTAGTTATGATAACAACGTGTTAACTTTTAAGATCGCACAAGCTGACGGTCTCAACAGTGGGGACTATATCGCTAGTGCTCCGGGTCATGTTGCTAGCAACAGCCAGGATGTGGAATTAGATACGTCTGATTTAGCACAATTAGAGCCTGGTACCTATGCGGTAGAACTCTGGATTACTAATAGCATAACGAGAAAGACTCAGGTCTACCCATCTGATTCATATTGCTTTTTCACCATTGATCAGAACACGATGGGTGTAACTGATATTAGTAACATCTCAAATAAAACACTTCAAGCGGTCTATGCTGACTTGCTCCAAAAGGTCAATGCTTTTAAGCAAGGGGTAGCTGGTGAGGATGGGGTAACCCCTAAATTGGTTGCTGGTACTGTTACTAAATTACCATCTGACGCTCAACCAACCTTCTTATTAACACCACTATCGACTGATCCGAATACCTATCGGATTGATTTAGGCTTACCAGCGGGACCAAAAGGTGATAAGGGAGACAGCATAAAGGGAGATAAAGGTGATCCCGGTGATGATGGAGTTACTCCTCATATTGACAAAGCTACTGGTGATTGGTTCGTTGGTAGCTTAGATACGATGGTCAAAGCCCAAGGGCCAGCTGGAGAAGTACCTGATATGAGTCAGTTTGTCAAAGTGGATGCGCTGAATGATCAACTAACAGCAATTAATGCTGCAATTAAGTCACGAGTTACTAGCGATCAGTTGCAAGCCGTTGCAGACGCTAACGGTCAAACGTTAAGCAAGCTAAATAGCTTAATTAATAGTCTTTCCAGCGCATCTGTTTCAACTTCACAGAGCAATTCAACTAGTTCTAGTAGCTCCACTTCGCAAAGTATGAGTTCTAGTAGCTCCGCTTCAACCTCAACCAGTGCTAGTGCTTCGCAAAGTATGAGTTCTTCGATTAGCTCTAGCCCATCCGCTTCACAGTCAATTAGTGCTTCGGCTTCAACCAGTTCCAGCATGAGTTCATCGTTAAGCGCTAGTGCTAGTCAATCAGCTTCCGCAAGTGCTCCAACCAGTACTTCACAAGCTAATAGATAGAGGGTGAAGAAATGAATTGGATTACACCACATTCTTTCTTATCTCTTAATTGGGATGAATGGGCTTCAATCATTGCTATTCTAACTGCAATTGCGTTGATACTTCGCTGGTTAATTAGCAAGGCTGATGTGCAACTTTTTGGACCGATTCGAGAACAATTAAGTGATGTTAATGCTGGGCTAAAAGAGTTTAATCAACGCCAGCGAAAGGCAGAATTACGACTTGAGAATGGTGATAAGAAGTTTATTCGGCATGATGAAGAACTGAAGGATCATGAGCGAAGAATTACTAATTTGGAGGAACGAAGATGAACGAGATTATTAATGCAATTCCTGAATATGTAATTACGTTAGTCGTTTCAACGGCCATTGTGTATGCATTTAAGTATTTGGAAAACTTGATTCATGCTAAGGCATTACATGCGAAGACCGCTCAATCAAAGGAACTGTGGAGCTTTATTGAACAAGTAGCTGACACAGCGGTTAGTTCACTGGTTAATGCTCAGATGTCTGGCAATGACAAGTTCAATCAAGCAATTACGATTGTTCAAGACGTCTTGGCTAAGCGTGGTTTCACTAATGTTGATGTCAAAGCAATTGAATCAGCCGTCCAAGCGGCTTATGAAAAGTCAGACTTAACTGGTAATGATACTGCTGACTCTGTTAAGGTTGCCATTCAAACGGCACCTAACCGGGCTAACGATTTGACAAAGGAGGATGATTAGCAATGGCATTGTATACAGTTGATGTTTACTCTGGAAGTTCCGACAGCATTATTCAAGATTCACACGCTGATGGGGTCATTGTTAAAGCTACTCAGGGTACCAGCTATGTTAATCCTTGTTGTAATCATCAATGGGACTTAGCCGGTCAACTTGGTAAGTTGCGAGGATTATACCACTACGCAGGTGGTGGCAATCCAGAGAGTGAAGCCCAATATTTTATCAACAACATCAAGAATTATGTTGGTTAAGGAATCCTTATTCTTGACTGGGAATCATACCAAAACTCATCCTGGGGCGATGCTTCATGGCCGTTGCGCTTCGTTACTGAAGTTCACCGACTTACTGGAGTATGGCCCTTAATTTATGTACAGGAATCAGCATTGTGGCAGGTTGCTAACTGTGCTAAATACTGCGGTGTTTGGGTAGCTAAATATGCATCAATGACTTGGAACAGTTGGACGTTACCAAACATGAGTGTCAGTGCTGGTGCTTTTGGTGCTCTGACTGGTTGGCAGTTTACCGGTGGTGATATGGACCGGAGTATCTTCTATCTGACTAAGGAAGCCTGGATGAAGATTGCTAACCCAAGTGGTAACACAAATGGCTGGCAAGGCAGCGGTGATAATTGGCAATACTTTGAAAATGGTTCTGCAGTGAAGAACGACTGGCGCAAGGTTGATAATCGTTGGTATTACCTAGATGCATCTGGGAATACGGTTACTGGTTGGCAACAGATTAATAACCACTGGTATTATTTCGATGTTAACCATGACGGAACGTTTGGTGCCGCTCTAACTGGCTGGCAACAGATCAACGGGAAGAAGTATTACTTTGATCTTGAAAATGCATGGATGTTAACTGGACGGCAAGAAATTGATGGTAAGCTATACGCCTTTGGTGACGATGGTGCTCTTCAAGAAGAAACTACTCAGGAAACTAAGCCAGTTGAAGCAAAGCCAAGTATTGATAAGCAGATTGCGCTTGATGATCAGCTTAAAGCCTACATTCAAAGTGAAGTTAAGGCACAACTTGCAAAATTAAAAATTAAAATGGAAGAATAGGAGGATAGACCCTCTGGCAATGTAATACAGCCCGGGTGGTTGTTGCAGATAATGCAATGGCCACTCGGGCTTTTTTTGTCGTATAATGTTAACAATTCTGAACCAGTAAAACCTGTTAACGGTGAGAAAAGCAATGAAGAAAAACAAGAACATGGAGCTATTTGGAGATGGCTTCACGGAAAGGATTGATTGAATGGCACGAGTTGAAGGGTCTACGGATTTATGGGTGGATCACTTGTTAAATGATTCTAAGATTGATTTGGACTATCAAAGCTCTCACATAAAAAATATTGATGATGCACTTCATACTGCTAGTAAAAAATTAAATGGAAAATCTGGTTATCCCGAGTATGTTGGGGTCGTAAAGGACTATTTGCTGGTGATTGAAGATAAGGCTGATATTTCCAATCATGTTTATACTGATCACGATGTTATTACGACTGATGATCCGATGGTCGTTCCTAAATATGCGTTGAATGGGGCATTACATTATGCTCGGCATATTCTGGAACGGACTTCGTATAAGAAGTGTTTTGCCTTTGGGGTTTCAGGTAATGAGAAGTTACATAAAATCACGCCAATGTTCATTAACGAGCGTGGTGACTATGATGTACTGCCAGATGTTGAGTCTTTTATTAGTTTTAACGAGAAAAACATTGATGAATATTATCAAAAAGAAGTGCTTCATGAGGACACTAACGAGGAAAAGACTACTGCTGATATTCTTAAAGATGCTGCTCAACTCCACGAGGATTTGAGAACATACGGTCAGTTAAAAGATGTTGATAAACCGCTGGTCGTATCTGGTATTCTTTTAGCTTTGCGTGAAGGAGAAGCTCGCAACTTTAGTATTGATTCATTAACTGGCGATACGGTTACTACCGATGGAGATAAGCTAATGGACGCCGTTAAGTCTAATTTACGGCGTTCTAACGTCCAACCACAGACCAAGTTGGATAAGTTACTGAGTCAGTTTAGTATTATCAAAGATTCAGCTAAGTTGAATACTAAAGATGCTCGACTGGGTATGACACCATTACGCTACTATACTGAGTTTATCAATCGTACTATTTACCAAGACATTCGTTACACGAACTCCGCAGAGGACTATTTGGGACGCTTCTATGGTGAGTTTATGAGTTATTCAGGTGGTGACGGTCAAAGTTTAGGTATTATTTTGACGCCCAAGCATATCACAGAGCTATTTTGTGACCTTGTAGACCTAAAATCTACTGACCATGTATTTGACCCTACGTGTGGGACTGCTGGCTTCTTAATAGCTGCGATGCATAACATGCTTAAACAGGCCTCTGGTGAGCAGCAGCGACGTGATATTCGTCGTAATCAGCTATATGGAATTGAGCTACAAGATTATATGTTCACCATTGCAACAACCAACATGATTTTACGCGGAGATGGAAAATCAAATCTAAAAAATGAAGATTTTCTGCAACAACCAGCAACAAAACTCCAAACCGAAACAATGGCCACTGTTGGTATGATGAACCCACCATACAGTCAGGGCTCAAAAAAAGATCCTGAGCAATATGAAATCAACTTCATTAAGCATTTGTTGGATAGTGTCCTTCCTGATGGTCGTGTGGCTGTGATTGTTCCTCAGTCTACAATGGTTGGTAAGTCCAAAGCCGAAAAGCAGTACAAAGAAGCTATTCTGAAAGAGCATACCCTTGAAGGGGTTATAACGTGCAATCCTAACACTTTCTATGGTGTCGGTACTAACCCTGTGATTGCTGTATTTACTGCTCATGTGACTCACCCTGCGGATAAACAGGTCAAGTTTATTGATTTCCGTGATGATGGCTATGAAGTTAGTCCTCATATTGGATTAATTGCTACTTCACGTGTCAAAGATCGTAAACAATACTTACTAGATGTTTGGCATGATAACGTGGAAGCTCCAACAAAGTTCTGCGTTAAGTCAACGGTTAAACCAACGGATGAATGGCTGCACAGTTTCTATTACTTTAACGATGAAGTACCGTCGGAAAGTGATTTTGATAAGTCAATTGGGAATTACCTTGACTTTGAGTTTTCGATGGTTATGGCTGGTCGTGATTATCTCTTTAAGAAAGACGGTGATCATGATGCTTAATTTATCTGATCGTGATTGGAAAGAGTTTAATGCGTTTGGCACGGACGGACTTTTTGAGATTCATACTACGAATAGCAGTATTGATAAGAATAAATTGTTATCTGGAGATAATCTAACTGTACCTTATGTGACTCGTTCTGGTGGTAGTAATGGAGTATCAAAATTCGTTAGTTCTGAAAATTATAGGTATGGTTTTGACAATGGCAAGTCTATAACGGTGGGTTTAGATACTCAGACAGCTTTTTATCAGCCTTATAAATTTGTCACTGGACAAAACATTCAAGTTGTTACTGGTGAACATCTGACCCCATCAGTGATTCAATTTTTGTTACCATTGTTTCGTTCTCAAATGACTGCTAAGTTTAACTGGGGCGGTAATGGTGCGACATTATCACGTATGAAACGATTAAAATTACTTCTTCCAGTAAATGAGCAAGGTAAACCTGACTTTAAGTTTATGGCTGATTATGAGCAAGAATTACTTGAAAAAAAGAAAAATTATTATTTGAAGTATGTTCACTCAGTTTTGGCAAAGTTGGAATATGTTAAAATCCAGCCATTATCTAATCTTCAATGGAGAACTTTTAGAATTGACGACCTGTTTGAGAGTGTTACACGACCGCCTGCTCGTTCTAAAAACAAGTATGATGAGGGTGATATACCATTCATAGCGTCGGGGGCGAGTCTTAACGGTTCTGTAAAGTTTTGTCGGCCTCATGAGAATGAAGTACCAGATGCTAGTAACTGTATAACTGTCAGTCCGGTAGATGGAAGTTCTTTTTATCAATCAACGGAATTTTTAGGCCGTGGTGGTGGTGGTTCTTCGATTATTATGTTGAGATCACAACGTTTGAATAAATATAATGGAATTTTCATGGCTAGAGCTATCAACAATACTACGTCGAAATATCAATATGGACATATGGCTACTAGTGATGGCATTAAACGTGATCGAGTTCTATTACCTATTGATGCTCAAGGCCAACCTGACTATGACTACATGGAACAATACGTTAAGAATAAGATGATCCAAAAGTACAATAACTATTTGCAATACCTCAATGCACGTTAATTATTTGAATTAGGAATTGTACAAAATGGGGCGCGGTATATATAGTAGTATACTGATATCAATTTGAAAGGAGCTAATATAATGAATCAAAGGTTAAGAGGACAATTCGTTAAGGCTCCTAGTAAAAAAATAAGCAAAGTTGTAAATAAAACTGTTGAAATTAATCCTAAATCAACTATGAATGAATTATTAGAAAATCCTAAATTAGTCAAGGCCTTACAGAAGTTATCATTAGTTTAGAATAATATGGTATACTGATTACAAGTTAATTTTGAGTGGGACAAAATACCCGGCACTTCATTTGAGGTGTCGGGTTTTATATAAAAAAATAAAGCGCTGCACACATTCTGCACACAAAACTGAGTTAAAGCCTTGATATATAAGGCTTACAACTGCCTGTTTGGAACTCAGAACGGTTTCACGAGTGGTATATGAAGTGTCCAGCAAAAGATATTTACATTAGTGAGTACACACCTTTACCAGATACTGAAATAGTCGC
This sequence comes from Limosilactobacillus portuensis, assembly GCF_028607025.1. Lineage (NCBI taxonomy): Bacteria > Bacillati > Bacillota > Bacilli > Lactobacillales > Lactobacillaceae > Limosilactobacillus > Limosilactobacillus portuensis. The sequence continues at coordinate 568,486 of NZ_CP117296.1, forward strand.
TGACTTAGGTAATAAACACAGTTTCACTGCAACAGGGAAACGTAAGCACGAGCTACTGTTGAAAGTAAAGAAATAAGCCGACAGGTCAACGCTTGCCAGCTTTTAAAGTACATAAAAATAAATAGTAAATTCTAGCAGAAAGGTGGTGTGGTGATATGCGAAAAATCACAGTGTATAAAATTCATAGTGCAGATAATTTGGTAAAAAAGATTGCAGAGCTACGTAATCAAGGGAAACATCCCTTTAGTATTGCAATGTTTAACCAAGATGATAATGATTTTCATGGAGATCCAACATATTTGCTTGATGCACCAGTTGGCTATTCAACACGACCGTATCAAGCAATAGCACCATATATTAATCAGTACAATATCGTGGAGGTGTAATTTTGATGAATTTAAAAAGGGAAATCCGCTTCAGGGGTTACGAGGATGACTGGTCTGAACGTCAGCACAAAGACCCATTGGGCTTTGGCATGGAGAAATGGCTAAATGAGCTAGCCAAAGAGTATGATGATGTTGAAATCGTTGGATGCAGTCATGACCAAACTATTGATGTGCCTGCCGATTCATTTTCACCTAATAAGCCATATGAAACTATCTACATAATTGCAAAGGTCATTAAATATGTCTAGATATAGAAGATGTCGTTATCCTGGTTGTCATGCGATGGTACAGTTACCAGATCATTACTGTAAACAACACTATGAACATGAAGCGGAGTATTTGGCTAATCGTCAACGATGGGCACGGTCACATAGTCAACAGTACCAACACAAGTACAATATTCAAACGCGTAATCGGAATAGTGTTAAGCATAATCAGTACCAGTTCTACCGAGGCCGACAATGGCAACGGTTAAGACCACAGGTGTTAGAACGTGATCATTACATCTGTCAATATTGCGGTCAACCTAACAGCAATACCGTTGATCACATTGTACCGATTGAATATGATGAGAACCTCAAAGATCATCTTGATAACTTAGCAACCATCTGTCGCAAGTGTCACCGATTAAAGACCGATTGGGAACATGAGTGGTATGGTACAGGCATCGACAACCAGCGCAAGCAAGTCGCCGAGTTGCATGATGTACTTAGTATCAAGTATCTAATGACTAAAGGGCACCAATAGACTCTAACGCAATGAATTTAATAGTTAAAACGACATCGCCCTGAGAGCCTCAGAAATGTCCGTAGAGCAATTTTAATTTTGATGAAAATTATTTCCAAACGGGGCAGAAGTTTAGCACCCCGCCCCCGTTACCATGCTCAGAAAGAGCGCACACATTGCAGCCAGCTTGCACGCAACCCCTAATTTTAAAAATTTTACCCCAGGGGGGGTCAAACTGTTTCAAAAATAATGAAAGGAGATCCAAGAATGCCCAGAAAAGCCTATTTTAAGCAGAATAATGGACGTTTACCCAAAGATCAACCTCATTATTTAGGACGCTTAGCAAAAGGGTGTTGGCGTAAAGTTGTGCCTTTTTTAGAGAGTACGCAACGGGTTCAAAGAATAGATGATGCATTAGTTGAACAATATTGCTCGGAATATGAAATTTATCGCCAAGCGTATCAAAATATTCAGGAAAATGGGATTCAAACTAAATTATTTAATTCATTACAAGATTCAACTGGTCAAATTATTGGTAAAGATTTTGCTGGTTACCGAAAAAACCCAGCTGTTGCAACAATGAATGACGCACTAAAACAGTTGAAGTCAATTGGCTCACAATTAGGGCTTTCACCACAAGCTCGTCAGGAATTAATGCAGATTGCTAGTCATAAAAAAGAGAAATCAGTGGCGCAACAGTTTAAGGATATTGGATTAGTTTAGAAGGTGTAAATAGAAATGCAGAAAATCGATTTAACTCAAACTCATGATGTGATTGGAGCATATCATCAATGCGATTTTGAGAATATCCGTCACCAATATACTGATCCAGCTACGCAATATGCTTTTGATGTTTTGGATAAAAGGCTAATTAGTGGTTACTTGATTAAACTAGCTGCCTTTCGTCATCTACGGGATCTACAACGTGCAGAGCGTGGTGAATTTAACTATCATTACGACTTAAAAGAAGTCGATAAGATTTTGAAATTTGCTAAAATTGCACCAAACGTTGATACGGATGAACCAACAGCTTTAATGGATTGGCAAAAATTTATTTTTGGCATGATTTTTGGCTGGCGGGATGATAAAAATAAGAAACGATTTACGCGGGTCATTCTTTCGGTTGCGCGGGGGCAAGGAAAAACTTACCTTATGGCTATTTACATGGTTTACTGTTTTCTGATCGAATCCATGGGGTTAGCTAATCAGGATTTTTTAGTTACAGCTTCTAACTATGATCAGACCGGTAAGCTGTATGGTTATATCAACCATATGCTGAAAATCATCTTTGACCGGCAGCCAATTTTTGCTCAACTAGCGAAAGAACAAGACATTGTGATTCGGGACCATACTGGAATTACTATGCGTAAGACTAACAATAACTTGTGGCCGATGTCGATGAATGCTGACAAATACGATTCAAAACACTTTACAACTGCAATCTTTGATGAAATTGGGAATGTTGCGACTCGTAAGGGTAGTGAAGATATTATGTCCGGACAGTCGAAAATTCCCAACCACCAGTACATCGAAATTTCAACCTCTTACCAAGACCCATCTGTGCCATTCCATGATGACCAGAAGGTAGTTCAACAAATCATGGAGCAGGATTATTCCCGTGACGGTGATCGGATGTTGGGGATGATTTGGGCACAAGATAGCTTAGATGAAACCTTTAAAGAAGATACCTGGTACAAATCTAATCCGCTTTTATACTTACCAGGTCAAAGGGATATTTTATTAGATGGGTTGCGTGACAAACGTGATTCAGACATGCTAACCGGTTCAATTGATGATTTTCAAAATAAGAGTCTGAACTTATGGCTACAGGAAGCTACTAATAGTTATTTGAAGCTATCTGATATTGAAAGGACCAAAATGAATTTTGATCAGATTGATGGATGTCAAGTTTATATTGGTTTTGACTATTCTATGTTCAGTGATAACACGGCGATAGCATTCATCTTTCCATATACGGATAATCAAGGCAATCCTCGCTGGCACATTAAACAACATAGCTTTATTCCTTGGAATAAGGCCGGTTCCATTGAGGCGAAGGAAAAGCAGGATGGAATTGAGTACCGGGAGTTAGCTAAGCAAGGTTACTGTACAATTACTTCACACCCTCAGGGCTTGATTAATGATGACCAAGTTTATCAGTGGTTGCTAAATTATGTTCATGAACACGATTTTAAAGTCATGTTTTTTGGTTACGATGCATGGGGAGCTACAACGGCTATTAAACAGATGGATATTAATACAGAATGGCCGTTGGAACCGATTCGTCAACGTACTAGTGAATTAAAGGATCCTACTAAATTCCTACAAAAAGGCATGATTGAAGGCACAATTACCCGTGACGATGACAAAATTATGGAAAAAGCGCTAATTAATGCTCAAATCATGGAAGATAAGATTGGCATTCAAGTTGATAAAGCTAAGGCTACGTTAAAAATCGATGTAGTTGACGCTATTATTGATGCTCTTTATCAAGGCATGTATCACTTTGAAGATTTTGGGGTTGCTAATGATAAGAGTAAACAGGTTGACCTAATGACCAGTGAACAGGTAAAGGCGTGGTTTGAAAGCGAAGAATCTGGATTACTGGGAGGTGATGACGATGATGATTAAATTATTCCAGACAATTTGGCGTTTTATTGATGTTATTTGTTTCTTAGCAGCCTTTGGATGTATTATCTGGGGCTGTTTTTTAATTAACCTAATTGTTGGGTTATTTAGCATTGGAGTTGTGTTGATCCTAGTAGGTTTAGCTACAGAGTATTTGGCATCACCTCCAAAATAATGAAAGGAGATGAAATGAATGCCTATATTTAAGATGCCAAAAGTTAGTCCAGGACTTTCAATTACGACAGATGATGACGTGTTGCATTTTTTGAACCCAGATAATAAAAGTAAGTACGTAGATGCTCGGACAGCTTTGAAGAACTCCGATATTTATTCACTTGTTTACCAGTTATCATCAGATATGGCAGATGCTAAATTTGTAGCTGAATCGTCACGAACGCAAGGAATTTTGAATAATCCAACATTGACTTCCAATGCTCATGCGTTTTGGCAGTCTATGTTTGCTCAATTACTTTTAGGCGGTGAGGCGTATGCTTACCGTTGGCGTAACAGTAATGGGACTGATACTCAATGGGAGTATTTGCGACCGTCACAAGTTGCGCCTTTTTTATTAGAAGATGGTTCAGGGTTAGTTTATAACGTTACATTTGACGGACCAGAGATTGGCTATCGACAAGCTATTCCGCAAAGCGATATGATTCACATCCGATTGCTTTCTCAGAACGGCGGTAAAACAGGAATCAGCCCGTTAGCATCTCTGGCTGATGAATTAGCAATTCGGGATAGTTCCAATCGGTTAACACTTACTGCATTGGGCCGGTCAATTATGGCACCCGGTGTGTTATCCATTACTAAGGGTGGCTTGTTAAATGGCAAGATGAAAGCACAACGCTCTAAGCAGTTTATGAGGCAAATGAATGATTCTAACAATGGACCAATTGTTTTGGATGATTTGGAAAAATACGAGCCTTTGGAGATCCAGGGGAATGTTGCTCAATTGCTGAATCAAGCCAGTTGGACCGGTGCTCAGATTGCTAAGGTGTATGGGGTCAGCGATAGTGTTATTAATGGTCAAGGTGACCAACAATCATCTATTGACATGATGAATGCTAATTATCTACAGTCGCTCTCACGATTCACTAATTCCGTTACAGCAGAGTTAAACGATAAATTAGCTGGTAGGATCAAGATGGATTTACGCCCTGTGATTGATCCAACTGGGGATGCTTATGTTACTAGTATTTCTAACTTACAGAAGAATGGCACAATTGCCGCTAATCAAGCAACTTGGTTATTACAGCAAGCCGGCTACTTACCGGAAGACTTACCGGAAAAAGAACAACCCCAAGCACAGGTTCAAGCCGTGCAAGTGGTATCCGGTGATAAGGCAACGAAGGGAGGTGATAACGATGATGAAGATTCCGATTAAAGGTGATATTGTTGATGATGCTACAGCAGCTTTTTATGATTTCTTTGGTATTCCATCAACGTCACCGTCTAAAATTAATAACTTAATTAATTCAGCAGCTGGTGACGCGTTAGAAGTCGATATTGCTTCCAATGGTGGGGATGTTTCAGCAGCTTCGGAGATTTACACCAATTTAAAGGGTTATCAAGGTAAAGTAACTGTCAATGTTGAAGGCCTGGCCGCTAGCTCTGCCAGTATCATTGCAATGGCTGGGGATGAGGTTAATATGTCTCCCACCGCTCAAATGATGATTCACAAGGCCTGGACTATTACCCAAGGAAACGCTGATGATTTATCCAAAGCAGTTGATATGATGGATGCCACTGATCAATCGATTGTTAATGCTTATGAACTGAAGACGGGTATGAAGCGAGATGACATTCTACAGATGATGGCTAAGTCAACCTGGATGACTGCACAGGAAGCAGTGGATAAGGGATTTGCGGATAAGATCTTGTTCGTTGATGAAAAAACTCCTCAAGTAGTTAATACTACTTCAACGATTGTTCCTAAAGCAGCTGTTAACAAATTGTTGACTTTATTAAACCGGAAAGATGTTACTAAGAACGCACTTAAGCCGGAAACTAAAAATAATAAGCAAAAGCCAACTCCTAGTTTGAGAGACCAGAAGTTGGCGATTTTATTTGGAAAGGATGATGACCAAAATGGTAATTAATGAATTAAATGATGCTTGGATTGCCAAGGGTCAAGAAGTGTCAGATCTAGATAGTAAGCTGAATGCGGCCGTTTTAAATGACAACTTTTCTACAGAAAAGTTCAATAAATTAAAAGGCAAGCGTGACCAATTGAAGTCACAGCGTGATGCAATTAAGGAGCAACTAAATGAAGCACGAGCTGTAGAAGTGGCAAAGATGAAAGATAAGGATAAAAAGCCTTTGACCGATAAGGAAAAGGATATGAAGAAGGACTTTGTCAATAACTTTAAGAATATGATTCGTGGACGTTTTAACGCAGTTACTTCATCAACAGAAACCGATATTGCTGGTAATGGTGGCCTGACAATTCCGATTGATGTTCAGACCGCTATTCACACCTTAGTTCGTCAATTTGCTACTTTGCAAAACCTGGTTAACGTTGAATCAGTTTCTACAACGTCTGGATCTCGGGTATATGAAGTACTTAGTGACATGACACCAATGGCTAAGATCGATAGTGAAGGAGCTGAAATCGGTGCAGGTGATGATCCGAAGCTTCGTTTAATTAAATATGCTATTGACGAATATGGTGCTATTAATACGGTTACTAACAACTTATTAAAAGATTCCGCTGAAAATATTTTAGCTTGGCTTTCTAACTGGATTGCTAAGAAAGTAGCTGTTACTCGTAATGTGGCAATTATCGCCGCAATGGGCAAACCTGCTAAGAAGCCAACAATTGCTAAATTTGATGATATTAAGGACTTAGAAAATAATACATTAGATCCAGCTATTATGCAGACTTCATCCTTTGTTACTAACCAATCTGGGTACAATGTTCTTTCAAAAGTTAAGGATGCTGAAGGTCGCTATATGTTACAACGCGATGTATCTCAAAAGGATGTTTATTTGCTTGATGGAAAGCAAATCACAGTAGTTGCTGACAAGTGGTTACCTGATATTTCTGGTGCTCATCCGCTTTACTACGGTGATTTGAAACAAGGTATTACTTTATACGATCGTGAACATATGTCATTGTTTACAACTAACGTCGGTGCAGGAGCATTTGAACATAATACGACTAAGATTCGTTGTATTGATCGTTTTGATGTAGAAGTGATTGATGATGGTGCGTGGGCTGCTGGCTCATTTAAGACTGTTGCTAATCAATCAGCAACTACTCCAGACAATAGTGGTCAAACTGCTTAATTGAAAGTGGGTGAACTGATTGGCTGATTCAGATGACAAGATGCTGAACGAAATCAAAGGATTACTGTACCTGGACGGGTCAGCGGATGATGGCCTCTTAAAAGGGTATATTGCAGCCGCTGATCAGTTCATTAAGAATGCTGTTGGCGATAATCAAGATTTCTATGAGAAGGCAAATGTAAGGCCGCTATTTGAAAGTGCTGTTAAGGCATTAGCAGCGACTTATTATCAATATCGGTTAGCATTATCCGATACACAAACATTTCCTATCAATTTGACTGTGAACAGTATTATCGGTCAGTTACGTGGGCGGTACGATTTAGAAGTAGGTGATAATGATGAAACTAGCGATCAGCCGGCTCAATCATCTAATTGATTTTGGAGTGACAGAGCAGATCGATACGGACACCATTGATGGCTCTACGACCAAGTTTGTATCCAAAAGGTGCCTGCATTGTGCCTTTTATCAGCGTTCACAAAGCCAACAGTATTCGTTATTAGGAACAAAACTGGAAGACACGATTGTGGTTGCAGTCCGTTCACAGTACAAGATTGATAAAACGATGTTAGCTCAGCTTGATGGTAATAATGACGTAACTTACCGAATTATTACCATTAGTCGTGATGATAGTCATTCGTTACAGCGTTATGACCTGATTACATTAAAAGATGTTACGAAAGGTGATGATTAGGATGGCGGATTTAGCAGATATGATGGAAACGTTCGGGAGAAGTACCGAGAAACTGATTCCAGATTATGCTACTAAGAAAGCTATGACTGCAGCTGGTGCGGAGACATTAACACAGGCGTTAAAGACTGAAACCAGGTCAAAGCACTATCAACGTGATAGTAAAAAAGGTAGTAAACGGAAGATCAAACACTTTGCGGATTCAGTAGTATTTGAAAATACTGATGTTAACGAAATTGATAACGGTAATTCAGTGGTGGGTTTTCAAGGTAAAGATGAAAGTGGTATTAACCACGCGCGGATTGCTCGCTTTCTTAATGATGGAACGATTAAGATGCGTGGCGATCATTTCGTTGATAATATTCGACGTGCAACCGCCCCTGCTGTGTTTGAAGCTGAAAAGAAAGTTTATGATGCAATGACTGGTGATAAAGGATGAAATTACCAGTAACTCAAGCAAGAGAATTGATGGGGAATGATTTTCCCTGGATTAATCGTTATTTCAAGGAAAAGGTTCCTAAAGGGGCTGGAGTCAAAGCCAGTGAAACAATATGTATTATCAGTGAATGGTTAAATGAGCCAACCTATTATGCGAACCAAACTTTTAAAGGCTGGACGATTGGTGTAGAAGTTCATATCTTCTATAAATTAAATTCTGGCCTTTCAACATTAGATGAAGAGATGAAAATTGCACGGTTGTTTGTTAAAGACGGCTGGACAATTGAAAATTCAAGAAACCATTCAACGGACCCTGACACTCAGCAAGTGGATAAGGTCTTTTATTTTGCCAAGGATTTAGTAATAAAGGAGCGTGAAAAATAATGGCAGGTATGTCTGTTAAAGGGATTGACTTTGTCATGGGTGGAATTACTGATGATAAAGGTATTTTAATTACTGACCCTGATAAGGGTGGATTAGGACCAGCTGGGATTGCTCTTTGGGATGGTGACGGTGATGGTGCTACCACTGCCAATGTCACTGCACTTGAAGAAGCTGGTCAGCAACAATATGCGAATAACAAAGTTAAGCGGATTAATCATGGGGTTCCAACACCTCAGTTGGCCTTAACAATGTTAGATATTCCATATGAAGATGCTAGTAAGATGGTTGGTTATGGTGTTGTTAATGGTGGCCGTGTACTAGGTAGCAAGAAGCCCCATGTTGCGATTTTACTAGCCACTCATGATTTTGACGGTAATTGGTTCTTTGAGGGCTTTGCTAACGGTGAAATGATTATTCCAACTCGTAACCATGGAACTTCCAATAAGAATGAAACGGATAGTAATGCAGCCTTTACGTACCAAGCAATGGCGCCAATTCCCAATAACGTCTTTCTGAATGTAGATGGGTCACAGCAGTCCTACAAGATGTATAACACTGGGGACTCTAAGTCCTGGAAGGGTTATGACGTTATGCTGGCAGAAGTGTTCGGTGGGTACAAGGGTGATAACCCGATGGCTTCCTATATTCAAGCCACTGGTACAGATAGTTTTACTAATACTAATCAGTCGGATGTTAATAAGCCAACCGCATAAATAAAATACTAGTCGCCAATTGAAATACACAATACGTAAGGGCGGCTATGAGGGGGAAACTTTATGGTTGTTAAATTGAATACAACGAAAATTGGTTTAAAAAAGCCTGTCAACGTTCACGCTAATTTAACCAACGTTGATAAGGCTGATGAAATGATGATTGCGATGCTCTCATTAAATGTCGATATGGACGAAGCAGAAAAGAATAGTGATGAAGAAGATTCTGTTAAGCAATCATTAACGATGTTAACAAAAGAACGTCAATTTACTAAGAAGTCATTAGAATTCTTGCAAGATGTTTTGAACTTATCTGATAAGCAAATTACAATTGTTAAGGATCATGCGGACTTTACTATTCTTGGTGAATATCTAAGTTATGTATGTAATCGAATCAAAGGCGTGCCAGAATCGGCTTATGAAAAGGAGACTAAGAAGACAGCCCCAAAAGAACAGTCGGCCAGCTCAGAAGAGCAATAAATGATTATCAACAAGAGCTAGAAGATCGAAACTACTTTCGCCAACGATTAATGCTTGAATCAGGAATTTTACCATCAGAGTTAGATAAGCAGGATTATTTTGAGTTACTGAAAATTCAAAGTGCCAAAGCTCGAGAAGAACGGCTATTACAAGGTGCTGAAGGATTTAAGAAAATGGCTCAGATATTTGGAAATTAGAGTATAATGATTGCTGAAGGAAGGGTGAACTATATGAAAGAAAAATGGTTAGCATTTTACAATAGCAAGTATTTCTTGCCCTTGTGTGCAGCTTTGATTTTAGCTATTGAAACGTTCATATTTATTAAAGTTATGGATGCTTTTAATTTATGGTTTGCTCTAATTGCAGTAATTATGCTCTTTATAGTAGTCAAAATTGTTACAGCTTTACTAACAATGGTATTATCAATTTTCAAATAGATAGAATAATTGAATATTTCATCGGGCCGGTCATTATGATCGGTTTTTTTGTACTCCGGGGAAGGAGGTGTCACATTGAAAGTACAAAATGAAATGTCAACTCGTATTTCTGTGGAAACAGTAGCTGCCATTGGTAGCTTAAAAGCCTTTAGGAATGCAGTTACCGCAACAAGTAATGCTTGGCGCGCTCAAGAAACAGCACTCAAAAATTCTGGTAATTATTCAGAAGCGGTTCGCTCAAGAATTAGTGGTCTGAATAAAGTAATGGAATTACAACGAGCCAAAATTAAAGAATTACGGTCAGAACAAGAAGGGCTTGATACCTCAAATAGGAAACAAGCAACACAGTTTTTAAAACTTGAAAAGCAAATTTCACAAGCTAACAAACAACTTGCTAGTTATGATGGTCAAGCTAGAAGAGCCAAAACTGCTGCTGCTTATCAAGTGTCCGGACTGGCATCATTGCAAAGTGCCTATCGTTCGGCACAGTCTGCATCAAATGCATATGTAGAACGCTTAAGAGCTGAGGGTAAATCAGCAAGTGCAAGTGTAACCAGATACCGATCATTAAAAACGAGTCTTGCTAATTTAGAATCTCAATATCGTAAACAAGAGTTTATGCTTAAGCAGGTTGCCAATGCTAGTGGCAAAGATTCTGAAGCTTACCGTAAACAAGAAGCACAATTAAATAAAACTGCCACTTCAATTGCTAAAACTAAAGATGAAATGAAGTCGTTGCGAGGAACTGTTGCCAGTCTTCAGCCAACTGGAATCAAACGTATTGATAATGCTGTGTTGAAGATTAATGACCATACTAGTCGGATGAAGACTAAGTTTAAGGATGCTTTTACGAATATTCGGCAAGGGGCTTCTGGTGTTGCTAACACAATTGGCGTTATTACCGTGGGACTTGTTGATGCCGCTAAAAAAGCTGGCTCTCTACAAAAAACTTATGTTGAAAACCAAAACTTGATGACCACCGCTGGGGAAAAGAGTGCTGATGTTCAAAAAGAAGTTAATCAGATGTACTCGCAGGGTGAAAAACTATCGGTTAAATATGGCGTTTCCCAAAAATCTATTTCAGAAGGATACCAAACTTTAATTAAACGTGGCTACGATGGTAAACAATCGCTAGGTGCAATGAATTCAATATTGAAGGCATCGAAAGCGTCTGGTGATGATTTTGATGACACCATGCGAGTTACGACTTCAACCTTGGAAGCTTTTGGGATGAAGGTAAATTCCACTGGTGGAATGATGAAGAACACAGCTAAAGTAGCTGACACTTTGGCCAAGGCAGCTGACGTTACTTCAACCAGTTTTAAAGATATTGGTGAAGCCATGACTTATGCTGGACCATCAGCAAAAGCAACTGGTGTTTCACTGAAAGAAACTTCTGCTATTCTAGGGGTGCTTTCCAATAACGGATTAGAGGCTACGCAAGCAGGTACCGGTTTACAACGGATCCTTACTCGTTTGGCGGCACCAACTGACACTGCTAAAGCATCTTTAAAGAAATACAATATGTCAATTGATGACTTTAAGACAAAGTCAGGTAAACTAAAACCTGTTGGTGATATCTTTAAGGAAATCAATAAACATGTTCCAAAAGCTGAACGACTAGAATTCTTTAATAAGGTATTTGGTCAAACTGCACAAAACGCGGCATCAATTCTTTCAAGTTCTACTAAAGATTTAGACCATGTTAATAACCAGTTAAAAACTGCATATAAAGAAGATTATGCTGGTAAGCTTGCCGAGAAGAACATGAAATCAGCTAAAAATTCTTCTGATCGTTTTAAGTATGCAATGCAAGCTGTTCAAATTGAATTAGGGCGTAATATGCTACCAGCTATTTCTAAAGCCTCACAGTCGATGGCGGAAGCCTTTATGCGTAAAGATACTCAGAATGGTATGAAAGCTATTGCTAAGGGTATTGGAAGCATCGCATCAGCCTTAGTTAGCTTTGTTACTTTAATTGGGAAGCATACGACAACAGTTAAAGTATTTGGGAGTGCCTTATTATTAGCGTTTGCTAATTTAAAGGTTCTTGAAGGCATTGGACGAATTAAGAATGCCATTTCGATTCTTAGTGGATTAAAAGCAACAACCAAGATAGTGAAAGCATTTTCATTTGGAATTCGTGGTATTGGTACCGCATTAAAAGTAGTAACTGTCGGTTTTAACCCTTGGGTGATTGCTATTGAAGCCGTTGTTGTAGCATTTACTCTACTGTATAAACACAGTAAGAAGTTCCGAAAGTTTGTTAATGGTTTAGCTAAAAGCGCTAAGTCAGGTTTGAAAAAGCTTGGCGGTTTCTTTAAGTCAGCATTTAGTAACATCGGTAAAACGATGCAAAAGCACAATAAGGAACAGGCTAAGCTTCAGCGTCAAGAAATTAAGCAGCGTCAGCAAACCGCTAAACATATTAGCAAAACTGTTTCAAAGATGTGGCGTGGAATTAAAAAGACTACGCACATAGCTTGGCATAACCAGATAAAGGAAAATCAGCGTGGCCTAAAAGATGCTCATAAAACTTGGAATTCAATGAGTCGGAATGTTCAACGAACTTCCAAAAGTATGTGGAAAAGAGCTAGTCGTGACGCTCGCAACGGTTGGAACTATGTTGCTCGTTGGGGTAACCGGAGTTCTAAGGATGTTGCTAAAACTTGGAACTGGATGAATCGGCAAACAACCAGGGCGGCACAAAGAATGTTCCAAAAGCATAAGCGGACGTTCAAGGCCGGCTACAAGGTTATTGAGGACCAAACGAAGACTTGGAAAGATCTTACTAGCGGTCATTGGGATCGTTTAGCAGGTGATACTCAACGAACAGCTAATGATATGAATAAATTTCATCAACGGTTGTTTAAGGATATGTATAACAAGTTAAATGACCTAACAGGTGGCCGCTTGGGTGATATGGTTAAGGCTTGGCAAGACAAAATGAATAGTATTGGTGATACCGTTGCGAATGCAAAGCAAGCTATTCATACTCACTTTGTTGACTTGGTACGTGTCATTATCAAACCATTTAACGATATGCTGGCTGATCTACAAAAAGGGATTAACTGGGTATTGGATAAGTTGGGAGCATCTAAGATTGGAGGCTCCTGGCAAGTGCCGATGCCAAGTTATGCAACCGGTACCCGAGATGCACATCCAGGTGGATTTGCTAAAGTTAATGATGGTAAAACTGATCACTATCGGGAACTATACCGACTACCAAATGGTGCTGTGGGAATGTTTCCGGCAGTCCGTAATATGATTGTTCCATTGCCTAAAGGTACGTCAGTCTTAGATGGTGAACGCAGCTACGCCCTAATGCGGATGATGGGTAAAATTCCTCATTATGCAGATGGCATTGGTGCTTTATCTGATATGTTTAGTAATATTATCAACACAACTGGTGATGCCCTTGATGGAATGATGGAGGAAGCAGATAAAATAATTGCTCACCCAATCGAATTCATGGAAGGTGTATTTAAGAAGTTTGTTCAAGTTTCTACACCAGTTAAGTTTGCTAGTGATTTGGTTACATATGTTCCAAAGTATATTGCTAAGCAAATGGCAGATTGGATAAAGAAACAATTTGCTACCTTAACTAATCCAGGCGGTGCTGGTGTAGAACGTTGGCGACCTTACATCATTCGAGCATTTCATCAGTTAGGTGTTGAGCCAGTTGCGTGGAAGGTTGAAAAATTATTACGTCAAATTCAAACTGAATCTGGTGGTGACCATTAGCCTTTCAACATGGTTATGTTGATGCTAACACTGGTGGTAATGAAGCACGTGGTTTGCTTCAATTTGCTGGATCTACGTGGGCAGCAGATGCTCTACCTGGTCATACTGATTGGAAGATTAGTTATAACGAAATCTTAGTTGCTATTAATGTCCTCGAACAAGGTGGCGAAGGTGGCTGGGGTAACGTTGGTAATGGTCACGGTTGGGAAAACGGTGGTCTTATCAATAAACATGGTATGTATGAAGTTGGTGAATACAACCGTCCAGAAATGATTGTGCCACTTGACATTTCAAAACGTTCGCGAGCTTACCAATTATTAGGTGAGATTGTTACTCGTTTTCATGCAGAGGAGCCAAGTCATGGTAACCAGGTTGATAATTCTGAAGATCATAAGCAGTTGCAAGAACTTAACACTAAGTTTGATCAACTACTTGGAATGTTTAGTCAATTATTAGGTTTGAGCAATGATCAGGTTCAAGCTATTAAAGGACAAGGGACTTTTGATACCAAACAATTTTATAAGAAACAAGCGCGCGATGCTGCAATGAGATCATTTAGTTAGAGGATGAGCTAGTCATGGAACCATTTTTTAAAATGAAAATTGGTGATAGTGATGAATTTGACATTATTGATAAGATTCCAGATATAACATATTTGGGAGTTGATGATGCTAGTTCATCACCACAATTCACTAATAATTATCAAGATCTATCTGGGAAAGATGGGTCTTTTTTTGTGGGTCAAACATTCGCTAAGCGGACGTTTAATGAACGATTTATATTGGCTTCCAGAAATTGGGAAGATTACCAATTAGCTAAGCATGAAATATATAAGTTATTTGGACGAAGAGAATTGATTAGAGTACGAACTGACGTGAATAATGCCAAAGTTTATTTTGGCTATGTTAACCCGTTTGATATTACGCCAATTCAATCAGGAGCTAATTATGCTAATTTAACAATTCCTTTTGATCTGCCTAAGCCGTATCGTTATTCACTATATCGTTCAGATTCCCCTTATACGTTTCAACAATTGGGGTGGCAATTTGGGATGAATTTGCCTAGTCACTCTGATTCAGTGAGTTATAAATTTACAACTAATAATTTTAAGGTTTATAACGCCAGTGATATTAAAGTTGATCCTTATTTTCAAAATCATGATTTAAAGATAATCATTAAGTTTAATGGAAATTCATTGAAGATTCACAATAAAACTACTGATACTACTTGGACCTACAACGAAAGTAGCGACGGCAACCATAGGATTATCTGGGATGGTCAATCATTAACTACCTATCTTGATGGTGATCAGGTTAACGGTAAAACTGATTTTGGTTATATTAGTTTAGATCCTGAATGGAATGATATTGAGTGTACTGGAGCTAACTCAATAGATATTACATTTAGTTTTCCATTTATCTATTTGATATGAGTTCACTTACAACTCCCTTGGTTATTTTGGAGATTAAGGATGGGTACTTTTATCCTCCAGTAAACCCTGGAAATGATAATATAGCAGTTCTCCAGTCTGCATTATCAGATTCAATTTATATCCAATGGGAAGTAAATAATACGTATCAAGCGCAATTTACTGCTTATGATGATGGCTCAGAAGCCTTTAATCTGCTAGAAGTTCAAAATATGGTAAAAATTGCTGATCAATGGTTTGTAATTAAACAGATTCAACCAGACTATTCAGGTGGGATTGCGACGGTGGATGTGAGCTTATCACATGTTTCAAATGAAATTTCGCGTATAAGGCATTACAGTAATAAGGATCCAGTTGATTGGGGAGACAATTCACATTATTCAGAAGATAATAGCAATTCAAGTCAAACCGATTTACAAGTTTCTTCAGATAGCAGTAATGACGATCAGACTGAGCAAGTGACACCACAGAATATCCTAGATTGTATTTTTAAGAACAACAGCTGGGGCGTGACGTATCAAGTAATTGGAGAATTTAACTCAGTTAGTGTAGACGATCCATATGCTAGCGGTAGTGGAAAAGATCTCTTAGACCGAATCAGAGAAGCATGGCCAGATTGCGTAATTTACCCAGACAACTTAAATATCCGTGTTTATTCGCATGATGAGTTTTATAAAAATTATGGTAATCGGATTGATTATTTGCACGATACAGCAGAGATAACGTTATCTTATGATTCTACAAATATGAGTAATTGTGCTCGCCTAGTTGGCGCTACGTATGAGCAGGATACTACAGTCGATACCGGTTTACCCAATGGAAATGCGGGTAAAGGTGCTCAAGCAGTAATTGATGATGCCAAGAAATATGTTGGTGTTCCATATGTATGGGGTGGTGCAGGTGGTTCACGAGGTGGAAATCCATTTAGTGGAATGGATTGTTCTAGTTTCGTTTCACAAGTATATAAGGATTTTGGTATTAATGTACCAGCGTATACGGTGTCACTTGAGAGTTGTGGAAGCGATGTTGCTTCACCACAAACTGGTGATATGGGATTCTATGGTTCTCATGGAGCAAGCTACCATGTAACTCTTGCTTTAAATTCAACCACGATGGAATATGAACCACAGCCTGGAGAATCGTGCAAGGTTACCCCAATTAGTTACTATCCGCCATCGTGGTGGGAACGTAATGATCAAATGGCGGCAGTAGTTGGGTCAGCTGGGGATGATAATGACGTTGACAATACAACAACTGATAGCAAAGAAATGTATTATTTTGCACCATTCTGGTATCAAAATCAGGAAAGTGTTAACCGATGGGGACAATTTGGTGCGGATGATATTACTTCTGATACTATTCAAAACAAGGATGAGATGAAGAGATATGCAGATACTCAGTTTAATCTCAACCCCGATTTAGAGATTGACGCAACTTTACAAGGTAATCGGAAGCCAATTCCTGGCGAATTAATCAGAGTTGAAGTTAAACCCAAGCATTTTGTAACTACTGTGGCTGTTGTTGGTTATCAATGGTATCCATATAGTGAAATCAGTCAGTCAACTGAAACGCTGAATTCTAATGGTAAAAATATTCTTGATTACGATAATGCCCAACTCAATAACATTTCAGTTATTCAAGATAGTGTTCGCAAGATAATGACTTCTAATATAGAAACACAAAATGGTCAGGAAACTTGGACTGAAAGTGAGGCTAAACAATATGCTGACACCCAACGTGATTGATATTTCTGAACAATGTTCAACCACAGATTTCAGTAAATTAAAGTCTGAAGGGATTAAATCAGTAATTATTCGTCTTGGTGTGGGGAATGTTCAGGATGAGCGGGCAGCTAAATTTATTATAGGTGCTAAAAATGCTGGATTAATTGTTCATGGCTACCACGAATACCAAGATGATGTTGAGAATCAGATTCAATGGTCTGTCCGGAATGCACATAAACTTGGATTATCAAATAATGCTTATTATTTTTTAAAAGTAAAAAGTAGAAAAAACATAGAAGAAATTTTTCGTCCATTTTATCGAAATTGGAAGATGAATCGATGGAATGTTGGCTTATATGCTCCGGCTACTAAATTTAATAATTTTGATTTCGATGAATTCGAGAGAAACTCCATTTATAAATGGGCCGTAAAGACTGATGATCAATTAAATCAAAAGATGGATTTGTTAAGTATTAATTCCCTAAATGGGCTAGGGAAAGACATTGATGTTAGCGGTAAATTAATTCAGGTAATTGATGCAAATGAGTTAATAGAAACTGATCCCAATAAAGATTATCGAGTTAGTTCTGGTGCTTTTGTGGGCTTTGACTATTCAACCACTTCCGTTCAGGGTGGCAAATTTTTGGTATCCTCTCCAGACGGTATTAATAAAATTCCTAAATTAGGACCTGATGGATCATTTATGTTTAACCGAGATGATGGTGAACGTATATTGAAATTAATAGGAGCTAAGGTTGTTCCCAAAATTCGTATAAATAAAAATGCATTATTGAAAGCACCAGCTGATTATTCAGATGGTGTTTTTTATGAAAAAGTATTTTTAGATAGTTTTCAAATTAAAGTCAATCAGGGAAAACTAGGAATATTAACTACCAAAGTAATTGTTGATGATAACCATTGTTATGCTAGGCAACAATTAGAAGTTATTGATAGTAAAAAGCCTGTTACTTTATTAAGAAATGGTCAGGGAAATGCTTGGAATAATTGGAACTATTTGTTGGGAGATGAAGAGAATGCAGGATCAAATTAGGTTACATACAACTGATTTACCAATTATGCTTAGTCGAGAATTTTATGATGATTTAGTTGAGAACTTTAGGTTAATTGAACAAACATTGAATAATCTTAACAGTGAGATTAATTCGCTGAACGGGCAATTTAATGATTTGAACAAAGATGATATTCAAACTGAATTAATTAATGATGCTGGAATTTCTGTTACTGATAATGACGGAGAGACCAGCATTATTGATATTAGCGATACGGATACTTCATCTGAAATTAGTTAGAAAAGGAGGGATTAATTTTGCCAGTTAAGGTAACACATAACAATAGTGGCCACCATTACCGAATAGCGATTGATATTGCTAAAGAAGGGGCCGAAGTGTTTGACCTAACGCCTTATTTCAAAGGGCGTGTTGGTGATAATAACTTTGGCCTGCAAATTGTTTGGTATTATCAAGGACAGCTATTAGACGTTTCCGGTATGAAGCCCTTTATTCAAGGGAATGTTGGCCACTATTCATTTGATGATCAGAAAAACTTACAAATGGCACCTGACGCTGGAACGGTTTCATCAACAGGCGATCCAAAGGATTGCCAAGCCAATGGTCAAGCACTATATCGGTTTCCTGAGCAGATGTTTCCTAAAGAAGGAATTTTCAAGGGCTTTATTGGGTTACTTGATGATTCCGATGACGGTGGTCATACACATTTAACGGGAGTTAATATTTGGTTCCGAGTTCTGGGCGGCGTCGCTCAAATGGGACGAGCTTGTGATTTCTACATTAGTGATTTGGATATTGCGTTGACTAACGCTAAAGAGAAGCTCCGTCAAGAAGGTATTGAACGAGAACAAGAATTTGAAAAGATCCTGGCCGATTTGCAAACTAAGCAAACAACCATTTCAAAGGAGTTAGATAAACTTGGCGATGATACTAAGCAACAATTCCTTGAATGGTTAGCTAAATATAAGCAATCACTACAAGATGCTCTTAATGCGGTTGATGATCCTAAAGAAGGATTAATGACGAAGTATTCATCGCTGCTAACGATGGCGAAGCAGATTCAAGAGATTCTTAAACAAGCCCAATTCCATGACCGGCCATTCCACTTTGCTACCGTTAGTGCTATGCAGAAGTACACAGCGTTAATGGATGGTGACCTTGCAATCACACATGGTTGGGACAATTACGATGATGGTCATGGGGCTTACTGGAATATTCGGGTTAAGCATAAGGACGAAACGCCGGATGAGCAGAACGTTATTAGCATTAATACTGATATGGGCTTAGTTGCGGAACGGAACTCATCCTTGCTGAGTGCGGATAGTCTGGAAGACTTCCTGTATGGGTACACGATTGAGATTAAGCATAATCAATGCGAACACCCACTACGTCCAGCAGTGCTGTACTACGAGGACGCTATCGGGACTGAACGGGATGGCTTAGGAAAAACTAGTCATGGTTTCGGGCAAACAAATACCAAGCTAATTAATTGCATTGCGGAATACCCGGATGCAAACACAATCAAGGTTAAGATTCCGCGGAACTTCTATCTTGATGCCGTACCGCACTATAAGTTTGGCGCTTGGTATCTGATTGATGGTAACCGGACGATCAAGGTTGACTTGGGAATAACAATTGATGACGCTAAGGCCCAAGCAGGTGATGGAGAAGGTAATTCTTACCTATCACCGAATACGGGTTACTTCTCAAAGCCAACGAGTCCAACCGACCTCCGGGCGGTCTACATTGATGAACACACACAAAGATTATTGTGGAGGGATTAGTTAATGAAATACTATATTTATCAAGGAACAGGAACGGACGGTGAACTGACGAAGATTGCCGAAGTTGAGGACAAGAAAGAATACACCGTTACTGGTTTAACAGCTAACTCAACTTATCGCTTCGCTGTAAGTTCCTATAATGGTTTGCGAGAAAGTGCTAAGTCGAACGTGATCACGGTTAAGACCAGTGCTATTCCGGTTCAAAGTATTACCTTGGCAATTGATAAGACAGCACTTGAAGTTGGTGGAACCGCTAAGGTTACCGTTACGATTACCCAAGCTAATGAAACTGACGGTGCAGCAGTATTGACCTCATCAAACCCGCAAGTGGCAACGGTTGATGGTGCGGGGAACGTCAAAGCAATTGCTCCGGGGACAGCTACGATCACCGCAAAGATTGGCGAAAAGGTTTCTAACGTGATTAGCTTGACGGTTTATGAAGCGCTGGTTAACGTGACCAACTTAGCGGCAACTAACGTAACACCAAACTAGCTTGATTTAAGTTGGGACTGATGATGAATGCAGTATCGAATCCGAAACGGTGATCAATTAATTGGCACGGTGAACAACAAGCAGTATCAAGTAACGGGATTAACTCCCAACACTGCTTATAACTTGTCAGTGGCGTCCTTTAACGGCTTCCGTGAAAGTCCAAGGACGAGCTTGACAGTTAAAACTCGAGGAATCCAAGTTAAGGTGCCAGTTAGCTTAACTACTGGAGCAACGGTGTCGTTAGTCTATCTTGAATATGCCTTGGGATTAGTCCCGATTGGGACGGAACCCAAGGGCATGTTTGGTGGTGGTAATCGACAAATTATCCCAGCCAAAGTGGTTAGCTCGACTAACGGTATAAGCACGGTTGAAATTACCAACAGTTTTAACTTGATGAGCGATGGCTTAACAATGAAACAACTACCAGACAAGAGCTTTGGAGTCTTTGAAGGCTACAAGGCTCTTTACTATAAGGGAAAGGAATGATAATTAATGGCAATAACAGCAAAAGATATTGCAAGCATCTTTACTGGTATGGACTTAGGTGCAGAAAAGATTGCTGAAAACTTTAACAAACTACTTGAAGAGAATATTGGTCAAGATAAACAATTAGGCACGCTGAATACTAATACACTGCAAGTTGGTAACTTTATCGGGAAAGATAATTCTGATCTTAATAATGTCAGTGGGGGAGTGCATGGCTTTGGCTTTTGGGATGATAGCAAGGTGCCAGCGAATAGCACTTGGCCTAAAACAATGCAAAACTGCATTGGATGGGGCTGGCTTATCCATCTGGGAACCGGCGATAACTGTAAAGTACAGTTAATCTGTTGTACTGGTGGCTGGATGTTCATGCGAATCTATGCGGGCACTGCATGGGATAAATGGACAATAGTACAAACTAAGTACGAACAATAAAGGGGAGGTGAAATCGGATGAAAGCATTCATGTATGATCAACATTACGGGTATCTATTAGCTGAAATTGAAGTCGTTGATGCCAATAATTTACCGCCATATACGACAACGGTAGCGCCAGATCCAACTAAGAGCTATCAAAAGTTTAATAGTACTGAGTGGGTTGGCGGAATGGACGATGCAACATTCCAACAACAAGTAGCGGCATCAATCGCCCAGCAACAAGCTAACATTAAACCAAGTGAAAGTGCACAGGCTATGAATACCCTTGGTTTACAAGTTGCGTCATTAACAGCTGAAAATAAGCAATTAAAGCAGTCAATTAATCAGCTAGGCTTGCAGTTAGCACAGTTAACCATGAAAGATAAGAAAGAAAATGGAGGTAACTAATTATGGATTGGATGGAATTTGTTAAAACGATGTTTATCCTAGGTAATGTAGTAACAGGGTATGTTAATGTGGTAATCACACCAGAACAGTACAAGCAAATTACTGGTAAGGATTACGTGGCACCAGCTACGGTTGCCTAGATAGTAAATTAGATAGCTAGATATAGTTGATATATAGCTAACACATAGTCGCCGAAGAAATACACAATACATAAATAAGCCTCGCTGTTGATACAACGGGGCTTTTGTTATGGGCGGCTATAAAAAGAAAAAGCGCTAATCCGAATCGGAGAATTAGCACTTTCTATATGTTTGTTGTAGTTACCTTTGGGAAGGATAACTATGCGACCTCAAAGGGCCAATAAATAATGTGTCTTTAATAAGACAAATTCATTATATCATTAATTAGATAAAGTTTAAACTAAAAAAGGCGCTTATTAAGCGCCCACAACCGGTTCGACTTAAGTAACCAACTGAAGTCGTTTTGCACTCCGGCCATTCATTATCGTAACTGTATTATAACATAGTTTTTCTATGGTACAATAGTTAGGCACTTCGAGGTCACCAACCTCAAAATGTAAGTGCAATTGGGGGTGTACCCCATGAGCCATTTTTGGCTGTTCATTATCGTAGTGCCTAGTAAGCACGTTAAAAAATTAGTTAAGGCCTTAATCAAGTTGATTATTGGCCGAGTTGGTTAAAACCCGGCGGCGCTTATCTTCGGATAGGCGCTTTTTTGTACCTAAAATTTGGAGGTGAGCATGAAATGGGTTGGATTACACCTCATTCATTGTTTAGTTTAAGTTGGGACGAGTGGGGATCGATAGCTGCAATTTTGATAGTGATAGTAGGGATTATTCGATGGGTAATCAAGAAGCTCGATATTGAGCTTTTTGGCCCGATTAGACGAAAACTAAGTGACGTTAACGACAATTTAACTGAATTTAATCGTCGTCAGGCAAAGGCAGAAGCACGATTGGAAAATGGTGATAAGAAGTTTATTCGACATGATGAAGAACTAAAAGATCATGAACGAAGAATCACTAGTTTGGAGGAACGAAGATGAATGAAATTATTAATGCAATTCCGGAATATGTAATTACAGCGGTTGTTTCGACCGCTATTTTTTATCTCATGAATGCAGGGAAGAACTTACTACACAGCAAGGTTCAACATGCCAAAACTACTCAATCAAAAGAGCTGTGGAGCTTCATTGAACAGGTTGCTAATACGGCAGTCAACTCCTTAGTAAGTAAGGACATTACTGGTGATGCTAAGTTCGCCCAAGCAACGGCAATTGTACAAGATGCACTTGCCAAGCAGGGCTTTACTAACGTTGATGTCAAAGCAATTGAATCAGCGGTGCAGTCAGCTTATGAGAAATCGCCTTTAACATCGCTCACATTTGTAAAGCCAAATTCGGACGCTTTGGGACAAAAAGCACATGCTAGTGTCCCAGATGGTAGTGTAAAGGCAATTGACCCTAAGGAGGTAAAGTAGTATGCGTAACCCATTTATTGATGTTTCAAGTTACCAACCTGATACGGTAGCATTCTTTCAGGCAGCTAAGAATCAAGGAGCACAAGGAGTCGTTGTAAAGCTAACTGAAGGTAGTGAAGATGGTTCTAATTATATTAACCCACGAGCAGCAGCACAAATTCGCAATGCCCTAGCAGTAGGCTTACGGGTAACTTGCTATCACTTTGCTCGCTACACTTCAATTCCCGATGCACAGAATGAAGCACGATTCTTTGTCAAAGTTGCTCGGCAGTTTGGCATGTATGACGATACGCTGATGATTGATGATGCGGAGGTCAATTCAGCAAGTGACTATCAAGGGGCTACCTTAGCCTTTCTTCAAGAAGTAGAAGCGCTTGGTTATAAGAGCACCGGTGTCTACTCAATGCGGAGTTTCTTTACTGATGGAATCTTAAACAGTCACGGCTTTGGCAACCGGAAGAAGTGGGTAGCTGGCTATGGAGTTACTTCACTCGGAATTGATAATGCGAACGCTTGGCAATATACCGATCACGGAATCATGGGGATTGACACCAGTCTTGATTTTGATGGCGCCTTTACTACTGGAGAAGCAAGCGGTAGTGTACCAAGTAACCCCGTGCCAGCACCGCAACCAACAGAACATGTTGGTCAACCGGCTACTGGTACTTATATTGTGCAATCAGGCGACACTCTGAGTGGAATTGCTGAAAAGTACGATACAACTTGGCAAAACTTAGCGGCAATTAACAGCTTGGGTAATCCTAATCTACTTCAAGTAGGTCAAGTATTGAAAGTGACGGGCAATGCATCACCGCAAAACACTTACTACGTGCAATCAGGCGATACTTTGTCCGCCATTGCTTCTAAGTTTGGTACCACAGTATCGAGCTTGGTCAGCCTTAATCATATTGCTAATCCCAATGTTATTTATGTTGGTCAAAAGATTATTATTGCTGGTAATGGGCAATCTAATGCCTATACTGTACAAAGTGGTGATACCTTATCAGGAATCGCTTCAGCTAACGGGACAACTTGGCAAGCATTAGCAGGTAAGAATCACATCGCTAATCCGAATATGATTTTTGTTGGTCAAACAATTCAACTATAAAGATTAATCCCTAGTGGTAGTTGCATAATGCAATTGCTACTAGGGATTTTTTGTGCTTTATAACCGTTTATACACGTTGACACATTGATGATACAAGTATATACTAAACAATGTGAGTATGCGTAACAGACGTCTACTTTCAAAGGAGGACTATAAATTGGTACAGGTACTTAAGCTAGGCAAGTGGGGTAATTCCAATGCTATTCGTCTTCCTAAGGGAATGTTAGAAAAAGTAGGAATTACTCCCACCGATCAAGAAGTTTCGGTTGATGTGACAACTGATTCTATCGTTATAAAGCCTAAAAAAGAAGAAAAAATGATTAATAAGTTGTTTGAGAACTATGACAGTAGTAAGCCTTATCCATTTGAAACGGTGGATAAGGGCGGTGCTGTTGGCGAAGAACTATATTAAATATTATTTGTGCGAGCGAATTAAGTAGCGTCTTAACACGAAAATATTTAATTATTGGAGGTAATGTGTATGGCATTATCCGAATTACCCTATGGACGGGGAGATATTATTTTGGTGTCAAACGACCCAAAGCCAGAGGATACTAACGAACAAAAGGGGACTCGTCCTTGGCTGATTGTTAGTCAGAAGGAAGTTAATGAACATAGCCCATTTGCTTGGGGTATTCCATTTACGAGAACCGACAGGAGTTATTACCCTCTGGCATTTGATTGGACTCACGAGGGACCAGCCACAAAAACAATGGGAACCTTACTGTGTGATCAAATAGCAGCACTTGATGTAAGAAAAAGAAAGTGTAGACTATTAGAACATACAGAGGTTCCCTCAAGGGTTGATGATTTAATTCAAGCCGTTTTGGGGTATAAATAAAAAATCCATCAGGGATAACTGATGGCAATGACGATATACTAGACTTGACAGTTAAAGTATATCGTCTTTTTTTATTTCCGTAAAGCGAACAGCAGTTTATGGTAAAATATACATATGGATCTTGAAGTACAAAAGGATAAGAATTAACCAGCTTATCTGCTTGTATTCTTCTAGGGAGTCTTCACATTGAAGACTCTTTTTTTGTTATCAGTGCAAAATTACATTAAATTGCACCGATAATAATATGCTATACTGATTTAAATTTAACGATGGGTCCTATTTAGGTCCCACTTACAATCTAAAGTATTGATAAATCAACGATTGCAAACACATATTACTGCCTGTTTGGGCATTCTATATAACCTGTAATTACTGTTATATCAGTGATTTGAGCCTTGAATATACATCTTTTGTATATTCGGGGTTCTTTTTTATATTTTTAAGGCATTCCTCAATTTGTTTCTCAACTTTATTCTGATACTCATCTACTAGGCAAGAGTATACTTTGGATATAGTGCAACTATGAGGGCACTTCTGTATTACTACAGCTAGTTTTTTAATTTAATAATGAACAGAAAGAGGACTATCAGTTGAAGAAAATCTTACTTTTTGACGTTAATCTACTGATAGGTTATCATTTCAAATTTTGACTTTGAAATGATTGGGCCATCGTCCTAAGGTTGTGATACAATACCATGAGTAATATTATAGCGTGATTAACAAAGCGAGGAGAAAATGAAACGCGTTAACCTTTTTAAACGTTGGAAAATTGCTCTAGTGACTATTATTACCAAATTACTAACCTTTCATGCAGCTTTTGCCTCAATGGGGTCAACTGGTGGAGGGGGCAGTTCATCTAGCGGTGGTGGAAGCTCATCAAGCGGCAGCAGTATTATAAGCAGTGGGCATAGTGGTTCCGGAGATAGCTTTAGGGCATTCTTGTTTGTCCTGTTTTTCTGTGGGTTATATGTTCTTAGCTTTGTCAGTAAAATGTCAGTGCGACTTTACCGGAGAACTCGTGATATCGCGGAAGTTAATGGCTTGGCTAGCTGGATGCTAATTCCTAATATGAAGATTAAGGACTTTAAACAAGGACTCAAGAGAGCTAAGATTCGCTTAGAAAATGATGCTGTTGATGATCAATTAGCACAGATCTTAGTCGAGACATATGCTTGGGCACAATTTATTTATGGCCAGTCGATTCGTCGGTGCTTTGCTGATAGCAGTAATTATTTGGATCAGTTGAAATCACAACTGGGACGAGTTTTCCTGTCAACAATGCATGATGAAATTATTGCCAAGGCATCGAACGGGATTATTGATGACGTGCTGGTTAGCCATGGGAGGGTCGTATCAGCTCAGAAAATTTCTCCTGACCTAATTATTGCAAAGGTTCAAGTAAGCGGGATCGATAGTGAAGTGAATGTTATTTCTGATTTTAATTCGTCATTTAAACGGCAACAGTGGACAGATTATGTTGTCTTTGGGCGAAAACAAGGAAGTGTACAGTGGAGGATTTATAACATCGTTTATGGTGCCCACTTCCACCTGAATGGAGAAGACTTTAATCATCAACAGAGCCTTGATATCAGTGGGTACACCGAAGAACATTTGGAAGTTTCGCCAGAGTTGGTTAAGTCAGCTGAAGCCTATAAGAAGCGTTTCAATCAGCGTAAAAATGTGAAAGCGGTGGTCCGTTGGGTAGGGTTCGTTCTAGGATTACTGTTTGTTAATCATATTTTAGGTTAAGTAAATGGCACTATGAAGCCTACTATTTCAGGATTGGTAGTGCCATTTTAGGAAGGAGTGTCAGTATGAAAGCCTTATCGATTCGGTCGGATTACGCTGCTGAAATCATGAATGGGACAAAAACTGAAGAATACCGTTCATGGTCAACTAAGTATCGGGGAGACTTGTTGATCTGCAACACTGCCAAGAAGATTCGTGGCTTCGTGCCTGGGTATGCTCTCTGTGTTGCTAAAATTGTTGGCATTGAGCAACGGCAGGATCAGGATGGTTCTTATTATGCTTGGAAGATCGCTCCGTTTGCGAAAAATGGATCGTATTGGATTAAACCAATTAAAGTTAAGGGGCAATTGCGATTATTTAATATTGATGATCACCTGATTGAACGGGCCCCATTTACAGATATTCATAGTAAGACAGCAATGGAATGGATTAACAAGGTAATTGCACCGCTTCGTTATTAGGAGGAGATTCAATTGCAGTTTGTTGTTGCTAGTCATAATCACGATAAAATTAAAGAACTTCAACAGATTTTTCGTGTTTGTAATAATGAAGTAATTCCATATACGGACTTGCTCTCTAAAATAAAATTCCCTCCAGAGGGGAACTATTCATATGAAGAAAATGCTAGTGATAAAGCACTCTTTATTAGTAAGCTGCTTCCTGATAAATTAGTCATTGCAGATGATTCAGGGCTACTGCTTACAGCTAGACCTAAAATTCTTGGAGTGAGGACAGCACGTGATCTTACAAATTACCCCACGCCCCAACAGTATGCACAGCACATTATTCGTCTTGTTCAAGGAAGAGACCGCAAATTTATCATGCAGACGAGTATTGCATGTGCTCATCAAGGAAAAATTATTAAAGTCGTTGATGGTACATTAAAGGGACAAATTGCAAGCACTGAACGCGGAATTAATGGCGAAGGATTTAGCAGAATTCTTATTCCACGTGGCTTAACTAAAACATTAGCTCAGATGACATTTGAAGAAAGCTATCCGTACTTAACTCGGGCGCGGGCTACTGAAAAATTAATCAGATTCTTAAAAGAAAATCACGATTAATGCCAAACAAAGGTTAATAATCATCCCCACAAGAACTAATCTTGAATGACGAGGATTACCAAATGTTACAATTTTCTCACGGAAAGCATTCGCAGTAAGAATGAAGAGGATGATAGAAATGACCAGCCAAATAAGATTGACGAGGAGACTAGTCTTCCAGGTGAGAAACAGTTGAACTATCTGGCAGGTTAAGAGAATAAAGAAGAAGCAACGGGTAATAATTAACCAATTACTAACGTGCTTTTCCATTTTAGCGTGGAGACCAGCAGTAGAAGAAATAAATAAAATAACAATTGCAAATAAAATTAGAAGATTTAGCATCGGAAAACTCCTTTCAGAATCTGATTTTATCACTGATAAGAATTTATGGTCCTTAAGAGAGACACTTTACTTGAAAAAATGTTAGAAAAAGTGTATTGTACATTATTGTGTTTACTAGAATAATGAAGAGGTGATAGCCTGTGGCTGATTTTGAAATTGGTGATCTTGTTAAGGCAAAGAAATTTGGCCCGATGGATCATGACTTTACCGGAATCGTTGAAAAAGTCTACAATAATTCTATTATGATTTCGATTCAAGACTTTGATCCTAGCGATAAGAATGGGGTTAATGAATTAAACAGTCGTGCTGTTATTCGGCAAAGTGAAGCCAAGATGATTAAGGCTGTTCCACGTACTGAAAAAGCTGACGATGAAGGCGAAGATGGTGACGAAAAGCCTTCTGAGTCATCCGCTGATTCAAAGACAACAAAAAAATCATCAAAAAAGGCTGACAAATAGTTGGATTAGCGATATACTTACTAAGTAATTGCTATTACTTAGTTTATGCGGGTATAGTTTAGTGGTAAAACTTAACCTTCCCAAGGTTGCGTCGCGAGTTCGATTCTCGTTACCCGCTTATAGAAAAAGGCAAGGAAAACATTTTGTTTTTCCTTGTCTTTTTCATTTCTACTAAATTTCTTTCAGGACTGCGGAGAGCTGTTCTGCAGAGGTATGCATTTTAGCTAATTCAGTTGGTGATAACTGGTATTCAATTACCTGACCGATCCCCTGACGGTTAATGATTGCAGGTGAACCAAGGTAAAGATCATTAATCCCATATTGGCCGGTGAGAGGAGCAGAGACGGGGATTACAGTATTTTGGTTTTCAATAATTGCACAGACAATTGATGATAAGCACTTAGCAACACCGTAGAAAGTTGCTCCCTTATGCTGGATAATTTTTGCACCAGCTCGACGAACCTGTTCCTCAATTTCATCCTTTTCTTCCGGTGTGAGTTGAATGATTTTATTTAACGGTTGTCCATTAATCATTGCCTCGTCAAAAGTGACGAATGAAGAATCGCCATGTTCACCAAGGACTTGTGCATCGACTGCATTAACTGAAATATTTAATCGCTGACTAAGAATCAACCGTAACCGCATTGTATCGAGTGAAGTTCCCGTACCAATTACCCGCTCTTTTGGGAACCCAGAAATTTGCTGAGTTAGAGTGGTTAGAAGGTCAACCGGATTGCTAGAGATTACAAAAACCCCTTTAAAGCCACTGGCAATGATCGGTTTAATGATCTCCTTAAGAATCTTAACATTTTTATGAATGAGATCTAGACGACTTTCGCCAGGTTTTCGCGGTACACCAGCGGTAATAACCACGACATCAGCATCATGAGCATCTTCATAATTGCCAGCAAAAACGTCTGTAGGCCCGGTTAGCGGGGTGATATCAGCAAGATCGAGAGCATCACCAACCGCCTTATCATGTTGACGAGTTACGA
Organism: Limosilactobacillus portuensis; assembly: GCF_028607025.1. Classification (NCBI taxonomy): domain Bacteria; kingdom Bacillati; phylum Bacillota; class Bacilli; order Lactobacillales; family Lactobacillaceae; genus Limosilactobacillus; species Limosilactobacillus portuensis. The sequence goes on from NZ_CP117296.1 coordinate 598,198, forward strand.
TAACTAGTTCGTCGACTTCACGATTTGATTGGAGAAGGGAAAAAGCAAATGCAGAACCAACCGCACCATCCCCAACTAAGACTACTTTATGACGATAGTGATTAATCATTATAATTCCTTCTTTTTTAATTCACGTTCTGCTGCCCAGTGGTTAATTGGTCCAAATTTATGACCAACCTCCAGTGGATGAGAAATAGCAGCATAAACAGCATCCTTAGCACGAGTAACGGCATTCTTCACGTCCGTGCCCTTAGCTAATTCAGCAGCGATGATAGCCGAAAAAGTATCTCCAGTTCCGTTAACGTGAGTCGTATCGAAGAATGGCTTAGTTAGTTCAAACCGCGAGCCGTCTTCCAACAGGACTACATCAACTACTTCCTTTTGAGTTGGATCATTGTGTTCGCCTTTAATGACAACGTTTTTTGCTCCCATCTCATGAAGCTTGACTGCTGCATCGAACATTTCTTGGGTATTTTTTAACTGTAGTCCGGTTAATTTTTGTGCTTCGTAGAAGTTGGGTGTAATCACAGTTGCTAAGGGAACAATTCGTTCACGGAATAATTCGTATGCTGATTGTTCAAGAAGCATTGCCCCGTGTTTGGTAATAATTACAGGATCAACCACTAGTGGACCAAAATCAACCTTAGCATATTGATCAGCAACGACATTAATTACATCATCATTAGCAAGCATTCCCGTTTTTGCAGCAGAAATCTTGAAATCAGTAGATAATGTCTTAAATTGCTGTTCAATATAATCCTTTGGCATTACTTGTGCCGCGTCAATCCCATAAGAGTTCCCGGAAACAGCAGCGGTAAGGAGTCCGTGACCATAAACACCATCTACAAAAAATGCGTGGAGATCAGCTGGCATTCCTGCACTACCGTCTGAGTCATGACCAGCAATTGTTACTGCTTGTACTTGTTGATTAATCATGTCTATCAGCAACCTTTCTTTAACGTGTTGGGAAAATTGTAACATAAAAGGATTAATAATGATTCAATAAAAATGCTGTTAGAAACGAAATACTAAAAGAAAAGTGGACGGAGATGACAAAGCAAATCGAAAAATCTTGTTTACAAATAAATGGAATATGATAAACTAGACAAGAAACCGATGATTGAGGAGTAGTAATAAGGTACGGTTGATTAGCGATCCTGTGATGGTGGAAGTCAGGAAGCTTAACCTTATGAAAGCGTGCCCCATAGGTAAAGCTTAATAAATGAGTGGAATTCTAATTCAATTAGAGTGGTACCGCGGGTAAATCTCGTCTCTAGTAAATCCTTGTTATTTACTAGAGACTTTTTGTATAGGAGAAATTAATTTATGGATGAAAAGTTACAAGTAGCGAATGCTCTAGCTGTTGCACTGCCAGATTTAGAGCTAAACGAAATTGAAGAAAAGATTGAACGGCCAAAAGATTCAAACAATGGTGATTACGCCTTTCCAACATTCTTCTTAGCTAAGAGCTTACATAAAGCTCCACAAATGATTGCTAGTGAATTAATTGAAAAGATTGACCAAACTGGTTTTGATAAGGTGGTTGTAGCTGGTCCATACATTAACTTTTTCCTTGATAAAGCCAATGTTGGTGCTGGCGTGTTAAAGACCATTTTAAATGATCCAGAGCACTATGGTGAAAGTGATCTTGGTCACAAAGCTAATGTAACAATCGATTATTCATCACCTAATATTGCTAAGCCAATGGGGATGGGTCACCTTCGTTCGACTATGATCGGTGAAGCAATTGCCCGGATTCTTGAAAAAGTTAACTACAACTTAATTCGGATTGACTACCTTGGTGATTGGGGAACTCAATTCGGTAAGATGATGGCTGCCTACAAAATGTGGGGCGATAGTCAAGAAGTTCAAGACGGCCTGAAGAGTGATCCGATTAATACGCTGCTTCAACTTTACGTTCGGATTAACACTGAAGCAGATGAACATCCAGAATATACTGATGCAGGTCGGGAATGGTTTGCTAAGCTAGAACACGGTGATGAAGAAGCTTGGCGTCTCTGGCACTGGTTCCGGGAAATCTCTTTGGAACGGTTCCAACGGGTTTACGACATGTTAGATGTCAAGTTTGACTCATTTAATGGTGAAGCATTCTCAGCACAAAAGATGGAAGAACCAATTCAACTCCTTCGTGATAAGGGATTGTTAAAGAAGAGCCGTGGTGCCGAGATTGTTGATCTTGAACAATTCAACTTGCCACCATTGCTGATTATTAAGAGTAACGGAACTACCACCTACATTACCCGTGATTTAGCCACTGCTTTATTCCGGAAGCGGATGTATGGTCATGCTAAGTCCCTTTACGTTGTCGGTGCTGAACAAGAAGTTTACTTTAAGCAATTGCGGATGGCATTAAAGGAACTTGGCTTTAACTGGTGGGATCAAATTGAACATATTTCCTTTGGTTTAATGAACTTAAATGGTCAAAAGATGTCAACGCGGAAGGGAAATGTTGTTTCTCTTGAAGATGTTCTTAACGATTCCGTTGATCTTGCCCGGAAGCAAATTGCAGAAAAGAACTCTGATCTAAAGAATGCTGACGAGGTTGCAAAGCAAGTTGGTATTGGGGCCGTAATTTTCCACGATTTGAAGAATTACCGGCGGAATGCAGTTAACTTTAAGCTTGAAGATGTTGTTAAGTTTGAAGGGGAAACCGGTCCTTACGTTCAATATGCACGGGCCCGGGCTGAGAGCATTTTGCGGAAGGGCGGCATTCGTGACTTTAGCGATGTTGACTTAACTCAAGTTGGTGATGGTGCTTGGGAATTAATTAGCTTCTTAGGTCAATATGGTGAAGCTGTCAAGCGGGCCGCACTTAACTATGATCCATCAGTAGTTGCAAAGTATGCATTGGAACTTGCCAAGAAGTTTAATCAATACTATGCTCATAACCGGATCCTAAATGATGATCCACAACAACCGGCACGGTTAGCATTGACTCAAGCTGTTAGTCATGTTTTGAAGTCCGCATTGGCTCTTCTTGATGTTAAGGCTCCAGATGAAATGTAAGAGAAAAATTTTTAACTAAAAGGAAATCGAGAATATCTCGGCTTCCTTTTATTATTTTAAATTTTAGTTATACTGATCGAAAATTGACTATGGAAAAATTCTCCTATGGTAAAATGATTGAGACTTAATGTTACTAAATATGGGGATTAATAAATGAGAAGAGAACCAGAAAGAAAGCCACCTTTTCGGGAACGGATGCTTGCCTGGCTAAAACAGTTTTGGCAACGGGTAAAAGAGGTTGTTAATGAACTTTGGCAACAGCTTACTCGTTGGTTAAAGCAGTTTTGGCATCGGTATCAACTAACACGGTGGCTAATTGCAATTTTTTTAGGATTATTTTTGGTAACTAGTACTTACCTGACATTTGTTGCTAAGACAGCAGATGTTAAGAACTTAGAACATCGTTTACAGCGACCAACAATGATTTATGATCATGATAATCAGTCTGCTGGAAGCTTATATTCGCAAAAGGGGACATATGTACCACTTAGTAAAATTTCGGCAAATGTTCCAGCAGCGGTAATTTCCACTGAAGACCGGAACTTCTACCATGAACATGGCTTTTCAGTTAAGGGCCTTGGGCGTGCCGGCTTTTTGTTGATTAAGAATAAGCTGCTGCACCGTGACTATATTTCTGGCGGGGGAAGTACCTTGACTCAACAGTTAGTTAAGAATGCCTTTTTAACCCAACAGCAAACATTTTCACGGAAGGCACGAGAAATTTTTATCGCGGTAGAAGTTGAAAATCAATACAGTAAAAAGCAAATTCTGACGATGTATCTCAATAACGCCTATTTTGGTAATGGGGTCTGGGGAGTTCAGGATGCTGCCAAAAGGTATTTTGATTGTAATGCAACTGAATTAACTGTTCCTCAGGCTGCAACGTTGGCAGGAATGTTAACATCACCAGGAATTTATGATCCGGTTACTCATCCAGATGCAACTAAGCAACGTCGTAACTTAGTCCTCCAGCTAATGGTTGAAAATCATCAATTAAGTCAAACTGCCGCTGATCAATATAAAAAGGTTCCGTTAGAAGTTACTAACGGGTATGTTGCACCGGATACTTATCGTTATCCATACTATTTTGATGCCGTAATTTCTGAGGCAATTAATAAATACCATCTTTCGGAAAAGGAAATCATGAATAATGGTTATAAAATTTACACGACCTTGGATCAGGATCAGCAGCGCTCAATGCAGCAAACTTACGAGGACGATGATAACTTCCCTAGTAATTCAGTTGATGGGACTAAGGTGCAGTCAGCTTCAGTTGCGATGAATCCGAAAACGGGTGGTGTTACCGCAATTGTTGGTGGTCGGGGGAAACATGTTTTCCGGGGCTTTAATCGGGGAACGCAGATGCGTCGGCAACCAGGCTCAACGATTAAACCACTGGTTGTTTATGCTCCAGCCTTAGAACATGGTTATTTCTATGACTCCATGCTACAGGATAAGAAACAAGCGTATGGGACCAACGACTATACACCAAAAAACTATGATGATACTTATGCTGGAAGTGTTCCGATGTATAAGGCAGTCTATGAAAGTCTAAATGCTCCAGCAGTATGGTTATTGAATAAAATCGGGGTTAATACTGGGTATAAGATGGCCCAGAAATTTGGCTTGCCAGTGGAAAAGGGAGATAAGAATCTTGCCCTTGCTTTAGGGGGAATGACTAAGGGCGTTTCTCCTGAACAGATTGCTCGTGCTTATGCTACTTTTGCTAATGAAGGAAAGATGCCTGATACCCACTACATTACAAAAATTAAGGATGCTTCTGGAAAGACGATTGTTACCGCCAAGACGGCAAAACCTAAACGAGTCGTCACTGCTAATACTGCTAAAAATATGACGAGTATGCTGATCGGTGTCTTTGAACACGGTACTGGTCAATCTGCTCGGCCTGCTGGTTACACGTTAGCCGGGAAGACAGGAACAACGGAATCAGCGGTTAAAAGCGATAGTGCTGATGATCGTGATAAGTGGATTGTTGGTTATACTCCTGATGTGGTGGTTGCTACTTGGGAAGGCTATGATGATACTAATTCATCCCATGCCTTGCAGGATATTTCAATGAAAAATGTTAATAGCCTTTATAAAGCTGAAATGAGCGGAATCTTGAAGAATACGCCAAATACGAAATTTAACGTTCAAGATGCCCAAACCCGAGCAACCGCAAATAGCGGGAAGAGTAATAAGGGCTGGGGCTCATTGCTGAAAAATGGTGGTGACCTGATGAACCGGTTTAATCAATCGGTAAATGACTTTGGTAATCGTGCTGGCCAGTTATGGAATAATGTTCGCTCTTTATTCTGAAAGAATGATGATTAACTGATAGTATGATACAATCGAATTGTTGAATAAATGAAAAGAGGTTACAAAAAAATGGTTAATATTTACGACACCGCTAATGAACTTAGTAATCAATTAAAAGAAACCCAAGAATATCAAGGATTAAAGAAGGCTTTTGATAGTTTGAAGGCCCAAAAGGATACTTTTGAAACTTTTAAGAAGTTCCAACAAATGCAGGCTGATGCTCAACAAAAGCAAATGACTGGTCAAAAGCTTACTCAAGACGAAATTAATGCAATTCAGACCGTTGCTAAGGAAATGAGCTCCAAGCCCGAAGTACAAACCTTAATGAACCAAGAACGAGCCGTTGATAACATGCTTCAACAACTTAACCGGACAATTACTAGTCCTATTCAAGATATCTACAAGGATGTTATGCCACAAGGTCCACAACCAACTGACAAGTAACTGTTAATTTAGTTATAAAGATGATAACGGGAAGAAGAATGATGACAGTCGTGTCTGAGTGCTCTTCCCGTTTTTCCATTCAAAGGGTGAAAAAATGAAGTTTATTCATACTGCAGATTTACATTTAGATAGCCCGTTTCGGGGATTAGATGAGATGCCAACACAAATTTGGCAACGGGTTCACCAGTCAACATTTACGGCATTTGAACGAATTGTTGATGCTGCAATTAATCAGCAAGTTGATTTTGTCTTAATTGTTGGAGATATTTATGATCGTGACCATCATAGTGCTGAAGCGGAAGATTTCTTTATCCGCCAATGTCGACGGTTAGCAAAACAACAGATTCCTGTTTATTTGAGTTATGGTAATCATGACTATCAGCCAGTAACGGAACAATTAGATTCATTGCCGAACAATGTTCATGTATTTAGTAACCAGGTTGAAACAAAAACATTAACGCTTGCCGATGACCAGACAGTAGCAATTACAGGATTTAGTTACGGTAAACGTTGGTTAGTTGAAGATCAGGTTAGGGAATTTTCTGAAAAAGGGACGGTTGATTGGCAGATCGGGATGCTTCATGGCGCCATCTCACAAAATAATCCCGATCAAGATCACTACGCACCCTTCACACTTCCTGAGCTTTTACGGAAAAAGTATGATTATTGGGCGTTAGGACATATTCATAAGCACCAGGTTCTGAACGACAAACCGCTAGTTGTTTATCCAGGTAATCCGCAGGGACGCCATAAAAATGAGGATGGTCACCATGGCTATTATCTTGTTCAAAGTGATTCTGATAAGTTAACGGCAGAGTTTAAGCCAGTTGCACCAATTGAATGGTGTGAAATTGATGTTCAATTAAAAAACAATCAAACGATTGATTCATTAATTGAAATGCTTCTTCGTAAGGGAGAGGCAGAAGATGGATTTAAGATGATTGCGTTTAATGTCCATTTGACTGATCAGGATAATGTTTTAACTAAAAAATTGCTAGCTAATGGGACAATTTTGGAACGACTTCAGGAAAATCTGAGTGAAAAGGGCAATTATCAATGGTGGCCATATCAGCTTAATCTCTTAAAAGATGCTACCTTACCGAAAATGACCGATTTAGACCAGGAATATTGGGACCAGTCTGCTAAGGATGTCTTTAGCCAAGCTGTCGTTATTGATTTAGCTGAAAAGTTGGCTAAGTATGGTTTTATTGCGGATCAACTTGCAGATCCTTCCCTGGTTGAACAATTACGTTATGAGGCAAGTCAGAAATTAGGTGAGGGGGATCACGATGAAAATTAAACAGGTCCACATTGACGGCTTTGGAAAATGGCATGATCAAGATTTTAGTTTTACCAACAATCCGGTTCTAATCTATGGGGCCAATGAAGCTGGGAAGACCACTTTGGCTGCGTTTATCCTGAGTATCCTTTTTGGATTTGCGGATGGTCGAGGAAAAAATAAATACCAGCAATATATCCCTAAGGATGGTTCGGGTTATGGTGGCTCCCTAACAGTAATTGCTGATCAACACCAGTATGTTATTAAGCGTGTAAAAGGGAAAAATGGTGGGAAGGTCACAATTACCAATGAAAAGGGGAAAAAGGAAAAGCAGGATTTCCTTACTAAATTGCTTGGCCCCTTAGATCGTGAACTTTATCAAACCATCTACAGCTTTAACCAAAATAATATTTTAAATGATGAATTGGATCGGGAACAATTAGAACAGCATTTACAGCGATTAGGAGCGGTTGGCAGTCAGGAATGGCTCCAACAAATTGCTCACCTAGAAAAAGCAGCAGATTCCCTATATAAACCTCGTGGGCGGAAGTTAAGTCTAAATCGTCATTTGAAGGAATATGAAGAACTTCGCGAACGGGTTAACCAAGCTCAATCACAGAGTAGTGATTACCACCGTTTAGTTGAGAAACAAGTTGAAAAACAATCTGAGTTAGAACAACTAAAGCAAGAACAGCCCAAGCTTAAGCATCAGGTTGAAGAAGAAGAACGACTGCAACGATTATGGCCAATTTATGAACAGTGGCAAAACCATCAAAAGGAACCCCTTACAGAGCGGTTAACGGATGATGAGATTATTAAGATTCAAGAACTGCAAAGTAGGGAACGGGAACTTAATACTCAATTAAAGTCATTTAACCAACAGCAGCTTGAACAACAAGCAATCGTCAAAAAACTGAGTGATCCTGAAGTAAATGATTATCGATTACGCAAAGCACATTATCAGCAATTAAAAGATCAGTTGTTGGCCTTACAAATTCAGAAAAATGGTCAAACAGTTAATCAGCAGGAACAATGGCATACCGAACTTAAGCAGCTAGCAGAACGTTACGGAAGTGTTAATTTACCAGAGCCACTTTCTGAACGAGCAGTGAGCGAACTGGAGGGACTACTTAGGGCTAGCGCTCAAACTAACAATAGCCAAAATCTATTTATTCCTGGAATTGGAATTGTCCTTTTCATATTGGGATTGATTCTTCGCCAGCCCCTGGTTTGGATTTGTGGAATTATTGCTCTTGGTGGTGCAGGGGTATTATGGTTTAAACAGCAACAACGCGAAAAACAGTTGACTGAGGAACAAAACTCCGCACTTCAATCATTTGGAAAACAACATAATTTAACGGCTTTTCCAACAAGTAAATGGTTAATGATGCAGGGGGATCTTCATCGTTATCATGATTTAAGAGCTCAAGTAGAGCAAGCAGATAAGCGCAAAACTAGTTTTGAACACCAGCTAGAATTAATTAAGCAACAATTACCGGTTAGCTTAACAGCTGATTCTCTCAATGAATTAATTAATAGTTATCAGCGATGGCTTGTTGAGATGCAGGATCAGGTACAACAATTGAATAGTGTAGAGCAGGAATTAACCCGAATTCAAAGACGGAATAATCAATTAACGCAACGGTTGACCGAGTATCGTCAAGCTAAGGAGACCGAATATAAGTCGCTTGGAATTAAAAATGATAATGAGTTCAAACAACTTCTGGCACAAAAAGTAGCTGACCAAACTAGGAAGGTCACGGTTTCAGCTTATGGTCAGCAACTAACGACTAGTGATCGTCAACAGTTAGCTCACTACGATAGCAAGCATTCACTTGATGCTAAGGTTTCCCTTGTCCATCAGAACTTAGCAGCTAATGAACAAAAACAAACGGAGCTTGAAACGGCATTGGCCCAAATCAATGTCCAAATTAATGCCTTAGTACAGGATGGCTCATTTAGTGAATTAAACCAGAAATTAACAAATCTGCAGACAGTAATTTGGAATGAAACTAAGCAATGGCTAAGTAGTCAACTTGCTATTCGGTGGATTAATGGGGCGTTAAAATTAGCATCTCAAGATCGTTACCCCAAGATCCTTCAACAAGCAGAAAAATTCTTTGCAATTTTAACTGCTGAACGTTATCAGAAAATTATCGTCGATGATAGCGGAATTAGTGTATTAAATCATGAACAGCAAATTTTCCAGGTTGCTGAATTATCGCTTGGAACAGCAGAACAATTATTTATCTCTCTCCGCTTGGGATTTATTACCGTAATTAGTGATCAAATTAAGTTGCCGGTTATGGTGGATGATGGTTTTGTTAATTTTGATAATGTTCGTCGGGGACGGATGTTAAAATTACTGAACCAGCTGGCTGAGGAAAACCAGGTGATCTACTTTACCGCTAACGAGCAGATTAATGAGCTAGGGTCCCCCATTATTAATCTTGATCGGCTAAATAAGAATAAAGTTTGAAAATCATTTAAACATTCTGGATCAAGGCGTGGGATCGCTTTTTGAGTGTGGTATATTAGATTGGTAAGTTTTTGTGAAAATTAAATTTAATTGAGGAAGTGTTTTTGTGAAATCTAAGAAGTTAATTGCTATGATTGCCTGTGCAACGCTGGCCTTGCCGTTAGCAGCTTGTGGGAGTAAGGCCGTTGCAACTACTAGTGGGGGAAAGATTACTCAAGAAGAGTACTATAATGAAATGAAAACCACCACTAACGGGAAGCAAGTTCTTCAGCAAATGATCTTGGATAAGGTTTTGGAGAAGGAGTACGGAAAGCAAGTTTCTGATAAGCAGGTTAATGCCCAATACAACACGTACAAGAATCAATATGGTTCACAATTTAGTGCGGTGTTACAACAGCAAGGATTGACTGAGAAAAAGTTAAAGCAACAAATTCGTTCTAATCTTTGCTTGGAAGCTGCGGTACGGAGTTACACTCATATTACTAATGCGCAAATTGACAAGCAGTGGAAGAAGTACGAGCCGAAGGTGCAAACTGCTGAAATTCTTGTTGGAAGTAAGGACGATGCTCAAGGGATCATTGATCAGTTAAATAATTCAGATCATCCTTATAAGACCTTTAAGAAGTTAGTTAAGTCAAAGTCAACTGACGCATCAACTAAGAATGCTGGTGGTAAGGTTGCAGCATTTGATAATACTTCAACTTCGGTTGACTCAGCATACAAGAAGGCTGCATTTAAGTTGAAGACTGGTGAATATACTACTGAGCCGGTTAAGACGGATGATGGCTATGTTGTGATTTACATGATTGAACACCCGGCAAAAGGGAAGAAGAGTCAACACATTAATGACTTGAAGACACAAATCGTTCAAGAGAAGATGAATGATTCTAAGTTCTTACATAAGGTTGTTTCAAATGTCCTTAAGAAGGGAAACGTTTCAATTAAGGATAACGATCTAAAGAATATTATGGATGACTACTTGAATAGTAATGCAAGCACCACTAAATCAAATAGTGGCTCATCCCTCGCTAATAACTAAAATTATTTTGGCTAAAGTAAAAGGAAGCTCTTGGCATCCGGTTAATCCGAATACGATGAGCTTCCTTTGCTATTCTTTTAGTTTATCAGTAATTTGCTGAATCTTTTCAAGGTGGGGCTGACTCTCAAATTGCCACTGCTTATGAAGACGTTCAATCTCATCAGCGTACTTTTCAAGCCCTTTAGCAGCATCTTTTAATTTTTTGGTACTTGTGGATAGTTGTTTAAGTGAGCGGAGAAGAAACTTAATATTCGTTAAGTCTTCTTGAAAATGATTAGTTATTGGTGTTATCAAATTGTCGCTTAATTGATTCTTGAATTTCTTTGTATTTAGCGTCATTGTATTCACCTGAATTATCCTTAAAAATCATCTTAAAATCGTCTTGATCGGAGTAACGAGGAATTAAGTGAATGTGTGAGTGGAAAACAGATTGGTAGGCAACTTTACCGTTATTATTCAAGACATTCAGGCCCTTAATTTTCGGGTTTGATGCCTTAACTGCTCGTGCAATTTTCGGCAGGCGAGAGAATACAGCAGCAGCTAATTCTTCGTCATATGCGAAGAGATCTGGGACATGCTTCTTGGGAATGACCAAGGTATGCCCAGGTGTTCCTTGAGAAATATCAAGGAACGCTTTTACTACGTCATCTTCGTATACCGTATAACTAGGGATTTCACCCTTTACTATTTTACAGAAAATACAGTCATCCATTGGTGATCGCTCCTTTGAAAAAATTTATTGTTATTATAAGTATACCAAAAGTGTTCTGAAAAAGAGCTGTCAATAAGTGACCTATGATATAATCAACGCTAGATAAGTCAATAAAAAGAGGGAAAATAATGGCACTTGAAATAAAAAATTTGATTGGGGGATATTCCCGAATCCCAGTATTAAAAGGAATTAGTTTTCAGGTTAAGCCTGGCGAGTTGGTCGGTTTAATTGGCCTTAATGGTGCCGGTAAATCAACGACAATTAATCATGTCATTGGATTACTAAGACCATTTTCAGGCGAAATTGCCTTAAACGGGGTTAATATTCAACAGGATCCCGTCGACTATAAAAAACAAATTGCCTATGTCCCAGAAACGCCAATCTTGTACGATGAACTAACTCTTCGAGAGCATATTGAGCTAACGATTAAGGCATACTCTTTGAATAGCGAAGAGGCATGGACGCGGGCTCGGAAATTATTAAAAACATTCCGGTTGGATAATAAGCTTGACTGGTTCCCAGCAAATTTTTCAAAAGGGATGAAGCAAAAAGTTATGATTTGCTGTGCCCTAATGACTAATGCTAAATTATTAATTGTCGATGAGCCTTTCTATGGTCTTGATCCATTAGCGGTTCATGATTTATTGGAATTGATTGAAGAACGGAAGAAGGCCGGCACTGCAGTTTTGATGTCAACCCACGTTCTCGATACTGCCCAACGCTACTGTGATCGTTTTGTCCTATTAGCTAACGGTAAGGTTCGCGCTCGGGGAACATTAGACGAATTACGGCAAAAAGCGGATAAGCCTGATGAATCACTTGATGATATTTATCTCAGCCTAGCAAGGGATGATCAAAATGAATAATTTATTTAGTCAACGTCGGCAAAGGCATTTTATGGAGTTACTAAAGTATTGGCGGTTGGTATTTAATGATCACTTTGTCATTGCTTTATTCTTCCTCTTTGGTGCACTGGCCTATGGTTATTCCCAGTGGTTGCCACAATTAAATGATCATCTCTGGTGGTCGCGGTGGTTGTTAGTTCTTTGGTTTGTGTTAATTACTCAAGTTGGGCGGCTAGCAACACTGCTTAAACGCCCTGATCCTATCTTTCTTCTTCCCCAGGTAAGATCCATTAGTCGTTATCTAAAACAAGCAACTATTTATAGTATGATTTTGGGCGTGCTCATGGTGCTTACCCTCTCGGTAATTGCACTACCATTTGCTTTAACGACAGAACGCTTAACAACGTTTGACATTAGTCTAATCTTAATCACCGCGTTGATTACTAAGGTGACGTGGCTTTGGACGGCCAGAAAAGCGATCAGTATTCGCTGGGGAGCACAACGTAGTAGAACGATTGCTGAATATTGGATAAACCCATTAATCGTTTGGCTAGTGACGTGGTTTGTGGGACCTATTTGGGGCCTGCTAGTATCGGCAATCTTGTTAGTTGCAATGACTACTTATTACAGAAACGTTGCGATTGATTGGCGACTGGCCGTTCGCGCAGAACAAGATCGGATGTTTAGTATTTACCGGTTCTTTAACCTCTTTACTGATGTTCCAAGTGTTCAGGGAAGTGTTAAACGACGGAAATGGGCAACTGGTTTAATTAAATTGCTAGAAAATGATAATCATGCTTGGGCATACTTATATGCGCATGGTTTTGTGCGAAATACTGAGGTAAGTGGGTTAGTAACGCGGTTAACGATTGTTGGGATGCTAGTTGTCTTCTTTATCCCGGTCAATTGGCTGAATACCGTTATTGCTCTGCTATTTATCTATCTTGTTGCTACCCAGCTAATGCCATTTTACGAGCAGTACCAGAATAATGTTTTTACTCATATTTATCCGATTGACCATGAAGTTCGGGTTAAGGACTTTCAGCGGTTATTGAATAGGGTAATTATCATTGAAATGCTACTAATAGTGATCGCAAGTATTGGTAGAGATCTTAACTGGCAACGGTTAGGGTTGAACTTGGTTTTAGGGATTGCAGAAAGTTATCTTTTAACTAAATTTTATTTTCAACGTCGAATTAAAAAAATGACAAAGTGAGGAATATTATGCGTGTAAAACATAAGAAGTGGGCGGACCCATTAATGGCGGAACACCCTGAGTTATTGGTTGACGATGCAGCAAAGTTTAAGGGAAAGTGGCAATCGCGCTTTTCTAAGAAACAGCCTCTTCATCTTGAAGTGGGAATGGGGAAAGGGCAATTTATTATTGGAATGGCAAAAGCACATCCGGAGATTAACTTTATTGGTTTGGAAATTCAGCGGACTGTTGCCGCAATTGCCTTAAAAAAGGCCCTTCCTGAAAACTTACCTAACCTGCAGCTGATTTGTGGTGAAGGTGAGGAGTTAACTGAATATTTTGAACCTGGCGAAGTTGAAAAACTTTACCTAAATTTCTCAGATCCATGGCCAAAGAAGCGGCACGCAAAACGACGGTTAACTTATCACACCTTTTTAAGTGAATATCAACTTATTTTACAGTCACAAGGACAAGTTGAACTGAAAACTGATAATATGGGATTCTTTGAATTTTCTGTTGTTAGCATGAATAATTTTGGGATGAAATTTGCTGGGCTTTGGCTTGATCTTCATAATAGTGATGAGAATGAGCATAATGTTGAAACTGAATATGAGCATAAGTTTGCTTCAAAGGGCCAGCCAATTTATAAGCTAACCGCAACAATGCCGAAAAAGGATAGCTTATAAGGATGATTAAATGAAATTAATTATTACAGATAGCGCCAATAAATGGTTTCAGGATAATTATGGCCTCAAATCTGGGGATGGAGTCAGAATTTACGGCAAAACCGTTCAACCACGGGATGTTCATCATGGTCCCTGGCAAGGATTTGCTCCAGAAAATGATCTATCAAATGCAACGATAGTCGAGAAAAAAGATGGAATTAACTATCATATTAATTTTAACGATAGCTGGTTCTTTTCGGGACTAGTAACGTTAATCAACTATCAGAATAATAATCAGTATCCAGCCTTCTTCTTTCAACGGGAAGAAAATGGGCAAACAGTAACTGCAGATAATTTTATTGGCGAAAATGTTGACGCTACTACCGGAGCTTCAAGTAAATTTGAAGATTACTGGGAATGATAAAGAGTATAAATATAGGGTCCCAACGCTCGGTAATGCCGAACTCTGGAACCCTATATATTTTCTATTCTAAAGTAGTTTTTAGTTATTTAATGATCGCTCAACCCGCTTCAATGAAAGAAGACTCCCTGTTTTTGCGTCAGCAATAAATTGATAATCAACTGGCTGGTCATCCTCTAAACGGGTAACACCGCCTTCGTAGGCTTCAGTTTTAACTGCGAAACGTTGATAGGGGATCCGGTGTTGGTTAATCCAACTACCAGTAACCTCTCCTTCGCGTTTGAAATCGTCGCGAATCATTTTGAGAATTTGGTCAGCTGAAATTCGTCGTTGACCAAACAACTTTCCAGCAAGGAACCCAACTACCCCAGATGCACCGAGTGTCACTGGTAATAACCAAGGATTGAGTGAATTATTAGAATCATTCATTTAATTAATTGCTTCCTTTGTCAGTTAGTATCAAAATTAATAATGTTAATTTTAACATTAACGGATAGAAAAAGCTAATTAAGAGCTAATGTGATAGCATAATGATATAATTACTTCAAATTCATCATGGAGGTAAGAAAATGGAAAAATTACCGCAAATGCAAGAGGATCAATTGTTAGGAAAGATTAGTAAAGGAAAATACGTATTGTTCTTTGATGCTGGATGGTGTCCCGATTGTCACTTTATTAAGCCAGCAATGCCAGAGATCGAACAAGATTTTCCAGAATACACCTTCATTGAGGTAGATCGCGATGAAAACATTGACCTTGCTGCTGAATTAAATATTTTTGGTATTCCAAGCTTTGTTGTTTACAGTGATGGCAAAGAAATTGGGCGCTTTGTAAACAAAGATCGAAAAACTAAGCAACAAGTAGAAGATTTTTTAAATGATTTGAAGTAAAATGGTAAACGGTAAAAAGAATGAAGGGGTCGGCGTATTGTTAATCACGATTCCCTTCATTGTTATTTTGATGGAGAAAGGAAAATCTGATGTTAATTTCTAGTTATAACCCTCAAGAGATGGGTGATATTTTAGTTATTATTACTGGCCCTGATGTAGCTGACCAAACCGTAAATTCTAAGGGAAAGGTTACACAAATTACTGCTGCTAAAGATGGACGCCTCCTTGGTTACAACTTTTTTAATGCCAGTGAAATTTTGCCGGAGTTAAAGGCCGAACGGGGACAAGTATTCTTAAGTGATGAGCAAGTTGTTAAATTGAATAAGGCTTTGAAAGAAGCTGGCTTTACTGACGAATTAATTGCTGATCATACTCCTAAATTCGTTGTCGGTTATGTTGAAAAAATTGAAGATCATCCCAAGTCAGATCACCTTAAAATTACGCAAACACGGGTAGAAGATGGCAAGACAGTTCAAATTGTGTGTGGTTCTCCAAATGTTAAGGAACATATTAAAGTAGTTGCAGCGCGTCCTGGTGCAATGATGCCGAGCGGTAAGATTATCTGGCCTGGTGAATTGATGGGAGTTGAAAGTGAAGGAATGCTATGTGGCTTCCGTGAACTTCGCTTGAAAAATGCTCCTGACAAGAAGGGACTATGGATCATCCCTGACGATTGGCAAGAAACTGGCGAGGCGGTTGACTTTGAACGGGCCAATACTTACTTCCCTGCCGAAAACTAAACTGTTAATTTAACGATTGTTTGTGAAAGGAACCAGACTAATGGATAAGAAAACTTATTATTTTATTGGGATTAAAGGAACAGGGATGGCATCACTTGCGCGAATTCTTCACGACAAGGGAAATGAAGTCTTGGGATCAGACATTGAAAAGGAAAGCTTTACGCAAGAACCATTACTAAAAAATGGGATTAAGATCTTGCCATTTGATCCTGCTAATTTAAAGCCGGGAATGATTGTTGTTCAGGGAAATGCCTTTGGTGATGATCATCCAGAAGTAAAGAAGGCTCACGAACTTGGACTAACAGTCATGAGTTACCCTGAAGCAGTTGAGCATGAAGTGACTAGTCATACTAGTATCGGGATCGCTGGAGCGCACGGTAAGACTAGTACGACTGCCCTCTTAGCTCATGTTCTTGATGGCGTTGAACCTACTAGCTACTTGATTGGTGATGGTGTTGGTAAGGGAAATGCCAAGGACCGCTTCTTTGTATTTGAGGCAGATGAGTACCGTGATCACTTCTTAGCATATCACCCAGACTATGCTATTATGACAAACATTGATTTTGATCACCCTGACTTTTTTAAGGATATTGATGATGTTCGCAGTTCCTTTGAAACATACGGAAAGCAAGTTAAGAAAGCGATCTTTGCTTGGGGTGATGATGATAATCTGCGGAAACTCGATGTTGATGTTCCTGTATACTACTATGGAACAAATGAAAAGGACGATTTCCGTGCAGAAAATATCCAACGAACACCAGCTGGTTCGACCTATGATGCCTACTTTAAGGACCAAAAGTTAGGAACATTTACCATTCATCTTTATGGTGAGCACAGTGTTCTTAACAGCTTAGCGGTAATTGCCGTTGCTTACATGGAACATGTTGATATGGCAGATATTAAACGTGAGCTGGCAAACTTTACTGGAGTTAAGCGGCGATTTAGCGAGACCGATATTGCCGATGAAACACTGATTGATGATTATGCTCACCACCCAAGCGAAATTAAGGCAACCATTGATGCGGCTCGGCAAAAGTACCCGGATCGTCAAGTGATCGCCGTTTTCCAACCACATACTTATTCGCGATTAGCAGCTTATATTGATGGCTTTGCAGAATCATTAAGGAAAGCAGATAAGGTTTTTGTTACGCCAATCTTTGGTTCTATTCGTGAACAAGCTGGTCATGTTTCAAGTGAAGATCTTGAAGCAAAGATTCCTGACAGTGAAGGGATTGATATGGATACGATGACGAAGCTTCTCCACTATCATGATGCTGTGGTTGTCTTCATGGGTGCTGGGGATATTGAAAAATATGAAGATAAGTACAAAGAACTATTGAATAAATAGTTGGCAGGTTGAAGACTGCTATTAGATTTGTTATTATTTTGGAAAGGTCAGAGAAAGTCAAATTAAAAGGAATGATATATAATGAATAACTTTTCTGAACAACCGGAACGTCGGGTTGTTACCGATTCTGCAGGACTAAATCGGTTTTTGACTCGGATGTACGGTAATATGGTGGTTGCGATTTTAGTTTCTGCATTCTCCGCTTATTTAACGATGAATACATTTCGTCGTGAAGTTTTCGGTTACTTTGGTGCCCATCCAGCAATGATCTGGCTTGTCTTACTATTGCCAATTGCCTTATCAATGGGGATTAGTTTTAGTGCTACCAGAAATCCTGTTGGCGCCTTTTTAATGTTAATGCTGATATCAATCATTTATGGAGTTGAGTTTGCATTGATTGCTGGTGTTTATACTGGCGCAAGTATTGCTTCAGCTTTTGTTTCATCATCAGTGATCTTTATTGTAATGGCGATTTACGGGACCGTAACCAAACGGGACCTAACTAAGTTTGGATCACATGCAATGGCAGCATTAATTGCTTTGATTATTGCCTACATTATTAATATGTTCCTGCAAAGTCCAGCGATTGCTTACATTTTCTCTTTCATCGCAGTAATTATTTTTACTGTGCTGACTGGCTGGGATGCACAGAAAATGAAGCAGATTTATGTTAATTATGGTGATCAAGTTTCAGTAACTGGATTAGCGGTTTTGGGTGCACTTCAATTGTACTTAGACTTTGTTAACCTCTTTATTTCACTCCTTCAAATTTTTGGGATGAGTGAGCGAAACTAATTAAAAAGAAGAAGGTGAGAAAAATGTTTAGTTTTTCTCACCTTCTTCTTTTTAATTAGTTTTATGGACTTTTTGAGAATAATAAAATATATCAGTTAAGAAGATAATGGCAACTGCAACCCAAATCGTTTTCATCCGGAAGAAGGGCTGAATGATTGCTGATGAAATTGCGCCAAGGGTAAATGCTAAAACGACGATGAAGTAGTTAATAGCGATTTTTAAATCTTGTTGGCGATGGTGGTAGAGATATTCTGTGCCAAAAACCACTGACTTTTTAATGTTACCTGTAGTAAAAACACTGCTGTAACCGAGCCCCTCAATCTTACTGAAGGCAGTATTTAGTAACGCAAGGCCAAAGGAAACCAGACCAACTGAGAGATATGTAGGGAAGTCCTCAGGCATAGCGCCCACGAATCCGCCAATAATTAGGATTGGGAAAAGACAAAAAATTCGCCAGTATTTGATATTTGCTTGAAAGGTAATGGCAACGATGATACCGATAATGTAGAGGATAATTGCACCACACCGGTCGATAATTCCAATAACATTATGATTAACCAACGCTGCAGCGAGGAAAACAATATTCCCAGTTTGTGCCGCGGCAAGCGTGTGACCACATTGAATATAGGTAAATGCATCAAGAAAGCCACCACAAAAAGTCATGATGATGGCAAACAGACGTGCCTCTTCAACGTGATGAGTATTAAGTAATTTGTTCAAAAGATCCCTTCTTTAATAAATGATAAAACCTTAACGATCTCATTAAATTCGTGAACAGGAAACTAACGGAGCCTTTCAATCTTTGGTACAATTATTAAGAATAAGAGAAGGAGCGGTATTAAATGGCAAAGCAACTATTATTAATTGATGGTAACAGCATTGTTTTTCGGGCATTTTTTGCGATGCACAACCAGATTGATAAATTTACTAACAAGGACGGTCTGCACACGGCAGCTATTTATGGCTTCAAATTAATGCTTGATCATGTTTTAGCAAATTTTCATCCAGATGCAGCATTAGTCGCTTTTGATGCTGGTAAGGTTACTTTTCGAACCAAAATGTATGGCGACTATAAGGGTGGCCGGAGTAAGACTCCCGAAGAATTAACCGAGCAACTTCCGTATGTCCGTGAACTAGTAAAAGATTCTGGATTACATAGTTATGAATTAAAGGGCTATGAGGCTGATGATATTATCGGAACCCTCGCTAAGGAAGGCGATGATGCTGGTTATGAGACGTTAATCGTTACAGGTGACCGTGACTTAACCCAACTCGCCAGTGAACATACTACGGTAGCAGTTACCCATAAGGGAGTTACTGATACTGAACATTATACGCCAGAACATGTTCAAGAAAAACTTGGGATCACACCAGCTCAGATTATCGATATGAAAGCTTTAATGGGTGATACTTCTGATAATTATCCTGGAGTTACCAAAATTGGGGAAAAGACCGCAATTAAGCTTGTAAAACAGTTTGGTTCTGTCGAAGGTATTTATGAAAATATTGATAAATTGAAAAAGAGCAAGATGAAAGAACACCTAATTGAAGAGGAAAAGATTGCTCGACAGTGTAAGACGTTAGCCACAATTTTGCGTGACGCACCGGTTGAAATTAAGCTAGCAGATCTTGAATATAAGGGCCCGCAAACAGAAAAACTAATTGATTTCTACCAGAAGATGGATTTTCAGTCATTCTTGAAGAAAATGGCTGTTTCACCAGATGATCAGGACATTGAAACTGCACCGATTGAGTATACAGAACTAACCGCTGATAACCTGGATCTAGTTGCTAAATTAGGTGATCGGGGAAGCTTTTACTTAGAGATGCCGGATCCAAACTATCATACTTCACCATTTGCCGGCTTTGCGCTGGGCAACGATAAACAGTGGTTAGTAAGTCGTGATCCTGAATTGCTGAAGACTCCTGAACTCAAAAGCTGGTTAACAGATTCTAAGATCAAGAAGGACGTTTTTAATGCAAAAGCACAGATTGTTGGCTTGAACCGATTAGGAATTGCTCTTGATGGAATTGATTTTGATCTTCTTCTGGCATCCTATCTTTTGAATACTAATGACAATAGCAATGATCTGGGAAAATTAGCTCATGAGCATGGATATGATGATGTGCAAACGGATGAAGAGGTTTATGGAAAGGGAGCTAAGAGGGCAATCCCTGATGATGATCAGCTGTTCTTTCAGCACCTTGCCAATAAGGCACGGGCAATTGAACAATTGCGCCCTCAATTATTTGAACAGTTAAAGAAAAACGAACAG
Organism: Limosilactobacillus portuensis; assembly: GCF_028607025.1. Classification (NCBI taxonomy): domain Bacteria; kingdom Bacillati; phylum Bacillota; class Bacilli; order Lactobacillales; family Lactobacillaceae; genus Limosilactobacillus; species Limosilactobacillus portuensis. Next base: position 618,672 of record NZ_CP117296.1, read on the forward strand.
TTACCTCTTTATACTGATATTGAATTGCCACTAACCCAGGTCTTAGCCAAAATGGAAATTACTGGGGTTCATGTTGACGCGCAAACGTTAAAGAATATGGGGAGCAAGTTAACTGAACGGCTCACGGAGATTGAAGAACAGATTTATCAAGAAGCTGGCGAAGAGTTTAACATTAACTCTACTAAACAGCTTGGTAAAATTCTCTTTGAAAAGTTAAAGCTACCTGTTATTAAGAAAACTAAGACAGGGTATTCAACAGCTGTTGACGTTCTCGAAAAATTAGCTCCCCAGGCACCAATTGTGGAAAATATTCTTCAATATCGTCAGATCTCAAAGCTTCAATCAACGTATATTAAGGGACTGCTAAAAGTTATTCATTCGAGCGATCAAAAGATCCATACCCGTTATTTACAAACATTAACCCAAACTGGACGCTTATCGTCGGTTGATCCTAATCTACAGAACATCCCAGTACGATTACCAGAAGGGCGGCTTATTCGTCAAGCGTTTGTCCCGAGTCATGAAGGGTGGCAGATATTCTCTTCTGATTATTCACAGGTTGAATTACGAGTTCTCGCTCATATTACAGGTGATCATAATCTTCAGGAAGACTTTAAGAACGGTGAGGATATCCATGCCAGTACAGCTCGCCGGATTTTTCATTTAAAGCCGGATCAAGAGATTGACCGTAATATGCGTCGGCGGGCAAAGGCAGTTAACTTTGGAATTGTTTATGGGATTAGTGATTATGGGTTAGCCCAACGAATTCACGTTAGCCGCAGTCAAGCTCATGAATTCATTCAAAATTACTTTAAAGAATTCCCAAAGGTTAAGGATTATATTCATAACACGATTGAATTTGCACGGCAAAATGGGTATGTTGAAACGATTACTCATCGTCGCCGTTACTTACCAGACATTAATGCCAAGAGCTTCAGTCGGCGTTCATTTGCTGAACGAACCGCAATGAATACGCCAATTCAGGGAAGCGCTGCGGATATCATTAAAATTGCAATGATTAAGATGCAAGATGAATTAGAAAAGCGTCAGTTAAAGGCTAAGATGCTTCTCCAAATCCATGACGAATTGGTCTTCGAAGCGCCAAAAGAAGAGATTCCAGTATTGAGTAAACTGGTTCCTGATGTAATGGATTCAGCGGTTAAACTTTCTGTTCCGTTAAAGGTCGATAGTAAATATGGTGACACGTGGTATGATCTAAAGAAATAATTTGAGGAGGAAGGATAGATGCCGGAATTACCAGAAGTTGAAACGGTCCGTCGGGGATTATTAAAGATTGCTGCAGGACGGAAGATTAATGGAATTAATGTTCATTATGGTAAGACAATTACTAATGATGTTGAACAGTTTAGGCAGTCGCTGATTGGCCAGACAATCAAAACTGTTGACCGTCGTGGCAAATACCTTCTTTTTCGGTTTAGTAATCACCTAACAATGGTTTCTCACTTGCGTATGGAGGGCAGTTACTATACACAACCGGCAGGGACTTCGGTTGATAAGCATACTCATGTTGTTTTTAAATTTACGGATGGAACAGAACTTTGCTACCGTGATACTCGGAAATTTGGCCGAATGACACTAGTAAAAACTGGCGATGAGATGACAGTTGGCGGGTTAAAAACAATTGGTCCAGAGCCCACTGCTACTGACTTTAAGGTTGACTACTTTAAACGAATCTTGCGACGAAGCCGTGGAAAAATAAAACCGTTTTTGCTTAATCAACGACATGTTGCTGGATTAGGAAATATCTATGTTGATGAAGTCCTTTGGATGAGCGGGATCAATCCTGAACAGCCCGCTAACACCCTTACTGATAAACAGATCCAGGTCCTACATGATAACATTATTCAAGAGTTATCCAGGGCAATTGAGTATAAAGGGACAACTGTTCATACGTTTAAAAATGCGTTTGGCGATGCTGGTGCATTTCAGGAGCAGTTAAATGCGTATGGTCACGGTGGCGATCATTGTCCGCGCTGTGGTACAAAAATGGTGAAAATAAAAGTTAATCAGCGAGGAACCACATTTTGTCCACATTGCCAACCATTATTGGAGATGAAAAATGACTAAGCTGATTGGATTAACTGGTGGAATTGCAACTGGTAAATCAACTGTTAGTAATTTGTTAAGGTTAAGTGGGTATCCGGTAATTGACGCGGATCAGGTGGTTCGTCAGCTCCAAACCGCACATTCAAAGGGGTTAGAACGGTTAACAGCAGTATTCGGGAGTGGGATCTTGAATGCTGACCAAACGTTAAATCGGCAGGCGTTGGGTTCCCTTGTATTCAGTGATCAAACTAAATTAGCTAAGTTGAATATGATAATGCAGCCATTGATTCGTGAAGAGATCTGGCGACAGGTAAAGAACTACCAAAAACAACAAATTCCGTATGTAATTTTAGATGCTCCGCTCCTATTTGAGGAAAACTATACTGATGAATGTGACCTGGTCGTGGTTGTTACTACCGATCATCAAATCCAGGTCCAACGATTAATGAAGCGGAATGGGTATTCGCAAACTGAAGCAGAGCAGCGGATTGACTCTCAGATACCATTAGCAAAGAAGAAACGATTGGCTGATATTGTAATTGATAATAACGGAAGTAAGGAAGAATTAAAACGACAAGTTGCTGGATTAATTGATCAGATGCATAATAATAAGTTATGATAAAATGAAAACTATTTAATAGTAAGCAAGGAGGAAGGCCAGATGCGTTGTCCACACTGTCATAAAAACGGTTCGCGTGTTGTTGATAGTCGGCCAAGTGAAGATGGCACTTTTATTAGACGACGTCGAGAATGCATTCACTGTGGTTTCCGGTTTACCACTTTTGAACGGTATGAAGAGACCCCATTATTGGTGATAAAAAAAGATGGAACACGGCAAGAATTTAGTCGTCAAAAGATTTTAAACGGGATTGTTAGATCCGCAGAAAAACGTCCTGTTAGCATGGAGCGCCTAACAAAAGTAACTGATAAAATTGAAAAAGAAGTTCGCAGCCTTGGTGAAAATGAGGTCTCCAGTCAGGTGATCGGTAAATTTGTCATGCAAGAATTGAAAGACATTGACGAAATTGCCTACATTCGTTTTGCAAGTGTTTACCGTCAATTCAAGGATGTTGATGCGTTCATGAACGAGCTGGAATCCATGATGAAAAATAGCGATAAGAAGTAAAGGGGAACGAGGCCATAATGACTAAAAGCAAATCAATATTTGATCCAGGGGCTGGATATATTGTTACTGCTAGCCACCAATGGTCGAATTTTAATGAAAATGTTTTTGAACTTTTTTACCAGCCAATATTAGGAACAGCTGCATTTGCGATGTTTCATGCCTTAAGAACACAATTGAACGAAAAACCAGCAATTAGTGATCGGCATCTCCAATCTCAATTACTAGTTCAGCTTAACGCAGGATTGCAGACAGCTGAAGAAGGCATTCAACGCCTGGAAGGAACCGGGATGCTACGGACTTTTGCCCAAACTGATCAGCTTGGTGATTTATTCGTTTATGAGCTTCAGTCAACACTTACGCCAGCTGAGTTTATCAATGATAACCTTCTTAGTATTCTGCTGCTAGAGGCTGTTGGCGAGGCGCGTTTTAAGGAGTTGGGTGAATTTGCTAACCGTTTTACCTTAGGAAATCGTCAAGCAACATTAAAAGAAATTACCCATAACTTCTTTGATGCTTTTCATGTTGATGATCAGCGGATTACACATTTACCGACAGAGATCGCTACTACTCGCAAAAAAATAGTTAGTGAAAAGAAACCAGAGAAAGAGGTAGCTACTGTTGATTTTGACTGGCCGACTCTAGTGCAATTGTTAAAGAGCCAGCCCATAACCGAAAGGGATCTAAGTAGTAATCGTGATTTAATAGAAGTTGAGCACCAACTCTATGGAATTGATGAACCGACAATGGCCCGACTGATTACCAAATCAACTGATTTGACAACAAGCAAAATTCGTCCGCAGCGACTTAAACAAATTATAGCTGAGGAATACCGGGTCGATGCTAAGCGGCCGGACAAAGAAAAAGTTAGTGAAGAAAAGAGAACAACTGCATTTTCGCAGGAAGAACAACAGTTAATTGAAACATGTAAATACTATGCACCGGTGACGTTTCTTCAACAGCTAAAACAACAGATGGGTGGCTTTGTGACTTCAGGAGAACGGGCGATTATTCGGAACTTAATTCAGGAACAACGATTAGATGCAGGCGTTGTTAATATTCTTTCATGGTATGTAATTGCATCGCTTAAACGACCGACACTTCAAGCAAATTATGTAAATGCGATTGCTAATAACTGGATGCGTGCTGGAGTGGCGACCGCTGAAGAAGCGCTTGCCCATATCCATGAGTTTAACGATCAAAAGGCGCAGAAACGTACTAGTCGTCAAACAAACTATTATCGCCAGCGAACTACTACTGTTCGCGAAAAGATGCCAGCATGGGCTAATGAAGATGAACAGCAAATCAAGAAGCCAACACCAGAACAATTAGAGCGGCTTCGTCAACGGTTAGCAAGGCGAAAAAAGTCGGGTGGCTCTGAAGGGGATGAGAGTAAATGAAATCGTTAAGTAAAACAATGAAAGAAATTATGAAGAGCCAAAATTTCGGTCCTGCTTATGAGCAAATGATCAGTCAGGTTCTGAATGATCCAGAAGTTGCCACCTTTTTGAAGAATAATTCTCAAAAACTTTCACCACAAGCAGTTGAGCGAGGCGAGGCCAAGCTTTATGAATACTTTCACGAAAAACAATTGATTAATAAGGGAACGGCCACGGTAGCGCCGGGTTATTCCCCGCAATTGATTGTTAATGCGGGACAAATTGACGTAACTTATGTGCCTACCAAAAAACTGCTTGAGCAACAACGGCAAGCTCATATTAAGCAACTGGTTTCTTCAATTAATATGCCTAAGTTTATTCATGGGGCTTCCTTTGATCGATTTTATATTGATGAGCCGTACCAAACAGAAACACGGAACATTGCTTTAAATGCAGCCCTTGATTTTGTTGATCAATATTCTCCAAATGAATTTCATCCCGGATTATATCTTTACGGTCGGTTTGGTGTTGGGAAGACTTATCTTTTGGGAGCAATTGCCAACGAGCTTGCCCAACAAAAGGGTGTTGCAACAACGATGATGCATTTTCCGAGTTTTGTTGTTGAGATGCGTAATTCAATTAAGACAAATAATTTGGGCTCAAAACTTGATGCGGTAAAAAAGGCCCCAGTATTAGTGCTTGATGATATTGGTGCTGATGCAATGACCACTTGGGCCAGAGACGATATTCTTGGTGTTATCTTAGAATATCGAATGCAAGAAGAACTTCCAACATTCTTTAGTTCAAACTTTTCAATGGATGAGCTTCAAGACCACTTGACGGTGAATGTAAAGGGAGAAGAAGAGCCGGTTAAGGCAAGTCGGATTATGGAACGGATCAAGTTCCTTTCTCGTCAATATGAAATGGCTGGGGCCAATCTTCGTGATAAAGGATAAAAATATTTAATGCTATCCCTTGACATTGAATGATCGCTTTAGTATTCTAGATAACGTTGAAAGAAAAAGCAGGAGCACCCGCTTCTCGCCTAGGTGATAAGAATTGCCGGGCTGACGAGTTAAATAAGAACAATAATAGTGTTGTTTATTATTAGCGGGGTGTAGAATGCACTCCGCTTTTTGCTTGATCTTTCGCTAATAAAATTGGAGGTGCGTTGCCATAGCTCAAGATATGATTGTCAATAACGGTATTCGTGCTCGTGAAGTACGGCTAATTGGTCAGGATGGCGAACAGTTAGGAATTAAGTCAAAACGCGAGGCGTTACAATTAGCTGAAGATGCTAACCTTGATTTGGTTTTGGTAGCCCCAAAGGCGCGGCCAGCTGTTGCCCGGATCATGGATTACGGAAAGTACCGTTACGAAATGCAAAAGAAAGAGCGTGAAGCTCGAAAGAAGCAAAAGACTGTAACGGTTAAGGAAATTCGGTTGAGCCCTTCAATCGATACGAATGACTTTAATGTCAAATTGAAGCGAGTTCGTAAGTTTATTGAAAAGGGCGATAAAGTTCGTGTTTCCTTACGATTCCGTGGTCGTGCTATCACCCATAAGGATATCGGTCGTGACATGATTGAAAGAATGGCCAAAGAAACTGAGGACATTGCAACAGTTGTACAACGACCAAAGATGGAAGGGCGGAGTATTTTCTTAACTCTTGCCCCAGCTGCTGATAAAGCAAAAAACTAATTTAAGAAAGTAGGGAATTTTTCTTATGCCAAAGATGAAGACTAACCGTGCCGCTGCAAAGCGTTTTAAGCGTACTGCTAATGGTGGATTCAAGAGTGGTAATTCATTCACCAGTCACCGTTTCCACGGTAAGACCAAGAAGCAACGTCGTCAATTACGTGGCTTGAGCATGATGGACAAGTCCAACGTAAAACGTTACAAGAAGTTACTCCCATTTAAGTAAACTTCGTTCGAAATAAGAAAAACACGTAGGAGGAATTCAACATGCGAGTTAAAGGTGGAACTGTTACGCGCGCACGTCGTAAGCGCATTATGAAATTAGCAAAGGGTTACCGTGGTTCAAAGCACCGTCTTTTTAAGACTGCTAAGGATCAAGTAATGAAGAGCTACACTTATGCTTTCCGTGACCGGAAGGTTAATAAGCGTAAGTTCCGTGAACTTTGGATTGCCCGGATTAACGCTGCTGCACGCATGAACGATATTAGCTACAGCAAGTTAATGCATGGCTTGAAGTTAGCTAACATTGACATTAACCGGAAGATGTTAGCTGATTTGGCTGTTAACGATGCTGAAGCATTCAAGGCTATCGTTGACGAAGCAAAGAAGGCTCTTAACTAAGAGTTCTTAAAATGAAGCAACGGTCATTGGTGAGTAGCCAGTGGATCGTTGCTTTTTTATTTTCCCAGATTAATTAGGCCGTTAAGAGTAGCGGTTGGAAGAAACAATCGTTATAATTAGAATAATAGTAATTATTTGAGAGGTATGACTTTGTTAGAAGAGTTTAAACCAACATGGATGGTAGAGAGTATTTATTCAGTTTCTCCTGAACAATTAAAGGCTCATGGTATTCGTGCTGTTTTTAGTGATTTAGACAATACTTTGATCGCTTGGAATAATCCGGAGGGAACACCGGAATTACATCAGTGGATGGCAGAACTAAAGGAAGCGGGGATCCCGTTAATTGTTATTTCAAATAATAACAAGAAGCGAGTTGCCAAAGCTGTTGCTAATTTAAAACTACCATTCATGTCACGTTCCTTAAAACCGTTAAGCTTTGGGATTACCCGAGCTCGTAAAAAACTAGGCTTAGCTAAAAATGAGGTAGTAATGGTTGGTGATCAGCTAATGACGGATATGCTGGCTGCTCATCAAGCTGGAGTTCGGAGTATTTTGGTTAAGCCAATCGTCCAAACTGATAAGTGGACTACCAGAATGAATCGGTTGATAGAAAAGTATGTCTGGCGTGAATTGCGCCGGCATTATCCAAATTTAAAATGGCAGGAGGATTTGAATGACTGAAGAAAAACAAAATCGTGATGATTTAAGATGTATTGGTTGTGGAGCAAAGATTCAAACGACTGATCCCAAAGAGCCCGGCTATACTCCTCAATCAGCACTCGAAAAAGGATTGAAGAACAATGAATTATATTGCCGACGTTGCTTTAGACTCCGGCATTATAATGAAATTGCCCCAGTTTCTTTGAGTGATGATGACTTTCTTCGTCTTCTTAGTCAAATTCGGAATGATAATGCGCTAATTGTTTATGTTGTTGATATTTTTGATTTTAACGGTAGTATAATTCCGGGATTGCATCGTTTTGTTGGTTCAAATCCAGTTTTACTTGTCGGCAATAAAGAAGACTTGTTACCTCGTTCGTTAAGACGTTTGAAGCTTCGTGATTGGTTACGTCAGCAAGCTAATTTAGCAGGATTACGGCCAATTGATACGGTTCTTGTATCTGCCAAAAAGAATCATCAAATTGATTACTTGTTAGAAGAGATTGATAAATATCGGCAAGAACGGGATGTCTATTTTGTTGGGGTAACTAACGTTGGTAAATCAACACTGGTTAACCAAATAATTAAACAACAAACAGGGATTAAAGAACTAATTACAACGTCTAAATTCCCGGGAACAACCTTAGATAAAATTGAAATTCCGCTTGATGATGGTCATCAGTTAATCGATACTCCAGGAATTATTCACCAGCATCAAATGGCTCATGTTTTATCAGCTAAGGATTTAAAGTATGTTTCACCACAGAAGGAAATTAAGCCACGGACTTATCAATTGGATCCGGAACAGACTATTTTTATTGGTGGAGTAGCTCGTTTTGATTACTTAACAGGTCATCATGCGGGGATAATTGCTTACTTTGATAATAACCTTCCCCTTCATCGGACAAAGCTGAGCAATGCTGATCGCTTTTATGAAAAGCATCTTGGCGAATTATTAACACCACCAACGAAAGACGAATTAAAAGAATTTCCACCATTAGAACGTCAAGAGTTTCACTTATCCGAGAAGAGTGATGTTGTGTTTGAAGGCTTGGGCTGGATCACTGTTCCAGCAGGGACAACCGTTGCTGCCTGGGTCCCAAGGGGTGTTTCAAGTTTAGTACGGCGAGCAATGATTTAAAAAAGAGGTATAGAATGGAATTAAGAGGAAAACAAAAACGTTTTTTAAGGGCACAAGCTAACCATCTTCAACCAATTTTTGCGGTTGGTAAGGAAGGATTAACTCAAAACTGGGTTGATCAATTAGATGGGGCATTAGATCATCGAGAATTAATTAAGGTTAATATTCTCCAAAATTCTGATGTGACGCCTAAAGATGTTCAACACTTTATCGAGAGTCAAACGGAAATTCAGGTTGTTCAAATCATCGGTCGGGTACTAGTTCTTTTTAAGGTATCTGCAAACAAGGATGCTCGGGAATTATCATCACGGGTAAAGAAGATCTAGTTGAGGTGAAGCTTTTTGCAACAGTGTGGAGTTTTAACAAGTACAAAAACAGCTACTAAGTCACAACCCCAACTTGCTCCTAATCAGCAGCGCCAGCGGATCGGCCTATATGGCGGAACATTTAATCCAGTTCATAATGCTCATTTACTTGTGGCGGATCAGGTTCAATCCTTATTGTGTTTAAATCGGGTTGATTTTATGCCGGATTTTATTCCTCCGCATATTGATCATAAAAGTGCTATTGATGCTCAAGAACGGGTTGACATGTTAAAGTTAGCAATTAGTGATAATAGTCGTTTTGGAATTGAAATGGCAGAGCTGAAACGTGGTGGGGTCAGTTATACCTATGACACAATGAAGCAATTGCTGGAACAAAACCCGTTAACGGAATATTACTTTATCATTGGTGGTGATATGGTAGATTACTTGCCGAAATGGCACCAAATTAATGACCTAGTAAAGCTACCCCGTTTTCATTTTGTGGGAGTTCGTCGGCAAGGCGCGAAGAACGAAACCAACTATCCGGTAATTTGGGTTGACATTCCGTTAGTTGCTTTTAGTTCAACTGATATTCGTCATCGAATCTCAACGGGGCAGTCGATTAGGTACATGGTTCCAGAAAAGGTTGCACAATACATAAAGGAGCACCGACTTTATCATGAGTGAAGAGCAAATTAAATATCAAAAACACTATATTCCATTAACTCGGGACGAATTGATAGAACGTCTGCACTTAGCATTACGTCCGAAACGCTTTAATCATGTACTTCGAGTTGAGAAAACAGCAATTAAATTGGCAAAGACTAATGGAGTTGATCCCGAAAAGGCTAGTATCGCTGGTCTTTGTCATGATTATGCAAAGCAACGTCCAGATGATGTTTTTATCCAAGTAATTAAGGATAAAAAAATGTCACCAGAATTGTTAAACTGCGGGAATGCCATTTGGCACGGTGTTGTTGGTGCTGAGTTGTTAAAAGATGAGCTCGGCATTTGGGATGAGGATATTCTAAATGCGGTTCGGCATCATACAACTGGGGCTGCAATAATGAGTAAGCTAGAACAAGTAATTTATATGGCAGACTATATTGAACCAGCACGGGATTTTGATGGAGTTCAAACAGCACGAAAAATTACGGCTGATGATCTTGGTGCTGGGGTTGCATATCAGACTAAACATACTCTTCAATATTTGATTGCAAATAATAAACCCGTTTACCCAAAGACAATTGAAACCTATAATGCTTGGGTACCAAAATATGAAAGGAAGATAAATTAGATGGATAGTAAACAACTATTAGAAATGGCAGTTAAAGCCGGTGACGGTCGTCGGGCTGAGGATATTGTTGCTTTAAAGGTCGACCAAATTAGTCCAATGGCAGATTACTTTGTGATTATGACTGGTGGCTCTGACCGTCAAGTACAAGCAATTGCCAATGCGATTATCGAAAAAGCGCATGAAGAAAAAGTTAATATTGGAAGCGTCGAAGGGAAAAATCATGCCCAATGGGTACTAATTGATCTTGGCGATGTTGTTGTTCACGTTTTCCGTGAAGAAACGCGGGCCTTTTATAACCTTGAAAAGTTATGGTCAGATGCACCAATGGTTAATATTAGTGAATGGGTTAATGATTAATGATTTACCAGAGCTTTGCCCAACTATACGACCAATTATTTGACCAGCAGCTGTATAATCGTTGGCTTGATTTTACCTTGAATTACGGACAAGTTATTGCGGAGAGTAAAGTCTTAGAGCTTGCTGGAGGTGCTGGTCGTCTTGCTGTAATGTTAGCTCAACGCCACTATGATGTTACGGTTGCCGATTTTTCTTCTGAAATGTTAAGCCTTGCAAGTCAACATGCTGATGAAGCAGGAGTTAATTTGAAAATTATTGAGGCCGACATGCGGAACCTTACTAATTTACCTCAATATAATTTAGTGACCTGCTATGCTGATTCGCTAAACTACCTAGATGACATAGCTGCCGTGCGGATGACTTTTCGTCAGGTTTATGAGCATTTGACCACTGATGGTATCTTTTTATTTGATATGATAAGTCCCTATAAAACTGATGTTGTCTATCCAGGCTATATGTATAACTATGAAGACGAGGATCACCGCCATGCATTTATGTGGCGAAGTTTTATGGATGATGAGGTTAAGCATGGGGTAATCCATGAGTTAGCTTTTTTCAATCAGTTAAGCAATGGTGAGTATCAGCGGGTTGGCGAAACTCATTTTGAGCGAGCCTATCAGTTGGTAGAACTGCAAACAGCGTTAAATCAAGTTGGCTTCAAACGGATTGAGGTCTACAGTAACTTTGGGCAAAATAAGGTAACTGATAAAGATGAGCGGTGGTTCTTTAAATGTCAGAAATAGGAACTAGGATGCATGCAGTTGGGTTAGTTACCGAATATAACCCGTTTCATAATGGGCACATTTATCATATTGAGCAGGCAAAAAAGATTACGAATGCTGATGTAGTAGTTGCGGTAATGAGTGGTAATTTTACTCAACGTGGTGAACCGACAATTCTTGATAAATGGCAGCGAACACGAGCAGCACTGGCAAACGGTGTTGATCTAGTAGTAGAATTACCTGTTTTTATGGCTGTTCAGCCTTCTCATCGCTTTGCAGCGGGAGCACTACAATTACTAAACGATTTACAGGTAACTGATGTGGTTTTTGGTGCAGAACACCCATCGTGGGATTTTTCAAAGCTTGTAACGGCAGAAAGGCATTTTAATGAGAAATCTTTTGAACAATTTAATGCAACCTATGCAACGCAATTTAACCAACAATTAAATGAATTAACTGGTCATCAGTTAACAGATCCAAACGATATTTTGGCTTTTGCGTACTATAAAGCAATCATTGACAATCAGTATCCAATTGCCCTTCACCCAATTAATCGCTTGGGAAGTCAGTATCATGATCAAACGGTTACCGGTACAATTGCTAGTGCAAGCGCAATTCGCAGGGCAGTTGAGCTTCACGAGGCAATTGACCGAGTAACGCCCGCAGAGACTGCAACTGCACTAGCTAAATTAAAAAAATTACCAAAGTGGGAACAACTATACCCGTTATTAAGGAATTTTCTAATTCAAACGCCAGTAGAAGAGCTTCACCAGATTTACCAAATGGCTGAAGGATTAGAGTATCGTTATCGTGAGGCTGCAGAATGCGAATTAACGTTTCAAGGCTTTATTCATCGCGTGAAAACAAAACGGTATACCTATTCACGCTTACTCCGTGTGTGCCTGTATGCCGTAATGGAAATTACAAACTCTCAAATAGCTCAGGCCGGTGCTCATCCATACTTGCATGTTCTTGGATTTACAGAACGGGGACAAGGGTATTTGCACCAGGTTAAAAAGAAGGTGGAATATCCTTTGTTAACCAAGATTGGTCAGGATGAACATGATGGCTTAGTTAATTTAGATTATCGGGCAGGAAAGTTATATCAAATGTTTACTGACGTGGAACAAGACGTTAAACATGCACCAATTATTGTTCGTAAAGGGAATTAAAAGTGTCAAGGATAAAACATTGACAAGCAAATTTGTGACTAGTATAATTGTGCTTGTTGCATTAGGAGGTTAATACGATGAAATGGTCAATAGCAGAGTTGCATCGTTATTCAGATGAACCGCTACACATTCAGACAACCCTCGATTTAAACCAGATTTTAACAACATCATTTCCGGACACCATCTTGGCTGTTCAACCAGTTAAGGTTGATGGATATGTTAGTTATGATCAGGGGGATGTTACCATTAGTACTCATGTACAGACAACGGTAACTGTGCCTTCTAGTCGATCATTAACACCCGTAGCATTGCCACTCGATTTTTCGTTTACAGAGACATATGTAGATGATCCTGCACACCTTTCTCGTTATGAAGATGACGAGGATAATGATGCGATTGTCTTTGTCTTAAAGCACGGTGAAAAGATTGATTTTGATGAAGCCGTGGCCGAAAACATTGTTGAGCAAATTCCGCTACGAGTTCTTTCTGATGATGAACGTGATGGTAAGTCATTACCAAACGGGAAAGGCTGGGAAGTTATCACTGAAGATGACTATAAAGCTAATCAGCAGAATGCTAAAAAAGTTGATCCACGTCTCGCTAAGTTGAAAAAACTATTTCCTGATCAGGATGAAAAAAAGTAGCGGACGGTTAACAACCATTTGTGGATAATTAATTTCTTAGGAGGTGTCAAACATGGCTGTTCCAGCACGGAAGACTTCAAAGACTAAGAAGCGTATGCGTCGGGGTCACATCAAGTTGAGTGTACCTGGTCTTGCACCTTGCCCAAACTGTGGTGAACTTCGCAAGTCACACATGGTATGTCCAAATTGTGGCTACTACGATGGCAAGCAAGTTGTTGATACTAACAACTAATATCAATATTAAGAAAGATCCTTTTCTAGGCGCCGGACCTGAAAGGGTCTTTTTATTTTTAAAATTTAATTTATTACGTGGACATTACTTCAAACATCTGAAGTGCCTCATAATTGTTAGACAAAAGTTCTAACGATTGTGAGGCACTTTTTATGACTAAATACAAACCTGACTTTAAAGCTAAAATTGTCCACGAATATCTGACTACTCCACAAAGTTCTCGAGCCTTGGGGCGCAAATACAGTATCAGTAGCCGACTGATCAGGAAATGGATTCAAAGATATCGCTTAAGTGGGATAGACGCCTTGAAACGGCGTCGTCATCCACGAACCCTTACCGCAGATTTTAAGTTGAGTGTGATAGACTACTACCAAACTCATGAGGAATCGATGGTTAAAGTAGCGGCTCGATTTGACGTGCAAGCGTGCCAAATTTCACTTTGGCGGTCACAGTTCAAGCGAGATGGTATTGAAGCCTTGAAACCTCACCCGAAAGGTAGGCCGTCAAAGGTGAAACATACTAAGAAACGACTTCGTCGTCTTACTAATAAGACTGAAGTGGAACGTTTAAAAGAAGAACTTGCCAAGAAAAGCCAAGAACTCTATGACACAAAATTGGAACGTGACATCTTAAAAAAATCGTTGGCCCTGTTCGGACCCTCCAAGGCAAAGAGAAAACGCAAATAGTTGATCAGATCAGGGCAGATCAAGCATCGCTACCGAAGAAATATCGCTATAAGATTGGTGACATTCTCCATAAAATCAACCTTCCTAAGGCTACTTACCATGATGAGCGCAAGCGCATCGCTAACCATCATGATAAATATGCGAGTGTTAAGCAAGTGATTCTTAGCGTGGCTAAAGAAGGGCAAGTCCGCGGACGATGGACCTACGGTTATCGTCGCGTGAACCAAAAACTGCGGGCAATGGGCATTCATTTGGCGGACATGACGGTGAACAAGTTGATGGCGAAATTAGATGTTCAAGTGGCACTGTATAATCGCCACCGTAGTGGTAAATACTCATCTTATGAAGGTAATGTGGGCACAGTTGCGGATAATCTACTAAAACAACAATTTCAGGCCACCATTCCTTATCAAGTCCTCCACACAGATGTTTCTCAAGTTCGCTTAGCTAATCACAGTTGGGCTTATATTTCCTCAATTATCGATGAAGCCAGTAAGGAAGTTTTAGCCTTCCAATTGAGTCAACATCCTGATCGACAGTTGATTACCGCTACTCTCAACGAGCTATGTACAAAGCTGCCTGATAATGCTCAACCAATTATTCATTCTGATCAGGGGTGGCACTATCAACTGGGGTACTATACCCAAAAGTTAGCTGATAATCACTTTATTCAAAGTATGTCCCGTAAGGGAAATTGTCATGATAACGCACCAATGGAGAGTTTCTTTCACCTGTTTAAGACAGAGTTATTAGATGGTTTCCCACCATGTAAAGACTTAGCTGAATTAAAATCACTCTCAGCTCAATACATTCATTACTTTAATTACCAACGTATCTCCTTAAAAACAAAAGGTATGACTCCGGTTGAATACCGAAATCATACCTTGGTAGCTTAAATAATCAATTTTGTCTAACTTTTTTGTTGCACTTCACATCACCATATTAAGGCTGGGGTTTATTAGAAAATTGTGATAAAATTATTGTGTTTTATTAATGTGCGAAATAAGAATTAATTGTGTAGGTGAAAGCAATGAGTCGAATTTTAATTATTGAGGATGAAGAAAATTTAGCAAAGTTTGTTGAGATGGAGCTTAAGCATGAGGGTTATGAGACCGATGTTGAATTAGATGGTCGTGCAGGACTGCAAGCAGCTCTTAACCAGGACTTTGATCTCATTTTACTTGATTTAATGTTACCAGAACTAAACGGGATTGAAGTCGCTCGACGGGTTCGTGAATTAAAAAATACACCAATTATTATCATGACTGCTCGGGACTCTGTGATCGATCGAGTATCTGGCTTTGATCATGGTGCAGATGATTATATTGTAAAGCCGTTTGCAATTGAAGAGCTTTTAGCTCGTGTTCGTGCTTTGTTACGGCGAATCAATATTGAAGATAGCAGCAATAAGGAACATCAGACGACTGTCCAATATAAGGACTTAACAATTGAAAAAGAGAATCGGGTTGTTCGTCGTGGCGATGAGGTAATCAACCTTACTAAGCGAGAATATGAACTTCTTCTGATCCTAATGGAAAACATTAATGTTGTAATGTCACGGAAAGAACTACTGAGTAAAGTTTGGGGCTACGATTCTAAGGTTGAAACTAACGTGGTTGATGTTTACATTCGTTACTTACGGAATAAAATTGACCAACCTGGTGAGAAGAGCTACATCCAAACAGTTCGGGGTACAGGATACGTTATTCGTTCCTAGGATTGACTGATGGAAAAATCACAAAAACAAAAGAAATTTTTCTCGTTAAAATTAAAATGGGCGTTAGGAACTTCTATTGGTTCTTTCTTGATCTTTTGCATGGTCGCGATGTCGCTGTTCAGTGCTTTTACGCAGAATCTCTTAAGTTCTGAGCGTGAGCTGCTTAATTCAGGAATGAACGTAATCAGTCAGCAGCTAGGACGCAGTAACACAGTCTTAAGCAAGACCGGGATTAATAATATTATTATTCCTGAGCATGAACGGGATGATTTTGTTAATGGCCAACGTTATCGGCGACCAATTATTCAAGAATTAAGTGATTCGCACCTGATTGTTAACATCTATACTCCTAACAAGCAGAATATCTTTAGTACTGGTAAGCCGCTAAGTCATTTCCAATTCTCACAGGACAAACGAATTAAAGAGGTTCCTGGTCCCAAGCATAATGTTCTTGCTGGAACGCAAGCAATTTATTCTAATAGGAATCACCAGTTGATTGGTTACCTAAAAGTAGAAAATAGTCTAAATGCTTACTATAAGAGTTACAATCAATTCAAATTAGTTTGTTTCTTTGCTATGTTACTAGTGATTCTAACAAGCGGATTACTAGGCTACTTCTTATCGTACTTCCTTCTTCAACCATTAAGCGATATTCATGATACGGTAAAAGAAATTAGTGAGGACCCGACAAAGAATATTCGGGTTCCTGTAACGGGAAGAAATGATGAGTTAGCAGAGTTAACTGCAATGTTTAACGAAATGTTGGACCGAATGCAACGGTATATCGATCAGCAATCGCAATTTGTTGGTGATGTGAGTCATGAATTACGAACACCGGTCGCAATTATTCAGGGACATTTGGAAATGCTTCAGCGCTGGGGAAAGGATGATCCTCAAGTATTAGCGGAGTCACTAAATGCTTCTCTTGCCGAAACAAAAAGAATGAAGAACCTGGTTCAAGAGATGCTCGATTTGAGTCGTGCGGAACAGGTCGAAATTAACTTCCGTAATCAACAAACAGTTGTTAATGACGTGGTTCATCAAGTATTTAATAATTTTAAAATGCTTTATCCAGAGTTTACTTTTACTTTAGATGATGATCTTCATTCACCGGTTATTAGTAATATCTACCGTGATCATCTAGAACAGGTATTGGTAATTTTATGTGATAATGCGATTAAGTACTCACAGGAGCGGAAAGAGATCCATATCTCGCTTTCTCGTGGGATGAATACTGTTGAGATTGGTGTCCAGGATTTCGGTGAAGGAATTGCTCCTGAAGATGTTAAGAAGGTCTTTGACCGCTTTTACCGAGTTGATAAGGCGCGTAGTCGGAAAAAAGGTGGCAATGGGTTAGGACTTTCTATTGCCAAACGATTAATTGAAGGCTATCATGGTTCGATTACCCTTGAAAGTTCATTAGGTGGTGGCTCAATTTTTCGGATAATTTTACCGATCGTTGAAGAAGATAACCTAGATACAGATACTAAATGAGAAATTGTTTTAATATCTTTGAAGTAAAGTGAATTACTAAGTTAATTGTGACTTTATTTTATTCTCAGTGATGGGGAGTATTTTGATAAATACGAATAAGGATTCTGGTTCATTGTCAATCATTATTGATTGATGGTGAACCATTTTTTATTAATTGAAATACCTTAAGCACCGACAGATGGAGAATTATTTATCAGTACTGAATATTTGTAGAACCGGAATTTCAAAGTGCGAGATTTTCGTACTCTGAGCGCTTATTTTGTTCTATCCTAGCTGACTAGTATTATAACGAGGTAACAAAAAATAATTTGGTACCAAAATATATTGACAAAAATAATTACTAGTAATATATTATATGCATCGGTACCGAAGCATATAATATATTAAGTAGGAGAAATGATATGATTATCCATCAACTGATTGGCTTAATAGTGATGATAGGGATCTTAATCCTTATTTTATCTAGTAACACGTTATCAACTGCTGACGTGAAGAAAAATTAGTTAAACTAGCAAAAAATTGGTAAAGAAAGGGAGAGTTAATAATGACTGAAATTAGTAATATGGAATTAATTAAAAAAATGTTGAAGAGCTTAGTGATTCTCAGGAAAAGTTCATTTGCAAATGCTCATCAGCCATTCCAAGGTTCAATGCCTGGTTTTGGCTTGGGAAGAGACGGTCAAGAATTTCCAGGCAGGGGAATCGGACCCAACGGAATGTTTAACGATCATCAATTTTCACCAAGAAGTAGGCGAACAATGTCGGGAGATCGGCCAATGAATGGCGCCTTTTCAATGATGAACGGTCGGCAACCAGACTTTTCAGGGCGTCAAGGATTAGTTCGGGAAAATCTGCTAACGATTATTGTCGCTGCTCCTGAGGGAATTCGTGCAAAGCAAATTGCTGCTCAAGCTGGTATTAACCAATCATCTGTTTCGGAATCGCTTGGGAAGCTAGAAGATGATGGTTATATTAGGCGAACAACCGATCCTACTGATAAACGAGCTACCCTAATCTTCTTAACTGACCTAGGAAAGGCGCGTGCAAGCGAAGTTGAGGATCAACAAAAGGAAATGTTTGGTCATTTATTCGACTGTTTAACAGCAAATGAAAAAGCAGAATTAGGACGGTTACTAGACAAGATTATTGCTGGTAATAAAAAATAGCTAGTCAAAATAATAAGTGGAGATGAGAGAATATGAACGAACGACATGGCGGACTTCGAGTAGAAAAGGGGCATGGCCGCTTTAATTTTCGAAGCTTCTTTAAATTAATTAACCAGGTTCATCCTAAATATTGGCAGTTCATTTTGGGGATTATAATTGGACTGATTGCTACTGGAATCAATTTATGGGTTCCTAAGATGGCCCAAAAGCTAATCAATAGTTATAATGGTCACTTAGATAAAGAATTAGTCGTAATCACAATTGGCTTATTTATTGCTGGAATAATTATTAGTGCCTTTTCTGGTTTAATTCTTGGTGTATTTGGTGAGAATGTTGTGGCTAACCTCCGGCGTGAGTTATGGGGAAAATTATTAAAGCTACCTGTTCGCTACTTTGATCGGACTAAAACCGGTGAAATTGCTTCGCGTTTATCTAACGATACTTCTCAAGTGAAGAACCTCTTAGCAAATACCGTTCCCAATGCGTTGACATCCTTACTGCAGTTCGTCGGTGCGTTAGTGATCATGATTGCAATGGACTGGAAAATGACGGCGATTATTTTTATCACGGTCCCAATTGTTTTTGTCGCTGTAATGCCGGTAATGAAGATTGCTGGACGGATTGGCTGGAAGCGGCAAGATGAATTGGCAAATTTCGCCGGAGACTCAACTAATATTCTTAGTGAAATTCGCTTAGTAAAATCTTCAAATTCGGAGAAAAAAGAATTAGTTACCGGAAAACAACGAATTAATAACCTATACAATATTGGTGTTAAAGAAGCAAAAATCAACTCGTTAACGACCCCATTAACAAATATGATGATGATGGTGCTCTTCATCGGTGTTTTAAGCTATGGTGCGGTCCGTGTAATGAACCATTCATTATCAATGGGGACGCTAATTTCCTTCTTAATGTATCTTTTCCAAATGATGGGTCCCGTTATGATGGTTAGTCAATTATTTAACGAGTTAGCTAAGACTAGTGGCTCAACTGAACGGATCCAAGAAATGCTCAATGAAGATGAAGAAAAGGCTAAAGCAGAAAAAGAGATTACGGTAATTGATCAGCCATTGAAACTAGAACATGTTGACTTTGCGTACGAAGAAGGAAAGCAAATTTTACATGATATTAATGTGGTTGCTAAACCAAATACCGTGGTTGCTTTTGCTGGTCCGTCTGGTGGTGGAAAGACGACGATCTTCTCGCTGATTGAACGTTTCTACCAGCCAACTGCTGGAACAATTAAAATCGGTAATGAAAACATTGATAATATCAGTCTTAGTTACTGGCGAAAACAAATTGGCTTAGTTGGTCAAAATTCAGCGGTAATGCCAGGAACGATTCGCGAAAATCTGATCTATGGCTTGGACCGTGAAGTGAATGATGATGAACTATGGCGGGTATTAGAAATGGCGTATGCAGATAAGTTCGTTCGGGAATTAGACAACCAACTTGATACTGAAATTGGTGAACGTGGTGTTAAAATTTCTGGTGGTCAACGACAACGAATCGCAATTGCTCGGGCATTCCTGCGTAATCCAAAGATCTTAATGCTTGATGAAGCAACCGCTAGTCTCGATTCTGAATCAGAATCAATGGTTCAAAAAGCATTAGCAACCCTGATGAAGGGACGAACTACCTTAATAATTGCGCATCGTTTAAGTACCATTGTAGATGCTGATCAAATTTACTTTATTGATCATGGAACAGTTTCAGGATCCGGTACTCATAAGGAATTAATTAAGAGTACACCGCTTTATGCTGAATATGTTCACAATCAATTTAAGGCAAGTAATGGAGAAAATTAAACAGAATATTGGATAAAGGATGGGAGCGTAAAAACGAAGTCATTTATGACCTCGTTTTTACGCTCCTGTTTGTGTACTGGACTGTTCATACTTTATCTAAGCAATAGGGCTTATGTCACGGCTTCATAATTATATATAAAGAGCAATGAATTGTGATCGTTTGTACAAATTTTGTTGATTTAGGCTTATAATGTAAGCGGATAACTTAATATTGTTAAGGAATTGGAATAAGGAGTTGAAGATCCGTGGCGACGGAAAAGAAAAAGTTAATTACGACACCAACGCTGGTCTTGATGATCATTTCGACCATTTATGGATTCGGAAATGTTTCGATTGCCTATGCTCAGATGTCATATGCTGGAATGTTTTGGTATATTATTGGGGGAATCTGTTTTTTCTTCCCGTGTTGTTTAATGATGGCCGAGTATGGTTCAGCATTTAACGAAGCAAAAGGGGGAATCTACTCTTGGCTAGCGGGTTCAATTGGCGAAAAGCTTGCATTCATTGGAACGTTTATCTGGCTTGCTAGTTGGGTCCTGTGGATTATTTCGAGTGCTTCACGACTTTGGATTACGTTATCAGCATTGCTTTTTGGGCGCGATACTACGCAAAGTTGGCATATTGGCGCTTTAGATTCGACGCAGTTGATCGGGATTTTGGCAATTATTTTTGTAATCGTTGTTACCTGGTTAAGCTCGCGGGGAATTAATGGTATTACAAAGATTAGTTCCTTTGGTGGTGCCTTCATGATCATAATGAACTTTATCTTTATTTTTGCTAGTTTAATTACGATTATTGCAAATCATGGTGTTCCGGCACAGCCAATTGATGGAATTAAGACATTTTTTGTATCGCCTAATCCATCATTTCAAACACCAATTGCAATTATTTCATTTGTAGTTTATGCGATCTTTGCATATGCAGGAATGGAAAATCTTGGTGGGGTTACTGATAGTATGAAAAATCCTTCAAGAACTTTTCCTAAGGGGTTAACAATTGGGGCTATCTTGACCATTGGTAGTTATGTATTAATGATTGTAATGACTGGATTTAGTGTAAATTATAATCAAGTAATTGCTAAATCAAGTGTTAATCTGGGGAATGTAACATATGTTGTTTTCCATCGTTTAGGTTACATGATGGGCGTTTCTCTAGGGTTAAGTCATGGAGTAAATCTATTCTTAGGAGATTTATTTACCCGGTTGATTGCCCTTGCCGGGTTAATGGGGATGCTTGGTGCAATGTTTATCCTTGTGTATACGCCAATTAAGTCTTTTATTATGGGATCAAACCCTGATTTATGGCCAGCACGTGTTACCAAGTTGAATCAACATGGAATGCCCGCTTTTGCAATGTGGATTCAAGCAATCATTATTTCAGTAATTATCTTTCTAGTAGCCTTTGGTGGTTCTGCGGCAGCTAGTTTTTATCAGATCCTAACTGATATGGGGAATGTTTCCACTTGTGCGCCATATATTTTCTTGGTTGGAGCATTTCCAGCATTTCAGCGGAAAGATATTCCACGTGAATTTGTGGCATTTAAGAATCGCTTTTGGACTAAGGTTCTGGTATGGTTTGTCGAAATTATTGTTTGTTTGGGAATCATCTTTACTTGTATCCAGCCGATTTTGGATCATGATTATCAAACAGCCTTTTGGACAGCAATTGGACCGGTCTTCTTTGGAATCGTTGCGTGGGTGCTTTATGATTATGCATCTAAGCATGCCCGAGCATAACTAAAAACAACCTAAGATTATTTTCGTTCTGAACTAATCTTAGGTTGTTTTAATTTTAAATATCATTGTATTGAATAATCCGTTGATGAATTAAGACGATTCCAATTCCCGTGACAATTAGTTCAGTTAACGGAACTGCTGCCCAAACGCCCTTAAGGCCAAAGAAAAACGGCAGAATAAATATTAATGGTAGGAGAACCAGGTAACCGCGGAGCAGTGATAGAGCAAACGAAGCACGAGCTGAATTAGTCGCTGTTAAGAACAAAATAAAGAGGTAATTTAAGGCGCTGAAGAAGGCGCTCGTGAAGTAAATTGGTAGTCCTACAGCGGCATAATGAACGAGCTGAAGTGAATTTTGAGTATTAAAAAGACCGATGATTGGGTACTTAAATGTAGTTAAGATGATAAATTCAGTAAGTGCTAACGCAAGTGTAATGATGATCCCAACCCTTAATGCGTGCGATACGTTGCTGAAATGGTGTTCACCGTATTCGCGACTAGCAACTGGTTGAACTCCGAGGGCAACCCCGTTAGCAATTGCTAGAACCACGATTGCAATGTTTGAAATAACACCATAAGCCGCAACGGCATAGTTGTTTGCTAGCATTAAAAGAACATGGTTAAAGAAGAAGACGCTAACACCGGTGCTTAATTCATTTAGTGCTGCCGCAGAACCTAGTCGTGCTGATTCAATGAGTGGCTTAAAGGAAGGACGAACAAAGTGAAAGTGAAGTCGACGATTTTTAAATTTCCGGTGAAATGATAAAACTACTAGACTAATTGCGGGTGAAAAGATTACTGCTAAAGCGGCTCCCTCCATTTTTAAACCGAGGCCAAAGATGAAGAACCAGTCAATGATAATTACTGATGATGTTTCGATAACAGTCGCCAACATGGTTAAGGTTGGGTTGCCATCATTACGAATAAAGTTGATACTAACATAGTTGCACATTACAAATGGGCCACACCATGCCACTATTCGTACATAGGTAATAGCGAGTTCTCTTGTAGCATTATTGGCACCGAGAAAGTCAACAATTCCGACTGAAAAAATGTCAATTAGAATTGCAAGTGCTATTCCCAGAATTGCCGCGGAGATCATTAGTGAGCTGTATAATGATTCAATCCGCTCAGGGTGGAGAATTTTATTTAGCGAAAAAATTGTTGCACCACCAACACCGAGTAATAAACCAAGGGCGTTAAAGAGATTAAAGATGGGCAGAGCAAGGTTAAGCGCAGTTAATCCTAATGCGACCGCAGCAATTGAAATAAAAAGGGTGTCAATCAAAACATAAATTGATGTTCCAAGCATGGCAATAATGTTTCGACTAACATAATGAAAAACTTCTTTAGTGATTGGCAAAATAAAAACCTCCAGATTAGCTTCCCATCCTCCAGAAATTTGGACGCCTGTTTGGAAAGTAAAATAATTTATAAACAAAACCCGGCGATTTTGTGGCTCTTATTTCATTAACTTTATCTTAGCAAATCGAGTGTAGCGGTAAAAGAGGTGGACCTTAGATTAGGATCCCATTAAGGTGATCAATCTCGTGTTGGACGATCTCTGCAGCTATATCTGAGAGCTGTAAGGTTTGTAAACGCCAATCTTGATCACGGAAGGTAACCTTAATTTGACGATAACGCGTAGCCGCTCTTTTTCCGGGAAGTGAAAGGCAGCCTTCAGTTGCCTGATATGGCTCTTGTTTTTGAGTTATCTGTGGATTGTACATTACCATGTTAATTGGACCAAGGCTTGCAATAATAATTGCCTTATTGATGCCAATCATATTTGCTGCCATCCCAATGCATTCTGCTTGGTGTGCATTTAAAGTATCTTTGAGATCGATACCAACATTAAGATCTTGCTTTGTTGCAGGGATAGCACGTTGTTGTAAAAGTATTTGATCGTGGTTAATTGGTTTAATCATTATCTTGTCTCCTAAAATAAAAGGGCTATAGTAATTGCCATAGTCCTTAGTTTTTTAATTATTGTTTTTATGATGATGGCGTTGCTTACCAGCATTTCGTTGACGATTGCTTGGCTTTGGTGCAGCTGAAGAAGCCGGTGCAGCAGATTTCTTTAATTGATCAATCGTTGCAGAAACGTTATCAGTTGCATTCGCTGCTGAATCATTTGTTGTTAGAGCATCAGGAACCTTAACTGGGTTGTTCTTATTTTCTTCTGCAATTTGTTTGCGAATTCGTGGGCGATATGCGTTGATCATTAAAGTTTGAAGAATTGCAAATAACCCACCAATAAAGAAGTAAAGGCCTAATCCAGCCGATGAAGTTAACGAGATGAAGAAGGTCATGAATGGACTCATCCAGATTGCCATCTTCATTTGCTTCTTTTGCTCTTCAGGAACGCCAACTAATCCAAGGTAGCTTTGTGCTGCGTATGCGATGAAGGAAAGGATTGCAAAAAGAATGCTTGGCTTCCCGAGGGCGATTCCCATAAAGGTTGCATGATAAAGGTCAGGGGAATAGCGGATTGCAGCATAGAGGGCAGCAAAGACTGGAAACTGGATTAGAAGTGGTAAACAGCCAATTCCCCCAGTTAAACTGACATTGTTTTCCCGGTAAACAGCCATCATTTGTGCACCAACAGCAGCTTGTTCTTCTGGGGTTTTAGCTTCCCGTTGCTTCTTTTGGAGCTCTTTAAGTAGTGGCTGGATCTTGGCCATTTTTTCTTGCATGATGGTTGATTTTTTCATCTGTGAGAACATCACTGGTAGCAGGATTGTCCGAACAACAACAACAATCACAATAATTGCCCAACCATAATTATTACCTAAGTGGCTAGCAAGCCATTCCATTAAGTGTTGCATTGGTTTTGCAAGATACGTGTATGTCAGTCCGTATGGCTTTCCCGACTTTGTTGTTCGCACACAGCCAGTCAGAAATAACAGGGTAACGGTTAATAGTCCCGCAACTGAAAGTCGTTTTCGTTTCATCAATATTCTCCCTTAGTGTATTTAAATATAGTGTTAAATAGTATAAAACAGTACATATATTAACATTAAATCTATTAGCAATTCTACTGATTTAACGCTATTTAATCATAAAAAGCTGATAATGCTGGGGTGGTAGTTCCTCAATCCGCAAGTTGGTAACGTGGGCAAATGGGGTTGGCCCAGCTTTAATTAGATGAATAAATTCTTTCAAGTTTGGGTGATTACCTTCAGCAATGATTTTGACAGTTCCGTCTGATAGGTTCTGGACGGTTCCTGTAATGGTGAGGCGGTTAGCAATTTGTAATGTTCCGTAGCGAAAACCAACCCCTTGAACAAGACCGTGGGCAATTATTTTTAAACAGTGAGGTTCCATTTAGACTACTCCTCTCCTTAATAAAATCATAGAAATTATTAACATCATTGTACGCTATAACCATGGTATAATTAATCAAAAGAGGAGTCGATAATTAAATGGAAAAACTTACGTCGATTCATAATCAACACGTAAAAAATTGGAAAAAGCTTCAAACAAA
The DNA here is from genome assembly GCF_028607025.1 of Limosilactobacillus portuensis. Classification (NCBI taxonomy): domain Bacteria; kingdom Bacillati; phylum Bacillota; class Bacilli; order Lactobacillales; family Lactobacillaceae; genus Limosilactobacillus; species Limosilactobacillus portuensis. Next base: position 644,183 of record NZ_CP117296.1, read on the forward strand.
GAAATACCGTCGGCAAACGGGGACATACTTGCTTGACGGATGGCATTTGGTAAGTGAGGCGGTTCAATCTGGCACTCAAGTCTTACAGTTAATTGGAACGAGTGAACAGCTTGTTGCTCATCCTGATTTAACTTCACTTACTGATGAAGTATATGAAGTTACTGAAGAGGTAATGCAGCATATTACTGACACGGTTACCCCACAAGGAATTGCTGCAGTGGTTCCGTTGCCGGATGCACACAAGATTCCAGACATGGAAAATCTTCGTGGTGGCTGGCTATTTCTTGATCGTGTTCAGGATCCAGGCAACGTTGGTACAATGGTACGAACCGCTGATGCTGCTGGATTTACAGGTGTAGTTGTCAGTCATCGTTCGGCAGATATTTTTAGCCCGAAAGTGATTCGTTCGATGCAAGGATCTCAATTTCATTTGAATTTATATGAAGGGGATCTAGCAAAGTGGGTTGAAGATTTTAAGACGCTTAATGCACCAGTTTACGGGACTCAGCTTAACCCGCAAGCAAAAAGTTTTCGTGATGTTGAACCTGGCAAGACCTTTGCTTTAATTATGGGAAATGAGGGGCAAGGGATGAGCGAACAGTTTCTTAGTCAAACGACGACTAACCTTTACATTCCAATGCAAGGACAGGCAGAGTCACTAAATGTTGCTGTTTCTGCTGGCATTCTTATGTTTCAGTTAAATAAAAATTTATAATGCTTAATGATTTATTTGTTAAGATAGATCTTGTAAAATATCTTTAAGAATTGAAAAGGGGGATTATATGAAGTCAATTAATGAATGGCGAACCGATTCGGAGTATGTTTCTATTGTTAGTGATTTATTAGCTCAGCCAGCTGTTCAGAAGTTAGCTCAGTATACACAGCATCATCACTCGAACCGTCTCCAACATTCGATTGCGGTCTCATTCGATAGTTACAGGATTGCTAAACGAATGCACCTTGATTATCGGAGTGTTGCTCGCGCTGGCTTACTACACGATCTCTTTTATTATGACTGGCGAACTACTAAATTTGACTTGGGGACACATGCGTTTATTCATCCGCGAGTAGCTTTGCGAAATGCTGAAAAATTAACAAAATTAAATGCTAAGGAGAAAGATATTATCCTTAAGCACATGTTTGGTGCAACATTAGCGTTGCCAAAGTATCGTGAGAGCTGGATTGTTTCCCTTGTGGATGACTTTGAAGCTGAGCATGAATTCTTTAGTCCGCTTCGGGCTAAGTTGGCACGGAAGATCCGTAAGCGTCGCATGAAGTCTGTATGGTAGTTTGTGGAAGGGAGTTGTTACTATGCAACAATTAGCTGAGAAGTCGGCTAATGCTGGTGGTTGTAAACTTTGTCCGAAATTCACCCATACCTTTTCGATCCTTGGCAAAAAATGGAATGGCTTAATCATTGAAGCCCTTTTGGTTAAGGATCCAATGCGTTTTAAGGATCTTTCAGCAAGTATTAATGGTTGTAGTGATCGGGTTTTATGTGAACGTCTTAAAGAACTGGAAGATGAACACATTGTTGTCCGGAACACTTATAAGGGGGAAAATCGGATTGATTACTCATTAACAGAACGGGGGCAAGAACTTCGCAAAGTGATGAGCACCGTCCACCGGTGGAGTGATAAGTGGAATTAATTTTTCCTTGACCTGCTAAGGGTGCTTAGCTACAATAGTCTGTGATATTAAAAGTGTCGATGGAAACTAGTACCTGGATTATTATTGTCAGAGAGCTGTTATAATTCTGCAATTAACGGTCAGTAATATCAAGGGAATTTCATTTCCGGAGCCGATATGTAATGATATTCCGGTTGATCACCGTTATCGATTTTGAGTGTGCATTTTTTGCAAACTAGGGTGGTACCGCGAAGCCTCGTCCCTAATCGGACGGGGCTTTTTTTGTTTATTAAAAGGAGTGAAATTATGGGATTAAAAGAACGACTTGCTGAACTTCGTGAAGAAGGTTTGCAAGAAATCAGGGAATCTGAAGACCTGAAAAAAATTAATCAAGTTCGGGTAAAAATGCTCGGAAAGAAGGGGCCAATTACTAACGTCCTTCGTGGGATGCGTGACTTAAGTGCTGAAGAACGGCCAAAGGTTGGTCAATTTGCAAACAAGGTTCGTGATGAGCTTACTGCTGCAATTGAAAGTAAAAAGGCAGAACTAGAACAAGCTGCGATGAATGCAGAATTAGAGGCAGAAACCGTTGATGTTACTTTACCCGGAACACCAGTGGCTCAGGGAGAACCACACGTTATCCAACAAATTATTGACCAAGTGGTTGACCTATTTGTTTCAATGGGATATGAGGTTGCTGTTGGTGACGAAGTAGAACAAGAAGTTTATAACTTTGAAAAATTAAACTTGCCAAAGGATCACCCAGCACGAGATATGCAAGATACTTTCTATGTTACTCCGTCTGTCTTAATGCGGACCCAAACTTCCCCGATGCAGGCACGGATGTTGGAGAAACATGACTTTAGCCAGGGACCATTAAAAATGATTTCACCGGGAAAAGTTTATCGGCGTGACACGGATGACGCCACCCATAGTCATCAATTTAACCAAATTGAAGGGATGGTTGTTGGTGAACATATCACAATGGCTGATTTAAAAGGAACTTTGAAGGTTGTTGCTCAATCGCTTTTTGGTGATAAGCTAGATGTTCGTTTGCGGCCAAGTTACTTCCCATTTACTGAACCATCAGTAGAAGCTGATATTACATGCTTTAATTGTATGGGGAAAGGATGCTCCATTTGTAAGCATACCGGCTGGATTGAAGTCCTTGGTGCCGGAATGGTTCATCCAAATGTTTTACGGATGTCCGGTGTTGATCCAGAGAAGTTTGGTGGCTTTGCCTTTGGATTAGGACCCGACCGATTTGCGATGTTGAAGTACGGGGTTACTGACATTCGGAACTTCTACCAAAATGATGTTCGTTTCTTAACTCAATTTGATCGGAAAGGATAACGGCAATGAAAGTTTCATACGATTGGTTAAATGAATATTTGGACCTTGACGTTGAACCACGCGATCTTGCCGAAAAGATTGCGCGGACGTCTGTTGATATTAATGATGTTTATTCGTTAAGTGATGGCTTGAAAAAGTTAGTGGTGGGGAAAGTCGAAACTTGTGAACCTCATCCCGATTCGGATCATTTACATGTATGTTCCGTAAATGTTGGTGAAGAGGAACCGCTTCAAATTGTTTGTGGAGCACCTAATGTTGCGGCCGGACAAAAAGTAATTGTTGCCTTAAACGGTGCCCGCATTGCAAATAACCAAAAAATAAAGCGTGGTAAAATCCGCGGAATTGAATCAAACGGGATGCTTTGCGCCTTACAAGAGATTGGCTTTAGTGACCGCATTGCTCCCAAAGCATATGAAGCCGGAATTTACATTTTGCCTGATGATGCTAAACCTGGAGAATCAGTATTCAGTTACCTGGGGATGGATGATACGATAATTGATACCGATGTTACTCCTAACCGTGGTGATATGTTGAGCATCTATGGTAATGTTAATGATATTGCTGCATTTTATAATTTAAAGCCGCACTTCAAGGAAGTTGCAGTTGAAGAAAATGATGACCAGGCCACTGCTGACCTCATTAATGCGGAAATTAGTGATAACAAGATTGCACCAACATATAAATTACGGGTAATTAAGGGCGTTCAGATTCAGGATAGTCCATTATGGCTGCAAATTCGCCTATGGAATTCTGGTATTCGGCCAATTAATAATGTTGTGGACGTTACTAACTATGTTCTGCTTAAGTATGGTCAACCACTACACAGTTATGATTATGATAAGTTGCCAAATCATGATATTAGTGTCCGTCACGCTCGAGCAGGCGAAAAGTTCGTTACTCTTGATGATGAGGAACAAGCATTAAACGAAAATGATATTGTTGTCGTCAGTGGTGATCAACCAGTTGCACTTGCCGGAACAATGGGTGGTCAAGCAACTGCTGTGTCAGGAGATACTACAACTGTGGCACTTGAAGCAGCGATCTTTGATTCGGTAATGGTACGGAAACAAGCTCGTCGTCTTGATCTTCACAGTGAATCCTCAATGCGCTTTGAGCGGGGAATTAATCCAGCAACCGTTGAAACTGCTCTTAATGAAGCTGCCCAACTGATTGCTCAATTAGCTGGCGGAACTGTTACTAAGGGAATTGTTACCGGTAGTGAAAAGCCAGCTGAGGATAAGAACATTGAGTTGTCATTAGCAAAGATCAACCATGTTTTGGGAACTGACCTAAAGATGGAGGATGTTACCAGCGTTTTTGATCGGTTAGCCTTTCCTAATAAGTTAACTAGTAATGATACGGTTCTAGTTACAGTTCCTGCTCGCCGTTGGGATATTAGTTTGCCAGCCGACCTTTATGAGGAAGTTGCCCGGATCTATGGCTATGATAATTTACCCGAAAGTTTACCGGTAATGACCCGTAATCATGGCGGATTATCTCCTCGGCAACGGTTTATTCGCGCTACCCGTCATGATTTTGAAGGAATGGGGTTAAACCAAGCCATCAGTTATTCATTGACCACTATTGACAAGGCCAAGCAATTCCAAATTGATCCGGTAGCTGAACCAATGAAACTTGACTTCCCAATGAGTTCTGATCACGTTGCAACCCGGATGAGCATTATTAGTGGTTTATTAATTGATATTGCTTATAATGTTGCTCGTAACGTTAACAATGTCGCCCTTTATGAAGAAGGTCGAGTATTTATTCCGCGTGGTGGAGAACGGCCAGAAGAACAAGAACATGTTGCAGGAGCGATCACTGGTCAACTATTGAATAATAGCTGGCATGTTGCTGATCAGCCTGTTGATTTCTTCCAAGTAAAGGGAATGTTGGAACGCTACCTTCACAACATGGGAATCGCAGGAAAGGTTGAATACGTTGCTGATCGTTCTCGTGAAGAAATGCACCCTGGACGGACAGCTAATATCTTAATTGATGGGGACCTAGTTGGTTTTGTTGGTCAGGTTCATCCACAAACAGCAAAAGAATATAAGGTTCCCGAGACCTACGTTTTTGAATTAAATCTTGAACAGTTAATGAAATCCAAGAAGATTGAAAATGAATATACGCCAATTAGCAAGTTCCCAACAATCACGCGTGATATTGCTTTATTAGTTGATACCAACGTTACCAATGAAGAGATTGTTGATTTAATTAAGCAATACGGTGGTGCCTTCTTGAAAGATGTTCACTTGTTTGATGTTTATAGTGGTGCCCACCTTTCTTCTGGAAAGAAGTCATTGGCATACACATTAACTTACCAGGATACCAATGCAACCTTGACGGAGGACCAGGTTAACCAAGCATTTGCCAAGGTAACAAACCGCCTTCAAGAACAACTAAATGCTGAGATTCGTTAATAATGACTAACGAGAAATTACATCGCCAAAATCGGGTTGTCCTGATTATTCTCATTCTTTTAATTTGTTGTGGCTTAGGGATTTATCAATATTTTAACTATGCTTTAAGACCAGTCGATCCTTCAGCAAATCAGATGCTGAGTGTTAAAATCCCCCAGGGGGCGACTGATCATCAGGTAGGCGTGATTTTAAAAAAGAAACGATTAGTGCGGAGTAGTTTTGTCTGTGATTACTATTTGCAAACTCATAAGGAATCAGGAGTAAAAGCTGGAACATTTAAGTTGAAGGCTTCGTACTCGACACCGCAGATTGTTAGCCTTTTGCAGGAATCCCGTGAAAGTCATTAAAAATATTTTTAGGATAATTATTTACATTTATCTAAACAAATGGTAATTTACCAATGGATATAAGATAGGAGTGTGTAATTAAATGGCTGAAGAAAAAACTTTTCCAATGACGCTGGAAGGAAAACAAAAACTCGAAGAAGAACTTGAAGATCTTAAAATGAAGCGGCGCCCAGAAGTTATCAAGCGAATTAAAATTGCGCGAAGCTATGGTGACCTTTCTGAAAATTCTGAATATGAATCAGCAAAGGATGAACAAGCCTTTGTTGAAGGACGAATTTCACAGATTGAAAATATGCTTCAGTATGCTGAAATCATTGATAACGAAGATGTCGACAAGGATGAAGTATCAATGGGACGGAAAGTAACAATCAAGGAACTTCCTGACGAAGAACCAGAAAGTTACCAAATTGTTGGGGAATCAGAATCTGACCCATTTAACGGTAAGATTTCTAATGAGTCACCAATGGCTAAGGGACTTCTTGGTCACAAGGTTGGTGAAGAAGTCGAAATTGAAATTCCTAATGGCACGATGAAGGTTAAAATTTTGAGTGTAGAATAATCAAATTAGCCTTAATATATTAAAGGTCCAAATTCCGCAAGGGGAGTTTGGACCTTTTATGATCAGTTATCTAATCTATTAAGTTTTAACTTTATTAACCGAAAATAATATCTTTCTTCCTAATGAAAGTGCTATCATAAGGTATGGTAATCGAAGGGATGTGAAGTTAATGAAAATGATTATAACCGATGCTGCAGATAATTGGTTTAGAACTAACTTAAGCTTGGAAAATGGTGGTGGAGTAAAATTCTACGGGAAAACTTATGGTTCAACTGAAGTTCACCACGGCTTTTCACAGGGCTTTACACGTGAAGATGTTCCTGTTTCACCAATTCTGGAAGTAAAGAAGGGCAACGTTAATTATCATATTGATAACCTTGATGAGTGGTTTTTCAAGGGATTAATAATGACGGTTGATTATGATGAAAAATCTGATGGTCCAATTTTCCATTTTAAGCATGAAGATGGTGATTCGACACCTGATGTTGCTGGATTAGATAAAGACTCTGATGATCATGCAGATAGTAAGGCCGATGCTTCTGCACAATGGAAATAAATAATTTAAGGCGAAGAAAAAGCAGAAACGAATGCAGAAGTTAATTTAGCCTCTGCTTTACGTCTCCGCTTTTTTCTTTTATTGATGGCGAACATTAAGTTTAATCAAGAAGGACGTTGCCAATAAGCTCAGCACGCTAATAATCATTCCGGTGATTAAGAATGGTGGCCGGTAATGAAGGGTTACTTGATGGGTTCCTGGTTTAATCTTCAGTGCTAAAAAGGTATTAATAACTTTTTGACATTTTACCGGATGACCATCGATTTTAGCATGCCAGCCACGATCGTAAGGGATCGTTGTCATCAGTACTTCCTGATCCTTTTTTATATTTACTTTTCCTTTAAGGGTTGTGGCACTAGCATGGCTGAGCTTTAATGGCGACCGTTGCAACACTTTGAGGTCGTGATTAAATGCTTGCTGGTTAAGCCGGTACAAGCTCACGTTTTGCATCCATAATTCCGCGTGCTTCAGATGAAAGGTAATTACGATTTTCTGTCCTTTTTGATGATGGTCAACATTCATAACGATTGTATCCCGGTAAGTTTGATACTGGCTAAAATGCTGATTATTAACCGTGATTGATGCATCATCCTTAACATTTGGTCCAACCGTTAAATAGTATGAATCATTACTATTAGGAATGAATTCTAATCTGACGGTTGCACCGGCAGATTTTTGTTCTTTTTGAAAAACGGTTCCGGTAATTTGGGTTGCACTTTGAACATTTTGAAAATCGACCTGGTTAAAGTTTTGTACTTCAAATAGTGGTTGTGGAGAGTTAGCTAAGTCTTGATAGATTTCAGACTGGTAAGCTACGGGATCATAAGTATCATGGCTTAAGTTGAGAATTCGTGAATTAGCACCAAACGCAATCGGTAATGCAGCTTTGTTTTTTCTTATTCCAATATTATTAGTTACTGCTACAGGTTCCTGAGTATTCCAATCAGGACGATAACCTGATAAGGGAAGAAATGGTGTTGAACGATTTGGATCAATAACTGCCATTGTATAGCGGAAACCTAATAACGAATCTGTTACTTGAGTACCATTATCATATGACACGAAACCATCGCCAGCCGGTTGTCCAATTGCTCCCATGAATGTGGGGAGACTAGGAACAAGCGTTGAGCCAAAGTGATCACCACCGTTAAAGCCGCTTTGCATAGGATCGTCTTTAGTTCGCATAAATGTTTTAGCAACCCGGTAGAATCCTTGATCACTATTCTTAGTTTTTGTAGTGGCGTTATTGAGTGCCGTGGTATACTCACCAAACTCGGATTGACTAACGTATGAGATTTGGTTGAGGGCAGTGTAGGCACTGGTTGAAACATCACAAATTGTGATCAGTACTAGTAAAAGATTGTTTAAGCTTGGGGAAGCTGCGTGAGGGATCGCTAAAAAGATAATACTGATAATTGCGATTCCTAGTCCGATTAATTTCTGACTGTTGTTAATGTAAGAAACGGTTAGGGTTTCAACATATGCAAAGATTGCTAAGGTAGCTATCAGTAAGGCTGCGAGTTGCCATCTTTCAGGTTGAAAATCTTTTTGCAGACAGGTAGTAGCAAGAAGAATTGTCCAAAAACAGAAGATAAATGAAAACCGTGAAGGGTACCATACCGGAAATTGACCAATATGCCAAAAAAGGTCAAGAGGTTCATAACAGAACGAAAGAATGAAAAAGATCGTAATGAGGAGAGCGAGAATTCGCTGACGAAGGTTGATATTACGGTTTAAAAAGTATAATCCAAAGCCAAACATCATTAGCATTCCCACATAAATATTTGCTTGACCGCTAGGCATTTGGTTAAAATTAAACGATCCAGGAACAAGCTTAGCAAATAGTTTTAGCGGATTATATTCGAATCGACTTCGAATATGGTTATTAGTATAAGTTCCCTTACTTTGAAGAAGGGTATAAATAGTTGGCAATAAGACGATACAGCTGATACCTGCAACAATTAATGAAGAAATTACATAGCGACTAAATGCTCGCAAGCGATCTTGCCAATTACTAATTAATGGAAGCTGCCAGATGAAGAAGAGAATTGTAAATATGCAGATCATCCATGCCATGTAGTAGTTATCGATCATCATTACGGTGAGCCAGCAAAGATAGCAGGTAAATTTACGAGCAAAAATAACCTGATGAAGACCCCAGACAACTAGCGGCAAAATGATCATCGCATCAAGCCAGAGTAAGTTTAGCTGGTTAGCAACGATCCAACCATTAAGAGCATAAGCAGTACTGAATGCAAGAATACGAATACCGGTTTGTAGCTTAGTTTTTGTTAGTAACCAGGCGAATGAAAGACCAGAAAGACCGTATTTTAATAGAGTTAATACCAAAACACCACTGGAAAGATGGGCAGCAGGGAAGAAGATAAGAATTAAATTTAACGGGCTACAAAGGTAATAAGCGTTTGTTCCCCACATCTCTCCGCCAAGCCCCTTGCTGAATGAGTAGATAAATTCACTCGGATGATGCAGCAGGGTTCGCCGGAAGTAAGAGAAGAAATCAATGTATTGCTGCCCAAGGTCAACGGTTAGCAAACTGTTTTGCCCAAATGGCGCCATTGAGCGATAGGCGAAATAGCCCCCCATTATAATCACGGGAAGGAGAAAACTGATTAATAAAATATGTTGTTTTTTAAGTTGAGAACGAAATTGCACAAAATGTCCTCCTAAATAAAATATCCTTGTCATTATATACCGAATTAATCCCCAATGAATATGAAGGTTCTGTTAAGTTTCTTTGATTTACCGATTTACGTATTCATTTTTACAACAATAAAGTGTATGATTTCATTTTGGTAAGTCAGCTTTAACTGTCAAATGAAGTAAAATTTGCTACAATAGAATTCATCACGGTAAAAGGAGAAGTTTAATACTGTGAAGTTTTTTGATCGAATTACGAACTATTTTAGTTCAAATAAAGGTAAACATAAAAACGCTCAATCCATAATTCCATCACGGTTGAACTTATTGCTTTGGATTGTCGGAATCTTGCTACTAATGCTTGCTGGTCGTTTATTTTACTTGCAAGTCCTTAACGGATCATCCTATAAGGCGGAGGTTAAACGATCGGATACTACGATTCAAACAAATAATGTTCAGCGGGGAATGATTTACGATAGTCGCGGTAAGGTAATCGTTGGTAACCAGACTCACCAAGCAATTACTTATACTAAGAGTTCTGACGTAACCACTGATCAGCTATATAAGATTGCTAATCGCTTAGGAAAATACATTACCGTAAGTAATAGCGATACACGGTTAACGGACCGGAATGAAGAGGATTATTACTTAGCAAATAAAGATAATCTTAAACGAATTACTAAAAAGCTGAACCTCTCTAAAGATGCTAGTGATGATGATCAATATAATGCTGCATTAAAGTATTTAAAGAATCATCCGAATGAATGGCGATTATCAAATCATGAGAAGAGCAATGCCCGGATATATGCCGCGATGACTGGAGCATATTCGTTATCAACAACTTACATCAAAAAGTCTGGAGTTACTAGTAAAGAGCTTGCAGAAGTTGGTGAGCACTTAAACCAAATGCCTGGTGTAAAAATCGGAACGGCTTGGACAAGGAACTATCCACAAGGAAAGGATTTTCAATCACTAACCGGGACTGTTTCGACAACCGGACTACCGAGTGACCAAGTTAATAGTCTGCTTTCACAAGGTTATTCCAGAAGTGATAGTGTGGGTCAAAGTTACTTGGAAAAGATGTTCCAGGGAACTCTGGCTGGCTCAAAATCACAGACACAGGTGACTACTAGTGGAAATAAGGTAACTGATGAAGTGGTTAAGTACCCTGGTAAGAAGGGGGATAACCTTGTCTTAACGATTAATTCTAAGTTCCAAAAACGTGTTCAAGAAATTTTAAAGCAAAATTACTCTTCGGCAGGAATTCAATACTCATCAGGAGTTTATGCAGTAGTAATGAATCCACATACTGGTGCAATTTATGCTATGGCTGGAATTGACCGGGATATTAAGACTGGCAAGCAAACTGTTGATGAGATTGGAGCAATTAATCACCCAATTACAATGGGATCTGTTGTTAAGGGTGCTACTATTATGGGTGGTTTAATGAGTGGTGTTATTACGCCAACCAATAACACCTTAACTGATCAACCAATTAAGGTTGCGGGGACCTCAACGAAGAGTTCGTGGTTCAATAAAACCGGTTCTGCTAACATGGCTTTAAGTGCTCCAATGGCACTAGAAGTTTCATCAAACTCCTACATGATGCAATTAATCATGAAGGAGGGCGGAATGAATTATAAACCAGGTGCCCAGTTAACATTGAAACCAAGTATTTTTGCTAAGGAACGCCAATACTTTAACATGTTTGGTTTGGGGCAAAAGACAGGAATTGATCTGCCAGGAGAAACAGCTGGCTATAATGGACCGTCGACTCAGGCACATATTGGTTCAGCACTTGACTTATCATACGGAAACTATGATGGTTATACTGTTATTCAGCTGGCTCAATATATGTCAACGATCGCTAATGGTGGGAACCGGATGCGGCCGTATGTGGTTAAGGAAATTCGTGGTAGTAAGTCTAATGGTAAGCTGGGAAGAGTTGAATCCACAACCCAACCACAGGTTCAATTTACAATTCCTGCTTCAAAGGAAGACTTTGATCTAGTACGTCAGGGACTGTATCAGGTTACTCACGGGACGAGTTCTTACGTAACTGCTAAGTCTTTGGGAAGTGCTAAACCATCTATTTCAGGGAAGACGGGAACCGCTGAAACTGTCACTAATGGTCATCAGACTTCAACGATTAGTTTTGCTGGTTACTCGCCATCAAAGAACCCTCAAGTTGTTGTTGCCCTTGCAATTCCGGGGGTAACTAATGAAAATGGTGGTGCTAACTTGAACATGGCTAAGCAAATATTCAGTGCTTACTGGAAGATGGTTCAGGATTCTAAGAGTACCAGCAATGATTAGTCGTTAGATTGTCTGTCAAGTATTTTTCCTTAACAATTATCACAAAAGACTGGTCAAACTAGTTAATTAATGATATAGTTGTACGAGTTAGGGTTAATAACCACGTTAAATAATAAAAAAATAGGAGGTCATGACAATGCGTGTCAACATTATCCTTGAATGCACATCATGCCACGAACGGACTTACTTAACTAGTAAGAACCGTCGTCACAATCCCGACCGTCTTGAATTAAACAAGTACTGCCCTCGGGAACGTAAGGTTACTTTACACCGTGAAACTAAGTAATAAAAAAAGCACCTTTTTAGGTGCCTTTTTTATTACTTAGTGAAAAAACGCTTGCATAAATAGTCATGAGCTGTGATAATTATAGATTGAAAACGTTTAAAAGGAGAGATTGTAGGATAATGACGTATTCAAAGAAGGAGTTGCGTCAGGCGTATATCGCACGACTGCAACAACTTGATCTTAATACGCGTTTACATGAAGAAAAAAGATTAACTTCAATGCTATTTGACCAACCCGAGTGGATGAATGCTAAGGTTATCGCAACAACGTTAAGTCAGTCCTTAGAATTGGATACTTCTCCAATTATACTTCATGCTCGTCATGAGAACCGTCAAATTGTTGTCCCACGAACCTTGCCAGATCGTCAAATGGAGTTTGTGGCGTTGAATGAAGATACCGAATTTGTGGAAACAACTTTTGGTATTTTAGAACCAAAAAATGGTCGAGTGTACCAACCCGATGAGATTGATTTGATGATTGTTCCAGGGGTTGCATTTACTCTGTCTGGTCGTCGGATTGGTTTTGGCGGGGGATACTATGATCGTTACTTAGATAAATATGATGGTGATACGGTCTCATTATCTTTTACTACCCAATTGGCAAACGAAAACGAGTGGCAAAGTGACCAATACGACCGACATGTCAATAAAGTGCTTTCTTTACCGGAGACTGATTAATGAGGGATCAAATATGGCGAAGAGCACCAGTAACCGTTGTCCTCTTGATTATTCAGATAGTTGCATTTATTATAATGACACTATTAGGCGGTTCAACGAATTCCAGTGTTCTAATAGAGTGTGGTGCGCGGGTTACGTCCTTGATCCATGAAGGTCAATGGTGGCGGTTAATAACACCGGTATTTCTCCATATCGGCATTGCCCACCTCATTATTAATAGTATTACCCTTTATTTCTTGGGAATGTATATTGAGGAATTATTTAGTCATTGGCGAATGCTGGTGATTTATTTGGTGAGTGCTTTTACTGGTAACTTGGCAAGTGCTTATTTCTTGCCTAATACAATTTCAGCTGGTGCGAGTACGGCACTTTTCGGTTTGTTTGGAGCATTCTTAATGTTAGGAGAATCTTTTCACGATAACGAATTAATTCAGGACTTAAGCCGACAATTCTTGGTTTTAGTCGGAATTAACATCGTGATGGATTTCTTCCTTCCTGGAGTTGATCTTGCCGGACATATTGGTGGCCTTCTTGGTGGATTTTTAATATCATATGTTGTTGGTGCACCATTTGTCGGGCACGTTCGTCTTTATAAACGAATGATTGGCAGTGTTGTATTGTTCTTTGGCATTATTACTATGATAATTGCAATTGGCAGGTGATTAAAGATGACACGACCGCGAGAATATCGAACTCTATATGATGTTCAACAGTTGCTAAAAGAATTTAATGTATATGTATATGTTGGTAAACGGTTATATGATATTGAGTTAATTGCGATCGAGCTGGATCACTTATATCAAGCTGGGGTTGTCGATAACGCGACCTACATGAAAGCAAAAATTGTTCTTCGAAAGGAACATCGTGAAGAAGAACTGCGTGAAAAAAACGGAACAGCGATTTAAGTTGTTAATTAAGAAAGGAAATGAAAAAATGGCTAAAAAATTAATTGGTGTTGATCTTGGTGGAACTACTATTAAGTTTGCGATCTTAACTGAAAATGGTGAAATTCAACAAAAGTGGTCTTTACGGACTAATATTTTAGATGAAGGTTCACATATTGTTCCTGATATTATTGATTCAATCAACCACCACCTTGACTTATACAAGATGGATCGTGATCAATTTGTTGGTATTGGAATGGGAACTCCAGGTACAATTGACCGTGATAAGGGAACTGTTGTTGGTGCTTATAATCTTAACTGGAAGACTACCCAAAAAGTTAAGGAACAAATTGAAGAAGGAACCGGCATGAAGTTTTCTCTTGACAATGATGCTAACGTGGCTGCCCTTGGTGAACGCTGGAAAGGTGCTGGTAATGAAGGTGATGACGTTGCCTTCATTACACTTGGTACTGGTGTTGGGGGTGGATTAATCTCCAACGGCAAGTTAGTTCATGGTATGGTTGGTGCCGGTGGTGAAGTTGGTCATATGATCGTAAAGCCTAATGGTTATCTTTGTACTTGTGGTAACCGTGGCTGTCTTGAACAATATGCTTCCGCTACTGGGATTGTTCACATTGCTCAAGACAAGGCTGAAGAATACGAAGGCGACAGCCGCCTAAAGGCAATGATTGATAATGGTGACGAAATTACTGCTAAGATTGTCTTTGATTTAGCTAAGCAAAACGACTACCTAGCAAACACCGTTGTTGATGAAGTTGCGTTTTACCTAGGATTAGCTGCTGCTAACTTAAGTAATGCGCTTAACCCTGAATACCTTGTTATTGGTGGTGGTGTTTCAGCTGCTGGTGACTTCCTTTTGAAGCGGGTTGATGAAAACTTCAAGAAGTTTGCTTTCCCAACTGTCCGGACATCAACTCAATTGAAGTTAGCTGAACTTGGTAATGATGCTGGGGTTATCGGGGCTGCTTCTTTGGCTCGGCAATTCATGTAAAAAGTGAGGAGCGTTAACGTGGTTCTTGGAGTTAGTAATGGTTTATTAACCTTTAATATTGTTATTATCGTCCTTTTGCTTGCTTGGGGACTTACTTGGCTTTTCCAATACTACCGTCGGAAGAAGTATGCAACGGTCCTGGATCAAGATGCTTTTCATCAGGGAATGCGTAAAGCGCAAGTGATCGATCTTCGGCAACCCAATGACTTTAAGAAGGGTCATATCTTAGGGGCACGGAATTTGCCATACATTTACCTAAAACAACAATATGGTGAGTTGCGTCCTGATCTTCCTGTATATATGTATGATCAAGGAATTGCAATCAGCACTCAAGCTGCTGCCTTTCTTGCTAAACATGGTTATCACCAACTGTACATCCTTAAGGGTGGCTATAATGGTTGGAAAGGAAAGACTAAGAAGTCTAAGTATTAAAAAGAAAATGGCAATTAATGTCTTCGAAGTTAGGCTTGCTAAGTTCGGAAACTATTAGTTACAGAGAAAGGCCGGAAAAAACATTTCGTTTTTTCCGGCCTCTTTTTTATAATAGAATTGATTAAGCTTGGTGAGCTGAACGACTCTTTCGAGTGGCAGCTTTCCGGTTCTCATCAAATTTTTCTTCTTGATCTTCAATTGGTTTAACAACTGTCTTGTGGAAGGTGAATGCTCCACTAGCAATTGCGGCGAGAGTACCGAAAGTTCCAATTAAGACACCCTTAGCAAAGTTTTTCATAATATAGCCTCCTCTTGTTACTATGTTACTTCTATTATGCAAGACTTAATGCCTTTTTACCAGTCAGAAGGATCAAAATTTATATTAAGGAGATAAAAAATGTCTAAAGTTGTGGCAATTGTTGGCCCTACAGCGGTAGGTAAAACTGCCCTATCAATCGAAATCGCAACCGCCTTTAATGGTGAAGTAATATCTGGTGACTCAATGCAAGTATATAGACACCTGGATATTGGAACAGCTAAGGTAACAGCTGAAGAAATGGCAGGAATTCCTCACCACTTAATTGATATTTGTGACGTTGATCAACAATATTCAGTTGCTAAATTTAAACGGGAAGCTAATTCTTGGATTGAAAAGATCAGTAACGTTAAACGGTTACCGTTAATTGTTGGTGGAACAGGATTTTATTTACAGTCATTAACAAATAACCTTTCGTTAGGTGGTCATCAGGATAATGCTCATTCGGTAAAGATTCGCCAACATTGGCAAGAAATTTTAGAAGCAAATGGTGCTCATTACCTCTGGCAACAACTGCAAAAGAGGGATCACCAGGCAGCGATGGCAATTCCTGAGAATAATTCACGGAGGGTAATTCGCGCACTGGAAGTAATTGAAACTAGTGGTCAGCTATTCTCTCAACAACATCAGGCAGAATCAATGGATGATTTTCTATTGATTGGACTTACCACAGCGCGGCGAGTACTATATGACCGCATTAATCATCGAGTTGATTTGATGATAAAAGCTGGATTAATTGATGAAGCTAAATGGTTATATGATCAGGGTGGAATTGAATTACCAGCCGGAAAGGGAATTGGCTATCATGAGTTATTTCCCTATTTTGCTGGTAAATGTTCTCTTGATGATGCTATAAATAAAATCAAACAAGATTCACGTCATTATGCAAAACGACAGTTAACTTGGTTTAGAAATAAGATGGATGTTCACTGGTTTGATCTAGTAAGCGGTCAAAATAATACTAACGAAATTAAACAATTTATTTCTTCGTGGTTAAAAAATTAAAGTTTTTGTGCTGATTTAGTTATAATCGGGTTAAAACGTTTTCAGTAAATTGACTTAATGATTTTCAATTGGTATCCTTAAGCAGTACTAAAGAAACAGGGTTGCCTAATGAAAATAAGTTATTTAGTTTAGATTGGTCTAGTCTAAGTTTTAAATTGACACTAGCCAGTAAACTTTTTATTTACTTTCTTTTATTAAGTAACTTGATTAAGGTGTCTTCAAGAAAGGGAATGAATTTATGGCTAGACATTTATATACCAAAGATGAAGTACGTCAAATGGTTAAAGATGAGGATATTCGCTTTTTGCGGGTAATGTTCACCGATTTGTTAGGAACAATTAAGAGTGTTGACTTACCAGTTAGCCAACTTGATAAGTTAATGGATAATAAGATCATGTTTGATGGTTCTTCAATCGATGGTTTCGTGCGGATTGAGGAAAGTGACATGTACCTTTACCCTGATATGTCGACTTGGTTAGTCTTCCCTTGGGGAGCTGATCATGGAAAGGTTGCTCGGGTGATTTGCAGTGTTCACATGACAGATGGCACTCCATTTTCAGGTGACCCACGGAACAATCTCAAACGAGTTATAAAAGAAATGCGAAAGATGGGCTTTAATTCATTCAATATTGGCCCTGAACCAGAATTCTTCCTTTTTAAGACGGATGATAACGGTAATCCAACCACTAAGGTTAATGATTCCGAAAATTACTTTGATATGGAACCAGCTGATATTGGTGAAGATTGTCGGCGCGATATTGTCCTTGCATTAGAAAAGATGGGCTTTGATGTTGAAGCAGCTCACCATGAAGTTGCTCCTGGTCAGCATGAAGTTGATTTTAAGTACTCTAATGCACTTGAAGCGGCAGATAATATTCAAACATTTAAGCTGGTTGTTAAGACAATCGCCAAGAAGTACGGCTTACATGCAACGTTTATGCCGAAGCCATTGTCTGGAATTAATGGTTCAGGGATGCACCTTAATATGTCACTCTTTACTCAAGATGGCAAAAATGCTTTCTATGATGAAAACGATAAGAACCAATTGTCAGAAACTGCTTATCATTTCTTAGGTGGCTTGATGAAACACGCACGGAGTTATACGGCAATTGTTAACCCAATTGTTAACTCTTATAAGCGGTTAGTTCCAGGTTATGAAGCACCAGTTTATGTTGCTTGGTCAACCTCTAATCGTTCGCCGCTAGTTCGGATTCCAAACGATCGGGGAATGGGAACTCGTCTTGAATTACGGTCAGCTGATCCTGCAGCTAATCCATACTTAGCAATTGCTGCGGTTCTTGAAGCGGGACTTGATGGTCTACGGAACAACTTGCCACCAGTTCACAACGTTGATGAAAACATCTATGATATGACTGTTAAGGAACGGAAGAACAAGGGGATTGTTAACTTGCCTGATACTTTACACAGTGCATTAAAGGACTTAGCTGATGATGAAGTGATTAAGAGTTCAATGGGTGAACACTTATACCAAAGCTTTGAAGAGGCTAAGACCCGTGAATATGATGCTTACCGTGCTCATGTTTCTGACTGGGAACGGCAACGGTACATGGAACAATATTAATAATTTTACCGTCATAATAAAATAGCAATAATGAGGGACTGAGTACTAGTACTTGCGGTCCCTCATTATCTGTGCTTGAATGAAATTGACAAATAGCAACATTCCGATACAATTAAACATGTTGCAGTCACGAATTTGTTCGTGAAACAGATATAAAGGAGAATCGCAAACATGGATGACAAGAAGGTCAGAGTTCGCTACGCACCTAGTCCAACAGGTTTCTTACACATTGGTAATGCGCAGTCAGCCCTTTTTAATTATTTATTTGCCCGTCACTTTAATGGAACAATGGTATTACGGATTGAAGATACTGATACCAAGCGAAATGTTAAGGACGGAGAAGAAAGTCAACGGGAGAACTTGCATTGGTTAGGAATTGATTGGGATGAAGGTCCTAACAAACCTAATCCGAAGTATGCTCCGTACCGTCAAAGTGAACGGAACAAGCAAGGAATTTACCACAAGTATATTCAAGAATTGCTTGATAAGGGGTTAGCCTACAAGGATTACTCAACGGAAGAAGAACTAGCGGAAATGCGGGAACGGCAACGGGCTAATAACGAAGCACCGCATTATGATGGTCGCTGGTATGGTAAGAGCGAAGAAGAGCAAAAGGCTGCTGAAGCTAAGGGCTTAAAGCCAACTATTCGTTTCCACTTCCCAAAGAACCATGACTATGAATGGGATGATATTGCTCGGGGGCATGTTTCCTTTAACTCTGATAATCTTGGTGGTGACTTTATCATTGAAAAGAGTGATGGGATGCCTACTTACAACTTTGCGGTTGTTGTTGATGACCACACGATGGACATTACTCACGTATTACGTGGTGCTGATCATATTTCAAATACACCAAAGCAAATTGCAATTTACGAAGCATTAGGCTGGGAGCACCCCACTTTCTGCCACATTCCATTGATCTTTAATCCAAAGACCCGGAAGAAGTTAAGTAAGCGTGATAAGGATACCTTGCAATTCATTAGTGAATACAAAAAGCACGGGTACCTTCACGAAGCAATCTTTAACTTCATTGCTTTCTTAGGCTGGTCACCAGTTGGCGAACGGGAAATTTATTCTAAGGATGAATTAATTAAGGTTTACGATCCAAACCGGATGTCAAAAGCTCCGGCTTACTTCGACCAAAAGAAGCTTGATTGGATGAATGCTCAATATATTAAGAGCATGTCCGTTGATGAATTGACCGATCGGACCATGGAATTGGTAAAAGAAGGCGAAACTGAAGAAGCTAAGCGTTTGCAATCAATTCCGGAAGATCAGTTGAAGGACTTGATTATGAAGACAATCCATGTTCATCAACGTGATGTTAATAAGTTACTTGAAGTGATTGAATATGTTTGGTCCTATTACAACGTTCTTGATGAAAACTTCAATTACGATCTAATTAAGGACAATGAAGACTTCGCTAATGCTGATGTTTTAGCTGTCTTAACCGGATTAAAAGAAAAACTTGAAAACGGTGCGGATGACTACAGTCAAGCAATCAAGGAAGTTGGTAAAGCTACTGGCATTAAGGGACGTGGTTTGTACTTCCCACTTAACTTAGCATTTACTGGGTCAACTTCTGCTCCACAAATTTATGAGATTATGGACATCTATTCTCGTGATACAGATATTGAATTACTTGACCGGATGATCAAGGCGCTTCAAGATTAATTTTAAGATATAAATTATAGAGGAAGTTATGATTAGGCCTAAGATAGGCTTGACCAGAGCTTCTTCTATTTTATTTTTAAAATTTAACGAAGAAGCTTGACCATTACTGAACAAAAGACGTAATCTAGTAATTAATGATAAAATGAAAAACGAGGTTGTTAGAAATGGTTGAGATGAAGCAATACATGCGGAAATCATTGAAAGATGTTCCTAAACTAAAGATTTTTGAATTTAGTAATTATGCCTCACAATTTGACAATGTGATTAAATTTACAATTGGTGAACCAGATTTTAATACGCCAGAATACATTAAAGATGCAGCAATTAAAAGTATTAAGGATAATCGAACTCACTATGCACCACAACGGGGGACTGCAGGTCTGTTAAAAGCAGTTGCGGATTTCTTAGCTCAAAATTATGATTTGCATTATAATCCTCAAACTGAGATTTTAATTACTAACGGGGTAACTGAGGGAGTCTATTCAGCGATTACTGCAATCACTAACCCTGGTGATATTATTTTAGTTCCAACACCAACCTTTTCGATCTATAGTCCTGATGCAGTAATTGCTGGCGGGACAGCTGTTGAGGTTGATACCTCAAAGACAGATTTTAAATTAACTCCAGAATTATTGAAGTCCTATTTAGACAAATATGGTGAACGGGTTAAAGGGGTTGTTTTTGTTAATCCATCAAACCCAACCGGGATAGCTTATACTCAAGAAGAACTCAATGCGCTTGCCAAATTAATTAAGGGCAAACCGATCTTTGCGATTAGTGATGAAATTTATAGCGAACTAATTTATGATGGTGGATATGCTTCGATGGCACGGGCGCTACCTGAGCAGACAATTTTAACAAATGGTCTTTCTAAATCGTACGCAATGACTGGTTGGCGGATTGGTTACCTTTGTGCACCAGAAGCAATTACTAATGAAATTTTTAAGGTCCACTCTTTTGTAATGACGGATGTTGCGACCTTTACTCAAGATGCTGCTGAAGCGGCTTTAAAGGGCGGAACAGCAGCAACTAAAGAAATGGATGAAAAATATATCCACCGTCGTGATTATATGAAGAAATGGTTGACAGCAATGGGATTCGATTGTAGTCGGCCAATGGGAGCATTCTATATTTTTGCTAAAATTCCTGATTTCTTAGAGCAAGATGATGCTAAACTTGTTTATGATCTTGTTAAGAACGCGCGGGTGGCAGTCACAGCAGGTTCATACTTTGGTAAAGGTGGCGACGGCTACTTGCGGTTTAGCTACGCAACTGGGATGGATCAGATTAAAGAAGGAATGGATCGCTTAGAACAATACATTAATAAAACACGTCATCAGTAGTATTGAATTAAAAAAGCGACTCATGGTATTTGAGAAACATCAAATATCATGAGTCGCTTTAGGGTCTTTTCTATAGTTTAAAAAGAATTTAAGAGGCTTTGGAGTAAGCCTCTTAAATAAAGAGTGAATTGCTTCAAAAAAGTTAATCGCTCAGTTTCTTGGCGTCAGCATCAATCTTTGCAAAACCAGAACCATTTGGCTTCTTGTTGCTACGCTTTTCCATGGCTTTACGTGCCATTTCTTTACGTTCTTGCTTACTAAGTGCCATCTAACTTCGCCTCTTTCCGAAACGCTTCAACAACATAGATATTACACAAATGTGATATATCTATATAATAATTATAACCGATTTTATTTTAAAATCAACGATCAGTGGTTAAATGTAAAGAAACTCTTCAATAATTTATGAAGTTCTTTAAATCTTGCAGCAAGTCGATTAAGATAAAAGCTAGTTATTAAAGTGAGGAGCGGTGCATAATGGCAATTTCAGGACACGAACAAGCTGCTCATGACGTAAGTGGAATTATTAATCAGCGGATTGCTGAAAAGGTTTCCTTCCTGCGCCAAGTGGACGAAGCAGTAAAAGATCACCATGATAAAAAAATCTATCAGTTATTGGATAATCAACGTTATGCTAAGGAGATTGAACATCGGGAGCAACAACCCAACAACCAAAGCGTGATGAGTCTAGTTGATGACATTACTAATTACTTAAGCAACTTCTTAAGTATTAAATTAATTGATTATTTAGGAAAGAAGTATCCATTCTTTTATTATGAGGAATATGAGACTGGTCATTATCGGATCTACTTTGGTAATTGGTGGGATCGCCGTGAATTTGGTGAATTGGACGTTCTCAACGTTCGCTTCCTGTTTAATAATGATGAATACGATAAACTGAAGAAGACATTCGAATTGTCCCGTGATAATAAGCGATACAATAGCGATAAGATTGATAAAATCTCTGCTGAAAATGATCGGCTACAAGACTTAATCGATCATCAGCGTGAACGTGAAGAGCAGCGAACTAAGTTACAAGAGCAACTAAAGGATGTTAGTTCACGTTCAGGAATTTGGGAAAGTACTAAGAACAAGGAAAGCCGGCAAAGCCTTGTTGATGCTCTTCAAAAGTTAGAAGATGAAGAGGAAGAATCGCGAACAGCTACGCAAACAATCAAGGACAATGAGCAGGTAGTTCTATCGCTTTCAAAAGAAAATACGATTCTGAGCTATGAGCAAAAGGGCATTTTAGACACGTTTGGTTCCTTTGAAGACTTTGAATTAGCTAACCGTAATTTATACGCTAACTACATTAAGAGCTTATCTGATGACCAAGAAAAGCAGGTGACAGATGATGAACAATAAGCAAATGTTGAATCAACCATCTGAACAGTTAAATGCCTTGGCCCATTCTTTTGAGCACGGTCTGGAAATTGGTCAACATTACGTTAAATTACTAACTAAACTAGCCCAAACTGAAGATGCTCATGATCTTCTTACGGCAACAAACGATTTAGTAAATTTAGATTTAGAGGACGCGTTTGTTAAGTTTCCTCAACACTATCAGACTGCGGATTATTATTTGCTATTAATGGGACGATTGCTGGAAATGCACGCTAATGCAGAGTTCAAAATTACTGAAGATCCAACAAGTCATCGTTTTTATGCAACGATTTCTTCATTAGGTGAAAAGGTCCTCTTTCATTTTATTAAGGATGCGGAAGGAAATGCGGCCTTTACCGATGTTAATGATAATGAGCCGATTTTTTCTCTAAACCTCAAACATCAAATGTTGCGATTTAATAATAAGGCATTGGTAAACTACTTTATCATTAATGGGTTAAAAAAGTATTCGGATCTCGACTTACGCTCAGCAATCAAACCGTTATTGCTGTTTGCGCAAGCACTCCATGATGATTTGAATTTTGTAATTGATCGGGGAATCCTTGGTACAAGTAACCAACAACACTATGATTTAGCTCAGCCTGAACTGTCATTAACCGTAATCGATCGGTTATTCGTTGCTACTGCCGAAACTGACTACATGCTATTTAATTTGCCAAAGAATAATGGTGCTGAATTACGGCTTGAACGTCAGGTTAATCTTGATCTTTCGTTTGATCCTGATGACTACAGTCAACAATGGTTCTTCTCTGTTCAAGATCCTGACGCCCAAGTTTCATTCTTTGACCTGTTACTTCATTACCAACTAATTCGTGATTGGTACCTAAGCAATCGTGATGAATTAGCGGTTAAGTCGGATCCGTTAATGTTTGCCGATGATGAACAAGTTGAACAGGATGAGACGATAACCGATGAGCCAGTTCTTGAGGATGATGAGAAGATTGATTAATTGGACAACATTATTACATCAAGTAATTGATTTGGAACTCGATGTGGATGAGGCAAAGGAGCTGACGATTGGTCCAGAAACGCGCAAGCAAACAATCTTCGTTGCATTAGATGTAGAACTAGCAAAGCTTGCGAACAGTAATGGCTGGTTTAAAGTTCTTGATCAGCCCAAGAAAGATCCCGAGAAGTCACTTAAACATTACTTGCAATCACTTGAATTGTTGTTGCTGTTCAGTGCAAAGCAGCAGTGGACACATTTGATTGTTATGGATCAAAAACAATGGGATTTAATTCAACGGACTAAACCAACAACGAAACTTGCCGACCTTAATAAGCAATACTTAGCGATTAAACACTTTCTTAACGATGCTTACTATAATCATCGTCAGGAAAGCTTTCGCCATGCTTGGCATCTCCTAATAAAGTGGGGGCTGGTTGATTTAGAATTTAGTGGCGAAGAAGTTACTACTAAGTATAAAGAATTAATTGAACAGCAACGAACTTATTGGGTAAAAAATTAAAATCATTAATAGCAAAAAAAAAGGCTGACAGTTTGCCAGTCCTCTTTTTTGTTGAATCGAAAACGATCATGCTTTCCGACTATTATAACTGTTACGAGAAGCAACATGTTTACCAGCTGCTTGATCATCATTATCGGCTTTGTTACCAAACATAATTTGACCAACAACTGAACCAATTAAAATTATTATAATAACAAAGAATGGTAACATGATAAATCACCTCAAAAAGCATTCTCTATTTTTATTATTAGACTTTTTCATTATTTTGCAATTAATAACTAATAAACTGACCTAATCTTTATTAAATGTTTAAAATATTATCAATTTTAGAAGATTTAGCATGAAAGGTTTAACTATCACTGACCCTGGATTCTTTTGAGTTATCAATAGATTATTATTAAATTATTGAAGACTGCTTATATCCTGAGCATATTATTTGTTTAATACTTAATTAGTTGAAAAGATAGCTAATAGATTGATAAATTAATCATATATTAAAAAATATTTCAGGAAATGAAATATAGTCATTCTAGGACTGTCAAGTTGCTCACGTAGATGATATTTAGTGTAAAAAATAGCACTTCCTATTTTAAAGGAAATGCTATTTTTGTTCTATACACTATCTGCACACAAAATAAAAAAGAAGCCTGATATAACAGACTTCTAACGTACTATTTAATGAAACGAGAGGGACTTGAACCCTCAACCCTCGGTTTAGAAGACCGATGCTCTATCCAGTTGAGCTACCGTTTCAGACAGGTTATAGTATATAATTTTACGTCCATAATTGTCAATGTGGTTTGAAAATATATTGCATTTTTTATAGAATGATTACTTTGATTGTTTGACTGAACCGCTTTCAAAACCTATACTTTAAATTAGTAGAAGTACGAAAGCGAGGGGAACTTAAGCTGAAATCGAAGGGATGATGATTTATGGCAGGTAATAAGACAGATCCACGTGTGGTGAAGACACGGAATAGTCTTCGTAAAGCACTAGTTTATCTAATGCGAAGAGAAAAATTAGAAGACATCAGCGTTCAAAAAATTACTGAAACCGCCAACATCACCCGGGGAACTTTCTATCTTCACTATAAAGATAAGAAGGACTTCATCAGATCAGCGATTAATGAGATTCTTGATGAATTCTTTGATCAAGTGATGGTAGAGAGTGAGGACCTTAGTTTTTCTAAAGGGCAAACGGTGCAGGTGTTCTCACTCCAGAAGGCGTTTCAGTATATTGAAAGTGAAGCTGATATTTTTGATGTATTACTGAACAACGAACGAAATGACTTCTTTTATGAACAACTTTATGATCGGTTATCTGAACAGCTATCAAGGTTTTACACCGTGATGGCTGAATCAGATGAGCAACCAAAAGTTCCCTTGAATTTGCAGATCTCCTTCATTGATTCAGCACTTCTTGGGATAATAAGTCATTGGCTAAAAGACGGTATGATTTATACATCACGATACATGACTCAAAGCGTGGGGAAGATGCTTGATCAGTTAGATTCTAACAATATCCTCTTACTTGACTTCTTTAGTCATGAGGCTGAGCCAGCATTACAGGATATTCAATGAATCTTAATTTAGGGAGCGTCAGAATGGCAATTAGTCAGCTGACACTCCCTTTTTGAACTCTATAAAAGTTATGGTTGACTAATTAGTTGATTTTTGATATTATGCAACTGTTGTATTTGTGACCTAACAACTACAACCGCACGCTGCCAAGTTTAAAGCATTTGCTGCTTGGTTCGGCGAGTCTTAGAAATTAAGGAGGTGCACAAATTTATGTACGCAATTATCGTAACTGGCGGTAAGCAATACAAGGTAGAAGAAGGTTCATCCATCTACGTTGAAAAGCTTGATGCTAAGGAAGGCGACAAGGTTACTTTTGATCAAGTTGTCTTTGTTGGTGGCGATAGCACTAAGATTGGTACTCCATTAGTTGATGGCGCATCAGTTGAAGCTACTGTTGATAAGCAAGGTAAGGAAAAGAAGGTTGTTACTTTCAAGTACAAACCTAAGAAGCACACCCACACTAAGCAAGGTCACCGTCAACCATACACTAAGGTTACTGTTAACAAGATCAATGCTTAATGCGGAGGTAAATAATGATTCGGGTAACTTTTAATTTAAATTCGGATCACCTAATTACCGCTTTTCAGATGGCAGGGCATGCCGATGCTGGTCTTTATGGTCAGGATATTGTTTGTGCTGCTGCATCTGCTTTATCGATATCTACTATTAATGGTTTGACGCAGGTTGCTAAAACCAAGCCGAATGTTGATAGTGATGATGATAATGGTGGCTTTCTCGATGTTACTGATATTAGTTTGGCTCATGATGCTCAGATTATTATGCAGACATTCTTCAATGGAATGAATGATATTGCAGAAAGTTATCCTCAAAACATTGAAATAAAAATGTTTGAAAATTAAAAATATTTGCTGGAGGTGAACAACTATGATTATGAATTTACAATTCTTCTCTCACCACAAAGGGGGCGGTTCCACTGCTAACGGTCGGAACTCAGCTGGTCGTCGTCTTGGTACTAAGGCTGCTGATGGTTCAATCGTTACAGCTGGTTCAATCATTTACCGTCAACGTGGTACTCACATTAACCCTGGTGAAAACGTTGGCCGTGGTGGTGACGATACCCTTTACGCTAAGGTTGCTGGTCGAGTTAAGTTTGAACGTCTTGGCCGTGACAAGCGGAAGGTTTCTGTTTACCCAGTTGCCGAATAAAACATATGGGGACCGTGCCTTTAATGGTTCGGTCTTTTTTATTTTTAAATATTACCCCTCGTCATTAATTATCAAAATTACCTATAATAGAATTAAATCAGAAATGGGGGAATCAGCTAATGTCAAAAATCAGTAAATTACAAAAGAAGTTTGAAAAATTATACATTGATGCCTTTTTAGTAACTGATCAAAAAAACATTTATTATCTAACAGGATTTAACCTCCTTCAGGGGGATGGATGCTTACTAGTGACGCCGCAAAATGCCATTATTATTACTGACGAACGGTATCAGTTAGCCTTAGAAGAATTTGAATCTGATGAAGTTGTTGCAACGATTAGTCGGGATTATTATGGTGCCGTTAATAAAATTTGCGAGGGGCTCGACTTAACGGTCCTCGGCTATGAAGATACTATTCCCTATTATCTTTTTGATGTTCTTGATGAACTGATGACGTCTGATATCGTTCCTTTTCATCATTTGATAGAAAAAATGCGGTTAGTTAAAGATAGCACTGAGATTAGTAAGCTTCGTGCTGCCGCTGAATTACAATCAGCAGGATATGACTACGTTCTCTCGATCGTTCATCCAGGGATAACAGAACGTGAATTAGCAATTAAGCTTGATTACTGGATGAAGATGCAAGGTGCTTCAGGATCATCTTTTCCAACAATTGTTGCTAGTGGAGTTAATTCCGCAAAACCGCATGCAACTGCTTCAAGTAAGCCGATTGCTGATGGGGATGTTGTGACATTAGATTTTGGTTACTACCTTGATGGCTACACCGCAGATATGACAAGAACCTTTGCTGTTGGCTCAATTGATCCTGAACTCCGTGATGTTTATAAGATTGTGAATGAAGCTCGTCAGTTAGTGATCGATCATGCCAAAGTTGGTACCCATGGTGATGAACTGGATGCGTACGGTCGTGCATTAATCGAAGAAGCTGGCTACGGTGATGAATTTAATCATGGAATGGGACATGGCATTGGTTTAGCTGTCCATGAGCTACCGGCAACGTATGCGCCAGGAACAACAAGGGTCAAACTAAAAAATAATGAAGTGATTACGGTTGAACCAGGGATCTACATTCCCCAAATTGGTGGTGTTCGAATTGAAGATGATATTATTGTGACTCATGGTGGTGCAGAAGTGATCACGACTGCGCCAACAGAATTGATTATTGTTGGGGACTAGCAATGGATAAACTGAATCAACTTTATACCCAGATTGAACAGCAAGGAATTCAGGCGATTAGGACTCACCAAGAACAGCTTGATCCTAATTTGCAAAATTTAGAAGCCGATTCCAGGCAAGGGCTAACCCTACTTATTAAACTACCAGCTCACGTTACCAGAAACATTAATTTTGTACTAAATGAGCTTGAAAGACGGGAACCGTATCAATATTATTACACAGCTAATACTATCCATATTACTGTGATGGATATTCGGTGGGCTGTTTCTGACTTTCGTATGACCAAAGAAGAGTTAATTAACTATCAGCGAGTTATTCAGAAAACGATTGAAAATGTTAATGCAATTAATTGGCATCTGGCTGGATTGATTTGTAGTCCGGGAGCAGTTCTTGTTAAGGGCTTTTATTCTTCAGAATTACAGCAGCTTCGTAATGATTTAAGGACGAACTTCCTTAAGAACGGATTAGTATTGGATGAACGTTACGCAACCTCTTCTGGTCATGCAACAGTTGCGAGATTTAAAAAGAATCTTATTCACCCGCAAGAATTTTTAAATGAAATTAACAATTTTCATACTGTTGAATTCGGTGACTTCCGAACTAGTGAAGTTGATTTAGTAATTCATGATTGGTACAATCGTCGGCCACACCTGATAGAACGCTTCTCGCTCAAAACCACTTGAGTGGATTGTTGCTTTTTTCTAATAGATAGTGCAAAATAATACTGAGATACTTCGATGAAGATTATTGTAAAACCACTAAAATAATTAGTAGTTAATATACTGAAATACTATAAAATGGAGGACTTATAATGGCAGAAGATTCAAAGATCATCTTGAGCAGTGAAGATCAATCTCTCGGTACGATTGAAGTAGCACCTCGTGTTGTTGAGATTATTGCTGGCGTTGCTGCAAGTGAAATTGACGGTGTTTCAAAAATGTACGGTTCGCTTGCCAATAGTTTTGGTGAATTATTAGGACGGTCTGATCAGCGTCGTGGAGTTAAGTTAACTAGCCAGAATGATAATTTAACTATCGATATTGATGTTTATATTGATTATGGTGTTTCAGTTCCTAAGCTCGCTGCAAAGATTCAAGACCGGGTAAAACAACAAGTAACGTTGATGACTGATCTAAATGTTAGTGAAGTTAATATTCACGTTAAAGGAATTGTTCAAAAGAAGGAAGAACAAACAGTGGATCCGGATGATATTTTTGGAGAACACGAAGATGATAAGGCTGGTGAAAAATAATGATGCCAAATCGACACGCAGTTCGTGAAGAAGCCTTTCAAATTTTATTTGCTAAGCAATCAAATCCAGACGCAACGTTAACCGATATTTATGAATCATTACCAAGCCATGCTGATAAAATTCCAGCATACTTACAAACGTTAGTTGAAGGAGTTACTGAACATCAAGAAAAACTTGATGAGCAAATTACGCAACTTTTAGCTAGTGGTTGGGAAATTAATCGTCTTGCCCAAACAGACTTGGTAATTTTGCGTTTGGCTTTATATGAGATTCAATTTGTAGATGAAGTACCAACTGTTGTAGCAATTAATGAAGCATTGGAATTAGCTAAAACATACAGTAATGATAAGTCCCGTAAGTTTATCAATGGTGCATTAGGCAAGTTTGAACGCCAATTAGAGAGTAACTAAATATTGGTTTAAGGGAGAGAATGCAGTAAAAATGCAAACTCTCTTTTGCTTTAAACTTCTTTTGGTATTGATATGGTAAAATATTTTTAGGTAAATTGGAAAAGGAGAATGGCAGAATGGCGATACTAATTGACGGCCGTGCAGTGGCAAAAGAAATTAATGAAAATACTGCGGAACGAGTAGCCCGCTTAGCCAATGAAGGGATTATTCCCGGCTTGGCAGTAATTTTGGTCGGTGATGACCCGGCCAGTAAAATTTATACCCGAATGAAGGATAAAAAGGCCAAAAAATTAGGAATTCATTCTGTGCTTTCGGTCTATCCAGAAGATGTTCGTCAAGAAGAACTTTTGCATGATATTCGTCAATTTAATGAAGACAAATTAATTAATGGGATTCTTATTCAGGAGCCATTGCCTGATCACCTAGATGGAAATGAACTCCTGAATGCGATTGATCCGCGTAAAGATGTTGACGGATTCCATCCATTTAATGTTGGCTGCCTATATAACAATATTAAGGAGAACTACCCGGTTAGTTGTACACCGCGTGGTATCATGAGCCTTTTGAAACATTACCAAGTGAATTTGGAAGGAGCCCGTGCAGTCGTTATCGGCAGGAGTATTCTTGTTGGTAAACCGATGGCAACGTTACTTGAAAATGCTAATGCGACAGTTACAGTTGCTAATCGTCATACTAGAAATCTTAGTGAAATAACTAGACAAGCCGATGTCCTTGTTGTTGCGGCAGGAGCTAAGCACTTAATTACCGGTGAAATGGTCAAAAAGGGTGCAATTGTAATTGATGTTGGCATTCACCGCTTAAAAGATAAGACACTGACGGGGGACGTTGATTTTGAAAGTGTTGCTCCTGTTGCCAAAATGATTACTCCTGTTCCGGGTGGTGTTGGTCCGATGACGATTGCGACACTAATGGAACAAACCGTTGATCTTACGGAGTGGAGTCATAATGGATAGAAGTCAGTACTTAACAGTTAGTGAATTAACGAGTTATCTAAAACAAAAATTTGATCGTGATCCTTACTTAAAAACCGTTTATTTGACTGGTGAACTTTCAAATTTTCGTCTTCGACAACGCCATCAATATTTTAGTATTAAAGATGAAAATGCAGTTATTGATGCTGTAATGTTTGAACGTCAATTTCGTCAAGTAAATTTTCGTCCTGAAACTGGGATGAAGATTTTAGTTGTTGGTCATATTGGTCTCTATGAAAAAAGCGGTCGATATCAGATTTACGTTGACCGAATGGAGCCAGATGGGCTTGGTGCTCTTTACCTCCAATTTGAACAGTTAAAAAAGAAATTGGGGGCTGAAGGACTCTTTGACCAAATTCCCCGACCAATTCCGCAATTTCCTAAAAGAATTGCTGTTGTAACTAGTTTAGATGGTGCGGTAATTCGTGATATTAACACAACGGTTCGTCGCCGTTATCCAATCGCCCAGGTCGTTCTATTCCCGACTGTTGTTCAAGGTGATAAGGCTGCCGCTGATATTGCTCGTCAAATTAACCGGGCAAACCAGATAGGAAATTTTGACACAATGATTATTGGTCGTGGTGGTGGATCGTTGGAAGATTTATGGCCCTTTAATGAAGAAATTGTTGCGCGAGCAATCGCTAACAGCCATATTCCAGTGATTTCGTCGGTTGGTCATGAAACTGATACCACTATTGCTGATTTAGTTGCCGATCAACGGGCAGCTACGCCAACTGCAGCGGCAGAATTAGCGACTCCCAATCGCCTTGCAGATGTTTTAATGACTATTCAAGATGATCAAGTTCGTTTAAATAGTACAATGAAAAAATTGATTGATTTTGACCGAAAACAATTACAAAAACAATTGCAAAGTTATATTTTTCAGCAACCAAGCAGGCTATATGAAAATTATGCTCAGAAGCTAGATCAATTAACACAAACCTTAGAAAACGATGTTGATAATCTTGTTAAGGATCGGTTAAACCGTGTTCAACAACTACAAGGAAGGTTACAAATTAACTCTCCTCAGCATACAATTGAATGGGCACAAGAAACGGTTACTCAACTTCAGAACAGGTTGCTAAGTAGTGCCAAAAATAGTCAGCAACAGCGCCAGCAGCAAGTAATGAGCCTGATTCAGCAGTTAGATTCTTTAAGCCCGTTGAAGATTATGGGACGTGGATATTCATATGTTACCTACCGTAATTCAGTTGTTAATACAGTTAAAGAATTGAAAACTGGTCAGCAGGTAAGCCTTCATTTTAATGATGGAAAAGCAACAGCAAAGATCATTAACACAAAGGAGAACTAAAATGGCAGAGAAAAAAGCAACATTTGAGGAACAATTAAGCCAACTTCAACAAATTGTTAGTCACTTGGAGCAAGGAAATGTTCCGTTGGAGGAGGCACTTACTCAATATAAAGATGGAATTGAGTTGGCGCGGGCACTTCAAAAAAAGTTAACCAGTGCTGAAAAAACATTAGGAAGTCTAATTGATGACGAAGGCAATGAGAAACAGTACGAGAAAGCGACAGATGATCCAAGCAATAATGGTGGTGGCAATCGTGGCTATGGCAGTGATGATGAACCGCTAGAGGAGTAATTTGATGCTTGAACTTAAGGAATTAAAAGAACAAATTGATCAATTCCTGGAGCAGCAGATGGCTTCTGATATTGATCAAACAACGTTGGCATCATCAATGGAATATTCTGTTAATGCTGGTGGTAAAAGATTGCGTCCAGCATTAACATTGGCGACTGTTCAAATATTTGGCGGGCAACTTAATCAGGATGTAATGAAAGCGGCAACCGCCGTTGAATTGCTTCATACGTATTCACTAATTCATGACGATTTACCGGCAATGGATAATGATGATCTGCGTCGGGGTAAGCCAACTAACCATAAGAAATTCGGGGCAGGAATGGCTACTCTCGCAGGAGATGGTTTGTTGACCATGGCATTTCAATGGTTAACGGATAACCAATTGTCAACGGAAACACAAGCAAAATTGACACTGGCACTTGCTAAAGCGGCCGGTCCTGCGGGAATGGTTGCTGGGCAGGCTCGAGATATTGAAGGAGAGCACCAAAATCTAACTCTTGAGCAATTACGTTACCTTCATCGTCAAAAGACAGGGGCTCTTTTAAGTTATGCTGTTTTAGCTGGTGGAATTATTACAAAGCAAGATTCATCTACTCAGAAGCTTCTTACTGATTTTGGTGCCCAGTTTGGGCTGGCTTTCCAAATCTATGATGATTTAATGGATGTTATTGGTACGGCAAAACAGATGGGAAAAGCTGTTCATAAAGATGCTGGAGAACATAAGAATACCTATCCGGGATTACTGGGTGTTCAGGGAGCCGAGAAACAACTCCATTTAGCATTGAAGCAGGCTAAGGAGAGCCAAAGAAAGCTGACTGAGAAAACCGGCTGTGATTTTAGTGCTTATGATCAGTTTTTAGCATATTTTAAATTGTGAGGGTAACAATGGAAAAACAACGTGTTGATATTTTGCTTGTAAAACAAGGGCTTTTTGACTCTCGTGAACAAGCAAAGCGAGCTGTGATGGCTGGTGAAATATTAGGAAAGAATAACGAACGCTTAGATAAACCAGGAGAAAAGATCCCTGTAACCACAACGCTGCATATGAAGGGGCATAAGATGCCATATGTTAGTCGTGGCGGGTTAAAATTGGCCAAGGCACTAAAGGTCTTTGGTATTAGTGTTAAAGATAAGACGGTGTTAGACATTGGTTCTTCAACTGGTGGTTTTACCGATGTGATGCTGCAAAATAGGGCAAAGCTAAGTTATGCACTTGATGTTGGAACAAATCAACTTGTGTGGCAGCTTCGTGAGGATCCACGAGTGGTTGTTATGGAGCAAACTAATTTTCGGTACAGTAAACTAGCTGATTTTGATCATGGTCAGCCTGAGTTTGCTTCGATTGATGTTTCGTTTATTTCTTTGCGCTTAATACTCCCACCGTTAGCAAAAATCCTTATTCCTGGTGGGGAAGTAGTGGCATTGATTAAGCCACAATTTGAGGCAGGAAAAGAAAAAGTAGGCAAACATGGAATCATCAAGGATCATGCTGTTCATCGGGAGGTCCTTGAAGATGTTCTTTCCTTTGCTCGGGAAGATGGCTTTGATATTCTTAATTTGGACTTTTCACCAATTAAGGGTGGCCAAGGAAATATTGAGTTTCTTGTTCATTTAAAATTAACAGGACAGCCTGGTAAAATCGCGGAACAGGTTAATATTGATCAAGTATTGGCTCATGCTGATGAAGAACTTAACCATAAGGAGTGAAAAATGATGAGAAAGGTTGAGCGTCAACAGTTAATTCGGGAAATTATTACTAAAAGTCAAATTGAACGGCAGGATGATTTAGTTGCTGCATTAATGGTTCGTGGTGCCCGCGCAACTCAGGCGACAATTTCACGTGATATTAAAGAATTGCAATTGGTTAAGGTCCCCTCCAATGATGGTGGGTATCGCTATGCCCTGCCTGCACAAGGAAACATTGATAATCAAACCAGATTAAGTACTGAATTGTCTAACAACATGCTTTCTTTAGAACGGCAAACACAATTTTTATCTATTGTTATGCGTCCGGGGAATGGGCCAGTAATGGCAAGCTTGATTCGGCAGTTAGAAATTGATGACGTTTTTTCGGTAATTGGTGATGATGCAGGGGTCCTTGTTGTTTGTCGGTCAGCTGATGCAGCAGTTAATGTTGAAGAGATGTTTCAAAATCTGATGAATCAAGGTGACTAAATGTTACAAGAATTAACAATTGATAATTTAGCAATTATAAAGCATCTGTCACTGGATTTCTCTGATCAAATGACTGTTCTAACAGGGGAAACCGGTGCCGGAAAGTCCATCATTATTGACGCCGTAGGATTGCTAGCAGGTGGCCGTGGTTCTCAAGAATATATTCGCCGTGGCGCCGATAAGCTATCTCTTCAAGGACAGTTTGCTCTTCCTCAAGATCCAGAGTTTAATCATTTATTAGATTCATTAGGAATTGATCATGAAGATGGAATTCTGATTATTTCACGCGAAATTTATCGTCGTGGGCGAAATGTTATCCGGGTTAATGGTCAGTTAATTAATACAGCAACTTTACGCCAAATTGGTTCGCGATTAGTGGATATTCAGGGACAAAATGAGCATCAGTTATTATTACAGCCAGAAATGCATCTCGGAATGCTGGACCAATTTGCTCATAATGAGGTTCAGGAATTATTAACTCGCTACCAAAATGAGTACCAAGATTATGTAAAATTAAAAGCAGCAGTTAGTAAAAAACAAAATAATGAACAGCAATGGGCCCAACGCTTAGATATGCTTCGCTACCAAGTTAACGAGATTGCGGAGGCTAATCTAAAGGCTGATGAGGAAGAGCAGTTAACAAGTGAACGAGATCGTTTAGAACATTTTCAACAGATTAACAATGCGCTTCAACAGGCAGTCACGGTGTTCAATGGTGGTGACCAGGGAGCAGTTCTTGATCAAATTGCAACCGTTATGAATTCAATTAACGAAATTGCAGAATTCGATGGCGCGTATGATTCGTTAAGTAAATCGTTGAATGATGCCTACTATGCTCTTCAAGATGTTGCCACAGAAGCTAGTCAACAACTGGACTTATTGGAGTTCGATGATGACCGCCTTAGTGAGATAGATCAACGATTAACTATGATTGGCGATTTAGAGCATAAGTATGGTGATAGTGTTAAGGACGTTCTTGATTACTATGATCAAATTAAGCAAGAACTAGATTCAATGGAAGAAGCTGCAGATTCAAACAGCGATTTAGAGGAACGCCTGTCAACCGCTGAAGAAAAATTAATTAAGACTGGTCAACAGCTAAGTCAGGTCCGCCAACAGGCAGCTCACCGGTTAACTAAACTAGTTCACCAGCAGTTAAAGGAACTTTATATGGATAAGGCGGTTTTTGAAGTTCACTTTGCAAAACAGTCACGAGCTCACTTTACCCCAAACGGAATTGATGAGGTTGAATTTTATATTCAGACCAACCCTGGAGAAACAATGGGCCCGTTAGCACGAATTGCTTCTGGTGGTGAACTTTCACGGGTGATGCTTGCTCTTAAAACAATCTTTGCGCAAAATGAAGGTGTGACGAGTATTATCTTTGATGAGGTAGATACCGGAGTTAGTGGTCGTGTTGCTCAAGCAATTGCGGATAAAATTAAGGTAATTGCAAATAAGTCACAGGTTCTTTGCATTACTCACCTGCCACAAGTTGCTGCGGTGGCTCAACACCACTTTTTAATTCAGAAACACGTTAAACACGAGCGGACAACCACAATGGTGACAATTCTTAGTGATAAGCAACGGGTTAATGAATTGGCCCGGATGTTATCGGGTGAAAAGGTAACAAAATTAACCAAAGAACATGCGGAAGAGTTATTAAAGATGGCACAGGATTAGATAATGCAGGCAATGTGGAATAATTTTGGTTAGGGATCAAAAAGAACGAGGACAGGGAATTTCTGCTTTTCCTGACCTCGTTCTTTTACTCACTTACTATTAATTTAGAAAAATTAAAAATTTGCGATATAACGAATTTGATTAAAATTAACTACGTAACTTACGTTTTGATTTTGGATTAGGTACCGTTCGCTATCTAATTTCTTAACGGTTCCACGAACGTTAACAGGGTAGCCATCATTGTTAACAGGCATTAATTGAACCAACACTTGCAAACTGTTGCTGATAGTTTTATTGAGAAAAGAGAGTCGTTGTTTTGCTGGTTGGGGAGTTAATAATCGAATTGATTCCCCGTGAGATGAAAAGTCATTATTTAATAACTGTTGTAATTTGCCATTAATGATAGTTGATGCTGATTTAAATAAGGATTGTTCCATTTGCATTTCACACATCTCCGAACGTTTGTTTGTAATCACAGTATACGAACAGACGTTCAAAAATGCAAGCCCCAATTTAGAAAAAATGATGAAGTGCCTCATAATTGTTAGACAAAAGTTCTAACGATTGTGAGGCACTTTTTATGACTAAATACAAACCTGACTTTAAAGCTAAAATTGTCCACGAATATCTGACTACTCCACAAAGTTCTCGAGCCTTGGGGCGCAAATACAGTATCAGTAGCCGACTGATCAGGAAATGGATTCAAAGATATCGCTTAAGTGGGATAGACGCCTTGAAACGGCGTCGTCATCCACGAACCCTTACCGCAGATTTTAAGTTGAGTGTGATAGACTACTACCAAACTCATGAGGAATCGATGGTTAAAGTAGCGGCTCGATTTGACGTGCAAGCGTGCCAAATTTCACTTTGGCGGTCACAGTTCAAGCGAGATGGTATTGAAGCCTTGAAACCTCACCCGAAAGGTAGGCCGTCAAAGGTGAAACATACTAAGAAACGACTTCGTCGTCTTACTAATAAGACTGAAGTGGAACGTTTAAAAGAAGAACTTGCCAAGAAAAGCCAAGAACTCTATGACACAAAATTGGAACGTGACATCTTAAAAAAATCGTTGGCCCTGTTCGGACCCTCCAAGGCAAAGAGAAAACGCAAATAGTTGATCAGATCAGGGCAGATCAAGCATCGCTACCGAAGAAATATCGCTATAAGATTGGTGACATTCTCCATAAAATCAACCTTCCTAAGGCTACTTACCATGATGAGCGCAAGCGCATCGCTAACCATCATGATAAATATGCGAGTGTTAAGCAAGTGATTCTTAGCGTGGCTAAAGAAGGGCAAGTCCGCGGACGATGGACCTACGGTTATCGTCGCGTGAACCAAAAACTGCGGGCAATGGGCATTCATTTGGCGGACATGACGGTGAACAAGTTGATGGCGAAATTAGATGTTCAAGTGGCACTGTATAATCGCCACCGTAGTGGTAAATACTCATCTTATGAAGGTAATGTGGGCACAGTTGCGGATAATCTACTAAAACAACAATTTCAGGCCACCATTCCTTATCAAGTCCTCCACACAGATGTTTCTCAAGTTCGCTTAGCTAATCACAGTTGGGCTTATATTTCCTCAATTATCGATGAAGCCAGTAAGGAAGTTTTAGCCTTCCAATTGAGTCAACATCCTGATCGACAGTTGATTACCGCTACTCTCAACGAGCTATGTACAAAGCTGCCTGATAATGCTCAACCAATTATTCATTCTGATCAGGGGTGGCACTATCAACTGGGGTACTATACCCAAAAGTTAGCTGATAATCACTTTATTCAAAGTATGTCCCGTAAGGGAAATTGTCATGATAACGCACCAATGGAGAGTTTCTTTCACCTGTTTAAGACAGAGTTATTAGATGGTTTCCCACCATGTAAAGACTTAGCTGAATTAAAATCACTCTCAGCTCAATACATTCATTACTTTAATTACCAACGTATCTCCTTAAAAACAAAAGGTATGACTCCGGTTGAATACCGAAATCATACCTTGGTAGCTTAAATAATCAATTTTGTCTAACTTTTTTGTTGCACTTCATGACAACTTCACTAGTTGATTTTATCGTTTATTTAGTGCATTATAGTAATAATACGTTATATTTGAATAGGAGAATTAGCATGGCAAAAAGGGGAATGTTAATTGTACTTTCTGGCCCTTCTGGTGTGGGTAAGGGTACTGTACGTAAAGCAATTTTTGATTCCAATGACAATGACTTTCAATATTCTATCTCGATGACAACACGACAACCACGGCCTGGTGAAAAAAACGGGGTTGATTACTACTTTGTTTCAAAGGAAGAATTCGAACACGAAATTCAAACGGGTGGAATGCTTGAATATGCAAAGTATGTTGACAACTATTATGGAACCCCATTAAAATATGTTAATGAGACCTTAGATTCAGGGAAGGATGTTTTCCTTGAAATCGAAGTTAACGGTGCAATGCAAGTTCGTTCAAAATGCCCAGATGGTGTCTTTATTTTCTTAACGCCACCTGATTTGGATGAGCTAAAGCAACGATTAATTCACCGTGGTACTGACAGTATGGATGTTATTAACAAGCGAATCCGAAAGGCTTTTGATGAGATTCGGATGATGCAAAATTATGACTATGCAGTTGTTAATGACAAGGTACCAAATGCTGTTGCTAAAATTAAGGACATTATTCGTACGGAACGGCTCCGGGTTAACCGAGTAATGCCACGCTATCTTGAAATGTTAGGAGATTCAGCACAATGATTCTTTTTCCATCAGTTGATGAATTGTTAAAACGAATTGATTCACGTTACTCTTTGGTAATGCTTGCAAGTAAGCGAGCACATGAATTGGAACGTGGATCTGCACCACTTCTTGATCACTACTACTCAAGTAAGCCAGTTGGAAAGGCTTTGGAAGAAATTGAAGCCGATAAGGTAACAATTGATCCAGACCACTTTGAAGACTTACAAGACTAACTACTAAGTGGGCACTATTATATTGAAGCATTCGTAATTTCTGAATGATTAATTCACCGGGGTTACGAATGCTTTTTTCTATTAAATAATTATTGTGGAAGTCACGGAAAAACTGATTGAGAATGATATAATCAAGTTTGGAGTTAAACGATTGGAGGGTGCTAGATGGCAAAAATAGCGGTATATATGACAGGAGGAATTGCTCTATATAAGGGTATTGAGGTAATTCGTGCTTTAGAAAGAGATGGACATCAGGTTCGCGTGGCGATGACTGAGTCCGCAACTAACCTAGTAACTCCTTCAACGTTGCATGCACTAACGCACTATCCCGTACTAACAACCCTATGGAATGATAATAATTCTCCGGTTCCTCACATTGAGCTTGCAGACTGGTCCGACTATGCAATCGTATTACCAGCAACTGCTAATATTATTGGTAAAATGGCGAACGGAATCGCTGATGATGCTGTATCGACAACTCTTTTAGCTACAGCAGTTCCTAAAGTTGTTGTTCCAGCAATGAATAGCAATATGTGGAATAATCCTGCGGTTCAACGGAATGTGGCTCAATTAAGGATAGATGGGGTAACGGTTATTGAGCCAGCAGTTGGAATGCTCGCTGAAGGTTATCGGGGGAAAGGACGTTTACCGGAACCTTCTGAAATTATTAGTCAGTTACGGTCGATAATTAACGGTTCAACTCGTGGAAGCCTTCGTGGGAAAAAAGTATTAATTACTGCCGGTGGAACCCGCGAAGCAATTGATCCCGTTCGTTTTATTGGTAATCGCTCTTCAGGCAAGATGGGGATTGCAATTGCAAAAGCGGCCGCAGATGCAGGTGCTACTGTTGAACTGGTTCTTGGTCAAATTTCAGTTCCCCAACCAGTACACCCACGAATTAGTATTTATCGGGTTGAAAGTACGGAGGAAATGCAGACAAAAGTGACGGAACTCTTTCCATCAGCTGATATTTTAATTATGGCAGCTGCAGTTGCTGATTTTCGTCCCGCGCAAGTCGCTAACCAAAAGATAAAGAAGCAGGATGATCAAGAACAGTTGGAACTCCAATTAGTGAAAACAACGGATATTTTAAAAACGGTTGCGGAAAAGAAGCGGGCAGAACAGCTCGTAGTCGGTTTTGCTGCGGAAACCGCAGATCTAATACAAAATGCTAATAAAAAGCTAAGAAGTAAGAATGCTGATATAATCATTGCCAACAGTGTTGCTGGGGACAATGGAGCATTTGGCAGTGACTTAAATCAAGTAACAATTCTTCAATTAGGGACTGAGCCAGTTCAATGGTCAAAAATGAAAAAGATAGAAGTGGCAATCAAACTAATTCAGTTACTTGCTACCAAGATGAAGTAAGGTGAGTGAGAGTGTGGCACAGTTAGCACAGGTAATTGTTGATGTTCCTACAATGCAAACAAATCGACCCTATACATACCAAGTGCCAACTCGGCTCGAAAATCAGGTTAAATTAGGGATGCGGGTAGTCGTCCCGTTTGGCAATGGTAAGCGACAGGTACAAGGGTTTGTTGTTGGCCTTGACCAACCAACGAAGTATAACGGTCAGTTAAAAGCAATTGATGCCCTAATGGATTTGCAACCGGTAATTGGGGATGAATTATTAAGGCTTAGCAAATGGCTTGCTGATCAGACATACTCTTTTTGGATTTCTAGTATTTATACAATGCTACCCAACATGTTAAAGGCTAAGTCAACACGAGTCGTTAAAATTGTTGATGAGGTGGATGAACGGGTTACTTTTGATGTTTTTCATGGTAAAGATGAACTGGATTTTGCAACGGTTCAATCAAATCCTCAGATAGTTAGTTTGCTGCTCAAACTGCAAAAGCGGGGAAAGGTTCGCTTTGAGTATGTAGTGGCGGACAAAGCAAAGGCCAAAACAACGGTAGGGATCCGTCCTCAATTAAATTTTGAGGAACTTGAGGAAGCACGAACATCTCTCCATGCTAATGCGCGCGCGCAGAATCGTTTGCTCTCTTATTTGCAAAGCATTGTTGGTAAAGCTATCAAGCAAGCGGATGCTGAAAGGATCAGCGGACTAAAAGCGGCAACTTTCAATACTGGTGTTCAAAAGGGCTGGTTAACGAAGGTACCAATTGAAGTTTATCGGACACCGCTTGGACAGGAACCTTTACCAGATGATCACCACCTTGCTAAGCCGTTAGCCTTGAACGATGAACAACAAGCGGCTGCTGATAAGATTGAGCAGGCAATTGATGATTCTCAGAGTCGCGTTTTTCTTCTTGAAGGAGTGACGGGTAGCGGGAAAACCGAGGTTTATCTCCAGTCGATTGCTAAAGCACTTCAAAATCATAAAACAGCGTTAATGCTTGTTCCAGAAATCTCATTAACTCCTCAAATCGTGAACCGGGTTCGTCGTCGCTTTGGTTCAAAAGTTGCGGTCCTTCATAGTGGACTTTCTGCTGGGGAGCGTTTTGACGAGTGGCGACGGATTAATCGTGGAGAGGCTCAAGTTGTTGTTGGTGCGCGATCTGCGATATTTGCTCCTTTGACTAATATTGGTGTGATCATTTTAGATGAGGAACATGAATCAAGCTATAAACAAGATGAGGCTCCTCGTTATCACGCTCGCGAAGTTGCAAAGTGGCGGGGAAAGTATAATGATGCCCCGATTGTTCTTGGATCTGCTACCCCAAGCTTAGAAAGCCGGGCACGAGCAATGAAGGGGGTTTACCAACTTCTTCAATTAAAGCACCGGGTAAATAAACGTCCCTTGCCACCCATTAAAGTGGTGGATATGCGTCCTGAGATTAAGGAGAGGGGAGAGAGTAACTTTTCTCGTGAACTTTTAACTAAGTTAACTGATCGATTGGCAAAAAATGAACAAAGTATTTTAATGCTTAATCGAAGGGGCTTTTCATCGTTTATGATGTGTCGTGATTGTGGGGAAGTCCTTAAGTGCCCTAACTGTGATATTTCTTTAACCCTCCATATGGATAGTCACACGATGAAATGTCATTATTGCGGTCATGAGGAACCGATCCCCCGTTTTTGCCCTCATTGTGGTAGTCGTGAGATCCGCTACTACGGGACGGGGACAGAAAAAGTCGAACGGGAGCTGACTAGTTTAATTCCTCAAGCACGTATTATTCGGATGGACGTTGATACCACCAGACGAAAAGGAATGCACGAAAAACTTTTGCGGCAGTTTGGCCAGCATCAGGCTGATATCCTCTTGGGAACCCAGATGATTGCTAAGGGACTTGATTTTCCCAATGTTACCTTAGTGGGAGTCCTTAACGCGGATACTGGATTAGGACTTCCCGATTTTCGGTCAAGTGAACGAACGTTTGACCTGCTAAGCCAGGTTAGCGGACGGGCTGGACGAGCAGATAAGAAGGGGGAAGTAGTAATTCAAACCTATAATCCTGACCACTACGCTATCCAATTTGCTCAAAAAAACGATTATGAAGGATTCTTTAAGCGGGAGATGACATTGCGCCACCAAGCCGGCTATCCTCCGTATTACTTCACTGTTCGCTTAATGGCGAGTCATGAAGATGAAGCAGTTGCTGCACGTGCAATGGCGCAAATTAAAGAACAGCTAACAAAAAGTCTGATGCCCTCAACAATTATTCTTGGGCCGACGCCGCGGGCAATCGCGCGAATGAAACGGCGATATTACTACCAAATTGTAATCAAATATAAGCAGGATCAATATTTGCATTCGCTCTTACAAAAAATTCTTCAAGAAACCCAGAGTAAGGGAAAAAATGATGTTCAAATTTCAATTGATCCAGATCCACAATATTTTATGTAATGAAAGGATGACTTACTTATGTCAACATCAATCGTATTTATGGGAACCCCTGAATTTGCAGTTCCAATTCTTCAAAGCCTTATTGACGCGCCTGAATATGATGTTAAAGCTGTTTTAACCCAACCTGACCACCGTGTTGGCCGTAAACATGTTTTAACCCCATCCCCAGTGAAAAAGCTTGCGGTAGAAAACCAAATTAAGGTTTTACAACCAGCTAAGCTTAGTGGTAGTCAAGAGATGACAGAGATTATTGAACTGCATCCTGATTTGCTAATTACTGCTGCTTATGGTCAGTTCTTACCGACGAAGCTACTCGATGCCGCGCAGATCGCTGCAATTAACGTCCATGGCTCACTACTGCCGAAGTATCGTGGCGGTGCACCAGTTCAATATTCGATTATCAATGGTGATCGGGAAACTGGGGTTACAATTATGTATATGGTTAAGAAAATGGATGCTGGTGATATGATTTCTCAGCGAGCAATTCCAATTGAACCTGATGATGATAACGGAACAATGTTTAAGAAGTTGAGTATCCTTGGTCGGGATCTCTTGTTAGATACGCTACCTGACTTGATTAGTGGAAATGTTAAACCACAAAAACAAGATCCGGAAAAGGTAACTTTCTCACCAAATATTTCAAGTGAACAAGAGAAAATTGACTATACAATGTCAGCATCGCAAATTGATGATAAGGTTCGTGGGTTGCGTCCTGCACCAATTGGCAACATGAAGATTGATGGCCTTCGAACTAAAATTTATGACGTGACACCATTGGCTGAAAAAACTGAGTTGGAGCCAGGAAAGGTTGTTCGGGTCGACAAACACCATCTGGTTATTGCTGCTGGTAAGGGGACTACATATCAAATTAATGAGTTGAAGCCTGCCGGTAAACAAAAGATGAATATTACGGCTTACTTAAATGGTCACCAAAACATTAAGGAAGGGATGCAAGTGGTAACTGATGACTAAATTCACCCCACAAAATGCGCGGGAATTAGCTTTTACTTCTTTAGAGCGAGTTCGGAAAACAAAGGCATATTCAAATCTTCAAGTAGACGAAACACTTCGTCGACATGACTTAAGCCCTGCAGATCGGCGGCTGGTAACGACAATTGTTTACGGAACGCTCCAGCACCAGCTTACTTTAGAATATTGGCTAAAGTCCTTGACACCAGGTAAACGGTTGGATCCGTGGGTTGAAACGCTCCTATTAACAGCTCTTTATCAATATAATTATTTAGATCGGGTTCCCGATTGGGCGATTACTGATGAAACGATTAAAATTGCTAAACATC
The DNA here is from genome assembly GCF_028607025.1 of Limosilactobacillus portuensis. Classification (NCBI taxonomy): domain Bacteria; kingdom Bacillati; phylum Bacillota; class Bacilli; order Lactobacillales; family Lactobacillaceae; genus Limosilactobacillus; species Limosilactobacillus portuensis. The sequence goes on from NZ_CP117296.1 coordinate 688,241, forward strand.
GTGGAAATCCGGGGATTAGGAAGTTTGTTACGGGAGTCCTTCATTCTGCATTACGAAAAGGAGTTCCAGATCTTGCGTCAATTAAGCCAGTTGCAAAACGATTATCAATTGAAGCAAGTGTTCCACAATGGTTAGTTGAAAAATTTATTGAAGAAAATGGCGAACAGACAACGGAAAAAATCTTGCAAGCAATTAATGAACCTGCCCATGTTTCTATTCGCGTTAATACTAAAAAGAGTAATTTGGAAACAGTAAAGCAGCAATTACTAGATGAAGGGATTGAAACGGCTGAAAGTCAGGTTGCGGCTAATGCATTAGTTGTAACTTCAGGAAATGTTGTTAACTCCCCGTTGTTAAAGGATGGGATTATCACGATTCAGGATGAAAGTGCCATGTTAGCAGTTGAAAGTATGGATCTTCATCCACAATTTAAGGTGCTTGATGCATGTGCAGCACCAGGTGGCAAAACGGTTCAAATTGCTGAACAGCTCTCATCTGCTCAGGGTGGTCAAGTTGTTGCTCTAGACATTCACCAACACAAAGTTCGCCTAATTGAGAGAAATGCTCAACGAATGGGAGTAGAAAGCGTTATTAAGCCGTTAGCACTTGATGCCCGGAAAGTTAATGACAAATTTGCCGATGAAGAATTCGATCGAATTTTAGTTGATGCTCCATGTAGTGGAATTGGTTTATTACGGCGTAAGCCAGAAATTCGTTATACTAAAACTGCTCATGACAGCCAGCAATTACATCAAATTCAATTAGCAATTTTAAATGCTGTTGCTCCAAAAGTGAAAAAAGGCGGTATAATTATTTTTAGCACGTGCACAATTTTAACTGAAGAAAACGAACACACCGTTCAAGAATTTCTTCAAGCGCATCCAGACTTTACCCTGGAGCGAACAGTAACAAAACGTGCTCTTAAGGACGATCGAGATTCGGCAACTTTAACAATTCTGCCGAGTGATTACGGTTCCGATGGCTTCTTTATTAGTTGCCTTAAGCGAAATCTGTAGAAGGGAAAAGCATTATTTATGAAAGTTGCTTATCAAACAGATATTGGTCATCAAAGAAAGGAAAATCAGGATCGGGTAGCCAAATTCACTGCCCCTGATGGAACTCTTTTGGTGGTCGTTGCCGATGGAATCGGCGGTGGTAGAAGTGGCGATGTTGCTGCCCAAATTACTGTTGATCATCTTGGTCGTCAATTCCAAGTGGCCTCACCAAACTCATCATTGGAAGCAATCCGGTGGTTCGCACGTGAGGTCCAATTAATCAATGACGAAATCTTACAAAAATCAAAAGAAAACCCAAAATATCAGGGGATGGGCACTACATTGGTTGCCGCAATTATTTTTGATCAGGCAATGGTAGTTGCTAATATCGGTGATAGTCGGGGATATGTTCTCCATGATGACTTGTTGACGCAGGTAACAATCGACCATTCATTAGTTAATGAGCTGGTCAAGCATGGTGACATTACAGAAGAAGAAGCTCGTAATTATCCACAAAATAATATTATTACTCGTGCTATTGGTGTATCAGCTGATGCTAGAATTGAAGTTAATCGCTTTGACTTGGGTGCTGGTGACCAAATTTTGCTGTGTTCTGACGGTTTATCAAAAATGATTACCCGAGAACAGATGATGAGGGTACTCGAATCAAATCTTTCATTAACAGAGAAGTGCTCGCAATTAGTAAAAATGGCAAACGAGGCTGGTGGGCCTGATAATATCACTGTCCTGATTGGGTTAGCAGAAGACCAGGAGGGGTAGTAAATGAATCCTGGATATAAGATCGGTAAACGATACAGGATTATTCGCACGCTTGGTGAAGGCGGAATGGCGAATGTTTATTTAGCATATGATGAAGTGCTTGATCGTAAAGTTTCGGTTAAGCTTCTTCGCTTAGATTTACGTGATGACCCAAATACTCAACGGCGTTTTGAACGAGAAGCGATGGCGGCGACACAATTAAATGATCCTCACATTGTTGGTGTCTATGATATTGGTGAGGATCATGGAATGCAATTTATGGTAATGCAGTATGTTGAGGGAACGGACCTAAAAGCTTATATTAAGAAAAATTTCCCAATACCGCTACCACAAGTAGTCGACATTATGGAACAAGTTTTATCTGCTGTTCAAACTGCTCATGATCATGGGATTATTCACCGTGATTTAAAACCACAAAATATTTTAATTGATAAAAATAAAAACATTAAGATCACTGATTTTGGAATAGCAGTTGCTGCGTATCAGGACTCATTAACCCAAACGAATACGTTGATGGGTTCCGTTCACTATCTTTCTCCTGAACAGGCACGGGGGAGTATTGCAACCAAGCAATCTGATATCTATTCTTTAGGGATTATTCTTTATGAATTATTAACTGGGAAGGTGCCATTTGAGGGTGAAACAGCTGTCTCAATCGCCCTAAAGCATTTTAAGGAAAACATCCCGTCAGTTCGTGATTTTAATAGGGAAATCCCTCAGTCATTAGAAAATGTTGTTATCAAAGCGACTGCTAAGGATCCGAGTGATCGTTACAAATCAGCAGCAGCGATGGCGGCAGACTTGAGAACGTCCCTAGATCCGGCAAGAAAGCATGAACCACGACTAGAATTTAATGCTGATGATGACGGTGAAACTAAGGTGATTGAATTACCAAATCACCATGAAAAGCAACCACAACAAGATACCAAAAAACAGCCACAAAAGAAGCAAGAAGCTATTTGGCACCGCTATAAAAAATATATTTGGGCGGGAATTGCAATAGTAGCTTTAATTTTGGCTGGTTCTGGCGGTTGGTGGTTTTTTGGTCGAAGTGTAGTGATGCCTGATGTTGATGGACAAAGTGCAGTAAAGGCGGAACAAACATTACATAAGCATAATCTGCGGGTTGGCAACATTACACGGGTATATAATTCAAGTATTCCTAAGAATCATGTAGTTAGTAGCTTGCCAAATGGCAGTGACAAGACACGGGTTAACAGCTATGTTAATCTCAAGGTTAGCCAGGGTATTAAACAGATGACAATGGCTGATTATGTTGGTTCTGATTACAGTGAAGTCGCAAGTAATCTTCGTGCTAAGGGATTTCGTGTTGAACAAGTCAAAGTTCATTCGGAGACAGTTGATCCTGGGCAAATCATGAAACAAAATTACGCAAAGGGGAAGACCGTTGCTACAGCATCCCATACTATTCGTTTTAAAGTCAGTGCAGGCAAGACGCAGATTAAAATTCCTGACTTTAAGAACCAGGATGTTAGTGTTGCCCAAAAATTTGCTAATGAACACCACTTGCAGTTAACAACCCAAGAAAAAACATCCAAGACGGTTGCAACGAACCACGTAATTGCACAGACACCAAAGGCTGGTTCGACTTTAAGCCGTGATGATACGTTAACAGTGACCGTTGCAAATTCGGGAAATGAAACCAAGACTACTAATATCCAGATCAATATCCCGTTTGATGGTAATGGCGGTCAACGAGAAAACCGTGTTCAGGTTTATATTAAGGATGCTCAGCATAATTTAACTATGCAGTATCAAGATATTACAATTAACCAGGAAACGACAATCAATGTTCCATTTACCCTTCGACAAGGTGAAATGGGTGCTTACCGGGTTGTGCGGAACGGGCGAACAATTATGAGTGCAACTAACATTACCGCTTAAGGAGGATAAAGGTGAAACAGGGAATAATACAACAATCTTTAAGTGGCTTTTATGATATTTTGGCTGACGGTGAAATCCACCGGACAAGAGCACGGGGGAATTTTCGTGCTCGGAAAATTAAACCAATTGTTGGTGACCGGGTTGAATTCGAGAATGGCTATCTTCTTCGTGTTTTACCACGAAAAAACGAATTAGTTCGTCCGCCAGTGGCTAATGTTGATATTGCTGTTGTTGTAACGGCAGCTAAGAAGCCAACGTTTTCGACTAATCTGTTAGATCGGCAACTGATTGCTCTCGAAGCACAAAAAATTATTCCAGTGATTTACTTTTCAAAAACTGATCTTCTTAGTGATGACGAGTATGCAAAACTGGCTGAGATCGTTGCTGGTTATCGAAAAATTGGCTACCAGGTCTTCTTTGACCGGGAAGCATTTGCTGAAGATCAGCTGCATCAATTAAAAGAACTTTTAAAGGGCCAAATCGTTACAATGATGGGACAGACAGGTGCAGGGAAATCAACACTCTTAAACCATCTTGCACCGGGACTAGGCTTAGCAACTGGTGAAATTTCAACGGCATTAAAGCGTGGACGACACACAACGCGAAAGGTTAGTCTGTTGAATGTTGCTGGTGCTTGGATTGCAGACACTCCTGGCTTTTCATCGTATGAAACTTTTGACATGACCGTTGAAGAATTACCAAATTTCTTCCCGGAAATGAAAGAGTTAGCGGCTAATTGTAAATTTCGGGGATGTCTTCACCTAAAAGAACCTCAATGTGCGGTTAAAGATGCGGTAAAAAATGGTATAATCATGAAAAGTCGGTATGATGATTATGTTCAATTTCATAACCTAATTGCTAACCAAAAACCAGATTATAGTAAGAATAAGAAATGAGGGATTGATAAAATGATTAAAGTAGCACCTTCGATTCTCAGTGCTGATTACGTTAACCTGCAACGGGATATTGAAAAAGTAGATAAGGCGGGTGCCGAATATCTTCACATTGATGTGATGGATGGTTCATTCGTACCAAGTATTTCTTATGGGCCAGGATTTGTAAAGGCAATTCGTCCAATTACGAAGATGGTTCTTGATTGCCATTTGATGGTTCAAAATCCTGAACACATTTTACCTGCATTTATTGATGCTGGTGCTGATATCATTGGTGTTCAAGTTGAGGCTACTCAACACATCCACCGGGCACTCCAAATTATAAAAAATGGTGGTGTAAAGGCAGAAGTAGTTATTAATCCTGGTACACCAGTTGCCATGATTGAACCAGTTCTTCACATGGTTGACCAAGTATTAGTGATGACCGTTAACCCTGGCTTTGGTGGTCAAAAGTTTCTTCCTGAAACTGTAGAAAAGATTGCTCAGCTTAACCAAATTAAGAAGAATAAGGGATATGACTTTGACATCGAAGTTGATGGCGGTGTTAACAATCAAACTGTTGTAGACTGCTATAAAGCTGGAGCAACTGTTGCCGTTGCTGGCTCATATGTATACAACGTTGATGATCCTGCTAAGCGGATTCAGGCGTTAAGGGATGCAGCTAAATAATTAGTAGAAAAGGGAGCGTGACAGAAGTCATTTATGACTTCGTTTTCACGCCCCCGCGAGCGCAAATAGGGTTCCAGAGTTCGGTTATACTGGACACTGGAACCCATTTGCGTACCGCGCTGTTCGTATTTGAACTTGGTAAAAGTACTTATGTCACAGTCCCTTTTCTTTATTAAGGAGAAATTAATGCGGGTAAATATTATGGTGGGTGGACCTGACTCATTAATTCCACTATCAGAAGTTCACGCACGGCAAAATGAAAAATGGGTCGGGGTCGATATTGGCGCGACCCGTTTGCTAAATGAAGGAATAACACCAGCAGTTGCTGTGGGTGACTTTGATTCAACAAATGATCAACAATTTAATCGGGTGAAAAAGGCAATTAATGATATTCACCTTTTCCCTCCTGTAAAAGACTATACTGATACGCAACTTGGTATGAAAAGCGCAATCGAACTTTACAATCCGGATCAAATTACGATTTTTGGTGCAACTGGCGGACGGCTAGATCAATATTTGAGCAACCTCTTTTTGCCATTAGAAAAGGAATTCAAAGGTTATTTAGAAAAAATCCAATTTATAGATAAGCAGAATATTGTTGATTACTATTTTCCGGGAGAATATGAGATTAAGGCTGAGACGGGTTTTAAGTACCTTGCTTTTGTCAATTTAACGCCAGTAACTGGATTAACATTGGTTGATGAAAAATACCCGCTAACTAACTGGAATTCATCTACTCCTTTCTGTTGGTCAAGCAATGAGTTTAATGGGAAAGTAAACCATTTTAGCTTCCAATCAGGGATTGTGGCTGTGATTAAGTCACGTGACTTAATAATTAAGTAGCCTGTCAAGGAAAATTACTTGAAAGAAAACTGTTGCATTGTTACTCAGCCTATGGTAAATTGTTTAAGTGAGTTATAGCGCAGATGCGTAAAAACGAAAAAACATAGATGAGAAGAGGAGGGTACCACCAATGGCTAAAGATTTTATCAACGGTAAACGGACACGCTTTGGTAATAAGCGTTCTCACGCCCTTAACTCAAGTCGTCGTAGCTGGAAGCCTAACTTGCAAAAGGTAACCATTTTGGTTAACGGCAAGCCTAAGAAGGTTTACGTTTCAGCACGTACACTGAAGTCCGGTAAAGTGACTCGGGTTTAATTAAATCAGAAAATATGGTCGTTCAGTGATGAGCGACTTATTTTTTATTTTAAAAATAGTATATGCCATTAACTATTATTAGTAGACGACTTTTTTCATTTCGTCTGCTATGGTATTATTAATATGAGTTTTTAACAGTATGATTGCTAAACAATACTCGTTTTATATGATAGAGCATTGATTGACCAATATAAGGAGGCCATATGATGGCGGTTAAAATTAAAACACAATCTGGAATGATCGATATCAACAATGACGTAATTTCAGCAGTTGTTGGTGGCGCTGCTACTGATAACTATGGTGTGGTTGGAATGGCATCACGGAATCCACTTCGCGATGGTGTTAACCAAATCCTGCGTCGTGAAAACTTTAGTCGCGGGGTTGTTGTTCGTCAGCAAGATAACGGTGTTGCCATTGATGTGAACATCATCGTCGGTTATGGTACTAAGATCTCGGAAGTTTCAAAGAGTGTTCAATCAAAGGTAAAGTACAACCTTGAATCGATGCTTGGCATTACAGCAAACTCGGTTAATGTTTGTGTTCAAGGTGTTCGCTCACTTGATGATTAATTTGCGTTACTAGGAGGAAAGATAATTGGCTGTAACTGAAATTACGAATCTTGAATTTGGCAAAATGGTTCAAGCTGCTGCTAGTAAGCTGAGCAAAAACGCTGAATTTATCAATTCACTGAATGTTTTCCCTGTTCCTGACGGTGATACGGGGACAAACATGACATCTTCAATGGCTAGTGGTGCCAAGTACGAACGCAACGCAAATAGTACTAAGGTTGGCGATTTGGCTGGGGCCTTAGCTAAGGGACTTTTAATGGGTGCCCGTGGAAACTCCGGAGTGATTCTTTCACAAATCTTCCGCGGTTTTGCTAAGGGAGCAGAAGGGAAAGCAGTTCTTGACGCCCATGATTTTGCTGAAGCTTATGCCAATGGTGCTAAGGTTGCATATAAGGCTGTTATGAAGCCAACTGAAGGAACAATTTTAACTGTTGTCCGTGAATCAGCACAAGCGGGATTAGAAAAGGCCAAGCAGACCGACGATATCGTCGAAATTATGCATACAATTTATGAGGCATCAACAGTTGCTCTTAAGAAAACCCCTGAATTATTGCCTGTTCTTAAGCAGGTCGGGGTTGTTGACTCTGGTGGTCAAGGGCTTGTTTTTGTTCTTCAGGCTTTTGATGAAGCCTTGAGTGGTAAGGTTGATAAGGACGATAGCTACAAGCCTGACAACGCTGAAGTTGATGAAATGGTTAAAGCAATGGATCACCAAAGCGTCCAGGGGAAATTAAATCCAGAAGATATTCAATATACTTATTGTACGCAAATGCTTGTGCGAATTGGTAAGGGGAAACAGGTTAAGCAAAAGTTCGATTATGACACCTTCTACAATTACCTTGCCAAAATGGGTGACAGTCTTCTTGTCTTAAACGATGATTCTGTTGTTCGGGTCCATGTTCATACTGAACATCCTGGCGAAGTTTTATCATGGGGTCAGCAATTCGGTGATCTTCAAACCATTGAAATTCATAACATGGTTTGGCAACAAGAAGAGATTATGGAACACGACGAAGAAGAAGCGGAACGCTCAGAAACACCAATTGACAAAGCCCGTGAAGCAGCTAAGCCTAAGCCAGAAACTGCTGTAATTGCGGTTACGTCTGGTGATGGAATTGCTAAACTGTTAAAGAGTCTTGGCGTAACCCATATTATTAAGGGTGGACAAACGATGAACCCAAGCATTCAAGATATTGCGGATGCAATTAATAATAGTGGTGCCAAGCAAGCAATTGTTTTGCCAAATAACGGCAATATCTTTATGGCAGCAGAACAGGCCGCTGACATTACAGATATTCCAGCTACCGTGGTTCATAGTAAGACGATTCCTCAAGCAATGACTGCACTTCTTGAATATAATCCAGAAGCATCGTTAGAAGATAATCAATCGAATATGGAAGCTAATCTCTCCGCAGTTAAGAGCGGTGAGGTTACTAATGCCATTCGGGATACAGAAATTGATGGTCAAACGATTAAGAAAGATGACTTTATGGGAATTGTTGACGGAAAGATTGTTGATACCGATCCAGACCTCAAGGAAGCTGCTATCAAGATGGTTAAAAAGATGCTTGATGAAGACAGTGAAATTGTCACAATTCTGTATGGACAAGACGGCGATAAAAAGACAGCTGAAGAAATTAAGGCTGCTGTTGAAGAAATGGATGATGAATTGGAAACCGAAATCTATGAAGGTGGCCAACCGGTATATCCATATTTGATTTCTGTCGAATAATTTAAATTAAGGAGTTGGATGCAGAACACCAGTCAACTGATGTCCATCCAACTCTTTTTACAGTGGGGAGGGAGGATGATGAAAAGTCTTCAGGATCCAGTTTCGGTGTTAAAAGGAGTTGGTCCTAAACGGGTGGCTGATTTAGCAACTTTGAATATCGATACGATTGAAGATTTGCTAACATACTACCCGACAAGGTATGATGATTTTACACCGAACGATTTAAGTGCGGTTAAGGATAAGCAACGGGTAACTATTAAGGGAAAGATTGTTTCAGAACCCTTATTTAGCCGGTTTGGTTACCGTCGAAATCGGCTGAGCTTTCGGTTGCAGGTTGGTCAGCAAGTGGTCATGGCCACGTTCTTTAATCAACCATACTTAAAAAAGCAAGTGGAGCTAGATCGCCAGGTAACCGTAATGGGAAAGTGGGATGCTAGTCGTCAACAAGTAACCGGGACTAAACTATTAACGACAACGGGAACCCCAGAGAATGAATTTGGTGCTATCTATCCGACAAATAAGCATCTTCGGCAAAGTACCTTGAGATCGTTAATCCGTCAAGCGTATGAAGATTATCAGCGGGTTATCCCAACATTACTTCCCACTTTTCTTCGCCAAAAATATCGCTTGTTAGATCGGCGAGAAATGATTAAGGATCTCCACTTCCCAGAAAGTCAAATGGTTGCTAAAGCTGCACGACGAACCGCGGCATATGAGGAGTTCTTCTTATTTCAATTGCGTCTCCAAGCGATCAGACGAGCACACCGTCAAGAAGATGGCACACGAATCTTGTACCATAATGACGAGTTAAAAGAATTTATTTCTCGGCTCCCGTTTGAACTTACCAATGCGCAAAAGAAGGTCGTCAATGAAATCTGTCGTGATTTGCGGCAACCAATTCAGATGAATCGCCTTCTTCAGGGGGATGTCGGTTCTGGGAAGACGATTGTTGCTGCAATTGCCATTTACGCGACAATCAGCGCAGGTTATCAAGCAGCCCTAATGGCGCCTACTGAAATTTTGGCAACCCAACATGCGGAAAAATTAGCTAAAGTTTTTGCGGATACTCATGTTCATGTTGGGCTGCTTACTGGTTCGCTAACTGCTAAACAGCATCGTGAACTAGTTAGTGCAATAAAAAAGGGCGATATCAATTTAATAATTGGAACGCATGCATTAATTCAAGCGGACGTAGAGTATGCTAACCTTGGCTTGGTAATTACCGATGAACAGCATCGGTTCGGTGTTAACCAACGTCAACAATTACGAGAAAAGGGCGAACATCCAGACGTTCTTGCCATGACGGCAACGCCAATTCCACGGACATTAGCAATTACCTCATATGGTGAAATGGATGTGTCAGTAATTGATGAGTTACCAGCAGGACGGAAACCAATCGAAACACGTTGGTTAAAGGATAAGCAGAGCAATGACGCGTTAAAGTTCCTTCGTCAGCAATTGGCTAGCGGGGCACAAGCTTATGTTGTTAGTCCGTTAATTGAAGAATCAGAAGCATTGGATGTCCAGAATGCAACTGATCTTTATGAACGATTGGCTAATTACTTTCAGCCGGATTATAAGGTTGGCCTTTTACATGGTCGTCTAAATGGGAACGAGAAGGATGCAGTAATGAAAGACTTTCAAGACGGTAAAATCCAGGTTCTTGTTTCAACAACGGTTGTTGAAGTCGGTGTTGATAACCCTAATGCAACCGTGATGATTATCTACAATGCTGATCGTTTTGGCCTTGCTCAATTACACCAATTACGTGGTAGAGTAGGGCGAGGTGAACGGCAAAGTTATTGTTTATTAATTGCTGATCCAAAAACAGATGAAGGAACAGCACGAATGAAAACAATGGTCGCAACTACTGATGGCTTTAAGGTTGCCCAACGAGATCTTGAACTTCGTGGAGCAGGAGATGTCCTTGGAGCAAAGCAATCAGGACTTCCTGATTTTAAGGTTGGTGATCCAATTGGTGATTTGAAGATTTTACAAATTGCTAAGGAAGATGCCACTAACCTATTAGCAACTCCTCATTGGGATGAGGTAGATGATAATCAGCCACTAGTTCTCTACTTAAAACGAAACCAACTTGAAACACACTTTGACTAGGAGGGTTAATATAATGAAAATTGCTGTAGATGCAATGGGCGGTGATAATGCCCCTAAAGCAATTATTGAAGGGGTCGAAGAAGCTCGGGACTTGTATCCTGACTTGACCTTTGATCTCTATGGTAATCCGGATAAAATTAAAGCCGTGATTACAAATCAAGATCGTTTGAAGATCGTTGAAACTACTGAAGAAATCTCGATGGGTGAAGAGCCAGTCCGGGCGATTCGCAAGAAAAAAGATTCATCAATTGTTCGGGCTGCCAAAGCTGTTAAGGAAGGGGATGCAGATGCATTCTTTTCTGCTGGTAATACGGGAGCAGTTCTGGCCGCAGGAATCTTTATTGTTGGACGAATTCATGGAATCGATCGGCCAGGACTAACAAGTATCCTTCCCATTGCTAAACCAGGATCTAAACGTCAAAATTTTGTTTACCTTGATACCGGTGCTAACGCTGAAAGCAAAGAAAAGAATCTTGTTCAGTTTGCTTACCTTGGTAAATTTTATGCAGAAAAAGTTCTTGGGGTTGCTAACTCGCGGATTGCACTGCTTAATAATGGTGCTGAAGAGGATAAGGGTGATCAGCTCCATAAGGATGTTTGGCAACTGCTTAATGCAGAAGATGAACTTAACTTTATCGGTAATGTTGAATCTGGTGATCTCTTATTTGGTAAGGCTGATGTCGTTGTTAGTGATGGCTGGACAGCTAATGCCGCATTGAAAGCAACTGAAGGAACCGCTAAAATGATGATGACATTGATTAAGGATGGAATCCTAAATGGTGGTATCCGCGCTAAGTTAGGTTATCTAATGTTGAAACCAGTCTTTCATCAGATTGGGCAGAAGATGAGTGCTTCAACTTATGGTGGCGCCGTTCTTCTGGGCTTAAAAGCTCCCGTAGTTAAAACACATGGCTCATCAGACGCGACAGCCGTTAAAAATACCATTAGTCAGATTCGGACAATGCTAAAAACTGGTGTCATTGATGAAACCGTTAAATTTTTTAACCAAAACAATGAGTAGACAAGAAGACAAAAAACGCCTAAAATAGTAGCGAACTAATAAAGAGAGGTAACAGTCAATGGCTGAAGATAAAAAGCAGGAAATCTTTAATAAGGTTTCAGAAATCGTGGCTGATCATTTTGATGTTGATCGGGCAAAAATTACCGATGAATTAAATTTAAAAACAGATTTAGACGCTGATTCAATTGACTTTGTTGAATTTGTCCTTGAGCTTGAGGATACGTTTGGTGAAGAAATTGATGATGAAGATGCTGAAAAGTTAAGTACGATTGGTGAAGTAGTTGACTACATTGCCGAACATACCGCTGATTAATAATTCTTTGAGGTCCGCGATGAAGGCTTGTACTTTATCGCGGCTTTTTTCACATCTTTAATGAAAAGAAAGGAAGTTTTTACTATTAAGAATTTACAAGACTACCTGGCCAAGGAATTTGATATTCATTTTACCAATCCCGATTTGCTTGCGGAAGCATTTACTCAGGCTTCATACGTAAATGAGCACCCACATCAAGGGCTTAAATTTTATGAACGGATTGAGTTTCTTGGCGATGCTGTGTTGGAATTAATTGTTTCCGAATACATCTATAAGCGTTTTCCAGAATTACCCCAGGGGAAATTGACTCGTTTACGTGCCGCAATGGTTTGTGAAGACAGTTTTTCTAAATTTGCAAAAGAGTGTCATTTCGATCAATATATTCGTTTGGGTCACGGTGAAGAGATGGCTGGTGCTCGTCAACGTCCAGGGTTACTCTGTGATATTTTTGAATCGTTTATCGGTGCACTTTACCTTGATCAAGGGCGGCCTGCCGTTGAAAAGTTTGTCCAACGAGTGATTTTTCCTAAACTTGATCTGGGTTGGTTTGACCATGCTGTTGATGCCAAAACAAGTCTTCAGGAATTTTTACAGCGCGATGGTGATGTTGACATTGAATACCATCTTCTTCAGGAATCGGGAACGGAAAATGATCCAGAATTTAAGGTAAACGTTTCAGCTGATGGAGAGGTAATCGGTGAGGGAACAGGTTCCTCTAAGAAACACGCTGAAATGCAAGCAGCAAGTCAAGCACTTAATAAACTCCGTCAAGAAGGTAAGTAGGCACTATGCAGTTATTATCTCTAACATTGGATGGCTTTAAGTCCTTTGCTCAGAAGACGACAATTAAGTTTGAACCAGGAATGACAGGAATTGTTGGCCCTAACGGAAGTGGGAAAAGTAATATTATCGAAGCAATTCGCTGGGTAATGGGTGAACAATCTGCTCATCAACTTCGTGGCGATAAAATGGCTGATGTTATTTTTAACGGTTCTAGTGACCGGAAGCCGCTTAACCGAGCACTTGTATCAATCACATTTGATAATAGTGATCATTACCTTGCTAGTGACTTTACTGAATTAACAATTACCCGGAAACTATACCGCAATGGTGATAGTGAGTACTTGGTTAATGGTCAAGAGGTTCGCTTAAAAGATATTACCGATCTCTTCATTGATTCTGGATTAGGTCGGGAATCCTTCTCCATTATTTCCCAGGGACAAATTGAAGCGATTTTTAACGGTAAGCCAGCGGATCGTCGTTCAATTATTGAAGCGGTGGCTGGAGTTGCAAAATACAAGAAGAATAAGGATACCGCCGAAAAACGGCTCAGCGCAACCATGGATAACCTTAATCGGGTTAACGATATTATTGCTGAGTTGACGAGCCAGCTGGAACCATTAGCTGATGAAAGTGCCCTTGCTGAGGATTATTTAGAGCAAAAGGGACAATATGATCTTCTCGACCGTACCCAGACAGTGCGTCTTTATGATCAAACTAGTAAGGAATTAACGAATCTGAAAGCTAAGCTAGCGGCTGATCAAAAGCTGGTCAGTGATTATACGGCCCAGCTTGCTAAATCAACTGCAGGGTTAAACCAGTTAAAGCGTCAGCAAGGTAATTTGCAGACGCAAAAAGACCAATTACAGGCCAAAATTCTGACGACTACCGAAATGATTGGTAAATTGCAAAATCAGCAATCTGTGTCCTCAATCAAGCGTGAGCAACAGCTTCAGGAACGGGAACGGCTAACTAACCAACTGCAGGAGCTTAAACAGCAACAAATAGAAATTGACCAAAAATTAACCCAGGCTAATGAAGAGGTTCAGTCACAAAAAAAGAAAATTGTTAATCACCAGGAAGAATTGGCTGTTGCCAAGCAAATGACTAGTGGTCAACGGATTCAGCACGTTAATCAAGAGCTAGAAAAATTGCGGGGAAATCAAGTTGACCTAATGCAACAAATTACAACCCTGCAAAATCAGCAAGCTTTTCTGAAAAGTAATCATGAGCAAACCATTAACGCACAGCAGCAAAGCAATGCTGAACTTCAGGCTGCTCAAGAACAATTAGCTGAAATTAAAGCTCAGGAAGCAACGGCAAAAAAAGAAGCAACGGCCCAACAAGCTCACGTTACCGAACTTCAAAGCCAGTTAAGAAGTCAGCAGGAGAAGCAGGAACGCGTCCAGAGACAGTATCAAGAAGCTCAACGTTCTTGGTACCAATCACTTGGGGATGTTCATTCGCTTCAATCACGTCTGAAAAATTATCATTCAATGCAAGAAGAATACTCTGGATATTATCAGGGCGTTCAAAATGTTTTGAAGCAACGGCAACAGTTTTCGGGGCTTGACGGTGCTGTAAACGAGCTATTAGATGTTCCTGAAAAATATACAACTGCAATTGAGACAGTCCTTGGTAGTCAGTTGCAACAACTGGTAGTCGCTCACCAGTCGACTGCTAAGCAGATCATTAATTATTTGGTCCGTCGTCGTGCGGGGCGTGTAACCATCCTGCCCCTTGATACGTTAAGGCATTATCAGACTTCATCGATTTTTAACCAATTACGATCGCTACCTGGATATGTTGGTCGGACAACTGAATTAATCAATTATGATCCTAAGTATGATGTGGTTGCACAACATCTTCTCGGAAATACGGTTGTAGCTGATAATCTTGATCATGCAACAGAGATTTCTCGACACGGTCATCACTATGTCAGGGTGGTAACGCTTGATGGTCAATTGATTAATGCTAGTGGATCAATGACCGGGGGTGCCAATCATCACCAGCGAATTGGTCTACTTAGCCAAAAGCAGTTAGCTAGCCAGCTGCAAAATGCCCTTAATAAGGAGCAGGTTACAGCAAGTCAGTTGGAAAAACAGGTTGCCCAATTGCAGGCTACCCAAAAAGAAATTGATAAGCAGGTAACTGATTTACAGACTTATTTACACCAAGCAAGTGAAAAGCTTCATTCTGCAACAGGGCAGCAGCAAGTGTTGCAAAGCCAGTATCAAGCAATTGAACGTCAAGTATCCGCTCTTAAGTTTCAATCGGGTCAGCAGGATGATCAACACGCTGATTACGAGCAAAAAGTACAGCAAAATACTCAGCAGCTGAAAGATGCTCAGCAACAGTTTGATATTAATAAGCAACGGACTATTGAATTACAGGAACAAATTAAGCAGTTACAAAGTGACGAATCGGCGCAAAGTCAGCAGCTTCATCAGATGGAGCAGTGGATTGCAGTTGCTCAGGAACGATTGCAACAGCTTAAGAGTAACTGTCATGCTCTGCAACAGGAGAAAAACTCACTGCAAATAAATGCTGATCACCTTGAACAACAAATTCAACGACTTAATTTACAAATTAATAGTGATCATGCAGATAACGAGTCAAACGAAACGGCTTTGCAGGATGCTATTCGGCGGTTGGCAACTGTCAAACAACAGTTAGTTGCGGCTAAAGAGGAGTTAAACTCGCTTAGTAAACAGGTTGATAATGCCGAAGAAGGGCATAACCGGTTGCGCGATTTATTATCAGCGGCAACAAATGAACTGAACCATTTAGATGCTCAACGGATTCGTCATGAATCACAGTTGGATAGTTACTTGAATCATTTGAGTTCACAGTATTCAATGACCATTGGTGAGGCCAAAGAAAAGATTAGCGACCTTCCAGATGATCAACTGAAGATTAAGTTGAAACTATTAAAGCGGGGATTAGCTGATCTTGGTGAAGTCAATACTGGGGCGATTGCTGAATATAAGCGTGTTAAGGAACGGTATGATTTCTTATCAACTCAGCAAGCAGATTTATTGGCTTCGCGTGATCAATTAAATGAAACAATGGATGAAATGGACGAGCAAGTTAAAACAAGGTTTAGCGAAACGTTTAATAAGGTTTCAGCTGCATTTGACCAGACGTTCCAGCAGATCTTTGCTGGTGGTCATGCGCGGTTAGTTTTAACGGATCCCCATGATATTTTGACGACGGGAATTGATATTATGGCCCAGCCACCCGGGAAGAAGAATCAGCGAATGAGTCTTCTTTCAGGTGGTGAGAAAGCATTAACCGCAATTACCCTATTATTTGCAATTCTCAAAGTACGGCCAGTACCATTTGCAATTCTCGATGAACCTGAGGCAGCACTTGATGAAGTCAATGTGCAGCGCTTTGCTAACTACCTGAGTCATTTTGGAAATGATGGTCCGCAATTTATTGTCATTACTCACCGTAAGGGAACAATGATGAATGCCAATGTCCTTTATGGGGTAACAATGCAGGAGTCAGGAGTATCCAGAATGGTTTCCGTTGATGTGATCGATACCTTAGAAAGTTCAAACAACTAGGAAGAAGGCGTAAATTATGGGATTATTTGATATTTTTCGTCGGCATAAGAAGCATGAAGATAAGCAAGAAGAACATCCTCAACAGGAAGAGGCCAAGGATCAGGAAGTTGATAGTGAGGTAGCAACAACTTCACAAAATGCTAGTAGTAAATCCGTAGCACAGGAAGAAGCTACTGAGGTTGATCAAGATTCCTCTGCAACTGCAGATGTGCAACCTCAAAATGAAGAGGTTTCCGATAATACAACTCCAGTATCTTCTGTTGAGCAAACTGCTGAATCAGCAAGTGCTGTTGAAGAAGAAACAGTCACAAGTCAAAATGATGAACCAGAAGAAGAGACTCCAACAACAGAAAGTAGTTCTCAAGTAGCCGAAGTGTCGGCTCCTACACCAGAGAGTGAAGTTAAGAGTGATAATGCTGAGGAAGAAGCCGAAGAATCAACGGCTGTAAGTGATGACGAAACTGTTGATGAGGAAAGTACAGCAGCAAAGTATGATCAAGGACTAGAAAAGTCACGGACGGGATTTGGTGCTCGGCTTAACCGTTTCTTAGCTAATTTCCGTCATGTCGATGAGGACTTCTTTGATGATCTGGAAGATCTACTGATTGAGTCTGATGTTGGTTACGATATGGCAATGAAACTTAGTGATGAACTTCGTGAAGAGGTAAAGTTAGAAAATGCCAAGAGTAAACAAGAAGTCTCTAACGTGATTATTGAAAAAATGGTTGAGCTATATGATCAAGCAGGAAAAGATGAAAAGCCTGACCTGAACTTCGCTAAGGAAGGACCAACAGTGATCATGTTTGTTGGTGTCAATGGTGCTGGGAAGACAACTACTATTGGGAAGATGGCAGCATTGTTTAAGAGCCAAGGTAAAAAAGTCCTTTTAGCAGCTGCTGATACTTTCCGGGCAGGGGCTACCGAGCAACTAGATGTCTGGGCTAAACGTGATGGCGTTGATATTGTTACTGGCCCAGAGAATGGTGATCCGGCTGCAGTTGTGTTTGATGCCGTTCAAAAGGCAAAGAAAGAGAATTATGACATTCTATTCGTTGATACTGCGGGAAGATTACAGAATAAGGTTAATTTGATGAAGGAATTAGCCAAGATGAAGCGGATCTTGACTCGTGAAATTCCTGATGCTCCGCACGAAGTTCTCCTTGTCTTGGATGCAACAACTGGTCAGAATGCTTTGAACCAGGCAAAATTATTTAAGGAAAGTACGGATGTTACCGGAATTGTCCTGACTAAGCTTGACGGGACTGCCCGTGGTGGAATTGTCTTAGCTATCCGGAATGAACTTCATCTTCCAGTGAAGTATGTTGGTCTAGGTGAAAAGGTTACTGATCTGCAGAAGTTCGATGCGAGTGAATTTGTTTATGGACTATTTAAGGATTTAGTTGAAGTTAATTAGTTAAGGAGTTGCTGATGGAGATTGAAAAAAACGAGCGGATTAATTCGCTGTTTGAGTTTTATCAACCGCTCTTAACGGAGAAACAGAACCAGTATCTTGAGCTTTATTATGCTGATGATTTTTCACTTGGCGAGATCGCTGAAAACTTCAACGTAAGTCGTCAGGCAGTTTATGATAATATTAAACGGACTGAAAAGATCTTAGAAGCTTATGAAGCTAAGTTGCATTTAGACGCTGAGTTTCAAGCGCGAAATAAGCAGGCTGATGAAATTCAGCAATACGTTAAACAACATTATCCAGATGATCAACAGTTGAATAAACTCGTGGGTCGTTTGGAAAATTTGGAGGAAGAATAAAAGATGGCATTTGAAGGATTAACAGATCGTCTGCAAAAGGCGATGGAGAAACTACGACGGAAGCCCAAAGTTACCGAAGCTGACCTCCGTGAAACGATGCGAGAAATTCGGCTAGCGTTACTAGAAGCCGATGTTAACTTCGCTGTTGTAAAAGATTTCGTCAAGAAGGTTCGGGAAAAGGCTGCTGGTGCAGAAGTCCTCAAGGGATTAAATCCAGCTCAACAAATTGTTAAAATTGTTAATGAAGAGTTAACCGAATTAATGGGTGAAGAAGCGGTGCCGCTTAATAAAGCCGCTCATATTCCAACCGTTATCATGATGGTTGGTCTTCAAGGGGCCGGTAAAACGACAACTGCTGGTAAGTTAGCCCTCCGCTTGAAGAATGAAGACAAGGCGCGACCACTGTTTATTGCTGCCGATGTTTATCGGCCTGCCGCAATTACCCAGTTAAAGCAGGTTGCTGACCAGATTGATGTTCCGGTTTTTGAAAAGGGAACTGACGTTGACCCAGTCGAAATTGTTCGCCAAGGGATGGAAGTTGCCAAGCAAAATCATAATGACTATGTAATTATTGATACTGCTGGTCGTCTGCAAATTGATGAGCAATTGATGGATGAGTTGGCAAACATTAAGCAGCTTGTTAATCCTAATGAAATCTTGCTGGTAATTGACTCAATGACGGGGCAAAATGCGGTTAATACTGCTCAGGGATTTGACGATAAACTAGATATTACCGGTGTAGTATTAACTAAGCTTGATGGTGATACTCGTGGTGGGGCTGCCATGTCAATTCGTGCCGTTACTGGTAAGCCAATTAAGTTCGTCGGTGAAGGGGAAAAGATGGAGGATCTTGATGTCTTCCACCCAGACCGGATGGCTTCACGAATTCTGGGGATGGGGGACATGATGACCCTAATCGAAAAGGCCCAGAAGGATTTCGATGAAGAACAGGCTCAGGCAACAATGGATAAGATGCGTGAAAATACCTTTGATTTCAACGACTTCTTATCACAGATGGATCAAGTAACCAAGATGGGGCCATTAGAGAACATCATTAAAATGATGCCTGGAATGGCTAATAATCCTGCATTAAAGAACTTAAACCTTGATCCAAAACAATTGGATCATATTCGGGCTATCATTTATTCCATGACTCCAGAAGAACGGGAGAATCCTGACTTGATGAATCCAAGTCGGCGTCGGCGGTTAGCGGCTGGGGCTGGTCGGCCGATTGTGGAAGTTAACCGAATGATTAAGCAATTTAACCAGATGCGGAAGATGATGAAGCAAGTTACCAATGGTAATTTTAATGGGATGCAAAATATGTTCGGTGGACAAATGCCGGGAATGCCTGGTGGCCGAATGGGGCAAATGGCTATGAGCCATATGGCACGGAAGATGAAAAAGGATAAGCAAAAGCGGATTAAGAAGTTACGGAAATTGCGGAAAAAACATTAGATAAACAATAACCGGTTAGTTAAGGGTGATAAGTGATTAACTAACCGGTTATTATTTTTGAATTATTATAAAGAAAATAATTCATTTAAATTACAAACTAATATGCACTTTAATAGACATTAACCTTGATCGTGAAAAGCTAATTAAGTCGATTAATTATCAAATTCCAATTTTCCTAATTATCAATTGATTGATTTAAAAATAGTCACCTTGCTATCGAAAAATTAAAGGGCTAAAATTACGGTGTTTTGGGGATCTGCAATCAGCTTTTTTCTGAAACTATAAGCTATATAGAGAAATCTAGCCGATAAGTGGAGTGATTAATATGGTTTCAAAGGGAAACAAAAAGTACTTAATGACAAAGCAGGAACGGTTGATTCTGCATTATGGATTACGGAAGTTAAGTGTAGGGGTTGCTTCTGTATTGCTATCAACGTCAATTTTAATGGGGATGACCACGAAAGCACAGGCTGATACTGCTACTGGGCAAGTTAATCAGGAGAGTAGTCAAACTGATAAAGCTTCAGATAATAACGCGACTAATTCAGTTACCTTGAAAAATAATCAAGCACCAACCGAGACTTCGATAACACAAAAGCAGGGACAAACACCAGCAGAATCACCTGCTTCGAGTAATAGCTCGCAGCAAGCGGTTACGGCGGTTAAACTAACCACTTCAATTAACGACCAGGTTGGTAAGTCAATTAATGTCGTTACCCATGATGTTACTGAAACTACTGGAAACCAGGAAACAGGACAACGGGGGACAACTAACCTTCACCTAGAGCTATCCGTAGCTGCTGACGAGATTAGCAGAATCAAAAATGGTGATTATCTTGACATCAGTTTAGGACTTCCCTATACCACAGTTGATAATCAGACTTATATTTTTAGTTATGGTGCGGTGAATAAAGATAATCAGACACCAATTTATTATCAGGGAATAATTGTTGGTTACCTGATTCCTGCAGGAAATACTGAAAGTTATAAGCAATCAGTTCCTCAGTATTCAGGATCGGGTAAGCCTAGTTGGAGTGTGATTGATAATAACAATAACGAGGAACTTGCCAACCTTGGAAGCAACGGTTATTACCAAATTATATTTAATAATGCCCTAAGTGAGTATGTTAAAAAGAATCCCGGTAAGAATAAGAAGTTAACGGTTAGCGCAAACTTAACTTGGTACAATCCGAGTGGTAATGGTGAAAGAAGTGCTCATAAACCTAGTGAGATGATTTCTCTTTATGGCAATAACCCGTCATCTTCAAAGTATACGCCGAGCGACGACTTGAAGATTGGTGCTCAGACGTTTTCTAGCGGTATTAGTTTAAATGTTGTCCCTAAAAAGCAGGGGACTGGTGAAATTGCGGTTGCAGATAAGATCGTTCAGAATTCGCAAACTGGTAGTATTCAGGCCCACACATGGATAAAAATTGGGGATAAAGGGTATCTTAAAATTGTTGATCCAACTCAGAGCGTGGGAATCTCACTAAAGAATTTAGAAAGGGACTTTACAATAACCGTAACGAAACCGGCTAGTAACGAGGATGTTAAGACTAGTTTTGTAAGTGCAGAAGACTTGAAAAAGCAATTACAGAAGAACATTGTTCCGGTTGGTAATAATGCTTCATCATACCTTAGTGATCAAATCGCTAGCGAGGACTATTACCTCTCGGATCAATTTGCCTACACAACGCCCAAAATCAATGTCGCGGTTTCAAATAATGGTGATAATCAATTAACTTACCATGTGACGATTGATGGAGATTACAAGGGATTTAGGGCAACTTCCGATGATGGAACTTCGGCAATAACATTAATCACGTGGAAGCCCACTGATCAAGTTGCGCTAATGCCAGGTAAAGGAATTAACTCTTACAATGAGGATCGTAGTAAGGTTAATTATAATAACAATTGGGTTGACGGCTGGCTAAGCGGTTATCAGATTCAAAATAAGGCAGTATTTGATTATATGAATGCGCATCCTTGGCATGCTACTGTGAAAGGTCAAGGTGATTCTGATCCCGAATATGATTCGGATTGGGGCTATTGGATCGGGAGCACTACTGATGCGAAGCCAACCAATAAGGCATATGTCGATCTAACATATTACGGTTTCGTTAACCAAACGATCCATTATGTTGATGCAGACGGTAATCAGATGCTGGACAATAGTGGTAAGTCTATTCCTGATACCGTTCGCCAGGTCACTTTTACAAGTAAGACTGGGGAAAATGGTTCGTTTAGTACAGATAATTACTTCACTGATCTTAATATTCCTACGGTAACCGATTATTCGGCTTATCTCGGTAAGATGCAGACTAATGGTAAACCAACTTACAGCGGAGAAAAAATTACCCAGATTGGTAATGAGGGCCAATTTGCATACCCGCATGCTGATTTTGTTGAATATGTTGTGTATGTCAAGAATAGTGACCCGACTCCAGTAAATCCTCAACCGGATCCAAAGCCACAGTCAGATCCAGAGCCAGTAAAAGATAGCACAACAGTTACTGAAACAATTCATTATGTTTATCAAGATGGAACCAAAGCGGCAGAAGACCAAACACAACAAATTACCTTTACGCGAAATGGTTCTAAGACAGCCGAAGGTACTACTTGGAACGACTGGACACCTGCAGAAGGAACGTTTGCTAAAGTAGTATCACCTGAAATTGAGGGTTATACTCCTGATCAAAAGGTAATTAGTGAATTTAAGGTAGCTCCAGAAAATAGCAATATCGAAAAAACAGTTATCTATATTAAAGACCCAGTACCAGATCCTAAACCGCAACCACAACCGGCTCCAACACCAACTCCAGATCCGATACCGACCCCTAAACCGCAGCCAGATCCAACGCCGGATCCAAAACCGACCCCTGAGCCACAGCCGACACCGCAGTCAGATCCAAAACCAGAACATACACCGGCTCCGGCACCAATGCCACAGCCAGAACCCGAGTCAGAACTAACGCCGACTCCACAACCACAACCGGAGTCACCTTCGCAGCCGGGAACAAATAATTCTTCTGAAATGACTAGGTTAGTTGAACCTAAAGCAACGTTAGTCATAGCCAACCAGCAATAATTACCACAAACTGGAACTGACCAAGACAAGGGATTGATGGCACTTGGCTTAGCTAGTTTATTAACTAGTTTTGGTCTTGGAATAAGGAAAAAGAAAAATATTTAAGCTGTCAAGAAAAAATACTTTACATTCTTTTGGAAGACTGGTATATTATTACCTGTTAAGAAATTTATAGGGAGGTGCAAAGAATGTCCGTTAAAATTCGTTTAAAGCGTATGGGTTCAAAGAAGCGTCCATTCTACCGTATTGTTGTAGCTGACTCACGTGCACCACGTGATGGTCGTTTCATTACTTCTTTAGGTACTTACAACCCATTGACCACTCCTAAGGAAATCAAGTTTGACGAAGATGCCGTTATGGATTGGTTACAAAAGGGTGCTCAACCTTCTGACACTGTTCGTAACATGCTTCAAAAGGCTGGAGTTATGAAGAAGTTCCACGAATCAAAGTATGCTAAGAAGTAGTGATGTTTAGTCATGGCTGAGACAAATATTGAAGGGCTGGTTCGTAGTTTAGTAACTCCATTGTTGGAACATCCGGATGCTCTAACAATTACCAAGTCTGAAGATGATCGTTTTCAACGGTACGTTGTTGATGTTCATCCCCAAGATGTTGGTCGCTTAATTGGGCGGCAGGGACATATTGCTTCAGCACTGCGTACAGTCGTTGAAGGAGCACGTCCACGACGCTCCAATTCAAAAAAGGTCCGGTTACTAATAAATGACCACCGTCACTAAAATAAAAACTCCCACACTAATCTGTGGGAGTTTTTGTCAATTTTAGGAGAATTTGAATGAAATTTTATAATGTTGGAAAAATAGTAAATACTCACGGAATCCGTGGTGAAGTTCGGGTAATCCCCACTACCGACTTTATTGATGAGCGGTTTGCTAAGGGGGCTAAACTCTATTTAGATCAACAACAGGGAGAACCGTTAGAGTTAACAATTGAATCGTCACGTCCACACAAAGGCTCAATTCTTGTTAAGTTTGTTGGGTACGACAATATTAATGATGTTGAAAACTTCCGCAATCATGAGTTGAGAGTTAGTGAAGAGGATCAACAACCGCTCGAAGAAGGTAGTTATTATTACCACCAAATTATTGGCTTGACCGTTAAGACGATCGATGGTCGTGAATTAGGAAAGATTAAGGAAATCCTTTCTCCTGGCGCCAATGATGTTTGGGTTGTTCAACGACCACATCAAGCCGATTTATTATTACCCAAGATTGATGATGTGGTAAAAAAGGTTGATCTGGATAACGGCATAGTTGAGGTGGAACTATTGGAGGGACTTGAATAATGCGAATCGATATTTTAAGCCTATTTCCTGATATGTTTCAGGCGACTCTTGGTGAATCAATTGTTGGTAAGGCACAGGATAATGGTTTCCTCGATATCAAGGTAACGGATTTTCGTGATTATACTGATAATAAGCACAATCGGGTTGATGATACGCCATTTGGTGGTGGTGCGGGAATGCTTCTCCAAGCGCAACCAATTTTTGATGCAATGGCAGCAGTTGATGAAGAGACAAAGGATCGTTATCCCAAAGGAAGGGTAATCCTGATGGATCCTGCGGGGCGAAAGTTTGATCAGGATTATGCTCAGGAATTATCTCAGGAAGAGCATCTTACCTTTATCTGTGGTCATTACGAGGGGTATGATGAACGGATTAGAAGCCTTGTGACTGATGAAGCATCATTAGGTGATTATGTTCTTACTGGTGGTGAACTAGCTGCAATGGTAATGATTGATGCTACTGTCCGCTTTGTTCCGGGTGTCCTGGGGAATATGTCTTCACCAATGGGCGATTCCTTTAGTAATGGCTTGCTAGAATATCCACAATATACCCGGCCTGCAGACTTTCGGGGAATGAAGGTTCCTGAAGTTTTAACTAGTGGGAATCACCAGAAAATAAAGGAATGGCGTCAACGTGAGGCGTTACGACGAACGCTTGAGCGGCGGCCAGATTTGTTAAAAACAGCCAAACTGACTCGTGAGCAACAACTTATGCTTGAAGATTTGAAACTCGATCAAGATCCAGATGTGCCGGACTAGAAGGGGGTTCAAATGAAAAAGTTTATTCAACGATTACTGTGGAAGCAGGATCCAGCTTTGTACCGCAGTAAGGATGCCAAATTAACACCCAGTTTGCGGACAATTGATCTAGTTGGTCTAGGGACCGGAATGGTTGTTGGGACAGCAATCTTTACTTTGCCTGGGATCGTGGCTGCTGAACATACGGGGCCAGCAGTTCCATTAGCATTTATTGTTGCAGCAATTGGTGCCGGCTTATCAGCACTAGCGTATGCAGAGACTTCATCAGTATTGCCGTTTGCTGGTTCAGCCTTTTCATGGATTAATGTTCTTTTTGGCGAGTTCTTCGGCTGGATTGCTGGCTGGGCGCTTTTGGCTGAGTATTTTATTTCAGTTGCTTTCGTTGCGTCAGGCTGGTCAGCCTATATGCAGGGGTTTCTCGCTAGTTTTGACATTAAGTTGCCAGTGGCATTAACCGGGGGCTTTAATCCACAACGGGGTTCATATGTTGATATTTTAGCTGCAATTGCTATTTTAGCCGTGGGAATTTTAATTTCTCGTGGGGTTCACCAGGTGAGCCGGATTGAAAATATTATTGTCAGTGTGAAGCTCCTGGTTATTTTAATGTTTATTGTTGTTGGGATGACGGCTATTCATCCGCAAAACTATTCACCATTTATTCCGCCTCATGTTGCTGGAACAACATTTGGTGGTTGGCAGGGGATCCTTGCCGGGACAGCGCAAATTTTTATTGCTTATGTTGGTTTTGATGCAATTGCGGCTAATACGGCTGAGACAATTAATCCCCAAAAGACAATGCCACGGGGATTAATTGGGACGCTGGTTTTAGGTACTGGCTTCTTCATTGCGGTGTCCCTTGTCCTTGTGGGGATGTTTAAGTACAGTCGCTATGCAAATAACGCAGAACCAGCTGCCTGGGCACTCCGTCAGTCGGGGCATTACCTTACTGCTAATTTGTTATCAATCGTTGCCATTGTTGGAATTTTTTCGGCCTTAATTGCGATTTTATTAGCCTCATCACGGCTGATCTATGCTTTTGGTCGGGATGGGCTCCTTCCCCGAGGCTTAGGTCATATCGATCGTAAGCATGTGCCTAATCGGGCGTTATGGATGATTACGTTTTTGGCAATGATCCTAGGCTCTGTTTTCCCGTTCACTTTCTTGGCAACGCTAGTATCAGCGGGAACGCTTGTAGCATTTATTTTTGTCTCGCTGGGAATTTACGCCCTCCGTCCTCGAGAAGGGAAGGATCTTCCTGCAGCTCAGTTTAGAATGCCTGGTTATCCGGTATTACCAGCAATCTCAGCTTTGTTTTCCGCGGTGATTTTCTGGGGATTAAATGCCGATGCTAAGATCATGATGGTTATCTGGTTCCTTATTGGTTTAATCATTTACTTTGTTTACGGTATCCATCATTCAATCATTAATCAGGAACATCAATCAAAATA
This sequence comes from Limosilactobacillus portuensis, assembly GCF_028607025.1. NCBI lineage: Bacteria > Bacillati > Bacillota > Bacilli > Lactobacillales > Lactobacillaceae > Limosilactobacillus > Limosilactobacillus portuensis. Next base: position 714,569 of record NZ_CP117296.1, read on the forward strand.
ACCCTTGAAAGGGAAATGAAAAGCTAGTATAGTAATAGGTGGCTGTTTAGCCATAAGAAACGGTATTCCGCTGCCCACATCGGACATGAATGTCGGCGAAAGGAAAGAATTTTTAATGCGTCAAAACAAGTTAATCGAAAAGATTACTGCAAGTCAATTACGGGATGATATTCCAGATTTCCGTGCCGGTGATACTGTTCGTGTTCACGCCCTCATCGTTGAAGGTTCACGTGAACGTGTTCAGATGTTTGAAGGGATCGTTATTAAGCGCCATGGTGCTGGTATCAGTGCTACCTACACTGTTCGTAAGATCAGTAACGGTGTTGGTGTTGAACGTACTTTCCCAGTTCACTCACCACGTGTTGCTAAGATTGACGTTCTTCGTCATGGTCGTGTACGTCGTGCTAAGTTGTACTACTTACGTGAACGTACTGGTAAGGCTACTCGTATCGCTGAAAAGCGTCGCGACAAGTAGTAGCTGGGAACCCTTGTGTATCAAGGGTTCTTTTTTGTTTTAAATTAAAATTGATCATAAAAAAATGCTAATTCGAATCAGCGAATTAGCACTTTCTATATGTTTCAAGTTATTTTTGGGAGGATAACTTGAATTCGGCCTCAAGGACCAATAAATGGTGTGTCTTTGATAAGACAAGTATATTTTACTCCAATTGGCAGCTAGATAAAAGTTTAAAACGAAAAGTGGATGCCAAGAAAGCATTCACTCATACCGTCTTGTGAGCTAGAAAGCACTCACTGCACACGGTATATTCCTTATTACAATTTATATTATATCCTATAAATCAAATATATAGTATGGCTTTCATAAATGAAGTTTACTCAATTCCTGATGCTCTCATTTTCTTGCCCGGGTTATTAAATAAGGATAAAATAAAATTATACTATTTATATTATTGGGCTTTTATTATCTGGAGTACAATTATGAAAAAACTTAATTTATTTATCTTTCTAATGTTTAGTTCCTTCGGGTTATTCTTTGTATCAACTCAGCAGCAAAGTAAAGCGGCCGCAGTGGATAGGCAGACGCAAACACAGCTTCATGACTATTTAAAATCGCACCATATTAATGGTGTAATGTTAGTTAATGGCAAGGGAAGTAAAGCGATCACCATTACAAATAATGAAACAACAAATAACAAACAGTTAGTGAAGGCTAACCGTTTGTTTCCAACTGCTTCTCTCCAGAAAATCGTGACAGGAACAGCGATTTATCAACTTGCACAGAAAAAACAGCTGGGATGGGACACGTCCCTAAATACGTATTTCCCGCAGATTGATGGCAGCGAGGATATCACGATTCGTGAATTAATGAACCATACCAGTGGTCTTGTTAATAATGATCGTCCGGCACTTCCTTTAAGAGGACAAAAACAGCAAATTACCTACATGCTTGAACACATGAGAAATGATCATGTTCACACCTGGGATTACCAGGATGTTGATTATGAATTATTAGCAGCGATTATCAGCAAGCAGGTTCATTTAAGCTACAATACATATATTCATCAACGTTTCGCTAAGCCGCTTCATCTAAATCAGATTAAGGATTTCTCTGAAGTTACTCCAAAGCAAGTTCCTCAACCGATGGATCCAGCTATTAGTTGGCACCAAGTAACGGTTACGACCTCTTCAGATTTTGGTGCGGGAAATCTTTTCATGTCACCAAATAATTACTGGAAATTCATTTATAATGAGGTCCTCGGTAACTCGAAAATGACAACTGAATTTTATCAACAGGCCAAAAAACAAGAAGTTGCCTATTTTGGTGGGGTATATTTTGATGGTGATATTATTCGTGCTAACGGTAGTATTCCTGGCTATAATTGTTGCTTTATCGCTAACTACAAGACAAAGAAAATGGTAATGCTCTTCTCTAATAACATTGACTATCTGACCTTAAAAGCTGCATCAGATGACTTGCTGCATAACTATATGGGAGCATAATTCTTTTCAACACTCAGCTAGCCTTTAAAAACTCTTACGCCGTTATTGCTTTTAGTTGAAATAATGTAAAATAGACAAGAAGAATATATCAGCTTAGGAGGAATATCGTGGTGGAGTACGAAGAATTAATTAATAAGATCCATGATTGGGCGCACCAACGAAAAATTGATCAGGCGGATCCACGAGTTGAATTTATGAAGATGGCTGAAGAGCTCGGGGAATTATCTGGTGCCTATAATAAACAAAATCACGAGCGGTTAGTTGATAGTATTGGTGATCTTCAAATTGCTTTGTTAATTTTCTGCCAGTTAGTTGGTGTTGATCATAAGAAAGCATTGACAGCTGCTTATCAGGAAATTGCGGATCGCCAGGGCAAAACTACTTCTGCCGGTGTCTTCATTAAGCAGAGCGATCTTGAAAAGAAAAATTAGGAGGAAGTTATTTATGAAGTTAATTTCATGGAATATTGATTCAATTAACGCGGCCTTAACTGGGACATCAACAAGGGCCGAAGAAACGAGAAGTGTTCTCCATAAGATTGCAGATCGGCACCCGGATGTGATTGCAATTCAAGAAACTAAATTATCCAAAAATGGACCAACAAAAAAGCATCTTGCGGTTTTGGCAGAGTTGTTCCCTGACTATCAGGTTGCCTGGCGAAGTTCAGTCGAGCCCGCACGGAAGGGATATGCTGGTACAATGTACCTCTATCTAAAAAAATATGAACCAACAATTACTTACCCTCAAATTGGGGCACCGGAAACAATGGATGATGAGGGACGAATCATTACCCTTGAATTCCCCGACTTTTTCGTTACCGAAGTTTATACACCCAATTCCGGAAGCGGGTTGAAACGGTTAGCTGATCGCCAGGTTTGGGATGATTGCTATCGTGAATATTTACAGGAGCTCGATCAACAAAAGCCAGTAATTGCAAGTGGGGATTTCAATGTGGCTCATGAACCGATTGATTTGGCTCATCCAGAAAATAACCATCATTCTGCAGGCTTTACGGATGAAGAGCGGGAACACTTTACAAAATTGCTTGCGGCTGGTTTTACTGATAGCTTCCGTCATCTTAATCCAGAAAAAACAGGTGCCTATTCTTGGTGGGCACAACGGGTAATCACTAGTAAGCAAAATAACTCAGGCTGGAGAATTGATTACTGGCTCGTTAGTGACCGGCTTGCCGATAAGATTAAGAATTCAATAATGATTGATTCAGGTGAACGGCGTGATCATACACCGATCGAATTAGATATCGAGCTTTAAAGTCATGATTAATAAAAATTTAATATCTTGGTCACAATTTAGTAAATATTGCTAGTTAGAATATTAATCATTGAGAAAGAAGGTGGCCAAGATCAGGATCTTTCGTCTTCTTAAACGATTGGTCGTTTTGACGCTAATTATCGGTGGTGGCTGGCTTTACTTTAACAATTCACGAATCCAAGCAGCATCAACCGCGATGATTTGGAACTTTCGCCAACGAATTGTTAATTTAATCGGTCATGGGGATGATTCGATTACTCAAAGCCTTAACCTGAGAGATTCGAATTCTCAAAATAATCAGCAAACGGGTCAGCAACAAACCGATTCAACAACGATTCCTACTAATGGGCGATGGGCAACCAATACCGCAACGATTTATGTTAATACTGGCAACCAAACCCTTGATTCAGCAGCCCAATCAGCAATTCAACAGTGGAATCAAACCGGAGTGTTTACATTTCGTCAAGTTAATAACCGTCAACAAGCAGAAATTGTTGTGAGTGCGATGGATAATGATAGTACTAATGCAGCTGGTCTGACCAAGACTTCATCGAATTCAATTAATAATCATTTTGTTCACGCGAATGTTTATTTAAACCAGCGATATCTTCTGGATCCTGACTACAGTTACGATCAACAACGAATAGTTAATACGGCGGAACATGAACTTGGCCACGCAATTGGCCTTGATCACACAAATCATGTTTCAGTAATGCAGCCTGCTGGTTCTTTCTATACTATTCAGCCAGCCGATGTTCAAGCGGTTAAGAAATTGTATGCAACAAAATAAAAACAACGCAGTACATAAATAATGGGCTCTAGTGTTCGGTCTTGCCGAGCACTGGAGCCCATTATTTGTACTTTTTAAAGCATTCTAATCTAATTTAACTTTCCGTGCTTTCAATGCCCATAAGATTGAAACCGTATCAATCACTTCTTGGAGCATTGCCCCTACAAAAGCAGGAAGGATCCCAGTGCAGGCAACCAACATTAAAATGATGCAGATTGCAATCCCAATTAAGACCGCTTGTTTAGCGATCTTAATTGTGTCTTTAGCAATTTCGACAATTTTGGCAATCCGTGAAAGATCATCGCGAATAATTACCACTGATGCCGATTCACTAGCAGCGGTAGCACCATGAGCTCCCATGGCAATTCCAACGTCGGCAGTCACAAACGATGGGGCATCGTTAACACCATCCCCAACCATAAAGACCGGATGTTGATCTAATGGAATTGCTTTTAGCGCGGCAATCTTTCCTTGTGGCAGTAAGTTCGTTTTAACGTCTGTAATACCAACCTGTTTAGCAACTTCCTTTGCAAAGGCTGCCTGATCACCAGTTAGCATCATCAGGTTAGTAACCCCCATTTTACGGAGGGTATTCATTGTCTGCCGTGCTTCTGGACGAATATGATCAACGAATGTTACTGCTCCAGCATATTGACCATTAATTTCAATATAAACCGCGGTTGAGGGGAGAATAGCTTGCTTTCCCTCAGGATCGACGAATGCTAATTTACCGATCTTCATTTGGTAGCCATCAACTGTAGCCGTGATTCCTTTACCAGTAACTTCTTGGAGATCTTGAACCGGGCTAAGGGAAACTGCTTGCTTTTTGGCATAGTCAACTAGTGACCGGGCAAGGATATGCGAGGATTCGCTTTCAGCACTCGCTACCAGTTGCAAAAGCTGGTCATGAGAAAAGCTGCAATCAGAAGCAGGGATAATTTCCCCAACTGCTAGCTGACCATTGGTAATTGTTCCAGTCTTGTCAAAAGCCCCGGTTTTGGCGTTGGCTAATTTTTCGAGAACGGTTCCGGTTTTAACCACAATCCCGTTTCGGGAGGCGCGGCTCATCCCCGAAACCATTGCAATTGGGGCAGCTAGAATTAATGGGCAAGGCGAGGCAACTACAAGAACCTCTGCGATCCGCACCGGATTTCCGGACCACCACCAAGCAGCTAGCGCAATCACGATTGCAACGATAGTAAATGGCACTGCGTAGCGATCTGCTAACCGGACAAAGTGGGCAGGAGATTCTTCAGCAGTCTTAACCAACTTAACCAGCTGTTGATACTGACTATCCTTGGCGAGTTTAGTTACCCTGATTGTAATTGAGTTGGCACCGTTAATTGCTCCTGACATCACTTCATCACCGGGAATTTTACTTACTGGGCGTGATTCACCTGTAAGGGATGACTCGTCTAGCTCACTTTGACCAGTGACTACTTTTCCGTCTAGCGGAACAATTTCTCCAGGTTTAACAATTACCTCAGCACTAATCTGCACATCCTTTACAGCGAGATCGTTGGTTGTCCCATCAGTTACGACATGAGCAATTTGGGGAGTATTATCCAGTAGTGACTTCAGTTCAGTGTTCGCTTTCTTGGCTGCATAGTCTTCTAGTGCATCCCCACCCGTTAACATTACCAGGATTACCATTGCAGCCCAGTATTCACCTACAGCTAGGGTGGCAACCACGGCTAAAATTGCAAGGAGGTCGACGCCGTAGTCACCGGTACGGATTGACTTGACCATTCCGATAAACATTGAAAGAGCAACGAATGCCCCAACCACCGTTACTAATATTTGTGCAAAAAGCGGATAACCACATGCGTACTGTAAAATAACAGCAACAGCAGCAATGATGATGATTAACCAGAGCTTCTGCTTATTTGATAATTTTTTCACCATTTGACATTTGGCATCAATCAGAGTACATTATTAGCAACAATCAATGTCCTTTAATTTAGTCCCGTGAGGCTAGAAAGACGACTTTTTCAAAGTAAGATTAACTAACTTTAAAAAATTTCGTTAACACCAGGCCTCCATTACGCCTGGTGTTTTTCTTTTAGGACAAATTTTTAGATAAAGGAAGTTAATTCAATTATGACTGAATTACCATTAGTTAAGCTCCCCCACTTTGTTACTGTTGAGGATTTATCCTCTGAACAAGTATTATCATTGATTCACCGCGCTGAATTTTACAAAGATGGTGGTGAGACACCAAAGCTGACAGAACCAGTTTATGTTACCAACGCCTTCTTTGAGAACTCAACTCGGACTCACACAAGTTTTGAAGTTGCTGAAAAGCGCCTTGGGTTAACTGATATTTTCTTTGACCCACAACACAGTTCAGTCAAAAAGGGTGAAACGATGTATGACACTATGTTAGTAATGGATGCCCTCGGTGTTGACCTCGCAGTTATTCGTCACTCAACGAATGCCTATTATGAACCACTGATTCACCCCCAAACAGGCTCTCATTTGAACATGGGAATTGTTAATGCCGGTGATGGTTCTGGTCAGCACCCTTCACAAAGCATGCTTGATATGATGACCATTCATGAACACTTTGGTCATTTTGATGGCTTAAAGGTTGGCATTATCGGTGACATTACTAATTCACGGGTTGCAGGAAGTAACATGGAAATCTTGAATCGTCTTGGTGCTTCGGTTTACTTCTCTGGTCCTGATTACTGGTATGACCATGCTTATGACAAGTATGGTAAGTTTATGCCACTCGATGATCTGGTTGGTGAAATGGATGTCTTAATGCTTCTCCGGGTTCAACACGAACGGCATGCCGGGGATGCTAACGAAGCAAAATTCTCTGCTGAATCCTACCATGAAAAGTACGGAATTAACGAAGCCCGTTACAACCGGATGAAAAAGAATGCGATTATCATGCACCCAGGTCCGATCAACCACGATGTTGAATTAGCAGGTAGTCTGGTTGAAGCACCTAACTGCAAGTTCTATGAGCAAATGCAAAATGGTGTCTTCATGCGGATGGCAATGTTAGAAGCAGTTCTTCGCGGTCGAAAGTTGGGTGGCTTAGACTAATGAGAATGCTAATTAAGGGTGGCCGCTGTTTTGTTGACGGTCGGCTAGTAGATACGGATGTTCTGATTAAGGATGGTAAAATTCAGGCACTTGGTAAGAATTTAGTTGCTGAAGATAGTGTTAATGAGCTAATTGACGCTAGCGGGAAATTAGTTGCTCCCGGCTTAGTTGATGTTCACGTTCACTTCCGGGATCCGGGCCTTACCTATAAGGAAACGGTAGAAACCGGGAGTAAGGCCGCTGCCCATGGCGGTTTTACAACTGTTGGCGCGATGCCAAACGTTGATCCGGTCCCAGATACTCCTGAAAAACTGCGGCAAATGATTGATCATAACCAGCAGACCGGGGTTGTTCACGTGGCTCAATATTCAAGTGTCACGGTTAACCGTCAGGGTGATCAGCCGGTTGATTTTCAAGCAATGAAGGATGCGGGAGCCTTTGCTTTCAGTAATGACGGTAGTGGAATTCAAACTGCCGGAACCATGTATCGAGCAATGGAGGGTGCCGCTAAGGTTGGTCTGCCATTAGCAGCTCACGTTGAAGATAATTCACTTCTCTTTGGTGGCGTAATGACTGCCGGAAAGCGAGCTGAAGAATTAGGTTTACCTGGGGCACCGAGTGTTTCCGAATCGGCTCAGGTAGCGCGTGACCTCGTCCTTGCAAAGGCAACCGGGGTTCATTATCATATCTGCCATGTGTCAACGAAGAAAAGTGTTGAACTTGTTCGTTTGGCAAAGAAAGAGGGGGTTAACGTTACCTGTGAAGTGACACCACACCACCTCTTGCTTGCTGACAAAGACATTCCAGCAAATAACTCATACTTTAAGATGAATCCGCCGTTGCGGCATGAAGAGGATCGCCAAGCTGTTATTGAAGGGTTACTTGACGGAACAATTGATATGATTGCGACTGATCATGCTCCTCATTCACGAAAGGAAAAACCACAAGACGATATGCGCGGTGCAGCTAACGGAATTACCGGGAGTGAAACCGCATTTGAGATGCTTTACACGAAGTTTGTTCGTCCAGGGATCTTTAGTTTAACCCAGCTATTAAATTGGATGAGTACAATTCCGGCAGAACAATTTGGCTTAGACCAGGCTGGACACCTAGAACCTGGCAAGCCAGCTGATATTGCAATTTTTGATCTGAATACAGAGCGGAAAATCTCTGAAGATTCTTACCTTTCCAAGGGCGTTAACAATCCATTCACCGGTCAGCGAGTTTATGGAACCACTGATTTAACCCTAGTTGATGGAAAAATTGCTTATTCACGAAATGGGGAGGGAAAATAATGACTGATGTCCGTCTTGCCGTAAAATTGCCTGGGTTAAAAATGAAGAACCCTGTAATGCCAGCCTCTGGAACATTTGGCTTTGGTGATGTTCCACAAGCACGAAAATATGATCTTAACCGACTGGGCGCAATCGTAATCAAAACTACGACTCCCCAAGCGCGAACGGGAAATCCCCAACCACAGATTGCGGTATTGAACGATGGGGTGTTGAATTCAGTCGGCTTAACTAATCCTGGAGTAAAGGTGGTCGCAGAAGAAAAAATCCCTCAGCTTAAACAACAATATCCTGACCTTCCTTTAGTGGCAAGTATTGGTGGCGCAAGTGTTGAGGATTATGTAATGGTTACTGAACACTTAGCCGCGACCGGATTAGTTGATGCATTGGAACTGAATATTTCGTGTCCCAACGTTAAGCATGGTGGGATGGCTTTCGGAACTGATCCGCAAGTCGCTGAGAAGTTAACTAAGGCAGTTAAAGCTGCTAGTGGCGATGTTCCGGTTTATGTTAAACTAACTCCTAACGTTACCGATATTGTGGAAATTGCGCAGGCAGTTGAAGCAGGAGGGGCTGATGGGTTAAGTATGATAAATACTTTACTAGGGATGAAGATTAATCTGAAAACCCGGAAGCCGGTTCTGGGAAATGTCATGGGTGGCCTTTCAGGAACCGCAATTAAACCACTAGCTATTCGGATGATTTATCAGGTTTCCCACGCAGTAAACATTCCGATCATCGGTGAAGGGGGAATTTCCTCTGCAGAAGACGTTATTGAATTTTTCTTAGCCGGTGCGTCAGCTGTTCAGGTTGGTTCTGCACACTTTCACGACGCTTTAGCAATGCCACACATTATTGAACAGTTGCCGCAAGCGATGGCCCGAGTTGGAATTGGCTCACTGGCAGAGCTAAGAATATAAATTACAGTCTGAACTTGCTTGCAAAAAATTCATCAGATAATAATAAAATCATCTTTAGCTATATCAGTTAAAGGTGATTTTATTATCTATTTTTTTAATATTTAATTAGCGCCATTAGTGAAATCAACAACCATTCGACCAACGATTTTACCGTTCTTCATTTTGTCAACAATATCATTGATTTCGGATAACTTTCGCGTGTGAACAATTGGGTTAATAGCTCCTTCAGCTGTTAATTCAAAGGCTTCAGCTAAATCCTGCCGGGTACCAACTAATGAGCCAACAATTTCAATCCCATCAAGGACTGTTTTAGCGATTGGGACGTCAATATTTCCTTTTGGTAGTGAAATTGCAACAACCTTCCCACCGGCACGAACAGAAGCAAGTGCCTGATCGTAACAAATCGCTGCAGTAGCAGTAACAACTGCTGCCCATGCTCCGCCAATCTTATCTTGAATCTCCTTTGCAGGATCAACCTTGGCAGAGTTAATAACCATATCCGCACCAGCCTCTTTAACGGCTTGGAGCTTTTCATCACTAATATCAACGGCAATTACGTGGGCCTTAAAAACATTTTTCGCCCATTGAACGCCCAGATTACCTAACCCCCCAGCACCATAGATTACTAACCATTGACCAGGACGAATTTGACTAGTCTTAATTGCTTTGTAAGTGGTTACTCCAGCACAGGTAACGGAAGTAGCCTTAATTGGATCCAAGTTTTCTGGAACTTTAACAGCGTAATTAGCTTTCACAATGCAGTATTCAGCCATTGCCCCATCAACAGTGTAACCAGCATTTTCGACGTGACGGCAAAGTGACTCGTTACCAGTAATGCAGTATTCACAGTGACCACAGCCAGAGAAGAACCAGGCAACTGATACCCGATCGCCAATTTTAAGGCTAGTTACATTTGGCCCAACTTTGACAACGCGACCAACACCCTCATGACCGGTAATTCTACCAGGAACCTTACCAAAATCGCCAGCAGCAACGTGTAAATCGGTATGACATAAACCGCAATATTCAATTTTTACTAGGGCCTCACCCGGTTTTAAGTCACGAAGAGTAACATCCTTAACATCAAAGTATCCATCACAATCTTTACGAACAACGGCAGCTTTCATTTTGTTAGCCTCCCAACTTAGTAAAACAGTTAGTTAACAACTATGATCCGAATCACTATGGTCAATGTAACATAGGTTTATTTTTCTTGCAAACGCTTACAAGTAAAGGAACTCTCATTTTATAAACGTAAAATTTTACTAAAAGGGTAATTAGTAAATTGGTAAACTAATGATTAATTTTAGCTCTATGCTAACCGGTTAACATAAAGAATGGTATTGGTCTAGATGAATATATGCAAAATTATTCTAAGAAAAAATAATTTAAAAAATGATCAGTTGATGCTGATCATTTAGTAAGGTGATTCAAGTGTTCATTTAACTCTTGCAATTCTTTGCGCAATTCCTGGTTTTCTCTTTCAATCTGGTCTAATTTATCTTGGATTTGGTTATTGTCTTCTTGGGAGAAATAATCGGTAATTGTACTGGTAATAACCCCGATTAACCCAATTCCCACGAGCATTAATAGGACACCAGCAATGCGGCCGATCGTGGTGGTAGGTGAAATATCACCATAACCAACTGTTGAGGCCGTAGTAATTGCCCACCAAAGAGCGGTGGAAAAATGAGTACCTTCAGAGATGCTGTACATCGAAGCAGAAATCAGAAGGACCGCGCAAGTTACATAAAGGTAGTACAGGAGACCATCCTTTTCGATAAACCGGTTTAACCGCCCAGTCAATCCAATTAGCCGAACGATTCGTAAGAAAGTGAAAACTCGACTAACCCGATTCCACCGGAAAATCCATGCAAGACCATTAACGGGGATAATTGAAAGCAGATCAAAAATATTATGCTTGAAGAACTTTTTCTTATCCTTTGCAAGGTAAAATCGGGTAAAGTAATCAATTGTAAAAATAACTAAGATCCCGTTATTAACTGCCTTGAAAGGTTCATTATTGATATTAAGCTCATGAGCAAAGTCAAATGCGATTAATAGAACCGAAATAACCGCTAATAGGGCCATGGTAAGAAGATATAAAATGTATACTTGACGTTTCAATTTGGCTTAACTTCCTTATTTTTACATTGAGCGGTTCAAGAGTTGGGTTGTTACTTTTTTAAGAAGTTTCTGAGTAGGGCTTGTTGGTAATTTATCAATTAATTGTAATGATTTATTAGTAAACTTACCAGCCAGTTCATGAGCCTGCTTAACACCGCCATACTGGTTAACTAATCGTTGAACCGCCTGAGTATCTTCGACCGTCATTTCCTGTTTTTTGGTCAAGTACGGGTTAAGTTCTTCATAGTGCTCTTTTAAGACTAGGAGAAGTGGCAGGGAATAAACACCGGTAGCGAGGTCTTCAAGAATTGGCTTATTTAATTTTTTATTGGTAGTATAGTCCAACATGTCATCCAGAATTTGGAAGGTAATCCCGATATTTTGCCCGATGTGCTTAGCGAGGTGAACGGTTTTAGCATCGGCACCGCCGAAATATGCTCCTTCTTGAGCAGCCAAACTAAAAAGGGTAGCTGTTTTGCCGTTAATATTCCGATAATACTCAAGAAGTGATTGTTGGCGATAGCGTTGATTCATTTGCCCCAGCTCACCAGCGAGAATCTTGCGCATTGCTTGAGCGTTCGTTGCTAGATAAGGTGAACTCTCCATGGTTTCAACTAATAAGTCGAAAAAGACGGTAAATAGTAAATCACCACTATATACCGCTGTATCCTTGCCAAAAGCTTTTTGAATACTTGGCGCTCCCCGTCGTTCAGGGGAGTCATCAATCACATCGTCATGAATTAAGGTTGCCATGTGGAGGATTTCTAATGAGGAGGCAATTTTGATTAACTTAAAACTGTTCCAATTATCCTTGCCGCTTAATCGAGCAAAGGTTAGGCAGAAAGCAGGACGGAGATACTTACCGCCCTTTGAAGCCATTTGTTTTAGTGCTGCCTGCAAATCAGTATTGTTAACGGTTATTCGCTGATTAATCAGGTGATTGACTTCCTGAAGTGCGTTATTAAGCTGTGGGTCACTACGGAAATAATGTTTGTCCATTGAATGATAATTCCTTTGTATTGGTGTACTATCATATTGTAACAATATTTTTAAATGAATGGGAAGTATGAATGTGTCATTAGATGTCTTTTTAGAGTTAGTTGAGATTAAAGCCAAAACTGCTAGTATCCTCCCGATGCTTCTCGGGGTCTGCATGAGTGTTTATTATTATCACTCATTTAACCTCATTAACTCAATTCTCTTTTTTATTGCGATGCTCCTTTTTAATATGGCCGTTGATATGATGGATAATTATAATGATTATAATCATGCGGTTGATACTGAGGATTACAAGAAAAATACTAATATTATTGGCCGGGAAAAAATTTCTCCCAAACTTGTCTTAGCCTTGATCCTTATTTTTAGTATTATCGCTGCTGGATTGGGAATTTACCTTGTTACCCGAGCTGGATTGCCGCTGCTTTGGATGGGAATCTTCTGCTTTGCTGTGGGAATTTTATATTCGTCAGGCCCATTCCCGATGAACGGGTTACCGGTCGGTGAATTCTTTTCCGGTTTTACGATGGGCTTTATGATTATGCTGATTTCGGTTTATATTAATAAAACTGGTAACTTTGATTGGAGCTGGACTAACTTAATCAAGATTTGGTTAGTGGCTTTGCCATGTGAACTGTGGATTTCAAACCTGATGCTTGCTAATAATATTTGTGATGCTCAAGAAGATGAAGATAACCACCGTCACACCATTATTCATTTTATTGGTGTTCAGCAGGGGCTAAATAGTTTTACCACTAAAAATGTTATTGCGTTCTTAGCAATTATTACCGCTGTCATGGCCCGCTTGGCTCCGTGGACAATGTTGCTTACTCTATTGGTTATTCCGTTTGTTATCAAACAGACAAAGCTTCTGTATCACGAACAGGTCAAAAAGCGCACTTTCCCCTGTGCCGTTAAAATCCTCCTCGTCGGCTCCCTCGCCCAAGTAATAACATATGGGGTGGGAGTGTTATAGAGTTAGAGTGCGAAGCCGTAAAAAGCTCCCGGATGATAACGATTTCTCTCGACGAAGGCGACTCGCGCCTAGGAGAGAGGTCGTTATCTTGGGGGAGCTTAGGCTGAGCACGTTTTGACTATGTTGTCTAGAACGTTAGGGCGAGCACAATTCTACTCAGCTGCATTAGAAAGCTGGAGGTTGCTGGCTCTAGCAAGTTCCTGGCGAGCAGATCTTAGCTATGTTGCATCGGAGGTGGCGGTCGTGACGAAGGAGTGAAGCAGAAAACTTATTTTCGTCTGTGAACCCTCGCAAGGCTGATTAGACTTCTGGCTATCAACTTGTTGATGAAAGAAGTCAATCAGCTACTGCGTACATCTCTATTCCGTTGCCCTAATCCAATAAGCTATCAAACGAAGAAAAGGACCAGGAAGAAACAAATCGTTTCTTCCTGGTCCTTTAACTATTGCCAGTAATTTACTGAGTCTAATTCGTAGTTTGTTTATTCTTTAATTCCAAAATGAATCGCTGCAGCACCAAAATTAAGTGATGAATAGTTGACGGCCTTAAATCCGGCATCAGCTATCATTCTAGCTAATTGATCAGCGGAAACAAATTGCTGGCTTGTTTTTTTGAGGTACTGGTAATCTTTAACGTGGCCACCAGCAAGTTTGGCCAAGTAAGGGAATGCTTTAAAGTAAGCTCCCCAACCAACCTTAATCAGTGAATTGGTCGGCTGTGACATCTCCAGGACTCCTAATTGTCCACCAGGCTTTAATACCCGATAAATTTCGCTTAATGCTTTATCTGCAACGTTCCGTAAGCCAAAGCCAATCGTAACAATATCAAATGACTCATCTTCTAATGGGAGGGCCATTGCATCTCCATTAATCAGGATGAGATTCGGGATTGCCTTGGCTTTTTTCTCAGCAATTTTTAACATTGCAGCATTAAAGTCAACACCGGTAACGCGTCCTTGGGGTAGCCGGTTAGCCAGTGCAATTGCTAAATCTCCGGTTCCACAACATACATCAAGGGCCTTAATTCCCGGTTTGAATTCTAAACCGGCTAAAAGCTTTTTCCGCCAGAGCTTTTGTGTTCCAAGACTAATAATATTGTTAAGCTTGTCGTAATTGGGAGCAACTCTGGTAAACATTTCGTTAACTTCAGATTCGTTTTTGAGGTGATTTGTTTTTGTCATACTAATAACCTTTCTTGTTAGTAGCTGGTTTCTTTGGTTGTACTAGTACAATCAAGATAAAATTAATTAATAGTGTTAGTCCGGTAATCGCGAAGACCATCGGGTATGAGGATAGTCCAGAGATGATCGAGCCCAGAAGTGAACCAAAAACAGCTCCACCAGCTTGGAATGACTGGTTAATGCTGAAGACCCGACCAAAGGCTTCCGTTGGCACATTCAGTGTTAAGACGGTCTGGGCAGCGGGCATTAATGCTGCGTTGGCTAAACCAAGAAGAAAACGCCAAAAAGCTAGTGACCATGGTGAATGGGTAAAAGTCATTGGGATGAACAGGATAAAGGCAGTAATTAGTCCGATTCGTAGGACCTTTTCTGGACCGATTTCGTCCATCGTATGACTAACTTTTGAGGCAGCAATGAGGGTCCCTAATCCCGGGGTTGCGGCAACAATCCCAGCAACAAAGGCAATGTTGCCATGGTTATGCATTAATTGACGGACGTACAAACTAATAATTGGGCTAATTGACATTGACGATGCCATAACGATAAGCGTCGTTAGGAAAGTAACGAAAATTAGCTTGCGGTTAGGAATTTCAGCCATAACTTCCCTAATTGGTCGCATCTTTTCTTTCTTAATCGGTTTGAAATGTCGTTCCTTAACTAGGAATGTCGTGCTTAGAAAGACACAGAACATCAAAAAACCAGTAATGAAGAAGGGGACCCGGTAGCCGAATGCTCCTGAAAGAACCCCACCAAGTAGTGGTCCAACAAGGTTTCCGGCAATCCCGGCGGTTGAAATTGCTGACATTGCCCAACCAGACTTGCTATGGGGAGTTTCACCAGCAATTAAAGCCGCCGCGTTATTAATGTATCCAGAGAAGGCACCCTGTAAAAATCGCATTCCGATAATCATCCATGCTGACTGCGAAAGTCCAGTAACAAAGATTGTACAGGCCATTACTCCAGAAGCCCGCATACACATTAATTTACGCCCTTTTTGGTCGGCTAAACTACCCCAAAGTGGTGAAACAATTGCCTGACTAACAAAGGTGGCACCGAATGCTAATCCTGAGTAGAAATTTAATTGAAATTTTGAAAAGTTACCAAGTTCATTGATAAATAGTGAAACGAATGGCATTGTCATTGAGAATCCCATCCCGGTTATAAAACAGCCAATCCACAATGAATAGAATGTTTTGCGCCACAGGGGAGATAGCTCAGAATCCATATAAATATTTACTCCTTTTTAATTGTAGTAATTACGAGTATAGCAAGTTCACGGGAAAGAAGCTAATTTTGTTCAGTTTTCTTGATTCGTAAATAACGGTAGAAACTAAGGATCATGAGAACAACCATGATGACGGTTGCCCACATTCCATAGCGGATCCCTGTTACTAATGAAGCTGGTGTGTTGGCAATAACCACACAGAGAGTAACTGAAACAGCCCCGAAAACTTGTCGCAGGGTATTGTTTAACGCTGTACCGTGACTATTCTCCTCCTGGTTCAAGTTAGAAAATGCTTCCGAAAGTGCCGGGCTAAAGACAAAGGCATTCCCAATCATTCGGAGCATATAGGTTAGGGTAAGGAGAGTGATGGACGAATGGCGGTTAACGAGAACCAGTGGAATCGAAGCAAGCAGCATAATAACTGCTCCGATCGTAATCAGCCATTTTGGGCCATACTGATCATAGAGTCGACCGACAATTGACGCGGTAATGGCATTGGCAATTGCTCCAGGAAGCAGAATTAATCCAGAGAGAAAACTGCCCATTCCGATAATCTTTTCTGTATAAATTGGAATTAACTGTTCAGTCCCTAAAAGAACCATAAAAGTAAACACACCGACAATCGTCATCCAGCGAAAGGATGGGTAAGTAAAAATTTGAACTTTCAGCATTGGATTCTTTAAGTGAAGCTGTCGTTTGACAAAACCTCCAATGACAATGAAACCGCTAATTAACATTACCAGACCGCACCAAAAATTGATTTGGAAAACGGTTAAACTTCCTAAAGCTAATCCAGAACCAATTAATGAGATGATCACGGAAATGTAGTCGATCTTGATTGGTCGTGGGGTGGAGAAGTTAGGCAATTTCAAATAGCCAATAATAAAGGCCAGAATCATTAGTGGCAGGACAAGGATGAATAACCAGCGCCATGAAAGAAACTCAAGGATCAATCCAGAAATCGTTGGACCAAGGGCTGGGGCGGCAGAAATAACAAGGCTTGAAAGGCCAAGAATCGACCCGCGCTTTTCAATTGGATAAATTGAAATCATTGTCGTCATTTGAAAGGTCATTAGCATCCCACTGGCACAGGCCTGGATCAACCGTGCAATTAAAAGGCTTGCAAAATTACTGGCAAAACAGCCTACTAATGTCCCGATAAGGAAAGTTCCAATAATTCCAATAAAGACGTGTCGATTAGTAAACTTTTCGTACATGTTTGATGAGAGCGGGGTCACAATACCGATAATCAGGGTGTAGCCAGTTGTTAACCATTGGACTGCATTTAATGAAACGTGAAGATCCTCCTGAATAACGGGGAGGGCTGTTACCATCATTGTCTGACTTGCTAAACTAATAAAACACGAGCCGAGCAATACGATTGTAATAATTTTTCGGATCTGTGGGCTTACTTCGCCATTTTGATTCACGCTATTACTCCTTTACTTTTTAAGATTACTAAAATAGTTTACCATGAGGTGTCAAATCAATTGCTGCTTCTTTAACGAATTCTTTGGTACAATTATCAGTGAAGTGTAAATTTTAGGAGAAGGAGCGGACTTAATGAAAACGAGGATTGCAGTTTTTTCAGACGTT
This sequence comes from Limosilactobacillus portuensis, assembly GCF_028607025.1. NCBI lineage: Bacteria > Bacillati > Bacillota > Bacilli > Lactobacillales > Lactobacillaceae > Limosilactobacillus > Limosilactobacillus portuensis. Next base: position 731,962 of record NZ_CP117296.1, read on the forward strand.
CACGGAAACCTAAGTGCAATGCGTGCAATGTACCGTGATAGTCGTCAACAACACGTTGATCAATATTGGTTTGTGGGCGACCTGTTAATGCCAGGGCCGAGTGTTAGTAAAATCTGGCGGTTACTTAAGATCATTAATCCAAGTGTAATCGTTCGGGGAAACTGGGACGATCTGGTAGTTAATGGCGTTCGGGGGAAAATTGATGTTAATTACCCATCTCATATTTACTTTGCTCGGTTAGCCCAGTATGTTGGTCAAAGCGCTCCACGGGGGATGGTTGATGAGATAGCAAATTGGCCTCTTCATATTACCAAGAAGGTTGGTCCCCTGAATTTCGGTATTTCCCATAATCTACCGTGGTTAAATATGGGTCAGGATCTTTTTCCAACCCAATCAACTAAGAATTTTGATCAGGTGTTTACCCCAGCTAATCCGCCAATTGATGTTGCGATCTATGCTCATGTCCACCATGAGATTATGCGGTATGCAAGTGACGAACGAATTGTCATGAATCCTGGGGCTGTTGGTGAGCCATTTAATGGTTGGGATAAACTGCATCGCGATATGCGGGCTCATTACTTGGTAATTGAGGTTGATGATCTCGGAATGGCATCCGTCAATTTCCGTCATGTTGGTTATGACCGAAAGGCAGAACAGGCAATTGCTGATCAGTCTGCCGTTCCCTATGTTGAACTGTACGATCTGATGATGCATACCGGAAGGGCGTATACTCATGATCCCGAAAAATTAACTCGGCTGAATCAAAAGTACGGTTATGCTGCTCAGTATTTAGATTACTGTAAACGTCTTGGTCAAAATTAGTCAGACTTTTTTCTTGTAAGTCTTACAAAAAGTTAGTATAATAATATTTAATGAATTGTTCGCAAATGTTGATTAATGACGCGGGTTCTCATTATCGCTATAAGCTGATGAGAGCACGTTATGCTGTTACAGTCGCTTGAAAATATTAGCCTAAACTAATCGGAAAATTCAATACGGGCCTTAACCATTAGTTTGTTAATATTTCGTTCGTTTTGTTATTAATAGCTTATCCACAAATAATATGAATACAAAGGAGATCTTTAATTTATGGCAAAAAAGTCAAAGATTGCTAAGTTGAAGCACCAAGAAGCATTAGTAAAGAAGTATGCTGAAAAGCGGAAGCAATTAAAGGCACAGGGAGACTACATCGCTTTGTCCAAGTTACCACGTAATTCAAGTGCTGTTCGTCTGCACAACCGTGACCGTTATGATGGTCGTCCTCATGCTTATATGCGTAAATTCGGCATGTCCCGGCTAACTTTCCGTGAACTTGCCCACAAAGGACAAATTCCTGGTGTTAAGAAGGCTAGTTGGTAGTAGAAACAGAGTGCGAGCCAGCAAAGGACTTGCGGAAAGCCAGCAATTTCTCCTGACGAAGGCGTTCTGCGCCTAGGAAGGAGGTTGCTGGCTCTAGTTAACTCTCACTGCGCACATTTCAATTCAGCTGCCGAGAACATAATACTATTATCCAACTAAACCATTGTTAACATGATCACGATCATGTGCTATACTATTGTCTGTAATAGTTAAGTAAATAAGAATTTAATTTAGATAGAGAGTATGATATAGCCTCTTGAATCAGCAAATTTGTTGGTTTAAGAGGTTTGTCTATATTAAGGAGTCATTATAAACAACCTAAGATTAGTTCAGAACGATTGTTTTTCGTTCTGAACTAATCTTAGGTTGTTTATTTTTTAGTTTAAAATATTTTATTTAAAATAATTCTAATTTAGACTTGATCTTAAATTTAAATTAGTTATACTGAAGATGTAGTTAAGAATGATTCTAAATTAAGGAGAGATTATTATGATGAATTTTATTGGCCACGAAATTGATGATTTTAAGGTAAACGCATACCAAGATGGTAAGACTAAGGAAGTTACTAAGAATGATGTTTTGGGCAAGTGGAGCATCTTCTTCTTCTACCCAGCTGACTTCTCATTTGTTTGCCCAACAGAACTTGAAGCTCTCCAAGATAAATATGATGACTTTAAGAAGGCTGATGCTGATATTTACTCAGTTTCAGAAGATACTGAATTTGTCCACAAGGCATGGGCTGAAGCATCAGAAAAGATTGGCAAGATCAAGTACAACATGTTAGCTGATCCTGCTGGTAAGCTTGCCCGGATGTTTGATGTTTTGGACGAAGACGCTGGTCAAGCTTACCGTGGTGTCTTCATCGTTGATCCTGATGGTAAGATCCAATCTTACACAATTAACAACATGGGAATTGGTCGTAGCGCTGATGAAATTCTGCGGACACTTCAAGCTGCTCAATTTGTTCGTGAACATGGTGATCGTGTCTGCCCTGCAAACTGGAAGCCAGGCCAAGACTCAATTAAGCCAAGCCTTGACCTTGTTGGTAAGCTTTAATTTATAGGAGGAAACACCGATGAGTGAGCATATCTATGATTTGATCATCGTTGGTGCCGGCCCAGCCGGATTGACGGCTGGCCTTTATGCTGGTCGGGCAACTCTTGATACGCTAATTCTTGAGGGGAATAGTGTTGGCGGTCAAGTAACGACGACATCCGTTGTTTATAACTATCCCGGGGTAGCAGAGGTTGACGGCACTGAATTGATGAATAAAATGCAAAAGCAGGTTGCGGATTTCGGTGTTGAAATCAAACATGCTGAAGTTGCCAAGTACGATAATTTAACCGCTGACGTTAAAACCGTAACTGATGCTAATGGTCAGCAGTATCAGGCCCGGAGCATTATCATTTCTGGTGGGGCTAACCCAAGAAAGGTTGGCTTCCCTGGTGAAGAAAAGTTCCGTGGCCGGGGTGTTGCCTACTGTTCAACTTGTGATGGTGAGCTTTTCACTGGTCTGCAGATTTTCGTTGTTGGTGGTGGCTACGCCGCTGCGGAAGAAGCTGACTACCTAAGTCGTTACGGGAAACACGTTACCGTTTTAGTTCGGGGTGATCACTTTACCTGTCCGCCATTGATCGCATCTCGGGCATTAGATAATCCAAAGGTTAGCGTTAAGTATAATACTGAGGTAGAAAGTGTTTCTGGTGATGATTACTTAACCGAAGCCACTCTGGTTAATAATAAGACCGGTGAAAAGACAGTTTACCACCTTAATGATGGTGACCAAACCTTTGGCGTCTTTATCTATATTGGGACTCAACCAGCAACAAAGAACCTTGAAGGAGTCATTAATCTTAATCAGCAAGGTTATATTATTACTGATAGTCAACGACAGACAAACATTCCGGGCGTCTTTGCAGCTGGTGATATTATTGAAAAGTCGCTTCGACAAATAGTAACGGCTACTGCTGACGGCGCTGAAGCTGCTACAGCTGCCGAAAAGTATATTGCTGATCAAAAACAGCGGCTTGGGATTCCAATTCATGCAGAAATTAAACAGCCAACCAAGACAGTCGGTCAAACCTCTTCTCTTGATAATCAAGAGGAAGTTACTCCGCACGCTGGTAATTGGTTATCTGCAGATATTGATCAACAATTGAAGCCAATCTTTGCTCGTTTGACAAGAACCGTTACTTTACAAATTTTAACTAACGGGACACCATTAAGCGACCAGTTGCTTGGCTTTGTAACGGAATTTGCCAGCTTGGATGAGGAACATATGAAGGTTGAGAAGCAGGCTGCCCCGCAAGATGTTAAGTATCTGCCACAATTACGGTTGCTTGATGCTAATGGTAATGATACTGGACTTCACTATGCAGGGATTCCGACAGGTCATGAATTAAACTCTCTCGTTTTAGGCATCTATAATGTTGCAGGACCTGGACAAACGATTTCACCGGAAATGGTTGAACGGATTAAAGCACTTCCTGAAGCAACCATTAAGATTGGTGTTTCACTAACCTGTCATTTCTGTCCTGATGTTGTCGCTGCATGTCAACGGATGGCTGCATTAAATCCAAAGATTACGGCAACGATGATTGACCTACAACACTTCCCAGAATTACGGAAAGCTAAGAACATCATGAGTGTCCCCGCAACAATGATTAACGATGGACCTGTCATTTTTGGCAGTCAGACGATGGAACAGCTTGTTACAGCTGTTGAGAACACTCGTACTTAAATTTCTCAGAATAGTCATTTCGTTTTATATTAGATAATGATTGAACATGTATCAGAACAAAGCTCCACGCATTTAGGCTTAAAATGCTGGAGCTTTTTTTATAAAAAAGATTAAGTCTGCTATAATTGGTTTTAGAAAGAAGGATGGATAATTTGAGAGTACACATTACCAACACGCACCATATGATTGGGGTGGCTAGACTGGCCCAGAATATGGTAACGGACATTGCGACGAGAGAACTTGGCTTTCGTGAACTTGGTGTTTTTCAGTATCAGGACAAAAATGAGAGCAAGAGTTCACTAATTTCTCGCTTTGATGGGATGTTAGCGGGAGTCGAAATGGGTGATGTAATCATTTTTCAATCGCCATCCTGGAATTCAGTTGAATGGGACACGGCATTTCTTGAACGAACCCTGATTTATGATGGGTTAAAGCGGATTATTTTTATTCATGATGTGATTCCATTAATGTGGAAGAGTAATCGATACTTGTTGGATAAGTGGATTAGGTATTACAACATGGCTGATGTGATCATTGCCCCATCTCAATCCATGGTTGATCTTTTACGTCAGCATGGCTTAACTGTTAAAAAAGTTGTTATCCAAAAGATGTGGGACCATCTAGTTGACAGTGAGCTGGGGAAGGAAAAGCCTCACTATGCTCCAATCATTAACTTTGCTGGCGACCCAACTAATCCAAATAAATTTGGCTTTGGTGGAACCTGGTTTAATCCAGACGTTAAGCTCCGGGTCTTTACATCACCAAAAGATTGGGGAGTCGGTCGTAATATTGAGTTTGTTGGCAGTATGCCCGATATCGCTTTATTAAATGATATTCGTCGGACAGGGGGCTTTGGTCTAATTTGGTCTGGGGATCCTTACTGGCTTGAATATATGAAGCATAATTGCTCATTTAAGCTATCAACCTATTTGGCTGCTGGGCTACCGGTCATTATCAATAGTGGAACCCCCGCTCGTGACGTTATTGAGAAAAAGAATCTGGGAATTATTGCTGATTCGCTTCCCGAAGCAATCGAACGAGTTCAAACAATGACGACCGCGGAGTACGATCAAATGGTTAACTCAATTGATGACTTTGCAAAGCTGATTCGTGGAGGCTACTTTGTAAAACGAGCATTGACTGAAGCGGTTTTTAAGGCTTTTTATGATTAGTAATGCTGGGTAATTAATGATGAAAAAAGAAGATCAAATATCAGTTATTGTTTCAGTCTATAACACCGAACAGTATTTAGCTCAATGTATTCAAAGTATATTGAAACAAACGTATCAGAACCTTGAACTAATTTTGGTCGATGATGGGTCAACGGATCGCTCACTTGCAATTTGCACTCATTGATGATTATGTAATGCCTAATTATTTAGAGGAGTTATTTGAGGCCTTGAAATCAACTGGGAGCCAGATCGCAATAAGTGACTTTCAGTATTATAAGGGGAATGGTCATCTACTAGTTCACATGCCAGAACACAAGGTTAGTCAGCATATCTTCACTCCACGGGAATGGTTTGATTTTGCTTATACTAACAGGGATGATTTCTTTCAATTAATTTATACTGTTCTTTGGGGAAAACTTTTTCAGCGAGAAGTTCTTAAACAAATTTTTTGCCCAGAAGATACCCAAATTGATGATGAATTTACAACTTGGAAAACGTACCTCCAGACTAGCAAAATTGTTTACTTAGATGACGAGGATTATATTTATCGTCTTAATCAAGAGGGACTCTCGCATTGCAAAAACCAAGAAGACATTCGACCATTGCGGAGCCTGGAGGAGGAGATTACTTTTCTTCACATTTTATGCTATGATCCGCGGATCCTAGAGAAAATTTATATCAAACGGTTAAAGAGATGCCGAAAAGCATACTTGAATGCCGGAATGTACCATGAGTACCAAGATGTTGATTTTAAATTAAGAATGATCGCAAAAAATAAGCCGTGACATTATTAGCTTTAAATAGTAAAGAGGTTGGAGTCAATCCCTGACCTCTTTTAGTTTGTCATGAATTTCGTTTATATGGTAATAAGTGTTTTATTTATGATCTATTTGCATTAAAATTAAGATGTTAGCAAGATTTAGTGGTCAAATTTTAATTATTTGTTGGGGAAAGTTCGTTAAGAGCAAAACCACTATTTCTGTATTTCTAGAAATATATTTGAAAGCGTGTGAAAAATGCGAAAAACATCTCAGTTGTCTAATTTGCGTCGTCGGGTTGCGGTGACGTTGCTTACATTACTGGTTTACATGCTCGGATCGTCAATTCCAGTTCCGTTTGCACGGTTTACCAAGTCGTTTCATCATTTATTAAACAATACGCCGTTGAGCGTTGTTAGCTTCATGAGTGGGGCTAACTTCCAGAAGCTATCGTTGTTCATGATCGGACTAAACCCGCTGATGATTGCAATGCTGATTATGCAACTTTTAATGATGATGAAGCTCTTCAGTCTGGATTCTTTATCAATGCGCCAGATGATGGTGGTTCAACAGTTTGTGACCTTAATCTTAACGTTGATTCAGGCCATTACCCTGGTTATTGGTCTTCACCTAACTTCAGATATCCTGCAAGCGATTGCCGTAATAATTATTTTAACGGCTGGTAGTTTATTCGTTGTCTGGATGGGGTACATGAACATGGAATTTGGTATTGGTGGGACGATCACGATCGTTCTTTTTAACATGGTTACGATGTCACTGCCAAACCTTAAAAAGGCCGTTCAGGGAATTACTACTTTAGGTCACCCAGCATTCTGGATCGTTGCCTTAATTCTTGTCGGAATTCTCGCAATTGTTTTCTGGAACGCCTTTGGTCATGCCTATTACCCGGTTAAGACGATTAATACATCAATGCCAAGTAGCGCCAAACCGATTATTGTGCCAATTGGGCTTAACTCAGGAGCAATGATGACGTACATGATCGGGATGGCCTTATTGATGTTCCCAACAATGATCGGAAGTCTTCTCGGGAGGGATTCAATCTTTGCTAATGTATACTTTGATGCCATTATTAGCGGATTATTAGCATTTGGGTTATTCTACTTTTTTGCATTTATGCAATTCAACCCGAAGGAACAAGCAAAGCAGCTGCGGAACAGCAACAATTACGTTCTCGGAATCCGACCAGGAAAACCAACCCAAGAATACTTGAAACAAAAGTTATTACGGGTCTCATTCTGGGGAGCACTTCTGAACGCCATTCAATTGACACTAGGATTGCTTGGCAATCAGCTATTGGGGAAATTTGCTGGTTTTGCTGTTATCCCAATGAACATTGTTATGTTGGTTATGTTTATGACTGGGATTAAGGATCAATTATTGACCTTGCTGTTCCCAAGTCGTTACGAGAAGTTAATGAAGAAAGAGGGATAATCTTGGATTACTTAGTACCAGCTTGGCATGAATTAATGGAAGACTGGGCGACAACTGTCCCGAAAATTGCTTTTGACGATGCAACGAGTCACATGCAATTGTTACAAAATACCCAGAATAAAGCAGGATTAGTAATAACTGATTACCAGCCCCAGTTAATGACTAAACTGAACGAAATGGCGTTAGCACCTTCAAAGATCTTTTCTGTGTTTGATTATTTGCAGGGGGTTAATCACTTTGCTAGTCGGATTATTGATCTGCATGATCTTAATTGGCCGGATGATACTAGCTTTAACTACACCGCCTTTCGGGTATATGCGATCCGTAAAGATAATCTTTACGCAAAGGTAACATTTGATAATCAAGGGAAAATCCTTACCGTTGAGTACTACGATCAACAGGGACGAATCAACCGCATCCTTGATTTTGACAGTCGCGGTTTTATTTCTCGTGAAAGACGGCTAAATAATCGGCGTCCAGTTCTCCACACCTATTATGATGAGCAGGGACATTGGCGCTTCAAACATCACTTGCAAAGCAATGAAGTAGAAATCAATGCTGATCTGCCACGCTTTACTAAGCAACTTCAATATTCACGGTTGACAGATTTGGTTTCCGAGATCGTTGAGACTCAATTCCTTGCCCATCTTCATAAAGAAGATAACTTAATCGTAACGATGGACGATCATTCCCTGGTTAAAAATGAAACCTTTGCTAAATTGCGGCCGGTTTATTCAGTCAGTGGCTGGCATCCCTTCCAAAAAACACTCCAAGTATTACGCGGGGAGGCTAATCAAGGGGTCCTTGTTGATTCAGAAGAAACGTCTGCAATGTTAAAGAAATCATACGTGGTTGCCATCCAGACAGGGGTAATTCCGCTATTTCCGTCCCAGTTCAAGTTGGGGCACAGTCAGCGGATTAGTCAGCAACGAATCGGTGTCTTCGTGGAAGATGTTGATCCCAACATGCTGCGGCCGATTATCGAATTGGTTTACCAACGACTTCTCAAGAATCCTAAGGGAGAGGCTTTGTACATGTTTGCCTATACTAGCGAAAAAGAACAGTTGGCTAACCAGATGATTGAAGAACTTAAGGCTGCCCACCCCGGAGAATTTAAGTTAAAGCCGGAAAAACCAATGCTGAAACGATCCCTTCCTGATGAGGATGATCAAACACCTGAACTAGAAATTCGGGTTCATCGCTGGACAAACAATAATGATGTGATGAGTGCCTTGGATAAGATTCGCCTCGTTATTGACTGGGGAGAACATCCGGATAGTTTCCTTCAAATGGCAACAATTAATGTTGGAATTCCGCAAATTCGTCAAGTTGGAACAGCTGCTATTGTTGATCGGAAGAATGGCTTTGTTTGTGAGAATATGCTTCAGCTGCCAGTAGCTTTAAGTTACTACATGGATAGCTTGAAGAATTGGAATATGGCGCTAACGTATGATGTTCAAATGCTTAACCAGTATTCAGAAGAGAATATGCTGAAGGTTTGGCAACGAGTTACTGCAAAGTGAGGTGAGAGTTAATGAATGTCCTTCAACTAGGGCCAAGCGATTGGTCAGTAAATTACGCGATTCCGAAAGATGTTAAGTGGGAATATAATGCTTATCCGCGACTGATAAAAGAGGAAAAGCCACACCGCTATACGGTTGTTATTATTACTGGAGCAACCCAGTTGAGTGATGAAGATTGGGCAAAGCTGCAGTGGTTATCTGATCCTTACACCGTCCTTTATGTTCCGGAAGCTAAGGAACAAATTAGTCTTGCGGGGCAAACATATCTCCGTCTCCAACTAGCCAAGCCAATTAATGAGGAACCGCAAGCACTAATTAATACCTTGCCTAGTAAGTATTACTTTGGTCAATCGGGAATACGGATTTCACCACAAAGCCTGATGCTTAATGATCGGTACGTTCAAGAAATGCAGTTCCATGATGAGGGTCACCTGATTCTGAATGTTGATACAAAGGAGGAGTGGCGTTCGTTAGGTAATTATCGGCCATCTCTTTACGTTGACCCAAATCGAGTAATTAAGTTTTGGCTTGAACACCAAAATACTGATGACTTACATCTTCGTGAAGTGCCTCATAATTGTTAGACAAAAGTTCTAACGATTGTGAGGCACTTTTTATGACTAAATACAAACCTGACTTTAAAGCTAAAATTGTCCACGAATATCTGACTACTCCACAAAGTTCTCGAGCCTTGGGGCGCAAATACAGTATCAGTAGCCGACTGATCAGGAAATGGATTCAAAGATATCGCTTAAGTGGGATAGACGCCTTGAAACGGCGTCGTCATCCACGAACCCTTACCGCAGATTTTAAGTTGAGTGTGATAGACTACTACCAAACTCATGAGGAATCGATGGTTAAAGTAGCGGCTCGATTTGACGTGCAAGCGTGCCAAATTTCACTTTGGCGGTCACAGTTCAAGCGAGATGGTATTGAAGCCTTGAAACCTCACCCGAAAGGTAGGCCGTCAAAGGTGAAACATACTAAGAAACGACTTCGTCGTCTTACTAATAAGACTGAAGTGGAACGTTTAAAAGAAGAACTTGCCAAGAAAAGCCAAGAACTCTATGACACAAAATTGGAACGTGACATCTTAAAAAAATCGTTGGCCCTGTTCGGACCCTCCAAGGCAAAGAGAAAACGCAAATAGTTGATCAGATCAGGGCAGATCAAGCATCGCTACCGAAGAAATATCGCTATAAGATTGGTGACATTCTCCATAAAATCAACCTTCCTAAGGCTACTTACCATGATGAGCGCAAGCGCATCGCTAACCATCATGATAAATATGCGAGTGTTAAGCAAGTGATTCTTAGCGTGGCTAAAGAAGGGCAAGTCCGCGGACGATGGACCTACGGTTATCGTCGCGTGAACCAAAAACTGCGGGCAATGGGCATTCATTTGGCGGACATGACGGTGAACAAGTTGATGGCGAAATTAGATGTTCAAGTGGCACTGTATAATCGCCACCGTAGTGGTAAATACTCATCTTATGAAGGTAATGTGGGCACAGTTGCGGATAATCTACTAAAACAACAATTTCAGGCCACCATTCCTTATCAAGTCCTCCACACAGATGTTTCTCAAGTTCGCTTAGCTAATCACAGTTGGGCTTATATTTCCTCAATTATCGATGAAGCCAGTAAGGAAGTTTTAGCCTTCCAATTGAGTCAACATCCTGATCGACAGTTGATTACCGCTACTCTCAACGAGCTATGTACAAAGCTGCCTGATAATGCTCAACCAATTATTCATTCTGATCAGGGGTGGCACTATCAACTGGGGTACTATACCCAAAAGTTAGCTGATAATCACTTTATTCAAAGTATGTCCCGTAAGGGAAATTGTCATGATAACGCACCAATGGAGAGTTTCTTTCACCTGTTTAAGACAGAGTTATTAGATGGTTTCCCACCATGTAAAGACTTAGCTGAATTAAAATCACTCTCAGCTCAATACATTCATTACTTTAATTACCAACGTATCTCCTTAAAAACAAAAGGTATGACTCCGGTTGAATACCGAAATCATACCTTGGTAGCTTAAATAATCAATTTTGTCTAACTTTTTTGTTGCACTTCATCGGTTGCGGGCATTTTACAGTCCGTTAGGTGGGGATGGTGATCCCGCTAAGTCATTTATTCTTGATATGGATACTTCAGATGAACAAGATTTGCCGCTTAAGCCGCTTGAAGTTGGTCGGTTAACCAATGTTCAGTTAGAGGCTCGTGGTCAAGGGGTACTGATTCTTGGTAACCTGCACCTTCGTTGGTCACGACGAGGTGTTGGTCATTATATTGTTGGTGGAGATAGACTAGTTGATCCACAAACAAGAGAAGAGGTTGGCGTTTACTTTAATCCTGGCGATCTAAAGCCACCGCTAAATGTTTACTTTTCTGGTGCCCGTGAATTGGAAGGGTTTGAAGCTTACCCGCTATTCAGAAGTGTCCATGCCCCATCCCTCCTGTTTACGGATCCCCGGCTTGAAGTTGGTCAGTTCTACACCGGCGCTAAAATTTCAGAGTTAATCAAAGAAAAGATCATGACCCACTTGAAAGAGCTGGGCTTCACCAAGGATCAGTTAGTAATGAATGGGATTTCAATGGGAACTTATCCGGCACTAAAGTATGGTGCGGAATTGTCAGCTCATGCAATCATTGTTTCTAAGCCAATTACTAACCTGGGTTACGTCGCGTTACGTGGTCGTCTTCACCGTCCAGATGAATTTGATACAATTTTTGATATTGATTCACAATTAACGAAGAAATTAAGCATTGCCGATCTAAATATGATTGACCAAACATTCTGGGAAGACTTTACTGAATGTGACCTGACTAATACGAAGTTATTTATCGCTTACATGAAAGATGATGACTACGATAATTTGGCATATCATGATCTATCAAACAATCGTGCAGTAAAGAAAGCGCGGCAGTTTATTTATAAGGGTTTCCCTGGACGACACAATGACGATCCAGAAGTTGTTAGCTGGTTTGTCAGTCGACTAAAGGAACTAATGCAAAACGATTTTGGCAGGAAGGGCTAATAAGATGCAGAATTATATTAACCAAGTATATTGGGGACCATCGTGGAATACCTACTATAACGGGTCCAAAGTAACGATTTCCGCCAAAAAGGAAGTGGACTTTAATAATCCGTTAATGGTTCCCGGGAAGGATATTATTAAGTGGGGCTCCGTCTATAATTTTCAGGCGAATAAGATTGTTCCCCAATTACCATTGTTACGAATTAACCAGCGCTACCGAATTTCAATTAAGGCGTCGTCCGAGCCGGCACAGGGTTTCTTTACCCGAATCGTCTTCTTTAATGGACAGGGGGATGAAATTAGTCGGCTTGAATTTCATAACCTTGAAAAGGCATTTACGTTTCCAGAGGGGGCCGTTCATTACGAAGTTAGTCTCGTAAATACGGGGTGTACTAGCCTACAATTTAAACGGCTTGAAATTTGTCCGGCTAAGCTTCCCCGTAGCGTTCACAATGATTTATGGTTCCACAAGCCAGTTAATTCAGATTCTGATCAGCCGGTTAATATTGTTGTAATGCATGACCCAAAGCGGGTGAAGAAAACCTGGGAAACGGTTGGCAAGATGCTCAATGGCTTGCCTTTACAGATCATCAGTATTGGGTGGCAGTATGATGGTGACCTGGCTGATGCAATTGTTCATTGGATTGAACAGAAAAATCAGCTTTATGCACACTTAATTAGTGCATCTGCTGACCTAGATAAGGTCTTACGGAAGGTTCACCAGGCTAGTCCCAAGACACAGCTACTACTGACGGAAGAAAGTCAGGATGACAAATTGCATATTGACTATGAAATTTACGCCAGTCGTGATATTCCCGAGTGGAGTACGGCTAACTTAGTTGATCCGGACTGGATTACAATTACTCACGCAATCAATGGATTATGGGGAGGAGTGAAAGTTAAATGATTCTTGATGCTTTTGAACGTCACCAAATTAAGCGCCAACTGCGGAAAGTCAATAAATGGGCTCCCAAGATGCGCAAGATGAGTGATGAGGAATTAAAGTCACAAACTAAGATTCTCCAAAAGCAATTGGCTGACGGTAAGACTGTTGACCAAATTCTTCCTCGTGCTTTTGCAGCTATGCGTGAGGCCGATTTGCGGGTGCTAAAGATGTTCCCGTATGATGCTCAGGTAATGGGAGCGATTGTCCTTAATCAGGGATACATCGCTGAAATGAAAACCGGTGAAGGGAAAACGTTAACCGCGACCCTCGCCTTATACCTGAATGCGTTGAGTGGCAAGGGCGCAATCCTAGTTACACCGAACGCTTACTTGGCGCAACGTGATGAAGAACAGTTGGCGCCCGTTTATGAATGGATGGGGCTAACGGTAAGTACCGGGTTCCCGAAGGATGATCCTGAGCGAAAGGTTCGACCAGAAGAAAAGCGGCAATGGTATAACTCAGATATTCTCTACACGACCGCTAGTAACCTGGCCTTTGACTACTTATTCAATAACTTAGCAGCCAATAAGGATGGTCAATACTTACGGCCGTACCATTACGTTATTATTGATGAAGTGGATGATGTCCTGCTGGATCAAGCCACTTCACCATTCGTTGTTGCGAGTGCTCCGATGCTTCAGTCTAACCTTTACCGGCTGTGTGATGACTTTGTGCGGACATTGGTTCCTAAACGAGACTTTACCGTTCGTCGTCGGGATAAGGCAATCTGGTTAACGTATAACGGGGTTCAACGAGCCGAACAATATTTCCGGATCCGCAACCTGTATGATGATGAAAGTCGTGAGGTTTACCGTCATATTGCTTTGGCGATGCGGGCTCACTACTTCATGAAAAATGGTCACGACTATCTGGTTGAAAAGGGGAAGGTTGTCCTGCTTGATGAAACCGATGGTCGGCTGAAAAACGGGGTTAAGGTTAATACCGGTCTTCACCAGGCCGTTGAACAAAAGGAGCACGTGAAAGTTACCGATAACCAAAAAACAGCTGCTTCAATCACGTTTCCGAGTTTATTCGGACTATTTGATAAGATCTCTGGAATGAGTGGGACGGTTAAGGGTGATGAAGACGAATTTATCAACGTCTATAACATGAAAGTTGTCCAAATTCCGACCCATAAGCCAGTTATTCGGAAAGACTATCCGCCAAAGATTTACTTAACAACTTCCGAAAAGTTAATGCATGCGTTGAATGACGCAATCACGCTCCATAAAGCAGGACGACCGATTCTGCTAGTTGCCGGTTCGGTGGAAAATTCCGAAATTATTTCAGAACTCTTACTTGACCGCGGAATCCCGCACAACGTCCTGAACGCCTTTAACATTGCCCGTGAAGCTGCCATTGTTAAGGACGCTGGTCAGCCAGGAGCCGTTACGGTCGCAACTAATATGGGCCGGACGAGGGACTGATATTAAGTTGGGCCCTGGCGTTAAGGAGAAGGGCGGTCTTGCTGTTATTGGGACTGAAATGTTACCAGAACGGGTTAAGCTGCAGCTTGCCGGTCGTGCTGGACGGCAGGGAGATCCGGGTTCCAGCCAATTCTACATTTCGTTGGAAGATAGTTATATCGCAAAGGCAAGTACAAAGCGGTTTAAAAAGATGTACCGCAAGTTAGTTGAAAAGCGTCGTAAAGGGGCAATGCCGAAGGAGCTTACCAGTCCTCGAATTCGCTTAAGTCTGGAAATGTTAAAGAGCCGGGTAGCTGATGGTGAAGTCCGGTCACGGAAAAAGACTAACAAGTATGAAGTTGCCCTGCGAATTCAACGAACCCAATTCTATAAGGAACGGGAAAAGTTGATGAATAATGCCCGTCTTGAACGAACCGTTGGTAACTGGTTAAGCGAAGGAATTGACGACTTCCTTAATACCCAGACGGACTGGTCGCCTAGTCAATTGCAACATTTGATTAACGAGCATTTTACTTATCAGGAGGTTAAGATTCCCGATAATTTAATGTATAACCGTAAGGCACTGAAAAAGTACCTGGAAAACTTATGTACAGATATTCTCAAGGATAAATACAAGACGCTGATTAATACGGAACAGTTAAACCAATTTTACCGTTCTGCATTGTTAACCGCCTTGGATAGTTGTTGGACTGATCAGGTTAATTACCTCAATGATTTACGGATCATTGTTGAGCCATGGTCACTTTCTGGTCGTGATCCCGGTTATATTTATCAAGTAAAAGCCTTTGAATCATACAAAAACATGCTACGTGAAGCACGGAAAAAAGCGGTTGATAACTTGCTGCTTAGTCGGATTAAGTTAAATAAGAAGAACCAACTAGTGGTTAGTTTCAACTAGGTAAACGGGAGGACGATTAGATGACTGTATATAATGTCAACCTCGGAATTGGTTGGGCAAGCAGCGGTGTCGAGTACGCCCAGGCTTACCGCGCCCAATCATTACGAAAATTAAAAATACCAGCTAAGTTTATTTTTTCGGATCTAATCTTGGCAAACAACATTGAGGACTTAACGAAAAACCTTGGTTATTCTGACGATGAGATCATTTGGTTCTACAATTTCTTTACTGATGTAAAAATCGCACCATCAGACTATCCTCTGAGTAAGTTTGCGGATGATATTAACCTTAAAGACCGGAGCTTTAGCTGTAAGGAGATCAATGGGGGCAAGAATTACTTCTACACTTCTGATGAAGAAGGACTATCGATCAATGTTCGCTTCCATGATCCCGAAAAGAAGACAATTGATCAGGTTTCCTATGTTGCCAATGGCGCAATGGTAAAACGTGATTTCTACTCGTACACGAAATACGCGACCGAATATTATAGCGGCGAAAAGAACGGCAACCATGTAGTTTACCGTGACTTCTATAATGAGGACGGCAGTGTTGCTTACACTCAACATCTTCGGGGAAAGTATGAAATCTTTGAATTTCCTGATCAGATTTATTATTCAAAGAATGATCTTTATCTTGAAATGTTACAACGACTTCACTTGACGAAGGATGACACGATTATTCTTGACCGTGAGGATGATGGAAACATTCTGATTAATGGTCAGTTAATTTTTGAACATCATAATCCGGCTAAGTTAGTAATTGTTGTCCATGCAGATCACTATGATGAACACTATACTAACAAGAAGAATGTTTTGTGGAATAACTTCTACGAGTACCAGTTTACCCATACAAAGGATGTTGCTAGTTTCATCGTGGCCACTGATAAGCAGCGTGAACTGTTATCCAAGCAATTTAAGCAATACCAGAACGTGATACCGAACGTTACTACTATTCCAGTGGGAAACCTGCAGAAGTTGACGAAGCCAACCACTAAGCGGAAGCCGCATTCACTAATTACTGCCTCGCGGTTAGCTACTGAAAAGCATATTGACTGGTTAGTAAAGGCAGTTGCTAAGGCACATAAGGAAGTTCCAGACGTTACCTTGGATATCTACGGTCAGGGTGGCGAAATGGGCCGGCTGACTGAGCTAATCAACCAGTACCATGCAAATGATTATATTCGGTTGATGGGGCAACATGACCTTACCGATGTTTATAAGAATTATGCAGCCTATATTGCTGGTTCTACTAGCGAGGGCTTTGGCTTGAGTCTTCTGGAAGCAGTTGGGTCAGGATTGCCGATGATCGGGTTTGACGTGCCATATGGTAACCAGACCTTCATTGATGATGGCAAGAACGGTTACTTATTACCGTATACTCAAGATTGGAGCGATGATAAGAAGGTTGACCTCTTAGCTGATGCAGTTATCAAACTCTTTACCACCGCTGATCAGGAGAAATTCATCCAGCACTCCTATGACCTTGCGGAACCATACCTCACCGATAACGTTGCTAAGCGGTGGGGAAAGCTATTGGAGGAATTAAAACATGATTAACCTATTTGAAAAATATGATGGCAGTTCTCGTGACTTCCTCTTTTCACAAAAAACGGCAAAGATCAAGATTCCGTCAGTAGCGATGGTTGATGATGGCTTCTTGCCTGACGATGTTGATTCGCCGTTTAAGTATTTCTGTAATTTGACTGATAACCATGATCCGTTGTACTTTGATCAGCTTAAGATTCCGTATTATTGGCGGATCTTGAGTACAGCCTCTGAAGGCCGGATTTATGATTTAGATAAGAGAAAGGCCCAGATCTTTTATAGTTCTACAAACAATACGCGGCTAGTGAAGGAAGTTCGCTGGTCTGATGATATTGGTCCGGTTTCATGGGTCGACCATTACAATAATCATGGGCACTTATTTGCTAAAACCTACTATGAGAATGGTCAGGCAAAGTACCGGAAGTATTTTGATAATCACGGCAAAATTGTGATTGAGTGGAACCTTACCGCTGGCGATATTTTCTTAGATACCAAGAAGATTCACCGCCACTTTACTTCATTACCGCAGTTCGTCACATTCTACCTTCAGTTACGAAAGTATAACCTTGATCACATCTTCTATAATTCCCTTAGCTACCCGTTATGGGTAATGGATCAATTACCAGCTAATGGTTCAGATACGCTCTTCTGGAATGAAGATACTGGCGCAAAGATCCCCGGGAATATGCAGTACTTGCTGGATAAGAAGACGAGGACAAAGCATATTGTTTTCCAACGTCATCGTGATTGGATGCGTCGACGGGAATTATTCCCTAATGGTACTGGTAATGTTGACGTTCTCCAATATTTGGGGATGATTTACCCGCACCCACGGGGGAATAAGCTACAACCAAGCATTCTCATTATGACTAATTCTGACCAAATTGATCATTTAGATGAATTAGTGCGGGCAATGCCAAATATTCAATTCCATATTGCTGCGGTGACTGAAATGTCCGGGAAGCTCCTCGCATTTGGTGAACGACCAAATGTAACGGTTTATCCAAACGTTAGCCGTCAACGGGCTTTGCAATTATTGAAAGATTGTGACGTCTACCTTGATATTAACCGGGGGAGTGAAATCCTTGATAGTGTCCGGGCAGCGTTTGAACAAAACATGTTAATCCTTGGCTTTAAGGACACCTTGCATGAACCGCAATTTGTTGCGCCACAAAATATTTTTGATCAAAACCAGGCCAAAGAAATGACCCAAACGATTTTGACAGCGTTGCTTAAGCCAGCATTGATGGAGAAACTAATCGATACCCAGCGTGAACATGCTAATGATGCGACTGTTGAACAGTACAAAGAAGTGATTGGAGCGTTGACAAATGGCAAAGCAAGATAAAGATAATGAATCAATGGTAGAGAAACATGCCCTTGACCGGTTGAACCACGTTGAAAAGGAACACCGAAAAGCGTACGCTAAGAAACCTGAAAAGTTTAGTCCGGCCAAGATCATTATGGGGATTATCCTGATTATTGTTCTGCTAACCTCGTTGGTAAGTATTTTCTAGCTAAAACGAGACCTTGTTCAATTGATAACTTACAAAAAGTTAGGATATTCTATTGACTTTTAGCTATTATCGGGTAGAATTTAATTAATTCATCACGAAGGGAGTACAGATTATGCTGAATAATGTCATGCCAAATGAATTCTGTTCTGCTTGTTGCGTTGCTTGTAACAAGTTTTTTGGCGTGATTAAAATTCAGTAATTTGTATTCTAGTAAAATCAAAGGTAATCAAGCTATTTTTAGATTGATTATTAACAAACTAGGCTTACAATTCTGAATTTGAATTGTAAGCCTTTTTTCACTTCGCGGTAAAAGAAAAGAGAGGATGATCTTTATATGGATTGGACGATTATCCAGCAGAGTCTCCCTAACTTTGTCCAAGGGTTCAAATTAACTCTTTGGCTTTCGCTAGTTGGGATTGTCGGCTCAATCATTGTTGGAATTATCACCAGTTTAGTACAGTATTTTCGGGTTCCAGGTCTCCGGCAGGTTCTTAACGTTTACGTTGAGGTTGCAAGGAACACTCCATTACTAATTCAGCTATTTTTCTTATACTATGCCTTTCCGGTAATGGGGATTAAAATGACGGCTGAGACCTGTGGGATTATTGGGTTGATTTTCCTTGGCGGGGCATACATGGCCGAAGGATTTACCGGTGGTTTTAATGGGGTTAGCCAAACCCAGATTGATGCTGGTGAAGCACTAGGGATGAATCAGTATCAGCTTGCACGGTACGTTATTCTTCCGCAGGGATTGTCATTAAGCGTTCCGGCTTTAGCGGCGAACATCATTTTCCTAATCAAGGAAACGTCAATCTTTTCCGTAATTGCAATTCCAGAGCTGACCAATACGGCTCTTGACTTGATTGGAATGTACTACCGGTCAAACGAGTACTTGTTTGTGTTGGTAATCGCCTACGCAATTATCTTGATCCCGGTAATCTTACTGCTTGACTGGCTTGAAAGAAGGGTTCGGTATGGCTCATTCGGGAATTAGTGTTTTATTTGAAGGAACAAACTTTGCCCGGTTAATGGGTGGGCTGTGGACATCGGTTTGGATTGCGGTTGTTTCGTTAGCAATTGGCTTGTTACTGGGAACCATCTTCGGTCTTTTAAGAACCCTGCCTAGTCGAATTATTCGGTTTATCCTGCTTCTTTACCTCGAGTTCTTTCGGATTGTGCCGACAGTAGTTCTCTTGTTCCTGGTTTACTACATTTTACCGCGACAGTTTAATGTTAATTTGCCGGCAACCTGGATGGCAGTTCTGGCGTTCTCCTTGTGGGTTGCAGCTGAATTTAGCGATATTGTTCGAGGAGCGCTTGAATCGGTTCCTAAACACCAGCGTGAGTCAGGATTAGCATTGGGGTTGAACCAATGGCAATTATTCCGTTATGTCCTGTTGCCCCAAGCAATCCAGCTGGAACTCCCGGCAACAATCAACTTAGCAACGCGGGTGATTAAGACAACCTCGCTATTGCTGATGATTAGTGTTATGGATGTCATCAATGTTGGTCAACAGATCATCGAAGCAAATAACCAAACGCACCCAACCGGTATTTTCTGGGTATATGGTCTGATTTTCATCCTCTACTTCATTGTTGACTACCCATTATCTCTCTGGGCAAAGCATCTCACTGCAAAAGAAGAGCATTAATTTTAGTAGGTGGTAATATGGCAGAAGAAATTCTTAAAGTTGAACATTTAAATAAGTTTTATGGTGATTGGCAAGCTCTTCATGACATTAACTTTGAATTGAAGAAGGGCGAGGTTGTGACGTTACTAGGCCCTTCTGGTTCTGGAAAGAGTACGTTGATCCGAACCCTGAATGGTCTGGAACCTTTTCGGGATGGGAGCATCTATTTCAAGGGAAATAAGGTTAACCCTTCACCAAAGGAATGGCAGGAGTTGCGCCAAAAGATCGGAATGGTTTTTCAGAGTTACGACTTATTCCCGAACTTGACTGTTTTGGATAATATCCTCTTAGCACCGACAAAGGTCCAGAAGCGGAATCGGGAAGAGGTTAAGAAAGAAGCAATGACCCTATTGGAACGGGTTGATCTGGCAGACCAAGCAAATTCATATCCTCGTCAGTTGTCAGGTGGTCAAAAGCAACGAATTGCAATTGTCCGGGCATTAGCGATGCATCCTGAACTAATGCTTTTCGATGAGGTCACTGCTTCCCTCGACCCAGAAATGGTGCGGGGGGTTCTCGAGATTATTAAGGAGTTATCTGATCGGGATCACATGACGATGATTATTGTTACTCATGAAATGAATTTTGCGGCACAGATTGCGGATCAAGTTCTCTTCCTGGAAAACGGTCGAATTTTAGAGGAGACACCAGGGAAGCAGTTCTTTGAACATCCGCAAACTGCTCGAGCAGAAGAATTCTTATCAAGCATGGAGTTTTAGAAAGGGAGAATTGATATGTTGAAGATTAATTGGAAAAAGATTATTGCCGGTGCTGTTGCTGTAGCAGGAGCAGTAGCCTTGCTCGCTGGTTCAAGTTACCTTAAGCCAGCCACCGTAAATGCCGCGAGTGATTCTAGTTCCGTTTCTGCAATTAAGAAGCGGGGGACTTTACGAGTTGCCGTCTTTGGTGATTTGCCACCATATGGCTGGGTGAACAAGGATGGTAAGCGTGTTGGTTACGATGTTGAATTGGCACGGCGGATGGCGAAGGATCTTGGTGTTAAGCCAAAGTTTATTCAAGTTAACGCTAACAACCGGGTTGATACGTTGAATTCTAATAAAGCCGATATCGTTTTAGCTAACTTCACTGTTACCCCTGAGCGGAAGAAGGTTGTTGACTTTGCTAAGCCTTACATGAAAGTATCCGTTGGGGTTGTTTCGCCAAAGAAGAAGGCAATCACTAAGGTTAGTCAATTAAAAGGCAAGAAGGTCATCGTTACTAAGGGAACCACCGCTGAAAACTACTTCACTAGTAAGCAACCAGGTGTTCAACTATTGAAGTTTGATTCGAAGACCCAACAATTCAACGCCCTGAAGAATAACCGGGCCGCAGCACTTGCCGATGACAACTCATACCTTTACGCTTGGGTAAAGAATAATCCTAAGTACACTGTTGGTATTAAGAGTATCGGTCCTAAGCAATACATCTCTCCAGCCGTAAAGAAGGGGAACAAGTCCCTCCTCGATTGGAGTAATAAAGAAATCACCAAGTTAAATAAGGAAGACTTCTTTACTAAAGATTACAATAGCCAACTCAAGCCTTACTTCGGTAGTGAAGTAAAGCCATCGGATATTGTGTTGAATAATAAGTAGAGTGTCTTCGCCCCAAAGAGTTCCCGGAAAGCTAGCAATTTCCCTCGACGAAGGCGACTTGCGCCTAGGAGAGAGGTTGCTAGCTCTAGGGAACTCGGGCGAAGCACGTTTCGGCAATGTTGCATTAGAACATTAGCTCTAGCAGATCCTGACTCTACTACCTAGAACAATCTCCAACACAAAAACCAGCAACATCGTAATTGGTGTTGCTGGTTTTTCAGTTTGAATATAATACTAATTACAAATTTTCATCCGTCTTAAAGTTTAACTCGCAGTAATCAGTCATCTTCGTAATTAACTCCATTGCGAGGTTGCGGTATGCGGTTAGGGTATCGTTAGCAAATTTGTCACTTTGTTCGTTTAAGTAGTTGGTTAATGCATCCCCTTGCAATGCAGCTGCCTTAGTATCAGTTTCGCGAATTAACTTTTGTGCAGCGGCGTTCCGTTCCTTTTGAACATCCCGTAGTAGGGGAAGAAAGTCATGAAGGTGACTATCAACCAGAACACTGGCATGTTTGAAGATCCAGTAAGCGGAATTTAATTGGGCCGGTAGTTTTCCTCGACCATAGGCGGCTGGCAACTTGGTAATCCCGTTAAAGAATGGAACATAGGTACTTTCATTAGCCACCCCCATGGCGAGCCAGTGAATATCTGGACCCTTACGGCCGGTTTGGAGAATATGTGATTCTTGAGTTTTTGCCAAGCTGATTGGCCGGTATTTGTGGGCATTCGGACTGCTCGTCAACGGATCAAATTCGGTTCCCTCATAGTGATTGCTCAAGTAGTTTTGTGCATCAATCACTGAAAGAAGGCGATCCGGCTTCATCAAGAATGGTAATTCAGTTGATTCTGGTGTTTCAGCACTAGCTTGACGAGGACTGAACATTTGATGACCGATCCAAACCCGTGGTTCACTATAAATTGCATCCGACCGGTCAGCTGTTCCGAAGATTTTACGAAAGTTAAATGTCGTTGGATCTGGATTAAGATGGTTCTTTTCAACGAATTCCTGAATCCCAGGATGGAACATGAAGTTATCTGGGTCGTTAAAATCAATTTCTTGGATTGCTAATTGGTTAGCAACAACCGCATAACAATCATCAGGAATTCGCTGGGCAACCCAGTAATGGCCAGCACCGCTTTCAAAGTACCAAGCTTCGTTATCGTCAGCAAACAGGACACCGTTAGTTTCGCCCGTTCCGTATTTGGCGATTAAATTACCAAGACGGAGAACTCCTTCACGAGCAGTTTTAATGAATGGCAAAACAACGGTTACCATTGCTTCTTCGTTCAGGCCGTTCTTGACTAGTGGATCAGCACCTAAAACCAGACTATTGGAATAGGCGCTTTCGGTTGCGCTCATTGCAACGTTGTACTCGTTAATTCCGTCCTCTTCAAATAACCCGTACTTATCAGTCCATTCAGGTGTAGCGGAGTAGCGGGCACTGTCATCAGGAAGTTCAAGTTCCAATTTAGTTTCTTTTGAAATGAATTTACGTGGCACAGCACCGTGAGGGTGAACGACCATGTGCTTTGGCCATGCGGCTTTAGCGTCTTCGTTTCGACCAATCATAATTGAGCCATCAATACTGGCTTTTTTTCCAATCAAAATACTCGTACAAGCGGATAATTTGTTTGGCATCTTTAAAACCCCTTTTAATTAATTAAGTGTGAGTACCAAATTGTTCTCAAAATAACGGTTGCTCACTAACATTCTTTCTTAATTATACACCGCTTAGATTAGCAGTGAAAATTTCACCCAGTGAATTCTTTTGCCGTGCACTAGAAAAAGATCATATAATTAGGTTGATTATTTTTTTCGTAAGAGAGGGAAAATTATGCAACAGTTATCAATGCTAATTATTATGTTGGCGGCACTTATTATCCCGATTGCAATGGCTCGATTTAAGGTTTCAAGTATTCCGACCGCCGTTGCAGAAATCGTTGCGGGAATTCTCCTGGGGAAGAGTGCCTTTAATATTGTTCAGGAAACGTCTTCACTGACGTTGCTTTCTGGTTTAGGGGTAATTATCTTAATGTTCCTCTCCGGAATGGAAATTAATTTTGACCTCTTTAAAAAAGCCCCTGGTCAGAAAAAACGTGATGCTAAGTCCCCAGTTTCAATCGCTGTCCTTAGTTTCATCTGTGTGATTATTACCGCCTTTCTGTTGGGCGTGTTCCTTTATTTCACGGGACTGTTCTCTGATATTCTACTGGCAACGTTACTCTTTTCAACGATTGCTTTAGGGGTTGTTATCGCAACGCTTAAGGAAAAGGAGATCCTCGGTCGGCCGATGGGGCAGACACTCTTGTTAACTGCTGTCCTCGGTGAAGTAATTCCGATGTTGGCATTGACATTTTATGCCTCAATTTATGGTCACAACGCGGGGCGTCTTTGGCTAATCGTGCTTCTTTTCTTGGCAGCCATTTTCCTTTTACGTCGGTTCCGTCAACCCTATGTCTGGTTCAATAATGTTTCTAAGGCGACTACCCAACTTGATATTCGATTAGCCTTTTTCCTGATTTTTACTTTGGTGACGGTTGCTGAATCAGTTGGGGCAGAAAATATTCTGGGGGCCTTCCTTGCTGGGATGGTTATGAAATTACTGGAACCAAGCGAGGCTACACAGGAAAAGTTAACTTCAATTGGTTACGGCTTTTTTATCCCGATCTTCTTTATTATGACGGGGGTCCGATTAGATCTAAAATCGTTATTTGCTAATAGTACTGCACTAGCGTTAATTCCAGTTTTGGTGGCCTGCTTTATTATCGCCAAGCTACCAACAATGTTAATCTATCGTCGGCGGTTTAACAGCCGAAATTCGTTTGCTGGTAGTTTCCTAACCGTTACAACCATTACTTTGGTACTGCCATCACTACAAGTGGCTAAGGACCTTCATGCAATTACAAATACGCAATCAGATGCCTTCGTGTTGGCGGCCGTGATTGTTTGTGTCGTGGCACCAATCGTCTTTAATTCAACCTATAAGTTAAATAAAGAAGACCTGGTTAAGGAACGGGTTGTCATTATTGGTGCAAATATCTTAACTGTTCCGGTTGCCCAGCAGTTGTCCCATAATTGGTATATTGTTCGGATGCTGACCGACAACCAAGATAACTACAAGACTTTCAACAGCGAGGTTGATGATTTAAAATACCTTGAAAAAATTGATGAGCAGGCGCTTGATAACGGAGATTACTTTGATACTGACGTGATGGTTCTTGGCTTCAGAAATGATAATAAGAATTATCAAATGGCAGTCCTAGCAAAAAAGCATGGTGTTAAGCGGGTAATTGCGAGTGTTCAGAACCCAAAGATTTCTACCGAACACATTGATGAGCTTAATCGTCTCGGGGTAGAAATCTTCAATAGCTTTGTGGTCCAGAATAGTGTTCTGCGTTCGCTGATTGAATCACCATCGGTCTTTGAAATGCTGATGAGTGCTCATTCAGGATTGTTTGAAGCGACAATTCATAATCAGCGTTATGTTGGTATTGAACTTCGCAGCCTACCATTTATTGATCAAATTACGGTTAGTCGAATTTACCGCAAGCATAAGCCGATTTCGCCAAGTGGGGATACTGTTCTTGAATATGGTGATCACATTCTTTACACTGGGCCGTATGAGATTGTTAATGAAGTACGGAAACGGCTTGGTCGTCGTGGTTAATAAGAATAATTGCCGGAAGATAGTCGATTATGGTAAGATTAAATAAATTTAACAAGGGAGGGCATACAAATGCCATTAGTACATATTGATTTGCTTGAAGGTCGGACTGATGAACAGTTAAAGGCCTTGGTAAAGGATGTTACAGCTGCTATTTCGAAGGATGCTAATGTCCCAGCTGAACGAATTCACATCGTTTTAAATGAAATGCGAAAAGACCGTTACAGTGTTGCTGGCAAGATGGTTAGCGACAAGTAAACAGAGCATTAGAGGGGGCTGGGCAGTTAGCTTGGCTCCCTTTTTTCGACCGTTCCTGAGCTTAATTTGAAAAGGATGAGAATTTTGAATGAACAACAATATGTAATGGCGATTGATGAAGGGACCACTAGTACGCGGGCGATCATCTTTGATCACCAAGGAAATAAAGTAGCAATGAGCCAACGAGAGTTTCCCCAATACTTTCCGCAGCCTGGTTGGGTTGAACATGATGCAATGGAGATTTGGGATGCCGTCCAGTCAGTGATCTCGGATGTCATGATCAAGTCTCAGATCCCACCATATAAGATTGCTTCTATCGGAATTACTAACCAGCGGGAAACCACCGTTATTTGGGATCGTCACACCGGTAAGCCGATCTACCACGCAATTGTTTGGCAGTCAAAACAAACCAGTGAGATTGCTGAACAGCTAATTAAAGACGGCTATAAGGATATGATTCATCAAAAGACCGGGTTGGTAATCGACTCGTACTTTGCAGCAACCAAGATTAAGTGGATCTTGGATCGGGTTCCTGGAGCACGGCAAAAGGCAGTCAATGGTGATTTGCTCTTTGGAACGATCGATACTTGGCTATTATGGAACCTTTCTAGTCGACGGGTTCATGCTACGGATGTTACTAACGCGAGCCGGACAATGCTCTTCAACATTCACGATCTGAAGTGGGATCAGGATATCCTGAAATTATTAGATATTCCAGAAGCAATGCTGCCAGAAGTCAAGCCGAGTTCTGCAATCTATGGCTATACTGGTGATTACCACTTCTTTGGTGTGCAGATCCCAATTGCCGGAATTGCGGGGGATCAACAAGCAGCTTTATTTGGTCAAGCAGCTTATGAGAAGGGTTCGGTTAAGAATACTTATGGGACCGGTGCCTTTATCGTGATGAACACGGGACTGGAACCGACACTTTCGGATAATGGCCTGTTAACAACGATTGCTTATGGGATCAACGGTAAAACGTACTATGCCCTTGAAGGAAGTATTTTTGTTGCCGGGTCTGCAGTGCAATGGTTACGTGATGGCCTGCAGTTATTTAAGCACGCGAGCGAGTCAGAACAGATGGCTGTTGACGCAAAGACTACTGGTGGTGTTTACGTTGTTCCTTCGTTTACCGGACTTGGAGCGCCATACTGGGATCAGGAAGTCCGTGGTGCCATGTTTGGTTTGACCCGGGGAACTAATCGAGGGCACATCGTTCGGGCAACTCTGGAGTCAATCGCCTACCAGACTCGTGATGTCGTTGATACGATGGTTAAGGATACTAACTTGCCATTGAAAGCCTTAACTGTAAATGGTGGAGCATCACGGAATAATTTCATGATGCAGTTCCAGGCTGATATTTTACAAACACCAATTAAACGGGCAGCAATGGAGGAAACGACAGCCTTAGGGGCAGCCTTTCTTGCCGGTCTTGCAGTTGACTTTTGGCACGACCAAGATGAAGTAAAGAAGCTCTCAAAGATTGGGGATGAATTTACCCCAAAAATGGAACCAGAAAAGGCCGCAACTCTCTATGATGGCTGGCAGCAAGCAATTAAGGCTGCGCAATTTTTTAGTCACGGGGAATAAAATTTAATATTATTGGAGACCGAAAGGAGTTTTTTGAGTGGATTAAAATACTAATCCGCAAAAGTTAATTGATGATCTTCAGCATTGGATTACCGCTAACCGTGAAGACCAGGTATGGACGCAACATGAGTCTCTATACCTCGAAATACTTGCACAGTGGAAAGCGGTTAATCGCTACCGCCCTGAAAATGGGACAGTGGATGATCAGCGATTATACCAGCTATATTGGACAGCTATGGATCAATGGCACCAATCATTTGCCCAGCAAAGTGAAGAAATCTTTGAGGCCTTCCCAATTCAAGCAACGGATAAGGTCGGTTTTTATGACGGTGTCCTTCAAGAATTACAAACTGTTATTTTAGATCGACTACCACAGGTTCAGCAGGCTAAAATTGTGCGAATGACCAGCTTCCTCAATATCTTGCGGGTTAGTGTAAATGATATGACTAAATTAAGTTTGGATAATCTGAACGTTGTTGACATGTCACTTTTATTAGATTATTGGAAGTTTCTTGGGGATGCATTGAAAAAGTTTTAGGATAAATTTGTACATTGCGAAATCAGTTTACTAGGGTTATAGTAATAGTTGAGTAATGAATTAATCTATCAACTGAATTATGAAAAAGAGGTTAGCTTCTATTGCAGTAATTTAATGGAAAACAATTACTGTGTTCTTGTGGATTTTATCCATAAGATAACCGCGATTCTGCTAACGGAATAATGATTTAGCAAAGGCAGTGGTAATATTATGGAAAATAAATCTGAAACGTCAGCAAACAATAAACAGGTCTTAACAACTAGTCAAGCACCGACACAATCGCTCAAAAGAGAAAGTGAATCAGCACCAAAAGACTTATCGACTAATAAGGATGCAGAATCCTTATTTGTGGCGACTGCATTTACGACGGCAACAGGGGAGGGCGAACCGCTCTCTTTACGGACAAAGATGAATTTGGCTGATTATCGGTCAATGCTTCGGGAACAACTTGAGAATGCGCAGTCTGCGGTACCTAATAATGAATTATCAACAGAACCGGATGTTCAACAGACGACAACGGAATCTACTGGAAAGAAAATTCAAACAATTTCTATCACCCAACCGCAAACACCAGCATTGGTTAATCCTGCATCAGTGAAAGCAAAGGTTGACCAAGTTGTTGCTAAAGAAGTTGATGGTCAAGATGGCGAGAAGTTTCTCCAAATTCCAATCAAAGAGATCCATTTTGTTATTAATGGTAAGCAATCGAATGCTTCAAAGCTAAAACAGTTTCTAGCTAATGGGGAGAGCAACCTGTTTAAAATTATGGGAAACGCAATTAATGTGGTTCCGGCAAAGCAATTTAGCGGTAAAGTTGCTCCGGTTAAGCTGAGCGTAACAACAGTTAATGGTGATCGCCATACGGTCGATTACGTTACCACAATCCTAAAACCGGCAATTAACTATTCTGCTGACCACCAAAAGGATCAAGTTGTTTTTCGTGCTGGAAATACTGATGTTTCCTTAAAGAAGGCTAATGTACAGCAAGTCTTCTTTGCTAAGGATGGTAGTAACACAACAATTATTAATGTTACTACTAATGGGCAAACTGATGGTGAGGCACAAATCGATCCGGCAACTGGAGAAATTAACCTGGTTCAGTTATCAGGCTATACCGGTCAATTGGACGAGATTACTGTTTTGATTTACCTGAAGGACAATCAGGTAGTTAAGTGTAGCTATCAACCAGTATTTTAAGGTTCACTATGCAGCTGAAAGTCACAATGACAATTCCTTGATTGACCCCACGCCACTTATCAAGACCAACATTGAAGGGACCTTTACCTTAATTCAAGCTTGTCGGAAGTATGACGTGCGTTACCACCACATTTCTACCGATGAAGTTTATGGTGACTTACCACTCCGGGAAGACTTACCGGGTCACGGTGAAGGCAAGGGAGAAAAGTTTACTCCGGATTCACCATACCGACCATCTAGTCCTTATTCCTCATCTAAGGCTAGTTCCGACTTATTAGTCCGGGCTTGGGTACGTTCCTTTGGTCTCCGCGCAACGATTTCTAATTGTTCTAACAACTATGGTCCTTACCAACACATTGAAAAGTTTATCCCCCGGCAAATTACGAATATCTTAAGCGGGATCCGGCCAAAGCTTTATGGTTCCGGAAAGAACGTCCGGGATTGGATTCATACCAATGATCATTCTCGCGCCGTTTGGGATATTTTAACCAAAGGCAAGATCGGTGAAACCTACCTCATCGGCGCTGATGGGGAAAAGAACAATAAGGAAGTTCTGGAAATGATTCTTGAATTGATGGGGCAGCTTAAAGATGCCTATGATCACGTAAAGGATCGTCCTGGTCATGATTTACGGTACGCCATTGACGCCACTAAGCTAGAAACCGAACTTGGCTGGGAACCGGAATTCACTGACTTTAAGAAGGGTTTACAACATACCATTGATTGGTACACTCAGCACGAAGATTGGTGGAAAGATGAAAAGGCCGCCGTGGAAGCTAAGTATGCGAAGAATGGACAGTAAATAGTAAAATGAAACAGATACTAAAGTACTTTCAATTATTGAGTTAGTAACTAGTATCTGCTTTTTGTTACTAGAATATGATTTTATCTGAGGATTATTATGATATCTAAATTTAGAAAGTATAAAACATGGTTCATTTGTGTTTTTGTAATTTGTGTTTTAATGGTTATTAGTTACTTGATGACGGGAAAACAGACATTACCTGATATTTTTTCAAATATTGCTGGCGGAATTGCTGGCGGGGTCTTTGCTGTATGGATTGTTTTTATAGAAATAGATTCTCGGCATCGTGATGAAGCCCAAATCTCTATTATCAAATTGTTAAACTTAATTGATGAATTTTCATTTATCTTACCTGAGAAAGATAGAATTAGAGAGTTATATTCAAACAACTATGATAATGCTTTTATGAACATGCATACTATCATTTGGTTGAATTTAATCATGAGTTTCATATTTTAGCTAATGAATTTGAAACAAAGGTTTATCATTTATACTCATCTTGTAAATATAAAGGAAAATTTCGGTTATTAAACTTTAAAATTTATTGCTCAAAGTTGTTTTAAACACTTTATGGACAAGTTGTACTTCTATTTATGATGTTCTTGCTTTAGAAATCTGATATAATTTTACGGTTAAGGTCAATCAACGCATACACGCTGACTGACCTTTTTAATTTGTATTATATTGCGAAAGGATTGTTTTAGTATGATTTGGGTTCATTATTTCTATGAAGGACAAACATTGATAATTTGGGGAATAATGTTGTTAATTGCGATGGGCTGTATAGAAGCTTTATTAAAGTATGTGTCTAAGATAGCATTCATGAGGTCATACGCTGATGAAATTATTGTTAGTTTTTGGGGGATGATGCTACTTATACAAGGACTTTTATTTAGTGAAAGACTAGCTACTTTTGCTGGGAGCTTATCTATCTTGATAGGAATAGTTCTATCTATATCAAGGAAAATTAATAAGGAGGAGTGGCTAAAGTGGGAAAATTGTGTAATAGGACTTATATTTTTGCTTATAGGTCTTTATTTTAGAGCTATTGATTTAATTCTTATTGGTATTTTGTATATAATTTTTACTTTTATAAAAAAATTTCTATTAAAGAAACAGTTAAATGATTTTTTTGTGTTAAGTGGATTATTATTATTTGCAGGAATTGGAATGTTTCTTATTGCACGTATACAATTACAATCTCCTTTCTTAGAAGTTTCCCAAAATACTGTTGTTCTTAAAGAAAAAGATGTAAGGCTTAAAGTTAATACTAATCCAAATAGTAATGTTGAATTGTGGAAAAATAATAAAAAGTATAAGAAACTCGAGACTGATCAGTATGGGGTAACAAGCGCAAGTTTTTATGCACCTGGTAACTATGAATTGAAAGTAAGAAAGAATAATCTTGTAAAAGTTATAAAGATTCGTGTTAAGGCTTCTAATAGGTATTTGAAATATAAAGCGCATGAAAAGTTGCTAGAAAATAATAAAAATGGGATTAAAGAAAAAATTGAAGTAACATCAGAAAAATTAATGTGGAATAAAAGCCAAGATGATAGTGGCTATTTCGTAAATATAAAAGGAGCCACCTCTCCAGGTGCTCTTGTAACCATTAGTGATGAATATGATGAGGAAAAGACATATGCTGATAAAAAAGGATATTTTAATATTAAATGGAGAAGTTATAATAATGATGAACAGGAGATTGAAGCCTATGTAATTAATAGTGAAAGGACTAAGGAAAACAGAGAAAGACTGAAGATCGAAGTAAATAAAGAACTAAAAAAACAAGAAGAGCAAAATCATAGTAAATATGAAAACAATTTAAATGATAGCTTAGTTGATCAAGAAAATAATGATGATAAGAATAGTTCAGCCTTGAAAGTGGCTACTGAAAACTATGTAATAGAGCGTCATCCAGAAGCTGAAGTAGATCCGTTTAATTATGAAATTAAGAAGGTCTCATCAGGAATGTATAAGATATATGGTTCGTATGATGAAAATGGAATTAAGCACCATTATATCGCACTTGCAATGGATGATGGGATTAGCAAAGTAAAAATTTTACAATTAGCAGATCAAGGTGAATAAAGCACTAAATAACCGAATTAACTGAAACCTCAGACACGTCTGGGGCTTTGTTATTTTAAATTTAAGTCTGTGATTTTTTGATATTATGATGGTAAAATGTAACTATAAATAGTTGCAAAAGGAAAACGATAAATGGGACATCAGAAAACGATTAGTAAGTTACAGAGTGGTTCTAATAATATAACTTTTGATGAAGTAGCATCGTTATTAAAGTCAATTGGCTATAAACAACTTAATAAAGGTAAAACTAGTGGGTCGAGGGTAAAATTTATAAATTCAATCGGGGAACCGATCTATTTACATAAACCTCACCCACGGAAAACATTGCTACCTTATCAAATAAAACAAATTGTCAATGAATTAAAGGGGAGGATTTAAATGAAAGAACTTTTGCATTATAAAGACTATTACGGGACTATAGAGGCCTCATTGGAAGATAATGTTTTGTATGGGAAAGTGGTCGGTATAAAAGGACTCCTTTCTTATGAAGGTACTACTCTAGCAGAGTTAGAAAAAGATTTTAAAGGGGTTGTAGATGAATACTTAAATGATTGTCAAAGACGAGGGATTAAACCTCAAGTATCCTATAAGGGGAACTTCAATGTTAGGGTAACGCCAAAACTTCATCGAGATTTAGTAGTTTATGCCGACCAGAGAGACGAAAGCTTAAATTCAGTGGTTCGCGAGGCAATTGAAAAGATGATTTATTGACAAATTAAATTCAGTCAATTAGACCAATAATAGTATTGAAAAACAATAGTATTTGCTTTTGTAGGGAATAAGTTTATCTTATTTCTGATTTTTGCATTTAAATAAAATTTAAGAGCAATGAATCACTTAAGCCCTGATACCATCCCACTTAATAATCTGGTATCAGGGCTTCTCTTATTCTTGTTTTAATAATAGGTCTAAAATATCAGTTTCTGGAATTTTCCCAAAGTAATCACTTAATTCAATATTATCCAACACATTCTTGACAGCAGTTCGTTCATAACGGGTGCCAATTAATTGTTTTTCAAATTCTTCAATTGGCTTTTGACCGAAGAAATCACCATAGGTTGTTAACGCAGCGATTCGACCATCTTTAATTGTTAGCCGGAAATCAACAGTTCCTTGGGGAAAGTGCTTCCGATGTTGGATTGCGGCTTTTGGTGATTGACCGTAGATCCAATCCCAGTTACTAAAGATTGACTGATTTAGTTTTTCGACATCGCGTTTCGTTTGTGTATCTAATTCGTATTCCTTAGCATCATTTAAATCGTCAACATCCAAGATTGTTTTCGCTAAGGTATCACGAAATTCTTCAATTGTTAAATTTTGAAATTCAGGTTTAAAGAAGGGCTTGAGGTTAGTCACCCGGCTATGAACTGACTTGATTCCCTTAGAAGCAATTTTATCTGCCGGAACATTCAAGGCCTTGCCAATCACGCTAAGATCAACATCATACATCAGGGTACCGTGGGAGAACATTCGACCTTTTTCGGTTTTCATGGCGTTTCCTGAAAACTTCTTGCCGTTAATTTGCAAATCATTTCGGCCCGTCATCTTTGCTTCAGTCGCACCTAGTTTATGGAGTGCCGTAATAACTGGATCAGTAAATTTACGGAAGTTACCAATTGAATCGCCATCATCCTTAGTAATGAAACTAAAACTAACGTTACCGAGATCATCATAAACAGCGCCACCGCCAGAAGTTCGTCGGGTCACGATAATGTTATGTTGATCGACATATTCTTGGTTGATTTCTTCGTAGGCATCCTGATAACGCCCAAGAATAATGCATGGTGAGTTAATGTAGAAGTAAAGAATTGGCTCGTCTAAGTTGGCGTGCTCCATTAAGTAAGTTTCGAGTGCTAGGTTATACCGAATATCACGGCTATCAGTTACAAGATATTTCATTTGTTAGTCCTCTTTTTCATTAAAATCGAAATCATCAACCAGATGAACAGATACGTTGTCACTATTCTGGAGAAGCTTAGCGACCGGGCAACGGGTCTCTGCTTTCTTGAGAATTGCTACTGCTTCGTCATGTTCAACTTGCGGGATCTTTACCTGGGCATCTAGCCAAAACTGAAAGCCAGGATTATCAAATCCCATCTTGATGCCAACTCGAACGACACTTTGATGAGCTAATCCACGACGCTTTTCTTCAGCCTCGATTGTGGCATTAAGACAAGTTGCCAGAGCAAGTCCAATTAACTGTTCTGGATTAGTACCCGGATTATCGTGAATCGGATTACTAGTTAAAACGTCTAAATTACCGCCTTGGATTACCTTCGCATGCCCATTAATCCCAGCATCGTTCTCTACCACTGTTTGATACAATACCTTTTCGCCCATTTTAAATGCCTCCTTTGAATCCGCTTACTTAATTATAATCCGTATGAAAGTAGTTTAAAAGATACAAAAGTAATTAATTTGTATAGTAAAATTTAAATAGTAACATTTCTCTTTCTTTACGTTCTTTATTAATAGAGGTTCTCTAAATGTAGGAGTTAGCCTTCATACGTAGTAAATACGTATGATATAATAAAGAAAAGATATGGAATGTTTGGTAAGACGACGAGATGTCGAAAAAAGGTTCAAGCTAAATGGCTGGTTCTTTGTTAGACATGGTGGAAATCATGATATTTGGTCAAATGGGAAAGTTAAGACTCAATTACCGAGACATCCAAAGATCAGTGATAGACTCTATAATTCTTTAATAAAAAAGTTTAATTTAAGGTAATTGAAAAAAATTCTTAGTAGGAGGAACAATCATGGATGAGATTAGAGTATTTCCAATTATAATTACTAAGGATAAGGGGAGTAACGAATATCCTTACTTTGTTGAAATTCCGGATATTGATGGTATGACTGAGGGGAAGTCTGTTGCGGATGCGATGGAAATGGCAAAGGATTATATTGGTACATTCTCGTTAGAAAATAAATTGCCTGAATCAAATACTAAATTGCCTAAAGCGGGAGAAGGGGCAATTGTAACTTTGGTGACAGTGAACGTTTCTGAATACAAACGTAAGAATGATAATCGGGTAGTTAAGAAGACGATTTCGATCCCCAATTACTTAAATGAATTGGGAAAAGAAAATAAGATTAATTTTAGCGAAGTAATGACGGCAGCATTGAAGAAAAAGTTAAGTGTGTAAATACTAAATACTCTATAGTTAGTTAAGGTGGTTTATACACAGTTAGAAGATTAAAAGTTATTATTTAAGGGGAGTTATTAAATGTCAAAAATCTTAATTACTGGTGCTCACGGTCAACTGGGTACTGAATTATGTCACTTATTAGATGAAAAGGGAATTGCTTATGATGCCTTTGTTTCCAAAGAATTGGACATTACCAATCAAGAACAAGTAAAAGCTAAGTTTGCTGAATTAAAACCAGCAGTTGTTTTCCATTGTGCTGCCTATACCGCTGTTGATAAGGCAGAAGACGAGGATAGGGACCTGAATTGGCAAGTTAATGAAAATGGAACCAAGAACGTTGCCGAGGCTGCTCAAGCAATTGGTGCAACGCTGGTTTATATTAGTACTGACTATGTCTTTGATGGGACCAATGAGGACGAATATCAGGTCGATGCTTCTACTAACCCGAAGAATGAGTACGGTAAGGCTAAACTTGCTGGTGAAGAAGCAGTCAAATCGATCATGGATCGGTATTACATCATTCGGACTTCCTGGGTCTTTGGTAAATACGGGAAGAACTTTGTCTACACAATGCTCCGTCTAGCCAAGACTCATGATCATTTAACAGTAGTTGATGATCAAGTCGGTCGACCAACATGGACACGGACGTTAGCTGAATTTATGCTATATGCAATTGACAATCAGATTCCATACGGTACTTACCAGCTATCAAACGATGATTCTTGTACTTGGTATGAATTTGCCCGAGAGATTTTAAAAAATGAAAATGTTGAAGTTAGCCCCGTTACTTCAGCAGAATATCCTCAAAAGGCTTACCGTCCGCGGCATTCAATCATGAGCTTGGATAAGGTCAAAGCAACTGGATTTGAAGTTCCAACGTGGCAAGAGGCGTTGGGAAGGTTTATGGATGAAATTGGTGAGGATAAGTAAAACCTGGTGCATTGCTACTAAGGGGAGAAATTATGTCAGCAGAGTCGTCACTAAAAAATTTTATTAATTAAATAGAAAGTATTCAAATTAATCGTGAAAAGATATTTAGACAATCAACCGCCCAAATTGATCATAATGTTGATAAACTAATTCAGCTTAACCAAATACTAATTAGTGCCTTTACCGATGAACTAAGTCAACATCTTTCTCGGAAAACAATTACTCGACACCATCATCGCCTTGATGATTTTCTAAGTGGTTACTTAGCTGGTAACTTAGAAAATCTTTTTGGGGATGAAGTCGTTGATCTAGAACTGGCTCTGGATGCTGGCTTTTCTGTAGAAGAGTTGCGTCAGACTAAGACAGCATTAAATAAATTCTATAAGTTTCTTCGTAGTCAAAAATTAATTACTGGTGCTCTTTATCAGCAACAGCTGGAGACTTTAAAGCCGCAATTCAGTGCTGCAGAAGCACGACAAATGCTTCGAGAAGAAAATCAAAGACTTTTAGCTGCATTAGAAGCAAGTAGTCCAGTATTTAGTGCTGAGATTGATGAGCTGATCGAACATTATTTTGATGCTTTTGCTAATTTGTATGGTGTAATTTCCTGCGATCAAGCTTATCGGATTATTCGTCGACAAAATCCACAGTTAGAATTGTCAGTTGATGATTTTATTCAATTAATTGAACGCTTTCAATACCAGAACCAGCATTTATATAGTCTTGTTTCTTCGCCACAAATGACGATAATCAATCATGAATTATTAACTGCTCCTGATAGCCTATCAAGCCTTCACAAATTAACTGAAGGACGTCCTTTCGCAATTCCAAAGCGAACAATTTTACTAAAGTACGTTGATGAAGATTATGTTGAAGATTCTCCACAATTGAAGAACCTTAAAATATTTTATCAGGACGTTCTGGGAATACCTGAATCTAAATTATTGGGTAATATAAACGATACAATTAGAAAATTCCGAACTTGGACATCAGACAAAATAAGTCCGTTATTTAGTGAGATTAATGAAATGCTCCTTAAGCAAGACTATGGATGCAAGGATCGAGCAGAATTGGAACAGTTAGTTCAGAATTTAATTGCTCTTTATAACATTACGCCAAAATGGTCATTGCGTGGACACTCTCCTTCACAGGCAAGGACATATCCGAATGCACTTGAATTGCTGGATAATCATCAGTCAACTTTGAATAAACGATTAGTTAAAATGATCAAGTCGGCAACAATTGATCCAATGGAAATTATTTTGTATTTACTTACAGATAGTGACTTTGATCAGAGTACTATCAGACGGTTTGAACAGCAACTCATAAATTTAGATATCCCGTCATTAGATTAAAATCGGATAAAATCCTTCTAAAATTGGTAACTTAAGCTGATTTTAGAAGGATTTTTTGCGTATGGGTGTTAGTAATAGCGATTATCGATATTGTTCATTATTAAAAATGTGAAGGCTCTTTTCGAACTAATGTTTGCTAAAGAATAAAGATTGATGTATTATTATATAAAAAACATATGTTCGAAAGGAGATAACGTTATGGAAAACAAAGGTGAAATAAACTTTTATTGGGATAAAGTAGGTAATCGATTAAGAAATTTAGATAAAACTGAAGTCAAAAATATAATTGCAGATTATTATACGAATAAAATAAAAGTAAAAGATATTATTACGAAGTATCATTTAAATATACTTAGTTCTCAATTAATAAAAGAGTTTCCTCCAATAGTTGTGGATAAAAAATGTCCTTATGACAATGAAAAAATGATCGTTAATTTACATAGTCGAGACGGGCTTGGATTAAGTGGTGAACCATACTGTCCAATTTGTGGGCATCAGAATTCACAATATTGTCGTTGTGAAAACTGTTTGGAGGAAGAGAAAAAGTATTTAGAGAATTTACGTAATAAGGTTCGTGATACCTATTTAGTTCCTAAAGAGAAAGTAAAAATTGAAGAACTCACACTAAGAGATAAGTTACTTTTAGCAGCGGTGTTAAAAACTGGTTTGAATGAGGAGACAACTAAAATAATTGGGAGTAAGTTAGCGGAAGGGAATCTTTCACCGTTAGCAGATATGAACAAAGATATTTTATCTAATTTAGTATCTAAAGCTATAATTTTAGTTGATCCAGAATCATCACTCGATGCCTTTACCGATGAGAATTTCCCTGAAGCTTATTATATTTATAAAGTCGATTATCTGCTTAATGTAACTAGCGAGAACGATAATCATGATCAATTAATT
Source organism: Limosilactobacillus portuensis (assembly GCF_028607025.1). Classification (NCBI taxonomy): domain Bacteria; kingdom Bacillati; phylum Bacillota; class Bacilli; order Lactobacillales; family Lactobacillaceae; genus Limosilactobacillus; species Limosilactobacillus portuensis. The sequence continues at coordinate 770,114 of NZ_CP117296.1, forward strand.
GGGATGTTAGAGTATCCAAAATCTGAAGAATTTTATTTAGAACCTAAAATAAGTTTAGATTTTTGGAAAGAATTGGCTTTGGCAGAGTGTATAGAATTTTTGAATTGTCGAATGAAGGCTGTTGGATTTAATTTCAATCCAGGAAAAAAGACAAATTTGGTATTAAATAATTTACTAAATAATTTTTCTATCGGTCAAATCTGGCGGTTAATTTATATCTCTGTTGCTTACGCAGTTCAGTGGCAAACTGAGGAAAAAGTACCAAAGAAAAGAGCTGCTAATTCAGTGATAACAGGATTAGAATCGCGAGGTCAAAGAGCAATTGCAGAGGATTGGAATTTAAGAAATTTTGGTCGTAACTATAATTTACCTGAAAGTATGCTAGCAAGGACATTATATGATGGTATTTTAAAGATTGGTAATGAGGGTATAACGGAGATACCATCAATTAAGTTAATTAGTAGGGGTAAATCTAGTGAAAGATAAATTGCTCAATTATTTGATATACACAAGATAGTGTGTATAATTAAAGGAGGAGGTAAAGGTATGCCCATTAAGGCAAGAAAAATGATTCACTATCTTGTGAAAGCTGGATTTAAGGAAGTTGCTAAAAGTGGTGGTCATCGAAAGTTTGTTCATCCAGATGGCCGCATAACTGAGGTTCCCATGCATAGCAAAGAGCTAACTCCTTTTACACAAAGAAAAATAATACAAGAAGCCAAGTTGAAAATTAAATAAGTAATAGGAATACGGCATACTAACTATTAATTATGAAAGAAAAAATTTTAATTTATCCAGTGATTGTAACAGAGTGTAATGATGAGGCAGGTCATTATTATGGGATCTCTTCTCCAAATATTAAGGGGATGGTTACAGATGGTAAAACTATGCAGGAAGCTATCCTTCATGCGGAAGATGCTATAGCAACGATGATTAGTGATATGGCGGACTATCCGGAAGTACAAGATCCGAGAAAGTGGAAACTTGGTAAAGACGATTCAGTTATGTGGGTTACAGTGAATATGGCAAAGTGGCTTAACCAGTATGGTAAAACCGTGCGTCGGAATATTTCACTCCCAGAAGGATTGAATAACTGGGCGAAAGAGAATAATATTAATGTTTCTCAAGTTACAACTAATGCTTTAAGAGAAATGAAAGAAGCATAAATAAAAGAAGTTAAGGATAGATGAATCCCTAACTTCTTTTATTTATCTTAATGACTTCCGGTAACCGGCGGCTTGTGCTTCAGCTTCAGAATTGAAGTAAACAGCATTGGCGGAATTCATATGATAACCTTGTTGGTCTGGTGTATGGTAAATCTTTGAACGAGAATTACCAACTATTAAACCATTAGCTTCATCGGTCTTCATGTCTCCATTGTTTTCAATGGATGAACTTGAAGATGATATACTACTTGCTTCCTCGCTTGATGCGCTACTATCATCATTTTGGGGAGCTGGCTTAACATAAGCAGTATTTTTTACTACAAAGACTTCTTTATTACTCTGACTTTCCTCAGTAGATTTAGCTGAGACAATAAATTTACATTTTTTAGTTGAGGTAGCCAGATTTATCTTTTTGGTAAAATTACCATTCTCATCAGGTTTAACCTTATAGTGATGCTTATTACCGTTATGCTTTTCAATAGTGATAACCGCATCTTTGTCAGCCTTACCTGTAAAGGTGACGCTTCCGTCATTCTCAGAGTCAATTTTGATACTTTGATTTATCACTTGTGCATTGTGACCATCTGGGATATTAACGGTAAGTTGCGTCCTACTAGCTAGAGTAGGTGTAATGAATAAACATAATCCGGCAATTACTCCGCCCAAAACCGATACAAACTTTTTCATATAGAAATACTCCTCCTTGGTTATTTCTACGCTTGTCTATAATAGGTTATCATACTTTAGTATAAATAATAAGGTGAAAATGAAAGTTCACTTTTCCTTAACCTCGTGTTCCAAAACAAGTAATTCTCATCTGCCATTAGATAAAAAATACCTTCTCAAGACTGAATCTTTATTTAGCCTTGAGAAGGTTATTTATTTTACTTATCTTCCGAATGTCGTGCACCAATTTGGAAGTCGTTCGCATGTTCAAACATATATCTAACTGTTAGTGGCTCGTCTCCAGTTAATTTTTGAAAATCATTAGTCTGGAGACTCATTTTACCTTCACGAATTGCTTGGCCAAAAGTTACCATCCCATCACTAGAGAATGGAGCTTCTGAATCTTCTTTAAATTTACCATCTGTGGTCCGGGGAACTCCCATTGCATCAAAGACTTCATAGTTTTGTTCATCAGTAATTTCCTGATAAGTAACATGATTACCTGTTGCTTCATTTCCAATTTGAATGAATTTACTAATTGTCATCGCTTCAGGCCCGTTAATGTTTAGAATTGCGTGATGATAGTCATTCGAAGCTAATGCATAAGCAGCAGCTTTGGCACAATCTCGTCGGGAAATATAAGCCATCAAACCATCACCTTGGTTATTCTTCAATACTCCGTCACTCTTAACATAGGTAAAGTAGTTGGTAATCATTGCTTCCGCATATTGTGAATTCCGGAGAAAAATATAGTCTAATCCAGAGTCCTTAATATAATTTTCGGTATAGATATGATCTTTCTTTTCAACACTTGGATTGGTAGGATCGTCTGCATTAACGAGTGAAGTATAAATGATTTGTTTAACACCAGCTTTTTTAGCAGCATCAATCACGTTTTTATGGGCTTGACGACGTTTCTTACCAACAAATGGCATTGAAATCAATAAAACTTTATCTGCATCCTTAAAAACAGGATCCAAAGTTTCGGTATGGGTGAAATCAATTACTGCTGTTTTAAAACCAAGCTTTTGGTATTGCTGTAATGGCTCATCAGAGGGAGCAGTAAGAATAACATTTTTCTTTGGAATTAGGTTAATAATATCAGTAACAACTTGCTTACCAAGATTGCCATCAACTCCATTGATAATTATTTTGCTCATTGCTTGTTTCTCCTTTCACATTCTATAATTAAAGTATAGTGATGGATTTTTGCTAAATCATCATTCAATTATCGTCAATTTTCAGCGTATTATTACTACATAATGTAGGAGAAACATGAAATGAAACTAAAACTATTCTTAGACTCAATCGTAGATCGTTACAATTTAAACAATGAATTACTGGATGTTGAAATTAATCAAGTGAACTTTAAATTACGCTCAAAAACTATTCAAGTGGTGGATCCTCTAGGCCAGCAACTGATCGGAAACATTCTGATTGTAGATCAAAGGCCATGTAATAATGATGAATCATGGTTAATTACTAAAAGCTCAGCGACAACATTTTTTACTGAGTTTCAGAGTAAGATTATTCAGTATTTAAAATGGGAAGATCAGTTATCCCAATCACTTTCTTACAAGCAACCAGTTAAAAGGATTCTTCATGTTTTACAGCAAAAAATAATTAACCCGCTCTTGATTTTTGATTCTAGTTTAAAGCTATTAGGACACAGTTCGGGTAACCGGAACCAATTAACTGATTGGCAAAAAAGTGTTAGGGCAGGTTATATTAGTGTAAGTGGAAAGACTAATTCTAAATTAGCTGAGCTTTTTAATTCAACTGAGATAATTTCTGGTCGAGTATGCCGGTTATCTGGTTTTAAATTACCGTTCTACCTTCAAGAGATTATTTTACGGAATGATGATCACTTTTATATGATTATTGTGCTTGAAGAGCAGAGTAAACTTCAGAAGGATTTGGCTGTTATTGAATCAGTAACTGATAAAATTGCGGCAACGGTTGGTCTTCATAATTTTCCGTATCAATCACGAGGTGGCAATCTTGAGGGACTATTACGAGATATTTTGGTTCGCCCTAACATTTCAATTAATGAGATTCAGAATCGGCTACAATTTGATCCACATCGGTTAAAGAGACCGTTACGGGTTTTATGTCTTAAGACGCCGCATTCCAATCTTCAACCATTAGGAACAATTCTGACAAAGTTTGTCGTTTTTCATTATGAACAGTATGACGTTTATGTCATTGAGGATAGTAACCCAACGATTCTTAAAACCATTATTCAGGAGTTAGACCCATACTTGAAAGCAAATAGCACTTGTGCAGGAATCAGTAATGCTTTTACTCAGTTACATCAATTTAACCAGTTTTACCAACAAGCTGACCGGGCAATTAAGCTTGGGAAAAGTGTTGGGATTAACGAATATCACGATTATATTGCAGCAGATTTAATCGATCATATTAGTCAGGATCAATCGCTTAGTAATTATCTAAGTAAAAAGGTGCTGGAGCTAAAAGAAAAGGATCAAAAACTATTTCAAACACTAAAAACATTCCTAATTAATCGTGAGAACAAAAAAGAGACAGCCATTGAGTTGCAAATCCATCGATCGACTCTGAATTACCGATTAAGTAAGATCGAAGAAAAGTATAATATTGAGTTAACAACACCTAATCAATACCTCTATACATTATTATCGACGTTACTTATAGATTAAACTTTGGTATGGAAAAAGAGAGCAATAATTGTGACAAAAAAGGATGCCCGTTAATTCTGGACATCCTTTTCATTTATTCCCTAATCACCCTTATACTTACTCTCAATCGTAAAGTGACGGTCGATATGAACATTCGGCTTCTTAGTAACATCAGCGCCATAGTACTTCTTCGCAATTTTAGATAAGGTACCGTTCTTCTTTAATTTAGCTAATTCATCGTTAAATTGTTTTTGCAGTTTTTGGTCATTCTTGTTAAAGACGATTCCTTCACCCTTGCCATCTTCGTTCGTGGTAAAGTACATCCCTTGTCTGATTTTAAGTCCGCTATTAGGTTGTGCTTTGAGGGCCAACTTTTGAAGATAATAGTCATTCATAATAAAGTCGGTTTTCCCGCTTGCAACCCCCTTCATGTAGACGTCATTAGAAACATTGTCGTAGTTAACTAACTTGGCGCCTAGTTGTTGTGCTAATCGTTGGTAATTGGTTCCAGCTTCACCGGCAGACTTCTTTCCTTTAATGTCTTTCCAGTTGTTGATTCCAGAGTTATCGCTCTGTCGAACAATCAAACTATTGAAAGAATGTTTAATTGGGGATGACATCAAATAGTTTTTTTGACGGGCAGGTGAAATGGCAAAGTCATCCGCTGCCATATCCGCTTTTCCAGTCTTGACCGCAGTTAACATCCCATCAACATCGTACTCTTTAAACTTGACCTTCTTATGGAGTCCCTTGGCGACCGCACGAATAACTTCAACATCATAACCAGTTAACTTCTTAGTCTTCGGATCATGATAGGAAGTGGGGTAAAGGGTTCCAGATGTTGCGACAGTCCAGGTATCTTTATCTGCGGCACTCTTTTTCCCACAGGCGGATAAACCAACAATTGCTAAAATAATTACTGAGAAAATTGTTAAAAACTTTTTCTTCATATGGGTGACTTCTTCCTGTATTTTATTTTGATAGTGACGTGAAAACGTTTTAATTATATTCCGAATATTTAGTCGATTCAATCAAATTTGCATAACTATTCAATAATACTAAACATTATTAAGTATGATCATTCATTAACGTAAAGTTGTAAATGATTTTCAACTCTCTGCTCACCCCAACTGAGAATGCAGCAAACAATCCAGTAAATGATGGCAATTTCAATATAAATGGTCATATAATCCTGATTTACTCCAGCGACGACTTTTGCTTTCATGAACATTTCAGAAACGGTAATCATTGCGGCAAGGGAGGTACTTTTAAACATGTCGAGTAAAACGTTCCCCAATGATGGGAGGACGATCCGAAAGGCTTGGGGTAAAATAATGTAAGTCATCATGGTGAAATAGGACATTCCCAAGGCGCGCGCGGAATCATATTGAGATTGACTAACGCCCTTGAGAGCAGACCGGTAATATTCAGCAAGGAACGCACTCGGGACGACGGTAAAAGAGAGGATTGCCGCGGGCAGGGCAGCCATGTTTAATCCAAAGTAGGTCAGGAAAAGCACGACTAGCATTGGAACACCACGGAAAAAGGAAATATAGAAGCGAGCAATCCCACGAAGAAGTCGGTATTTACTAATTTGCATCAGCATTACTAGAACACCAACAATGTTAGAAGTGACAAAACAAATTGCTAACAGGATGATTGATAAGGGCAAGCCACTAAGAATAGTTGGTAGGGACTGCCAAGCTAGTGGTGCATCAAAAAATCCTGGAATGTTAAACCAGTGTTCCCAATTCAAGTGAACCATCTCCAAATTAAGTTATTAACCTAAAGTATATTGAATTAAAAACGCTTTTACAATGACTAATAGACGATTTATAATATAAATGCCTATTTGTAACTGTGATTATCAGAAAGAAGAAAATAGATGGATATTTATTCTTTATTAAGGAAACCAGCTTATCAATTAGCGGATATGGTTAGGGCAAAGAAAGTCAGTAGCCTTGAATTAGTAAGTGCCGCACTTGAAAAAGTTAAAGCGGAGAACCGGCAATTAAACGCAGTAATTCACCTGCGTGCGGAGTCAGCCCTAAAGGAAGCCCGGCAACTAGTTGATCATGGACAGCCGTTCCTGGGTGTTCCAATCTTGATTAAAGGGTTGGGTCAACAACTTGCTGGTGAGCCAGATACTAACGGCAATAAGCTATTTCAAAATAACGTTGCCCAAGCGACCAGTAACTTTGTTCGAGCCTTGCAACAAGCGGGGTTTATCATTATTGGTCAGACTAATTTCCCCGAGTTTGGTTGGAAAAATATTACTGACGCGAAGCTCTTTGGTCCAGCCCGGAATCCGTGGAATACTGCGGTTACCCCTGGTGGTTCTTCCGGTGGCTCAGCTGCTGCGGTGGCCGCTGGTTGGATGCCGTTAGCTGCCGGAAATGACGGTGGCGGCTCGATCCGGATTCCCTCTAGCTGGTCAGGACTAATTGGGTTGAAGCCCACTCGTGGTCGTGTACCAACTGGACCAAGTGATTGGCGATCTTGGCAGGGAGCCTCGATTAACTTTGCTCTGACACGATCAGTTGAGGATTCTGCCCAGCTACTAGATCAGTTACAAACTGTTCAGTCAGCAGCTGTTTTTCAAGTACCAAGGTTTACTCCTGGATTTAGTCACGTTTTACAGCAACCAATGAAAGATATCGAAATTGGCTATACAGTCAAATCGCCGGTTGGAACCCCCGTCAGTGACGAAGCAAAGCAAGCAGTCTTGGATGCAGTAACTTTTTTAAGTGATCAGGGATTTAAATGTACTGAATTTACCGATCCAGTTGATGGTAGAGCGCTAATGAATAGTTATTACACGATGAATGCTGGTGAAACCGCGGCAATGTTTGATGGAATTGAACGGTATCTTGGGCGGCCTGCTAAGCGAGAAGATATGGAATTATTGACCTATGCCCTATGGAAAACCGGTGTGAATGTTTCAGCGGCTCAATACAGTGAAGCATTAAGTCAATGGGATCATGCAAGCTACATTCATGATCAGTTACACGATCAGTATCCATTATTCCTTACGCCAACTAATGCTCAGCCAGCTCCCCGAGTTGATCATGACTTAATTAAGCCAACCGACCGCAAGCGGATGGAAAATATTACAGAATTCTCACCGGTAGAGCAGCGCCAATTGATTTATGATCAATGGCTTCCGGCGCTGACCTATACACCTTTTACCGAACAGGCGAATATGACTGGTGAACCAGCGATTAGTTTGCCGACCCATGTTTGTGCTAATAGAACTCCACTAGGAATCCAGTTTATTGCCCGAAAAGGGAATGAAAGCTTGCTTCTCCAAATGGCCAAGTTTTTTGAAGACCATCATCAATTTAAAATGCTTCAGCCAACCCTTTTCTCATAAAAGGTATAATGAAGTTATCTAATAAGGAAGAAGTGAGGGCAGATGGCACTATATTTTACGGACGTTTTTTCCGGAAGTGCGGATTGGATAGTAACTGATCCCCATGCTCAGGGAACAATTGTGAAGGCCTCCCAGGGAACGGGCTATGTTAATCCAAAATATGAATACCAGTATTCTTTAGCGAAAACTAACGGTCGTTTATTGGGTCTTTATCACTATGCGGGTGGCAATGACCCGGTCGCCGAGGCAACATATTTTCTCGATCATATTCGAGGGAAGGTTGGTGAAGCGGTTTTAGCAGCCGCTCTTGAGCTAGCACCGTATAACATTCGTGTCAACTCGGTTCACCCCGGAGTTGTTGAAACACCAATGATTAAGCAAAATGATAATAGTGATGAGGTTAAGGCATTCGCAAAGACAATTCCGTTGCAGCGAATCGCTAAACCAGAAGATGTTTCGCAAATGGTTGCCTTTCTCGCCTCAGATGAAGCTGATTATTCTACCGGCTCTGAGTTTATTGTTGATGGCGGGTTAACGGCAAAGTAAACAAGTTAAAATTTATCAGTTTAAAAGGAGCAGCTGACGTCTAAAATGCAAACGTTAGCTACTCCTTTAGCTTTTATGTTAATAATTATTGACCATTACCAGTGTTCGGAGCTGGTGGTGTTGGATTAGTAGATGAAGCGGAACTAGCACTGCTACTTTGCGTAGTTGAAGATGAATTACTTTCATTTCTTGAGCCGCCATTCAAAATACTTTCAATGGATCGACTTTCAGAGATTGATTCACTTCGACTATCAGAAGAAGAGTTGGAACTCGAACTAGAACCAGAACGTGATGATTCATTGTCATCATCACCACCATCCCAAGCACCATACATTAATGCCCACTTGGAATCCTTAATTACAAGTTGGCGTTTACCATTTACCCGAACAGCTTCAACAGTATCTGGCATCTTCCAGTTAGAAGCGTGATTCTGTTCGTCAAGGTACTGCATGATGCTTTTATAAAGGAGGACCGCAGTTCGTTCATATTGGGTGGAGATTGCGCCACCATTCATTGGGTGATCAAAACCAGTCCAGATTCCGATCGAGTAGTTCTTCGTGTAACCAGCCATCCAGGAATCCATTACTCCTGATTGGTTCCGGTTAGGGAAGTCGGTTGTCCCGGTCTTCCCGGCCTGGTGAACACCGCTTAAGTAAGCAGAGGTTCCAGTAGAAGCAGAATTAGTGAAGACTCCCTTTAACATATCAGTCATCATGTATGCGGTCGCCTTACTCATTGCTCGCTTACCATGAGGAGAGTAAGTCTTGGTTTTACCATCCATGGTAGTGATTGAACTAATGTAGTATGGCTTATAGTAAGTCCCACCGTTAGCAAAGGCTGCATAGGCGGCTGACATTTGAAGTGGGGAAATGTAGAGGGCAATCCCGTTTTGGAGGGTGTAAGGATCCTTTTGCGAAATTCCTAAGCCACCTAAGAAGGTTGTTGCCCGTTTAATCCCGACTTCCTGCAGTGTCCGAATAGCAGGAACGTTTCGTGATTCGACCAGTGCGGAACGCATTGTCATGTTCCCCTTGTACTTGTTATCAAAGTCGTGAAGAACTTTATTTGTTCCTGGCCAATAGAACTTCGTATCAGAAACGGTCTTGAACGTTGGCCATTGAAGATACTCAATCGCCGGACCATAATCCATCAGTGGCTTAGCGGTAGAACCAGAACTCCGGTTTTCCTGAACAGCCCGGTTAAGTCCATAGATGACGTTAGAATGACGGCCACCAAGCATGGCAATCACTTGACCATTATGTGGATCGGTAACCGCTGCCCCAGCTTGCATTTGGTCGTTTTGGAAGGAAATTTCGCTATTTGCAGCGTTGTATAACTTCTTTTGAGCACCCAGATCCATGTTGGTGTGGACCAGCAAGCCGTCAGTGTTTGGATTGTATCCTTCTGCTTGTAATTGAGCGAGAACTTCCTTGACGTACGGATCAACGATCTTTTCCTTAACGTTAGTCTCACTTGATTCAACGTCACCATGATCTGGGTCGAGGCCATCAGTAACACTTTCACTGGCAGCATTTTGAGCAGCAGACTTAGTAATGTAGCCAGCCCGAACCATCGCGTTCAAAACTTCATTCCGCCGTGCGGTTGCGTACTTAGTATTCGAAGCAAGCGGATTGTAGTTAGTTGGTGATTGAGGCATTCCGGCAAGCAAGGCTAACTGTGAAAGATCCAAATCTTTCAATTCTTTACCATAATAATACTGGGCAGCAGTCCGCATTCCGTAGACCCCATTACCCATGTAAACCTTGTTAATGTAGTACTTAAGAATTTGGTCTTTACTGAAGTGCCGTTCAACATTTAAGGCTAACCAGGCTTCTTGAGCTTTCCGCTTAAAGGTCCGGTCAGATTGAGCAGTTGAGAAGACCGACAATTTAACCAGTTGTTGGGTTAGGGTACTTCCACCTTGCATTCCATCTGAACGACCAATCACGTTATTGATTGCCGCACCGAAGATTCGCCGAACATCAACCCCATGATGCTTATAGAAACGTCGGTCTTCGATTGCGACTACCGCGTGTTTCAAAGTGTCAGGAATTTGCGAATCTTTAGCATAATCCCGTTTTTGAGCACCAAGCCGAGAAATTACCTTATTGTTGGCATCATAGATAATCGTTGTGTTCTGACTTGATAATTCCCGTTGACTGATCTTCGGGGCACTTGAAGCGTAGTAGAAAAATAGTGCACATCCAGCCACGAACAGGAGGACAATTGCCCCTGCTATCCAGAGGAGGATGCGCTTTAATAATGGCTTTTTTCCGCCATCATCATAACTACCATCAGCACGATACTGATCTTCGCGCCGTGGTTCATCGTTATTCGACATGATATTCTCCTTTTACTTTGTATTAGCAATAATTCGGTCGACTGCTTCCAAGTATGGAAGACGGGGATTAAGTCGGTAACCAATTTGATAGCCGCACTTCTCAATTGAAGCAAGCGGAATTGATTTTCGACCGCCGGATTCTTGCTGATCCCAGAATTCAAACAGGTTGGTAGCTGGTAGTAAATAAATAAGATCTAATTCGGTAAATTTAATAAATGCGAAACAGATCCCACCCTGTTTGATACATTCACGCATGTGGCGAATTTGGTGGGGATGAAAATTCTTTAACGGGAACGACCGCTTATTCCGCGTTTCTTTCGCGTCAAAGTCAATATAGTAGCCTTTGTAGACACCGTTATAGTCGGTCGTTGATGGTCGACGAAAATATGCTTCCTTAATAACGGTAGCACTCCGCTTCGGATAATCGACCTTTACTAACTGGATTGGTGTTGGCTTCTTATGAATCACAGCAATGTGGTTTGCTAAATAATACTGGTTGCTATGATTAATTTCATCTTCCAGTGACATTCCCCGTTTTGCGTAAATCGATTGATGGGGGGTCGGCAAATCTCGTTGCGGGTTATACTCCCGTTTCGGTTGCTGACCATTGGGATAGTGAATATTCACCATTGATCACTCTCCTAACTAGAAGTATTATACCAGAGATACATCAAGATGATTGATACAGAATGATTAAATTTAGAGCGTGAGCCGTGACGAATTAGCAACTGAGCACTAGAAAATCCCGGACGATGATTGTTTACAATCAAGGACGGGATAGCTAGGCGGAAGTTGCGGTCACGGCGAACGCATTTCGGCTCGGTCGCCTAGAACATTAGCTCTAGCAAGTTTCTGGCGAGCATATTTTGGCTCTGTTGCAGTAGAACTTTAGCTCGAGGAAGGTTAGGGCGAACACGTTTCGGCTATGTTGCAGTAGGAGGTTAGCTCTAGCAAGTTCCTGGCAAACAGTTCTTGACCTTGTTGCAGTAAATAAACACTTCCTCTAAAAATAACTTTACCTATATAATAGTAGAAAAAGGTGGCGATTAAATGCGACGATTATGGATCACGGGTTACCGGAGCTATGAATTAAATGTTTTCAAGGATGATGATCCAAAAGTTGCTGTAATCAAAGATGTCCTTTCTCGTGAACTAAAAGCACGACTAGAAGAGAGTGATGAAGAATTTTGGTTGATTACTGGTCCTCAGTTGGGAACTGAGCAATGGGCAATTGAAGTAGCGTTGAAACTAAGGGATGATTATCCACAGTTGAAGATTTCGATGATGCTGCCGTTTACCGAGTTTGGTCAACAATGGAATGAGAATAATCAAGCTAAATTAGCTAACCTTCAATCGGCTGTTGATTTCAGTGCGAGTGTCAGCGATCATCCATATCAGTCACCGCAACAGCTTCGTGCCTTTCAACGTTTCATGTTAACTCACACTGATGAAGCACTCTTGCTTTACGATCCAGATCATGAAGGAAAGGAAAAATATGATTATCAAGCAATTCAAAAGTATCAAGCTAATCATGATTATTCCTATCGTTTAATCGACTTTGACGAACTCCAGGAAGCAGCTATTGAATGGCAAGAGCATCAACGGGAAGCAGAAGAAGCAGATAAATTCTAGGTTTTCGTGAATATCGGGCGAAATTGCTTGAATTTGCGGGATGAGTTAGGTATGATAATTAATGTACTTTTGAAGTTTAGCAATTGAGGTGTATAAATTGGATAACATTAAATTTACTCCACAAGATATTTTGCATAAGCAATTTAAAGAACGGAACATCGGAAAGGGCTACGATGAAGCTGACGTTGATTCCTTCTTGGACGATGTTATCAAAGATTATGACACCTTTAACAAAGAAGTTGATCGTTTAAATAGTGAAAATGAACGACTTCGTGCTAAGGTTGATGAACTTAACCGTCAAGTTGAAGTTGGTTCATCAATGAATAATGGAGCTGTTTCTCAACCAGTTTCTAACGCTACTAACATGGATATCCTGAAGCGGTTATCTAATTTGGAACGGCGTGTCTTCGGTTCTCAAATGGGAGCTAACGGTCAAGAGAACGACTCACACTTACTTTAATAATTTCAGATGCAAGTCTTGGGTAATTGAGCATAACTGATGTTATGTTAGGAAGGTCCATGCTCGCACAGACTGCGATGTCTGTAGTGTTTGTGCTCGCTGAAAAAATAAGGCGGGGTACCGATTTATTCGGTAACGGCGGAAAAAACGACTACGGTTTTACTATGTCCGAGTATTCCTGAAAAGTGCCACAGTGACGATACAATAAGGGAAACTTTATTGGTGGAACGCGGTAAACCCCTCAAGCGGTAAACCCAAACTACGGTAGGGGAGCTTTGGATAACGAATTGAAGTGATTCCAGGGGAGAGCTTTATGCTCTGAGATAGATGATTACCTCGGTATAACTTTTACCTGATAGTTATACTACGACAAAACATGGCCTACAGATTCTTGCATTCAGGTAGTCCGGGTTCGCCCGGGCTTTTTTATTTTTAAATTTTTAGTAATAATAAGCATATATTTACTTTAACTAATTGTCAAAACAACAATCTCAATAAAGAAATAATATAATAGAAGTAAGGAGATGAGTTTAATGAAAACAGTAAAACTTAATAATGGTCTTGAGATGCCAATGATTGGATTTGGAACGTACCAAATCACTCCTAATACAACTTTATTAAATGTTGCTAAGGCACTCCGTTTAGGATATCGAATGATTGATACTGCGCAGTACTATGGAAATGAGGAGGGTGTTGGTGAAGCGATTAAGGAAAGTGGCCTTGATCGTGGGCAACTGTTTGTAACAACTAAGGTCCAAACGAGTGGCTATGAAGAGACTAAGAAAGGGCTAGATGGCTCATTGCTTGACTTCAATCAGGACTACTTTGATCTTGTACTAATTCATTGGCCAATGGGAAATGATTTAGAAACTTACCGAGCATTGGAAGATGCATATCAGGAAGGTAAAATCTGTGCAATTGGCTTAAGCAACTTTAATGAACTACAAGTTCAAGAGATTATTGATCATTCGTCAATTAAACCAGTTGTTGACCAAATTGAGACTCATATTCTTTGGCAACAACAGCGGATGCATGATTACTTAACTGCAAATAATATAGTTCATGAATCATATGCACCTCTGGGAGAAGGTAATCCTGGTTTCTTAGATATTCCTATTCTAAAAGAGATTGGTGATAAATATCAGAAAACACCAGCTCAAGTCACCTTACGCTATTTAATTCAATGTGGAATTGTTGTTATTCCTAAATCATTAAACACTAAGCATATGGAAGAAAATATTGATATTTTTGACTTTGAACTTAATGGTGAGGAAATGGCAAAGCTTCGTGATCTTGATGCTAAGAAGTCAATTGATGGTTGGCCAGCTACAATGCAGGAAAATAATTACTAAAAAATCTCAAAAAAATTTTCACTGATAAAGGGATAAGCGAATTTGAACTTTTTGAAGTGGGGGGGGGTAAACGAGCTTCCCTAATGAACTAATTTAGGATCTCTTAAGAACAAGGATTAGTGAGCATAAATCACTATTTTTAACTTATCACTACCAAAACAGCTTTAGCTCACTTAATGAACAACTTCTTATAAATCTGTGAATTGCTTTATCATTTTGTTACGAAAACGAGAATAATTTGTTAAAAATAGTTGAAATTTTATCACAAGTCTAATATAGTAATGATGATTCAAAGTAATTATTGGATCCAATTAGTACTTTTCTACGCTTAGTCAAGTGGGATTACCGACATTAATTGTTTTAGTGTTGGTAATCCCACTTTTCTTTAATTTAAATTTAGTAATTGAATGCGTGCAAAGTTGATCTGGAGCCACGACAAAAAAGCCCAATGTTAATGTGAAGTGCCTCATAATTGTTAGACAAAAGTTCTAACGATTGTGAGGCACTTTTTATGACTAAATACAAACCTGACTTTAAAGCTAAAATTGTCCACGAATATCTGACTACTCCACAAAGTTCTCGAGCCTTGGGGCGCAAATACAGTATCAGTAGCCGACTGATCAGGAAATGGATTCAAAGATATCGCTTAAGTGGGATAGACGCCTTGAAACGGCGTCGTCATCCACGAACCCTTACCGCAGATTTTAAGTTGAGTGTGATAGACTACTACCAAACTCATGAGGAATCGATGGTTAAAGTAGCGGCTCGATTTGACGTGCAAGCGTGCCAAATTTCACTTTGGCGGTCACAGTTCAAGCGAGATGGTATTGAAGCCTTGAAACCTCACCCGAAAGGTAGGCCGTCAAAGGTGAAACATACTAAGAAACGACTTCGTCGTCTTACTAATAAGACTGAAGTGGAACGTTTAAAAGAAGAACTTGCCAAGAAAAGCCAAGAACTCTATGACACAAAATTGGAACGTGACATCTTAAAAAAATCGTTGGCCCTGTTCGGACCCTCCAAGGCAAAGAGAAAACGCAAATAGTTGATCAGATCAGGGCAGATCAAGCATCGCTACCGAAGAAATATCGCTATAAGATTGGTGACATTCTCCATAAAATCAACCTTCCTAAGGCTACTTACCATGATGAGCGCAAGCGCATCGCTAACCATCATGATAAATATGCGAGTGTTAAGCAAGTGATTCTTAGCGTGGCTAAAGAAGGGCAAGTCCGCGGACGATGGACCTACGGTTATCGTCGCGTGAACCAAAAACTGCGGGCAATGGGCATTCATTTGGCGGACATGACGGTGAACAAGTTGATGGCGAAATTAGATGTTCAAGTGGCACTGTATAATCGCCACCGTAGTGGTAAATACTCATCTTATGAAGGTAATGTGGGCACAGTTGCGGATAATCTACTAAAACAACAATTTCAGGCCACCATTCCTTATCAAGTCCTCCACACAGATGTTTCTCAAGTTCGCTTAGCTAATCACAGTTGGGCTTATATTTCCTCAATTATCGATGAAGCCAGTAAGGAAGTTTTAGCCTTCCAATTGAGTCAACATCCTGATCGACAGTTGATTACCGCTACTCTCAACGAGCTATGTACAAAGCTGCCTGATAATGCTCAACCAATTATTCATTCTGATCAGGGGTGGCACTATCAACTGGGGTACTATACCCAAAAGTTAGCTGATAATCACTTTATTCAAAGTATGTCCCGTAAGGGAAATTGTCATGATAACGCACCAATGGAGAGTTTCTTTCACCTGTTTAAGACAGAGTTATTAGATGGTTTCCCACCATGTAAAGACTTAGCTGAATTAAAATCACTCTCAGCTCAATACATTCATTACTTTAATTACCAACGTATCTCCTTAAAAACAAAAGGTATGACTCCGGTTGAATACCGAAATCATACCTTGGTAGCTTAAATAATCAATTTTGTCTAACTTTTTTGTTGCACTTCAGTATTAATTTAACTACGGGGACTTTTTACTATTCAACGTATGGTAATAACCAAATTAATGCGGTTAAATTGGAAAAGGATCGGCTAGATCAAACTGAATTACTTCAATATCCACTTCAGAGTGAACAAGCAATTAATTTTCAAAATTAAATAACTAAGCAGGATTCCCTTCATTTAGGCTGGTGATTAGCTTCACCGAGTCAAAATGAAGGGGATTTTTTTATTCATTAATATACATAATAAATTATTATTTTTGAATAAAAATGACAAATTACTGATTTTTACTTGCTTTAAATTAATATTAAGTGTATATTTATTACCAATTTCTAAAATGGATGGAGGATATACAGATGACAAAAGAAAAAATTGTATTAGCTTATTCCGGTGGTTTAGACACTTCGGTTGCAATTGCGTGGTTAAAAAATAAAGGATATGACGTGATTGCATGTTGTATTGACGTTGGTGAAGGAAAAGATCTTGAAGCAATTAAGGAAAAAGGAAAGCAAGTTGGCGCATGGAAGTCAGTAGTAATTGATGCTAAACATGACTTTGCTGAACAATTTGTTTTGCCAGCACTTCAGGCACACGCAATGTATGAGCAAAAGTACCCACTTGTTTCTGCACTATCCCGTCCATTAATCGTTCAAAAACTGGTGGCTGTTGCCCGTGAATATGGCGCCACTGCAATTGCTCATGGCTGTACTGGTAAGGGAAACGATCAAGTTCGTTTTGAAGCCGGTATTCATGCCCTTGCTCCAGAAATGAAAATCGAAGACCCAATTCGTGATTGGCATTGGTCACGGGAAGAAGAGATTCAATACGCTAAGGATAACAATATTCCGGTTCCAATTACTAAGGCTAGCCCATATTCCATTGATGAAAATCTCTGGGGCCGGGCAAATGAATGTGGGATTCTTGAAGATCCATGGGCTGCCGCACCAGCCGATGCGTATGACCGGACAGTAGCGATTGAAGATGCTCCCGATACCCCGACAACAATCGAAATTAGTTTTGAAGAAGGGGTGCCAACAGCCATTGATGGTGAAAAACTACCACTTGATGAATTAATTATGAAATTAGATCACCTTGCTGGTAGTCATGGAATTGGTCGAATTGATCACGTTGAAAACCGGTTGGTCGGGATTAAGTCACGGGAAATCTATGAATGCCCAGCGGCGACTGTTTTACTGGCCGCTCATAAAGATCTAGAAGATTTGACCTTAGAGCGTGAACTAGCCCATTTTAAGCCGATTGTTGAACAAAAAATGAGTGAGATTATTTACAACGGTCTTTGGTACTCACCGCTAATGAAGTCGCTAGTTGCATTCATCGATCAGGCACAAGCTGTTGTCAATGGTGTTGTCCGGGTAAAGCTATTTAAGGGGAACGTAATCTGTGAAGGACGGAAGTCGCCTAACTCCCTTTACGATAAGAATTTAGCTACATATACCTCAGCGGATGAATTTGATCAGGAAGCTGCTACCGGATTTATCAAACTATGGGAACTCCCTGACAAGGTATATGCTCAAGTCCAGCAAAAAGCATTGGCAACGAAGCAAGAACAAATTAATGATAAAGGTGTGACTGCTGATGCCGATTAAGCGAATGTGGGGTGGCCGGTTTGAGGAAGCTGGCGATGACTTTATTAATAATTTTGGTGCATCAATTGGATTTGACCAGGAGATGGCCGAAGAAGATATCCATGGTTCACTAGCTCATGTAAAGATGTTAAAAGCAACTAACATTCTCTCAGAAAATGACGCTGACCAAATTATTTCTGGCTTAGAGAAACTTGAACAGAAGTTACACCAAGGTAAGTTAAAGTTTTCGGTCGACAATGAAGATATTCATATGAATATTGAAGCATTACTAACTGAAGAGATTGGCCCCGTAGCAGGAAAACTCCATACTGGACGGAGCCGAAATGATCAAGTAGCAACGGACTTACACTTATACGTTAATGAACGCTTGCCATTAGTGATTCAAGCTTTGCGTAATTTGCAGCGCGTTTTAGTTATCAAGGCCGAGAAAAATGTGGAGACAATTATGCCTGGCTATACGCACATGCAACATGCGCAGCCAATTTCTTATGGGCATTACTTGATGGCATATTTTCAAATGTTTCAGCGAGATATTGAACGGTTTGAATTTAACAAACAGCATACTAGTATTTCACCGTTAGGAGCTGCCGCTTTAGCAGGGACCACTTTTCCGATTGATCGTGAATTAAGCTCTCAATTATTGGGCTTTGACCAGCCGTATGCTAATTCATTAGATGCAGTTTCGGATCGTGACTTTGTCTTAGAATTCTTGAGTAATGCCAGTATTCTCATGATGCACTTGTCTCGCTTGTGTGAAGAGATTATTTATTGGTGTAGCTATGAATTTAACTATATTGAATTAGCGGATGAATATTCAACTGGGAGTTCAATTATGCCCCAGAAGAAGAATCCTGATATGGCTGAATTAATCCGGGGAAAGAGTGGCCGTGTTTATGGCGATTTGTTTGGCCTGTTAACAACAATGAAAAGTTTGCCGTTAGCATACAACAAGGATATGCAGGAAGATAAGGAAGGGGTATTTGATGCCGTTAAAACAATTCTTCCTTCAATTAAGATTATGACTGGAATGGTAAAAACGCTACATGTCCATAAGGCACGGATGGAACATGCAACCCATAATGATTTTTCTAACGCCACTGAGCTTGCTGACTACTTAGCAACTAAGGGAATTCCTTTCCGTCAGGCGCATGAAATTGTGGGTGAGTTAGTTCTTCAAGGATTAAAGACGGGGACTAACCTGAGTGACATTCCGTTAAATAAATACCAGGAAATTAATTCAAAAATTCAGGAAGACGTTTACGAATGCCTGAAACCAAAAGTAGCTGTGGAACGTCGGCAGTCACTTGGGGGAACGAGCTTTATCCAAGTATATGAACAAATTAAGCAGGCTAAAGAACTTCTTGCTAATCATTAGCCATTACTTGCTTAAAGGAATAAAATAGCCAAAGAATGATTTTAACGATGAGTCATCCTTTGGCTGTTTTTGTTATGATATAATGTGCTAAGGATCTACTTATATTAACTAAGAGGAGCTATTTTAATTGGTAGAAAATAACGAAGAAATTGAGCAAACATTCCAAATCAGTAGTCCAGAATCTGAGGTTGCTTTACTAGGAATTCAAGATAAGTTTGTCTCCTTATATGAACAAGGAATGAATGTTACCGTTAACCCCTTTGGCGACAATTTAAAGATCAAGGGGTTGCCTGAGGATGTTAAATTAACTGCAGATGTTTTCCATGCTTTATTGGATTTAAGCGAACAGGGGATCCACCTTCATAGTACAGATATTGTCAGTGCAATGAAGATGGCTCATCGAGGAACGCTAGATTACTTTGCCGATCTTTATAGTGAAACAATTATTCGGGATCGTCGTGGGCGTTCCATTCGGGTAAAGAATTTTGGTCAACGTCAATATGTTAATGCCATTAAGCACAACGATATTACTTTTGGGATTGGTCCAGCTGGTACCGGGAAAACATACTTAGCTGTTGCAATGGCAGTGGCTGCACTTAAGCGTGGCGAAGTTGAACGGATCATTTTGACCCGGCCAGCAGTTGAAGCGGGTGAAAGCCTTGGTTTTCTCCCAGGGGACCTTCAGGAAAAAATCGATCCATACTTGCGGCCAATTTATGATGCATTGAATGATATTTTTGGAGCGGATCATACTCAACGACTAATGGAACGGGGAGTAATTGAGATTGCGCCACTGGCTTATATGCGTGGGCGAACCTTGGATGGTGCTTTTGTTATTATTGATGAAGCGCAAAACACTACTAATGCACAAATGAAGATGTTTTTAACCCGGCTAGGATTTGGTTCAAAAATGGTAGTTAATGGTGATATTTCTCAAATTGATTTACCACATGGTACCCGGAGCGGATTAGTAAGTGCAAAACGAATTTTGAAAGATATTAAGTCAATTAAATTTGTTCAGTTTACGGCCGAAGACGTTGTTCGGCATCCCGTTGTCGCCCGAATTATCAATGCCTACGAAACCAATGCAACAAAACGGTTAGTTAAACGGGATGAGGAAAAAGAAGCGGCAGCGAAAAAGGAAGCCGAGAAAAAGGATTAACTTATGGAATTAGAAATATTTGATCATACTTCACAAAAGGTTAGTACAGCTCATATTGAATTAATTAAAAAGCTACTTGAGTTTGCGGGAAATAAGCTGGAATTAGCTGACAGCACTGAAATGTCAGTAACTTTGGTTAATAATCCTGAAATCCGAGAATTAAATTCTCAGTATCGGCATGTTGACCGGGCAACTGATGTATTGAGTTTTGCTGCTGAGGAATCTGGCGATGAAACGCCAATTATTTTGGCGCCTGAACTGGCAGCCGAATTACCGGTAAATCTTGGCGATCTCTTTATTTCAATTGATAAGGTTGCTGAACAAGCAAAGTTCCTTGGTCACTCGTTTGACCGAGAACTGGGTTTTCTTGTTGTTCATGGCTTCCTTCATTTAAATGGTTATGATCATGAGCAACCAGAGGATGAAAAGGAAATGTTTACATTACAACGGGAGATATTGGATCAGTATGGCCTCGAAAGATAGTCGGCAAACAGAAAAGAACCACCACTTGATTCAGGCGATGGGACACGCAATCGATGGTATCTTTGATGTCATTTCACAAGAGCGAAATATGCGTTATCATCTTGCGGCGGCGATAGTGGTTATTATCTTAGGCTTCCTGTTGCGGGTTGATCGGTTGGAATGGCTGTGGCTCCTTCTTGCGATCCTAGTTGTCTTTTCGGCTGAATTCTTGAATACGGTCACTGAATCAGTAACAGATTTACTTGGTGAGCATCACTACGATGTTAATGTTAAGAAAGCGAAGGATGTCGCTGCAGGTGGCGTGTTAATTACCGCAATATTTGCGGTTTTAGTGGGATTAATTATCTTTTTACCAAGGATAATAAAGTTATTAGGTTATTAGAAAGGAAGCAAAAGAATGGATAATCCAAATTATAAGTCCGGCTTTGTTGCTTTAATTGGTCGGCCCAATGTTGGTAAATCAACGTTCTTGAATTACGTGGTTGGTCAGAAAGTTGCAATTATGAGTAATGTTGCCCAAACAACCCGAAATAAGATCCAGGGAATTTATACTACTGATGATGCTCAAATAGTGTTCATTGATACTCCGGGAGTTCATAAACCACAAACAAAACTAGGTGACTTTATGGAAAAGTCTACTTTGTCAGCTCTTGATGAAGTAGATGCTGTATTGTATCTGGTTTCAGCTACTGAGGATCGTGGACCAGGAGATGATTTTATTATTAACCGGTTGAAGAATGTTAAGCAGCCAATCTTCTTGGTAATTAACAAGATTGATCAGGTTAACCCAAATAACCTACCAGAAATAACTGCGCAATATAAAGATGCATTACCATTTGCTGGAATTTACCCAATCTCAGCCCTTCAAGGAAATAATGTTAACCCACTAATTAATAAGCTAATCGAGATTCTGCCGAACGGGCCACAATATTATCCTAGTGATCAGATTAGCGATCATCCCGAACGGTTTGTAATTGCAGAGATGATTCGGGAAAAGGTCTTTGAATTAACTCGCCAGGAAGTTCCTCATTCAGTGGCAATTGATGTGACCTCTGTTAAACGGGAAGATGATGAGCACGTTCACATTTCTGCTAACATTATCGTTGAACGTCCTGGACAAAAGGGAATTATTATCGGTAAGAAGGGACAAATGCTGAAAAAGATCGGTACTAAGGCCCGACAAGATATTGAACACCTTTTAGGTGATAAAGTCTTCCTTCAATTGTGGGTAAAGGTTGTTCCCGATTGGCGAGATAAATCAGCAATGCTTAAAGATTATGGTTACCGTAATAAGGATTATTAATTGAAGGGATGAACCCCAATGAGTCGGATTACCACTGATTTTAGGGGAATAATAATGTTTCGCCGTGATTATCGTGAGCGGGATCTCCTAGTAAAAATCTTAACTGATAAGATTGGCCCGGCAATGTTCTTTGTTAAGGGGGCCAAAAAACGAGGGTTTCGAATGGCTGCAGATATTCTACCCTTTACGCATGGTGAATATATTGGTTCATTAACTGATAACGGATTGAGTTTCATTAATACCGCGAGTGATACTAGTCAGTACCGTTC
Source organism: Limosilactobacillus portuensis (assembly GCF_028607025.1). NCBI lineage: Bacteria > Bacillati > Bacillota > Bacilli > Lactobacillales > Lactobacillaceae > Limosilactobacillus > Limosilactobacillus portuensis. The sequence goes on from NZ_CP117296.1 coordinate 792,476, forward strand.
CATTGCCACTGATATTAGTAAAAATGCATATGCGACATACATATTGGCGTTAGTTGATAGTGCATTTCAGGATGGTCAGGGAATTGGCGGTTGGTTTAACCAGGTTGTTGCAGCCCTTGCTTTGATTAACAACGGCCTTGATGAGCAGGTGATTGCAAATGTGATTGAAACACAATTATTAGTCCGCTTTGGAGTTGCACCAACCTGGGATCGTTGTGTTATTTGTGGTCGTGACGATCTACTATTGGATTTTTCTGAGCAGTATGGTGGAATGCTTTGTCGGAATCATTGGCATCTTGACGAACGACGGCTACATCTTGACCAGCGAACAGTTTATTATTTGCAACGCTTCTCGACGTTAAACCTTCAAAAACTCAATTCCATTAAGATTAATCCTGTGACGAAACGACGACTGCAATTCGTAATGGACTCGTTGTATGACAATGAAGTCGGCTTGAATTTGAAAAGTAAACAATTTATTCGTCAAATGGGGCAATGGGAAGAGAAATTAAAAAAATCGTGATTTAGTAATTGACATTTAGAAAATGTTTATCTATCATAAGTCACGTATAAAAATATATTTACAGCAACGACAAAGAAAAAGCTAATGACGGTTAATATTGAGCGACAGAGGGAGAGTGCAAGCCTTTGAGTTAGCCTATTAGTGGGGCACTTTAGCAGCTGTAATAACTAAGCTGTTTTGTAGTGATACAAAGAAGCAGGGTGGAACCGCGAAATTAATTCGTCCCTGTAGAAATTAGTCGCAGACTAGTTTCTACAGGGACTTTTTTGAAAGGAAGAGTCGATATGTCTGATAAGTTAAGTGTTCAAGATATTATATTTACACTTGAAAAGTACTGGGCAAAACAAGGTTGCATGTTAATGCAGGCTTATGATAATGAAAAAGGTGCCGGAACAATGAGTCCATACACCTTTTTACGGGCAATTGGTCCTGAACCATGGAATGCTGCTTACGTTGAACCATCACGACGGCCTGCTGATGGTCGTTATGGTGAAAACCCTAACCGGTTATACCAACATCACCAATTCCAAGTAATTATGAAGCCGTCTCCTGATAACATTCAGGAACTTTACTTAGGGAGCTTGCGTGAATTAGGAATCGATCCACTTGAGCACGATATTCGCTTTGTTGAAGATAACTGGGAAAATCCTTCAATGGGGTGTGCCGGTGTTGGTTGGGAAATCTGGCTTGATGGAATGGAGGTTACCCAATTTACCTATTTCCAAGTAGTTGGTGAATTGCCAATGAATCCAGTGGCGGCCGAAGTTACTTATGGTCTTGAACGGTTAGCTGAATATATTCAAAATGTTGATTCTGTTTACGACCTCGAATGGGCAGACGGGGTTCTTTATGGTGATATCTTTAAGGAACCAGAGTACGAGCATTCAAAGTATGCCTTTGAAGAAAGCAACCAGGATATGTTGCTAGCAGAGTTCAATAATTATGAGACTGAGGCAAAGCGTCTAATTAAGCTTGGTTTGGTTCATCCTGCATATGATTATGTTCTTAAATGTAGCCATACTTTTAACTTATTAGATGCTCGTGGTGCAGTTTCCGTTACGGAACGTGCTGGTTACCTTCACCGGATCCGGATTATGGCTAAGTCAATTGCCAAGGCCTTTGTTGAAGAACGACGTAAACGGGGCTTCCCACTTATCCATGATGAAAAGCTTCGGCAAAAGACCTTAGACGAGTACACAAAGAAAGCAGAAAAGGCTAAGCAACGGGCTGCAAAGCAAGCTGCTAAGAAAGCAAAGCAAGCTCAAAAGGGGGACAAGTAACATGGCTAACTCATACTTATTAGAAGTCGGTGTTGAAGAAATGCCTGCCCATGTGGTAACGCCAAGTATTAAGCAGCTACATGAACGGGTAGCTAATTATCTTAAGGAACAACGGATTCCCTTTGACGAGATCCAGGAATTCGCAACCCCACGGCGGCTATCATTGTTGATTCATGGACTAAGCGACAAGCAACCTGATGTTGATGAATCCGTAAAGGGTCCCGCAAAGAAAATTGCTCAAGATGCAGACGGCAATTGGACTAAGGCTGCAATCGGGTTTACTCGTGGACAAGGTGCATCAGTAGACGATATTGAGTTTAAGGAAGTTAAAGGCGTTGAATATGTTTTTGTTGAAAAGCATATCAGTGGTAAGCCAGTAGCTGAAGTTCTTCAAGGACTACCAGACGTAATTACTTCAATGAACTTCCCAACCTTGATGAAGTGGGGATACAATAACCTGCAATTTATCCGGCCAATTCGCTGGTTGGTTTCTCTTTTGAACGACCAAGTGGTGCCGTTTAAGATTCTTGACGTTGAAGCGGGACGGACTACTCGTGGTCACCGCTTCCTTGGCCATGAGGTTGAACTAAACCAAGCAACTGATTATGAAAAGGCCTTGCATGATGATTTTGTGATTGCTGATCAAACAAAGCGTAAGCAGTTAATTGAGGAGCAAATTGATAAGATTGTTTCCGCTAATGATTGGGTAATTGATAAGGATCCGGATTTACTAGAAGAAGTTAATAACTTAGTTGAATGGCCAACCGCTTTTGCTGGATCATTTGACAAAAAGTACCTGGTCCTTCCAGATGCCGTTTTAATTACTTCAATGAAGGATAACCAACGGTTCTTCTACCTTCGTGATCACGAAGGTAACCTCTTACCAAACTTTATTGCAGTTCGTAACGGTAATACCGATTACCTAGAAAACGTGATTAAGGGGAACGAACGGGTCTTGGTACCTCGTTTGGAAGATGCTAAATTCTTCTATGAAGAAGACCAAAAGATTAGTATTAATGAATACGTTGAACGATTAAAGCGGGTTAGTTTCCATGATAAGATCAGTTCGATGTACGATAAAATGCAACGGGTTGCTGTAATTGCAGCAGTTCTTGGTAACCGATTGAACTTTAGTGATGAAGAATTAGCTGATCTTGATCGGGCGGCACATATTTATAAGTTTGATTTAACAACTCAAATGGTTGGTGAATTTGCTGAATTGCAAGGTGTAATGGGTGAAATCTATGCTAAGCTCTTTGGTGAAAAGCCGGCTGTTGCTCAAGCAATTCGGGAACATTATATGCCGGTTTCAGCTGAAGGGGATCTACCTGAGAGTAAGGTTGGCGCTGCTTTAGCAATTGCTGACAAGCTTGATAGTATTATGAGCTTCTTTGCTGTTGACATGATTCCAAGCGGTTCCAATGATCCATATGCATTACGCCGTCAAGCGTTTGGGATTGTGCGGATTATTGCTGACCGGAATTGGCATTTACCACTATTGAATATCCAACCGGAAATCATTAAGGCCTTTAATGAAACTGGGCTTGATGTCGATATTGATATTAGTAAGAATGCAGCCCAGGTTCGTTCCTTCTTTATGGATCGAATTCACCAGTTATTGAGTGGTCAACACATGAAACATGATGTGATTGATGCCGTTACTGATACTCAATCTGATGATATTGAAAACGTTCTGGACGCTGCAAAGACAATCAAAGCCCATCATGATGATGAAAACTTCAAGGGTGTTGTTGAAGCATTAACTCGGGTATTACGGATTGCTAAAAAGGGGAATGATGACTCTTCTGTAAAGGTTGATCCAAGTTTATTCCAAAATCCATCAGAACAGAAGCTTTATGATGCCGTTAACGACTTAGTTGATAAGAATGCACAAAGGACGGTTGATGATAACTTTGCTGCTCTGCGGTCATTAGCACCGATTATTAGTGAATACTTCGATGAAAACATGATCATGGATAAGGATGAAAACGTAAAGAATAATCGTTTGACTCAGCTAGGAATTCTTGCGCGGCAAACATACTTAATTGGTAACCTGGATAAGCTAATCGTTAAATAAGCCTTTTTGATTGTATTATTGATGACTTGTGGTATCATATATATTAGTTAATTTTGGCTAAATAGTTATGGAGGTCGCATTCCGCAGGGGTTGCGGCCTTTCGTAGCTGTTCTAGCGTTAGTGGGGGGTGTCAGCTAGTGGCAAGAATACCATCAGAGGTCATCGATCGAATTCGTGATTCCGTAGATATTAGTGATGTAATTGGTCACTATGTACAATTGCACCAATCAGGAAAGGGATTTGTTGGTCTTTGTCCATTTCATGAGGAGCAGACTCCTTCTTTTTCCGTTAACGAACAGAAACAATTTTTTTACTGCTTTGGTTGTGGCCGTGGTGGAAACGTGTTTCAATTTCTAATGGAATTAAAGCATATTCCGTTTACAGAAGCCGTTGCCGAAGTCGCTCAACTTGCTAACGTTGATCTACCTTCTCAATACCTCAATAATGGTGATAGAAATACTCGCCAAGAGAATAATACTCCTAATGGTAAGTTGATGATGATGCATGAAGAGGCTGCAAAGTTATACCACCATATCCTGATGAACACTCCTGCTGGTGCTCAAGCCTTAAAGTATTTAAAAGGGCGGGGGATGACCGATGAGCTAATTAATGACTTTAATCTTGGCTTTGCTCCGGAACAACGAATTTTGAAGCCTTTTTTGGAGCAAAAGATCAATGATTACCAGTTATTACGTAAGTCAGGACTTTTTGTAGAAGATAATGATGGTGGCCTTCACGACCGGTTTGTAGATCGGGTAATGTATCCACTCCGCAACCAAAATGGTCGTGTGATCGGTTTTTCTGGACGAGTAATTGGTAAGGTGCCTGCAGAAACGCCTAAGTATTTAAATAGTCCTGAGACACCGATCTTTAATAAGCGCCGAACCCTCTTTAATTTTGACATTGCCCGTAAGGAGGCCCGAGGGACATCAAAAATATACCTTTTTGAAGGATTTATGGATGTTATTTCTGCTTATAGTGCTGGGGTCAAGAACGGTGTTGCCTCGATGGGGACGAGTCTGACCGAAGAACAGGTTGGCATTCTCGGTCGGGCAGTTAGACAAGTCGATATCTGCTATGATGGTGATTCCGCTGGTCAGAATGCGATTGATCGTGCAGTGACGCTTTTTCGCGATCACCAGCCTCAGGGAATGCAATTGCGTGTCGTTCAATTACCAGCGGGAATTGATCCAGATGAGTACGTTCAACAAAATGGTGCTGATAAGTTTGCTAAGTATTTAGTTGATCAAGAGGAAACGCCAGTTGATTTTTATTTGCGTTTTTACCGGTTGAATAAGAACCTTAACAACCAAAACGAATTGATTTCATACTTAGAACAATCCCTAAAACTGCTAGCCACTCTTTCATCGCCATTGGAACAGGACATGTACCTTACGCAGCTTGCTAAGGAGTTTGACCTTGATAAGGCAACGTTAAAGAGTCAATTACAAGATATTAGTCGGCGATTAGGGGGAAGAAGTCGCCACTCGCAGCCAGTAGGGTTACCGCAGAATGAGGGGGATTCCTCGGAAATTTCATTAGGACCACCTAGTTCGCCAGCACCACAGCGCAATCCCATTAAGCGGACTGAATTAGCAGAGCAGTTACTATTAAGGTATATGTTCCATGATCAGGAAGTTTGGGATCATGTAGCGGCAATAAATGATTTTCACTTTGCACATGAACGCTATCAAACGTTATACTTATTAGCGGAGAGTTATTTTTCTGAGCATGGAGAGTATTCAGCTGCAGGACTAATGGATTATCTTAAGGAAGATAGCTTACGATCAACTCTCGGTCAAATTGAGCAGTTAAACGTTGATGATGTAGTTAATATGCAACTTATTGATGATTGTGTTCAATTGATTCAGGAACAAATCCCCCTGTCACAAAAAATCAAAGAATTACAATCGCAGATTAGAGAAGCTGGTTCGTTAAATAATAGTGAACTAGCAACCCAGTTAACAATGAAGTTAATAAAACTTTTAAAGAAGCAACAAGAATTAAAAGCGGAGGAGACCAATTAATATGGCAAAAAGCAAAAAGAAAGAAATCGTCATTTCAAATAGTGATAACTTCGATCAAAAAAAGTATGATACCGCTGTTGGTAAGTTAATTCGTACTTACAAGAAGCGCAAACACATTAAGTATGATGATCTGACCGAACTTGTTGCAAAACCATTTGAATTGAATGCTGATGGAATTGATAACTTGCTCCAAAATTTTGAAGATTCAGGAATTAGTGTTGTTGATGAAAATGGTGATCCTGATCCGCGAGCATTAAAGGCTACTGAAAAGCTATCTCAAAAAGCGATGAAGGATACTTCTGCTCCTACTGGGGTAAAGATTAATGACCCCGTACGGATGTATCTGAAGGAAATTGGTCGGGTAAACCTGTTAAGTGCTGACGAAGAAGTTGCGCTTGCTCTCCGGATTGAACAAGGCGATGAAGAAGCAAAGCAAGAACTTGCTGAAGCCAACTTACGGTTAGTTGTTTCCATTGCTAAGCGGTATGTTGGGCGAGGAATGCAATTCCTTGATTTGATCCAGGAAGGTAACATGGGGTTGATGAAAGCCGTTGAAAAGTTTGATTACCGGCGGGGGTTCAAGTTCTCAACCTATGCTACTTGGTGGATTCGTCAAGCAATTACCCGGGCCATCGCTGATCAAGCCCGGACTATTCGGATTCCAGTTCATATGGTAGAAACGATTAATAAACTGATCCGGATTCAGCGGCAACTACTTCAGGATTTGGGACGGGAACCACTTCCAGAAGAAATTGGTGCTGAGATGGATATGCCGACTGAAAAGGTAAGAAATATTCTTAAGATTGCTCAAGAGCCGGTTTCTCTTGAAACACCAATTGGTGAAGAGGATGACTCACACTTGGGAGACTTTATTGAGGATCAGGATGCAACTAGTCCAGCCGATCATGCTGCTTATGAAATGATGAAGAAACAACTGGAAAATGTTCTTGATACATTAACCGATCGGGAAGAAAATGTTCTTCGCCTTCGGTTTGGTCTTGATGATGGTCGTACTAGGACACTTGAAGAAGTTGGAAAAGTCTTTGGTGTTACCCGTGAACGGATTCGGCAAATTGAAGCAAAGGCCTTGCGGAAGTTGCGCCACCCATCTCGTTCAAAGCAATTAAAGGATTTCCTTGAGTAAAATAAGTAAAATTAATAGATAAACGATAGAGCGCGTGTGAGAGAAGATTTTCTCACCGCGCTCTATTAAGTTCTAGTTACCAAGACTTATCAATGATAATTAAGACTTTATTTTATTAATTGTTTTTCATCAAATACCTATTAAATTAAATAATTCTAAGAAAAAGATTAAAAGGTGCTTGACTTGGGCATATGTTCCACAGTACACTTAACTTGTTTAAGTTTTAAGGACTTAAACTTAATTATATTTATAATGTTCAATTGTTAACAAGGAGGAACCATTATAATGCCAAAGTTGTCATCAGATTTAACAGGTACTATTAACCATAAATTAGCTGCAACATCGCCTTCGGGGATCCGGGCATTTGATCGCTCAGTTTCTAATATTCCTGGAATCATTAAGTTAACCCTTGGTGAACCAGATATGAATACCCCTGAACATGTTAAGCAAGCTGCAATTAAGAGTATTCAAGATAATGATTCCCACTATGCACCACAAATGGGAAAGCCAGAATTACTTGAAGCAATCTCTAAGTATGTTGAGCGTACTCGTGGTGTTAAATACGACCCTGAAAGTGAAATTGTGGTAACTGTTGGTGCAACAGAAGCATTAGCATCGACCCTTTTTGCATTATTAAATACTGGTGATAAGGTAATTATCCCAACACCAGTATTTGCGCTTTACTTCCCATTAGTAGCAATGACCGGCGCTACTCCAATTCAGGTCGACACTTCAGCAGACGGCTTTGTGTTGACCCCTGAAAGACTTGAAGAGGTATTACAAAAGGAAGGTCATGGTGCGCGGGCAGTTCTTCTAAACTACCCAAGTAACCCTACTGGTCGTGAATACCCTCAGGAAACTTTAGAGGGGTTAGCTAAGGTAATGACAAAGCATCATTTGTACGCGATCGCTGATGAAATTTATAGTGATCTTGTTTACGGGGTGGAACATTATTCGTTAACTTCAATGATTCCTGAACGGACAATCTTTATTTCAGGACTATCGAAGTCACATGCGATGACTGGTTATCGCTTAGGATATGTAGCCGGCCCTCAAGAGATTATGGGTAGCATTGGGAAAATGCACGCCTTCTTGGTAACAACTGTTACTGATAATGTTCAGGCAGCAGCCGTTGAGGCACTTAATAATGGTCAAGAAGATCCAGTTGAATTCCGTAAGACCTACGAAAAACGTCGTGACTTCGTGACTGCTGGGCTACGTGATCTTGGCTTTGAAATGTCAACGCCAGAAGGAGCATTCTATATCTTTGCTAAGATTCCAGAATCATTTGGTAAGGACGATGTTAAGTTTGCCACTGAATTAGCTCATCAAGCGAAGGTCGGGGTTACTCCCGGGAGTGCGTTTGGTGCTGGGGGCGAAGGCTACGTTCGTCTTTCGTATGCTTCTTCTGATGAGGATCTTCACGAAGCCCTTGACCGGATTGGTAAATTTGTAAAAGAATTGAATGATTAATAATTAGCTTGAATTGGATGGGGAGGACAATGATAAAGTCATTTTGGCTTTATTGTTGTCCTCCTTTTGGTTAAACATTTGCTATACTTATATATAAAGAAATGTTGAGAGGAAATGGTATAGTGGATGCACAAAATTTATCCCAGCGGTTAACAACTGTTGCTAAATTTGTTCCTCAAGGAGCACGAGTAGCCGATATTGGGTCGGATCATGGCTACTTGCCAGCAGCATTAGCACTGCAAGATCAGATTGAATATGCAGTTGCTGGTGAAGTCGTAAGAGGTCCCTATGAAAATGCAGTCAGCGAGATTAAAAAGTTAGACTTAGCAAGGACTATCCAAGCACGGCTAGCTGACGGACTAGCAGCGATTAAAGATAGTGATCGAATCGACACAATTACAATTGCTGGAATGGGTGGAGCATTAATTACCCAAATTCTTGATGCTCATCCGGAAAAATTAGCTGGGGTAACTCGATTAATTTTACAGCCGAATGTTGGTGAGGACCGTTTAAGAAAATGGTTAATGAATCACCAATTTCAGATTATGGCTGAAAGAATGGTCGCCGAAGATGGTCATATTTATGAGGTGATCGTTGCTGAACCATCAATTGTTCCTTTTCGTTATAGTAAGTATGAGTTAACTTTTGGGCCGTTCTTGCTTGAACAGCATTCTCCTGTATTTGTCAAGAAATGGCAAAGTGAATTACAACGGCAAGAGGATGTTCTCCGACAAATTAAATGTGCTAGCAAGCCACCAGTTGCTAAAATTAAGCAAGAGGAGGAATACATTAATTTGATAAGGGAGGTTCTTAATTAATGACGACAGGAAATGAATTAATCCAGCGCTTTGAACAATTTGCGAGTCCGCAACTTGCAGAAAGTTGGGACAACCCCGGATTGCAATTAGGGAATCCTGATCGGCCGATTAAACGGTTGATGACGACTCTTGATGTTCGGCCAGAAGTTGTCCATGAAGCAATTAAGCAAAATGTCGATTTTATTTTTGCTCATCACCCGGTAATGTTTCATCCAGCAAAGAATTTGGATACTCGAGTTCCGCAAAATGAAATGTATGCGCAGTTACTTAGTCATGAAATTACAGTGTATGCCGCCCATACTAATTTGGATACGGCTAACGGGGGAATGAATGATTGGCTAGCAGCTAAATTACGGTTAACTAATCTGAAACCGCTTGTTGAAGCTGGTGTTGATCCTGTATCTGGTCAACCAGTTGGGATGGGAAGAATTGGAACCTTAAATGGCTCAATGACCACAAAAGAATTTGCTCGGTACTGTATGCGAATTTTCAATGTTAATGGGCTGCGGTGGTTAGCTGCACCAACAGATCTGGATAAGCCGATTCACCGGGTCGCAGTTCTTGGTGGTGCTGGTCAAGACTTTTGGCAAGTTGCTGTTGATAAGGGTGCGGATGCTTATGTTACTGGTGATGTGACCTACCATTTTGCCCATGACATGGTTGCCAACCATCTAATGGTAATCGATCCAGGGCACCACATTGAGGCGATCTGTGAACCACAATTGGCTAAACTTTTTAACCAGTGGAAACAGGAAAATAATTGGGATTTTACAATTGTACAAAATCAGCTGAATACTGATCCATTTAATTTTATGGTTAATAATGAAGGGAAGAATTAACAATGACAGAAGAAAAATATGAAGGTTTATTACCACGCTTCTTAAAGTATGTAAAGACAGAAACTCGTTCTAATCCTGATTCAGATACTGTTCCTTCTGACCCTAAGGAAACGGCATTCTTAAATGAATTAGCAGCAGAATTAAAAGATTTAGGATTGAGTGATGTTCATATTAATCCGCAATGTTCATACGTTTACGCTACGATTCCAAGTAACTTAGACCATGATGTTCCAACAATCGGCTATATCTCACATGTTGACACAGCGGATTTTAATGCCCATAATGTTAACCCACAAATTGTTGAAGACTATGATGGTCAGAGTGATATTCAACTTGATGAAGATGGTAACTATGTTTTATCAACTGCAGAATTTCCTAATTTGAAGAATTACCAGGGTGATACGTTAATTACTACTGACGGTTCAACTTTATTGGGTGCCGATGATAAGTCGGGAGTCGCTGAAATTGTGACAATGGCTGCATATTATATGAATCATCCAGAAGTTAAGCATGGCGAAATCAAGATTGGCCTTGGCCCTGATGAAGAAATCGGGACGGGTGCTGACCACTTCGATGTTGATGACTTTGGCGCAGACTTTGCCTACACCGTTGATGGCGGTCCGCTAGGTGAATTGGAGTACGAAACCTTTAACGCTGCTCAAGCTGAGATCGAAATTTCTGGGAAGGATGTTCATACTGGTGTTGCTAAGGGAACAATGGTTAATGCCATCCAGGTTGCAATTGATCTTCACAATAGTTTGCCAGCGCATGAACGGGCTGAAAGAACTGAGGGTCGAGAAGGCTTCTTCCACCTCTATAAGTTTGACGGCAGCGTTGATCATGCACGGATGGTTTACCTTATCCGTGATCATGATCGGGAAGTCTTTGAAGAACGGAAGCACTTATTAGAACGGATCGTTGATGGTTTAAATACTGAGTTGGGCAGCAAGCGAATCAGTATGAACCTGTACGACCAATACTATAATCTTAAGGATGCTTTAAAGGGAAAGATGGAGTCGGTTGAAATTGCCAAAAAGGCGATGGAAGACCTAGATATTAAGCCGGTAATCTATCCAGTTCGTGGTGGTACTGATGGTTCAACCATTTCTTATAAGGGCTTGCCAACACCAAACCTGTTTGCTGGTGGAGAAAATATGCACAGTCGGTTTGAATATGTTTCTCTGCAAACAATGGAAAAGGCACTAGATGTTCTTCTTAAGATTAATGAATTAAATAGTGTGAACTAATGAATATTTATTAAAAATCGAAATTACGGATAACACACTAACATAAATGATGGGCTTCAGTAATCGGTAAAACCGAATTCTGAAACCCATTTGTGCTTTCTAAGGACCAGCTGCGTGTCGACGGGGACGTGAAAACAAAATCAGAAATGATTTCTGTCACGTTCCCATATTTTCACCTTTTTAAGTAATTATTCAGTTTTGCCTTGCATTCAAGCGAATAGTTCGGTAAGATATTAATTGTTCTTAATAGTAATTATTACTCTTAAAAGGGAGAGCAGAATGAAGAAATATTTTATCGGTGTAGGGTGTCTAGTTAGTCTATTACTAGTTGTTTTAGTTTTATCTTGCATCCCGTTTAAAACGCACAATATTGACAAAAAGCCAATCCAAGTAGTTACTAGTCTCAATTTTTATGGGGAAGCAGCTAAGCAGGTTGCCGGAAAGTACGGTAAAGTAACATCAATCATTGATAATGCCTCTGTTGATCCTCATGATTACCAGCCAGGAACCGCTCAGGCTAAGCAGGTAGGGAATGCCAACGTGGTGGTTGAAAACGGTTTAAGTTATGATGAGTGGTTGAATAAAGTTGTTAAATCTAGTAGTCATCGGCATTCTCAAGAAGTAATTAATGTTGGCCAGCTGATGGGAAAACATTCCGGGCAAAATGAGCACCTATGGTATGAACCGGCAACGATGAAAAAATTAGCTCAACAATTAGCTCATCAATATAGTAAACTTGATCCAGCGCACCGTGCCTACTACCATAAAAACGCCCAAAAGTACATCGATTCTTTGAAACCGTTAGATCAGGAAATCGCGAAAATTAAAGCCAATGTTAATTCGGAAAATAATAAGGTTGCGGTTAGTGAACCGGTTTTTGATTACTCATTAACAGCGCTTGGCTACCAGATAGTGGATCAGCATTTTGAGAAAGCAATTGAAGATGGCAATGATCCATCGCCACATGATATTCAACAACTACAATCTGCGATAAAGAACCATCAGATCGCTTTTTTTGTCGAAAATTCTCAAACTAGCGACCATGTCGTTAATGGATTAGTAAAACTAGCCCGTGAAAATCATGTTCCAGTGCTTAAGGTAACGGAAACTAAACCAAATAATGCTAAAAGTTATCAGGAGTGGATGCTTTCGCAGTATCGGAATCTTTCGCGAATTCAGCAGGAGGAAAAGTAAAAATGTCAATTGTTGCAGTTAATGATTTAACGGTTGCCTATGGTAATCATCAAGTGATTGATAACTTAAGCTTTAATATTAACCAGGGAGATTTTTTGGTAGTTATCGGGGAAAATGGTGTTGGTAAAACAACTCTTGTTCGCTCAATGTTGGGTTTCATTAAGCCGCAAAAGGGTGAAATAATAATTAGTCCGCAAACCAAAATTGGCTATGTTCCGCAATTTCGGAATATTGATCAGGAATATCCGCTTTCAATTCGTGATTTCATTGCGTTGAATGTTCAGCATAGCTTTCTCCCGTGGTTGAGAACGAGTGAACGTCAACGGGTAGACGAAATAATTAGTCAAACTAACTTACAAAAGATTGCTGATCGGCCGTTAGGGCTGGCGTCTGGTGGAGAAAAGCAGCGAGCATACTTAGCGCAGGCACTGCTTCCCAAGCCTGGCTTATTAATTCTTGATGAGTCAACAGCTAGTTTGGATAATGAAATGAAGTATGAATTATTGGATCTTGTTACCCGTTTTCAACAGCAGGGATTGAGTGTAATGTTTGTTACCCATGATTGGGATCTAGCTCAACATTATGGAACTCGTTTCCTTCAAATGACTGGGGATGGTTATTTGACAGGTCCAATTAATGAACTTCCTCACCCGGAAAAGGAGGCTGAGTAATGTTAACGCTTAGTTTTATGCGTCATGCTTTTGTTGCTAGTACCTTTATTGCAATAGTTAGTGGCTTTGTTGGCGTTTTTGTTGTTGCCAGAAACTTATCCTTTTTAACTCATACCTTATCGGAAATTGGTTTTGCCGGGGGAGCATTTGCTGTCTTTATTGGCTGGCCAGTCTTGAACGGAATGATCCTTTTCACAATGCTTAGTTCGATTCTTGTTGGTCAAATGAGTATTAAAGAATCCCGTCGTGAGGCAGTAACGAGTGCAGTCTCCGCTCTTTTTATTGGCTTAGGGATCCTGTTTCTTTCTCTAAGCAGTAAGAATGCTAGTTCAGCAACTAATATTTTGTTTGGTAGTGTTGTCGGGATTAACTTAGGTGAAGTTCAACAATTGATCTGGTTATCAATCGTTGTCCTGATGGTAATCTTTATCACCTACCGGCAGCTGAAGTTCACCTCGTTTGATGCTATTGGCGCGCGGGTAAGCGGACTTAATGCTGCACTATATTCAGTCATTTTCTTAATTGTTTTAGCGTTGAGCGTGAGTGTAGCAGCGCAAATAGTTGGTTCATTGTTGATTTTTATTCTATTAACTCTTCCGGCAGCTAGTGCTAAATATTTTACTCATGGAGTTGCTAAAATGATTGGCCTGGCGATCCTCTTTTCCCTTTTAGGAACCTGGACAGGACTATTTCTGGGTTACTTAACTAATTGGCCAGTTAGTTTCTTTATTGCCGTGATTGAAGTTGTAATTTATTGTTGTGCCCTAATTAAACAAAAATATAGTGGGGCGGCATAATAAAAAGAACCAGGAAAGTTAACTGAAGTGCAACAAAAAAGTTAGACAAAATTGATTATTTAAGCTACCAAGGTATGATTTCGGTATTCAACCGGAGTCATACCTTTTGTTTTTAAGGAGATACGTTGGTAATTAAAGTAATGAATGTATTGAGCTGAGAGTGATTTTAATTCAGCTAAGTCTTTACATGGTGGGAAACCATCTAATAACTCTGTCTTAAACAGGTGAAAGAAACTCTCCATTGGTGCGTTATCATGACAATTTCCCTTACGGGACATACTTTGAATAAAGTGATTATCAGCTAACTTTTGGGTATAGTACCCCAGTTGATAGTGCCACCCCTGATCAGAATGAATAATTGGTTGAGCATTATCAGGCAGCTTTGTACATAGCTCGTTGAGAGTAGCGGTAATCAACTGTCGATCAGGATGTTGACTCAATTGGAAGGCTAAAACTTCCTTACTGGCTTCATCGATAATTGAGGAAATATAAGCCCAACTGTGATTAGCTAAGCGAACTTGAGAAACATCTGTGTGGAGGACTTGATAAGGAATGGTGGCCTGAAATTGTTGTTTTAGTAGATTATCCGCAACTGTGCCCACATTACCTTCATAAGATGAGTATTTACCACTACGGTGGCGATTATACAGTGCCACTTGAACATCTAATTTCGCCATCAACTTGTTCACCGTCATGTCCGCCAAATGAATGCCCATTGCCCGCAGTTTTTGGTTCACGCGACGATAACCGTAGGTCCATCGTCCGCGGACTTGCCCTTCTTTAGCCACGCTAAGAATCACTTGCTTAACACTCGCATATTTATCATGATGGTTAGCGATGCGCTTGCGCTCATCATGGTAAGTAGCCTTAGGAAGGTTGATTTTATGGAGAATGTCACCAATCTTATAGCGATATTTCTTCGGTAGCGATGCTTGATCTGCCCTGATCTGATCAACTATTTGCGTTTTCTCTTTGCCTTGGAGGGTCCGAACAGGGCCAACGATTTTTTTAAGATGTCACGTTCCAATTTTGTGTCATAGAGTTCTTGGCTTTTCTTGGCAAGTTCTTCTTTTAAACGTTCCACTTCAGTCTTATTAGTAAGACGACGAAGTCGTTTCTTAGTATGTTTCACCTTTGACGGCCTACCTTTCGGGTGAGGTTTCAAGGCTTCAATACCATCTCGCTTGAACTGTGACCGCCAAAGTGAAATTTGGCACGCTTGCACGTCAAATCGAGCCGCTACTTTAACCATCGATTCCTCATGAGTTTGGTAGTAGTCTATCACACTCAACTTAAAATCTGCGGTAAGGGTTCGTGGATGACGACGCCGTTTCAAGGCGTCTATCCCACTTAAGCGATATCTTTGAATCCATTTCCTGATCAGTCGGCTACTGATACTGTATTTGCGCCCCAAGGCTCGAGAACTTTGTGGAGTAGTCAGATATTCGTGGACAATTTTAGCTTTAAAGTCAGGTTTGTATTTAGTCATAAAAAGTGCCTCACAATCGTTAGAACTTTTGTCTAACAATTATGAGGCACTTCATAACTTTCCTGGTTCTTTTTATTAGTTCTTTTAGGAATTAGCTTTTTGATGGATCAGCTTTTCGTGTGATGAAGTATACACAGTTAGCGGCAACTAAACCGAATACAACGGCCAAAATACCAGTAAGTAGGTAATCTGGGGTCATTGTTTCTAGTTGACTATCAATGTAAGCTAAGATCTCACCTAAAATGAGAGCAATGACACCAGCACCGATGTTTGCTTCTAATAGTTTCACTCGGAACATCTCCTTATCCATCTCAATTAAAATAATTTTAACACTTACTAAATAATCTCGCTAGCCTTTCACAGCATAATTTAACGACATTTGTTATAATTTCTTAATGAAAGGGGGATGAATGAAGGTGGATTTTGTACCGCTCCAAGTAAAAAGTAGTTTTTCTCTGTTAAGAAGCCCGATTCGCATTACTGAATTGGTCACAACCGCAAAGGAACGCGGTTACTCTGCAATTGCATTGACCGATAAGAATGTATTATATGGGGCAATTGATTTCTATAATGCCGCTAAAAAAGCAGGTATCAAACCAATAATCGGCTTGCAATTAACAATTGCGTTAAACAATGTTGACGGGACGAACTTGGAATTACTGTTTTTAGCTAAAAATCGGTCAGGCTACCAAAATTTAATGGAGATTTCCACTCGTCAACAAACGAGTGAGCATGATATGCTTCCGTTAACTTTTGAACAAATTAAACCGTTTCTTTCATCACTATACGTTATTATTCCACCGCAATCGACAGTTTTTAGCTGGTTAAAAGCCGAGGATGCAGTTGTTAATCTTCTTCATGAAAGTACTGATCGGGACAGTCTCCTTTTAGGAATTAATCCCCAGTTAGACCAAATTCAACGCTCAACACTGAGCCAACTAGCAGCGAGCCATTCTTTACCATTAGTGGGGGTTAGCCCAGTTGAATATTTGAATGCAGATGATCTATTTACCAGTAAGGTCCTTCAGGCAATTGATGCTAATACTCAGTTAGAAAACGTTGAAGAAAAAGCTAAAGAACTTGGAAAGAACTATCTTCAACCCCAGGCAGATGTTTTAGGGGCCTACCAAGCAGTCGATCTTGAGCAAGCGGCTGAAAAAACGGTCGAAATTGCAGCAAAGTGTAATATTGACTTTGAATTTAAGCAGCCCATCCTCCCGCACTTTGATACGCCAACGGGGAAATCTTTTGCTGAATATCTTCGTTACTTATGTATTGAGGGATTGAAAAAACGGCAGATTGCGCCGGGGTTAAAACTAACTGACTATCAACAACGGTTAACTAAGGAATTAAAAGTAATCCATGAAATGGGATTCGATGACTATTTCCTGATTGTTTGGGACGTAATGCGGTTTGCTCACCGGACAAAAATTACAACTGATCCGGGAAGAGGATCAGCCGCGGGATCATTAGTAGCTTATGCATTAGCAATTACTGATATCGATCCGCTACAATATAATCTTTTATTTGAGCGGTTCCTTAATCCCGAACGAGCTCAAATGCCGGATATTGACCTTGATATTCCTGATAATCGGCGAAGTGAGGTTCTTGAATATGTCCACCAGAAGTATGGACACAGTCGGGTGGCTCAAATTATTACTTTTGGGACGCTAGCCGCTAAGCAAGTTATTCGTGATGTGAGTCGGGTCTTTGGGTTAAACCGTTTTGCAATCAATGAATTAACAGGAGCGCTCCCCCATGGGTTGCACATTAGTCTGGCAGGGAGTTTGAAAGAGTCTCAGCGGTTACGTAACCTTTTGAACGATCACCCAGAATATCGATTGCTATATCAAGTAGCACAAAAGCTAGAAGGTTTGCCTCGTCACTACTCAATTCATGCGGCGGGGATTGTTTTATCTGAAAAGCCGCTTCATGAAATTGTCCCTCTGCAGAACGGAAGTGAAGGGTTATTGATGACTCAGTTCCCAAAGGATACCGTGGAGGCATTAGGGCTATTAAAAATGGACTTCCTTGGTTTGCGGAATCTTTCAATAATGGATAATAGCTTAAAATTGATTCGTCAGCAAAATCCCCAATTTGATCTTTCCAAAATCTCATTAACGGATTCTAAAACGTTAGCTCTCTTCCAAAAAGGGTTAACTGATGGTGTATTTCAATTTGAATCAGCGGGAATTAGGGAAGTATTAGTCAATCTTCATCCTGACAGTTTTGAAGACATTGTTGCGGTTAATGCGCTTTACCGACCGGGTCCGCTTGAAAATATTCCCCATTTTATTGCTCGTAAACAGGGGAAAGAGAATTACCAGTTGCCAGATCCATCACTAGAACCAATTTTGGGAGCAACGTATGGTATCTTAGTCTATCAGGAACAAGTAATGCAGCTAGCATCGGTAATGGCTGGATTTAGTCTGGGTGAAGCCGATCTTTTGCGTCGTGCAATGAGTAAGAAGAAGCGTGCGACAATGGAGGGGATGCGGACTAAATTCATGAAGGGTGCTCAAGCAAATGGCTATTCGGCAGAATTAGCAGAGCGCGTTTTTAACTATATTGACCAGTTTGCTAACTACGGATTTAATCGGTCACATGCGGTTGCGTACTCAAAAATGGCCTTTCAAATGGCTTACCTAAAAGCCAATTATCCTGCTGAATTCTTTACCGCGTTGATGAATGCTGAACCAAACGTCGATAAATTAAAGATGCATGTTCAGGATGCCCGTCGTTCAGGTGTTAAGCTAGTCGGTCCCCGGATTAATGAAAGTCAGCAGCAATTTTCACTGTCTCGGAATCAATTATTCTTCGGCTTGGCTGCTATCAAGGGGCTTCGTCGCGACTTTATTCGTGAAATTCTTCAAGAACGAAACCAAAATGGTCCCTATAAGGATATTCGTAATTTCATTTCTTGCTTAGCCAGTAAATGGCAAAAGCCGGAATTAATTGCACCACTGATTTATGCGGGCGCATTTGATGATCTTGGCTATAACCGTGCCGAAATGATTGATGCATTGCCAATGCTGATCTCTGGAATTCAATTATTTAGTAGCACTAATGAATTAGGGGCAGATCCTGAATTGCAGTCTACAATTGCTGCTCGGCAAGAGTATCCATTAACGGAGCGCTTAGCAAAGGAAAACGAATATTTAGGGGTCTATCTTTCAGGACACCCAGTGACCCAATACCAAGATCTAGCAATTAAATACCGAGTCCAGCTAGCAAGTCAGCTCCGACCTGGCCAAACGGTTGTGATATTAATGTTAATTAATCGGGTTAAAACAATTCATACTAAAAAGGATCACCGTCAAATGGCATTTCTTTCAGGAACGGACCAGACTGGCGAAATTGAAGCCACAGTCTTTCCGCGGCAATATACCCGATATCAGTCATTATTGAAGAGTAACCAGGTAGTGATGATTAATGGACATACAGAGCAGCGAGAGGGACATGGCCTTCAGGTAATTGTTGATCAAATTCGGGACGCTAATGAATTGCGTCAACAGCAACGCCACACTCAACAACGGTGGTTCTTGCGAATCATGCCAGAAAATGATAATCAGCATGTCCTACAACAACTTTATCAGTTTATGACAGCTCATCGGGGACCTATTCCAGTGATTATTTATTATCCTGAAAATGACCAAAAAAAGATTCAACCGCAGTCACGATGGTTGAATTCACAGGCTGAAACGCGTCAGGGACTGATAAAAATCCTTGGTAAGGACAATGTTGTTCTTAAGCGAAGTCAGCAATGAGTTGAAAAATTAAGAGTTAATGAGATTTATTGAATGATAGCGTTTTCTTGATATCTTTTCACAAAAAAGTACAGACACAGATTTTAAAAAGTGCTATCATAAGGCTGTGCAAATGAGGTATGCGATTGCAAACCGCAGTTGATGCATAAATGCAAAGGAGAGATTCATTTATGAAGAAAACCAAGATTGTAAGTACACTTGGTCCTGCAAGTACAGATGTTGACACCATTGTTAAGTTAATTAATGCTGGTGCAAATATTTTCCGGTTTAACTTCTCACACGGTGACCACCCAGAACACTTGGGTCGGATGGAAAACGTTAAGAAGGCCGAAGAAATTACTGGTAAGTACGTTGGTTTGATGCTTGATACCAAGGGTGCTGAAATTCGGACAACTGTTCAAAAGGAAGGTAAGATTACCTACGAAATCGGCGACAAGGTTCGTATTTCCATGGATCCTTCAATCGAAGGTACTCATGACAAGATTGCCGTTACTTACCCAGGCCTTTACGATGATACTCATGTTGGTGGCCACGTCCTCTTCGATGATGGTTTAATCGACATGTTGATCGACGAAAAGGATGAAGAACACAAGGAACTTGTTTGCCATGTTCTTAACCATGGTGTACTTGGTTCTCGGAAGGGTGTTAACGCTCCTGGCGTTTCTATCAACTTACCAGGAATTACTGAAAAGGATAGCAGTGATATCCGCTTCGGTTTGGATAACAAGATTAATTACATTTCAGCTTCATTCGTTCGTAAGGCTCAAGACGTCCTTGATATCCGTGAACTCCTTAAGGAAAAGAACATGGAAGACGTTCAAATCTTCCCTAAGATTGAATCACAAGAAGGTATCGACAACTTCGAAGAAATCATTGAAGTTTCTGATGGTTTGATGGTTCCTCGTGGTGACATGGGTGTTGAAATTCCTGCTGAAAATGTGCCAATTGTTCAAAAGCACATGATCAAGCGTTGTAACGAATTAGGTAAGCCAGTTATTACTGCTACCCAAATGCTTGACTCAATGCAAGAAAACCCACGGCCAACTCGTGCCGAAGTATCTGACGTTGCTAACGCTGTCTTTGACGGTACCGATGCAACCATGCTTTCTGGTGAAAGTGCTAACGGTGACTACCCTGTTAAGTCAGTTGCCATGATGAACGCTATTGACATTAAGGCTGAAAACCACCTTTGGGAATTTGGTACTGAAAAGTTTGATTGGGATAAGTCAGACGTTACTGAAACTATCGGTTCCGCTGTTGCTAATGCTGCTAAGGACTTAGATATTCACACTATTGTTGCTTACACTGCATCTGGTTACACTGCTAAGATGATTTCTAAGTACCGTCCTAACGCTGATATCGTTGCTCTTACACCTAACGAACGGGTAGAACGCGGTTTGATGATCAACTGGGGTGTTCAACCATTCGTTGTTGACGAAATGAGCAACACTGATAAGATGTTCGACTTGGCTGCCAAGAAGGCTGTAGAACTTGGCTTTGCTAAGAAGGGCGACAAGATTATTGTTGTTGCCGGTGTACCTTTGGGTGTTAAGGGTGCTACTAACATGATGCGGATTAAGACTATTGACTAATTAGTCCTATAAAGTTATCAGAATAATGAAAGAAGTTGAGAGGAACTCTCAGCTTCTTTTTGTTTCCCGTAATACTAGTAAAATTGATTAGAGCCGTGTAAAATTATTTATTAGTAAAATGAAATCGGATTAATGAAAGTGGGATTAGTTGATGAATTCAGCATTAGGAAAAGTTGTTACAGCAGTAATGATTGATGAGAACGAAAAGGATTATTTTGTCCAACCTGATCGTAACGGGCAAACATACCGGTTACCAAAAGACGAGAGCCCTCAAGTCTTGCATATTGGTGGGCAAGTTCGGGGATTTGTCTACGAAAATGAAGATCACCAACTACAAATGACATGTAAGCATATTCCAACCGTTCAGGTGGATCATTATGACTACGGAACTGTAGTTAGCGTCCGTCGAGATTTAGGAGTATTCGTTGATATTGGTTTGCCAAATAAGGATATTGCAGTTTCCTTAGACGATCTGCCATCATTAAAGCACCTTTGGCCACAACCAGGCGATCGGCTTCTCCTCGCGCTTCAAGTAGATGATAAGAACCGGATTTGGGGTAAGCTGGCAGATGAGCAGATTTATCAGGCTATTTCGACTGCTCCTAATAAACGACTGTTGAATCAGGATACTTATGCAACTGTTTATCGATTAAAAATGAGTGGTACCTTTGTATTAACTGATGGCTACCACCTTGGCTACATTCATCCAAGTGAACGTGATCAGGAACCACGTCTTGGTCAACGAGTGAAAGCTCGAGTAATTGGTCTTTCTTCTCATGGCGGATTGAACCTGTCTCTCAAGCCCCGAGCTTATCAAGCAATTAACGAGGATGCAAAAATGCTTCTTGCAATGTTAGAGCATAATCCCAACCATCGTTTGCCATATACTGATAAAACTGACCCAGGTGTAATACGAGAAGTCTTTGGAATTAGTAAGGGACAATTTAAGCGAGCAATCGGGCACCTCTTAAAAGCCGACTTAGTGAGGGAAGAGGAAGGGCAACTAGTTCTCCGGGAAAAGAAGAATGATAATGCAGGAAACAATTGATCACTTTATTAACTATTTAATGACTCAAAAGGGTCGTTCACGAAATACAGGAGAAAGTTATCGCCACGACTTAGAACAATGTGCAGCTTTCTTTGCCGCCAACGGGATTAATACGTGGCAGGAAGTAGACCAGTATGCGGTAATTAATGTTATTGCTGAGATGAAACATGAGGATCGTGCTAGTACCACAATTAATCGGACAATCTCAAGTCTTCGCCAACTTTATCGTTACCTTTTACGTCGACATGAGGTTCAGGTAAATCCAATGGACTATATCGATCTTGAAGAAGTAGCAGTAAGAAAGACTCCCGTAACGTTATCCCAACAAGAGATTGAGCAGTTGTTTGCGATCCCTGACACAACTACGGTTATTGGCTTGCGTGACCGGACGCTGCTAGAGTTGATGTATGGGACGGGAATGCTGGTTAGTGAATTAATAACTTTAAAGCGGTCGCAGATTCATTTTGATTTACAAATCCTGCAACTTCAAGATAATCCTCGTCACCAACGCATTGTTCCTCTTGGTAAAATGGCTAAGGAATGGTTAGTAAAATACCTTAAAGCAACGGCAGATAATTCGAGTGACTATGTTTTTTTAAATGCTCGTGGCGGTCAAATGACACGACAGGGGGTTTGGAAAAACTTTAAGGAGATTGTTAGGAAATCTGGCTTATCAAAGGAAATTACATTACAAACGCTTCGCCATACCTTCACCGCAGACTTATTAAAAAATGGTGCTAGTTGGCAAGCGGTCCAGGCGCTCCTTGGCCGAGAAACTGGTCGAGAAAGTTTTGAGTCGTATATTCGTTTTAATACGCAAGAACTTGTGGCAATTTATCATCGCTGTCACCCACGAGCTTGAATTAATTAAAAAGGGAGGAAAGTATGCTAGTTAAATACCGGAAAGACTATCAAAAAATTGCAATGGGTCTCCTATCCTTTCTTCCAGAATTACGAGATTACGATCAGCTAGCAAGCGCGATCAAATTTTCTTTAGATAAAAATTACCAGATATTCTTATGGAAAGATACTGAGGATAACCATTTTATTGGGATCATTGTGATAGAGGTAGGAGAAAAGTACGTCTTGGTTCGCCACCTTTCTTTTACGCCGACTGATCGTTCTGGAAAAAATGTTTATGCGCTATTAACTGCAATTCATGAGCAATACCAAGATCGTCGGTTAATGGGAACGTTAAAAACACAACCACTAATATCAAACTGGGAGCGAAACAATGAAAAATGATCAAGAAGTGATTCCACGGTATCCTTTTCAGCCTACTTTAAAGATTGGTGGCTTTGAAGGACCACTCGATCTCCTTTTACACTTGATTCGTCAATCAAAGATGGATGTTTATGATATTCAAATTGAGCAGATTACTCAACAATACTTTGATTATTTACGGGCGATGAAAAGTCACCAACTTGAAGTAGCTGGTGATTATTTTGTGATGGCAGCAACGTTAATGAATATAAAGAGCCGCTTATTACTACCACAACCAGAAGTAGAAGAAGAGGAAACAAACGAAGAAGTGGTAGACCCGCGACAAGAATTAGTTGAACAATTACTGGAATATCAGCGTTACCAAAAAGCAGCCTCTCATTTAAAAGATAAGGCTGATTTCCGCCAAGCTGAATATACCAGACCAGCAATGCATGTTCCTGCTGAGATGATTGCTCAGCATGTTGAGCCGGGAGTTACCCTTGGCCAGCTTCAACGAGCATTTGCAGACGTTCTTCGGCGACGCCAATTAACCGCACCGGTTCACGAGACGGTGGCAGCGGAAAAAATTAGTGTTGCTCAACGGATGAACCAGGTCTTTGCAACTGTTAAGCAGGCAGCAACGAGGTTTAATGATTTGTTTGTTGGTCAGTGTACCCGTGACGAACTAGTAACAACCTTTTTAGCAGTGTTAGAGTTAACCAAACATCAGGCGATTGCTGTTCATCAGAACGAGTTATTCGGGCCAATTATTTTAGTGGAGGGATCAAAGAGTGAACAATATCGAGCCGACAAATCTAGCTAAAATTGAGGGGCTCCTTTTTATTAGTGGAGATGAAGGAATTACGTTAGGCGACTTATCAAAAATTACCGGTTTTATGAAGCCGGCGATACTTGGATTGCTTCAACGATTAAAAACAAGGTATGAAAACGATCCTAATTCAGCACTTGTGTTATTAAATAGTGGCGATACATACCGGTTAGCAACTAAACACGAGTTGTCGCCAATTATTAAGCATTATTTTGAAGTGCCGCTAACGATTCCGCTAACACGAGCATTGTTGGAGGTCTTGGCGATTGTTGCTTATCGTCAACCAATTACTCGTTTAGAGATTGATGATATTCGTGGTGTTCAGAGTTCAGGTTCACTTCAGAAATTAATGGTTCGGGGACTGCTTGATACTCATGGGCGATTGGATGCTCCCGGAAGGCCGTTCTTATATGTAACAACGGATAGCTTTTTAGATTATTTTGGCCTATCTTCGTTGAAGGAGTTACCACCACTAGCTAAACAAGAAGATCTCGATTTGGATGACATGAATGGTGATTTGTTCTTGGAAGCCTTACAGGCACGACAAAAACAACAGGAGGAAGAAAATGGAACGTCTACAAAAGGTAATGGCTGAAGCAGGAGTAGCATCGCGCCGAGCTTCAGAAAAATTAATTGCTAACGGTCACGTTCAAGTTAATGGAAAGACCGTGACAGAAATGGGAATTAAGGTTGGTGACCATGATGAAGTTGTGGTTGATGGTGTGCCGTTACACCGGGAAGCTCATGTTTACTACTTGCTGAATAAGCCCCGCTCTGTAATTACGAGTGCTCATGATGATAAGGGACGGCGAACAGTTGTGGATATTTTAAAGGAGGAAGGAGTAGAGGAACGGGTCTACCCGGTCGGGAGGTTAGACTATGATACTACTGGTATTCTACTATTGACTAATGATGGAGAACTTGCCAATCGACTAATGCACCCAAAATTTGAAGTAGAGAAAATATATATTGCAAAGGTGCGGGGAATCATTAATAATAATGATTTGAAGCAATTGCGAATTGGTGTTGAGGTTAATGGTCGGTTAACCAAAAAGGCAAAGAGTCGGTTAATTGAGGCTGACCATAAAAAGCAGACTAGTTTAGTCAAGTTAACAATCCATGAGGGACGTTATCACCAAGTTAAGCTAATGTTTGATGCAATCCACCATCCTGTAATAAAACTTCATCGCAAAACCTATGGACCATTAGATCTCCATGGCTTGCAGTCTGGTGAGTTTAGGGAGTTAAAACAGGACGAGGTTAAGCTTTTAAAGAAGATCAGCAAATAAAACGTCAAGCGTTGACAGTTTGAAAAATTACTTGTAAAATACAAGTGTAAAATTTAATAGAAATTGTCTTCAAGGCGGGGTGAAATTCCCGACCGGCGGTATAGCCCGCAACCCATTTTTATGGTTGATCTGGTTAAATTCCAGAGCCGACAGTATAGTCTGGTATGCAGAAGATTCTACTACACTTATTTAAACATGAATTATAAAATGCACGTTGCCGAGGGACAAATTAGGTAACGTGCATTTATTTTATGTTTAGGTAATTTTGAAGACAATCTCAATAGGAGGTTGTTATTGATGGTTACATCTCATCAAAAAGTTCACCAAATGGTGGGTGTCTGTTCACTAAGTGCGTTGGCGTTTATTTTAATGTTGTTTGAATTTCCTATTTTACCGGTTGCCCCTTATTTAAAAATGGATTTTTCCGATTTACCAGTATTAATTGGCGGGTTTATCTATGGCCCTGCTGCTGGGGTAATGGTTGCTTTCTTGAAGTGCCTAATTCATGCAATGACACGTGGCTTTTCTGCCGGTGAATTGGTTGGAATTCTTGGTAACTTTCTATCGTCATTGGCCTTGCTGTTACCATTCTGCTGGGCATGGAAGCATAAGTCGTGGTCGTTCAAGCGTCAATTATGGTTAGGAAGTATTTTAGCAACAGCCACTCTAGTTGTAGTGATGGCCCTATTAAATTGGTGGGTACTGACACCGTTGTACATGGCGTTGTGGAATTGGAAGTCAACTTTGCCAATTCCGGAATTAATTGCGGTGGCAGTTATTCCATTTAATTTGATTAAGGGAGTTCTTGTTTCAGCCGTTTTTGCATTAGTGGCCGTTCGCTTAAAATCTTGGCTTAGTCAAAAGCAGCTAGAACAATAATAATTAAGGCCTTTAAGATCAGTGTTTAGTGTTCAATTAAGATGGACATTGGAGACTGGTCTTTTTGTCTATTTTAAAGATAATCTAATTTTATTTCAGATCATTTTCATTGCTTTTCGTTATAATTAATTAGAGTGGAGAGTGAAAAAATGAATAACTTCTTGTTAAGCTTTTTTGATGAACGTCAGCCACGACGGATCAGGGTGATTGAAAATACGTTAAGGAACCGACGAACTGTATCAACCCTCTTCTGGGCTAAACAGTACGGTATTCTCAAATGGACGGGAGCAACCCGCTCATTAGAACGACAGCAGGTTGAAAATTCAATTGAAGAGTTAGTTAAGGCTAATTTAATTCAGCGAGATCCTGCTGGACAAGTGCTGTTAACTACTTTAGGAGTTTTAAGACAAGAGGAGTTAACAAGTGGACAGTATCAACCTCATTTCTTTGATTGGTACTGGTTAGCTAATACGCGACGGATTGAGCAACGATTATTGCTCGGTATACAAGTTGCCTCTGAAGCGTCGTACCATAATCGCTATTATGCTCCGGTAGTTAATGAATATCATGAACAGCAAATTGTAAAGCAGTGGCTTCTTAGCTGGCATGGAAACATAATTGGTGATCTTGTACGGGAGCTTGAATTATTTGGCGATTCATTGGAAAGTGCTGATGAGCGATTAGCTAATTATTTCTTTTATTCCCTCATTGGTCATCAAATTACTGGTAAAAACGATATGCAGTTTAGCAGGCAGCTAGAGCTTCCCGGTTACCAACTACCAATTATTAAGCAGGATGCCCTACTAGCAATTGCTGCATTTGCTAATAGCTATCACGGAGTCTTAAATCGTTTGTTAGCGGATCTGCTGGCAAATAGTCCGTTAAGTCAAAGTGCTAACCAAACGTTGCTGCTATATCAACAAGGGATGTCAATTAGTCAAATTGCCCAAAAAAGGGAGATCAAGGCTAACACTGTTCGTGAACATTTGTTAGAAGCTGCAATCGTTTATCCTGAATCGATTGATTGGGATCGAGCTTTGCCAGTAAGCATTCGGACTCAACTAGCTGAACGCTATCAAGGGAAAATAGTAGATTGGCAATTTGATCCCGAAATTGTCCCAGGAGGACCGGCGGCGTTCTATTACTTCCGTCTTTACCAATTGTATGAGGAGAGAGTAAATGATTAGTGATCGGCAACTGTTAATAAAACTAAATGAGCAATTTGGCTTCACCACTTTTCGTGACGGTCAACAGGAAACGATTAAAGCAGTTCTTAATCATCAAGATACTTTGGCTATTTTGCCGACTGGTGGTGGAAAATCATTGCTTTACCAAATGCCGGGATACTTGTTGTCCGGGACAGTCTTGATCGTGTCACCGTTAATTTCCTTGATGCAGGATCAAGTTGATCGGCTTCACCGTTCTGGTGAAAAACGGGTTCTAATGATCAATGGCCAGCTAACTGGTAAAAGTCGTCACCAGGCCTTACAGCGTCTGTCTTCGTTTAAATTTATCTTTACTTCGCCAGAAACACTTGCTAATCCTGAAATTATTAATAAGTTAAAGAAAATTCGGATTACGTTGTTTGTTATTGATGAAGCTCATTGTATTTCGCAGTGGGGGCCTGACTTTCGTCCAGAATACCTTTTGCTTAGTTCAGTGAGAAAGGAGCTTGGTTCACCAACGACACTTTTACTGACGGCCACGGCAACTCCGGAAGTACGTCGGGATATTATTCAAAAGATGGGGTTGAAGGAGAACACGGTTACTCAAGTAATTCGTTCTGTGAATCGGCCCAACATTTATTATGCGGTAGAACGTTTCCTTTCCGTTAATGAGAAGGAGCAGTATCTAATTAATCTAGTTAATCAATTAGCAGGTTCTGGAATTATTTATTTTGCAAGTCGTAAATTAGCTACACAGTTTGCTGAAACGTTAAATCAGAAAACAAGGAAGACCGTGGCTGCTTACCATGCGGGAATTGCTCCAATAGACCGCTACCGTTTACAGCAACAGTTTATGGATAACCAGGTTCAGTTAATTTGTGCCACTAGTGCTTTTGGAATGGGAATTGATAAAGATGATATCCGCTTTGTCATTCATTTTCATGAACCAGCGAATCTGGAGAGCTATGTCCAAGAGGTCGGACGGGCAGGTCGTGATGGCAAGCCAAGTCTAGCGTTGCTTCTGTATTCTCCAGGTGATGAACAGATTCAACGAACGCTAAACCATATTGAACTTCCTGATAAGAAATTATTAGATGCTGTAAGGGAAAAGCGCCAACCTAGTAGTGTATTGGGAGATAATCGAGAATTATTTACCTTTTACTTACGACACGGCTATGACGGTGAGACAATTATAAAAGCATTTAAAAGCAGACAAGCAAGTCTAAAGGAGCATTTGAATTGGATGGCAAGATACGTAAATAATACTAAATTATGCCGCCGACAGATGATTTTAGAATATTTCGGTGAACAGCTGGTTAAACCCCAAGTACCATGTTGTGATATTACTGACGAAACGCTGCTTCAACAGTTTGAGAAAAACGATGATGGACTGACTAAGCACTCACAACTAACGGTAAAACTAAATTGGCAAGAACGACTTTATCAGTTATTTAATATTAATCATAATAAAGAAAACTAGACATTCTATGATTGTTTGCGCTACAATCAGAATGTTAATTTTATAAAAAGGAGGGGCAACCATGAGTGAACGACGGGAAGAAAGTCGTGAAGCTAACGACAGGCTATGGGATAAGAAGTTTGCTGATAGTGAAGATTTGGGTAGTGATGGTCACCTGTCACGAACCGAACATCGGCGGCAAAGAGAACATAACTCTACTATTACCACTGTCTTGATCGTTTTAATAATTATTTTGGCAGCTATTCCGCTGATATACTGGGTTAATCATAAGCAAACGATGAATCATCCGGTAAGAACTGAACGGTTAGCGCAGTCACAATCAAATAAAAAAAAAGCCCAGCCAAAGGAACGGGAAGCCAGTTCAAAAAAGCACAATTCTCTGAGTTCGTCTAGTAAGGCTAATGAGAGCTCAGCAACAAGTATGAGTAGTTCTTCATCGGTTAGTACAAGTTCTTCCTCATCAGTGAGTCAATCATCAAGTATGGTTCGCTACGCTACTGTTCCTCGTAATGGTAGCTTATATCGTGTTGCAGCACAGAACGGAATTTCTGTTAATGAGTTAATGCGGTTAAATGGTTTAACCCCGAATGCCCATTTGAGGCCAGGACAACAGTTAAGAGTACGGTAAATGAGGAGTGAATGACGATGGGATTACAGGTTGCAATTGATGGACCAGCTTCAGCGGGTAAAAGCACCGTTGCTAAGCGGGTTGCCAAGAAGTTCGGGTATGTCTATTGTGATACGGGAGCAATGTATCGGGCGGTTACCCTTGCAGCTTTACAACAAGGATTAGCAATGACTGATACCGAAAAAATTAGTGAGCTAGCAAAGCAAATCAAGATCACTTTTCAACCAGCAGAACCAGAACAGCGAGTATTTATTAACGGGCAGGAAGTGACACGAGACATTCGACTTCCTAAAGTTGCCAAAAATGTTTCGGCAGTCGCTGCGATCCCAACCGTGCGTCAGGAAATGACAAAACAGCAACGGCAAATTGCAGCTGAAGGCGGAATTGTAATGGATGGTCGTGACATTGGAACGACAGTTTTGCCTCATGCTCCAGTTAAAATTTTTATGGTAGCGACTGCTCATGAACGGGCACGGCGCCGTTATTTGGAAAACAAGCAAAAAGGGATTACAACCACAAGTTTAGAAGAGCTACAGCGGGCAATCGAATTACGTGATCAAAAAGATTCAACGCGGAAGGTTTCACCGTTAACTCAAGCTAGTGATGCTATTCGATTGGATACAACCAGTTTGACAATTGATGAGGTTGTTGCCGAGATTAGTAAAATAATTAAAAAAACTGAAAAACATTTAGCATAATTACTGGAAATGTGAGCGTTCATCTAGTAAAATGGTTTTTAGAGTTGATTGTCGCAAGGAGGATTTTTTTTAATGGCTGAAAACAACGAAAACAAAAACGATATGTTAGAAGCTCTTGATAGCATTGAAACTGTAAAAGTGGGTGATGTTGTTAAGGGTGAAGTATTGGCAATTGATGATGATCGCCAAGCTATCGTTGGTATTAAAGATGCAGGGGTTGAAGGTGTCGTCCCTGCTAAGGAATTATCAACCAAGCCAGTTGAAGACATCAATGACGCAGTTAAAGTCGGTGACGAACTTGACTTAGTAGTTATTTCTAAGATCGGTAACGATAAGGAAAATGGTAGCTACTTACTTTCACACCGTCGTCTTGAAGCACGTAAAGTTTGGGATGACGTTCAAAAGAAGTTCGATGCTGGTGAACACATTACCGCTAAGGTTACCCAAGCTGTTAAGGGTGGCTTAGTAGTTGATGCCGGAGTACGTGGCTTCGTCCCTGCTTCAATGATTACTGATCACTACGTAGAAGACTTGAACCAATTTAAGGGTCAAGAACTTGAATTCAAGATTATCGAAATCGAACCTAGTGAAAACCGTCTTATCCTTTCTCACAAGGAAATTGTTCAAGCTCAACACGAAGAAGCAGCTAAGGAAATCTTTGCTAAGCTTCAACCAGGCGACGTTGTAGAAGGTAAAGTTGCTCGGATGACTAACTTTGGTGCTTTCATCGACCTCGGTGGTGTTGATGGTTTGGTTCACGTTTCTGAAATTTCTTACGATCATGTTGACAAGCCTTCAGATGTATTGGAAGCAGGTCAAGAAGTTAAGGTTAAGGTCTTAAATGTTGATCCTGAACGTGAACGGATTTCACTTTCAATCAAGCAAACATTACCTGGACCATGGGATGATATTGAAGAAAAGGCTCCAGAAGGCAGTGTCCTTACTGGTACTGTAAAGCGGTTAACCAGTTTTGGTGCTTTCGTAGAAGTCTTCCCTGGTGTTGAAGGTTTGGTACACATTTCCCAAATCTCTCACAAGCACATTGCTACACCAGCTGATGTATTGAAGCCTGGTCAAGAAGTTAAGGTTAAGGTCTTAAATGTTGATCCTGAACATCAACGACTTGGTTTATCCATGAAGGCTCTTGAAGAACGTCCAAAGGATGAAGAAAACAACGGTAACGAAAACCGGGGTCGTCGTCGTCCTCGTCGTAACAATAACCGAAACTTCATGAACAACGCCCCTGAAGAAGAAAGTGGCTTCTCAATGGGTGATTTAATTGGTGATCAATTAAAGGGCTTGAAGTAATCGAGACCACATATTTAACTTAGAAAGGGGTATGGCATTTTGTCATACTCTTTTTATTTCAAATAAAAGAAGGAAGGTGTAAAAATGGCAAATCCAGTTGTTGCGATTGTTGGTCGTCCAAATGTCGGAAAGTCGACATTATTTAACCGAATCGCTGGTGAACGGATTTCTATTGTTGAAGATACACCGGGAGTTACCCGAGACCGAATTTATGCCCATGCTGAGTGGCTAGGCAAGAATTTTAACCTAATTGATACTGGTGGGATTGAAATTTCTGATCAACCCCTCCTCACACAAATCCGTCAACAGGCAGAAGTGGCAATTGATGAAGCAGATGTCATCGTTTTGGTTGTTGATATTCAAAATGGTGTTACTGATGCTGATGAACAGGTTGCCAAGATTTTATATCGTTCAGACAAACCAATTGTCTTAGCTGTCAATAAAGTTGATAATCCAGAACGGCGGAGTGATATTTACGATTTTTACTCATTAGGTTTGGGAGAACCTTACCCAGTTTCTGGAGTTCACGGCGTTGGGGTTGGTGATTTACTTGACGCGGTGATTAATCACTTCCCTGAGACTGCTGATAATGAGGATGATGACACTATTCACTTTAGCTTAATCGGTCGGCCCAATGTTGGTAAATCCTCATTAGTGAATGCGATCTTAGGTGAAAATCGGGTAATTGTCTCCAATGTTGCCGGAACGACACGGGACGCCATTAATACTCGCTTTACGGCTAAGGATGGTCGTGAATTTACGATGATTGATACGGCCGGGATCCGGAAAAAGGGTAAGATCTATGAAAACACTGAACGTTACTCATTAATGCGGTCAATGCGAGCAATTGATGATAGTGACGTTGTTTTGGTGGTTCTAAATGCTGAAGAAGGAATTCGTGAGCTTGATAAGCATATTGCCGGCTATGCTCATGAAGCAGGCTGTGGAGTCATTATTGTTGTTAATAAGTGGGATACAATCAAGAATAAAGACCACCGGACAATGACTGATTTTACGACTTTAATTCGGAATGAATTTCAATACTTAAGCTATGCACCAATTATTTTTGTTTCTGCAAAGACTAAACAACGGCTAAATCAACTGCCAACAATGATTGAAGATGTTTACGATCATAGTCGACGACGGATTCAATCTGCTGTCCTTAACGATGTTTTGATGGATGCACTAGCTGCCAACCCAACGCCAACGCAAAATGGACGCCGGTTGCGGGTATACTATGGTACTCAGGTTGCTATTCAGCCACCAACATTCGTCATTTTCGTCAATGATCCTGACCTAATGCATTTCTCATATCAGCGTTATTTAGAGAACCAAATTCGTCGGGCGTTCGATTTTACGGGGACACCAATCCGGATTATTAAACGAAAGCGTCAGTAAATCATTCAATTTGGTTATAAATTTCTGAAAAAAGGGTGAAAAAGCCTATAAACCGCTTGTCATCAAGGCTTCACTATGCTAATCTTAACAATGAAATTATACGAGTTCTTCGTATGTTTCGTTAATTTTGGACCACTCAAAATTAACATTCATTCATTGATGTAATCAATTCTGGTTACGTTAAATGTTGGAGGTGAAATTCAATGGCTAACAAAGCAGAATTAGTAAGTAATGTTGCAACTGCAACTGGTTTAACTAAGAAGGATGCTACTGCTGCTGTTGATGCAGTATTTAGTTCAATCCAAGCATCATTAGCTAAGGGTGAAAAGGTTCAATTGATCGGTTTCGGTAACTTCGAAGTACGTCAACGTGCTGCTCGTAAGGGTCGTAACCCACAAACTGGTCAAGAAATCCAAATCCCTGCAAGCAAGGTACCAGCATTTAAGCCTGGTAAAGCTTTGAAGGATGCTGTTAAGTAATTCTGGATTACTTGATAAATTATTTAAAGGACTGTGAACGTCATGCTCACAGTCCTTTTTTAGGTGCGGTTAGTAACTGTTTTTGGCTTAACTATGCTAAGATAATTAATGTGATGGGGATAGTAGAGGAGGAAAATAATGACTTATTCTGAAAAAATGTTAGAACAGATCCAAGCTGGACAAATGCCAGCTGCCCAACAATCCTTTACCGAAGCCCTGGCTAAAGATAGTGATGATATGATCTTTAGTTTAGCTGAGGAACTATATGGAATGGGCTTCCTACACCAGGCTCGTCAGGCTTATCTGCACCTATTGGCTAAGTATCCAAATGAGGATGAACTACGGGTTAATTTAGCGGAAATTGCGGTTAGTGAGGGCCACAATGACGAAGCTTTATCTTACTTAGCTCAAGTCCAGCCTGATTCAGATGCTTACTTACAATCATTATTGGTTGCAGCCGATTTGTACCAAACTGAAAATGAGTATGAGGTTACGGAGGAAAAACTGAAGGAGGCCTATCGGATTGCTCCCGATGAGCCAGCGGTCCAGTTTGCCCTTGGTGAATTTTACTTTATGACCAGTCGGTTTGATGAGGCCATTCAATATTACTTCGAACTAATTCGGAATGGGTATACTGAATTTGCCAAGGTCAACATTGCGGGCCGATTGGGGATTTGTTATGCGCAAAGTGGTCAATTTAAGCAGGCGCTAGGTTACCTAAAGCAGGTGAGCCCGGAATATCGGACGAGTGACATTCGGTTCCAAACAGGCCTAACCGAATTGCAACTGGGAGAAACAGCCAATGCAATTAAAACATTTAATGAACTAATTCAGGACGATTCTCAATATGCTTCCGTCTATCCAGAACTTGCTAAGGCTTACGTTGAGGAAAATAAGTACCAACAAGCCCTCAAGACTCTCCAAGAAGGATTGGCGGTCGATCAGTATAATGCTCGTTTATATGCCCAAGCAGCTGAAGTAACTAGCCATTTGGGTAATAATAAACTGATGGATGAGTACCTAAAGAAGGCTCACGAGCTTGATCCCGACAACCTAACGATTACTTTGGATTACAGTAACTTCCTTCTTCATACCCATGATGACGAGGGAAATATCAAACTACTGGAGCCGTTAATTGAAGAAGACGAGGTTGACCCGCAGATTTACTGGAATCTAGCGCGTTCATACCAGCGCTTGGAAAAATTTGACCTTGCTGGCAAGTACTACCGTGAAGCAGCAATTACCTATAGTGAAAATCCAACCTTCTTAAAGGAGTTAGTGAACTATTACCGTGAGGCTGGTGATACCGAGCAAATGGTTGAAGAATTAAAGCATTATCTCAAACTCGTGCCAACCGATGATGAAATGCAAGAACTGCTGGATGAGTATGAAGAGTATTAAAATAAATAAGAAAACTGTCCAACAATTGTCAGTGAAAGACTGCGATTGTTGGACAGTTTTCTTATTTAGAGGTAATAGAAACACTTGATTTTTTATGAGGGAGGGGTAGTAAAATCGGTTCTAATGACAGGAGTTAGGAGGACGTGATTAACAATGAGAGAACATAAAAAATTATATAAAGCGGGTAAAACTTGGGTAACCGCAACAATTTTGACGGTTTCTGTTGCTGCTAGTGGGTTATATCTTGGCACATCTGTTCATGCCGATGCTGGGGAACAAGTAAATGGTGCCGATAGCTATCAATCAACAGGGACTACACAAAGTTCTAGTGATCAATCAAGTAGTGACGTTACAGAAAAGCGTGAACAACTAGAACAACAAGTCCAACAGGCCCAAGCAGATGTTAACCAAAAAGAAGCTAATTACAATAATGCTAAAACTACCCAGGATAAAGCCAGTAAGGAGCTTACGAAAATCGGTGGAGAGTGGGCAAGAAATCAGCGATATGTAAGACAATATAAAAATTACGCGCCCACAACGATAGAGCTATATAATAAAACAGATACCCAATTATCTACGAATTATAATCAGTTGCTTAACGAATATAATGAGATGGAATCGACAGATGCCCAAAAGTTATACGATCAATATTTCCAGAAATGGAATGATGCTTATAATAAGATGCAGCAAATGTTTGATAATAAAAAGGGTAATTACTCATTTTCGGAACAGGAGCAAGCTCTCATTCAAAGGCTTGATAAGGAAAGGGAGGAATATAATGCAAAACTGCAAGAATTAAAACCTCTAAGGGACCAAGGAAATAAGGCTCGTGACAAGGTATACGCTGACTACCAAGCGGCATATGCTAAATGGGAAAATTTAGGGATTTACATAATGAGAATTGGCCAATCCTAGGCAGATGGTATACTTTTGATCCATCGTACCTATCCCCAGAGGATCAAAATGAGTACAATAAAGCAGTTACCTTTTTGAACCAATATAGTGCAAAGTTAAATAAAATTAATGATGAGCATTTACAAGCTGCTAGAAACTATGATAATGCAACTCAAGCAGTTAAGTAGGCCAGCGTTGCCTTAGCACAAGCCAATTCTAAGCTAACAGCATTAGAAGCTGAGCTAGCAAAATTACAGCCAAGCAACAGCAGTGCCAGTTCGAGCGCAGCACAGCCAAGTGACAGCAGTGCTAGTTCAAGTGCCGCACAGCCAAGTGATAGTAGTGCCAGTTCGAGCGCAGCACAGCCAAGTGACAGCAGTGCTAGTTCAAGTGCCGCACAGCCGAGTGACAGCAGTGCTAGTTCAAGTGCAGCACAGCCTAGCGACAGCAGTGCCAGTTCAAGTGCCGCACAGCCAAGTGACAGTAGTGCTAGTTCAAGTGCCGCACAGCCAAGTGACAGTAGTGCTAGTTCAAGTGCCGCCAAGCCGAGTGACAGCAGTTGCCAGCTCCAGTGCCGCCAAGCCGAGTGACAGCAGTGCCAGCTCCAGTGCCGCCAAGCCGAGTGACAGCAGTGCCAGCTCCATTGCAGCTAAACCAAGCGACAGCAGTGCTAGTTCGAGTGCCGCTAAACCAAGCGACAACAGTGCCAGTTCGAGTGCAGCCAAACCAAGTGACAGTAGTGCTAGTTCGAGTGCTGCTAAACCGAGTGACAGTAGTAGTGCCAGCTCCAATGCGGCTAAACCAAGTGACAGTAGTTTTGTAGCTTCGAAAATAATTAATAGTACTTATTCAAACAGTGAAAATTCAAATGCTAATTTATTATCATCAAAGGAAAAGGCTGAATTTCCAGATAATAAATTAATGAATTCACAACAAAAAGCTAACCGACAACTTCCACAAACAGGTGAGAATGATTACTTAGGGTTAATCTTTATAGGCGCCTTCTCCGCATTATTTGGGTTCGGGTTGTCCTTTAGAAAGCAACATTAATATCTGAGTGGTAAAAAGATAATAGTCTCTTAATATCCAAGTTGATTTGAATATTAAGAGACTATTTTATTACTTCCGGTTAATCAATTGCTTTTGATAATACAATAGTGAAGCTGGATCGAGTCTTAGTTTCTCCATTAATTGGCCGTCAGAAAGTTCTGGATGGTGACCAAGTTCGTAGAGGATGAATGACTGGTGGAGAAATTTGGGCGCTAAGCTAAAGCCAAGGTAGCTTTCATCTTGACACAGGTATTTATGTAGACCAGCATTTGATAGTCCGGGATTATCCGGTGAGAAGCGCTGTTTAAGAAAGATCCGCGAAGAGTGTTGAAGTTCTTGAAGTGGCCGAATAAATTGATTGAAGTTTGCGATAAACTGTTTTTCTGTTGAGCTTGTTGGTGAAAGCTTATTCCAAACGTTTTCAAAACCGGGAGCAAGAAATTCACTAACGGTATAACCGCGACTTGATAAGAAAATGGTTAATCTGGTATAGAAGTGGAGGTGCTCATCCTGAAGAATATCAGGAAGCTTCTCAAGCCACTTAGTTGTTAATCGTTTGTTGTTGCTAGTGGCTTTCCCATGGATTGTCAGAGTTGGGTAAATCTTAATTAGCTGATGGGTGAAGAGGTAACGAAAATAACGATTCAGGTGGGAAAGGTTCTTGTTGTAAGTGCTAAGGGTAATCTTTTCATCTTCTTTTAGGGCAGTTAGGAAGGCCCGCACATCTGATTCAGTTAGGTTCTTTAATTTTGGTTCAGCAGCGAATTCTGGTCGATTGTCCATGAGAAAAGTAAAGAAATGGGTTAGGGTAGCATCGTAGGTCTTAATTGTTAGTGGTGCCAGCCCCTGTTGATTCAAGAATAATTGAAAACGATCTTGGTATGGGTAATTCATGTTTTGTCTCCTTGATAAGCAGATATTTACTTTAACTAACATTTTAAACCAAAACCACTCAAAAGAAAAGAATCTACAACAGTTCACACGCCCTTGCTAGATTTGCTATAATCGAGGTTGACTAAAAAATGAAGGACTTGATTAAATGATCATCAAACACTTACCGCCAATCTTTGAACCTGCTCGTCCGGTACTCCAAAAAATTGAGGACGCGGGATTCGAAGCTTATTTTGTGGGTGGTTGCGTTCGTGACACGATCTTAGGCGATTCAATCCACGATATTGATATCGCTACTAGTGCTTATCCAAGTGAAATTAAAGCGATTTTTAACCGCACTGTTGATACCGGGATCGAACACGGCACAGTGATGATTCTTGATCATGGGACGGGATACGAAACCACAACATTTCGAACCGAATCTGGCTATCAAGATTTTCGCCGTCCTGATAAGGTAACTTTTGTTCGGTCGTTAAGCGAGGATCTGAAACGGCGTGACTTTACGATTAATGCACTCGCGTTGAAGGAAAATGGTGAGGTGATTGATCTTTTTAATGGTCTGGATGACTTAAAACATCATTTAATCAAGGCTGTTGGCGATCCCAATGAGCGGTTCCATGAAGATGCCTTGCGGATGATGCGAGCGGTTCGCTTTGCTAGTAAACTGGATTTTGTAATTGCAACGGAAACATTAGCAGGGATTAAACAAAACGCTGCTTTATTGGAAAAAATAGCGGTTGAAAGAATTCGGGTAGAGTTTGAAAAACTATTAATGGGACAAAACCCGGTAGCAGGCCTGAATGAATTTCTGCGAACTGGCCTTTATCAGTATTGTCCAGGGTTAGCAGGAAAGCAAACTGAATTAAGCGGACTATTATTGCTAAATAACTGGCAATTACGGAATGCAGAACAGGTATGGGCAGTTATTGTGACCCAATTGGGATTTGATTCACGGGAGGCTAGTAAGTTCCTTCGCAGCTGGAAGACCTCAAATGAACTGATCACTAACGTTAAAAAGATGATCCCAGTAATTCAGGGGTTGAAGAGCAAAAAGTTATCACCGTTGACTTTCTTTACGGCTGGTAGAAATGCTGTTCAGGATGCTAATCAAGTTGCAAAATTATATGGCTGGGCAATTCCTGATGAACAATTAATGAAGCAGTACAACTCATTACCCATTAAAAGCGGTAAAGAACTGGCTGTTAATGGGGGAGTGCTAATTAACGATACAGGGGTAAAGCCTGGTCCATTACTAGGAAAGATCATTAAGAAGCTAACAGTACAGGTTGTTAACGGCGAATTGCCTAATGATAGGGAAACCTTAATTAATGAAGCAGAAAAAATAAAAAAAGAGGGATAAAACGAGATGCAAACAATGCAAGCTGAGGGATTAACCAGTACTTATGGTGAGAAAACCCTGTTTGATAATGTCTCCTTTACAATTAACGAAAACGATCGAATCGGTTTAATCGGTGTTAACGGGAGTGGAAAGACCAGTCTTCTTAACGTTATTAGTAAGCGGACAAGTCCGGAAAGCG
Organism: Limosilactobacillus portuensis; assembly: GCF_028607025.1. NCBI lineage: Bacteria > Bacillati > Bacillota > Bacilli > Lactobacillales > Lactobacillaceae > Limosilactobacillus > Limosilactobacillus portuensis. The sequence goes on from NZ_CP117296.1 coordinate 831,593, forward strand.
GCTCAATTACCACACCTAATGACTATACAATTGGGTATTTACAACAGCAGCCAGCGCTTGACCCGACCAAAACAATTATGGATGCAATCTTTGAAGGTGACCAGCCTGTTTTTCAAACTATTCGGGAATATGAGCTTGCGCTAGATCGTTTTAGCAACCACCCCGAAGATCCTCAGGCAATGGATCAATACACGAAATTGCAAGCAAAGATGGATCAAGAGGATGCATGGGAAGCTGATAGCCGGGTTAAAACGATCCTTACCCAATTAAAAATTAAGAATGTTAGTCAAAGGGTTAGTGAATTATCTGGTGGTCAGCAAAAACGGGTAGGATTAGCCCAAGTATTAATTCAACACCCGGATTTATTGCTTTTAGATGAACCAACTAACCACTTAGATCTTGATTCAGTAGTCTGGCTTCAAGATTTTCTTGCTTCTTATAAGGGAGCTGTTCTCTTGGTAACTCACGATCGGTACTTCCTCGATCAAGTTACTAATCACATTTGGGAACTGTCATTTGGTAAACTTTATCATTATGATGGTAATTACCAAGATTTTGTTCGGCAAAAAGCAGAACGAGTAGAGTTAGCTAAAGATACCGAGAAAAAGAATCAACAGTTATACAAGAAGGAATTAGCGTGGATGCGAACCGGTGCAAAGGCACGATCAACCAAGCAAAAGGGACGGATTAATCGTTTCCATGAGCTTGAAGATAAGGTTGGTAATCTAAAAACTGACGAAGATATTTCAATCAATTTAGGTTCTCAACGGCTCGGTAAAGATGTGATTAAGTTTAAGAATGCTGATCTGACCCTGGGTAATCACCAGATTCTCCATAATTTTGATTGGTTGGTTCAGGCTGGCGATCGAATTGGAATTACCGGTGAAAATGGTGCAGGGAAGACCAGTCTGTTGAATGTAATTGCGCAACGAGTACCGTTGGATAGCGGAGTGCTCAAAATTGGTGAAACGGTAAAGCTTGGTTACTATACTCAGCAAACTGAGGGAATTGACGATGATAAACGAATGATTAGTTTTCTGAGTGAAATTGCTGAAAATGTTACCGATAAGGACGGCAATAAGCTTAGTGTTACCCAGCTTCTTGAACGATTCTTATTCCCCCGCTTTATGCACGGAACGTTGATTAGGAAACTTTCGGGTGGTGAAAAGCGCCGTCTGTACTTGCTGAAAATTCTTATGCAGCAGCCCAACGTCCTTCTTCTTGACGAACCGACTAACGATCTTGATATTGGAACATTAACGGTTTTGGAAGATTACCTGGATAACTTTGCTGGAACAGTTATTACAGTTTCTCATGATCGCTATTTCTTGGACAAAGTAGCTGATGATTTATTAATTTTCCATGGTAATGGTGATATTCAACGCTACACTGGACGTTTTACTGATTACCTTACCGATGCTAAAAAGCAGGCTGAAGAAGAGCAGCAGCAAAAACGAGCTGCAAAAAAGCAACAAACTGCCAAGCGTCAACAGCCAATGCCAAGTTCAAGCGAAAAGAAGAAGACTAAGCTAACTTATGCGGAAAAGTTGGAATGGGATCATATTGACGATGATCTTGATCAACTTGATAATAAGCGTAAGTCAATTGAGAAACAGATGACTGAACAGTCTGCCAATTATCAAAAACTAGCTGAATTGCAAAAGGAGCTAGACCAGGTAAAAAAAGAAATTGACGATAAAACAGCGCGGTGGGAATATTTAAGTAACTACATTGACTAACAGTGAGGATACGTAATGACAATCAATGAAAATGAACAACAATATTTAAATTTAGCGCAATATGTACTGGATCATGGGCACACTAAAAGTGATCGTACTGGTACGGGAACCAGATCTGTTTTTGGTTATCAGATGCGGTTTAATCTTGAAGAAGGGTTTCCGCTACTTACAACCAAGAAGGTTCCATTTGGCTTAATTAAAAGTGAATTGTTATGGTTCCTTCGGGGAGACACTAATATTCAATTCCTTTTAAAGCATAAAAATCATATTTGGGATGAATGGGCATTTAAAAAATGGGTAGAAAGTGATGAATATCATGGTCCAGATATGACAGACTTTGGTCATCGTTGGCTTCAGGATCCTGAGTTTAAAAAGGCTTATTTAAAAGAAAAACGTGATTTTTGTGACCGGATTGTTAACGATGATGATTTTGCTAAAAAATATGGTGATTTAGGCTTAGTTTATGGAAGCCAGTGGCGTCACTGGAAAACTAGTAATGGACAAACAATTGACCAGATCGCTAATGTGATTCACCAAATAAAGACGACTCCAGATTCACGCCGGATGATCGTTTCCGCCTGGAATCCTGAAGATGTTCCATCAATGGCCTTGCCTCCATGTCATACGATGTTCCAGTTTTATGTGAATGATGGAAAGCTAAGTTGTCAACTTTATCAGCGAAGTGCTGACATCTTTCTTGGGGTGCCATTTAATATTGCCAGCTATGCATTGTTAACGCATATGATTGCTCATCAATGTGGGTTACAGGTGGGCGATTTTGTTCATACCTTAGGGGATGCTCATATTTACTTGAACCATCTTTCACAGATCAAGGAACAATTATCACGAACTCCGCATAAGGCGCCAAAGCTAATATTACCGGATGAACCAAAGCCAATTGACGAATATGAGATGAGTGATATTAAGTTGGAAGGCTACACCCACGAACCTGCCATTAAGGCACCAGTTGCGGTTTAATTAATTAAGGAGAGAAAGAAAAATGCGTGAAGTTAATTTTATTTGGGCTGAGGATCTTGATGGTTGGATTGGGAAGGACAATCAGCTGCCTTGGCATGTTTCAGCAGACTTAGAACATTTTCGCAAATTAACAGCCAATCACCCAATCATTATGGGAAGGAAAACCTATAATTCGATTGGTCAACCATTACCACAGCGGCAGAATATTGTCTTAACTCATCAATCGATTGCTAATGATCAGGTTACAGTTGTCCATGATGTTGAAACCCTTGATCAGCTGATTGATGCGTTACCGGACAATCAAGTATATGTGATTGGCGGAGCACGAATTTTTTCCTTAATGATGCCACTAGTAAACAAGCTTGAACGAACGGTCATCAATGGTCATTATGATGGTGACGTAAAAATGCCATCGATCAATTATGATCAATGGCATTTGATTAATCGTGATGAAGTTAACGAGGATGGTCAGACTAGTTGTTGGTTTGAAACCTGGGAGTTAAACAAATAAAAGGATTGAGAAGAACATAAAGGTAGTCCCTCCTAGTACAAAAATATGCCAGATAAGATGGGTATACTGCGTTGGCCGACTGTAAAATAGCGCGCCAATTGTAAAGGTTAAGCCACCGGCAAAGAGCAAGCCAAAGCCAACGGGACCTAGAGCATCCCAAAGTGGCCAAAAGGCGACAATACATAACCAGCCCATCAGGACATATAAAAGTGTTGACCAGTGACTTTTCTTCCTTAACCAAATGCTTTTATAGACAACACCTATAATTGCAAGTGCCCAAATGATCCCAAATAAGGTCCATCCTTGCCAGCCTTTAATACTTACAAGACAATAAGGAGTATACGTACCAGCAATTAGGATGTAAATAAAATCATGATCAAAGATTTGAAAGATTCGCCGAGCTCTGGTGAAGTAAAGTGAATGATAAAGTGTAGAGAAAAGATAAAATAATACAAGGGTGCTTCCGTATATTGTGAATGTAACGATTCTCATTGGGCTTCCAGTCCTAACAGCCTTGACGATTAACAATACTAAACCAGCGATTGCAAGGGCAAGGCCGATCCCGTGGGTAATTGCATTGCCAATCTCAATAATTACTGAATGCTTTGATCCGCTGCTTTTTTCCATTTTTCTACCCCTTTCATGTAATGTAGCGATGAATTTTACCGCTACTTTTGCTATACTTAAATAATAAATAAACAAGTTGACCATCGCAAATTTATATCGCATAATGGTTCATGAAACTTTATCATCTAGTTTTAAGGACTAGATTATTATAACATAACATTTTCTAGGAAGAGTGAATTTTCATGGGAAAGATTAAGATCGTTTGTGATTCCTCTGCAGGATTAACAGAAGAAGAAATAAAAAAGTATGACATTACTGTTATTCCATTAACGGTAATGATTGATGGAACTGTATATGTGGAACGGGAAACAATTACTAATGACCAGTTCCCAGAACTAATGAAAAACGCAAAATCATTACCTAAGACATCCCAACCGCCAATTGGACGGTTTGTTGATGCGTTTAACAAACTTGGTGAAGATGGCAGTGAGGTTCTATGTGTCAATATGATGGAATCTATTAGCGGAACTGTTCATGCGGCTGAGCAAGCTGCGGGGATGACGAAAACTAAGGTTACTGTTTACGACTCCCAAACAACCGATCGTGGAATGGCTTTCCAGATCATTGAGGCGGCTAAGGTAATTGAAAATGGTGGCTCCGTTGAAGATGCGATCGAACGAATGAAGTATGTTCTTGCACATTCTAAGCTTTATTTGGCAATTGATAACCTCGATAATTTGGTTGCCGGTGGTCGTGTTAGCAGATTTGCGGGAGCCCTTTCTAATTTATTAAATATTAAGGTAATGCTTCAAGTTTATGATGGCCAGATCCATATTATTATGAAAGGCCGGGGAAAGAAAGCTCTTCATAAAGAGTGGAATCGAATCTTAGACGAGATGAAAAATGGTCCTAAAGTTATGGGCGCTGGTATTTCTCATGTTGAAGGAGATAGTGAAGTTAACCGTCTCTTAACGAAGATTAAAGAATTTGAACCTAATCTCGATATCGTTGTTCGGGAAACCGTGCCGATTATCGCCACACATACAGGTTTAGGAGCTTGTTGTTTGCTTTACTATACTGAATAGTTTAAATTTAAACATTTCGGAAGCGGTCATAGTCACTATGCCGCTTTTTTGGTAAAAAGTGAAATAATAATGAAAAAATTAAAGTGGTTATGGGGCGTCTTCTTGTTTGCTCTTCTTGTGGTTGGTGGATGGTATGGTTATCAGCATTTTATTCAACCATCTGTAAGACAGGAACAACAAGTTAAACGTGTAGAAAAGCGTCACGTGAAGTTGGTAGCAGTTGGCGACTCGCTTACTTATGGACAGGGTGATGAGAAGAAAAACGGCGGTTACGTAGGCATTATAAAGCAGAAAATTCAAGATAAATATAAGAAAACGGCCGTTTCGACCGTTAACTACGGTGTAAGTGGCGATCGCTCTGACCAGATCCTTGCTCGACTAAATAAGCAGGCAGAGATGCGGAAAGATTTAAGAAATGCTGATGTAATCGTAATGACGGTTGGTGGTAATGATTTAATGCAAACACTGGAAAAGGACATTATGATGCAATCCCAAACCAAGATTCAGTCGAGCATTAATCAAGCACAGGGAATATATGAAGATAAGTTAAACCAACTATTTACAGCTGTAAGAAAAGAAAACAAACATGCACCGATCTTTGTAATTGGTATTTATAATCCGGTTTATACATACTTCCCAGATGTAGCTGCAATTAACGACTCAATTAATCAGTGGAACCGGGCAACTCAAAATGTTGCAAGAAAATATTCAAAAATGCATTTTGTTAGTATTTATAAGGTAATGTCATATGGTCAATACCAAACGAAAGCTCAACGGCAACAATTGATTCAACAAGAAGAAAAAGTGAACCATGGAAAGGTTCAGCAATCACAACTATTGTCAATTATGAGTAACAAGGACCATAATTTGAACGAATACATTTCGACTGAAGATAATTTTCATCCGAATAATTTGGGATACCAACACATGGCAAGTCGATTGTTTAAGAGTATGGTTAAGTACGATAGTTGGGAATACGTGAGGGAATAGTCAATGAATAGTAAAAAACAAATTAACTGGTGGAAATGGGCATTTATTACTTTGGTCTTGTTAATTGTAATTAGCTGTGGTGTTGTTCTTCAGCGGGCAACCGCACCAGTACCACAAGCAGAAGTGTCGCAAACCACCAGGGCTAATGATTCATCATTAATGGTGGAGTTAAACCGAAAACAAGTAAATGCCTTGTCAGCAAATTATTTGGATAATTTTTTAAAGGATAATAAAATTAAATATAAGTTTATTGTTGGTGAAAAATACGCAACGTTAGTCGGCGATACTAGGTTTCTTGGTACTAAGATTCGGTTCGCAATTAATTTTATTCCTGAACGGACAAGTCAGGGAAACATTCTTTTACGTGCTAAAGGATTAAGTGTTGGGCGCCTCAATATCCCAATTAAGTTTGTGATGGGATACATCGCAAAAAATTATAATATTCCTAAGTGGGTTTCCATTAATTCAAAGAAAGAGACCGTTTTGCTAGATTTAAATCGTTATAGTAAAAATCGACAATTGAAGTATTCAGCGCAAGAAATTAACATGCAAAATGGTCAGTTTAAATTTCTAATTACTGTTCCTGAAAAATAAAAGGAGGAAATTAGATGGCAGTTCGTGAAAGCTTTTATCACTATTTAATGACGCAGCGAAAGCCTACGGATGCGGATGAAGTTGAACAGTTTGCTAATAACGCGTTCTACGATTCAGCCTTTCCAAAGCAGTCAACGGATTTTGACGAAATTTCAAAATACCTAGAAGAAAATGCGGATTATTTACCCTCAATGACAATTTTTGATACCGCATGGCAACAATATCGCGATGCAATGAATTAGGAGATGAAATAAATGGCTACAATTCAATGGTTTCCGGGACATATGGCGAAGGCGCTTCGACAAATTCGTGAGCAAATGTTCTTAGTTGATATTGTGTTTGAATTAGTTGATGCCCGGGTTCCTTATTCTTCACAGAATCCAGAAATAGCGTTAGCAGCAGGGGATAAACCACGTTTATTAATTATGACTAAAACGGATCTTGCGGATCCTAAACGATTAGATGAATGGTTAACTTACTTTAAGGAACACAACCAACCAGTGGTAGCACTTGATTCTCGTCAACAAAATGTTAGTAAAATTGTTACCGCTAAGAGTAAAGAAATCCTTCATGATAAGCTAGCAGAAGAAGCAGCCAAGGGATTAAAAAAGCGACCTATTCGGGCAATGTGCGTAGGGGTTCCAAATGTTGGAAAGTCAACCCTATTAAACCACCTGGTAAAGAAGAATGTTGCCGTAACTGGAAACCGTCCGGGAGTTACAACGGGTCAACAATGGCTACGTTCATCGGCTGAGTTGGAATTGCTAGATACACCAGGAGTTCTTTGGCATAAATTTGCCAGTCAGAAGCAGGGGACAATGCTTGCTTTGTCAGGGGCAATTAAAGATAGTCTTTACGCTAAAGACGATGTTGCCCTATTTGCCCTTGACTATCTTCGGCGCCAACAACCAGAAGAATTAAAGAAACGGTACCGATTAACAGATGCTGACTTAGATGAAAGTGTTTCTAATCCAGACTTATTATTAAGAATTACAGAGAAAATGGGGTTTCGTGATGATTATGATCGGGCCAGTGAACGGTTAATCTTTGAATTACGTAAGGGGAAGCTAGGTCCCATTACGATGGAAATTCCAGCTGACTTAAATGAGGACGGAATTAATGAGTAAGCAAACGATTGCAGAGGTTAAACAAGCGCTTCAAACACTCCATGATTCAAATTCACCGTTATTACTAGAGTTATCTCAGGATCCGCGAAAGGGAGTTCAAAATGCTCTTCAGCAGTGGCAGCGACGAGAAGAACGCTATCAACAAGCATTAGCCGCATTTCATCAGCGGTTTAAATTTGAAAAACAGTATTGGCAGCAGGGATGTCAGTATGTAGCTGGAATGGACGAGGTCGGTCGTGGCCCATTAGCAGGACCGGTTGTAACGTGTGCCGTCATTTTGAGTCCAGAGTTTGATTTGATTGGGGTCACTGACTCAAAACAGTTAACCCGTCATGAACGAGAACATCTTTACCTGCAAATTGTTAATGAGGCGGTTGAGGTTAGCATTGCAGTTAATAATTCGCAGAAAATTGATCAGTTAAATATCTATGCGGCAACACAAGATGCGATGATGACAAGCGTTCGTCAATTACATCATCAGCCCGAGCACTTAATTGTTGATGCTGTTCCTTTACCAGCGCTTGATATTCCCCAAACCACTTTAATTAAGGGAGATCAAAAATCAATAAGTGTAGCAGCAGCCAGTATTGTGGCTAAGGAGTACCGCGATCACCTAATGTGCGATTATGATCAGGTCTATCCCGGATATGATTTTGCTGAAAATATGGGATATGGAACAAAAAAGCATTTAGCTGGTTTACGTGAGTTAGGAGCAACCCCAATCCACCGTCGTTCATTTAATCCAGTTCCAGAATATTTAAAATAATATTAAATTGAAAATTCTCCGTACTGTAATGAAGTGCAACAAAAAAGTTAGACAAAATTGATTATTTAAGCTACCAAGGTATGATTTCGGTATTCAACCGGAGTCATACCTTTTGTTTTTAAGGAGATACGTTGGTAATTAAAGTAATGAATGTATTGAGCTGAGAGTGATTTTAATTCAGCTAAGTCTTTACATGGTGGGAAACCATCTAATAACTCTGTCTTAAACAGGTGAAAGAAACTCTCCATTGGTGCGTTATCATGACAATTTCCCTTACGGGACATACTTTGAATAAAGTGATTATCAGCTAACTTTTGGGTATAGTACCCCAGTTGATAGTGCCACCCCTGATCAGAATGAATAATTGGTTGAGCATTATCAGGCAGCTTTGTACATAGCTCGTTGAGAGTAGCGGTAATCAACTGTCGATCAGGATGTTGACTCAATTGGAAGGCTAAAACTTCCTTACTGGCTTCATCGATAATTGAGGAAATATAAGCCCAACTGTGATTAGCTAAGCGAACTTGAGAAACATCTGTGTGGAGGACTTGATAAGGAATGGTGGCCTGAAATTGTTGTTTTAGTAGATTATCCGCAACTGTGCCCACATTACCTTCATAAGATGAGTATTTACCACTACGGTGGCGATTATACAGTGCCACTTGAACATCTAATTTCGCCATCAACTTGTTCACCGTCATGTCCGCCAAATGAATGCCCATTGCCCGCAGTTTTTGGTTCACGCGACGATAACCGTAGGTCCATCGTCCGCGGACTTGCCCTTCTTTAGCCACGCTAAGAATCACTTGCTTAACACTCGCATATTTATCATGATGGTTAGCGATGCGCTTGCGCTCATCATGGTAAGTAGCCTTAGGAAGGTTGATTTTATGGAGAATGTCACCAATCTTATAGCGATATTTCTTCGGTAGCGATGCTTGATCTGCCCTGATCTGATCAACTATTTGCGTTTTCTCTTTGCCTTGGAGGGTCCGAACAGGGCCAACGATTTTTTTAAGATGTCACGTTCCAATTTTGTGTCATAGAGTTCTTGGCTTTTCTTGGCAAGTTCTTCTTTTAAACGTTCCACTTCAGTCTTATTAGTAAGACGACGAAGTCGTTTCTTAGTATGTTTCACCTTTGACGGCCTACCTTTCGGGTGAGGTTTCAAGGCTTCAATACCATCTCGCTTGAACTGTGACCGCCAAAGTGAAATTTGGCACGCTTGCACGTCAAATCGAGCCGCTACTTTAACCATCGATTCCTCATGAGTTTGGTAGTAGTCTATCACACTCAACTTAAAATCTGCGGTAAGGGTTCGTGGATGACGACGCCGTTTCAAGGCGTCTATCCCACTTAAGCGATATCTTTGAATCCATTTCCTGATCAGTCGGCTACTGATACTGTATTTGCGCCCCAAGGCTCGAGAACTTTGTGGAGTAGTCAGATATTCGTGGACAATTTTAGCTTTAAAGTCAGGTTTGTATTTAGTCATAAAAAGTGCCTCACAATCGTTAGAACTTTTGTCTAACAATTATGAGGCACTTCATAATAGTAGGGGGGATTTTTATGTTACAAGCTCGAGAATTTTTATTAAAACTAAGCCTTTGTCCAGGATTAAGTCCAATTTCCCGGTGGCGACTATGGCGAACTGCAGAAAGAGCACGGGTATTTAATAATCTTAGCCTGTTAATTGAACGTGCTGGTATTAGTATTCGTGCACAAAATGCTCTTTTAACAAAGTGGGACAGTATTGAGTTACGTGAAAAGATTCAATTAAATATGAAGCAGTCCTATATTACAATTGTAGATAGTGAATATCCGCGCCAACTAAGTGAAATTTTCTGTCCGCCATTAGTGTTGTTTTATCAGGGTGATCTTAGTCTTTTGAATACACAAGGTTTAGCGGTTGTTGGTGCTCGCCAGATGACAAGTTATGGGGAGGCAACACTAAAGGGAATCTTGCCAATAATTATAAAACGGGGAATTACAGTCATAAGTGGGTTGGCAGCTGGGGTTGATGGGCTAAGTCATGAGATTACATTAAAAAATCAGGGAAAGACAATTGGTGTCATTGGTTCTGGATTAGACCAGGTATATCCCCGAAACCATCAGTATCTTCAGCAAACGGTTGCTGAGCAGGGACTGGTGATTTCTGAGTACGGGTTAGGCGAGAAGCCATTAGCTTGGCATTTTCCCGAGCGTAACAGAATTATTGCTGGCCTTGCTGAAACGCTCTTGGTTGTGGAAGCAAAGAAACGCAGCGGGAGCCTAATCACGGCAAATATTGCTTTAGAAGAAAATCGGAATGTCTGCGCAATTCCTGGACGAATTGATGCTCCGCTATCATTGGGATGTAACCAGCTAATTGCAGCAGGGGCTAAACCAATTACAGAGGCTAAAGATCTCCTTGACGAATTTCTTTTAACGAATTAATCCTTGCATTTCGGCTCCTTTTTAATTAAAATCAACATTCGATTGGATATAGTTTGACAGATACTATATAAATGCATTAATAATAGTAGTATCGGTAAGCAAGATATTTAAAAGTATAGAAGTAAGGAGCCAATATAATGGCAACTAGTACTACAAAGAAAAAGACAACGAGTAAACGAAAAACGACTCGTCGTGCAAAACCAAAAAAGAAATTAGTGATTGTTGAATCACCATCAAAGGCCAAAACAATTGGGAAGTTTTTGGGCCGCTCTTATAAGGTAGTAGCAAGTTTAGGTCACGTGCGCGATTTACCTAAGAGCCGGATGGGAGTTGATATTGAGAATAATTATCAACCAGATTATATTTCTATCCGTGGTAAGGGTGACGTGATTAAGGAATTACGAAAAGACGCTAAAAATGCCAAAGCAGTCTACCTTGCATCTGATCCCGATCGTGAAGGAGAAGCAATTGCTTGGCACGTTTCAAATATTCTTAAGCTTGATGATTCTGAAAAGAATCGGGTAACATTTAACGAAATTACTAAGGATGCGGTTAAAGAAGCCTTCAATGAACCACGAACTATTAACATGGATCTTGTCGATGCCCAGCAAGCACGACGAGTTCTTGATCGGTTGGTAGGTTATTCCATTAGTCCAATTTTATGGAAAAAGGTTAAGAAGGGGTTAAGTGCCGGTCGTGTTCAATCAGTTGCCCTGAATTTAATTATCCAGCGAGAAAACGAAATTAGGAATTTTAAGCCTGAAGAGTATTGGACAATTGATGCCGAATTTAAACATAATCGTGAAAAGTTTAAAGCAACCTTTTTTGGCGAAAACGGGAAGAAAGTTAGCTTAAAAAATAATAATGATGTTCAACAAGTTTTAGGCAAACTTGATAAGAATAAAGACTTTGCAATTACTAAAGTAACTAAACGGGAGCGTAAGCGTCAACCACAGCCACCGTTTACGACTTCCACGATGCAACAGGATGCTAACCGTCGTTTGAATTTCCGTACCCGAAAAACAATGATGACTGCTCAAATGTTGTATGAAGGGATTGATATTAAGCAAGGGGCACCTGTCGGCTTGATTACTTATATGCGGACTGACTCCACTCGGATTGCATCAATTGCTAAGCACGAAGCATCTAAGTTTATTCATGAAGAATATGGCGGTGAATACGCTGCAATTAAGCCAATTAAGGGTAAGTTGCCTGAGGGCGCCCAAGACGCCCACGAAGCGATCCGTCCGACGTCTGTTTTTCGTACACCCGCTAAAATGAAACCATATCTGACTAATGATCAATATAAGCTGTATAGTTTGATCTGGTCACGGTTTGTCGCTAGTCAGATGACACCGGAAATTATTGATACAATGAATGTCAACCTGCAACAGAATAATGTTGATTTTCGGGCATCTGGTTCAAAGGTGAAGTTCGCTGGTTTTACGAAGGTATATAAGCGGGGGAAAGAAAAGGATAACTTGCTTCCTGAACTAAAAGAAGGCGATAGTGCCCAAATGGTCAGTGATGATCCTGCTCAGCACTTTACCCAACCTCCTGCACGGTATACTGAAGCTGCTTTGATTAAGACGCTTGAAGAAAACGGTGTAGGTCGTCCTTCTACTTATGCACCAACACTTGACACGATTCAGCGTCGTTATTACGTTCGTTTAGTTTCACGGCATTTTGAGCCAACGGAATTAGGAGAAATCGTCAATACAATTATTGAAAAGCAGTTTCCAGATATTGTTAATGCCAAATTTACTGCTGATGTTGAAGATAAACTCGATCAAATTGAAGAGGGAAAGCAAAATTGGATTCGAGTTGTTGATAGTTTTTACCAACCATTCTCAAAGGAAGTTAGTACCGCTGAGAGCGAAGTTGCTAAGATCGAAATGAAAGATGAACTTGCTGGAATGGATTGTGACATCTGTGGTGCTCCAATGGTAGTTAAAATGGGCCGTTATGGTAAGTTTTATGCTTGCTCACGCTTCCCTGAATGTCGAAACACAAAAGCAATTGTTAAGGATACCGGGATTACTTGTCCAAAATGTGGTCAGGGAACGGTTGTTGAGCGGAAGTCAAAAAAGAATCGTGTGTTCTATGGTTGTTCACGTTATCCTGATTGTGACTTTGTTTCCTGGGATAAGCCAATTGGACGAAACTGTCCAAAAGATGGTCACTTCCTAGTTGAAAAGAAAATCAAGGGTGGTACTCAAGTCGTTTGCCCGAATGGAGACTACGAAGAAGAACCGCAAAAGTAGTTTAGTAAAACCGCTTTCATAGTTTTTACTAAATTTTACTATTTTACTAATTTAAAAGAACTCTCTAATTTGCTATTATGCGGTTAGAGAGCTTTTTTACTAAGGAGAAATGGTACTATGATTAAGCTAGAAAACGATGATTTAACTGTTGAGATTGCTGAGCTAGGAGCCCAATTGCATAGTATTCGGCGAAATGACAACCAAATTGAATATCTGTGGCAGGGAGATCCAGCTTCATGGAAACGTCAAGCACCAATCCTCTTTCCATTTGTTGGTCGGTTAAAGGATGATCAATATGAATTTGCCGGAAAGACATATCACCAAACCCAACATGGCTTTGCTCGGGATCGTGAATTTAAGGTAATCGATCAGACTTCTTCTCAGGTTACTCTTGAACAAACCGATAGTGAAGAAACGTTAAAGGCCTTTCCGTTTGCTTTTAACCTTCGTGTCAGTTATAAATTAGTTGATGATCAATTAAACGTTTGCTATTCGGTTATTAATCCTGATAATAATCATTCACTAATTTATGCAATTGGTGCTCATCCTGGCTTTAATATGCCACTGAGCGCTCAAGGTTCTTTCGAACAAGTTCAACTTAGTGTTTCTCCCGCTGAAAAGTATTCACGTGTTTTATTAGATGGATCTTATAATGATTCACAGAACCCAATTACTATTGACATGCAAAAGCCAATGACAATTAGTCATGAACTATTTGACAACGATGCAGTAATTTTTGAAACGGGTGGTGCAAGGTTTACCGCAACCTTAACTGATCCAATTAATAATCACGGTGTTCATGTTCATACTCTTGGGACCCAGCATGTTGGTGTTTGGTCACCATACCCCACTAAAGCTAATTTAGTTTGTGTAGAACCGTGGTGGGGAATTGCGGACAATGTTGATGCAGATGGCAAATTGCTACATAAGCAGGGGATGCATCGGCTAGCACCGCAGGATAATGCTAAGTATGAGTTTAGTATCCAGCCGTTTTAAGACTATAGACTAAAAAAGAAGTTCGAGAATTCATGTTTTGAGTTCTCAAACTTCTTTTTACTTATGGTGCTTTTGCTTTAGATAATAAACAAGTCCAAAACTTACCAGTGACTCTTTGCCAGTAATAATTCGAATAATATTACTTTTATGTCGCCAAAGAACAAGTGCAGTTAAAATTCCAGCAACACAACTAAGAATTAGATCGTGCTCACAAAGAGCAATGATAAATATTGAGGTAATTCCAACGATGCTGGCACAGCTGGCCATACTTGTTAACAATAAAGTGATGATAAAGATCGCACAGGCAAGAGCGAATAATGGTGGGTTGTAAGCTAGCAGAATTCCTGCACTAGTTGCAACTGCTTTACCACCATGGAAATGGTCAAAAATTGAAAAAGTGTGTCCTAGTGAGGCAAAGATCCCAATTAATAATGGATTTACCGAATGAGAAACACCTAAAAGATATGGCTGACTTGCTGCTAGTGTTCCCTTTAGAACATCCATTAGAAGAACTACCACTCCAGCCTTGGGCCCCAATTCACGGAAAGTATTCGTTGTCCCAATGTTACCACTGCCAAGCTTTCGAATATCTTTGTGGTAAAAGGTTTGCCCAATCCATAAGCCGGATGGAATTGATCCTAGAAGATAGGCAACAATCACCATTCCAATTATTTTAATTGTCATTCAATTTACTCCTTAAAAATAGCTACCCACTAAAGATAGCACGAAATCCTGTTAGAAACCACTAGGAAACTTATTTTTAAAAATGTAGTTTGCAAAATAAGGATTAAATGAAGTATTATCGTTATTGTTAAAGATTGTAATATTACTATTACGATCCTGTTCGAATTAGGGTATAATATATAAATCGAACAAACGTTCAAAATAAAAAGGGAGGTCATTTTGTGGCCACAAAGAAAGAAACGTATGATGCATCATCAATTCAAGTTTTAAAAGGGCTTGAGGCTGTTCGGAAACGACCAGGGATGTATATTGGATCTACAGATTCAAGAGGACTGCATCACCTCGTATACGAAATTGTTGATAATGCGGTAGATGAAGCATTATCCGGTTATGGTGACGAGATTAACGTTACGATTGAAAAAGACAATTCAATTACAGTCCAGGATCATGGTCGGGGAATGCCAGTAGGAATGCATGCCTCTGGGAAACCAACACCTGAAGTAATTATGACGGTTCTTCACGCTGGTGGTAAGTTTGGTCAATCAGATGGTTATAAGACTTCTGGTGGACTTCATGGAGTTGGTGCTTCAGTAGTTAATGCTTTATCGACTAGCCTTACGCTAACAATTGTCCGTGATCATGAACGCTACCAAGAAAAATTTAAGGATGGCGGTCAGCCGATCGGTACCTTAAAAAAACTAGGTCATACAAACGCTGGAAACGGAACAACGGTATCTTTCAAGCCTGATCCAGGTATTTTTACGACAACTGTTTATGATTACAATACCTTAGCAAATAGGTTGAGAGAATCTGCTTTTCTGTTAAAGGGAATTAAAATTGTTCTAACTGATAAACGACAGGACCATGAGAAGCAGGATATCTTTCAGTATAAGGATGGTATTCAGGAATTCGTTACTTACCTGAATGAAGGTAAAGATACTTTAGGAAAAGTTTTATACTTTGATGGCAGTCAGGATGGCGTTGAGGTCGAGGTCGCTGCCCAGTATAATGATGGTTATTCTGAATCATTGCTTTCCTTTGTTAATAATGTTCGTACTCCAGATGGCGGAACGCATGAGGCCGGATTTAGGAGCGCTTGGACCAAGACTTTTAATGAGTACGCCCATAAGGTTGGACTGCTGAAAGATAAGGACAAGAACCTTGAAGGAAGCGATGTTCGTGAGGGCTTGACTGCTGTTGTGTCTGTTCGGATTCCCGAACGAATTTTACAATTCGAAGGACAGACAAAGGATAAGTTAGGGACTCCAGAAGCGCGAAAAATTGTAGATTCCATTGTAAGCGAGCAGCTTAGTTATGCGTTAATGGAAAATGGCGATTTTGCCCAGATGTTGATTCGGAAGTCAATCAAGGCCCGTGAAGCTCGTGAAGCAGCGCGAAAGGCAAGAAATCAAGCCCGTGGCGGTAAACGGAAGAGTCGAAAAGAACGAAATCTTTCTGGAAAACTAACTCCAGCACAATCAAAGAATGCGAAAAAGAATGAATTATTCTTGGTCGAAGGTGATTCTGCTGGTGGTTCTGCTAAACAGGGACGTGACCGGAAATACCAAGCCATTTTACCGTTACGGGGAAAGGTCTTAAATACCGAAAAGGCTAAGCTTGATGACGTGTTAAAGAATGAAGAGCTGAACACGATTATCTATACGGTTGGTGCAGGCGCTGGCTCCGAGTTTAATGTTGACGATTCAAACTACGACAAAATAATCATTATGACGGATGCTGATGACGATGGGGCACATATTCAAATTTTGTTATTGACATTCTTTTACAAGTACATGCGGCCAATGATTGAGGCCGGAAAAATTTATATTGCCTTACCACCCTTGTATCGTTTACAAACAGGTCGGGGTGCTAAAACTAAGATCACCTATGCATGGACCAATGATGAGTTAACAGAACTGACCAAGAAAGCAGGAAAGAGTGCTCAATTGCAACGGTTTAAGGGCCTTGGTGAGATGAATGCCGATCAATTATGGGAAACAACCATGAACCCTGAAACACGGACGTTAATTCAGGTACGAATTGAGGACGCTGAATTAGCTGAGCGTCGGGTAACAACTTTGATGGGGAATAAGGTTGAGCCGCGACGGGAGTGGATTGAAGATAATGTTCACTTCACCCTTAGTGATGATAAAGAATCAGATGAATTAGTGGAGAATAAGGGACACTTGTCAAACCATAATGAGCAACCAACAAAAACTAAAAAGACTTTTAACCAAGAGGCACTTTTTTAGGTGAGCAGAAAGGAACATTATAGTGAGAGACGGTAAAATTGAAAAAATGACCCTGGAACAATTGATGGGGGATCGTTTTGGTCGTTATTCAAAGTCAATTATTCAAGAACGGGCGTTGCCTGATATCCGGGATGGCCTGAAGCCAGTTCAACGACGGATCTTATTTGCAATGAATAAGGATGGCAATACCTATGATAAGGGATTTCGGAAATCAGCAAAGTCCGTTGGTAATGTTATGGGGAATTTTCACCCCCACGGAGATAGTTCAATTTACGAAGCTCTAGTTCGTCTAAGTCAAGATTGGAAACTTCGGGAACCATTAATTGAAATGCACGGGAATAATGGTTCAATGGATGGTGATCCAGCTGCGGCAATGAGGTATACGGAAGCGCGGTTAAGCAAAATTGCTGGGTTGATGCTTCAGGACATTGACAAAGATACTGTTGAAATGACGTTAAATTTTGATGATACCGAAAAGGAGCCAACAGTCTTACCAGCGCGGATTCCTAACCTTCTTGTTAATGGTGCTACCGGTATTTCAGCAGGATACGCGACAGAAATACCGACCCATAACCTCGGTGAAGTATTGGACGCTTTGGTTTACCTCCTAAATAATCCAGATGCTAGTTTAGAGAAACTAATGGAATTTATCCCGGGTCCAGATTTCCCAACTGGAGGAATTATTCAGGGGATTGACGGTATTCGAAAGGCTTATCAAACAGGTCGTGGACGAATCGTTGTTCGTGCTAGAACTGAGATTGAAACCCTTCGAGGTGGCCGTCAACAAATTAACGTAACTGAAATTCCTTATGAAGTTAATAAAGCTCAACTGGTTAAGCGAATTAATGATCTCCGCTTAGCTAAAAAGGTGGAAGGAATCGCTGAAGCACGTGATGAGACAGATCGTAGTGGTTTGCGGATTGCCATCGAGTTAAAGCGTGGTGCTAATGCCCAGGGAATTCTTAATTACCTTCTTAAAAATACTGATTTACAAATTAACTATAATTTCAATATGGTTGCAATTGACGAACAACGGCCAATGCGGGTAGGGTTAAAACGAATTTTGACCTCATACCTTTCCTTTCAGAAACAGATTATTCGTCGGCGAACGCAATTTAACCTAAATAAAGCTCAACATCGTCTTCATATTGTAGAAGGGTTAATAAAAGCTTTATCAATCTTAGACCAAGTAATTAAGACTATTCGTGGAAGTAAAAATCGAAAAGATGCTAAGGAAAATCTGATTAGCCAGTATGCATTCTCCGCAGAACAAGCAGAAGCAATTGTTACTTTGCAACTTTATCGGTTAACAAATACTGATGTTACTGAACTCAAAGATGAACAGAAAAAGCTAAACCAGCAAATCGAAGAATTTCAATTGATCTTAACAAATGATCAAGAATTAGCTAATGTTCTCCGGAGAGAAATGTTAGCAATTAAGAAGGAGTTTGGTAACCCACGACGCACAAAGATTGAAAGTCATGTAGAGAAGTTAAAGGTTGATACTAAGGTAACGGTAGCAAACGAAGACGTTATTCTCTTGGTTTCTCACGCGGGATACATTAAGCGGTCAAGTGTACGCTCGTTTAAGGCATCGCCAATAGAAGAAAATGGCCTTCGTGAAGATGATTATCCGATTTTAATTCAGGAAACAAATACTTTAGCGCACTTATTTATGTTCACCAATTTAGGCAATGTTATTTACCGACCGGTTCATGAAATTACCGATACCCGGTGGAAGGATACTGGAGAACATATTTCACAGACGATTGGTTTAGCAGAAAATGAGCATATTATAAAAGCAATGGTCTTTGATAAGCTGGATCAACCAGGAACCATCATTATGGGAACAAGTGATGGTCAGGTTAAGCAGTCGGCATTTACAGATTATAAGCCAGGGAGTCGTTATAAGAGTCGAACAACAGCTGGAATTAAGTTGAAGAGTAACGAATCGAGGTTAGTAAGTGTTGATTATTATGAGCCAACAAATGAAAATCGGTCACTCCTAGTCATTAGTCATGAAGGATATGCGGTTCGGTTTGATGTTGCTGATGTTCCTGTTACTGGTTTAAGAACTGGTGGGGTTCGGGCAATAAACTTAAAAGATGCTGACTATGCCACTGACTTTACTCTTGTTTCTGAAGGCCAAAATTTGGCAATGATTACCCAGCGTGGTGCCTTTAAGGAAATGGCAAGTTCTGAAATTGAAACAGGTGCTCGTGCTCGTCGTGGAGAATTAGTAATTCATAGAATTAAGAATCACCCTCATAAGATTGTCGATTTTCTTGCTTATGATCCAAATAATCATGATGTCCTTGAAATTATTACTGATCGACCAGCTTTCCAAGACGTTGCAGTAGATGATCACCACCTTGGAACGGCTAAATCAAACGGGACATTTGTTGTCGATACTGATACACAAGGAACACCTGTAAAATTAAAGCGTAAACAAGTTAATATCCTAAATGAAGAGCCAGTAAATCAGGAAAATTAATAAACTTTCTCTACTTTCATTTATTTTCAGTGAGATATTTTATAATTATCTCACCAAGCTGGGGCTTCCATGATAGAATAGAAATTGTAGATTGTTTCATGTCTTAGTATTTGCGGACAATATCGAAACAAACAGGAGGAATTTTAAATGAGTAACAAAGAATTAATTTTTGGTCATCAGAATCCAGATACTGATGCAATTACAGCTGCAATGGCTTTTTCATACTTTCAAAATCAATTAGGTTACGAAACTGAAGCTGTTGCTCTTGGTGAGCCTAACGATGAAACAAAGTATGCTTTGGATCACTTTGGAATGAAGGCACCTCGGGTTGTTAAGACCGTTGCAAATGAAGTTGACAAGGTTATGCTTGTTGACCATAACGAACCACAACAAAGCGTTAGCGATCTTGATAAGGTTACTGTTACTCACTTGGTTGATCACCACCGGATTGCTAACTTTAATACTGCTCAACCACTTTGGATTACTGCTCGTCCATATGGTTGTGTAAGCACTATTATCACTGAACTATTCCAAGAAAAGCACATTAATATTCCAGCAGACCTTGCCGGGATGATGCTTTCAGCAATTATTTCAGATACATTACTTTTGAAGTCACCAACCACTACTGACCATGATCGTGAAGCTGTTAAGTACTTAGCAAAGGTTGCTGGTGTTGAAGATTACGAAAAGTACGGCATCGACATGTTGAAGGCCGGCACTAACATTGCTAAGAAGACAGATAACGAAATCGTTGATGGTGATGCTAAGACATTTGAACTTGGCGGTACTAAGTTACGGATCGGTCAAGTTAATACTGTTGACTTAGATGACGTTTTCTCCCGTCAAGCCGATCTTGAAAAGGAAATGCACAATTTAATGGATCAAAATGGTTACGAGACCTTTGTATTAATGGTTACTAACATTTTGAACAGTAATACTGACCTCTTTGTTGTTGGTGATCACACTGATACAGTTGAAAAGGCCTTTGGTAAGAAGCTTGATAACAAGCGGATGAACTTACCAGGTGTTGTTTCTCGGAAGAAGCAAGTTGTTCCTCCATTGACAGACGCCTTTGAAGGATAATAACTTTATTTCTTTAATCGTTCGTGTTCAATTTAATAATGCAATAAAGTGAAAAACTCCTATAATAAGGTATTAAATTATTCTTATTATAGGAGTTTTACTTATGGAGTTTGAATTTTCACTTGCAAGCGAGAAGGATTTACCAAGGGTTGTTGATATTTATAATCAGATTATCCCATCCCGCCTTGCTACTGCTGATCTAGAGCCAGTAACTGTGGCGGAGCGAGAACCATGGTATCATTCATTTACCAAGACTCATCCATTGTGGGTTATCAGAAATAGTCAACAAAAAATAGTAGGCTGGGTAGGGCTTGAACCGTTTTATGGTCGACCAGCTTATGAGCATACCTGTGAAATAGCAATTTATATTGATAAGAGTGTTCGTCATCATGGCCTTGGGACACAAGCAATTAATTTTGTGATCGGCCAATTACCTCAACTAGGAATCACGGCAATCGTAGCCTATATTTTTGGTCATAATTTGCCAAGCTTAGGATTATTTAAATCATTTAGTTTTACAGAATGGGGAAGATTACCTCGAGTAGCAGAACTTGATGGAGTTCAACGGGACCTCATAATAATGGGGAGAAGGTTTGACTAGAATAATAATCGTAAATATTTACCTAAAATACTGGTTGACAAACATTAGAAAATGATTAAAATGATTAATAATTACTTAAAGGAGGAACACAATGATGGATGCTTTAGTTCAACCAAATATTAAAGCGTATGCCTTCTGGTTTAGCGATTAATTATCCGCTAACCAGCAGTGCTTTTCATTGTGCGTTCCCGGATAGTTGTTAACCTTAAACCATCCGGGGCTCCACTAATTCTGACTTAGTCATTACAGTCCTGGATGGATGATAACCATCGAGGACTTTTTATTTTGGAGGGAAAATTATGCCAACTACTAAGTCACAATTATTAAATAACTTGAATACAAATTTTGGTCGATTAAAGCCAGTGGGAATCCGAGAGTTCGATTACAAGGCTAGTGCAATTCCTGGAATCATTAAATTAACGCTTGGCGAACCTGATTTTAACGTTCCTGGGGTGATGAAGAAGGTAGCGATTGATAGTATTGAGAAAAATGATTCTCACTATGCACCAGGTAGCGGGTCAATCCAATTACGGAAAGCAATCGCCAAATTTATGGTAGATCGGTATGGACTGACTTATGATCCAACAAGCGAAATTGCTGTAACGGTTGGGGCAACTGAAGGAATTTATGCTTCGTTATCAGCCTTAGTCAATCCGGGGGACGAAGTTTTAATTACTACCCCAACTTTTCCGTTATACATGGCGGTAACGACAATTCTTGGCGGAAAGCCCGTTGAATTTAACACTAGTAATGACCAGTTTGTCCTAACCCCTGAAAGGCTCCGTCAAGTAATCGCTGAACATCCCCATGCCAAAGCAATTATCTTAAATTACCCGTCAAACCCAACCGGAGTAACTTATACTCGTGAACAGGTTAAACAGTTGGCAGCTGCAATTGACCAAACCAATTTAGTCGTCATTGCGGATGAAATATACTCAGAATTAGTTTACAGTGGGCATCATACTTCGATCGCGGAATTTATTCCGGGACAAACCTTAGTCTTAAATGGAGCTTCAAAATCACAAGCAATGACTGGGTACCGCGTTGGTTTTATCGCAGGGCCACAAGAATTGATGAAACCTGTCTCTGCTATTCATGCCATGATGGTTACCGCTGCTGCTGATCCAATGATGGCAGCGGCAGCTAAAGGCTTTGCCAGTGAGGAAGGTAAACAAGCGACTCTGGAAATGAAGGCAGCTTACAAGCAGCGCCGTGACACCTTAGTTCCGGCATTACGCGAGCTCGGCTTTGAAATTACTAACCCTAATGGAGCCTTCTATGTCTTTGCTAAATTACCAGAACGTTTTGGAACTGATGATGTGAAATTTGCTACTGAACTGGCTGAACAAGGAAAAGTCGCTGTAATTCCTGGTTCATACTTTGGGGCTGGTGGTAGTGGCTACCTAAGAATTAGTTACGCAACAAGCATGGCGGAGATTGAGGAAGCAATTAAACGAATTAACCAATTTGTACAGGAGGACTAGCCAATGACTAAAATTTTAATGACAAGTGTCCGGGATGATGAACAAGCAGCAATTAAGGAATTTGCTAAAGAGAATAATGTTGAAATTATTACTACCGAAAAATTAATCGATGATGCCGTAGATTTGACAAGGGATGTTGATGGCCTGGTTATTCAACAACGAAGTAAGCTGCCCACATCAATCTATGCTAAACTACGGGAGAATGGCTTGAAACAAATTGCCACCCGAACCGCGGGTTTTGATATGATTGATCTTGCTGAGGCACAGACCAATAATTTAACGGTAACGAATGTTCCAGCCTATTCGCCAAGAAGTGTTGCCGAACATGCACTAATGCAGATCTTTCGGTTATTACGGAAAGCTTACCGATTTGATGCTCAGGTAGCAGCAAATGATTACCGGTGGTTTAGTGATGAGCAGGCGATGGAAATCCATACAGCAACCATTGGAATTATTGGTGTTGGTCGAATTGGCGGAACGTTGGCTAAACTATTAAAAGCTTTAGGGGCAACGGTTCTGGGGTTTGATACTAACCCGCGAGAAGAAATGAAAGGGATCGTTGACTACGTTACGAAAGAAGAACTTTTACAGCGGTCAGATGTGGTATCATTACACGTTGACCTTAATCCGACCTCGGTTGGTTTACTCACTGCGAAGGATTTTGCCACGATGAAACCGAGTGCGGGCTTAGTAAATGCTAGTCGGGGACCAGTAGTTAATACAGCTGATTTAGTAGCTGCACTGAAAGCAAAACAAATAACTGCAGCTGCCTTGGATACTTTTGAGGGTGAAAATGAAGTTGTTATGACTGATCGGCGGCAAACTGGCCTTGGTGATGTACCGTTAGTTGCTGAACTTCATTCAATGGATAATGTAATTCTGACCCCACATATTGCTTTCTTTACGAATCTAGCCGTAAAGAATATGGTTGATTTTGCACTTGAAGATGTTTTAACGGTTCTTGCAGGAAAGAAGTCACCACATGAAGTGAACTGATCCTATTAAGTTAGCCGCTTTGGCAGAATAGGGTAGGTTAGTTTTCTCATTTATTTTTAATTTTAATAAATATATGTTAGAATACCTACAATTTATAATCTGTACCAATATAGTTGACATTGGTAGGCTACGAAAGAGGTTGATATAGATGAGTTTAGACACAGCAATCTTTGCGGGCGGATGCTTCTGGTGCATGGTCCAACCATTTGATACTTATCCGGGAATTAAATCAGTTGTTTCCGGGTATACTGGGGGTCATGTCCCTAATCCAACCTATGAAGAAGTTTGTTCAGGAAAGACCGGGCATACTGAAGCTGTCAAAATCACCTTTGATCCTGATGTGATTTCATATGATGATTTAGTAACAATTTATTGGCATCAAACGGATCCAACTGATGCGATGGGACAATTTCAGGATCGTGGAGATAATTACCGACCAGTAATTTTTGTTAATAGTCCTCAACAGCGTGAGATTGCTGAGAAATCAAAGGCTGCTCTTCAAGCTAGTGGACAATTTGGCAATGATAAAATTGTTACTCAAATTGAAGATGCAAAGCCTTTTTATCCTGCAGAGGATTACCATCAAGACTTCTACAAGAAGAATCCAGAACGGTACGCTCTTCAAGAAGCTGGTGGTAGAGAACGATTTAAGCAACAGCATTGGGATAACAAGGATTAATATAGAAAAAGGCAGGGAAAAACATTTTGTTTTTCCCTGCCTCTAATTGTTTACCAGTAGTTTACGAACTTACCGAGTCTAATCGCGGTAATTAACCCGAGCCTTCGAGTCTAACGCAGCGGAGCAAGCCTATTTGGCTACGAACGACTCTGATGATTGCATCATCATTCGTCATTCTAGGTTAGCCCACCAGGCTCTTAAATGGGTTAATTACCAGCTCCTTTTCTTTATCTAGCTGGATAGATAAATTTAACAAGATTATGATGCTTATTAGTTTTGTTGATTATCACTTAATTTCATTTAATCATCTCCTAGTCGACATTTAAATTGACACTACCAAGTTGGTGATCGAAATTGACGGCCCAATGTCCTCCCTTGAGATGTGGTGGTAAAACGAACGTTCCGGAAGAAACCAGTTGACCTTCTTTGAATTGCTTGCCTTGTTCTTCAAGCTTCTTGACAAGCCATTGAAGGGATTTGAGCGGGTTACCAAGAACTTCTTTCGAATCACCCTCATCAAGTTTCTGATCATCAAGGAAGAGTTCAGCATGGACTGTTGCAACATCAGCGACATCCTTGAAAACTTTTGTTGAAGGAACCTCTTTTCCATAAACAACTAATCCACCAACAGCACAATCTGACATGACGTTGTATTTACCAAGACTCGGGAACCAATCCTTAAACCGAGAATCTGGTACTTCTAGTGCACCAGCGACTGTTGTCTTGTTTAAGAGATCTTCTAATGAATCATTACTCGTTAAGTCTGTAGTTGCACGAAAGGCTAATTCAACTTCGACTAATGGTTCCATCAAGTCATTTAAATTGACGTTCGCTGGTGCAGGAAGAAAACGACGATTAACCTGTTGACCATATAAGGGTGAATCCGCGTCAAACATATCTTGGGTTTGTTTGCTTGTAAGCGACACTTTATATCCACCAACAGGGACACCCTTAAGTCGCATTACTTCGTCTTGAACAGCGTATGCAGTATCGTCATCTTCTACAACACCTTTCCAGTCTTTTTCTTCTAATGGCTTGCCAGTTAGTGTCGCATCGTAAAGGGCCATTGCAAATTCTTTTTGGTTAGCGTTTAATGTTGTCATAATTGATTCCTCCAATTTTAGTTATTTATGATTATCATCACCATCAAAAATGCCAACACTGATGAGAATCATTATTCTTAATTATTCCTCGAATGTCACTAATGTCGCTAATGTCACTATCTTTCATGATCCTCACCTCACTTAAAATAAATTTCAAAGTAAACAAAAACCCTTCAAACATATTTGAATATGCTTGAAGGGCGACGTTGCCGCGGTACCACCTTCATTTATGGAAAGAGTCCACATCTTGAACCGGACAAATTCATCTGGAGCCAGGATAATGGTCGGCAGCCAGGCAACCTTACTTAGTTCAGGAGCCAATTCACAGGGGATTTAACATTGATTAACGTTGCTTAGTTCACACCAGCCACTAAGTCTCTGAACCAGTTAATCAGGTTACTTCCTGTTCGGTATCTTTAACGTGTTTACATTTGATGCTTCGTATTCTACTCATTAAATTTTAATCTGTCAACCATAAATTTTAATTTTTTATTATTTTGATAATCCCTTATATGAAGAAATTAAATTTATAAACCATTTGGAAATGCATGAAGTACAATTAGGGGGTTCACAAGTCGAATTTTGTATTGTAAACTACACAACAATTACAAAATGATGAGAAAGAGGAGTGGTAACGATGTTTAAATTTTCAAAAAGAGTTCCTGCTGACGGGACCGATGCTGTTGGTGCAATCTTAAAAGCGGCGGCTGATCCTAAAATCATTTCATTTGCGGGTGGATTACCGGCTCCTGAATTATTCCCAGTTGAAGGGATGAAGAAGGCCACCGATAAGGTTTATGCAGAACATGGTCAACAAGCACTTCAATATGGTGCGGCTAAAGGGGTAACCGAACTGCGTGAATTGATTCTTAAGCGAGTAAAGGAAAAGGAAAATGTTGATGCTAAACTAGAGAATGTCATGGTAACAACAGGTTCTGAACAAGCAATTGACTTAGTCGGGAAGGCATTTGTCAATCCTGGAGATACGGTTTTGGTGGAAGAGCCAACCTACCTTTGTGCTCTCGATGTTTTTCGTTCATATGGCGCTAATTTTGTTAGTGTGCCGATGGATGAGGACGGAATGAAAATGGACGCTTTGGAAGAAGCGCTTAAGGCTCATCCAGAAACAGCGCTGGTTTATACAGTACCAAACTTCCAAAACCCAACTGGACGAACAATGCCAGCGGAACGACGAAAGAAGTTTGCGGAATTGGCAGCGAAATACGATGTTCCAGTTCTTGAAGATAATCCATATGGTGATATTCGCTTTGCAGGAGAGCACGTTCCTTCTGTTAAGTCATTTGATCATGCGGGGAAAGTCTTTTACATGAGCACATTCTCAAAGATTCTTGCTCCGGGATTCCGCCTTGGTTGGTTAGTAGCGGATCCAAAAGTGATTGAAAAATTAACTGTGTTAAAGCAATCCGCTGATCTCCATACGGATAATCTTGTTCAGTATGTAGTTACTGAATTCTTTAAGGAAAATGATGTTGATGCCCATGTTAAGGAAATTAGTGACCTTTATGGCAAACGGAAGCAACTGATGATTGACGGAATTAAGAAATACTTCCCGAAGGATGTTAAGTACACTGATCCAGAAGGTGGAATGTTCCTCTGGGTCGAGGTACCTGGTGTCACTGATACCGTTGAACTCTTTAAACAATGTCTTGAACACAATGTTGCCTTTGTCCCTGGTGACCCGTTCTTTGCTGGCAAGCCACAACCAGGAACATTCCGGTTGAATTACTCTAACATGCAGGAAGACCAGATTGAAGTCGGATTAAAGCGGCTTGGTGAAGCACTTTCACAGGCTCTTGAAGCATAATTACTAAATAGTTCTTGAAGGACGCACGATGATGATGCCCTTTAAGAACTATTTGCGTTTAAAAGCCCGCTCTTTCTTTGTTTGGCAGATAATTGTAAAATATAAGATAATTAGACAAACGGAAGAAATGTTAGAAAGGGTTAAAATTATGCGTAAACCATTTATCGTTGCAAACTGGAAGATGCACAAGAATGTCCAGGAGTCAGTTGATTTTGTTAATCAGATCAAATCAAAACTCCCTGACCCTAATAAGATGGAGGTTGGAATTGCGGCACAAGCTTTTGCTCTGCCAAGTATGGTCAAAGCAGCAGGAAATTCAGGTTTGAGAATTATCGCCCAAAATGCTGCTGCAGAATACTCTGGCCCATATACAGGTGAAGTAAGTCTTCGTGGGTTAGCGGATGCTGGAGTTTCGTATGTTATGTTAGGTCATATTGAGCGTCGACGATTATTTGGTGAAACTAATACTAGTGTACACAAAAAAGTTCAAGCAGCCCTTCAACGTGGCATTACTCCAATTATCTGTACAGATGAAACAATGGTCCAGCAGGTGGTTAATGATGAAATTCACTATGTTTTCCACCAACTGATGACCGTTTTGCATGGTGTCTCGTTAGATCAGATCAAGCAGGTTGTGATCTCTTACGAACCAAGTTGGGCAGTTGGGGCAGGACAACACGCCAATCCCACCTTGGCCGAGGAGGGTTGCCGGCTAATTCGCCAGACAATTGCTGAATATTATAGCTATGAAATTGCGGATAAGATTCGGATCCTTTATGGGGGAAGTGTTAATCCTAATAATATTAAGGACATTATTGATAAACCCGATATTGATGGCGCGTTAATTGGTCGGGCGAGTTTGGACCTAGATAATTTCTTAAAAATGATTTCCAACGCTCAGTTAACACTAAAAGAAGAATAATAAAAAAGTTCCCAGTACTCAATTTACGAATACTAGGAACTTTTTTATTAGGTTAAACCATTAGCTTACTTGTTTATCGTCATCCTTCTTCAATTCTTCACGAGTTTTGACATCATTGACATGTAATTCAAACTTAACTAGTTTCAATCCGGTCATCTTATCTAGAGCACTGTCAATTTCTTTACAGACTGCCTCAAAAATTTCTGGTGCGCTTTTACCGTATTCAATCGTGGCATCCATTTTAATTGCAACTTGTTTTTCGCCTACATCAGCATTGATCCCCTTAGTCATATTATTACCGGACGAAACTTTATCCGCAAATTCAGAGAACATGTTGCCATCAAGTGAAATGATTCCTGGAACTCGAGTAGCTGTGATCCCGGCAATTTTCTCAATTACACTGTCGTCAAAAGTTAGGTGTTGATCAACGTTAGTTTTAGTGGTTTGGTTTGTGTTTGTAGTTGTCATAATTAATTCCTCCTTAGAAATTATTCGGCAAGTTTAGCACTTAATTTATTAACAATTCCCTTAAAAGAGAATCCGATGAGGTCTAAAACAAGACCGATTATGGCGAAGATAGCGGTAGTTAAAAGAATACCAATCGCTGTCCAGAATCCCCAAACGGTCCAACTAATGCTGAGAACTAATCCAATAATCGCACCAATGAGAGCAAGTTTCATTGTTATCCCTCCTTGTTAGACGACTGTGACTGATTTCTTGTGGCTATAAGGTTCGAGGCAAACTCGTAATTTACGAAGTCCAATAGCAAAGTTTATTTGTAAATTGTTTTCGATTGCATCAGTTAAAGAATTCTTCAGTAGTTCTGGATCAGATTGTCCAGAAAGCATTCCAGTAACGGTAACGTCTGCTTCTTGACGATTCTTGAGCATTTTAACTGTCGTTGTGGGATTGTAGAGACCAAAACTTGAGAGGTTAAGTCGAATACTATTTTCCACTGCCGTTTTATCAACTGAGATATGACGAGCACCATCACGAGCAATTATTAATTGTTTACTCGTTGTTGGTCGGAAAATAGAACTTCCGATTACAATTATCGCCATTAGAATGATATAGCTTGCTAAACCAATAATTGTGTATTGTCCGGGGCGGGTTAATAGCCATTGGCTGATTTCTAGTGTCCAGGGTTCGTGACGGAAGATCCAGAGAAGGATGACAATCCCACCGATTAATCCCTGAATTAGCATTGCTAACGTGATCCACCATTTTTTCCAATTAGCCATTAAAGAATCACTCCTTTCTATGTCTGCAGGCTGCTGTTTTAATGTCTTAACTTTAACATGGATGAAAAGGCTTTACAGTAGATTGCTAATGGACATAAGGCTTTCTTATACGGGTGATCATTAATTCTTCACAGGTGTTTACAAATGGAGTATAAATTGGCAAAAAAGACCATTTTTGATTAATAATCTGCTATGATTAGAGTGATTTAATTCTAATTGGGGATGATAAAATGCAAATTCGGAAAGCAACACAAAAGGACCTAAACACTATTTTGGAAATCCTTCGTGATGGGCGCAATCAATTGGCTGAACGCGGGGTTGATCAATGGCAGGGGGACTATCCAAACGCTCAGCACATTCAGGAAGATATTGATAATGGCTACTCATATCTCGTCAAATCTGATGATGGGATGACTGTTGGGGCAGTTGCAATCGTCAATTCACCAGACCACGTTTATGATCATATTAATGGTGAATGGCTAATTAATACGACGAACTATGTTACTATTCATCGGGTAGCCATTCACTCAAGTCATGCGGGGAAAGGTTACGCATCAAAGCTATTTATTAGCGTGATTGATTACCTAGAAAAGCATCGTCCTGATGTGGAGTCAATTCGTCTTAGTACGAACGAAAATAATTTGGTAATGCAACACATTGCCGAAAAAAATGGCTTCCAAAAGGTAGGGACGATGCCAGGAGCATACCGTCCTGAAGAACTTTCTTACGTGTATGAGTTATTAACAAACACTCATGCGTTAGCTAGCTAAAATGAAGGAGACTAGTGCGAAATTATTTTCGCACTAGTCTCCTTCATTTTATTTATTAATTTGTTGAGCGTAATTCCGAGCGTTGTACAGTTCGTAAACAATAATGGTTTCAATTAGAGTGATAATGCAGATTAAAAGAAATGTATATACCTCAGGAAGAATGAAGAGGAGGATCAGTAAAATCCATGAAAACCAACTCCACTGGGTTTCAATCTTAACTACTCGTTGAACCCGTTTAGTTGGGGTAATTCTTCCTGAACGCTGAAAAATATCACGAATTTGGGCAAACCACTTAACTTCAAAGAAACTTTCAATCATAAAAATAATGATCAAAGTCATTAGGTAAATATGTGCCATGTTTTTTAAACTCCTTTAAGCATGATGCAAGGTTAAGTTTAGCTGTTTCATAGTCAATAAGCAAACATCACACTACTTTGTAAGCCTTGTATTAACCCATCGGGAAACGGTAATCGATAATGCGACTCCTAAGGCAAGGGGGATAAAAGCTGTAAAGTTCAAATGGCAGACTTCAAACAACATGAACATCGCCATAAGAGGTGCTTGTTGAGAAGCGGTCAAAAAATAGGCTGCGCCGAGTACAGCACATTGGGTAATTGTTACTCCCGGCATAATTTGGACATAGAGCATTCCTAAAAAAACACCAATAACAGCGCCAAGAGAAATTGAAGGAGTCAGGATTCCTCCATAAGCCCCGCTCTTAATACTAAGAAGGGTCACAACTGCTTTAGCAATGAAACCAAAAAGAAGGGCTAAAATAACGTTTTTATTGATGGCAGTAGTGCTCATTGCTAATTGAGCCAGTCCACGACCATTTCCCATTATTTGTGGGTAGAAAGCAGCAACAATCCCAGTGATAATTCCCATTAGTGGTAGCTGATAGAGAACGTTTTTGGTAACGGCTCGGTGAGCACTTGCCTTCTTAACGCCCAACTTGAAGTAAGCACCCATGATTCCAAGAAGGGGTGCCAAGATGATTACAATTGGAAAGATCCGTAATGAAGGGAAATTTTTGGAGCCAACTAAGTAGTAAGGCTTATACCCCTTAACAATTGATCCAATTAAAGTTGCGATTACCGACATTGTTAAACTAACAGCGACTACTCGAGCGTTAACTTTCTTGTAAAGCAGCTCAATAGCAAAGACGGCACCTGTGATTGGCGCGATATATACCCCTGAGAAACCAGCACCGGCAGCGCACGCGATTAGCATTTTTTGATCTTCTGGATCAAGCTTTAGGTAACGGTTGTTAGCAAAGTACCGTTCCCATTTTTGAGCAATTGCAGCACCAGCTTCCCGTGGAGCCAATTCACGGCCAATGGAATTCCCTGTCCCCACGTAAAAGATTTGTGTAACAACATGGATTAGTGTTTTGACTAGCGGCATTGTCTTACCAGTAATCGCTTTACTGATGCCGACTGGGCGGCAATCTTTTTGAAGAAAATACCAGATAATTGCAGCGATTGCGGAACCAACAAAGACCGAAATAAATCGGTGCCCCGGACCAACAAAAATATCAACCGGAATTCGATTGCTCTCTTCAAAGTTAAGAAAGTATTTTTCTGATAAATCAAGAAGAATACTTAATAGTAGAGAACTAATTCCCACGATTACCCCAAGTACAACCGTAGCAATGACTAAAGGAACATTTTTTGAAATCGACTTCATTCTTCTCTCTCCCATGAATATTTATACCTCGTTAGTTTATAACACCAGAAAGCAGAAATAAAGTCTCTCAAGAGAATCAAGTAATTTAGGTGTATGATAAAGGAAAAAGATCTAGGTGAGTTGAAATGGACAAACAACCGACAAAAAAAGATGCAATTATGTTAATTGTTGTTGCTCTCGCTGTGGCAACCATTCAGGGAATTTGTGCACAGTTAGGTAAGTAGGTGGCAAGATGACGCATTTGGTTAGTGGGAAGCAGTCATTAACTGATTGGCAGCGAGTCCAATTAGCTCAGCTTGAATATCATAACTGGCACTTAGGAGAAGATGTCTTGTTACCAGATGGCCGATTAATTGGTGAAGTGGTTAAATTGATTTGGACGGCTGATGGATTTCGAGCAACAGTAATTCGTTCAGCTACTGCTCCTCAAATAATAGTTCTTTTTCGTGGATCGTCTGGCGTTCGGAAGGGCGATCCAACAACATGGACTAACGAATGGCTTCGGGTTAACTTCCCGATTGGTAATGCAATTATTAACCAGGTTCCTGATGTTCCTCAGGAGTTGTGGACGGCAAGTAAAGAATTTAATCATCTGCTAGCTGTTTACCCACAAATGACCTTTTCTCTTTATGGACACTCGTTAGGATCAATTAACGCCCAATTTGCTTTAGCTAATTGTCACTATCCTGAGCGAATTGGTCGGGCGTATCTTTATGAAGGACCTAATCTTTACTGGTTACTAGATGAACGTCAACGGCAAACAACGACTCTCCTTCGCTGTCAGATATTTAACTATATTGATCCGCTTGATGTGATTGCATTGGGATATATTGATATGGAACATACAATTGGATTGCTTCGGGTAGTTGATTCGATGATGACCAGCCCAATTAATCAGCATATGTGGGGTGGGTATCAATTTGATAAACAACAAAACTTACTACTAGAGAATAATTTTTGGCAAAACAGACGAGCGCAAATTGATCAACGACTGATTAATGCGGTTCAAAAATTAAACCAAAATAATGATGAATGGGAGCGTTAAAAGATGAATTTACCATTTATGGATGACGCCACGATTAACTTTTTCAGTGGTAAATTAACTTTGGCTGAGGTTGATGCTTTATTTCGAACAATGCCATATGAATTAGATTATATTAATGCAGATGACGAATATGTTTGGTATTCACCAAATAGCTGGCGTGATGATCAGCGTCTTCATCAGCGACTTAACCATAATGTCCTTGGTTGTCACCCACAACGAGTTGTTCCAATGGTTAAACAGGTCTTAAAAATGCTGAAGACAGAGGAAAAGGACATGGTTGAATCACCACAGATAATGGACGGTCAACGAACCTTAATTCGGTATTATGCGATCCGTAAGCCTAATGGTCATTATTTAGGAGCATTACAAGTGACAGAAAATGTTGAACATATTTGTCGGCTTTGTGAGCAAGATATCTTCGAACATGGGATTGTAGAGGGACAAGTTATTGATGGTATTTCATCGGCGTCGATTAATGAAAATAAATAAAGCATTTGTAAATTTCATAAGGCTTTATCACGCTAATTGAAATTTACAAATGCTTTTTCGTAGTAAGGGCTCTCAATTTTACGATCAAATACTAATTATTTATCAATGCCTTAATTTCTTCGACGGTTTCCGTAATATATTCACTATTTAAAACCAGTGAAATCATTGATAAGCCAGCAACACCAGTTTTTAAAACCTCTGGAATATTCTTTAGAGAAAGACCACCAATTGCAACTAGGGGATGAGTACTCAGTTTATTTAGTTCTTTAAGTTTAGTGAGGCCCAAGACAGGATCAGCATCGATCTTTGACGTGGTTTCAAAGACGGGACCACAACCTAGATAGTCAATAGCAGATAAATGATTTGCTTTTTCTACTTCAGTAGCCGTGTTGCATGAGTAGCCAATAATTAACTTACCAGCTGCTTCTTTAATTACCTGCTCAATTTGTTCATCATCCTGGCCAACATGAACACCATCAGCACCAACACGCAATGCCATTTGAACATCATCATCAATCAAAACGGGAATTGAGTAGCGTTTTCCCATTTCGACTAGTCGCCTTGCCATGATTAATCGTGCATCGGCAGTCATGGTTGAATTATCTTTTTCTCGATATTGAAATGCGGTAATTCCAGCTTGCATTGCTTCTTCTACTTTAGCGAGGAATTCATAGGAATCATGGTGGGTGTCTTGAGTTCCGCCGACAAGGTATACTTGTAACATTTTTGGATTAAAGTTCATTATTATCGCTCCTTATTTTTGCCCAATGATTTAGTGGACCATGACCGTGACCAACGTTAATGCCTTGCTTAATCGTTGCTTCAACATAGGCCTTTCCAATTTTGAGGGCGTCTTCCATTGATTTGCCCTTAGCGAGTTCAGCAGTGATACAGGAAGAAATAGTATCACCGGTACCATGAGTATTCTGAGTTTGCTTTCGCTTGGCAGTCATCCAAAACGAGTGCCCATTCTCTAATAATACAAAGTCATTTGCTTCACCATCATTTGAAAAATGACCTCCCTTAACCAGGACATTCTTCGCTCCCATTGATTGAAGACGATGTCCAGCAGCTTCCATTTCAGCTTCTGTTGTGATCTTCATTTGAGCTAATTCTTCAGCTTCTGGAAGGTTAGGGGTAATCAAATCGGCGAGTGGCAATAGTTGTTCACGAACCACACTAATCGCATCCTCACTTAAAAGTTTAGCACCACCTTTAGCAATCATCACGGGATCTACCGTTAGTGGACCGAAATTATATTGCTTGAGGTTGTTGACAACGGTTTTGACACGGAGGGAATCCGCCAGCATTCCTGTTTTGCAGGCGCGGATATTAAAATCAGCAGCTAGGGAGAAAAACTGTTCATCAATTAATTTTGGTGGCATTGCTAGGGCATCCTGAACGCCAAGGGTATTTTGCGCTGTTACCGCGACAACAACCATTGTGGCAAAGACACCGCGCATTTGCATGGTTTTGAAATCAGCAGAGA
The DNA here is from genome assembly GCF_028607025.1 of Limosilactobacillus portuensis. Classification (NCBI taxonomy): domain Bacteria; kingdom Bacillati; phylum Bacillota; class Bacilli; order Lactobacillales; family Lactobacillaceae; genus Limosilactobacillus; species Limosilactobacillus portuensis. The sequence goes on from NZ_CP117296.1 coordinate 866,489, forward strand.
TTCCGGCACCACCTCCAGAATCAGTACCAGCAATTGTTAAAGCTTGAGGAAAATCATTTGTCATTTTTATTAGTAACTCCTTTATTTTTTACAATACTGAGAGAACTTCGCTGGATTTAATTGACGCTAGTTCATCCCGGAATTTGACTTGCCATTGGCCAAAGCCACTTGACTCTCTAGCAGCTTTGACTCCCGTGGCAGTAAAAACTGTAGTTGCAGTGCAGGCAGCTGTATAATAATCCTTGCTTACACCGAGATAAGCAGCAATAACACTGGAAAGAATATCACCGCTCCCTACATTAGTTACAAAATAACTAGTGGAAAGCTGATTAATAAAAGTATTATCGCCGTCTGTAATAATATCTGTTTTACCAGTCAGGACGACAATACAGTGATATTTATTAGCGACCGTTTTAGCAATCTCGTGAAGATCCGCTTGCCCACTGCCACTGTCAATTCCGCGTGAATGCCAGTTAACATTCGCTAATGCAGCAATTTCACCAGCATTTCCCCGAATAACAGTAAAGCGGTGGTCTTGTAATAGTTGTTTTGCAAAAGCTAACCGGTAATGACTAGCACCGATCGCAACCGGATCAAGCACCATTGGCTTTTGATTTTGGTTATTTTTGAGGATAGTTGTAATCTCGTTAGCCTGTTCTTCGTGAATGGTTCCTAGGTTAATCGTAATCGCATCGGCTAATTTCATCATTTCTGCTGCTTCTTGAGGTGCGGTAGACATGATTGGTGAAGCACCAATCGCACTCAACCCATCAGCAACCTTATCTGGAGTTACCATGTTAGGGATTGTCAGCACAACCGGGTTTTGATGACGAACTTGCTCTAATAGTTTTAGCTGTAATTTAGTCAAAATCTCACGTCCTAAAAAATGGAGCTACTAGTTAAGTGTTAACTAACAGCTCCATTATTTTTTATATATTGAGTTAGCATTTTCCTTCGCAAGTACTAGCTTAACAGGTTCAAGGGTCCGTATATCTTAATACATCTCAGTCTGGCAAACAGACACCCCTAATGCTGTTTATTAACATACCATTATAATAACATAGAAACCGCTTTTAAGCATTAAGGTAGTCAATTAAACTTGGTAATAGTTGTTCTGCTTCTTGACGCCCAGTTTCGTATAGTTTCCGGATCTTTTTAACGTTACTTTCTACTCGACCAACCTTAACGGGATGTTGGGGTGCAATATTAAAGATTTGTCCGGTCCTTCTAAGATGTTCAATCTGTGCTACTTGTTGGTTATAAACCTCTGGACGAAGGATCCCAGCTTCAGCAAACTGAGGATAGTCTTTGAAATAACGTCGGTATAATTGGCAAACTGGTCGACTTGACGGTTTCTTTCGGTAGCTAACATCGCGAGTACGGATCACAACAATTTTATTGTAGCCTTGTTCTTGGGCGACATCAAAAGGGATTGAATCAGCAATTCCGCCATCGAGGCAAAGACCATCAGGAGTCGGGGCAGGATCCATCATAAATGGCATTGAGCAAGAAGCAATTAATACTTGAGTCAATTTCTCACCCGTTAAGTCCGTAAAGAGTGCTTTTTTACCATCCTGAAGTCTAGTAGCAACAGCTGTGAAATGTGAGGCTGATCTGATATAGGCTCGTTCATCAAAGTTATGCCATGAAAGACCATGATCCTCGAATAGGTAGTTCATGTTGATCACTTGTCGTTTGAAAGGGCGCGTCATAGAAATATAGTCGCGATCATGACGATGGTTAATATTAATGTTTGCTGCTCGACCATATTGCTTTGCTACAAAGTTGACACCATTTAATGATCCAGCAGAAACGCCAATCACACTACTAAATTCAATGTGATTAGCGAGTAATGTGTCACAGACGCCAGCAGTATACTGTCCTCTAAAAGCGCCACCTTCAAGAACTAGCGCTGCGTTATATAGCATTGATTTCACTCCTTAGAATGTTGATAATTTATTGTAAGTCGTTTACCCTATCAATTTCAATCTTCTAAGAATTTTCAGCTTGGTCAGCAAATTCTTGAAGAAATTTTTCCATTACGGGAGTAACGACGGTGTTTTTCCGCCATGCAAGAACATGACCGGTGTCTTTATGTGGAGAAAAGGGGATAAATGTCAATTCGGGATCATGAAATGAATTAATGATCCCTTGAATTCCCAACATATAATAATCTCCGGCTTTCAGCAGTTCATAGGCATTGCTTGGTAAGTTATTTGTCGCCATAATATTTAACTTTGTTTGATCTAACTTTAAAACATCACTAATTTCATCACGAACAATATTCCGGGTGGGAATAATTAGTGGTAGCTTATACAGATCGCTTTTGGTAATCGAATGTTTTGCTGCTAGTTGATCAGATTTCTTGGTAATCAATCCCCACTGCTCATGAACTGGTAAAACAATAAAGTTATACTTGGCAGCCTCCACTGGTTCAATCAACACAGCAAAATCTTCTAAACCGGAATCCAAGCGTTGACGAAGCAAATCACCATTACCATCGTAAAGGTTAAAGCTTACCTTTGGATATTTTTTCTGAAAGTCACTAATAATCTTCATCACGAATTTTGAAACCTTTGAAACAACACAGCCAATATTAAGAACACCAGTTAATTCTTCCTTGGTGTTTTGAAGTTCCTGTTTTGTTTGGCTAAGCAAGGAAGGGATCGTAGACGCACGTTGTTGGAAGAGAATTCCTTCACTAGTAAGTTCCATTCGGCGCTGCTTACGGTCAAATAAAGTTACCCCGAGTTCTTTTTCGAGTTCAATCATTTGTCGGGAAAGAGTTGGCTGAGTAACATGAAGTTGTTGTGCAGCATGGGTAATATTATTCGTTTGTGCTACAGTTAAGAAGTATTTAATTACTCTTGTATCCATAATAGGGGTTCCTCGATTCAAATAGTGAATAGATAACACTATTTTAAGCTAAAATTTGAATAACGTAAATCGATTAGTTTTTGCGAAAGGAAGATAAACATGGTACGAAATGTCTTAATTCTTTACTATTCACAGTTTGGTAACACTGCTAAATTAGCTAGTGCAATTCATCGGCAGACAGGAGCTGATATTCTTCGTCTCCAAGTTCCTGAAGGATATTTCCCTGATGATATGGAGGAAACAGATCAAATTTTTAAAGCTGATAATCAGAATGGTCGACTTCCCCAAATTATCACTGAATTACCAGCATTGGATTATTACGATACCATTCTGGTTGGCGGACCAGTTTGGGACGGTAAGGTTGCCTCCCCAATTATTAGCCTTTTAAGAATGATGAAAGATTATCAGGGGAAGGTAGTGCCATTTAGTACCGGTTGGAGTGATACGGGCAATTATCAAGCTGATTTTGTTGCTCATGCTGGTAAGCTAAAGATTGCTGATGGTTATCACGTTTTAACCCACGCAACTCCCAAATACAGTCCAAGTTCGTTAGCGTCATGGCTTCGAAAATTATAATTCAACTTTTGAATGATTGGACACTTATAATAAGTATTATACATAGTGGCATTTTTCTTATAAGCTAAGAGTAACCAAGAAATTGAATTTTAACTTATTAAGGAGAATGTTTTTATGACGAAGAATGAAGAAGCTGTAAAAAATGATATGTTTGGCTTTGGCGACAAGAATATTGCTTTTGCAAAATATTTTATTGGAACAAGCTATCTTAATGGCTTAGTTTCTCCTGATGACAATATCGATATTAATGTCTCCAACGTTAACTTTGAACCCGGCTGCCGGAACGACTGGCACATCCACCACGATGGTTTCCAAATTCTCCTGGTAACTGCCGGTGAAGGCTGGTACCAAGAAGAAGGCAAGCCAGCTCAACTGCTCAAGCCAGGTGATGTGGTTGCAATTCACGAAGGCGTTAAGCACTGGCATGGCGCTACTAAGGACTCCTGGTTCTCCCACATTGCAATTACCAAGGGGACTAGTGAATGGCTAGAAAAAGTTGATGATGGTTACTATGAGCAACTGGCTGACTAGGGAATATTAATATAAATTTTGAGTTTAAAATTTTAATTCACAATAAAAACATGGGCTAACAGAACTAGAGATTGTTTTTCTCATTTTTGCTAGCCCATATTTTATTAAATATTAGTTAATACTATTCTACCGATTCCGAAGCAATAATCAGCATCTTACCATCCAATTGCCATTCATCAATAGTTGCCGGCATTAGAAGATGAACACCCTTCTTTAATGGGTATGTCTTACCATCAGCGGTTAGGGTCCCTTCACCATCAATAACTGACATTAAGGTATATGGCCCATGTTCATGCTTTCTTGTTAATTTACCATTTACATCCCACTTATAAACACTAAAGAATGGTGAATCAGGTTGGGTAATTAAAGTCGTTACTTCAGAATTGCCAATTTTTTCAGAGGTAATATGTAGTTCAGGTTCTTTGAATGGAACAGTAGTAACATCGATTGATTGCTTCAAGTGTAGATCACGTTTCTTACCAGTCTTTTTGTCGACCCGATCGTAGTCGTAAATTCGGTAAGTAGTATCTGAACTTTGTTGGGTTTCAAGAACGACAATTCCCTTATTAAGGGCGTGGATAGTACCTGATGGAACGTAAACAAAGTCACCAGTCTTAACAGGCTTTTTATCGAAAAGCTTTTGCCATTCATGGTTGTTAATCATTTCTTTGAGCTCTTCACGAGTTTTAGCTGTATGGCCATAAGTTAGGTAAGCACCTTCATCAGCGTGAATAACGTACCAACATTCAGTTTTCCCTAATTCATGCTCGTGTTCTTCAGCATACGCATTATCTGGGTGAACCTGAACCGATAAGCTGGCTTCAGCATCGAGAATCTTAGTTAATAGTGGAAAGACCTTTGATTTGGGATTGCCAAATACTTCTGGATGCTGTGCGTAAACATCTGGAAGGAGTTGTCCTTTAAATTCACCATTTTCAATTACGTTAGGGCCATGGGGATGTCCGGAGATTGCCCAACACTCTCCAATTGTCCCGTCTGGAATATCGTAATTAAAATCTTCAGCTAACCGACGACCACCCCAAATCTTTTCGTGAAAGACTGGTTTTAAAAATAATGGTTCTGTCATAACTATCACTATCCTTTTTATGTTTAGCGTAAAGCTCTTCAAAATAGCCAACACTTTTTATTATGCCTAATAAAGCGCTTTCTGAAGATGATTTTAGCAGTTTTTATAGGTGAAAGCTATCTAAATTACAGAATTTAATTAAATATGAAATGATATAATATAATTATTAAAATGGTGGTGATAGATATGGCAGAAGGAACGTATGAACAGGTAATTAACGAGCTTGACCGACTAGGCATTGAGTATGGAATGGTTGATCATCCTGCTGCAGAAACAACCGAGCAAGCGGATAAGTACATTGAAGGTCATGAGGGTGTTCGGACAAAGACGATGTTTCTGAAGGGGAAGAAAAAGCATTTTTATCTGGTAATTATGGATGATCAGAAGTCAATGAACTTTAAGAAGTTCCAAGAATTAACTGGAGCTAAGCGGGTATCAATGGCTCGACCAAGTGACTTGCAAGAACAACTAGGTTCTCATGCAGGAGTAGTTTCACCATTTGGCTTGATGAATAACGAGGAACATAATGTCAAAGTTTACTTTGATCAGGAAATGCTGGCGGAGGACCCGATCCTTACTTTCCATCCTAATGTTAATACCCATACGATTTTTATTAAGACACCTGATTTGATGAAGTTTATCAAAGAACAGGGGTATGATCCGGAAATAATTGATCTATAAGTATTTAACTTATGGGGAAATAGGGCATTATAGAATCCTGTTGAAGAGTTTTGCCTTTGACAGGATTGTTTTTTTCGTGATTACTTTGTTATTCTTAAATAAAAAAGGGAGGAATGAATGTGGCTAATACCCTAACCAAGCGCGTGTCACTGATTGAGCTGTTCTATGATCTAGTCTTTGTTTACATGGTTTCACAGGCAACGGGATTAATTCACCACCTTCATCATGGAGTCATTAACTTAACAACGCTGGGAATCTTTTTCTTAGTAATCATCGTTTTTATAAACTCATGGATGGTTCAAATGGTCTTTACGAACCGGTACGGCCAATCATCATGGACGAATATCGTGTTCTCGTTCATTGACATGACAATCGTTCTTTACATGTCAAATGCCTTTACCGCAACCTTTGACCAGAACTTAGCGACCTTTTTTATTGCTGCCGGATTGTTATCACTAACCTTGTGTTTACAGTATTTAATAACGTACTTTCAAGTGAAAAAAGAGGTTGATAAAAAGATTGCGGCAGCTTTTACAAGGATTCTTGGATTTCGTACGGTTACCCTATTGATTGGTGGCTTATTTTATAACCCATTTGGTATTAGTATTGCTTTAGTGGGGATCATCATCAGTTGGATCGCTCCCGGGTTTACCGGTAAGTATACACACCAACACCCAATTATCTTTTCACATATTCTTGAGCGTTTAACTGCTTTGATTATTGTGATGTTCGGTGAAACGATCGTGGGGATTGCCAGCTACTTTACTCAATCCAGTCTCTCCAGTCTCTCGTGGCCTTCGATTCTAATTTTTACCGTAGTTGTAGGGTTGTTCTTTACTTATATTGTTGAGTTTGATCACTTAATTGATGAGCATCGGGCAAAAGAAACGGGCAATTTACTGATATACCTTCATTACTTTATTCTTTTTGGCCTCAGCTTAGTGACAGTGGCGCTCAAATTTATTAGCGAACCAGAAGCCAACCATATCTTTGCAATTACTTTCTTATACGGGGGAATTACGCTATTTTATCTTGGCTTAGCAATTGCTAATTACTATAATAAAACTCACTTGAAAGTTAATTCGGTAGTCAAAACGATCTTTGTCTTTTCAACGTTAGCGGGTTACTTATGCTCATTCAAAATTTATGATTTTGGGTGGCTAACGTTTGTTGTTGCTATTGTAGTTCTAATTAATGCCGTTACATTAGTCCGCTTTTTGACTAAACGAATGAATTAGGTTAATTGGCGCTGGGACAAGGCTAACTGGTTTCGTTCGTTGCTCCCAGCACAAGCAGTTAAGAGACTGAGTTAATTCGCAGTCTCTTTTTTTATTGGGATAGTATTGACATATCGAAAAATGACGATATAATGAAATCATGAAATTAAATGAAAAACTATTTAAGGCGTTAGCAAACAAGACACGTCTTGAAATCTTGCATTGGTTAAAGGATCCTGAAAAGACAATCACAGTACCAACCTGTTTACCGATAAGAGAAGAAATCAAAAATTATGGTGGCGTTTGTGTTGGTGACCTGGTTAATCAGTCTGGATTAGCTCAATCAACAATTTCATCTTACCTGAACATGCTTGAGGAGGTAGAACTTGTAATTTCAGAGCGACATGGTAAGTGGACATACTACCGTCGAAATGAGCAAGCAGTTCAAGAGCTGGGGGATCTGATTAAAGAAGAATTATAGTGATTCTTCTTTTATTTTTAGAACAACATATCGTTAAATAGCGATATGTAAATTAGAAGTATTACAGTGGAGGAAGAAGAATGTTAGTCAATCAATTAATTGCAATTGGCGTACTGTCGCTAATTATATTTACCCTAACTGGTGGGAGCATGTCAAAGAGAAAGTAATTTTAAGATAATCTTTTTGCATAGTTAATCATGCAATTTAAGTCTTTTATTTTTGGGAGGTAATTAATTACAATGAAGATAGAAAAGGAGCGATTCAAATGAAAAAGATTGTCGTTTTAACTGGTAGTCCGCACCATCCAGGAACATCAGAAAGACTAGCAGATGCCTTTATTAAAGGGGCAACTGAAGCAGGCAACGAAGTATATCGGTTTGATGCTGGACGGCGAATTAATGAATTTTCAATGATTCAGCTGGAAGATAATCACCCAGGACAAGAAATCGAAGTGGAGCCGGATGACATTATTAAGCAAGAGGTAATGCCTAAGCTATTGGACGCTGATATTGTAGTTCTTGTTAGCTCGCTTTATTATTACGGGGTTAACGCTGCTCTTAAGGCGGTAATTGATCGGTTCTATAATTACAATCATGAATTGCACGGCGGTAAGAAGGCAATTACTTTAATTTCTGGCTATGGTCAGGAAGATGCTTTTGCTTCATTAAAGCTATACTTTAAGCAATTACTTAATTACATGCGATGGGATCAAGTTGGTAGTGTCCTGACAGCGGATTCCTGGAACGAAAAGAAGTTAGCTCAACATGCTCAAGAAGCATATGAACTAGGTAAAGCAATCAAATAATTATGAATCAACTGAGGAGCATTGGTGATTGTTAGCGAATGATAATAAGGCTATAATTTAGAGACTGAAATTGGTTCGGTCTCTTTTTTGTTTTAATATACGAGGAGGAATCATATGAAAAAAGAACGGTGGTTTGTTAAGTGGGCTATCTGGGTTAATGAACGGACATTCATCAAAATTTTTCAGCGAACAATGATTGTTTTATTTCCAATCGTACTAGTCGGCTCGTTTACTTGGGTAATCAGCACGAATTTTTTGGCGACTAATGGGTTTCTAGCCAATATTTTTCGTGTTCGTCAATGGTTACCGCAAATGCAATTTTGGCGACAACTATTTAGGGATGCAACTCTGGTAACGGTCGGGTTAATTTCCCCGTATGCAGCATTTATGAGTGCAAACTTAACGACTTATTACTACCATCGCCCCAATATGATTGCTGGACTAACCGCGGTAATCAGTTATATCTTGCTTTTCTTCCACAGTATTCGTGGCGGGCAAACAATTGATATGCGCTACTATAATGCCGGTTGGTTGATCGTCGCTATTTTACTTGGTTATGTAATCGGGATGATCTTTACAAAATGGGGACATGAATTAAAAATAGCTGATATTTACTTATCTAGTCCGCAACTAATGAAGAAGAACCTGAGTAATTTACGATTATTTGCGTTAATCATTACTGGCGCGTTTTTGCTTCATATTGGATATGCTTTATTACGGGTTTTTAATCTTGATGCCACAGCTACTCAGGTGTTAAGTTCGTTAATTAGCCAAAACAGCAATTATTTATTAAATATTTCGCTTTCGTTTATTAATACGATCATTGTTTGGCTTGGTTTTGGTGAGCCGATTAGCTTATCAGCAAGCGCATATAGTAATGAAATTAGTAGTAATTTAACGTATGCATTAACTCATAAAACACTAGTTAACGTGCCATACCCGTTTACTCCATCATCGCTTTATAATGGTTTTGCTAACTTTGGTGGAATTGGAGTGACCTTGGCCTTAGTTATCGGTATCTTATGGGTTGGAAAACAAAAGAACCAGCAAAGGATCGCTGGTTGGAGTACCTTTCCAGCAATCTTTAATACGGGGATGCCGATTTTATTTGGGTCGCGAGTTTTTCTTAACCCTGTATTTCTGTTACCGTTTGTCTTCTTGCCAGTGTTTAATATGTTAGTTGCTAGTGTGCTTATTTTCATTCATGCAATTCCGCCGATTGTATATCCAGTACCGAACGGAACGCCAGGAATTCTGATCCCGTTTATCGGAACGGGCGGTGACTGGCGCGCTTTAGCAATTTCAATTTGTTTGCTGATTATTGATGTTGCGGTCTATATTCCGTTTATTAAGTTAGCTTTTAAGGTTGAAGAGAAAATAAGCAAGAAGGAGGAACATCAAGATGACTAAGCGTCAACGAATTATCATTGTGATATTTGTCCTGATCTTCGGTTTTCTGACCTTCTTTTCTTATTGTTGGTCCCATCAAAGCGTCAGTGTCCTTCAAAAACGGCAACAATCACGAATGTCACCGGTAATTATGATCCCCGGGAGTAGCGCAACTGTTAATCGGTTTGATACACTAGTTACTCGAATTAACCAAATGGATCACCGAAATCATAGTCTGTTGAAAGTTAAAGTATATAATAGTGGAAAAATTACCTATTCTGGACAAATCCGGCAGAATGATAACGAACCATTTATTGTTGTCGGCTTTGAAAACAACCATGATGGCTATAGTAATATCAAGAAACAGGCAAAAATGTTTAACGTGGCCTTTAACCAGCTGAAAGAACAGTATAATTTCAACAACTTCAAGGGGATCGGTCATTCAAACGGTGGCTTAATCTATACTTACTTTTTGGAACATTATTTTAATGAACGTCAAATTAAGATTAAACGGTTGATGACCATCGGAACCCCGTATAACTTTGCAGAACCTTCTAACCGACGAACACAGATGTTGACTGATTTTATCAAATACCGGAAAAACTTGCCAAGTAATCTCACAATGTATTCGGTGGCGGGTTCGGAAAACTATGTTGAAGATGGACTGGTGCCGCTCAGTAGTGTTCTTGCGGGAAAGTATATTTATCAAGGAATCGTAAAACATTATACTCAGGTCACAGTTACCGGGAAATTAGCCCAACATTCGGCACTACCGCAGAATCGGGAAGTCCTTGACTTAATCCGCCGTTATGTCTTGAATCGCAATAATCCAAGACAATCGAATAATTAGTAAAAGAAGCTGGATTGATACTTTTTAATATACACTAATTGAATGCTTAACTATTAACTATAAGTATTTAACATCATTATTGGCAGCTCCTATACTGATAATTAATAAAGTGAGGGGAGTGCCTGAGATGAAGTACAGTTATATTCCAGGAACAGACATCAAGATTTCCAAGTTAGCGGTCGGGGGGATGAGTTTTGGGATTCCCGCGGTTAAAACTTATCGGTGGATTTTAGACGAGAATCAAACTGATAAGATGGTCCAACATGCCCTCGATTTAGGGATTAACTTTTTCGATACAGCGAATGTCTACGGTGCGGGAACTAGTGAAGAATTTATTGGGAAATCACTAAAGAAGCACCAAATTCCGCGAGATCAAGTGGCAATTGCCAGTAAGGTTTATTTTAATGATGGTCGCTTGTCAAAAGAAGCAATCAATCGTGAAATTGATGGAACTTTGAAGCGCTTAGGCACTGACTACCTTGACCTATATATCATTCACCGATTTGATTATGATCACCCAATTGAAGAAACAATGGCAGCACTTAATAACCTTATTGAAGAAGGAAAAGTTCGTGCGATTGGGGCGTCTGCAATGTATGGCTACCAGTTCCAGAACATGCAGCACATTGCGGAGAAAAACGGCTGGCACCAATTTGTGGCAATGGAGAACCACTATAACTTGCTTTACCGCGAAGATGAACGTGAGCTAATTCCGATTTGTAAACAAGATGGGGTAATGTTAATGCCATATAGTCCACTGGCTGGTGGTCACCTTGCACGGTCAACCTGGGATAGTTCATCGAAGCGTAGTCAAGTTGATACTTCAGCTCGTTCTAAGTATGATCATGCCGAACAACAAGACTTGCCGATTATTAAACGGGTGGCAGAATTAGTGGAAAAGCATAATGTTAAGATGTCACAGATTGCCCTTGCTTGGCAGTGGGCGAAGGGCGTTACTGCACCAATTATTGGCGCCACTAAAGAGCAATATTTAGATGATGCTGCCAAGGCCGTTGAGATCGAATTAACACCAGATGAAGTGGCATATTTGGAAGAACCATACACCGCTCACGAAATCGTCGGTGCTCTTGATAAAAATCCGGATGGTTTGTTGCCTAAGGATGTAAAGTAAAGTCTCACATATAATTATGTTATAATTATATGTGAGGTGGGTATGATGAGATATAAAACTGTTAAGGCACGAAGGCAGGGTACTTCACTGACTTTAACTGTCCCCGCTCAGTTTAAGGTCTGTGAAAATGCATTATTTGAACCACAACTATTAGACGATGGGACAATTCAGTATCGTCCTATTGCAAGTTCGGCTGATATAGAACATGATCGAAAAATGATTGAACAATCATTTGAGTCTGATAAGCTACTTACTGAAGAAGATATGAAGCAGCGCTTTGGAAAATATGGTTGGGGACAAGATGAAGATTAAATATACCAGTCACTTTGCCACTTCATTAGATCAAATTATTTCATATTGGCAAACCCATCTAAAATTATCTCCAGAAAAGATCGATCAATTTACGTTTCATATTGATAAAAAGATTAGATTATTGAAAGATTTTCCAAGACTTGGTCAAGATGTTACTAATTTGTATGGCTTTACTGAACAGACATATCGACTTTTGATTGGCAGTAGTTATGGAATCTTTTATCGAATTAATTCAAAGAAAAATATAATTATCGTTGGTGCTATTTTTGGCACATCAGAAATGAAAGTCAAATTTTAATTATTCTCTCTATATCGAATAATAAATAAGGGCTCGTAGCAGTAATGCCACGGGCCCTATTTTAATAAGCTATTCTAGTCTAATGATGCCAATAATCGCTGGGTAAATAACTTAGCTACTTTAGATTGGGTGACATTCTTTTTCCAAATAATATTTGTTGATTCAGAAATAGATGGTGAAAGCGGCCGGAAGGTGAGTTCGCTGTTGTTTGAAGTGTTGAGGAGGTTATCGAAAGTAAGAATGTAGGCACTCCCTTGTTTAACCATTAACTCCGCATTAAAAACTAACGTGTAAGTACCGATAATGTTAATTTCTTTTCCTACGTTACCCCACCAATCTTGGAAGCGGTGTTCATCAAGAGCTTGCTCGGATACCAGAAGCGGAAGACCAATAAGATCAGCGGGCCCAATAACATTTTTTTGAGCAAGGGGATCGTCTTTTTGCATGGCTAATCCCCACCGATCAGTTTCCGGTAATTGAAGATGATGGTAGCTGTCAAGACTACGGTGAGCCATTAAGACCGCAAAATCAATGGTACCGTGTTTTTAATGCAGTTTCCATTTCATCAGCATTTCCGCTGACTAGTCGAATTTTAACATCAGGATAGTCCTGAATAATCCCGCTTAGTACTTCCATGATTCGTTGCATTCCAATACTTTCGCCAGCACCAATTGAGAGTGTCCCAGTAACAACTTGTTCTTTTTGAATATTAGTGGCTGTTTGGTCCGCAAGTTGAATAATTTCTTTTGCCCGGGCTTGGAGATACTCGCCTTCGTCTGTTAAAGTAATTTGCCGATGCCCACGGATAAATAATTTGACACCAAGTTCACTTTCTAAATCTGCTAGTTGCTTTGATAATGTCGGTTAAGATACTAGTAGTTCTCGAGCAGCTTTGGTGATATTTCGTTGTTGGGCAACAGCGAGAAAGTAACGTAAAACCCGAAGTTCCATATGATCCTTTCCCATAACTAAAAGCTATTTTTAATCATATTATATAAGTATTTCACATCATAGCAAAGGGAAAATATAATAAAGACAGTTGATTATATAAAAATTGGTGGAAGCGTAATTATTTTGCCGAATGTTCATATTGGAACTGATGCGGTAATTGGTGCTGGGTCAATTATTACTCACGATATTCCAGCAAGAGAAAATATTTCATACGTATACGAGGAGAGATAACAATGCAAGAATTACATTTAACTCAAGAATGGGATAAGGTATTTCCTAAAAGCGATAAAGTTGATCACAAAAAAGTAACTTTTACTAACCACTTTGGTATTACTTTAGCAGCAGACCAATACACACCGAAGAACTACGAAGGCAAGTTACCGGCATTGGCAGTGGCTGGACCTTTCGGGGCAGTGAAGGAACAGTCTAGTGGCTTGTATGCTCAAACGATGGCGGAACGGGGCTACTTGACAATTGCCTTTGATCCATCCTTTACTGGCGAAAGTGGTGGCGATGTCCGCGATGTTTTTTCATTGGATATTAATACTGAAGATTACCAAGCTGCAGTGGACTATTTAAGTAACCTAGATAATGTTGATCCAGAGGAAATCGGCATTATCGGTATTTGTGGTTGGGGAGGAATTTCTCTCAATGCTGCAGCGATTGATCCCCAAATTAAGGCGACTGCTGCGGTAACGATGTATGATATGCCACGTGTCGGCTCATGGGGCTACTTCGATCAGGGAACCACGGAAGAACGTTATGCAAGCAAAAAGCAAATTGCTGAGCAACGTACTAAAGAATATGGTAAAAAGGATGTAGCTAAAGCCGGTGGTTGCTATGATTACCCAGCTCCTGATGATCAACCGGACTTTGTTAAGCAATATAGTGCGTACTACAAGACTAAGCGTGGCTATCACAAGCGTTCCGTTAACTCCAATGAAGGCTGGGTCTTGCAGAGTCAGCCAGCTTGGATGAATACTAAGATCTTGGTTCACCCCGAAGACCTGGAGAATGCAGTTTTGATTGTTCATGGTGAAAAGGCTCACTCACGTTACATGGGTGAAGATACCTTTAAGAAGTTGAAGGGTGACAACAAGGAATTAGTAATTGTGCCCGGCGCAACCCATACTGATTTATATGATGGTGGTGACCATGATTACATTCCGTTTGATAAAATTGATAGTTTCTTTAAGAAGAACCTATAGTAATAATTAGCAAAAACCGAAGCATCCTAGAATTGCGAATATTTCTAGGGTGCTTCGGTTAATTTAAAACGATCAAAATTATTAATACGTTGAAGCAAGTAACTTACTAATCGTTTTTTCCATTTTAGCTGGTTGAATTACCAGTTCAGTTCGAATTGATTGTTCAAATAAGGCTTGAACATTGTTACTTAACGGTTGTTGGACAACTTTCTGCAAATCATGAATGGCTGTTAGTCCTGGTGTTGAAACAGCTTGTTCCGTAATAGCCTTGTAAACTGTTTCAGGGAATTTATATGGACTAGCCGTTGATACAATGACCGTTGGTGTTTTATCACTATGGCTGGCTTGGTATTGCTTAGTAACAAATGAAGCAACAGCCGTATGCGGATCGATTAGGTAACCATCCGCTTTATAAACCTGGTGGATCTCTTGGACGACTTGATCCTGAGTTGCAAATCCGGCAGCAAACTGACGATCTAACTGCGCCTTAATAACCGAGTTGACTTGATAATGACCTTCTTGTGCTAATTGATCCATATACTCACTAATCAATTCAGCATTATTACCAGCTAAATCAAATAATAGTCGTTCTAAATTGCTGGATACTAAGATATCCATTGCGGGTGAATTGGTTAAGTAAAACTGACGCTGACGGTTGTATTTTCCGGTTTTGAAAAAGTCGGTCAGGACATTATTTTCATCAGAGGCACAAATCAATTTATTAATTGGTAATCCTAACTTTTTAGCGTAATAGCCAGCTAGAATATCGCCAAAATTACCAGTAGGAACAGCAAAGTTCAGGGCATCGCCGACATTAATTTTACCCTTATCTACTAGTTGACCATAGGCACTAAAGTAATAGGCAATCTGTGGAATTAAGCGCCCGATATTCATTGAATTAGCTGAGGAGAATTGATAGCCGTTTTGTTGTAGTTGCTGATTAAATGTGGTGTCGTTAAAAATTCGTTTGACTTCAGTTTGGGCATCGTCAAAATTACCTTCGATCGCAATAGCAGTAAGGTTATTCCCTCGTTGACCTAGCATTTGTTTCAATTGAACGGGACTAACTCCCCCATGAGGATAAAAGACAATTACTTGTGTACCAGACTGATTACTAAATCCCCGCATAGCTGCTGTCCCCGTATCACCAGAAGTAGCAGTTAAAATAATAATTTTATTACTGATTTGTTCAATGGTAACTGCCGAGGTCATTAAATGGGGAAGGATTTGTAAGGCAATATCCTTAAAAGCTAAGGTTGGTCCATGAAAAAGTTCTAGATAGTAATTATTTGAATGATGGTTAGAAATAGGGGTAATTTGCTGATTGTCCCATTGTTCACCATAAGCCTGCTCGATACCCTTTTGTAGCTGTTCAGAGGTAAAATCGTCAAAAAACAGGTTTAGAATCAGTTGTACAATTTGTTGATAAGTCATCTTCGGCAATTTTTCGATTGGTAAAGATGAAGAAGGAAATTTGACGGGAACTAGCAGGCCACCATCGTCAGCAAGTCCTTTAATAATGGCCTGGGGTGCGTTTAAAGTATCATCAATTGAACCACGCGTACTACGGTATTGCATATGAGTGCCTCCTATTACAACTAAAATCGTAACTCTTTGTTTGATATTGTACCTGTCTTGGTGGTATGTTACAATCAAAAAATGAAAAAATGATGAGAAAATGAGGTGGCATTATGGAAACCGTTCAGGTAGGAATGTTGGGTCTTGGAACAGTTGGATCTGGTGTACTGCAAATGATTCAGAATAATGAAGACAAGGTGGCTAATGTCACCGGTCGGCAACTTAATGTTAAAAAAGTATTAGTAAAACATCCCGAGCGTCATCAGAAGGTCCAGGGAGAAATTGGTTTAACGACTGATATTCAAGAAATTATTGATGATCAAGAAATTCAAATTGTTGTGGAGTTGATTGGCGGCATTCATCCCGCAAAGGAATATATTGAAATGGCCCTCCACTCCCGAAAAAATGTTGTAACTGCCAATAAGGACCTAATTGCAACTTACGGACCAGAATTAAGTAAATTAGCTCATGATAATCATTGTGATTTAATGTATGAAGCAAGTGTCGCTGGGGGAATTCCAATTTTACGGACAATTAATAATAGTTTTTCTGCTGACAAAATAACGGAAGTTAAGGGAATTGTTAACGGAACCACTAACTACATTTTGACACAGATGAGTCAGCAAGGGTGGTCATATGAAAAAGCATTAGGCGAAGCACAAAAATTAGGCTTTGCTGAAGCAGATCCAACAAATGACGTTACTGGAAAAGATGCTGCGTTTAAAATGGTGATCCTTAGTCAATTTGCCTTTGGTATTCAATTAACGATTAATGATTTTAACGTAACCGGGATTGATCGATTGAGTGCATTCGATGTTCAACAAGCGGGGAAATTTGGTTATGTAATTAAGCTAGTAGGAATTTCGCGAGTAATTAATGATGGTGTCTTTGTCGAAGTGGCTCCGGTTTTGGTTCCAGTAGATCATCCACTAGCTACCATTAATAATGAATACAATGCAGTAATGGTCACTGGACAAGCGGTAGGAGATACTCTATTTTATGGTCGAGGTGCAGGTGGATTGCCAACTGCCAATAGTGTTTTAAGTGATATTACTTCAGTTACTAAAAATCTTGTTTTGAAAACTAACGGTAACTTCTTTAATAATTATCAGCAGCGTTATATTCCAGCTACTACTGATCAAGTTGCTTATCCATACTTTTTATCCATTACGATGCCGGATATAACTGGTCAAATGCTGAAGTTAACGCAAATTATGACAGAAATTAATGCTAGTTTTAGTCAAATCACCCAAACAGAAGCAAATGGAATAGCTCGAATAGTAATTATTACGCATGCAATGAGCGAGTCACAGTTACATGAATTTAAAGCGCAGATTGCTAGCGAGCCAACCATTAATCTTGATGCTGCTTATAAGGTTTTGAAATAATAGGGGATGATTAAATGAAAATTAAGGTTCCTGCCTCCAGTGCTAATCTTGGTCCGGGCTTTGATTCAATTGGGCTTGCGGTTTCGCTGTATTTAACTGTAACGGTAAAAGGCGCTGCTAAAGAATGGCAAATCGATCACCAATTAGGAGATTTACCGCATGATAAACATAATATGATCGTACAAACAGCGCTCCAAGTAGCGCCCCAACTTTCTCACCAACATCTTGAAGTAAGTAGTGATATTCCAGTTACTCATGGTTTAGGAAGCAGTTCCAGCGCAATTGTGGCTGGTATTGAATTAGCTAACCAGCTAGCGAATCTAAAATTAACTAAGGCGGCCATGGTAGAAATTGCCAGTCAAATTGAGGGCCATTCTGATAATGTTGCTCCAGCAATCCTTGGTGGTTTAGTAGTAGGGACTAACATTGACCAGCATTTTGATGCTGTGGAAGCTCCTTTACCACCATATGATTTTGTGGCTTATATCCCAGCGTATAGCTTAGCAACCAAAAAAGCTCGGGCGGTTTTACCACGTCAGTTAGACTACCATTCTGCCATCCATGCCAGTGCAGTTGCTAATACATTAGTAGCAGCTTTATTTAAACAAGATTACTCATTGGTAAGTGAACTTATGGAGGCTGATAACTTCCATGAACAGTATCGGGCCCAACTGGTACCGGAGTTAATGCCAATTCGGCAAGTAGGTCATGTCTATGGTGCAACGACATACTTAAGTGGAGCCGGTCCCACAGTTATGACAATGATTACCCCAGACAAAACGGCAGCATTTATTGAAGCACTCCGCAAGAAAGGATTATCTGATCGCATTGAAGTTTTACATCCAGATCGTAATGGTGTGGTCGTCGACGATCAGTAAATTATAGTTTTCAAAGAGGCTATGATAGTGATAACTATTCAGAAAATAATAAAAGAGAATAACCAGTAATTTACTTCAAAGGGATCTCCTTGAAGTGCAACAAAAAAGTTAGACAAAATTGATTATTTAAGCTACCAAGGTATGATTTCGGTATTCAACCGGAGTCATACCTTTTGTTTTTAAGGAGATACGTTGGTAATTAAAGTAATGAATGCATTGAGCTGAGAGTGATTTTAATTCAGCTAAGTCTTTACATGGTGGGAAACCATCTAATAACTCTGTCTTAAACAGGTGAAAGAAACTCTCCATTGGTGCGTTATCATGACAATTTCCCTTACGGGACATACTTTGAATAAAGTGATTATCAGCTAACTTTTGGGTATAGTACCCCAGTTGATAGTGCCACCCCTGATCAGAATGAATAATTGGTTGAGCATTATCAGGCAGCTTTGTACATAGCTCGTTGAGAGTAGCGGTAATCAACTGTCGATCAGGATGTTGACTCAATTGGAAGGCTAAAACTTCCTTACTGGCTTCATCGATAATTGAGGAAATATAAGCCCAACTGTGATTAGCTAAGCGAACTTGAGAAACATCTGTGTGGAGGACTTGATAAGGAATGGTGGCCTGAAATTGTTGTTTTAGTAGATTATCCGCAACTGTGCCCACATTACCTTCATAAGATGAGTATTTACCACTACGGTGGCGATTATACAGTGCCACTTGAACATCTAATTTCGCCATCAACTTGTTCACCGTCATGTCCGCCAAATGAATGCCCATTGCCCGCAGTTTTTGGTTCACGCGACGATAACCGTAGGTCCATCGTCCGCGGACTTGCCCTTCTTTAGCCACGCTAAGAATCACTTGCTTAACACTCGCATATTTATCATGATGGTTAGCGATGCGCTTGCGCTCATCATGGTAAGTAGCCTTAGGAAGGTTGATTTTATGGAGAATGTCACCAATCTTATAGCGATATTTCTTCGGTAGCGATGCTTGATCTGCCCTGATCTGATCAACTATTTGCGTTTTCTCTTTGCCTTGGAGGGTCCGAACAGGGCCAACGATTTTTTTAAGATGTCACGTTCCAATTTTGTGTCATAGAGTTCTTGGCTTTTCTTGGCAAGTTCTTCTTTTAAACGTTCCACTTCAGTCTTATTAGTAAGACGACGAAGTCGTTTCTTAGTATGTTTCACCTTTGACGGCCTACCTTTCGGGTGAGGTTTCAAGGCTTCAATACCATCTCGCTTGAACTGTGACCGCCAAAGTGAAATTTGGCACGCTTGCACGTCAAATCGAGCCGCTACTTTAACCATCGATTCCTCATGAGTTTGGTAGTAGTCTATCACACTCAACTTAAAATCTGCGGTAAGGGTTCGTGGATGACGACGCCGTTTCAAGGCGTCTATCCCACTTAAGCGATATCTTTGAATCCATTTCCTGATCAGTCGGCTACTGATACTGTATTTGCGCCCCAAGGCTCGAGAACTTTGTGGAGTAGTCAGATATTCGTGGACAATTTTAGCTTTAAAGTCAGGTTTGTATTTAGTCATAAAAAGTGCCTCACAATCGTTAGAACTTTTGTCTAACAATTATGAGGCACTTCAAATATTTGTATTTGTTAGGTGGTATTTTTTAAAGCATTAATTTAATTTTTGGTTGTACGGATGCCAAGAATAATGCCAGAGAAGTAAACATTAAAAGGGCAAATAAGCTAAATTATTTCATAATTGACAGATACTATTAGTATGAACTTGTTTTACTGACTGGGCAAGGAAAGTAATCGCTGTCAAAAAGAGCGAACTTTAAATAAGTAGTAGAGAAAAGCAACCAAACGGAAGGAGTAAAATTATGTGCTTTTCTTGTATTATTTAATAATCTGTAGTAAGCTACACATATTGAGAGAGAGGGGATGCTCAAAAATGAAGTCAAAAAGACTACCTACACAGGATTATATTGGACCACAAATCAAAACTCTGAGTATTTTGATTGAAAAAAAGATGAATGCCCAATTGGTTGCCAATGGAATTAACTTAACGGGGACCCAAATTTCAATTTTAGCCTTTTTATATGATCATCAAAAGACGGTAACCCAAAAAGAGATTGAATTAAAGTTCAAAATTAGTCACCCTACTGTGCGAGGAATAATTCGGCGATTGGTTGCATTGAATTTAGTTGAAACAACTACAAGTGATCAGGACAGGCGTCAAATTATTTTAATGTTATCAACTCAAGGACAACAATTTATGAAAGAAAATCTGAAGATAATCCGGGATCCAGCTAAGAAGATGGAATCAAGATTACGAGATAATATTAAAAAGTCAGATTACGATACTTTTCAGCAGGTATTGCATCAGATGATTAATAATTTGCAATAACCTGCTTTATTTTTAGGCATAAATGTAGCTCGCTACATTTATAAGGAGGAAAATTTATGATTACAATTGACACACCTAATAAGCAAAAAGTAAAAATGATAGCAGTATTAATCTTCGGAGCATTTATAATGATGCTCACCGAAACATTTTTCAATAATGCTTTGCCAACAATTATTAATCAGTACAGTGTTAGCCAGTCAATAGCGCAATGGGTCAGCACCGGCTACCAACTTGTGACAGGATTAATGATTCCTTTGTCTGCATGGTTTTTCACCGCTTTAATACTAAACATACTTTCATTAGCTTGTTACTGATTTTCTTACTCGGTTCAGCTTGCGGCTTCTTAGCAAGTAATTTTTGGCTATTACTACTTGGACGATTAATTCAAGCGATTGCTGCTGGTGCAATGATTCCTTTAATTCAAAATGTAGTTCTTGTACTCTATCCTCAAGAAAAACGAGGCTTTATTATGGGAGTAATTGGTTTGGTGATCGCATTTGGCCCAGCACTAGGTCCAACGACTGGTGGATGGATCATTGATAACCTAGGATTGAAATGGTTATTTGGAATTTTAATTCCCTTAACTATTATCTTACTAGCTATCAGTCTTTTTAATGCTAAAAATGTTAATAAAATTGACCGAACGCAAAGAGTTGACTGGGTATCCGTAGTAGAATCTTGTCTTGGCTTTGGGGCGCTATTATATGGCTTCTCTGATATTGGTAATATAGGAACAATTAATTTTACAAACGGCTTTATCACAATAATGGGTTTTGTCGTATTAGTATTTTTCTGCTGTCGCCAATTAAAGTTAGAAAAGCCATTGGTGAATTTAAGCGTTTTTAGGAATTATACTTTTAATTTAACGACTATTTTAAGTGCAATTAGTAATATCGCATTACTTAGTGTTGAGCTAGTCTTACCACTATATTTACAACGAGTTCATGGCCTTTCAGCATTTCAGGCTGGACTGATGCTCTTACCTGGAGCGATTTTGGAGGGAATAACAAGTCCGATTGCTGGAAGACTATATGATAAATTCGGTATTAAGAAACTCTCATTAATCGGCTATGCTATTATTATTTTGGGGACTATGCCGATGATATTTTTTACTCCAGAGACTAATTTGCTACTTGTTGCAGGAGCATATGCTTTCCGAATTATTGGAATTGCTACTGTAATGATGCCAACGTTCACAGAAGGACTTAACGCGTTACCAATTGACTTATATGTTCATGGAAATGCTGCAGCATCGACTGCTCGCCAGATTGCCGGTTCACTTGGAACAGCAGTATTAATGATGATTATTGCCTTTGGCAGCAAGCACATAGCAGGTAACAATATGTTGCAGACTGAGCAGTTTAACTATGGGTATCGATACGCATTTTTAGCTTCCTTTATTTTTGCTTTAATTGGTTTTGTATTATCATTTTGGTTAAAATCAAAACATCAGTAACTTCATAGAGAGTGAGAAAAACACCGAAAAGCGGCTGGCAAGCTGATTTCCGGTGTTTTTTGAGTTGATTTTCAGCCTCTAAACATTAATCGTCCCAAACTTTCTTGGCAACGTTAAATGCTGACCAGGCATTTGGCCAACCAACATAAAAGGCAAGTTGAGTAATAACTTCTGCGATTTCTTCTTTTGTAATCCCATTATTCTTTGCTGTTTGCATATGGTAAGGAAGTTGTTCAAAGGCACCCTTAGTGATTAAAGCGGTAACTGTGATTAAACTCCGATCACGAGGACTTAATTCCTTTTCTCGGGACCATACTTGTCCAAATAGCACATCATCGTTTAATTCAGCAAATTTAGGGGCAAAATCACCTAATTGATCGCGTCCAGCAGTTTGTTTCTTCGCCATGATAAAGACTCCTTTCAAAGTTCTCTTTAGTTATCTTTACTATAAACTAGATCAAATAAAATAAGAAATACTCATATTAAGTAATTATCTATGCAAAAAGTGAATTAAACGCATATGCATAACGGGCTACGCAAGTCTAACTACTTTAATTCAACTGTCGACCGATTCTTAAGTTTGAACAAGAGACAGAAGGCAATAATGTTAAGAACCGCGATCGACCAAAAGGACCAATGAAAGCCTTGGAGAGCCGCTACTGATGTTGAAAGCTTATGGGCGATGCCGTGCTTTTGGCCGAGTGATTGCAAGGTAGCAGCCATCGCATTAGCAAAGGCATCCGCAATTTGGTTCATGTTGACCATAAAAACAACGTACTCCTGAGGAAGAGCATTCAAACCATAAACGCTAACGGGAGAATAGGCTAAGTTAAGGCCACCACAACGTAAGGCATACAGGGTAGTAACAGTAAATACACTAGTAGTCGGTGAGTAGAAGGCCATTGGAATCGTCGTCAGCAAGCCGATTCCAAAGCCTAGGAAAGCGACCTTCTTAATCCCAATTTGGTCATAAAGCCGTCCAGCAATTGGTGAAACTACCATCATCACGAGGGCGCTCGGGATTAGCATTAACCCAGAGATAGTTGGTGTGACTTTGAGAACATTCTGGTTAAAGAGCGGCAGCATTAGCTCAGTTGCCATTAAGGACGAGGTGTTAAGGAGAGCCAGGGTTGCGCCGAGGCGGAAAGAGGGCGCTTTAAAGACCCGCATTTCTAGTAATGGCTTCTTAAGCTTGAGTTGACGTTTAACAAAGAAAATCATGACGGCGATTCCAACTGCTTGAAGGAACAATGTAAGCCAGTCAAACCGTCCCATTTCACCAACACGACCTAGACTATATAGCAAAAGAGCTAGTCCTGATGTTGACGTAAGGACTGAGGAAAAATCAAGTGATGATCGCTTTAATGGAATTATGTTTTTAACGAATAATTGAGTGGCAATCAGAACGAGAATACAGATCGGAATTAAGATAATAAATAACATTCGCCAACTGAAATAATCAACTATGATTCCAGAAACGGTTGGTCCAGTGGCCGGACCGAGATTAATAATAATTCCCGCGAGGCCCATTATAGTTCCACGGTGGCGTGGGGAAAAGATTAGGGCAAGGACGTTTGGAATGAGTGGCATATTGATACCGACTGCAACCCCTTCAATTAGTCGGCCGATCAATAGTAAAGGAAAATTGGGCGCAAATGCTGAAATAATTGTTCCAACCAAAAAGATAGCCATTGTCACGGTAAATAATGTTCTTAATTTTACTGAATTAGTAAGATAGGCGGCAAGTGGCATGGTGATTCCAGCAGCTAGCATGTAACCGGTGCTGAGCCATTGAACGGTCATCTCACTAACATGGACCTCCGCCATTATTGTTGGTAGGCCATTGTTGAGTAGGGTTTCCGAAAAGGCAGTGATGAAGCTTCCACAGAGCAGGGTGATCACCATTAGAATTTTGTTTTGACGAGACATAATAACTCCTTTCAAAGAAAAAGAGCTGGACAGGAAATTAACTTCCTTATCCAGCTCTTATTTTTTCGCCCGCTGTTCTTGAGCGCCTGATATTAAATTACGAGTATCTTACCAAATAATGATTGTGTTTGCAAATTGAATGAAGTTATAAAAAGTTATAAAATATCTGAAAAGTTATAAAGAGTTATAAAATGAGGAGCTATAGTAATGAATAATCCATTTACTCCGAGCTTTGGGACCGTTCCAAATGTTTTTTGACCGCTTTATTGAAGAATAAATAAGGTTAGATGAATTTTAAGATTAGCAGTTAAAGTTAAAAAGGAGTCAAAGGTTAGGATGAATGTTCTTATTATTGGTGATTTTCCATCCAAGACAAAGCAAGAAATTTATAAAGCTTTTCCTCAAGAATGGCAAGTTCACATTACAGATTTACAATCAGCATCATTATACTTATCGACTGCAGAAGCAATTATTCCTGAACATGTGCCAGTTAATTCATCACTACTAAAACAAGCGCCGCAATTAAAGATAATTCAAACCGGAGCTGGTTATGATAATGTTGACGTGGCTGAATGTACTCATCGAGGAGTTAAAGTTTGCAACGCTGCAGGAGTTAATGCTAATGCAGTAGTTGAACACACACTTGCATTAATCCTAAGCTGGTTTAAAAATATTCCATACTTAGACCAATTTATGAAAGAACAGCAACCGGCAAGTCAACTCACATATAGTGGCGCAGAAATTGCCGGAAAAACTTTAGGGATCATTGGCTTGGGAAATATAGGAGAGAGACTTGCCCGTATTGGATTAGCGCTTAATATGAATGTGCTAGCATTTAATCATCATCCACGGCATATTTCAGGAGTTAGAATGGTTGATTTGTCAACATTATACAAAAATAGCGATATTATTAGCCTTCATATTGCTGCGACTTCCGTGACCCACCATTTAATTGATTATCAGGCATTTCAGCAAATGAAATCATCAGCACTCCTAGTAAACACATCACGAGGAAGTATTGTTGATGAGGCTGCTCTTATTTCAGCGTTGCAAACTCATGAAATTGCCGGAGCTTGCTTAGATGTCTTTGAACAAGAACCATTACCCATAAATAGTCCGTTGCGGCATTTAAGTAATGTCATCCTAACACCGCATACGGCTGGTCTTCCCGATGGTGTTAAATTTCACCGTCGTCGATATGAATTCTTTAAGGAGAATCTGACTAGATTTGCTAAAGGAGAAGAATCAGAGAATTTGGTGAATTAATCGTCCTCATTGCTGATTAAATCTGTATACCAAATTTCAAACGATGGATTAAAACTCAGCAAACGTAACAAAAGAAGGCATTATTAAAAGTTAATAGGGAGTGAAAAATAAGTGAAAATCAAAGAATTAACGACAATCAGCGATAGTGAAATGGAACAACTAATTGCTACTTGGGAAAGCTCGGTTATTGCGACCCATCAGTTTCTTAGTCCTCAAGAAATTGCGACGATCAAGCAATATGTTCCGCAGGCTTTTCGTAGCGTTCAATACTTAATAGTTGCTCTTGAAAATGATCGAATTAAAGCGTTAATGGGAATTAATGAGACGAAACTTGAAATGCTATTCGTAGCGGCAAGTGAACGCGGTAAAGGGATTGGCAGTCAACTACTTCGCTATGGAATGACCCAATACCATATTGACGAATTGGCAGTTAATGAACAGAATCCGAATGCTCGTGGCTTCTATGAACACATGGGTTTTAAGATTGCTTCACGGTCACCACTCGATGAACAAGGAAATCCATATCCGATTTTAAAAATGAAACGAATTTATTAAAATCGACAGTATAAAAATAGATATCATTTGCAAGTTTATTCTTTACGAAATTGAAAAGGGGTTAGGTTAGTTTTAGCCTTAAAATACTTACCAAATTGACTAGCTTGACCAAAACCAACCTGATTAGCAATTACACTTATTGGCAACTCTGTCTTTTTCAATAGTTCTGCAGCTTTTGATAATCGATATTCCAGCAAATACTTGTAGGGTGAAGTTTGCAAAATATTGTGGAAGCACCGGTTGCATTCTGCTTTGCTAATATTGGCACTCTTTGCTAATTCCGCTAGTGTAATTTTTTGTGGGTAATTTTCCTGAATATAATTTAACATTGCTGTTATTCTAATTTTAGCGTTGGAGTCTTGCTGTTGCTGAGGCAGTGAGACTCTTTTTTGTAGTTCCAAGAAGATATTAACTAAAGTTGTTAGAACTTCATAAGGATACAGACGTTGTTGTCGATCATTTTCAAATAACTGAGATAAATTATTTAATTTTTTGCATATAGTTGACCACTTACCGGCTGGCTCAAATTTAATTAGTTCCAAGTTAGAATTTAACGTTAATTCTTCAACTAGTCGCTGAGTTGGTCCACCAAAGTAAAATTCTAAGAAATATGTTGGAAAAATAAACGAACGATAATGAGAGTTATTTTGATGAATTACCTGGTGAACAACATTTTGATTGATAAAAGCACCAGCTCCAGCCGAGAGATTTTCAGCCTTTTCTAGTGTTCTAATATTAACTGTTCCTTTTAATACGTAAATAAATTGCAGATCACTATGCCAGTGCATAACGTTAAATCCGGGGTTAATCGGGTTCGCATGATGGTTAATGACGTCTAATACTAAATACGGGAAGTCTGACTGGGCATTAATATTTTTGGAGTTAATATATTTATTCATAGATATTCCTTTTGATAATATTTAGATAATTCTTGGACATATTAACATAATATATAGCTTTTAGCGAAGATATAATCATAATAGTACAGGAAAGGAACGTTGATTTATGCAGTACATTACTAGCTATCAGTCTCCCTTAGGGAAAATATTACTGGCGAGTGATTATCAGGGATTAACTGGATTATGGTTTGAAAATGATAAATATTATGCGGACGGCCTTGGGTCACAGAATATATCGATGGAAACAACGATTTTAAAGCAAACTAAGCAATGGTTAGATGAATACTTTTCGCAACGTCAGCCTTCATTTATATTACCTCTCCATTTAATAGGAACCGATTTTCAAAAAATGATTTGGCAGATTTTGCTAACCATCCCCTATGGACAAGTAATGACTTACCGAGAAATTGCCGACATCGCTGCTGCTAGGCTTCATAAAGAGCATATGTCAGCGCAGGCAGTTGGCGGAGCGGTTGGTCGTAATCATATTGAAATTATTGTCCCGTGTCACCGGGTGGTTGGATCCAATGGGAGCCTAACCGGTTATGCTGCAGGGCTATCAATTAAGAAGAAATTATTACAGCTAGAAAAAATTGATGTAAGTAAATTTAAAATCCCCAAAGGAAGTGAGAATTAGTTTGAAAGTATCGAAGTATATTTATAGCCTATCCCTGGGACATTTATTTGTTGATTTCAGCCAGGGAGCGTTAGCAGCCTTATTGCCGACCCTAATTGCGCAACACTATTATAACTATGCTGTTGCAGCAACCTTAGTTTTTGCGATGAACTTGGTATCTTCCGTTGTTCAGCCCTTATTTGGCTTCTTTTCGGATAAGTATAATACCGGTTGGATTATTATTTTAGCGATTTTGATTACGGGAATTGGTTTTAGTTCTTTGGGCTATGTACCAACATATGCATTATTAGTGATCGGATGTTTAGTTTGCGGAATTGGAATAGCAGCCTACCACCCAGATGCAGCTAAACTCGTCAATGGTCTTGCTGGGGCATACCCGCCCATTTGGGTATGCTGCTGGGCAGTGGAATTTTCATCAAAAAGTAGGTAGTCCTTAGGGCAGGTTAACAAATCATAGAATTCTTTAGCAGCTGTTGGATTAACTTCGGCAGCACCATTAAGAACGAGTGTTTTAGCTGATATTTTATTAATTATTTGGGTATTATCGTATTTTGCCAACTCGTTCAACAGGTTTTCTTCCGAGCAACCTTGTTTCCAAGTATAATCCTTTAACAGATATTCGAGTAGTGCTGGGCGAAGAGATCTTGGTAAGGAAAGAATCTTCTTCAGCCGCTGGCTAATCACCTTTCCCCAAGCAATGTTTCCCGGATCGGTGATACAAATCTTAATCCGCTTATCAAATGCAGCAGCCTGGGGAATTTGGAAGCCACCAAAACTCATCCCCATGACCCCAATCCGATTGTTATCGACGTGCGGTAAACTGGTAGCAAAATCAAGAACTGGTTTCATGACCTTCTCAAAGTCTGGTCTGAATGGTAATCCCTGCAGGCGTAGTGTCATTCCCTGACCGGGGCCATCGAACGTTAAGGCGTTAATACCACGTTTAATTGCAGCATCGGTTACCCAGCGAGTATCGTCAGCCCAAGTATCACGTCCCGGAACAACAATTAATAGTGGAGCATTTTACCCAGCGGATGGAGCGGTAAAGTAATGACCGGGAAGAGTAGTATCCTCATAAGGAATTTGAATCGCGGTTCCTGGATAATCAGATAAGTCAAGAGCTTTATCATAACAATTTTGGCTGGCCAGACAATAGTCCTTCATCCGATCGTCTTCTGTCTTACTGAAATACATTAAAGATACTCGCCAGTAGGTTGAAGCACGGAGATAAGCACTTGCCGCATTAATCTTTTTATCCTTTGCTTCGTAGTTTTGCGCCTTTTTCTGCAGACGGTTAGCCATAGTTGACCAAGAATTGATCCAGTTTTCTTCATTGCCATGCTTTAGGTTAACTGTTACTTCAAATACTTCACCAATATCCGCCATATGATAATTAGTTAGACCGAGAACGTGTTTAATTAAAGCATCCTGCAACATATTTTTACTAAATTTCATTTCCGGCCAATGCTTGTTAAAGCCCTCGTTACTTACCGTCATGATGGATTACCTCCTAAAGTCAGTTATTTTTTATATTCAATTTTACTGCGCCGCATCCCAGGGAATACCTAATTTCATTTACCACATAGTTTAATCATTGCCGGAACAAAAATTAGGCGGACGATAAAGGCATCAAAGAAAACACCGAATGCAAGTGCAAGACCAATTGATTTACTTGTAGGGTTAGATGTAATTGCAAAGCTACCAAAAACAGAAATCATGATTAGACCAGCAGTGATAATTACCTTGGCATTTTCTTTCATTCCAGTCCTAACTGCCTTAGTATTGTCGCCAGTTAGTAAGTAGATTTCGCGAATCCGAGAAACGAGGAAGACTTCATAGTCCATTGCTAGTCCGAAGAGAATTCCAATCGCAATTACTGGAAGGAAGGCAATAATTGGTGCTCCTTTGCTAATGCCAAAGACAGTATTTAACACCGCATCCTGCATGACAGCGGTAAGTGCCCCAAAGGAAGCGAGAAGTGAGAGACCAAATCCAGCCATCGCAACTAATGGAATAATGAATGAGCGAAAGACAATCATCATTAAGACGAACGCCAATGCCATTACGATTCCGGCAAAAATAGGGATTGCCTTATTTAACTTTTCAACAATGTCAATATTAATAGCATTAGTACCAGTCAGAACCAGCTTGGTATTCATTTTATCTTCGGTTGTGTTGGAGTACTTCTTAATATGATGAGCAAGCTGATCGGTCTTCACGGATTCAGGTCCTTCGGTTGGAATGACCATAAAGACTGCATACTTTCCACTACTACTCATCATCCCTGGAGTAGCCATTTTGACATATTTCATTTCTGAAAGATGCTTAGTAATTTCCATTACATCTTGTTGCTTTTCGTCTGGAGTAGCATTTTTATCTAACTTGGCAACCGTTATTAATTGGGCATTCATTCCTTCACCGAACTTATCGGACAAAATATCATAAGCCTTTCGTTCAGTTTGATTGGTAGGTAAGGCTCCATTATATGGCATTCCAAGCCGCATGTGCCCAGAAGGAATTGCAAAGCCAAGCAGAACAAGAGCACTGACGATTACAGTCACAAATGGGTGGCGGATGATAGTGTGCTCAACAAGCCCGTTATTTTTAGCTTTTTGCTTATGCTTCCCTGTTTGATTGTTAGCTGGTCTAATATGTTTATGCACTAATGAAATTAAAGCTGGCAAGAGGGTTAGGGCTGAAAGAATTGCAAAAGCAACGCCAACGGCAGCAGCTAATCCCATTTGGGTTAAGAAGTCAATGCCCACAAGGCTTAACCCAGCAACAGCAATAATAACTTGCGCAAAGCCAAGATGTCCGCGTTGAAGCCTGGGCACCATTTGCCGAGGGTAAACACAATATTTTTACTAACGAAACCATTGCTGAAATTGCTG
This sequence comes from Limosilactobacillus portuensis, assembly GCF_028607025.1. Classification (NCBI taxonomy): domain Bacteria; kingdom Bacillati; phylum Bacillota; class Bacilli; order Lactobacillales; family Lactobacillaceae; genus Limosilactobacillus; species Limosilactobacillus portuensis. The sequence continues at coordinate 896,742 of NZ_CP117296.1, forward strand.
TCAAGTACGGCAAGAGCAATGGTCAAGTAATCCTGCGCTGGCTCTTACAACGCGGAATCACGGTAATTCCTAAGTCTGTTCATCAGAAGCGGATGGCTGAAAATATTGATGTCTTTGACTTTGAACTTTCTGATGATGATATGAAGAAGATGGCTAGCCTTGATAAGAACGAAAGTCAATTCTTTGATCACCGTGATCCAGTGACGATTGAACAAATTTTTGGCTCCAGTTTGAAGCAAGTGCAAGATAGTGAGAAATAAGGAGGAGCTTAATTATGGCTAATATTCCAACATTTAAACTCAACGACGGTAATGAAATCCCTTCATTCGGTTTTGGAACTTTCCAAATCCCTGCTGACGGCACAACCTGCCAAGTAGTTAAGGATGCTTTAGCTGCTGGCTATCGGCATATTGATACTGCAACAGCCTACTTTAATGAACAGGAAGTTGGTAAGGCGATTAAGGATAGTGGCATTCCTCGTGATCAAATCTGGGTAACTTCTAAGCTTTGGCTCCAAGACTACGCTTATGAAGATGTCAAGAAGGCCATTGATCTTTCATTGAAGAAACTTGGCCTGGATTATGTGGACCTTTACCTAGTTCACCAACCGTACGGCAAAGTTGATGGAGCCTGGCAAGCAATGGAAGAAGCGCAAAAAGCGGGAAAGATTCGTTCAATTGGTGTTTCTAACATGACACCGAAGATTTGGAATAAGTTTGTTCCGAACTTTGATGTAATGCCAGCAGTTAACCAAGTTGAATTTAACCCATACTTCCAGCAAAAAGAATTGCGGCAAATCATGGCTAAGAATGGGGTTGCTCTTGAAGCTTGGGCACCACTAGGTCAAGGTAACGCTGACCTCTTTAAGGAACCAGTCATTACTAAAATGGCGGAAAAGTATGGTAAGGACGCTGGGCAAATTATCCTCCGCTTTGAACATCAAGAGGGGGTAACCGTCTTTCCAAAGTCCGTTCATGAAGCACGAATCAAGAGCAACATGGAGATCTTTGACTTTGAATTGAACTCTGCTGAAATGGCTCAAATGCGGGCTTTAGATAAAGGTAAAGGGATGCACGATCCAGATGCACCGGGCGTTGAAGAAATGCTCAGTCAATATGATGTGCACGCTAATGATTAATTGAAATTGCAAAAGATGACGATCCAGCATTAAAACTGTACCGTCATTTTTAATTCTCAAATTTTGCTCGATGCACTTTCTCAAAATGTTTTCCTGTATATATTTCCGCATCACTATGTTTGATCGCCCAATTAGAAATCGTATTGAGTACCGGAATTAAACTTTCACCTTTAGCAGTCAATGAGTATTCGACCCGAATCGGCATCTCATTATATTGTCGACGCTCAATAATTCCTGCCTGCTGTAATTCATGGAGACTATCTGCTAAGGCAGCGTCTGAGATATTTTCCATTTGCGCTTTTAGTTCACCGTAGCGCATTGAATTAACGTGACCAAGAATACAGAGAATTCGTGGCTTCCACTTGCCGCCAAAGATATCTAATCCATAGTCAACAGTACAATAATATTCTTTTGGTATTTTACGTTGATACATACCTGACCTTCCTCAAAAATTATTTAGTAGCTTAATCGTTTTTGAATTCGTATTAATTTTGATTGTAAACGACTATTATCAAAATTGTAAATTAATTGATTTGAGGAGGAAATAAAATGGCAGTTAAAGCATATTTACAAGTAACAATGGTAATTCCGGAGAAGAATCGGGCAGCTGCAGCAAAGGTTTATACAGACTACCGTGAACCGTTCCTCAAGACCATCCCCGGTGCAGAAACCAAGGATCTTTTAATTCGGGATGAAGATGTTCAAGTTCTTCATGGCTTTGATAGCGTTGAGCATGCCAAGGCATACCTCGACAGTGAAATGTTTACCCAACATGTTTTCCCAGGTTTGAAGCCAACATGGTCAGCAGCCCCCGAAGTACGGATTTATAGTGTAAATTAAATTGAATAGAGTTCCTTAATGGCATCGCATAAATAGTGGTGCCATTTTTTGTAAGCTGATTTTTGAAGCTAATTAAGCAATCTATTTATCTCGTGTAACACTGCTTGCTCATCGTTAGTTCCAATTGTATGCGTGGCTGCTTTCTTAACATTTGTCGGTGCGTTTCCCATGGCGTAACTAGTACCGGCAAGATCAAACATCTCAAGATCATTTTCACCATCACCAAAAACCACTAAGTCTGCTGGTGAAATTTGCCAACGATTGAGTAACTTTTTTAACCCGTATGATTTATTCATTTCTGGAATTATTAAATCAATCGCGCCATTACCACTAGCAGTTGCACGAATAATTCCCGCAAATCTAGTGTTGACGTTATGTGCAATTGTCCGCATGTTTGCTGGCGGGACGACTAGGGCAAATTTAAATATTTTGTCATCAAGGGACGAGAAATTTTTAACGACCTTGGTACGCGTATAGAAGCGATGAAGCCCCTGTTTGAATTTTTCGGGCATAGTATCTTTAACATAGGCAAATTGGCGGCCACAAACAACGTAGTGAGTATCGGGAATCGCATCAACATAGGCGATAATGTTTTCAACATCATTCATCTTTAACTGACCACAGGCAATTTCTTCTCCTTGATCAACCGTTAAAACACCATTTTCAGCGACAAAGGCAATCTGATTAGCAATGTCTGGGAAAAGTGACCGAAGAAAGTAATATTGGTCACCGCTAGCAACAATAAATTTAACATTTCGTTGATGCATTAGCTGAAAAGCAGTATTGAATAGCTGATGGTCATACGTCCGGTTAGTTGTCAGAAATGTGCCGTCAATATCGGTAGCAATTGCACGAATCATAAAGCATCCTCCATATAAGCATTTTGAGTTTATTTTAAAATTAGCCCTGTCAAAAAAGCAAGACGGTAAATGGTTGAACCTCGGAATTAGCGCGATATTATATCAAAGTTAATCAAGGTGCCATATTTATAGTTTTATCATTCTTTTTGATTATAGTTTGCTATAAAATATAAGTATTTAACATTCTTACTGTGAGTAGTTATGATGAATATAACAAATTAATAAAGCGAGGGATGTTAATGCAACACGCAGATCTTAAAGAGATAAAGGAAATTACTAAAACTGCTTTAAAAAACCAAGACCTTCTTCAACAGTTGAATGGCAGGGCGGCAAGTCAAAGAGAAATTCGCCAAGTGATCGGTGATATTACTGGTCAGCAAATTGATGATTCAGTTGAAATCCGATTACCAATCCGAAGTGACTATGGTGCTAATTTAAGGATTGGAAAAGGCGTCTTTATCAATAGCGGTGTAATGTTTACTGACCTTGGCGGGATTACATTAGCTGATAATGTTTTAGTTGGACCAAATGCAACGATTATTTCAGTAAATCACCCGCTAGATCCAAAGAAAAGGCATGAGGTTGAAATGAAGCCAGTGCTAATTGATAAAAATGCCTGGTTAGGTACTAATTCAACGATCTTACCTGGTGTAACAGTTGGTAAGAATGCCGTTATTGCGGCAGGGGCGGTGGTGACGAAAGATGTTCCGGCTAATACGGTTGTGGCTGGTGTACCAGCAAAAATAATTAAGAAAATTGGAGAGAAATAAATGCAAAGAAGCTTGAAACTAATTTTTATCCTAGCAGTGGCACTGTTAGGAGTAGGTGGATTCACTGCTAGTGCCCATGCAGTTACTCACCATGTTCAATCTTCAACCCCAACAATCTTTGTCCATGGCTGGGGTAGTAGTTCCCATGCGGAAGAGAAGATGGCGAACGCTGCTCGTGACGCAGGAGTTACTAAAACAATCGTGCGGGCAAATGTTGATAAGAAGGGGAATGTTACTTTTAACCGCAAAATCCCAGCTAATGCAGTCAACCCAATTGTTGAAGTGAATTTAGAGGATAATAAATTGGCTGGTTACCAGGATGATTATACTCAAGGGTATCGTCACGGGGGAACTTATATCAAAAATGTAGTAGTTGCTTTGCAAAAACAACACCATTATAAGCGGATTAACCTGGTTGGTCATTCAATGGGAAACTTAGAGATTATTAACTACATTAATGATAATGTGAATAATAAAAAATTACCTAAGGTCGCTCACTTAGTCGCAATTGCCGGTCATTATAATGGATTAGTTGGCGAACATGGTGCTGATGCTAAAGTAGATGCACAAACAGGTGAACCGGAACAACAGGATTCTGCATATCGCGGATTATTAGGATTGCGCCAAACCTTTCCGAAGAATACCGCGGTTCTAAATATTTATGGTGATGTTGGTGATGGTAGTCATTCTGATGAAGATGTGCCAGTCAATTCTGCTAAATCACTGAAATATCTTGTTGCCGGTCGGGCTAAATCGTATCAAGAAGTTGAAATCCACGGGAAGAATGCTCAACACAGCAAACTTCATAACAACAGTCAAGTCAATCGTTTATTAATTAATTTTCTCTGGAGAAAATAGTATTTTTGGTTATCAAACATTATTTAGATTGTTCCGTAGTTGAATGCTAGCAGGACAATTTTTTAGTTATTTAGGAGCGAAAAACATTTAGTTTACATAATTATTATTCAGTGTTAACGGATCATTTTCTTGTCGCTCTTTGAAACTAAGCATATAATTAAAATGAGAAATAATTGGAGGAGGGTTGCCTAATGAATAAAATCTTCATGAATGGTTATTACCAAGGTGTTATTGAAGTTGCTCCGGCATCACTTTCAGCATCAAAGGTAGAAGAACTGGCAATTACGATGACTATTCAGCACCTTCGTCATGCAGGGGTTAAGGTTTCAACAATTCATGATTTTCTAACATTTGATATTCAAGCTAATGAGCGGCTTGTTAATAAATACATTAATGATAGTGCGGCGGAACTTGAAGAAATTCAAGCCAAAATTTTAAGCTTAGCATTTACAAAGAAAAGTAGTATTGACTAATGAAGAAAAGTACAATTGGTACTACAATTGCAATTCTTATTGTTTTAACGGCAATTATTGGTGGTGCGGTGTACCATACCCAGAAAAATAATCGATTTGTTCATTCAACAACAGCAACGCTCTTTTTCCATGGTGGTGGAAGTAGTTATCGTGCAGAAACCGGAATGGTTAATGCTGCAAAAAAAGCGGGAGTAACTAATACGGTTATTAGGGCCGATGTTACCAACAACGGGAAAGTTACCCTTCATGGTAATATGCATCGTGGCGCAATTAATCCAATTGTTGAAGTTAACTACGAAAATAACCGTCAGCTTAATTTTAATAAGCACGGTGAATATGCGACTAATGTAGTTAAGATGCTCAAAAAGCGATATGGAATTAATAAAATCAATATGGTTGGTCACTCACTTGGGAATATTTCAATTATCTACTACATGCTTCGCAACGGTCAAAACAAAGATATGCCAAAATTAGAGAAGCAGGTAGACATTGCAGGACACTTCGGTGGTTTAACATTTGATGGTATTCCGGATGACCTTAAGCAACCAGCCGGTATGAAACTGGATTCTAACGGGAAGCCTAATTACATGAACGCTACTTATAAGCAAATGACTGCAGCGCGTAAGGCTTATCCTAAAGGGCAGGTAGCTGTTTTAAATATTTATGGTGATATCGGTAACCATACTGACGGACGGGTTGATAATATTTCATCACGTTCACTTCAGTATTTAGTTGCATCACGGGCAAAATCTTATACTGAATTAAAGGTAACTGGGAAGAATGTTCAACACTCAAAGCTTCATGATAATAAACAAGTTGATCAAGCATTAATTAAGTTCCTCTGGCAAAGAAAAAAGTAAATAAGATCAAGAATGCTCCTCGCTAGGAATATTAGCCTAGCTGAGGAGCATTCTTGATCTTATTTGTCTTCTTGTTTAGTTTTATTTTTCTTTGGTTTAATGTAAATTACTTTGAACTTATTTACGTAAGCATTCTGTAAGTCTAGTGGGATAAATGAGAAGCTGTCGACTCTAATTGGCTGGCCAACTTTTAAGTCATATTGCCGTTCGAGGAAGAATCCTGTAAGAGTCGTTACTTCTGAGTTTTCAAATTGTTCAATTTTAGTATTGAAATACCGTTCAAAATCATCAAGGGGCATCTTACCAGAAACTTCATAAGTAGGGTTCCCCTTGCTATCTGGCTCCTTCTTTTCGATCATATCGGATGTGGCGTGATCAATTTCCTCACCAACAGTTCCAAAGAGTTCTTCGTAAATATCCTTATCGGTAATAATCCCTGATGTTCCACCATATTCGTCTTGAACAACAACAATTGGAACCTGCTTCTTAATCATTTCTTGAAGAACCTTAGTAATTGGCTCATTTTCGTAAACGATTGGAATCTTTCGCATAATCGTCCGAATTGATTGTTGAGGATTAATTTGGTTTTGCCGCATAATATCGTAGGCAAAGATATAACCAAGAATATGATCCTTATCGTTATTAGCGACGACCGGGAATCGAGTAAACTTCTTCTCAAAGTATAGCTGGGCCGCATCAGCAATTGAGGCAGTAATATCGATTACCGCTAACTGAGTCCGGTCAATCATGATATCTTCAGCGACTTTATCATTCATTTCGAAAGCCCGTTGCATAAAGATAACGTCTTCTTTGTCCATTTCACCAGCTTTTTCAGACTGTTGTGAAAGGGTCATAATCTCATTTTGTGAATAAGTATCCTCTTCAGGTTGGACGTTATATCCCAAAAGCTTCGTTACCCAGGCAGCAACGACAGCGAATAACCATACAAATGGATAGAAGATTGTATGGAAGAACTGAATCGGGTGGACAATTGCCAGAAGAATCGGAACTGGTTTATCGATTGCCATATTCTTTGGTACTAAGTCAGTAAAAACAGCGTGGAAGAACGTGAAGATTAGAACACCACAAATAGGGGAAGTAACTTCTCGCACGTCAGCTGGAACAACCGTGATCTTTAACAGTAAGTTGGTAATAAATTGATCACCAATCCACCCTAAAATCAAGGAAGTCATCGTAACCCCAACCTGGGCTGTTGATAGGTACTCATTAAGGTTATTAACCATGTGTTCGGCACGTTGAACCTTCTTAGTTTGACGTAATTCCTTTAACTCACTTGGTCGAACCTTAACAACAGAGTATTCAAGCAAAGTAAATAGTGCTGCTAGCAGCAAAATCAAAATGATAACAATCAGTTGAAACCAATATGAATCCATTAATCCATTCATCTTTTAAATCTCACCTAAGCCTTTAGTTTATTATATTCAAACTCTATTTTAACAGTCTTTTCAAAGAGCGCCAATAACTTCATTCCTTTTCTGGATGATTACTAATTTCGTCAAGTGCCTCTCGCTGTTTTCGCTGATCAACGTGAGTATAGAGGTCAGTCGCGGAAGTTCCTTTCTGACCTAGCTGCTGGGCAACTAACACCTGATCTTTGGTGATGTTGTACATTTCCGAAGCAAGGGTATGGCGAAGTTTGTGCGGGGTCAGCGGATGACCAAAGGCAGTTGAATATTTTTTAACCATTTTTTCAATTGCATTAGCTGTTATTCGCCTGGTTTCACTATGATAAACAGTAAGGAATAGGGCAGTATCTTTTTTTAAGGCGTGGTATCGTTTTGCGCGAATTTCCAAATATGCTTTGATGTACTGCATTGCCCATGGTGCAATTGGCACAGAATCCTTCTGCCCACCTTTCCGCACAACGTCAAGTAAGTTCTGTTTCAAATTTAGGTCAGCCAGGTTAACGTTAGCAGCTTCTGAGACACGAACCCCAGTACCAAGAATCAGGGTGATAATTGCAATATCGCGTTGTTTATTAATTTTATATGCCGGTAACGCGCGCTTATCACACATTTGCGGGTACTGGTTACTGATAAAATCAATAAAGTCGAATTTCATTTCTCCACGATACATGTGAGACGCTAAAGTATGCGCACGGTAGTTTAACGTCTTTGTATCATTTAATGAATCGATCTTGAGCATCACATTTCGGTAAAAATATGGTTCACCATCATTAACATCAGCTGTCACTGTTAAATACTTAAATAGTGAACGTAAGGCATTAATTGAGCGATTGATGGAAGTAGGGGAGTTTAAATGACCTTGTGCATTAGTGGTATGGCCAAGATGATCAATGTACAGCATAATGTCATTTCGCCGTAGCTTAGCAAGTTCATCAGTTTGGATTTCGGTATTGCTCTTTGCCTCAGATATACCACTGATCCGAAGCCAATCAAAAAAGCGCCGGATCTCCGTTAAATACTGGTAAGTAGTGGTAACTGCATGATTAGTTCCCAGATAGTATTCATTTACATAATCAGGAAGCCTTGTAAGTTCCTGTTGAATTAAACTTAGATATTTATCTGATTCCATTATTTTACATTCCACCTGATATATACTTTTATCTACTATTATAATAAAAAAAGCCATCCCGGAGAGGAATGACTCTTAGATTAATCGGGAAAACAGGATTCGAACCTGCGACCCCCTGGTCCCAAACCAGGTGCTCTACCAAGCTGAGCTATTTCCCGTTGACGGGTTGTGTCGCACAACATGAATTATATTACCAGAAGCGTAGTGAGTTGGCAAGAAGATCAAGAAAGAAAATTGAAAGAAGTTAAAAAAGATAATGCATCAGCTAAGAATATCCAACCATTACTTAAATTTTTGTACTTTTACGAATATTCGTTCGAAAAAAAGGAACAAATTTGCTAAAATATATTTTAGCGAACAAACGTTCAGAGGAGAAATAAAATGACATTTGAACTAGTCTATCGCTCTAGTAAGGGTAACAAAAATTATTGGACTACTAAACACCACTTTACGCGGAAAGAGAGCGATCATTACCAATGGGAAACAATTCAAAGGATGAATACAGAATTTCCGCAATTAAAATTTAACTACCCAACACTATTTGCCAATAAAAAGATTGAGCGCTTTTACTATCTGGATTTGGAAAGTAAGAACTTGCGAAAGTTGGTACCTAATAAGCCTAAATCTTCATCTGTTAACGTTTCAAATGAAGATTACCAAAGTCCATTAAAATCGAAAGACCGAAAGTATTATGCTATCGCAATCGACATTGATAATGAAAGGCATTACTTTAACACGAATAAAGGGATCTTCATCAAAGAATTTGGCGAGCAAGTCCGTCGCTGGAAAGAGCTAGATAAAGCGATTGCCACGGCTAATGCGATCCGGTCTAATAAGAAGGTGCTAGCCCAATATCCAGAATTAAAGCCGCTAGCTAATTATGTAGTTAATTTAAAAACTGGTGTGGTTGTTTGGCCTGATAATGTTTCTCTGGTTAAGGAAAATGATACTGATCAGATAACAATCGATAACCCTGTTATTATGTTAATGAAATTAGAACAACTTCAAGGACAGCTTACCCAACATTTTAGCGATAATAATAAGTTTCCCGTAAACGATAGACGAGATTCAATTAAACTAGCCCAAATTAATTTTGAAAAGTTTAATGCTCAGAAAACATTTGAGGCACTTAGCTATTTAGTTACAGTGATGAGCCAAAAGCAGCTAATAGACAAGCTACTTAAGTCTTATGATAAAGGTCTGCTTCAAGATTACTTGCATACAATAGAATTAGCTAACCTAGAATCCTTTGACGCAGATAGCTTCGCTAAACACCTTCAATTAATGCGCCAAGACCGCCGACAAGTTAAGAACTTAGCCCTAATCCTAGATGTATTAGCAAGAAATATCGATTTGAAAGAAATCCTAAAACAACTACTACAAGAGCCCTCATTGAAAAATCAATATCACTACCGCCATAAGGAAACCGGTAAATTGCTATTACGGTTTCTTAATTCAAACTCAGAGGAGCCTTTACCCGAAGACGGACGGGGAGGGGAGGTGTAGTTTTTATATACCCTACTCTCTAGATAAACTCTTATCTAACAGCAATCATGAGAATGAAATTGGCTAGTTTAGTAGTAATATCGGTCTAAACTAAAGATTAAGTCTGGAGCTCTGTGCAACTTCTTACATTAGGAATGTGTAGCCGACATACGAAACAACTGCTTTATATTTTATATAGCAGCAAATATAGTTTGCGGATTATTGATCTTGCTTAAGCAAAGAATAATGGCTAAGGCTGATATGTCAAGAACTGTTGATATATCAGCAATCCAAGAAAGTTATAAGTTACCGTTGATTAGAATCAAGTGACTTCTGAGATCATAAGTATTTGCCAATCTAGTTAATAAAGCAATTTGAGCCCAAATATTATACGTCATCGAATGGATGAACCATGCACCAAAAGCACCCGCTCAAGATCGCGATATTTAAACTTATAATAGATTATGACTTTCAAAATTAAGCATATTATTGCTAAGTAAACAATTTAATATGACAGTGGAATGTAATTAACCAATAAAAATAGTCAAGGTTTGTGACTGATTATTTAAAGAGGGGTTCTCTAATTAAGATATCAACCTGTCATTAAAATTATAGTTTTAATGCTAGAGATATTGAAAAAGTACCCCAGCACTCATTTTTTACTCAATTATCCTTTCATACATAGACTCAACTTTAGTAATTAAATATTTGTAAATTTGTTTTTAGCAACTTGACTCCTCACTACTGACTTAACTAAAATACAAATACTTTGAATTACTAAGGAGAAAATTCTTTTGCGGCTAATTAAAGCAATTAAGATTGGCTTATTATTTATCATTGGATTTGGCATTGGGATTGGTTTTGCATATGGCTATCCATATTACCAGAAACTCCAGTTCCAACATCATTTTCAGCAAAATTACGATCATCGATCATCAAATACTGTTGGCGGAATCACTAGTCATCAAAAACAGATGCTGGCACAATTAAATTATCATTCTGGTCAATATCCGATTATCTATTTAAACAACGGTAAATCAACCTTAAACCCTAAGTCATGGAAAACAAACCATGTTAACTATCAACAACTTGATGCTCAGCAACGAACATCGGCTAGTAATACCGCATTCCTTCAACAACGGAATCATGCCAACACTAGTTTACGAGTTCAGCAAACCGTTGAACCTGCTGGTTGGCATCCTAATCGCAATGGTCTGTTGATTTATAATCGTGGTCACTTAATCGCTTATTCATTAACAGCCGGTCTTAATAAAATAACTGGTAAGTATCAACCAAGTGCCGTTGGTGATCAAGATAATCCACGAAACCTCTTTACAGAAACTGATTTTACTAATCAGATGCTTCAAACAATCTATGAAACGGAAGTTCGTCATGCAATTGAACATGGTAAACACGTTATTTTCCAAGCAACACCAATTTTTCGTAATAATGAAACAATTGCTCGCGGAATTAATCTTCAAGCGCTTTCAACAGATGGAACGCTTAATTTTAATGTTTATCTGTTTAATGTTGAGCCTGGAATAAGGATTAACTACCAAGATGGGACAACAATGGTTGATAATTCACAACAGATTCCAGTTCCATTTGCTGCTGACGATGATTATGAAATCGACAAAAGTAATGAAGCAGATGGTCCAATTAAAGCAACTGGCAAATATTCACGACCGATCACTGATCGACCACGACAATATTATCGTTCGTATTGATAATAGAATATTGAAAAACAGCGGTTCTCGTTGGTTTTTTTGCTAACGAGAACCGCTATTTTTTAATAGATAAAATATTATGTAAACTAACCAAAATCAATCTTATTTAGCATTTGTTCTCGACTGGTTTGATCAAGGCCAAGATACTTTAGTGTCATGGCCTCGCTGGAATGATTTAGCAGACTCATCACCAAACCAATATTATAGTTACTCTGAACGTAAACTCGGTAAGCACCTGTTTTACGCATCGTATGTGTTCCAAGATAATTAATATCTAACAACTCGCCAACTTCGTGCATAACATTATAGAATTGGCGTTCATCAATATGTTTAGTGGGTCGTGTGATTGAAGGAAATAACCATTCGGTAGTTCCCTCAAAATGCATCTTTTTAAGCCATTGCTGATACATTAATAGATCTTGGTTAACCGGTCGTAAATACAAGGTATTCTGTTTACCGGTTTTCTTATCTTTAATAAAAGCATGTTCACGCAACAAGCCATTTTCTTCAAAGACATCTGATTGCTTTAAGCGTAAAACATCACTCACTCGCAATAATGTCGCTTTACCAACTTGAAAGATGGTATAGTTTCGTCGCCCAGCCTTAAAATTGTGAAGGAGTGTGTCTTGAACTTCGGAAAGAATGTTTGAATCCTTAATTGGTAGTACTAATTGTTTCATTTTCCCCACCTAATACTGGTAATGTTATTATTTTGTTATTCACAATAATAACACATCTATTATTTTATTTAAAACGCGATCCTATTATATCAACATTTACGAAGTGTTATTATATACAAATAACACTTCCTTGCTGAGAATAATTTAAATCTAAGTCAAAATTTAGGGGTAATTTCGTTTAAAAACAAAATTAGCTCTCAGACGCAATGAAAATCAGTTAGACATGTAGTTGTCCATTTGATTTATTCTGAGAGCTAATTTTATTTCAATAATTATTTTTGATCGTCCTTAAGCTGATCAAGGAGTGCCTGATCCCGTTGTTTAACGATTTTCTTACCAGCATCCCCTTGCCAATCAAAGAAGCCCTTTCCCGTCTTTAATCCTAATTCATTTTGGGAAACTTTTTTAGCGAGCGCTGGATCAGTTCCGGTTTCGTTAGCTAAATCTGCATATAAGTATGAACTAATATTCTTAAAAACATCCAGCCCGCCTGGATCTGCACTGGCGACTGGCCCAACTAAATTCCAACGACGACCAAGACTATATTTAACAATATCATCAACTGCCTCTGGACTAGCAATGCCTTCATCGATAATATGGAAGGCTTCCCGCAAGACTGCTAGCTGAATTCGGTTACCGACAAAACCGAGTGCCTCCTTCTTAAGCGGTACAGCATGTTTGCCGACCTTATTCATGAGCTTAACAGTAACATCAACCGTTTCTTGAGTCGTCTTTTTACCAGGAACAACTTCAACTAATGGCATTAACTGTGCAGGATTCCAAAAGTGGGCAACGACAAACCGTTCTGGATGCTGAAGGACACTTTGTAAGGCTGTTGGGCTTAATCCCGAAGTGTTAGTTGCCAAAATTGCTGACTCTTTAACAATCTTCTCAATTTCCGTCCAAACTGACTTCTTAATTTCCTCATTCTCAATAATTGATTCAATTACAAAATCTGCATTTTGACAAGCAGCAGTAAGATCAGTTGTATAGGTTAGCCGGTTTAAAATTTCTTCTGGCTTTTCAGTGATCATTCCAGCATCCATAAAAGTTTTCAGATCATGACGAATCAGCTCTTCACCACGCTGAAGTCCCGTTTGCTGACGATCATAAACTTTAACATTATAACCATTCATTGCAAATTGGAGAGCGATCGCGTGACCCATTGTTCCAGCACCAATATTAGCAATCTCTTTAATTCCGGTTAATTCCATCGTCATCACACTCCTTAATATTACTATTATAATTATAATAGATATTATTGGAAAAGTGATTGATATTCACCATATCCTTGAGCAGCTAATTGGTCAACCGGGATAAACCGTAACGCGGCAGAATTGATGCAATATCGTAAGCCTCCGCGATCTTGTGGACCATCAGTGAAGACATGTCCTAAATGAGAATCACCATCCTTGCTACGGACTTCAGTTCTTTCCATTCCAAATGACTGATCACGTTTTTCTTTAACTGCCCGACTCTTAATTGGCTGTGTGAAAGATGGCCAGCCACATCCTGCATCATATTTATCTAAGGAAGAAAACAAGGGTTCACCACTGACAACATCTACGTAAATTCCGGGTTGGTCAAAATGATCATACTTTCCCGTAAAAGGTCGCTCCGTTGCTGCTTCTTGTGTAACCGCGTATTGTGTTGGCGTTAATTTTGCTAATGCTTCTTTTTTCTGCTCTTGATTCATGAGATTACACCCCCATAAGCCATGTTTGTCTTATACTTATAAGATAAACATACTTAATAGATTAATGTCGAGAAAAATGCTTTTATTCTATTGAAAAATATATTCAATTTACGTCTTATGCCTAACAAAATGATCGACGTTAAAAAACTAATTAATACAAAAGTGAGGTAATATCACCAATGGATAAGCCAATGTTAAACAGTGCGCAACTCGTTAAGCATATGCAAGAAAAAGGGATTAAGTTTGAAATTACAACTACTAAAGACGCACGATATATGCTAGACAATGTAAATTATTATTTTAAACTTGCCTCTTATAGGGTAAATTTTCCAAAAAATTATGATAAAAAATATATTAATTTGGACTTTGCATACTTAACCGACTTAGCATCCATTGATATGCAGCTTAGAGATTACCTACTTGATCTATCTTTGGATATCGAACATGGTATTAAAGTAATTTTACTTCACCAAATAGCAAACGATCCCAAAGAAGATGGATATACTATTGTTAAGGAATTTAAAAATAAATTTCCACAATACTACAATAGAGCAATTAAAACTTTTAAGAACAACCGATATGAAAAAGATATGTTTAATAAGTATCAAGCCACCGTACCTGTTTGGGTATTCATGGAAATAATCACATTTGGTACTTTATTACGTTTCGTAAATTTCTATTATGAGAAAACACACTATAAACGTATTAGACCGATTTATAATCATCTAAAATATAGTAAGCATATTAGAAATGCTTGTGCGCACAGCAATCCACTTCTACTAAATTTATTTTCATCAAAAGAGTTTTTACCCCACCCTTCTGATCCAGTAAAAGCTGCAGCAAGATTAATGGGTGTTTCAAATGGATATTTACAAGATTTGAAAGTAAATGATTTAATTTCGCTATTTTACTTACACAAGATTATCGAAAGTAAAAAAAATGAGCGAACACCGTATCAGACAAGGAAAAAGGCTTATTAAACGATTTCACCGTCACAAAGAGTGGTACGCTGACAATACTAAGCTGAACACCTTTTTCACAATACTTACGCAAATGATTGACCACTTAAATATAAAATAGTATTATATATGTATTGAATTAACGGTAAGACCGTTAACTGATGGAGGCCTTGCGCCAAAGTCAGGTATTTATGAAAAGAGTCGATCAAATAAATGATCGACTCTTTTTGCTTAAATAAACTATAATTCTGCACACATGTGTGCAGAGTTCACATTTTTGGGTGTTTTTTGAAAATTACTTAAGAAAACAAAAAGCCTACAACCGCTGATATTTAGACGATTATAGACTTTTCATGATTTATCAATAATGCGCCCCCCGAGAGTCGAACTCGGATCATGAGGACCGAAATCTCATGTGCTATCCATTACACTAAGGGCGCCTTACATAGTTTATTTTAATCCTTTTCTAGTAAAATAGTAAGTAGTAATTAATAAATTAGAGAATTTAATCTCTAATAAAAGGGAGAACGCCATGCTACCACAAAAATTTATCGCGATTGATATTGATGGAACATTATATGACGACAATGATTATTTTGATCATCAACGCTTTAACCGTGACTATCAAGAACTCTTCAATAATGGGATCCTTCTAATCGCTGCGACGGGAAATAGCTATGATGCGGTTCAATCAATTTTCCGCGGATGCCCAGTAGATACATTTGTTGCCGAAAACGGTGGCCGGATAGTCATTAACAGTCAAGATGTTATTAGTCATGTTCATCCACGACCACTATTAAAAGATTTAATTGAGTTTCTTATTCAGCAAGATTATCATCCAGATCTCTTTTCGCTTTCGGGAGCTTCAAATACTTTCATTAGTAATAAATTTAAGGGTATTCCTGTCCCATTTTACCCCCATCATCAATATTTCTCATCGCTTGAACAGGTTAACGAGCCAGTGTATAACGTCAACTTAAATTGGTTTAAAAGCCGCCCACAATTATCAATAATTGAGAAAGTCATTCAATCCATTAACAACGCTTATCCTAAGATGGTCCAGGCTACTTATAGCGGTGCTTACGGGATCGATATTTTACCGTATGGGGTGAACAAGGCAGCTGGACTAAAAGAATTAATTAGTCATTTCCCTGGTAGAAGTCTTGCTGACGTGACTGCATTTGGTGATACTAGTAATGATCTTGAAATGATTCAAGAAAGTGGGATTGGTTTTGCAATGAAAAACGCTACCCCCGATTTAAAACGAGTTGCTGACCAGATTACCCAAAAAGATAATAATCATAATGGTTTGCTTTATGAAATTGAAAAGCAATTTTTAAGTTAACAATTGAAAATATATTATGTAAACTTAGGCAAAAAAGGAACCAGCGCCTTACCAATCTTATACGGTAGACACTGGTTCTCTTTTTGTCTTTACTCGATTAAATTAGTAAACAGCCCCATCATAGAAGTTAAAGGATGGTTTGTTAAAATCAAAAGACGCTAATTCAGACATTTTAATAAATTGATCGGCAATTCCCCAACTCATTAAATTAATTGGTTTTCCCCAATCTTCATCCGGAATAACAACCAGAATGTGCTTGCCAAGTGCAGAGGCCATCCCTAGTTCAACCCCCATCCCAACATCTTCTTCCTTAGGGATATAAACGGCTAATAATAAGTCACTAGTTGAAACACCAACTCGATCACCATTATAGGTAGCTGTTGCCCATTCACGGTCTTCTAGCAACTCAGGGTGTTCATCAACCCTTAATCCCTTATATTGGTGCTCTAATGGAACGTATGAGTTTTCTACATCAACCGTTGGATTTTCCTTAATTGCTGCCATTGCATTCTTATAAGCCTTGTTTTGATTATCTGTAAACCAACCGGCGCAAAAGTAAACAGTCTTTGTCTTTTGACCCACGAAATTTCCTCCTCTAATTAAAACAATCAGATCATATTTTAGCATACGAATGAAAAAAGTGCTTACGAAAAAAATTTAAATCTGGTAGACTAATCAATCGTTGAGTAAAGGAGTGAAGAAATATAATGGATAATACTCAAAATAATACTGCACGAAAGCAGCTTGCGCATCCTAAACTAGCAATGGTAGCAATGTTATTAGGAGCTTTTGTGGGAATGTTAAGTGAAACCTCACTTAACATTGCGCTTCCCAAACTAATGTTGTCCTTACGTGTCAATATGGCAACTATTCAGTGGTTAGTTACCGGGTACATGCTTGTTATTGGAATTATTCTTCCCTTATCAAGCCTAATTTCAAAATGGTTTACTACTCGTCAGATCATTATCTTTGGTTTACTAAGCTTTATCATTGGGGCGGTTATCTCCGCTTGTGCAAGCAGTTTTCCAGGAGTGTTAATCGGTCGAATGGTACAAGGGATTGGAACCGGGTTTATTCTTCCACTAATGTTTGCCGTCGCAATGCAAATCTTTCCACCCCAAAAGCTTGGGGCTGTATTGGGAATCTGTGCACTAGTAATTATGTTTGCACCAGCGATTGGGCCAACACTTACCGGACTAATTCTTGCTAAACTTTCTTGGCGCTGGATCTTCTGGCTATTTATCCCGTTCTTAGTCTTAGCGCTAATTTTTGCAATAACTTCATTAGATAACGTTAATAACATTAGTAAACCACATGTCGACTGGCTTTCAATTATTGAATCCGCAGTTGGCTTTTCTGGGCTAGTCATTAGTGCTAGCCTCTCTAGTCGTGATGGCTGGCTATCAGTTCCCGTTCTCTCGGCATTAGTGGTTGGAGTAATTGTTTTAGGATTTTATATTCACCGCCAACTCCACTTAACAGAACCAATTCTTAATCTAAGGTTATTTAAAATTCCGGCCTTTAGGACAGGAGCTCTGTTAGTGATGCTCGATTTTGGGATCATCCTTTCAGCAATGTACTTATTACCAAACTACCTACAAAATGGTTTGTTGATTCCGGTTGCTCTTACTGGTATGATTATGCTTCCCGGAGGAGTGATCAATGCTATTACATCTGCACTAGCCGGTCGACTTTACGATAATATTGGCGCTAAAAAAACAGTAATGATTGGCTTAGTTATTGCACTAATCGGAACTATTATGTTTGCAAGTACTTCAAATCATTCATCGGTTGGTTATATCATTATGGCTCATGTGATCTTAATGATTGGTTGTCCATTAGCAATGTCCCCCGCGCAGACTAGTTCGCTAAACTCCCTCAATGGTCTTGAATCAGCAGATGGAAGTACAATTCTTAACACTCTCCAGCAAATTGTTGGTGCATTGGCAACTGCATTGGCAACTAGTTTCCTCGAACTTGGGCAAAAGAATGTTACTGGTACTGCAGCTCTTAAATTTACTAATGGGTTCCACTATGGAATTTACTTTACCCTTGTCTTAGTTGTGATTACCTTAATTCTTTCCTTTAGGCTTCAAGACCGCGCTAAGAAAACGCAAGATATTAATTAGCTATCGGTTGCAATTTCTTGGCAAAATGCTGATAATAAGACCAACCGCCTATTAACTATAAGGAGTTGGTTTTATTGTTACCTTCATTACCTGTTGGTATTGGTGAAGTCCATGCAATGCATGAGCTGTTTAAATTAAACCCGCGTTTGGCGATTATTGTTTTGCTACTATTAATATGCCTAGCATTTTACCTGAAAAATAAGTAGAAATAAAAACAGAGCTTTGTCACTCTGCCCTCTAATTAAGAGGAATGAAGGAGCAATGCTCTGTTTTATTTTGTCATTATATCTTTAAGGCCGATTTTTACTAATTCTTTAGCTGCTGCAGAAACGGTTAATGATTGTTTTTCTGCATATTGCTTAACTAGTTGATAAACCGCTAGATCTTCTGGGCCGCGCCAAATAATACCAGTTACCTGCCCATGTTCTTTTTCCATTAAACCACTTCCTTAAACCTAATCCTTATCCCAAAGTATCTTGGCGACTCGCTGTATAATAGCCATTCGATCATGGAGTTGAAAATGATTGGTCTTGGGAACCACTACTTGTCTGTATTGAATCTCTGGATGAATCCTCACAAGTGTTTGAAGCATTTCTGACTGTACACGTGGGACCGATTCATCCCTGCCACCCATGATATTAAAAAACTTGATAGAAGAGTTAGGATGCCAGCTCCTCATCTGCTGCTCCAACTGGTGGAAATTACGATCCTTTGATTTACGGTTTAAATTAGGAACAAACTTTACTTTAACGCCAAAACTCTCTTCAACTGGGACACCAAGAAAAACTACTTTATGAAGTTGAATATTTTTTTGTAGTTTTTCAGAACTCATATAAGCATGAATGAACTCGGTTCCCCCATAAGAATGGGCAATAACATTCATTCGTTTAATATGGTAACGATCATGAAGTAATTGAAGCGCTTTGGTTAATTGGTAAACTTGGGGATGGTAAGAGGCGTTATAGTTCCAATTGTAGAGTATTTGAATAAGCGCATTTTTCTGCTGATGATAACTTCCACTAGTTTTAACCGTTCCTGTTGGTGACACCCATACTGTCATTACCTTTTGCGCATAATGATGACTTTCAAAGTAATGCGTCATTCGATAATAAGTAGTTGTGTTACCGCCCCAGCCAGGAATCATTACAGTTGGCGTTTCATCGTAATGAATATTTGAACGATAGTCACTTGTTTTTAACGAATGATTAGGCAATGGTAATAGGATAGTAAATTGAATGATTAACATCAGTATTAATAGAATACTAATAGTTGCGGTGAACCCTTTTAATAATCGTCTCATTACTTATCATCTCGGTTCGTCTTAACCAAATAACCGGGCCCAGAAGCCTTTCTTCTTTGGCTTTTCTTCTTCAACTGGAGAAGTTGATTGTTCATCAGTACTCGTAACGGGATTCTCTTTCTCATAAGGATTGTGCTCACCAATCCACCGGAAGAATTCTGGAGCCTTAATTTCAACAAACTTCCCTCGTTTACCATTAATCCCATCTACACAAAGCTCAATTGGCAAAGCATTTCGGTATTTTTCGATACTATCAGCTGTAAAGCCGTTAAAGGTATTCAACTTTGAAATATCGAATAGTAAACTGTCATCCCCCTGACGATATTGAAAATCATCTTGCTGGGTCAGGTAAAGCTTAGCCCAACGATTTCGCGAACTTTCCTTAAAGTCATCGCAGATTGTCTCGGAGAAGTAATCAGGCAATGGGAGATTAGCCATTTCATAATAGTTCTTAAATAACTGCCTGGTCATTGCAAGGAAGTCAAGTCGTCCCGTATCAGAATTGAAGCCCCTCCATGGGGTTTCATCGTCTTCAAGAAGGTTCGCCATCCGCATTACAAAGTCCTTAAACAGAGTATTATTCAGTGTCTTTCGAACATTAAAGATATACTGGTTAGCTGCTCCTTTCTGCGACTCATCAATGACCTTGTCAATTTGGAGGTAGTAAGTACGCCGAGCGGTTTCCCGAAGCATAGTAAAACCCGAATCATAATTAGTTGTCCCGATTAATGGAGCAATTGGGTGCGGATGGTTTACAAGCTCATTCATAATATCGACGATCAGATGTCGACTGTATTGATCTTGCTGGAAGAAGTACGGTTCAATTTCATCTAACAAAACCGGGTATGAACTACCAAGTTTCATATAATGTTCCATCGCCTCAACAGTCTTTGCTTTCTTTTGAGGAGTTTGCGATGGGTAGATCGTTCCAAAGTCAATCAACGAGCGATCAGTATTCCATGTGAGCTGATTAATAATCCGGAGAAGAGTTGACTTTCCTGAACCAGCCGTTGCCCCTAAGATTAGGAAATTAGGAACATCATTCCCATCTTCAGGGTTCAGGCTAGCTTTAGAACGAATTTCCCATAAAAATGGCGCAGTAAAACTATACAAAATTGCTTCAAAGAACCGCTTCCCGTAGTCAGCATCATAATCAACGACAAACTGCTGATAGCCTTTCATAACAGCATCAATACTTTTTAAACCGTCACGAATTTCAGAAATAGTTGCAATTTTACCAAATGGGATTGGGTGAGTTCCCGTATCATTAGGAACGTATAGGCCACTATTGTTATTCGCGATGTTTCGTTCCATTGGTCGATCGTACAGAAACGTCGTGTACTTTTTCTCAGCATCCCGTTGCTGTGGTGACATTCCACTGATCAAAGCATCCTGAACCTGCTTGGTAATTTTTTCTCGAGTCTTTAGTTTTGGCTTAGCTGCCCGAGGAGAGACTGCTTCTTTTTGCAAAGTATAAATCGTATCATGTTGCTTAACCTGCTTAGCAATTTTCTCCTTTGCTTGAGAACGATTTATGGTAATATCACGCATTGACTTTGTGATCATTTCAGGAACAAGATTATGGTCAATATCATGCTGAAGGTCATGCTTCAACAGATCCACCATGTCTGTTTCAGCGATCTTATCTGTTGTTTCATTATCAAGGATAACCGGTCCCTTACCGCTATCCTGATCTTTCTTTCCTTCCTCAACTTGCTTTTGAGCTGCCTTTACTAGGTTCGTAGTAAAGAAAGGCTTCAATACTGGCTTAAAATCCTTTTTAAAGTGGTCAGCAAGGTTTTGGTATAAGCGGATATCATTGTCAAATACCAATACTTCTTCAAATTGATTTCGGTGAGCATCAAATGAAGCTTCGTCTAAATCTACACTCCCAAGAATCACACGGGAATCATGAGTAGTTGAACTACTTAACAAGTAAAACTTAGAATGGATAACCTGAGTAGGCGCGATTGATACGCGAAAAAGATTATTTAAAACGTTCGTTTGGTTGTCACTGGTTAACGCTGAGAAGAGTTTAGCAGCTTCTTTATTTGCTGAACTGAGGAGAGCATTGGTAAGTGCAACCTTTGTCACCATCTCATCAGCACTTAATTCACTAGTTGATTGGGAGCTTAACGCTACATTAATACTGATAAAATTACTAAGGTATTTATTAATGAAGTCAGCAGTAATCTTCCCAGTTACTGCGATTAACTGATCGTATTTTTGTGAATCAAATAATTGATGGATCTTTAATGGTGGTGTTTCTTGACCATCAAAAACAATATGAATTTTTCTTATATCAGCAGTTTCTGTCATGACCATAATCCTTTACTATCAATAAATATATTAGTTTTATTTTCGACTATTTAATCCCTTTTTGCAAGTGGTTCCCCGATAAGCTATATAAAAAAAGAAGCCGGAAATTTCCAGCTTCTTTCATCTTTATAGTAAGTGCTGTTGCTCCATTAATTCACCAATCCACGTTCCTTGGAGTTTCTTTAATAATGGCTTTTCAACAATCTTTGGAATTGGCAAGTCCATGTCTTTTAACGGCTTCTTATCATTCATGTAATACATTGCCCGCATCAACTCTCGAAGATCATAAATAGAGTTAAAGACTTCTGGAACACCCCGATCAACATCTAATAGAGTGTAGACGGCTTCCATTGCGGTCCGTACTGAATATTCCGTGGTAAATACGGTATCACGACTTGGGGATTCAGCAAAGTTACCAATAAATGCCAAGTTAGCAGATCCTTCTGGAACAACGTCTGGACGGTCGCCCTTAACTCGTGGCATAAAGTAGCTAGTGATGAATGGCATATATACTGGAACAGTATTAATTGAACTCTCCTTAGCCAAATTGTCAATTAACGCTTCTGGAACTCCCAGATGGTATAGCCATTCCTTGGTAATCTCTTCACCAGTACAATCAACGATCCGTTTCTTAATATAGTTTCCCTTTGTATTAGAGTACAGACCGTAAATCCAAACAATAGTTTCATTTTTCTTTTGCTTCTTGAAGTGTGGTTGACGGTGAATTGTCCAGGAAAGCATCCAATTAGAGTCAGTGACCGTAATGATTCCACCAGTATTAACTTTGCCATCATGGAGATCCCGTTTGGTTAAGCGTTCGATGTATGGTTCAACTTGCGGATTCTTAACGGTTGCAGTAGCGGAAATGAACCAGCTTCTCCCTGGAAGATTCTTGCAAAAGACATCAGGATGACCAAAATCAGCTGACTGCCGAGCAAGGTTTTCCCACAGTTTCCAACTACCACCAAGTGCTTGCGTTGGTCGAGCTGCTTGATGGTGACTGCCGTAAGTAGAACTTTCTGTAATTGAACCGTTTGTGACAAAGACAAGGTCATTGTCCGTTAACTCAACAACTTTATCTTTACCGGCTTGAGTTAATAAGATTCGCTTAGCGTGCTTTTGCCGCCCCTGAGTATCAACAATAACATTCTTTACCTGGGTATCGTACTCAATCTTGACATGATGATCTTTCAAGTAGGCCAATAGCGGCTTGGTCATTGATTCATATTGGTTATACTTATTAAACTTCAGTGCAGTGAAATCCGGTAAACCATCAATATGGTGAATAAACCGCATCATGTAACGACGCATTTCAGCTAGGGAGTGCCACCGTTCAAATGCAAACATTGTTGACCAATAAATCCAGAAATTGCTTTCAAAGAAATCATCAGAGAAGTATTCACCAATAGTCTTCCTTCCCAGCTTTTCTTCAGGGGTCATAATTAGCTTAGTCAGCTCTTTGATTGCCTTTTTACTTAAACCATATTTACCGTCCGATGGAACTTCATTTCCCCGCTTATAGGTTAAACGACAATTAGAACTGTTTGGATCTTCCTTATCTAACCAGTAGTATTCATCAAGGTAGGAAGCACCTGGAATTTCAAGTGATGGAATTGAACGATACATGTCCCACATACACTCGAAATGGTTCTCCATTTCCCGGCCTCCACGAGTAACAAAACCAATTCCAGGACGATCTTCACCATCAAGAGAACCACCAGCAACCGGTAATTCCTCTAAAATATGGATATTCTCACCCGGCATTTGAGCATCACGAATTAAAAACACGGCTGCCGATAAGCCAGCTAAACCACCACCGATGATGTAGGCGTGTTTCTTGTCAACGCCAGCGGGCTTCTTTGGTCGAGCAAAGGCTTCATAATTCCCGTTTGAATAATACATTTTGACGACTCCCTTCTCAGTAAACAAGTGCATCATAACTACCTTAATTTTAGTGAAAGCGGTTGAAAGTGTCAATTTTATTAAACACAATGAACTTATAAATTAATTCTAAATAATTATTCCAAACGTATGTTCAAACTAGTAAAATAGACTTTGGAATTATTAGAAATGGAGTGAATTTATGAAACTTAAGAAACGCCTCTATCACCTTTTATTTGCTCTTGCTGGTTTATTAGTAGTTACTGGAGTTATCCAGCAACCTCAGCTAACAAATGCTTCGTTAAACCATATTAGTAAAATTGCTTATTGGAAGAAAACCAGTCATAACGCTCAAAAAACATTACCGCCAACTCAGGAACAGGCTAATTCAGTCTTAACTCCGGCTGTTCGCCAACAACTTGGCACTTCAATTACCTGGAACAAAGCCGGTGCGTTTATTATCAATAATAACCAAACAAATCTTAACGCTAAGATTGCAAGTGCCCCCTATGCTGTAAATCATCTTGACCGTCAAGGAAGGGCGTGGCAAGGTGATGCCTGGTTAAACAGGACAACTCGTCAATATAAAAGCCGAATTGCCACAGGGAATGGTGCTACGGATTGGCGACCAGCTGGCTTCCTTCAGGCGCATAATCTTAAAGGCGGGTACAATCATGCATACGATCGCGGACACCTTCTTGCCTATGCACTAGTTGGTGGTATTCATGGATTTGATGCATCCGAATCAAATCCATCTAATATTGCCACGCAAACTGCCTGGGCAAATGAAGCACGAAGTAAGAACTCAACAGGACAAAATTACTACGAAGGTCTGGTGAGAAAAGCATTAGATCAGAATAAGCAGGTTCGCTACCGAGTTACCAATATTTATGACGGTAATAATATCGTTCCGGCAGGTGCTCATATCGAAGCTAAATCTAGTGATGGTTCTTTAGAGTATAATGTCTTTGTTCCGAATGTCCAAAGAAACATTACCATCAATTATTCAACCGGTGCAGTAAAGCAAAACTAAAAAAGCAGCTTTGTGAGTCCCCTCAAACAGGATTTACAAAGCTGCTTTAGCTATATATTTACTTTTCTTTTCCTTCATGAACACGGATACGGTAAATAATACTCATAATAATCAGAAAGATAACACCAACTGATACTGAAACCCGAGTATCTGGGTTAAAGAACATGAAGAGCAAGATCACAGTCAAAGCGATCAAACTAAAGTAGTTATAGGCCGGGTAAAGCGGCATCTTGAATGGATGATCTTTAAGCTGTTCAGGGTGTTCTTTCCTGAAGTGAAGTTCTGACAAGAGAATGATAAACCATGGTACCATCCCTGGAAGAACACTGGAACTATATACAATGACGAAAATGTTTTGAGCAGCAGAACTAAAAATCGACATTAATTCATTAATTACAAAACCAAGGAAAATCCAGAAGGAAATCGTGAGGATTGCAACATTAGGAACAACGCGCTTGGAAAGCTTACTAAAGAACTTTGGTACTTCCCCATCAACAGAAAGCTTGAACAGCATCCGACTAGCACTATAAATTCCAGAGTTAGCTCCAGAAAGAGCTGCCGTCAACACAACAAAGTTAATGATTCCGGCTGCTCCAGTAATTCCAACTTTCGTGAAGGTTTCAACGAATGGTGAGCCAACTGACTTCAATTCGTTCCATGGGTAAATAGAAACAATGACGAAAATTGCACCAATATAGAAGATTAAGATCCGCCAGATAACGGACTTAACTGATTTTACAATCGCATGACGTGGTGATTCAGCTTCACCAGCAGTGATTCCCAATAACTCAATTCCCTGATAAGAACCAGCAATCACAGATAGCGAGAACATAAAGCCCATAAAGCCACCAGTAAAGAATCCGCCATGAGACCATAAATTAGAAATCCCAACTGGATGCCAGTTATTACCTAACCCAAGAACAATAACCAGTAAACCAAGAATAATCATCGCAATAATCGTAACAACCTTAATCATAGCAAAACAGAACTCCAGTCGACCATATGCTTTTGCTGATGCTAGGTTCGCTAAGGTCAAAATAACGATCATTATTAACCCAGAAATCCAATCCGGAAGGTTCGGCCACCAATAATTTAGATATTGACTCATTGCGATAATATCAGAAATCCCAACGATGATAAACTGGAAGACATTACTCCATTTCGTTAAATACCCAGCAACTGGATGAATATACTTCGAACCATAATCCGCAAAGGAACCAGTTCCCGGACTAATATAAATTAGCTCTCCAAGGGCCCGCATAACACCATAGAGAACTAA
Source organism: Limosilactobacillus portuensis (assembly GCF_028607025.1). Taxonomy (NCBI): domain Bacteria; kingdom Bacillati; phylum Bacillota; class Bacilli; order Lactobacillales; family Lactobacillaceae; genus Limosilactobacillus; species Limosilactobacillus portuensis. The sequence continues at coordinate 922,930 of NZ_CP117296.1, forward strand.
GCCGACAAAGGCATATGCTAGCAGAACAGAAGGACCAGTCCACTTAATAGTGGAAGTAGCCCCCATAAAAAGACCACTACCGATTGTTCCACCAATCGCAATCATTTCCATCTGTCCAGGCGTCATCGTCCGATTTAGTTTTGCTTTATTTTCACTCATGTCTAACTCCTCATTTCCTTCAACTAAAAAAGCTACCCAAAAAGTCCCTCTCAACCAGGTTCAAATCATTTGATAGGCGGTTGAGTAACTTCTGGATAGCTGTTAACTTACAGAATTTATTAAATATTAAAGGTACTCAACCACGGTAGTTGTTGTGGTGGTTGAGGTGGAGGTTAGACGTTGAATAATTGCTTTTCGACTTGACATGATTAATTCCTCCAATTCATTTCTTTCAATGTCATTAGAATACTATTAGAAAATTAAAAATGCAAGCCTTTTTTTATATTTTCTTATTCTTTCTTTCGTCGCTTCCAGAAAAGCATTGTAATAATGGTAACTAATCCAGTGATTACTAATCCAACAAACGTTGTTCGATTATCTGTCTGATTCCCGGTTTGCGGCAACTTTACTCTATGTCGCTGATCTTTATTCTTGTTACTACTTAATTCTTTTAAAGAAGCTGTATCTCGATCAAGGATTTTTTGAATATCCGCATCTCCTATTGATGTTTCTTCATTGCCAGATCGCTGGTCTTGAGCTGCCTGAGAATTATTTTGCCGCGATTCTACCACTTGCTGCTGGCTAGCATTATCCGTTTTAATTTCTGCTGTTTGAGCTCCTTGCTCTTTCCGGGATACTGAATTAGGACGTAAAACTGTTTCTGTTTGGGTTCCTTTAATCGTCTCATCACTTTCATGATTATCGTGATTAGGAAGTTGCTCATCCCCCGTCAAAACATCATTTGGCACCGGATCGGTTTTCTCCTTAATTTTATTTTGACTAGGTTGTTCCTCGTCCAATGAATCTGTTTGAGTAGCATGGTCATTCTTTGGTGCTTCATCAGTTTGACTTTCTTCCTGCTTAACAGTAGTTTTTTCAGTTTGAGTATCATTGGTCTTCGTTTCACGATTATCAGTTTGACTTTCAGCGTCCTTCGCTAATTGCTCACTTTGGCTCTCCTCATCCTTACTACTAGGAGGAGTTGTTTGTTGTCCCTGATCCTGTAGTTGGATTCCGGTTGTTTGCGTTTCATTATCATTAATAGATATTAATTCTGTTTGACTTCCAGTGGCTACTAATTCTTTTTCTTCTGGCTGGTTAATTAGTTGCTCTTTGTTTGCCAATTTCTGATCGACTTTCTCTTCCGCTGGATGCTCATCAAGTTTTTGCAACGGCCGAATTAACACTATAAATGGATCCTGTCTGCTCTGATATAACTTAAGTCTCTTTGGTAATGATTCTGGACAACAATATTCAAATCCTTTTGGCGCAAGAGGAACGTCATACCATTGACCAACCTTAAGTGTCGTACTACTCAAAGCCTTCCCCGTAAATTTAAGGGTTTCATCGTAACAATAAAATGACGGTCGTGCTTCAACTAACCGTTCTCGATCTGCAATCTTATATTGATGATATGTTACTGAAATGGTCTGATCAGAATCATTTACTGACACCGGTTGTGCACGCACTTGCAAGGTATTCGGTTCAAAGTCATCATAGTTTGGTATAAAGAATGATGGCCAAATACTAAGTGATTGCGGTTGCCAGCTATTAGCAATCTTTTTAAAAGTGACTGCCTGTTTAACTGATTGCATCCCCTTGTATGGATCATCAATTTTTATGGTCCGTGTAATTTGACGAACCTCATCCCGGTTGCTTAATTGCTGGTTAATAGTTGTTTGACCTGACTTCTGACTTGCACTGTGACCAGTACCAACTGAAACAGCCATTGTCATTAGAACAGTTGCGGAAGTAATCCCAACACATTGTTTAATAATTGATTTCTTATTACTCATGAAAAAATTCCTCCCAAATTGGCTTACATAATACCAATACGGAAGGAATCTCTTTTTTCACGAAGAAAATTTAATTTTAAAGGGCGTGAATCACTTCTTCAATGTCATCAACAATCTGTTCCGGTTTTAAATGATACCAATCATAAAGGACTTCTAGCGGAACGTTATCAGCAAATTCACGAGGAGCACCAAAGTTCAAAACTTTCATTGCTTTAGGCCCATAATAACGAGAAATGGTTTCACCAAAGCCACCGCTAACGTTGCCATCTTCCAAGGTAACAACAACATCATGGTTTTCTGAAAGATGGTGCAGGTAATTTTGATCAATTCCGGTTAAGGACTTTGGGTTAATTAACGTTGCATTAATGTTTAACTTCTTTTGCAGTTGATCACAAACATCAAGTCCTAATTGCCAAAAATCACCAACAGCCATAATAGCGACTTCACTACCTTCATGGGCCACGTCATAATGAATAACACTGTAATCATCTTGACTAACCTCTCCGTGAAGCAACTTCTTTTCAGGCTCCCGAATTATCACTGGCTGTTCAGTTTGACTAAGAGCCCACTTCAACATTGAAATCAGTTCTTCAACGTTTGTTGGAGCAAGGTATTCAATGTTTGGCAAGTTAGAGATCATTGAAATATCAAATGTTCCTTGGTGAGTAGCAGAATTAGTGGCAATTGTTCCACCCCTAACAATCATTACTACCGGTGCATCATTAAGGGCCATATCATGGATCAATTGATCATATGCTCGCTGAAGGAACGTACTGTTTTGAAAGACAACCGGACGTGCACCAGCAGTTGCCATAGCGACTGCTGTAGTAATGGAGTCTTGTTCAGCAATTCCCACATCAAAATAGTGATCAGGATACTTAGCTTGGAATTTCTTAAGGTTAAAGACACCGGGAATAGCAGCATTTAGAGCAACTACCGGTACACCGTCATCAATTTGGTGGCCTAACTCAGTTAAGATTGCATCACTATAGCTTTCGGTATTTTTATGTTCTTTAAGCTCACCAGTCTTAATGTCAAATGGCGGCTGCCAATGCCAATCCATCTTATCCTCAACGGCCGGTTGATATCCCTTCCCTTTTAAGGTATTAACATGGAGGACAATCGGATGATCAATATTTTTAACTTCCTTAAAGGCATCGATCATTGTTTGAAGGTCATTGCCGTCAGCAACATACTTATAGTCTAAGCCCATGAATTTGAAAATATTATTCTCTGCCTTACCATTAGTATCACGTAATTCTTTCAGTCCTTGATAAAGGCCACCTTGATCCTTATCGATCGCCATTTGGTTATCGTTAACAACAATAATCAAATTAGAATGGAGCTTAGCAACATTGTTCAATCCTTCAAAGGCTAGACCACCACTTAGTGAACCATCACCAATTACAGCAACAATATTATCAGTGGAGTCAGGATGCATTAAGTCACGAGCTTGTGCCAGACCAACTGCCAATGAAACGGATGTCGAGGTATGACCAATTTCAAAAAAGTCATGGACACTTTCTTCAGGAGAAGTATAGCCAGAAATATCCTCATAATGATCCGGATCCAGAAAACCAATCTTTCTACCGGTTAACATTTTATGCGGATAACATTGGTGGGAAACATCCCAAACAACCTTGTCATGAGGAGAGTTAAAAACGTAATGATATGCAATCGTTGTTTCCATAATTCCAAGGTTTGGGCCAACATGACCCCCAATTGCTGCATCTCGTTCAAGAACTAGCTGACGCATTTCGGTTGCTAACTGCTTTAGTTGTTCAAGAGACATTGATTTAATATCAGCCGGTTCATTAACCCGGTTTAGAAGATAATCTGGATGTCGATTCATCTGTGCCACCCTTTCTAATCATTTATTGCTTATTTAGATTATTTTATATTCTTTTGTAAAGATAATTTAAAACATTTATTTCATTTTAACACTTTAAAGTCCACTACAGAAATTCATCGTTACTAAAATTGACGAATACCGTTTCCTCATTTAAAATTAGGCATGATTATCAAAAGAGGGATGAGTGTGTTGAACCAGCTTACCAATAAAGCTACCGAAAAATTATCGCCATTTAAAACTTTAACGACCGAGCAGGAAAACTTGGTTAATTCCATTACTGAATTTGCGGCAAAGCATTTAAACAACAACTTTCCTGCAATTTACACAATTTATGGTGACGCTGGAACGGGAAAAAGTGTTGTTTTATCAAACCTCTTCGAACGATTCCAACAATCAGCTCGTCAGAATCCAACCTCACCATTTTTTAAAACTAAAAACTACTTTCTGGTTAACCATCCAGAAATTTTAAAAGTTTATCGCGAGATTGCTGGTCCAATTAAGGGCCTTTATAAAAAAGATTTCACCCGTCCTACTTCACTAATTAACCAGTTAGATAAAAACCAGCAAAATATTGATATTGCCGTAATTGATGAGGCCCACCTTCTATTATCAAAAGCTGATCATTACAATAATTTTTACCACGATAATCAGTTAGTTGAGATTATCAACCGGGCGAAAGTCGTTGTTCTAGTTTTTGATCAATATCAGGTTCTAAGAATGAAGAGTTTGTGGACTCCTAAGCGACTAGAAAAAATTACTCACCAATACCCTCATCAAGAGTACCACCTTCGTCACCAATTCAGGATGACCGCTAGTGATCAATTGATTGATTGGTTTAATCACTTTACAGATCGATACGAACTTACAGCAATTCCCAAAAATAGTCGTCAGAACTACGACTTTCGGATTTATGACGATGCGGAAAAAATGCGTCAGGCAATTGTTAAACGAAATGATGAAGTTGGTCTTTCACGAATTTTATCGACTTCTGGATATCCCTCAACTCTCGATGGCGGTAAGCACTACATTAAAGAAGGACAATTCAAGTTACCCTGGGATCAATATAACTATACTGTCACTCCGTGGGCTGAACTACCTCAAACAATCAATGAAGTTGGCTCAATTTATACCTGTCAGGGATTTGATTTGAATTATACGGGAATTATCATTGGTCCACCAATTAGCCAAATTCCCGGAACTAAGAAGTTGCAAATTAATCTTGATAAATATACAGATTCAGAAGCATTTAAAAAACGTGATGATTTAACAGATCCCCAAGAAATCAAAGCTCTTGAAGAACGAATGATTATGAATTCTCTCAATGTTCTCTTTAAGCGGGGCGTGTATGGCACATATATTTACGCCCATGACCCGCTCTTGCGTAATTCACTCGTTCAGCTCTTCAAAAACGCTGGTCTTAGTTATTAAGAAAGTAGAGTATATAATGAAAAAAAAGACCCTTAACAAAAAATTGCTAATTGCTCTAGGAATTTTCTTAGCAATTATTATTGTTATTTTTATTTATCAAAACTATAAACCTGAAATTGATCTTTTGATCCACCCCGTACCACACGAAAAAGAAATTCTCCTGCACATGATTAGGGCCCATGGGATCGCTAATTCTCTACTTCTTCTTGGCTTAATTGCGATCTTAAATTCTATTCCCGGACTTTCAAATTCAGTTATTTGTATCCTCTCGGGACTTTGTTACGGCCCCTTCTTTGGTTTTATTATTAACTGGATGGGAAATGTTCTTGGAAACTGTATTGTAATGAGTCTGATCAGAAAAATTAAGTTTTCAAAAAAGGTTAAGCAGCACAAACTAATTAAGTCATTAATGCACCAAAAACATCCCCTTATTGGTTTGACAATCGGTTTTATGATCCCGGTTATTCCCAGCATTCTTGTTAATTACGCTGGTGCTCAGCTAAACGTTAACCGTAGACAGTATATGGCAATGGTTCTGGTAGGGATGGCGCCAACATCATTCCTCTATGCCTTTGGTGGGGATGCAATTTTCCGCGGTAATCTCAAACGAATCATTAGCGTTATTATCTGCATTTTGGTTCTTATCGGGATCTACCTTGTTGTGAAAAAGATTGATGAAGTACATAAGAAACGCTCAGAAACTGAATAACTAAAGGGCTGTGACATAAGTTATATTACCTAGATAAAATACAAACGACGCAGTACACAAATAGGGATTTGGTGCTCGAAAAATCCGAACACTAAATCCCTATTTGTGTTTTCTAAAGACTAGCTACGCATCGACGGGGGTTCAAAAACGAACTAGCGAGCTAGTCCTGTTTCACTCCATTTAATTTTGGAAACGACCAACAAATTCTGCAAGATACTGAGTGGTTAAGCTCTTCGGGTTGCGAATTAAGTCAGCTGGATGGCCTTGAGCAACAATCTGTCCGCCATTCTTACCCCCACGTGGTCCTAAATCAATTAGATAATCAGCATTTACCATTAAATTGACATCATGGGTAATGATAATAATTGTTGCTCCCCGATCAATTAAGCGTTGCATTACCTGAAGCAAGACTTGAACATCAAGGGGATGTAACCCAACTGATGGCTCATCGAAGACAAACAGGGTCGTTTTTTGTTGACGATTCAAATGTTTAACAAGCTTCAACCGCTGAGCTTCTCCACCAGAAAGCGTTGGTGTACTTTCACCAAGATGCAGATAACCGAGACCGACTTCATCAAGAAGCTTTAATTCACGTTGAATTTTAGGCACATCTTTAAAAATCGGAATTGCATGACGAACGTCGAGGTTTAACAAATCAACGATTGAATAATCATGCCACTTAATTTGTTGAATCTCCTTATTATACCGGTCACCGTTACAAACGGGACAAATCTGTTGCATATCTGGTAAGTACTGTATATCAAGGGTTACGATCCCTGTCCCGCCACAGTTTGAACAAGCACCCTGCTTATTATTATAAGAGAAGTAACTCGCAGTCCAGTGTTTTTCCTTTGCTGCTGGTTGAGCTGCAAACAGCCGCCGAAGATTGTCCATAATACTTGTGTACGTTGCGACCGTTGAACGGGTACTCTTCCCCACCGGAACAGCATCAACGCTGACAACGCTTTTGATTGGGGTATTTAATTTATCGATCTGTTTTGGAAGTGAGTCACCCTTCTCTTGAGCCTTTAAGGCCGGCACTAGGCTATCAAGGATCAAACTAGTTTTCCCCGCACCCGAAAACCCGGTAACTGCGGTAATCTGGTTTGTTGGGATTATGGCAGTAACGTTTTTAAGGTTAAAGTAGTTACTGACCGTAAAACTGGTTTCAGAAGCTGCTTTTTCGCTTGTCGTTTGGCGAACCTTAATCTGGGCTTTGCCGTTCAAAAATGGTCCAATTAAGGAAGCAGTTTTCTTTTTTAATTCTGCAGGAGTTCCCTGGTCGATTACCCTTCCTCCCTCGGCACCAGAGCCAGGACCAATCTCAACCACCCAATCTGCAGCTCTAATAATATCAATATTGTGATCAACTACTACTAGTGAATTACCTTGTTCAACCAATTCATGAAATACATGAAGAAGACCGTTAATATTATCAGGGTGAAGGCCAATTGACGGTTCATCCAGAACATACAAAACTCCCGTTGTCTGCGTCCGTAAAGTCCGCGATAATTGAATTCGCTGTAGTTCACCGGTTGATAAGGTATTACCGTTCCGTGAAAGGGCGAGGTAATCTAACCCAAGTTCTAATAATGGGCGAAGATTGTCATCAAATTGCTTAAAAATCGCGGTTGCCATTTTATCCATGTTCGCTGGCAATTCGCTTAAAACGCTTTGCTTCCATTGATCAAGTTCACCAAGAGTTAAATCAGTAACCTCTGCAATATTTTTACCACCAGCTAGTTGGGTTAGGAGTTCCGGGCGCAACCGAGTTCCATGACAAACGGGACAAACTGATGAATGAAAGAATTCGTTAATTCGTTGCTGTGCCCGAGCACTTTTACTTGTCTTTGCCGACTCAAGAACTGCCTCATGAGCATTTTCATACAAAGCATTAAAATCGTGGAAGACCCGGCCAGTACCCGAAACAAAATCCATTTTGTACTTCTTACTTGGACCATTTAAGACAAAATTCTTTTCCTTAAGTGAGAGATCCTTATAGGGAACGTTAATCCGGACACCGGCTTGTTCTGCAACTTGAGGCATAAAGTTTCGACCAGGAAGGTGCCATGACGCAACCGCTCCTTCATCCAGCGTCAAATTCTCATCGCCAATTAATTTTTCTTCGTCTAGCTCCCGAACGCGACCAGTCCCCTGGCATCGCTTGCAGGCGCCATCAGAATTAAAGGCAAAGTCTTCAGCAGAAAAGGCATTAAACTTTACTCCACATTCAGGACAGGTTAAAACACCCATTTCATCTCCAGACTTACTCATTGCTTGGGCAATTTTAAGATTTGGCTTTAACCGGTGACCGTTTGGGCAAACAGGTGAACCTAAGCGAGAAAAGATTAACCGAATTACGTTAAAAATCTCGCTCATTGTTCCAACAGTTGCTCGCTCGGACGGCACTGCTGGGCGTTGGTGAAGTGCTAACGCCGACGGAATATGTTTAACGCTATCAACCTGTGCTTGGGCACCCAGTTTGATCCGCCGTCGCGTGTACGTCGATAAAGCCTCCAAGTACCGTCGGGAACCTTCTTCATACAGAATTCCCATTGCTAACGAGCTTTTTCCAGAACCGGATAACCCCGAAATTGCAACGAATTTATGTAGCGGAATATTAACGTTAATATTTTTCAGATTATGAACACGACAACCCCGCACTTCAATTTCTGCGGGAATTGTCGATTGTACTGCCTTATTCAAAAGATCTTCCCCTTTTCCTTAAAATTGCATTCCAAGCCAAGCAAGACCAAGTCCACCAAGATAGGATAGAGTGCCATAAATTATTAAATTAAACCACTGATGATCATTATACATCGCAACTAATTCAGTGTTTAAGGTTGAGAAAGTTGTGTACCCACCTAAGAATCCTGTTTCCCAAAAAAGAATCGTAAACTGATTAGCAGGAAAGTGGTGAGTTAATATTCCTAAACAGAACGCGCCAGTAAGATTAATCAATAACGTTGCTCCTGGCCAATCAACTCGCAACTGCTTCCATAAATAGGTGAATAGGTAACGAAGAAGGGCACCGCATGATGCGCCAAAGCCAACTAAAATCATTTGTCTTCCTCCATTTTCACCAATAATTGCGCCAAAATAAAACCAATAAGGGCCGCAAAGAAGCCGCCTAAAAGGCTAACAAGGAAATAACCACCGCCAACCCAAAAATTGCTTTTACTAAGATTTAAGACACTAGTAGTAAATGACGAAAACGTTGTAAAGGCGCCAATCAGTCCCGTTCCTAATCCTAAGTTCAACCAACCAGCTAAGAGGTCCCGTTCAATTACATAATAGGTAAGAAATGATAACAGGAAGCAACCAACAAGGTTAGCGAGCATGATCCCCCATTCACCTAAATTAGAACTGAATAAATAGCGAAAAATACCGCCAAAGAAGGCAAAAGCAGCAACAGCAACTAAGTTTTTTATTTTCATTTTTATCCTCCATTTCCATCAACCGATTTTACGCTTCGATTTCCTGTTTGCCAATCTAAAACGGAACATCGTATAATAATAGCCGAGAAAAGAGGAATCAATTATGAAAATGCGAAGAATCGATCATATTGTATTGACCGTTAGTAATCTTGAAGAGTCCATGCGCTTCTACCATGAAGTCTTTGATATGCCAGTAATTGATCAGCAAAGTAATGATGATGTAATTACCCTTCGATGTGGTCACCAGCTTATTCGGCTTCAAAAGACTGACCGACCATCTAAATTAGTGGCTAGCCACCCAACTATCGGGGCAGCCGATCTTTGTTTAGTTGCTGGAGATAAGGTCGACGATATTCTCCACCACTTTAATAGTTATTACGTCGATGTTGTCGAAGGACCAGTCGAAAAGCAAGGTTCTGAAGGAGCAATGACTTCAATTTACGTCCACGATCCCGACAAGAACCTGATTGAAGTTTCGGTCTATGCAAATAAATAAACTTGATTTAGCCAATTAGACGCGATAAATTCGGAAACGTTAACAAATAAATAGAGACCTGGAAAGACAAAGTTTTCCAGGTCTCTATTTATCTTTCAAGCAACTCAGCAATAGCTAGGAAAACAAACAGAATGGCTAACCAACTACGATAATGATCCCGTATAATTCCTAGATAGTCTCGAACAACGGTTAAGGGTTGCAGCTTCCATGGAGTCTTACTAGGAACAATCGACCAGGATAACTTCAACCTGCGTAAATAATTATAGGTCCTAAAGATGTGGAATGAGCTAGTTATAACGATAATTTTCTGTTTAGATTCGGCCCGCTTTTGCAATAACTTTTGGCAGTTTCGTAAATTATCCCAAGTATTCATCGCCTGCTCTTCCAGGATGATCCGATCTTGAGGAATTCCATGAGTCGTCAGGTATTTTGCCATTGCCCGAGCCTCAGATAATTTCTCGCCATGTAAAATCCCACCAGTAACTATAATTGTAGCGTTACGATTTAACTTCCAACAGGTAGCAGCTCGTTGCAACCGTGCTGCCAAAACAGGTGGAACTTTTCCATGTCGCAAGCCAGCACCGAGGACAATCAAACAATCAGCTTTAACAGGTTTTGAGAGCAATTGCAAAGTAACAATTGCTCCCCAGAAAATTACTAATCCAAGAGTGGTTATCCCATTAACTATTAGTGCGGTCAAAATCACCTGGTGGTTAAGCCAGGGAAAATGTTCTTGATACTTAAATAGTAGTGGTAAGCAAACAAACAGGTTTAAAAGCATTAAAGTAAATGTCTTCTGATTGTATTTAACCAGCTGGGCGTCCGTTGAAAAGTGCCGAACCAGAATTGCCTTAATTGATTCCAACCAGATCAAGAGGCTTGCGACCCCTAGACTAAATGCAGTGAATGTCATTGAATAGCCAATTTGTCCGCCAATCAAAATTAACAGCAAGCCGGTCCAGCACAACGCCCACTCATTCTTCTTGGGTAAAGGCCACCACAGGAGAACAATTAGTAAAGAAAGGATTAAAATAATCATTTCTTCCCGTACTCCTTTTTCTGCCGACGATACTTCCGGTAGCGACGGATCAATTCACTAACCGCCATTGTGATAATTATAATGATTGCTAACGAATAACCAAAGACACCAAGATGGTAAATATGGGGATGACCAGTACTGCCTTCCACTAGCAACGATGAACCAACAATAATTGCAGCCAAAATGATTGCAATAATTATCCGGTTAACAATTCGGCTAAGCCACTTCATTAGATGTTCCTGGTCAGCATAATGAAAATTAATTTGGGCATTTCCATCACTAATTGCATCAAAAAAGGTGTTCAGCTTTCCTGGCATTTGTGTAATATTCTTCACAGCACGATAGCTTCCCCATAAACTATTATCTAACTGGGTACGCAAATCAAAATGCTGCTTCAAATACTGCTTGCCAAATGGGCGAGCAACCTCCAGCATTGAAAGTGAAGGATCAAGCTTAGCAATAATTGTCTCTAAGATTCCAAATGCCCGTACTAGCATTGTTACTTGGGAATGAATCTGAAGGTTATTATTTTGACATAGCTGAACAATCTGATAAAGCATCTTAGTAAAATTAATTTCAGCAAGGCCTGCATTTAAGTACGGCCGAAGGAATTTGCCAAGTTCCCGATAAAATTTCTGCTCATCAAACGGTCCCACCTGTTCGCACATTGGAATAATTGATTGACCAATTTCATGAATGTCCTGTGAATTAACGGCTAATACAATTTTGGCAATTCCATCCGCAGTTGCTGGCGAAATTCTTCCCATCATTCCAAAGTCAATCCAGACAACCCGATATGGTGGAAGAACCTTCTCTTGTTGATAGCTGATTTTAGTAGCACCGACCTGCTTTTCTAATTTCTTTTCTAACTCAACCTGGTCCATTTGAGCTTCGTCCTGAGTCAGGTGACGAATTAAGATATTCCCTGGGTGCGGATCAGCCTGGAAAAAGTGATCAACAAAGACTTGCTTAAGGAAGTTCTTAACTAATACTTGAGCAATCTCATGCCGAATCTGTCGTTGAGTTTTTGCTTGTTCAGGTTCCTTACTCAATGGAGCGTTAGCCAGGTACTTAATACTCTTCCCGGACATGTACTCATTAACTAAAATTTTAGGAGCACAGTATTTAAAGTAGACCTTTGGAACCCGGATAATTGACTGACCATTGTTAAGCCGGTAAAACTCAATCCCATTCTTAGCCTCTTGAATTGTGTCAATTTCACTCCTTAGTGAATTACTTAAAGCGTTAAAAATTTTTACGGGATCAACAACGCTAATCCCAGTTGGAACATATTTTAGCAGTTCAACTGCCCGTTTTAACAGCGCCAAATCTGTATCTACTAATTTAGTAACATCAGGATGCTGAATTTTAACAACTACTGGCGTTCCATCTTTCAACTCAGCATGGTGAACCTGCCCAATTGAGGCTGAAGCGAACGGATCTCGATCAAATGTCTTAAAAACTTCACTAATCTTTTTCCCGGTTTCCGTCTCAAAAGTCTTCTTAACACTTGCAAAACTATCAGCTGGAACATCATCCTGAAGCTTTCGTAAGGCCTTTATATATTCTGGGCTTACCAAGTCTGCACGAGTAGAAAGAATTTGTCCCATCTTAATAAAAGTTGGCCCGAGCTCTTCTAGCGCCTGACAAACCTCTTCCGGATTTTTTTGATGATAAAAGTTGCCTAGGAAGTGATACTGGCGCATTACCTGCATAATCCGCCGAAGACGCTTTCTTGGGGATGGTATTGTCTCTTCAGCCATTAATAAGCTCCTCCTTACTTACAATCCATTGCCATTCCCGGAACACAGTTACATTCGACGTTCTCCGGGGCGTTTTTCTTTTTTTCGACTAATAATCTTTGGAGTTGTTCAATATCTTTTCGACTGAGAACGGCGCCATTAATCACATGGCTAAGCGTCGCACCAACATGCATCTCGCAAATACTGTTAAACAACTGATCCGCGGCTTCATTCATGGTAATCTGCTCCTTGATTAATGGGGAATAGATAAAACCACGGCCTTGACGAGTTGTCTTTAGAGCCCCCTTTTCTACCAAACGCCGGAGCAATGTCTTAATTGTCGCGGGTTTCCAATCAACCTTTTGCTGGAGAATTTCAATTACTTGGGTACTAGTTGCTTTACTGAGGGTCCAGATGATCCGCATTACTTGCCATTCTGCTGGTGTAATATCTGTTTTTTCTTCCATGTCCTCACCTCAATTTAAAATCTACACCTGTCGATAAAAAGCGTCAAACAATTTCTGGTTTAATCCAGATACTTATTGTGACCTAGATTAAGATCTGCTAAACTACTGCATTAGTTATGCTAATTTTCATAAAAGGAGTCGATGTTCTTGAGCGACCAGCGAATTAGGCGTGCCCTAATTATAATGGTTTTTGGAACTTTCTTTGGAATCCTTTGTTCGACCTTAATGAACATTGCGTTGCCAACATTTATGGACGTTTTTCATATTAGTGAAGCCCACGTTCAATGGGTAACGAACGGCTATATGCTAGTTAACGCGTTAATGATTCCAGTCAGTTCCTACCTAATTAAACGCTTTTCATTTAAATGGCTATTTATCTTCTTTACGGGGATTTTTCTTTGCGGAACCGGAATTGGCGGGTTAGCGAATTCCTTTAACCTCTTAGTAATTGCGCGAATGATCCAAGCAATCGGTGCTGGAATGATGATGCCCCTTGTTAACGTCCTTGCAATCCGCTATGCTCTTCCAGGGAAGAAGGGCCGGATAATGGGAATCATTGGACTGGCATTTAACTGTGCACCAATCCTTGGTCCTGCGGTATCAGGTTTTATGCTTGACTACCTCTCATGGCGATACCTATTTATTTTGATTATCCCCTTTGCAGTGATTACATTACTTTTGTCGCTTTGGATGCTCCCTTATATTCCCCATAACGGGTTTCCCCAATTTAACAGCTTCGGTTTCACGGTAATTACCCTTGGTTTATGGTCATTATTAATGGGGCTTTCGAACGTCTCTAATTATCCACTATTATCGCTTAATGTTGGTGGGATGGCAATCATTGGGCTAGTATTTATTATTATCTTTTATCTTAACCAGCGACGAAGTACCCACCCATTGATTAACCTCAGTGTGTTTGAACACCGCCAATTTTTTCTAGCAACTGTTATTAATATGCTAATTACCGCGACAATGTACGGCAACGCAATCTTAATTCCATTACTTGTTCAGATTGTTCTTGGCGAAAGTACCGTGATCTCCGCAATCGCTGTTCTTCCAGGAGCAATTCTTACAGGGCTACTATCAACAACTAGTGGCCGGTTCTATGATCGCTACCCAATTCAATGGCTCGTTGGTGCTGGCCTTCTAATTGATATTATTGGAACAACCGGACAGGCAATGATTGGTGCTCGAAGCTCAGTGGTTATTACCACGGTTTTCCAAACAGTACGGCAATTTGGACTAGTAACTATGTTGATCCCACTTCAAACACAGGCACTTTCTCTTTTGCCCAACGAAATCGTTCCCGATGCAGTAGCTTGCTTTAATACCCTGCGACAGATTGCAGCAGCATTTGGGACTGCACTGATTGTCTCCGTTGTTGGGATCGTAAACCACCTTGTCCACAGCTCAACCTCCCATTTAGGAATCCAATCAGGATTTGCCTTTTGCTTGGTTCTCCTCTTGATTTCTCTCATTCTCAGCAGAAAACTTTACCACCAAATAAAAAGTTAAAATATCAAAGTAACGCCAGACAATGGACCAAAAATGAAGTGCAACAAAAAAGTTAGACAAAATTGATTATTTAAGCTACCAAGGTATGATTTCGGTATTCAACCGGAGTCATACCTTTTGTTTTTAAGGAGATACGTTGGTAATTAAAGTAATGAATGCATTGAGCTGAGAGTGATTTTAATTCAGCTAAGTCTTTACATGGTGGGAAACCATCTAATAACTCTGTCTTAAACAGGTGAAAGAAACTCTCCATTGGTGCGTTATCATGACAATTTCCCTTACGGGACATACTTTGAATAAAGTGATTATCAGCTAACTTTTGGGTATAGTACCCCAGTTGATAGTGCCACCCCTGATCAGAATGAATAATTGGTTGAGCATTATCAGGCAGCTTTGTACATAGCTCGTTGAGAGTAGCGGTAATCAACTGTCGATCAGGATGTTGACTCAATTGGAAGGCTAAAACTTCCTTACTGGCTTCATCGATAATTGAGGAAATATAAGCCCAACTGTGATTAGCTAAGCGAACTTGAGAAACATCTGTGTGGAGGACTTGATAAGGAATGGTGGCCTGAAATTGTTGTTTTAGTAGATTATCCGCAACTGTGCCCACATTACCTTCATAAGATGAGTATTTACCACTACGGTGGCGATTATACAGTGCCACTTGAACATCTAATTTCGCCATCAACTTGTTCACCGTCATGTCCGCCAAATGAATGCCCATTGCCCGCAGTTTTTGGTTCACGCGACGATAACCGTAGGTCCATCGTCCGCGGACTTGCCCTTCTTTAGCCACGCTAAGAATCACTTGCTTAACACTCGCATATTTATCATGATGGTTAGCGATGCGCTTGCGCTCATCATGGTAAGTAGCCTTAGGAAGGTTGATTTTATGGAGAATGTCACCAATCTTATAGCGATATTTCTTCGGTAGCGATGCTTGATCTGCCCTGATCTGATCAACTATTTGCGTTTTCTCTTTGCCTTGGAGGGTCCGAACAGGGCCAACGATTTTTTTAAGATGTCACGTTCCAATTTTGTGTCATAGAGTTCTTGGCTTTTCTTGGCAAGTTCTTCTTTTAAACGTTCCACTTCAGTCTTATTAGTAAGACGACGAAGTCGTTTCTTAGTATGTTTCACCTTTGACGGCCTACCTTTCGGGTGAGGTTTCAAGGCTTCAATACCATCTCGCTTGAACTGTGACCGCCAAAGTGAAATTTGGCACGCTTGCACGTCAAATCGAGCCGCTACTTTAACCATCGATTCCTCATGAGTTTGGTAGTAGTCTATCACACTCAACTTAAAATCTGCGGTAAGGGTTCGTGGATGACGACGCCGTTTCAAGGCGTCTATCCCACTTAAGCGATATCTTTGAATCCATTTCCTGATCAGTCGGCTACTGATACTGTATTTGCGCCCCAAGGCTCGAGAACTTTGTGGAGTAGTCAGATATTCGTGGACAATTTTAGCTTTAAAGTCAGGTTTGTATTTAGTCATAAAAAGTGCCTCACAATCGTTAGAACTTTTGTCTAACAATTATGAGGCACTTCAAAATTGATTCATTGCCTGGCGTTTTTTACTAAATCAAGAAAGCTGTCGATTGCTTCATCGTCTTGGCTCAACTTGCCTACAAGAGCACTAAAAAATAGTCGTTCACTAATCACCAAATTTTTGCTTGGGATTATTAGAAAATAAAATTCACTAGAATAATGTAGCTAACTGTCCCTACCAATAATGATAAACACATGCTTCTCTTTCGTAAGTGAACAAGGATTGTAATGATGCTAGCAATAATTTCTGGCAAGCCAAAATTACCACTAAGGAAGTGAACATTTCTAAAACAATAAACCACAAGCATTCCCATGATTGCGGGCGGAAGGAAATTCCCTAGACCCTCAATAAAGGGACTCACTTCTTCTTTACCATTTCGCTGTCGGTCAAAAACAAGAAATGGCACGACACGAGTAAAGAAGTTAGCAATTGCAGCGATCGCTATTGAAATTACCTGCTGAACAACTGTCATTTCTTAATCATCCCCCTTTGCTCGCCGTTTTGTTAAATAGTAGTATTCCGCAACCAGTAAAAGCAGGGTAACAACCAAAAAGTACGTCTTGCCAACGGTCAATAAACTAATAATGGTAATTACGACCCCACTAACTGAGCTGACGTGGCTCTCTTCTTGTAAGAACTGATCCAATGCCAGGACGATAAATAAGGCTGTCATAACGAAATCAAGTCCCTTTACCTGAAGTTGTAAGGCACTTCCCAAAAAGCCGCCTAAGAAAGCACCGAGAACCCAGTAACCCCAATCTAAGATCGTGATCCAAGTATTAACCTTCACTTGACTCATTTCTTGAGGAACCTTGGTATAGTGGTTAATAACAAAGGTTTCATCAGTTAGGCCAAAAATTAACAGCCACTTTCGCCACCCAGCATGTTGATACTGCTTAAGCATGGATAAAGCATAAAACGATTGACGAAAGCCGACCACTAAGGTAATTAAAAGGACATTCAAGGGGTTAAAATGTTGGACTAGCATATTGGCAATCACAAATTCAACTGATCCCCCATAAATTGTTAATGCCATCAATGTTGGATACCAAAAAGAAAACCCCAGGTTATGCATGTAAAGGCCATATCCTAAACCAAGGGTCACATAGCCAAACAGGACTGGCATTGACTTCTCCAGCGCAAAGCGGAATTCACTATCCAGCTTTTTCATTACTTACTCCCCCCTCAGGATAAAAATCAATTGACTTTTATTTTAGCGAACGACCAGGATGCATACAAGAACTAAATTGTATGTATTACAATGTGACCAAATAATGATTATTCAATTTTCACAATTAAAAAACATGGCACCAATTGACTATCGGTACCATGTCTCAAATTATAATGTTTAATCCTTTTGGGTTACTAGTTCGTAAACGTAGGATTCTTCTTCAGGACGGTATACGCCGTGAAGTTCACCAACTTTAGTGAAGCCATTCTTAGTGATCAAGTGTTGCATAATTTCGTTATCTTCATGAGTATCAATCCGAAGGGACTTAATGTCCTTCCGATTTTCTTTGATATAATCAATCACGCTTTCAAAAAGTCGTGAGGCATAACCGTGACCGGCATGCTTTGAATGAATCGCAACCCGGTGAATAACCTGGTACTTATCAGTATCTAACAACCACTTGCCATCTAATGCATCGTATGAGTGGTCTGGAGCATCCACAATTGCTAAGGCACCTACAGTTTGATCATCGTCTGACTCAACTAAGTATGCCCAACCATGCTGAATATCTTCCTTAATGTGTTCTTCGTTCGGGTAATCACCCTGCCATTGATCAATTCCCCGTTCTGCTAATTGGTTACGACCATCACGAAGAATATCCATCACTGTATCCAAGTCTTCCATGGTAGCTTTGCGTAATTGCATTCGTATTACCTTCCCTTCTGATCAATTGAAATTTAATTTTCACAAATTAACAACCATACTAACTTACCATATTAATAATGATATGTGCAAGTCAAAAGTTCCTCTTCCCTTAATCCTACCGCAAAGTTCGGTTTAATGATAAATTAAGGGTATCATCGTGAAGAGGAGAAGGAGTATGAAGCTTACCATTACGGAATTATATGAAAAGATGCACCAAAATATGGGGGATTCCGGTTGGTGGCCCGCTGAATCAAAAGCTGAGATCATCATTGGTGCAATCATGATTCAAAATACCAATTGGCGCAACGCTGATAAGGCTGTTGCCGGTTTTCGAAAACAAACTAATTTTGATCCTAACCAGATCCGTCAGTTAACTACTGCAGAATTATACGATCTCGTTCGGCCAGCAGGTTTCTACAAGAATAAAAGCCGAGCAGTTGCGGCTGTCTTTACCTGGTTATCGCAATATAATGACGATTACCGACAGGTTTGCCAAGCTTTGGGGCCAACATTGCGGAAAGAATTGCTTAAACTTCACGGAATTGGTGATGAAACCGCTGATGTCCTACTCACCTATATCTTTGAACAACCAACATTCATCAGTGATAAATATGCCCGAGTATTATTTACCCAACTTGGCATCCCTAACCTTACTAACTACCAAAGTCTCGCAAGGCAAGTCAAACTGCCTGCTAACTTCACTAGTGCAGCCGCCCAAGATTTCCATGGTTTAATTGATGAGTTCGGTAAGGTCTACTTTCACCCGCTTACAAAGTTTCAAGAAAGTTTTCTCGCTGGTGATCGGCTAATCCTGTAAACTTGACTGGAGTTTTGCTGTCATGTGGAAATACTGTTTATATAAGGCCGTCAGTCTTCCTGAGTTTTTCGTTGGTAACCACGGCTTTTCACGGCCACAATAATGTAAAATCACTGTATTTTTAATCACCCAATCAAGATCCCATTCACCAAGCGATATTGTTTCATAAATTTTTCCGTTACGGGTATCAAAGTTATATAATTGGTCAGGAATTGTTTTGATTCGTTCACTATAGAGTGCATTTAGGACATCCTGATCGGGTAATAGTAAAATGTGGCGGCGGATATAATCAAAGATTTGATTCGCATCAACCTCCTGACGCATCAAATCAAGATTCATTAAGAGCACCCCCGAGTTATAGTAACCATCTGCCCCAAAGTTCTGTAAACGAATCTTATTAATTACGTCAGTAGTATTCGTTAAGCTGGCATGGATTGCTGACGCAAAGAGGTTATTGCCCAATGCGGTATTATATAAAGGTGAAAGGTCATTAATACAAAGTATGTCAGCATCCAGATACAGGATTTTATGGAGATCCTGAGGAAGCATTTGGTGAGCTAACAATCGGTAATAAATTGTGGTTGGATAGCGATCGGTTACTGGGGCATTTTCAAATAATGATTGTTTGACCATTACTGGATGGTACGTCATCTTTAACTGCTTACAAAAAGCTGCTAATTCTGCTTCCTTCGCTAGCCGCTTTTTCTGTAAAACATAAATGTTGAATTCTTGAGACTTGGTGTTTAAATGAATCGACAGTAAGACGGTTTCTAACTGTTGAACAAAATTGTCATCAATCGCAAATAATAAGTTCATTATGAATTTCCTCCAAACACTCCTGATTATATCAATTATACTAAATTAAAATACTGGAAAGGATTGATTTGATGAATCAAGAACAACAACTAGCGGCAGTTAAGCAATTTACGGTTAATAAACTCGCCAATGATCGGACTGGTCACGGGATGGACCATATTAATCGAGTTGTAAAAAACGCTGCCCGAATTGCTGCCGGTGAGGATTACGATCCCTTCCTCCCCCAAGTAGCAGCTTATCTTCACGATACTGTAGACGAAAAGATTGTTGATAGTGTTACCGCTGCTCAAAATGAGGTCAAGGAATTTCTTCAAAAAATCGAAATGACAACCGAGTACGTGGATACCGTGATGGAAACAATTGATAACATCTCGTTTGCTCATACACTGGAGGGACATCAGATTCAGCTTAGCAAAACAGCCCAAATTGTCCGGGATGCTGACTGGTTAGATGCAATCGGGGCAATTGGAATCACCCGTGCAATCTATTATGGCGGTGCTCATGGCGAGACTATTTATGACCCGAAAATCAAGCCACGGGAAAAGATGAGTAAACAAGAATATCGCAATCTTGACGACGAGACAATTATTAATCATTTTGATGAAAAGCTTCTTGGATTAAAAGACAAACTTTTTACGCCGACTGCACGCACCATTGCCGAACACCGACAACAAGTAATGCTTGATTTTCTTCATGAATTTCATCAAGAATGGGACGCTAAAGCATAAAAAACATCCCTGTAGTTAACACAATTGTTAATTACAGAGATGTTTTTATTTTTGATTATCCTGATCTTTTTTCTTCTGTTTTTTACCCATGTCAATAATTACCGAATCGTTTGAAGACTCATGGTTTGTTGAACTAGGCAACCATTTCTTCCCGAGACGTAATAATAGAATACTAATTGGTGGAACCAAGAATGCGTAGCAAAGCCCCGTTAGCAAAGAAGTGGGTAATGCTAATCGAGCAATTTCAATCATTCCATTGCTACTGCCAGTTAATCGCCAACCGACAATTAAGAAGGCAAGTTCTAGCAACACAAGAATGATCAATCCACTGCTAATTCCAATAGTAATCATTTGTTGATGACGTAATTCTTGCGAAGTCGCCTGTTGCCACCTAACTACCCAGCCACTAAAAAGAGTAGCTAAAGCAGTGACCACTACAGTTAACCAGTCACTTTGGTTGAACCCTAACAAAATTAATTGGGAAACGACCATTAACAAAGCGGAATTCAACATTCCTAACAATGGGATCGTTGCAATTGCTAGCAAAGAGGTCACCGGAGCAATAACTGTTCCGCTCGGCAATACGCCATGAAGGTTTAGCGGTGACAACAGACAAATCGCTAGTAGGATAATTAGCCAAACGATAACGTGAAATAAACGAACTCTCTTCATCATGATAAAGGCTTCTTTTCTGTATCTTGCAGCCAAGCAAGTGCTAATGCTCCCTGACCCAAATGAACACCAATTACCGGGCCAAAGTAAGACAATTCAAATTTAATATCAGGATGTTCTTCCTGTAACTTGGTCAACCATTTTTCTCCTGCTTCTCTAGCATTAGCATGAAAAACAATTGCCCGTACAGGATAATCGAGTTTTTCAATCGACTCATTGAAAAGCTGTTCACACCGGGCCTTTGCCTTCTTCATTGACCGAACCTTTTCAAAGGCTTCAATATCATGGTTAGGATTATCAAAAGAAAGCAACGGTTTAATCCTTAAAATCGATCCAACAAAGGCGGATGCGTTTGATAATCGTCCCCCACGCACTAAGTTTTGCAGGTCATCAACAACAAAGACATCATGGAACGTATCCCGTAACTCGGTTAGTTTCTTTATAATTTCGTCAACGTCCGCTCCTTGCTTAGCCAATCGTGAAGCTTCAATTGCAAGGTATCCCATTAACTTAACCGTGATTCCAGAATCAAAGGGAACAATCTTAATTGTATCTTTCATTTGTTCTGCAAGCTGAGTAATATTGTTGAGAAATCCTGAAATAGTCTTTGTAAGGTGAATACTAATCGCAACATCATAGCCATCGTCAGCAAGTTTCTGGTAAAGTTCCATCATCTCACCAATTGAGGGCTGAGAAGTACTGGGGAAAGTACTAGCCGTCTTTAATTGATCATAAAATTCCTCGGTGGTGATATCAACACCTTCACGGTAAGTCTTACCATTGAGGATGAACGGGATTGGTACCACATGAATATTATTGGCTGCGATCTCCTCTTCAGAAAGATAGCAGGTACTGTCAGTTACAACAGCTATTTTCATTAATACTACCTCCATTGGAATGTTGTTATTAATGATTAAAGAATAATTGCATAATATAGGTATTTTAACAACATCGTAATAGATATAGAATACCACATCACTGTACAGAAACCAATAATCCTTTGAATTGTCCATTTAGTAAAACAAACGGTATAATAGTGATCGCTATGAAAAATCGTTTAATTAAAACAAAGGAGGAACTAACTAATGACATTTGATGGTTTCTTTACCCATGCAGTCGTCCACGAATTAAATCAGACCCTAGCGACTGGACGAGTAGCTAAAGTTAACCAACCTTACCCTGCAGAATTAATTATGACCATCCGCGCACATCGGCATAATTACTCTCTGCTTCTTTCAGCCAACCCGACATATCCACGAATGCAAATTACACAAATTGCCTACCAGAATCCCGCAGTTCCCAGTAATTTTGCAATGACTATGCGTAAATACCTTGAGGGGGCAATTTTAGAATCGATTGAGCAAGTCGATAATGACCGGATTATTAAAATGAATTTTAAAACCCGGGATGAATTGGGAGATCAACAACGACTTATCCTGGTGACCGAAATAATGGCCCGGCACAGTAATGTTTCATTGGTTAACGAAAAGACCAATAAAATCATCGATACAATTAAGCATGTTGGTTCCGATCAAAACCGTGTCCGCCTGCTTCTCCCTGGAGCAACCTTTGTGATGCCACCGAAACAAGATAAGGTCAATCCATACCTTCCTAATCAAATCTATACGGATCTAATTCGTGAAGACCTCGATGAAAGCGAATTGGCTAAGCAACTTCAAGCACGTTACCAAGGATTAGGTCGCCAGTCTGCTCAAGAACTAGCTCGTGAACTTAAGGCAAGTTCCGATTTGCCAACGACTTATCACACTTTTTTGAAGCGGTTTGAAAATCCGGATCCCGTGATTTATGACGACAATAATGGAAAACGGCAATTTGCGGCATTTCCACCAAGCAACATTAAAGAAGAGCAGCTTACCCATTATGATATCCTTTCTGTAATGCTTGATGCTTTCTATGCACAAAAAGCAGAACGGGACCGGTCTAAAGAATTAGCTGGTCAGGTTCTTAAAGTGCTTCATAATGAACTAAAGAAGGACCGCCGTAAAGTCAAGAAGCTCAACCAGCAACTTGAGGATGCAGCAAAAGCAGATTACTACCGGATTCGTGGTGAAATTTTGACAACTTATTTAGGGAAGCTGACTGCGGGAATGACAGAAATTACCCTGCCGAACTTTTATGATGATAATAAACCACTCAAGATCAAACTTGATCCAGAGCTTTCCCCTTCACGAAACGCCCAAAAGTACTTTACTAAGTACGACAAGTTAAAGACGTCGGTTGATTATGTTAAGGAACAGTTGAAACTTGCCAATGACGAAATTCGCTACCTTGCAAATATCGAGAGTCAAATTGACCTTGCTTCACCAGCTGATATTCAGGAAATTCGTTTAGAACTTCAGCAACAAGGTTACATTAAACAAAAACGACAGAAAAGTAAGAAACGGCGAAAAGTTAGGGTAAGTAAGCCGGAAGAATTTCATACTAGCAACGGGACAACCGTTCTTGTCGGGAAAAATAACCTGCAAAACGATCGCCTTAGCTTTAAGATTGCCAACAAAAACGATATTTGGCTTCACGTTAAGGATATTCCTGGTTCGCACGTCATTATTCGTGATAGTGATCCGGATGACCAAACACTGCTTGAAGCTGCCCAACTTGCTGCTTACTTCTCAAAGGGACGCGATTCTGATAACGTTCCTGTTGATTATCTGCCCGCTAAACGTCTCCATAAACCAAATGGTGCTAAGCCCGGTTTTGTGATTTTTACCGGTCAGAAAACATTGTATGTTACACCACATAAACTAAAAAATTAATCTAATGTTAGATTGAAAATGAGGATTCAAAGCTCGTTAACCCCGGTCTTTGAATCCTCACTTTTTATAATTATGTAATTTTTTAATCCATAAATTGGATCTCTGCACCGATAATCTTATTCGGACCAAGAATTTCTTGAGGCTTCATCTGGAGCGACTCAACTGGAAAAGTGGCGCGATAGGTCACGGTTCCTGTTGGTTGCGTGATTTCAGTATCAGCAAGATTAAAGCTCTGATCACTAACAACTCTTCCCAGAAGCGCTGGAAGGTTAATCCCTAGTGATTTTGAAAGGAACGCTACTTCCGGAAGGCTAATTGATTGAACTGTTAATGCTTTATATTCCAGTCCATCTTGTTCAAAAATTACCTGATAAAAGCCTGGCTTCGACTGCTGCTCAACTACCTCACAAGCAGTAGCCTGCATTTTCTTTAACTCCTCATCTTTAATTGCAGCCGGTAACTGTAAATTAACCATCTCGTAATCAAAATTAGTGGCAGATTGTAAAGCTGCGGTTGAAGCGAGAAACTTTTCATTTTTCCCGTCCCAGAGGTAATCAAGTGCTACTAACTGGTTAGAGCGTGGTTGCAAATTGCCTAAACGGTCATCTGGCAAGGTAATAACTTTGCTTTGCAAATCATATTGTTTTAACGTCTCTAAGAGATTAGTGTAACTAGCGGGAATGAAAATTAACTGTGGCTGATCGATCTCAACAACCGAAAGAACATTCTCAGCTGATGCGGGTTCAATATACCGCTTATCGGCAATTAATGTGTTAAGGGTCACAGAACTTGGATTACAATTCATAATAATTGTGTGGAAATTCTGTCGGTGAAGCTGCATCATCATAGAAGCAACAAAAAAGTCCCCAGCATTACTAAGTCCCAGTCGTAAGCCACCCGTGCCGATAAATAAAGCACTTGGTTGTGGCAATGTTAATGCTTCATTTTCATCCTCATAGGCCGAATAAAACGTCTGGGTATGTTGATCAAATTCACCAGCAGATGGTTCAACTTCCTTATACTTCACTGTAAGATTATGATCCTGCATCATTTGGTAAATCTGTTTAGGAGTCGTTTCCCAGAGCTTAGCAATTAACTGGTTGCTTAATCCGTTGTGCTTAGCCTTAGCTAAAACCGGCTCTTTTCCTGGATGTTCAATCAATTCGGTTATAAGTTCCTTTATCTTTGCTAGTTGATCAAAATAAAAGGGATCGATCTTAGTCATTTCAACTAGTTCGTAGGCGGTATAGCCACGTTGCATCGCTTCCAAAAGAGAAAATAGTCGTTCAGCATGCGGATGGACTAGTCGATCAACTAATTCATCATCAGATAACTTTGCCTGCGATTGGAGGTGAAAGTCAGTTGGTTCATGATACCGCGATTCAATCGCCTTAAATAACGCTTCCGCTGGGCTTCTGCCAATTCCAAAAACCGTCCCGACAGACTTCTTTTCAGTCCCCAATAATTGCTTTTGCGCTTGTTCCGGACTAAATCCCCAAACGGGTACCCGTGCCGCAATATGATCCATTGCCGGTTCAATTAAGGCCGCATGTTTAGCAAATCCCGGACCTAAATCAATCTCCCGCAATGTTTTGCCTAAATATAACTGGGCGCTCACCATTGCTACTGGATAGCCAGTTGACTGGGCGACAAAGGAAACCATCCGGTCGAAATATGGACTACTCTTAATGACATAAAAATTATCATTAACTGGATCTAGGGCAAATTGAACGTGATTAACGCCAACAATCCGTAATTTTCGGGTAATCGCAAATGCAGTATCCTGCATATCCTGGATTTGGCGGTCAAGGAGCGTCTGCACGGGATTAAAGGCAATCGAATCACCAGCATGAATCCCAATCGGATCCATATCCTCAACCATCCCGAGCATCATCATTGTTCCGGATCGATCACGCTGAACAACCACTTCAATTTCCTTATAGCCAGCAAGACTTTGCTGAACGTAAACCTGTTCTGCTCGCGATTGACTGAGACACTTGCTGACAGCAGCGGCTAACTCACTTTGATCATGAACGATCTGCCTGGTACTTGTAATTTTAGGTAAGACAGAGCGAATAATTACCGGATAACCGAGTCGTTGGGCTTCTTCTAATGCATCAGGATAATTATTAACCGTAACGATTTTCTTCATCGGCGCACCCATTTGACGGAGAGTTCGCTCAAGTAACACTGGGTTATTCACTTGACGCACGGTTGCTTCCGGTACTCCAAGAAGTTCAATCTCTTTTTTTCGCAAAATTCCCTTTTCAAGCAACTCCTGCGTAAGAAGAAAAGCTTGCCGATTACCTAATGTCGGCAGGATTGCCCGTGGTTGGTATTTTTCGATCAATTCAATCAAATGGTTAACGGTCAATGGTCCAATTAATGAATGATCGATCACGGAAGAATCATTCAGGCTATAAGAAAATGGGTTATTGTCCGCTAAGATAGTGGTAACACCAGCTCGACGAAGGTAGGTTGCTAGCTGATAAGTTGCGGAATCAACTTCATCCCCATGCTGAATATTGTTCGGACCAGCACCAATAATCAAAATTGATTTTTTATTTGTCACTACCGTCGTTCCTCCTTCCGCTTCATCGTGTCAATAAATTCATCAAATAAGCCATCTGTTTCATCTGGTCCTGGTGCACCATCCGGAAAGAATTGGACGGAGAAAGCTGGAAACTGCCGATGACGCAATCCCTGGACGCTACTGTCAATCATATCAGTATACGTAACGAATAATTTTGACCGATCGACTGTACTCCAATCAACTGTATAACCCTCTGATTGGTTCGCATAAACGATGTGATCAGTAATGATTTCCTTAATTGGGTGATTCATCCCGTGATGCTCAACACCAAGCGGCATTACCTGAGCGCCATTAGCCAACGCAAATAGTTCATGGCCAAGGCCAATTCCGAAAAGCGGTACTTGTTCCTGAACTTTTCGGATCATTTCTAGGACCGCTGACTTCACATAATGCGGATCGCCAGGACCACTTGAAAGAACTACCCCGTCAGGATCAAGCCGTAAAATTTCGTCAGCAGTCGCGTTATATGGCAGAACAGTGACATTGCACTTTCGCCGACTCAGCTCCCGAAGGATCCCGTTCTTTAAGCCAAAATCAACCACAACCACACTCATTCCAACTCCAGGATTAGGGTATGGTTTAGGCGTTGAAACCTGAGCGACCTGCTGATTTGTCAAAACGGTCGCGTGAAGCTGATCAAAGGCATGATCATCGGGGACCGGAACGATACTTACCTTTAATGGTTTGCCAGCATCACGAAGTTTATGGGTGATTGCCCGAGTATCAATATTAGTAATTCCCGGAATATTCATTTGGTTTAAATATTGATCCAGGGTTAATCGACGGATATTATCGGTTGCTACATTCGATAACGAGCAAACAATTACCCCCTTAATAGTCGGGACAATTGATTCATAAATATTCCGTTGGATCCCGTAACCGCCAATATTCGGTTGGGTAAAGGTTACAATTTGATTATCGTAAATCTGGTTAGTAATAATTTCCTGATAACCCGTCATGCTTGTATTAAAAACTACTTCACCAAAGGTTACTGCTGGTGAGCCAAATCCATCACCTTTAAAGATGGTTCCGTCTTCAAAAATTAGGTAGCGTGCTGCCACAGTGCTCACTCCTTTTTTCACCGCATTTGTTTCCTTAACTATTATATAAATGATCGGAAATGTTTCAAAGAGCTATTAAATAAAAAGCCTAGCAAATTTTAAAAATAGTTTGCTAGACGTTTACCAATTCACTATGAAGGTCGATCCGTTTTCTCCAAATGATCGATCATTTTTTGGAAGTATTCTGGTAACGGCGACGTAAAAGTCATTTGCTTACCAGTACGAGGGTGTTTAAACCCCAGCAATCGTGCATGGAGATATTGACCATTGCCAGGCAGTGTTTTCCGTGGTCCATATAGTGGATCGCCTGCTAGTGGGTGCCCAATATACTTCATGTGAACACGAATCTGGTGTGTGCGTCCCGTTTCTAACTGGCAGCTGACCAACGTATAGTGCTGAAAACGTTCTAAAACCTTAAAATGGGTTACCGCGTGCCGACCATCTTCAACCACTGCCTGCTTTTTCCGATCCTTCTTTGATCGACCAAGCGGCGCATCAATCATTCCACGCTCTTCCTTAATCACACCATGAACCAGGGCGACGTATTCCCGTTCATTAGTCTTTGCTTTTAGCTGAGCAGCTAATGAGCGGTGGGCGAGATCATTTTTAGCAATCATTAATAACCCAGAAGTGTCCTTATCAATTCGGTGAACAATTCCTGGACGAAACTCGCCGTTAATTGTCGACAATGGCGAATGGTAAAGAAGAGCGTTAACTAGGGTATGGTTGGGATGCCCTGGAGCCGGGTGAACTACCATCCCCTGTGGCTTATTAACGACAATCACGTCATCATCCTCATACACAATGTCTAAGGGAATATTTTCTGGCTCTAAGTCAATTTTCTGTGGCTTTTCCGGCTGAACAACAACCTCGTCGCCAACAGCAAGCTTGTACTTTGGCTTAACGGTCTCACCGTTGACGGTAACGTTACCGTCCTCGATCCACTTTTGGAGTTGTGAACGGGAGATATCGGTTAGATGGTGGGCAAGCTCCTTATCAATTCGCCCAGTCATTGCTGAATCAATCGTTAACTTCAACTCATCTGTCACTTTTCATCATCCTCACGAAGCACAATAATAATCAGCATAATTACCCCAATCGTTAGGCACATATCCGCAATATTAAACACCGGGAAATTAACTGGTAAAAATTCAAACATATCAACGACATAGCCTTGAAGCAAGCGGTCAATAAAGTTGCCAATTGCCCCTGCCAAAATTAGACTCAAACATAGTAAAATCTGGTGACGTTGACGAAAGCGCCAAAAACAGTATCCAATTCCCACAATTACAACAACCGTTACAATGCTGAAAAATAATTGCTGACCCTGAAACATACTCCAAGCAGCTCCATAGTTATGGAGGTTAGTTAAATCCATAATCCCAGGAATAAAGTGTTGACTGTGATTCAACGCAATATTAGTGCTGACCCAAATTTTCAGCCATTGATCAAGACAGATTAAAGCAAGGATCAATAAGAGGTAACTAAAAAAGATCATCCCTACTGTTCCTCCTTTAAGTTGCTCAACGCCAGTTTCAGTCGCCGAATAGCCTTATTTGAAAAGGCAAAGTTAAATACTTCCCCATTTACAGTAAAACTAACCGTATGTTTAGTGAACCGTGGCTGACGAATATCAGCTAATGGAATTACTAAATAGTCTTTTTGCAAAACTCTGCTAAAGACCATTTTACTTGGAGTAATTAGCACGGTCCGCCGAAAAATTCCCAAAAGCGTTACAATAATAAAAAGTAAAAAAAGAAGGGCTGTTAACCACTGGAAGTGAGTAATCTCAAGCCAGACAACTAGACCAGCGATAAAAATCAAGAATGTCCAGCACCAGCTAATGATTGTCGTAGTAAGGTTAGGTTGATAAAAATAACGAGTTTCTTCTTCCATAAAGTAAAGTTTTCCTTTCAATTGGGGTGAATTAATTTTATGCTAAAAATATATACAGATGCCGCAACCAAGGGTAATCCCGGACCAACAGGACTTGGAATCCTAATTATTAATCAGCACCAACAGCAACAACTCTCACAAACTCTTGAGTCCGCAACAAACCACGAGGGTGAATTTGCGGCAGCGATTGCTGGTTTTCAGTACCTAGTTGACCATTATGACCATCAGGAAACAGTTTTATTTTATACCGATAGTCGGTTATTAAGCGATGCGATTGGTAAAAATTATACTAAACATTACCAATCGCAATTAAAACAGTTAAATCAGCTTCTTAGCCAATTTACAACGGTGGTTACCCAGTGGATTAGTGAGCGCGAAAATCACGGTGCCCACCATCTAGCCAATCAAGCTCTCCAACAACTTGAATGAAATCGCCCACTATTATAGCAAATTTTAGGCTAAAATGCTGTCTTATTCAGCTAAGAACCAAGTTACGGTATAATGGTAAAAGAATTTGTTAAAGCAGTTAAGTAAAGGACTGGTGAATTTATGTCGACAATTAAACATCTTTATGAAAAGTTTCAACCTTCCCACTACGATGTCTTTATTGATATCGATCGGGAAAAGAAAACCATCACTGGTAACACAACCATTACGGGAAATGCAAGTGAACCCCAAATCAGTGTTAACCAAAAATTCCTCACAATCTCATCCGTCCAAATTGCTGGTGAAGATGTTCCCTTCACAGTAAATAACGATGATGAAACGGTAAATATTACCGTACCGGAAACCGGAGAAGTTACCTTAACAATTAATTACTCTGCACCATTAACAGATACAATGATGGGGATCTACCCTTCATACTACAAGGTTAACGGTGAAAAGAAGCAAATCATCGGAACCCAATTTGAGACTACCTTTGCTCGTCAAGCGTTCCCTTGTGTTGATGAGCCTGAAGCCAAGGCTACTTTTAGTTTAGCAATTAAATTCGATGAACATCCAGGAGAAACAATCATCGCTAACATGCCAGAAGATCACGTTTCAGCTGGAGTACACTACTTCCAGCAAACCGTTCGGATGTCGACTTACCTAGTCGCCTTTGCTTTTGGTGAACTTCAATCCAAGAAGACAACTACTGAAAGCGGTGTTGAGGTCGGTGTCTTTGCTACTAAGGCTCACCAACTAAAAGAATTGGACTTTGCTCTTGAAATTGCGAAAAAAGCAATTGAATTCTACGAAAAGTTCTACCAAACTCCGTACCCGCTTCCCCACTCATGGCAACTAGCGCTCCCTGACTTTTCTGCCGGGGCAATGGAAAACTGGGGATTGGTAACATACCGGGAAGCGTACCTCCTTCTCGATCCAGACAATACTTCATTAGATATGAAGCGCCTTGTTGCCACTGTTATTACTCATGAGTTGGCTCACCAATGGTTTGGTGATCTGGTCACAATGAAGTGGTGGGATGATCTCTGGCTTAACGAAAGTTTCGCTAACATGATGGAATACGTTGCGGTAGACGCAATTCATCCTGAATGGAAGATTTGGGAATTGTTCCAAACTTCTGAAGCACCAATAGCTTTACAACGGGATGCCACTGATGGTGTCCAATCAGTCCACGTTCAAGTTAACAATCCGGCTGAAATTGATGCCCTGTTTGATGGCGCAATTGTCTATGCGAAGGGTGCACGGATGCTGGTAATGGTTCGCGCATTAATTGGCGATGATGCTTTACGTGAAGGGCTGAAGAACTACTTTGAAGCTCATCAGTACCATAATGCAACTGGAGCGGATCTCTGGGACGCTCTTGGTAAAGCCGCTAACCTTGATATCGGTGCCATCATGAAGTCATGGCTTGAACAACCTGGTTACCCAGTTATTGAGGCAAAAGTGGTTGATGGGCAGCTTCAATTAAGTCAACAACAGTTCTTTATTGGTGATGGTCATGATACTGGTCGGTTATGGCAAATTCCATTAAATGCTAACTATAAGGAAGCACCGCAAATTATGAAGGAACAGACCATTAACCTTGGTGACTATCAAGAATTACACCAGCAAGAAGGGAAGCCATTCAGGCTCAATATTGGCAACAATTCACACTTTATTGTTAAGTACGACCAAACTTTGATGAATGACATCCTTGATCATCTCGATGAGTTAACCGCGATTGATCAACGACAACTACTTCAAGATTTCCGGCTCTTAGCCGATGGTCAACAATTATCCTACGCGGACATCATTCCGCTCCTGCCACGCTTTGCCGATAGTCATTCCGAAATCGTTAATACCGCACTTTATGCAATTGTGAATAAGTTAAAGCAATTCGTAACTCCCGGTAGCGCAGAGGAAAGTGCATTAAAGAAATTTGTGAACCAATTAAGTGCTAAGCAGGTTAGTCGACTTGGCTGGAAACCGCAAGCTGGTGAATCAAATGATGATCAATTGACGCGGCCAATCGTCTTGGGCGCTGCTCTCTATGCAGAAAATCCAGAAGCAATTAAGGCTGCTCATGAAATCTTTACTAACAACCATCATCGGTTAGAAAAGCTCCCTGCTGATATTCGACCACTAGTATTGCGGAATGAAGTTAAGCATTACGGAAGCAAGGAACTCTTCAACGAATTGCTTGAAGATTACCGGGAGACAACCGATGCTAGTTATAAAGGTGACTTAAACGGTGCAATTACTAGCACTCCAGATAATTCATTAATCACCGAACTAATTAATGAATTTGAAAACGCTGATACAATTAAGCCCCAAGACCTTCGTGGCTGGTACCGCAACGTTCTTGCAAACAATGCCGGTCAACAAGCTGCCTGGGATTGGATCCGTAATGATTGGGACTGGCTTGAAAAGACCGTCGGTGGTGATATGGAATTTGCAACCTACATCACCGTAACCGCGAACGTATTCCATACTCCAGCCCGACTAGCTGAATTCAAGCAGTTCTTTGAACCAAAGATTGACACTCCAGGATTAACTCGTGAAATCACCATGGATATTAGCGTAATCGAAAGTAAGGTTAAACTGGTTCAAGCTGAAAAGGATGCTGTTGTTAAGACTCTTCAGTCAGTTACTCGTTAGTAACTAAAACCATTTAAAAAATAAAAGCGGTTCAGAAATTTTCTGAATCGCTTTTCATTTTTAAATATTACTAATCACGAGGTTCAAGGTAACCCTTAGCTGCCAAAAGTTCGGCTAGTTCAATTGCGCCACCAGCAGCTCCCCGGGCAGTGTTATGGGATAAGCCAACAAACTTCCAATCAAAAATCTTGTCAGGACGAAGCCGACCGATTGAAATTCCCATGCCGTGTTCAAAGTTGACGTCATAGCGGACTTGCGGACGATCATCATCGTTTAAGTATTGAATAAATTGATGTGGTGCACTTGGTAATTTTAATTCTTGTGGAACACCACTGTATTCTTCCAAGGCTTCAATCAATTCTTCCTTGCTTGGATTTTGTTTGAAGTTAATAAAGGTGGCAACAGTATGCCCATAGAGTACAGGAACCCGTAAGCATTGACTCGTAATTACTGGAGACTGTGCCTTTACGATTTCCTTCTTTTCTGGATCGAGATGGCCAAAGATTTTTAGTGGTTCATCTTCAGACTTAGCTTCTTCACCTGGAATGTATGGGATAACGTTATTTTGAATTTCAGGAGCAGTCTCAAGAGTTTTTCCAGCACCGGAAATTGCTTGATAGGTACATGCCAGTACTTGGGTTGGTTCAAACTTTTGCCAAGCAGCAATTGCAGGGGTGTAACTTTGAATGGAGCAGTTTGGCTTAACGGCAACAAACCCCCGCTGCGTCCCTAACCGTTCCCGTTGTGCTTTAATGATTTCAATGTGATCGGGGTTAATTTCCGGAACCACCATCGGAACATCAGGAGTCCACCGGTGAGCGCTATTATTCGAAACTACTGGAGTTTCATGCTTAGCATACTCATCTTCCAGCTTCCGAGTATCTGCCTTATCCAAGTTAATTGCTGAAAAAATAAAGTCAACTTGTGAAGCAACCGCATCAACATCTTCGGCATCAAGCACTGGCAAATTCTTAACCGCATCCGGAATTGGCGTTTCTCCCATCTTCCAGCGACCGCTAACGGCTTCACCATACGTTTTTCCAGCACTGTGCTTACTAGCAGCAACCGTTGTCACTTCGAACCAGGGATGGTTGGCAAGCAGGGTAACATAACGCTGACCAACCATTCCCGTTGCCCCGATAATTCCCACTTTTAATTTTTCACTCATCATAAATTCCTTCTTACTTTAATTTAACTGTTCCATAAAGGAGCCTAACCGGCGAATTACTGTTTCAATATTGTCGTCCGAAGCGGCGTAGGAAAGACGAATGTGTCCTTCACCACCAGGGCCAAATGCTTGACCAGGAATTACCCCGACCTTAGCTTCATGGGCTAACTGACGAGCAAACTTGAAATCATCATTACCAAACGCTTCCGGAATCTTCGCAAAGATATAGAAAGCACCATCTGGTACCGCAATTTCAAAGCCCAGCTTCTTCATTGCCGCTGCCAAACGATCCCGCCGTTTTTGGTAATGCTGCTTAAATTCAACTGGATCAGCAGCACCGTTAGTCAGAGCTTCAAGCGCTGCCGCCTGGGCAGTATCATTCGGTGCCGTTACCATAAACGAATGCATCTTTGAAATTTGGTTGATTGCGTCTTGCGGAGCTGCTACATAGCCTAATCGCCAGCCCGTCATTGCATGGGACTTTGACAAGCCACTAATGAGAATCGTCTGTTCAGGAAGGAGCGTTGCTAACGAGGTAAACAGTTGATCATAAATCAATTCACTATAAATCTCGTCGACAATCGCTAGCAGGTGATGTTCCTTAATTACCTTTGCCAGCGAAACTAGTTCATCTCGGGAATAGCATCGGCCGGTCGGATTATTCGGGTAGTTAAGAATGATTGCTTTAACCATACTGCCCTCACGCTTTAAGACCTTTTCTAATCGTTCCACAGTTAGCAAGAACCCATCATTTGAGGTATCAACCTTGACTGGCGTTGCTCCCGTAAGCGAAACGCTCGGGAAATAGAGGGAGAAGATTGGTGTCGGAATAATAACCTCATCCCCAGGATTTAACAGGGCAAATGTTGTTGCCGTAATTGCTTCAGTTGCCCCCACCGTGACAATAATTTCTCCTTCTGGATCATAGTGAACTGACCGAGTCTTCATTAAGTAGTCACTAATCGCCTTGCGTAATGGTAAAGTGCCCCGACTTGCTGAATAGTGGGAGTCATTGTCCTTAATACTATTGATAGCTACTTGCTTAACGTGGTCGGGAACATCAAAGTCAGGTTCGCCTAAAGTTAACTTAACAATTCCTGGAACCGCGGAAATTTCATCATCAAATGCTCGAATCTGTGCAGGCGGTAATTCAGCAACCCGCTGATTGACAACCTGTTCTAGTTGTTGATCTAACTTTGGCATTTCAAATTCCTCCTACAAGATCTTTTCGAGACCAACGACGAGGTGATCTAAGTCACCTACCTTCTCTAAAGCAACTTTAACCCCGCTCATAAAGGATTGGCGGTCAAATGAGTCCTGACGAATTGTCAAGGCTTCCCCAGCACCACCAAAGAGGACCTGCTCATGAGCGATGTAACCGGGAAGACGGACAGAATGAATCTTAATTCCGTGGTAGTCACCACCACGAACACCAGCCAAGGACTCGGTTTCATCAGGATTACTTTCGTGCGGCTCACGAACCTGATCAATTAACTTTGCCGTGCTTAAAGCAGTCCCAGATGGTGCATCCTTTTTATCTGCATGGTGCATTTCAATCACTTCTACATCCGGGAAGTACTTTGCTGCTTCTTGGGCAAACTTCATTAAAAGAACCGCTGACATCCCGAAGTTTGGTGCAATTAAGCCACCAAGGTGCTTGCTTTCGCTCAGTTCAATCAGTTCTTGTTCTTGCTCATCAGTCAAGCCGGTGGTCCCAACAACTGGCAATAAACCATTATTCAACGCATACTTAACGTTCTCGTAAACGACGCTTGGCACTGTAAAGTCAAGCCAGATATCCGCTACTGTTGGATCAACATCCGTTAACGAATTAAACACCTTGACGCCCTCGCCCAAATGATATTGCTCACGGTCAGCTGCATCCAGGTGCGGTGCTAAAACAGCGGTGATTTCCATGTCCGGCATTGAGTTAACCAGGTCAACCGCTTTTTGACCCATTGCACCAGTTGCTCCTGCGATTAATACGTTTGCCATTAGCGATCTCTCCTCTATTTTATAAGTCTAACGGAAGTGTCTTATTTTCTAAGGAATCTGCTGGTAAGTCGAGTGCTTGTTCAAGCTGAGTTTGTTCTTCCTTATTAAGGGAAAGAATTGGCAGACGGCAGTCACCAGCATTAAAGCCTTGGGCATTCAGAACGGTCTTGACTGGAGATGGGGATGGGAACATGAAGCATGCTGCCATCCGTGGAGTTAACCACCGCTGAAGCTTTCCGGCAAGCTTGTAATCGCCACGGTAAAGGGCATCGAACATTTGCCGCATTTCCTTAACATAAATATGTGAAGCGACTGAAACAACCCCATTAGCGCCTAATACTCGTGAAGTCAATGCTTGGGCATCTTCACCGGTAAAGACAAGGAAATCATCCGCCTTATGTTCAATGATGTATTCCATATCTTCTAGTGGTGCACACTGCTTAATTCCAGCGATATTTGGGTGTTGGGAAAGTTCAACGACAGTTTCTGGAGCCATCTTTGAGCCGGTCCGTCCTGGAATATTGTAGATAATAATTGGCAAGTTCACGTTGTCTGCTACCGTCTTAAAGTGGGCAAGCATCCCCCGTTGGTTTGGCTTGTTGTAAGGTGGTACTACTACTAAAGCGTAGTCAATCCCGTTAATTTGGCCAACTTCATTAGTGAGGGCAATTGTTTCTTGAGGATTATTACTTCCTGTACCAGCGATTACAGGAACCCGACCATCAACGATTTCCCCAAACCGGGTATATAAAGCAATCTTCTCATCATGGGTTAGTTCCGGAGTTTCACCAGTAGTTCCACCGATGACAAAGCCGTTACAACCACGGTCAATCAATGAGTTGGTTAACTTTTCTAACGCGTTAAAGTCGATCTCGTTATCACTATTAAAAGGCGTTACAATCGCTGTTAATAAATCTGCATTTGCTAATGTTGTCATATTCTCTTCCTCCAATTATTCTGTCATCCGATATTCCAAGAAACCTGTAATTGCGTCAACACCGTGCTGGATGGCTTCTTCCTTTGGCTTTAAGGTTGCTGAATGCAATTGTGAATCATCATCGACTCCCAACCAAAACATTGTTCCCGGAAACTTTGCCAAAAGAAAGCCAAAATCTTCTCCGGTCATTGCCGGTGCGGTTTCAATAAAGTTTACATTAGGCGTTGACTTCATGTATGAGATAAAACGCTTGGTCAATTCAGGGTTATTCTCAACTGGCCAATAGCCACCCTGGTTTAATTCAAGGTTAACCGTCATGTTGTAACTTCGGCCAATTCCTTCACAAATATCTTTTAACCGCTGATCAATCGTTTCGATCATCTTTTGGGTTAGCCCGCGGATCGTCCCTTCGATTCGGGTATGACCAGCAATCACGTTTCTGATCGTTCCGCCATCAATCTTTCCTAAAGTAATTACCCCGCTTTGAATTGGGTCTATACTCCGTGAGATTATCGTTTGCACCTGACTAATCAGCATTGCCGCCGCGACAATCGTATCGTTGGCGTCTTGCGGGTAAGCGGCATGACCACCCTTTCCGGTTAAATCAATGTTCACTTCAGTTGTTCCCGCAAATAAGGTTCCCATTCGACAACCAATTGCCCCAGCAGGCAAATCAGGATTATCGTGTAAGCCATAAAATTCGTCAGGACGCCAACGACCATGAAATAACCCTAGTTCATATGATTGCTTACCACCGCTCTCGCTTTCTTCTGCTGGTTGGAAGAAAAAGAGAAGGTTGTCCTTGGGTTGGTGTTCACTAAAGTAGGAAAGGACTCCTAATGCCACAGTCATGTGAATATCATGACCACAAGCGTGCATCACGCCCGGGTGCTGAGAAGAATACGGCAAACCAGTCTGTTCTTCTACCGGTAAAGCATCGATATCTGTCCGGTACCCGATTGTCCGTTGCGGATCAAAGCCGTGAACTAACACCATCATTGAAGTTGGCAGTTCATCTGGATTACGAATCTCTAAGAATTTCTGATTCATCGCCTTCACCGTTTCTAAAAGGAACTGGTGAGTTTTGGTCTCCTGAAGTGCTAATTCCGGAATTTGATGAAGATGACGCCGAATCTTAATTAAATCACTTTCGCTTAACATTTTGCGCTCCTATAACTTCCGCAAGTCGTCTTCTAAGCCGGTCTTACTTTCAGTCTTAGCATCAACCTTTTTGACAAACTTAGCTGGGACCCCGGCAACCATTATATGTGGCTCAACGTCATGGGTAACAATTGCTCCCGCAGCCACAACGGCGCCTTCACCAACATGAACTCCTTCAATAACCACGGCATTAGCACCGATTAATACGTTATCGTCAATCAGCACTGGTTGGGCTGAAGCAGGTTCGACAACTCCGGCAAGGACGGTTCCCGCACCGATATGACAATGCTTACCGACAATTGCTCGGCCACCAAGGATTGCCCCCATATCAATCATCGTGTCATCACCAATTTCAGCACCAATATTAATTGTTGCTCCCATCATGACAACGGCATTGTTCCCAATTAAAACCTTGTCACGAATGATTGCTCCTGGTTCAATCCGAGCATTAATTCCCTTTAAATCAAGCAAGGGAACTGCCGAATTACGACAATCATTTTCAATATGGTAATCAGCAATCAAATCAGCATTTTCTTTCAATAATGGTTCAACCACCGACCAATCACCAAAGATTACACCGGTATGATTGTCAACAAATGATTGAACTTCTTCTGGAAAGTTAATTTCGCTTAAGTTTCCTTTTAAATAAACCTTTACGGGCGTCTTCTTGGGAGCATTGCCAATGTAGTTAATAATCGCTTGTGCATCTAATTCAGCCATTGTTGTTACCTCTTTCTTCCTATTATTTATTAGTCATTATTGTTGATATTTACGATCCAAGTGAACCAAGTCAGCTAAGGACTCCCGCTCAATCACAAGCTGGGCGTTGCCGTCTTCAGCAAAGACAACTGCTGGACGGGGATTACGGTTATAATTTGAAGCCATTGAATAACCATAAGCACCAGTATCAAGCATGGCAAGAACGTCACCTGGTTGAGTTTCCGGTAGGCCTTGATCTTGGGCTAAAATATCACCAGACTCACAGTACTTTCCGGCAAGACGGACATGTTCCTTGATCGGTGCTTGCGGATTACTTGCCAGAACGGTTTCGTATTCGGCTTGATAGAGCGCTGGCCGAATATTGTCACCCATCCCCCCGTCAACCATGACGTATGGTTTCAAACCCGGTACATCCTTACGGGAACCAACCGTATAGAGGTTATATCCCGCTGGTCCAACAATTGACCGTCCTGGTTCAATCCAAATTGCCGGCATCGAGAGTCCTTTTGCAACAGTTTCCTTTTTAATTGCCTTAATGATGGCATCAACGAATTCTTCGGGTTTGAGAGGGTGGTCAGCAGCGACATAACGAATCCCAAAACCACCACCAACGTTAATTACCTGTGCTTCATAGCCAAATGCATCTCGCCAATGAGCAGCAACTTCAACTAACTTCTTTGCCACGCCTTCAAAGCCTGCTAGTTCAAAGATTTGTGAACCAATATGAGCATGAAGACCACGCATCTTCATTCGCGGATTAGCCAGAACCTTTTGCAATGCTTCATCTGCTTGATCAGATTGAAGATCGAAGCCAAATTTGCTATCAACTTGCCCAGTTTGGATGTATTTATTTGTATGAGCTGAAATCCCGGGAGTGATTCTTAGCATTACATCAACGGATGCATTTCGTTCTTCAAGTACCGCGGCTAATAATTCAATCTCATGGAAGTTATCAATCATGATTGTCCCAACATGGTGGTCGATTGCCATTTCCAGTTCTTCACGCGACTTATTATTACCATGGAAACTTACCCGTTCCATCGGGAAGTCAGCCTTAATTGCTGTATAAAGTTCCCCAGCGGAAACAACATCAACGTGGGCTCCTTCGGCTGCAGCAACCTGATACATTGCAATTGCGGCAAAGGCCTTACTTGCATAACTAACTGCATAGTTAACGTGGTTAGCATCAAATACTCGCCGAAAGCTACGAATTTGCTGCCGGATTTGGGAAACGTCATAAACAACTAATGGCGTTCCATATTCCTGAGCTAGTTCAATTGAATCACAACCACCAATCATCAGGTGTCCCGCGTCATTCAATTGGTCAGCAGTAATTTGTTGGTTCATACTTATTCCTCCATTACTCATTCGGGGAAAACAAAGTGATAAAAAAATCCACTGTCTGCGCGAAGACAAACAGTGGATGCATTTTATCCGTTTTGTCGATAGCGCAACGTGGGCTGATATTGTCCCACGACAGTCCGTAACTTATTCAGCCACGCCCCAGTGCCTTAACCGTGCCAAGTTAAGTACTTCGGCGACCGCCCTGTTCATCAATTCTCATTGCTTGGCAGGCTAAAATTGATTACTGGTGTTGGCCGCGCCTCTTCGATTTATAAATATAATAAAGTTATTAGATTAGAATGTCAACGGAAACATTAAATTTTCTCATATTTATTTAATTAAGTTTCGTTCTCAATTGAATATTTCTTTCATATTTAGTCAATCTTCAAGTTCGGCAATCATTAGGCAGGATTCTGTGATATTCTAGTAGGAATAAGTTTTTAAATTTGTTTTAAGAAGAGGAGAATTGATCGTGTTAGAACGGATCTTTCATTTAAGTGACGCTCATACCACCGTCAAGGCTGAATTAATCGCTGCCCTGACGACTTTCGTGAGTCTGTCATATATTCTATTTGTTAACCCGAACATCCTGCACGCGGCAGGGATTAATAAAGGGGCAGCCTTTACGGTTACCGCAGTCGCAACGGCGGTTGGTTGTTTCCTAATGGGACTAATTGCTAACTACCCAATTGCTTTAGCGCCAACGCTGGGAAGTGCCGCTTTCTTTACTTACAATGTAGTTATTGGGATGCACATTAATTGGCAAACAGCCTTAGCCAGTGTCCTCGTGGCCTCATTCCTGTTTATCTTAATTACAATCTTGAAATTGCGGGAAAAAGTGGTTGATGCAATTCCAAAAGACATCAAATACGCGATCTCTGCGGAATTGGGTTATTTATTGCCTTCATTGGTTTACAGAACGGGAAATTAATTGTTAACAACTCATCATCCCTGGTTGGTCTTGGTTCATTTGGTAACCCAGATGTCTGGTTAACCCTATTTGGCTTAATCTTAACCGTGATCCTGATGGCTGCTCGAGTACCGGGGTCAATTTTTATTGGAATGATCATTACCGCTATCTTTGGGATGTGCATCGGTCAAATCCCACTACCTCATGGAATCATCTCAACAGCACCAAGTATGGCCCCGACATTTGGTCACGCCATCTTCCACTTAAAGGACATTAATACACCACAACTATTCATGGTTGTCCTCACCTTCCTGTTAGTTACTTTCTTCGATACTGCCGGAACACTAATTGGGATGACTCAACAAGCTGGCATGGTTGACAAGAATGGTAAGATCCCCCGAATTGGTAAGGCCTTCCTCTCTGACTCCCTTGCCATGGTTGAAGGGGCAATTTGTGGTACCGCACCACTAGGAACTTCCGTTGAATCCAGTGCCGGAATTGCCATGGGTGGTCGAACTGGTTTAACCGCCGTCTTTGTCGGTATTCTATTCTTGATCTCCATGATCTTTAGTCCCCTGTTAGCAGTAATTCCAACAACGGTCACTGCACCAGCATTAATTATTGTCGGAGTCCTAATGGCAAATAACCTGAAGTACATTAACT
Source organism: Limosilactobacillus portuensis (assembly GCF_028607025.1). NCBI lineage: Bacteria > Bacillati > Bacillota > Bacilli > Lactobacillales > Lactobacillaceae > Limosilactobacillus > Limosilactobacillus portuensis. The sequence goes on from NZ_CP117296.1 coordinate 964,339, forward strand.
GGGATCGCTTTGAAGTGGCCTTTCCTGCCTTCCTTGTTGTGGTCGGAATGCCATTAACCTACTCCATTTCCGATGGTTTAGCCCTTGGAATGATCGCTTACCCAATCACCATGATTGCTTCTAAGCACCATAAGGACGTCTCCCCAATGATGTACGCCCTCTTCGTTATCTTTATTCTGTTCTTTGCAATAACGAATATGAAGTAGAGGAAAGTGCGAGCTGGGTAAATGCCTTACAGAAGGCTAGCAATTTCTCCTGACGAAGGCGACTTGCGCCTCGGAAGGAGTTTGCTAGTCCTAGTAAGGCACCAGCGAGCACATTATGACTCTGCCGCCTAGAATCGTTAGTTCTAGCAAGTCACAGTGAACACGTTATGGCAATGTTGCCCGGCAACCATATTATGACTAGGTTGATTTCAGCCTAGTCTTTTTTTGATCTCTTTATGGGGTTAATGTTCTAATGCAATTAAGCTAAAAGGTGTTCGCCCAAGTTTCTACTTTTACCAAGTCGGAACGTGCATCGTCCAAGTTTTTTAGCTGTTACATAGTTAAGATCTGCTCGCCGTGACCGCAATCTCCGTCTAACTATCCCGCCCTTGATTGCAAACCAATCATCGTCCGGGATTCCTTAGTACTCGATTGCTAGTCCGTCACGGCTCGCACTCTAAATTTTTCTCTTGCATATTTATCAATCAATGTTAAAATTCGATTAAAAAGTTTGCGTGGGATTCTCATGCAAGAAGGAGAATTGAGAATGAAAGTAGTTAAGTTTGGCGGTAGTTCATTAGCTGATGGGGCCAGCTATGAACACGCAATTAAGATTATTACGGGTGATCCTGAACGGCGAATAGTGGTTACTTCAGCCCCTGGGAAGAGAACCGCTGATGATATTAAAGTAACTGATCTCCTGATTAAATATGCGCACGCGATTATTAGGAATGATGAGCAAGAAGCAATGGTCGTTCGGAAGAATATTCTTAGTCGCTACCAAGCAATTGCGGACTACTTTGATTTACCTAGTGGTCAAATGCAACCGCTGGCTGATCGCCTTGCTAATTTACCTAATGGGGACTACCCGAATAATAATTACCTACTGGCCGCGTTTAAGGCTCACGGTGAACGATTAAATGCCGAATTAATGTCATTGGTTCTTAACCGTCTTGGATACCCTTCCCGCTTCGTCACTCCTGAAGAAGTTGGCTTAAAGGTTGCTGGAACACCAAATAATGCTACTGTGATTCCGGAAACTTATGCGCGGTTAGCCAACTTCTCATTCAGCAAGCACGACATTATTGTTTTCCCTGGTTTTTACGGAATCACGCTTGCCGGTCACATTGCAACCTTCTCTCGAGGTGGTTCTGATATTACCGGAGCGATTCTTGCACGGGGACTACATGCTGAAATGTATGAGAACTTTACTGATGTTGACGCAATCTACTCTGCTAACCCAAATGTAGTTAAAGATCCGCAACCAATCACAAGAATGACCTACCGCGAAATGAGAGAGCTTTCCTATGCGGGCTTCTCTGTCTTCCATGATGAAGCGTTAATTCCAGCAATCCAAGGAAATGTTCCAATCAACGTTAAAAATACTAATAACCCAGAAAAACCGGGGACCCTAATTGTTCCTGATCATTCGTTCCAGCCAACTGATATTATTACGGGGGTTGTTAGTGGAAAGCACTTTGCGGCTTTATACTTACATAAATATCTGCTAAACAAGGAATCTGGGTTTACCTTACGCATTCTGGAAATCCTCGCTCGGCATGACGTTTCATATGAACACATGCCATCCGGGATTGATGATATTACAATCATTTTCGATAAAAAGGAACTTGATGATGAGCTAGTTGATATTATCTGTAACGAAATTCAGGAAGAAATTAATCCTGATCGTTTGGAATGGATTGATAATTACGCGATTACGATGGTTGTCGGCGAAGGAATGCGTAACCGGACTGGCGTTATTAATGATATTTTGAATCCCATCGCTGAAAAACATATTGCAGTACCAATGATTAATATGGGAGCTTCCCGAATCGCAATTATGATTGGGACCTATAACCAAGATGCTGATGTTGCAGTTCGCGCAATTTACCACCGCTTTTTTGTTAACTAGGAGGAAAGTTATGACTGAAATATTAAAAGTTCATGGTTCGCAAAATTGTTTCTTTATTCTGGACCAAACAAAACTCCAACAGGAATTAACCGATGATGAATTAGTCGCCCTTGCTCGACAAATTACCAGTAAAGGGAATGGCCTTCTGGATGGCGCTGACGGTGTGTTAGTAGTCAACCGTCCTGTCCGTGAGGGCGCTACGGCACAAATGCGAGTGATTAACGCTGACGGCAGTGAAGCATCAATGTGCGGTAATGGGTTGCGAACAGTTGCTCGCTATGTTGCTGAACGTGACGGCCTAGAAGATTTTAAGGTTGATACGATGGATGCCAGTCTAAAAGTCAGGAAGCAACCCGACTTAGCTCCTGGAGTACCGGCATTTGCCGTTGAAATTTCACCAGTTCGGTTTAATAAGGAAGCTTTACCCTACGATCACTTAGGTCACGAACGCTTGCTAAATACTCGTGTTCCGGAACTTCTTCCTGGGTTCCGTTTTTCGGGAATTGCCGTCCCTAACCCACACTTAATTTCATTTGTCGATGAAAATGGCTTTAAGGAATTGGGGCCATTAGGCGAGTGGCTTAATGGTGAAAATCCCTACTTCTCAGACGGGGTAAACGTTAACTTTGGTCATATTCTTGGGCCAAATAAGATTTTTGTAAAGACTTATGAACGTGGTGTGGGCTTTACGAATGCTTGTGGTACGGGGATGTCTGCTACTTCGCTAGCCTTTGCCCTGATTCATCCTGAATTAGCTAGTTTTGATGAACCAATTACCGTTTTTAATCCAGGAGGAATGGTCCGGACAATTCTTCACCATGAAAACCATCGTTACTGGATTGAACTGATCGGGAATGCCACTTTTACTCACCGGATTGAAGTCCCTGAAGACTCATTGCACAATGCAACAGTTACGGATCAAAATTCTCAAGTAGTTCCTACTGGCGAACAAGAAGGCTATCTTAAATTCATTAACGACTTGGATAAACCAGAATTTTAAATAATTATCCATTTAGGGCTTGCGATACTATCAGATAGGCACTATAATGTAGATGTTATAAAAAGTTCTGGGATCCAGTAATTTTACAGTTCTAGAAAAAAGAGACGTGATGTTTGGTCACGTCTCTTTTTTATTTTACAAACTGTTTACCTCCTATTCACAATAGAAAGTAATCTTAAAATGAAAGGAACTTAACTATGTGGATAGAAAAGCGTTCAGCCAAAAGTTTTAAATTTGTCGAACAATATAAGGATCCTCTTACAAATAAATTTCACCGAGTTAGTGTTACATTTTCACGTAATACCACCCATACCCGAAAAGAAGCCAATCGTGTTTTGACAAAGAAAATTCATTCTCGGTTACGCCACTATGGTATTGTAAGCATTAAATCAAACATAACATTAGGCGAACTTACCATAGAATGGCTACAGCAATTAAAAAGAAAAGTTAAGTTTAACACATTCCAAAATAATAAAAGTCGAACTAAGGGAATTATTTCTTTTTTTGGAAGCGATGCCCTAATTCAGAAAATTTCACCATCGCTTCTTTCAAATTACATTGACTTTCTCATTCAAGTTAAGAATTATCATAATTCAACTATTAGGAAGTTTAAGGGAACGCTGAATTCATTATTCAAATACGCTATTAAACACCAATATCTAGCACAAAATCCCTTGAATTACGTTGATATCGACTATCAAAGTCCTGAATATAAAGAACGACCGGAAGAAAAATTTTTAGACGATTATGAATTAGAAGAAGTTCTTAACTATATGTATAAACGCTCCCCACATTATGGACATTTTTGTGAATTCCTATATTTAACCGGTCTTCGCTATGGAGAAGCTGCTGCACTAATCCCTGCAAATATTCAAAAGGATAGTTCAGGAAAACCATTTGCAATAATCAGCGGGACAATTGTCAATGGGAAAAGGCAATCTTCCCCTAAAACAGCTAACAGCTGGCGGAATGTTTCCCTTACCGAAAGAGCATTGAGAATCTGTGAAGAAGAAAGTAACTATCGTTCAAAAAAAGTTGACTTTATTTTTTCATCAGAACGGGGAAATTACCTTGGAAATACTGTACTAAATCTTTGGTTAAGACAAGCAAAAAAAGATTTAAATATCCATAAGCAGCTTACACTTCATACCTTTCGTCATACCCATATTTCTAAACTGGCAGAATTAGGCGTTCCACTATACCTTATTCAAGCCCGCGTTGGTCATAAAAATGCTGAAACTACTAATAATATCTACCTTCATGTGACACGAAAGGCTGAACACTTGTTAGACCAGAAATTAAAGTATCTTTAACTCCCCTTTTATCCCCCTATTATTATCTTAATCTTAATTGCCCCTAGAGCTATTAGGATCTTACCCTCTCTTTGTTTATTCAAAGGGAGGATTATTATTATGGAAAACCGTAATAATGCTTTACATTACAAGATGTACAAGTCTGGTAAGAGCATCGTTTATGCTGGACTTGCTACTACTGCCGCTTTGGCAGGGTTAGTATTAGCTAACACTAATGCTACTGCTGTTCACGCTGCTACTGCTCCAGCTTCAGCTGCTGTTACTTCACAAGCAGCTTCTACTGCTGTTGCTTCAGATGCTGTTTCTGATGCAAACTCAACTGTTGCTAGTGCTAACACAGCTAATTCCAGCGCAATTGCTTCAAACTCTGCTGCTGTTAAGAGTGATGCAGATACTACTGTACCTGCTTCAAGCACCACAACTGAACCAAAGGCTGCTACTTCAGAAGCTGCTCAATTAACTAGCCAAGCTAAGGGAATTACTGATAACACTGCTACTGCTTCGCAAAACTTAAGCAATGCACAAACAACACTAACTAGTGCTTCTGCTAATGTTAAGAGTGCCACAACTGCTTACGAAGCTGCTAAGAGTGCTGCAGACGTCGCTTCAAAGAACGCTAACAAGACTGCTGAAGATTACACTACTGCTAAACAAGCTGCTAAGGATGCACAAGCTGCTGCTATGGCCGCTCAAAAGAAAGCAAATGAGGCGGGACAAAGCTTTAATGCAGCTTCTGATGCCTTAGTTGCTGCTAAGAAGGCTGCTAAGGATGCACAAGATGCCGCTAATGCTGCTGGCGAAAAGCTTGAAGTAGCTAAGAGTACTTTAGCTAATGCTAATAAAGCATTGAATGATGCTCATGAAGCTAACGTTGCTGCTATTAAGAGTTACAATGATGCTAAGAGTGCGCTAGAAAAAGCTGAACAGCTTGTTAAGGGTGCTCAAGATGCAGCCGACCAAGCAAAGAATAATGTAACTGCTGCTCAAAACGGCTTGGAAAATGCTAAGAGTGCCGCTAGTGCATATACTGAAGCTCAAAAACTTGATGCATACAAGAATGCCTACCATGTTTGGAACAATGATCGGACTCAAGAAAACTGGAATAAGTATTTGCAAGCTGGGAAACAATATCATGAAGCTCAAAGTGCAACTACTGATGCCCAAACCGCTGCAACTAAGCTAGGCCAAGAATACACCGATGCAGATAATGCTGCTCTTAAAGCAGAAGCTGCTGTTAAGGGTCCTCAAACTGCTGCAGATCAGGCTAAGAACAATGTTACTGCTGCACATAATGGTTTAATCAATGCTCAAAAGGCTCATCAAGATTACCTTGATGCTCAAGCTACTGTCCAAAAGACTGGTAAGGCATTAAATAATGTTCAACAGAACCTTAAGGCTACCCAACACCAAGTAATTGTTGCTCGTAACAACTCCAAGAAGGCCGCTAATGATGTTAAGGTTGCTAAGGCTAATGTTGCAGCTGCACAAACTGCCTTTGATGAAGCTCGTAATACTGAAACAAACGCTGCAGAAGCTGCTGCTAAGGCTGGTACTGTAGATGAATGGCAACAAAATGTTGAGAGTTCTGAAAAGGCAGCCGAAAAGGCAGAAACTACTTTACACAATGCTCAAAACGCATTAACAGAAGCTCAACAAAACCTTAAAGCTGCTCAACACCAAGTAATTGTTGCTCGCGACAACTACAAGAAGGCTGCTAATGATGTTAAGACTGCCAAGGCAAACGTTGCAGCTGCACAAACTGCCTTTGATGAAGCTCGTAATGCTGAAACTAAGGCTGACGAAGCACAAGCTGCAGCTCAAGAAGCATTTAATAAAGCACAAACTGCCTTTGACGAAGCTCGTAATGCCGAAACTAAAGCTGACGAAGCTGCTAAGGCTGCTAATGATAAGTTAGCTACAGCTACTAAAGCTTACGATGATGCTGAAAATGCTCTGACTAAGGCTGATGAAGCTGTTAAGACTGCTCACCAAGATGTTCTGAATGCTAACCAAAACTTAAAGGATGCTCAAGCAAACGTTGAGGCTGCCCAAAAGGTTGTTAACGAAGCTGCTGCTAACGCTGCTAAGGCTTCACAACTTCTTGAACAAGCAAATAACTTGCTTAAGAACATTGATTGGAACCAAAATGCTAACAACGATTCAGATAACAATAACAGTGGTTCAAACAGTACTAACGATGATAACATCATCACTAACAACAATGGTTCAAATGTAAATAATAGTAGTAGTCATGCTGTTAACAATGGTTTAGTTTCTGAAAAGGTTGCAGTTAAGAGCAACAATAATAATGATACTAAGGCTGCTACATTGCCACAAACTGGTAACGAAAATGCCTCAGCTATTGTTGCATTAGGTGCTGTTTCTGCAATGTTCGGTCTTGGCCTTGCTGCTAAGAAGCGTGAATTCTAATTACCTCCTCCCAAGATAACTAGAACTGACTTTAATTGTTCGTACTGATAAGGGAAAAGCCTCAAGCACTGAATTCTTCGCTTGAGGCTTTTCTTGTGCTTGTATACAAATAATAAAGTTGGGATATAATTATTTAGAAGGTACTAATATTTAGGAGCAAGATATATGGAGCGTAATTTACAAGAGATCATTAATTCATCAAAAAGAATTATGGAAAATTCTAAAAATGAATTGGCAAGAATCGATAACGATCCCCATCCAAATAAGGAGTTACGAAGGGTTATTGAAGACAACTATAATACTGCTAAACAGACTTTAGAGATTGCTGATAGTATAACGAGCCACCCAGTAGTCCCTTCAGCTTCTAAAACCATCTACTCATCAACCAGCTGTTAAAGACAGTAACCAAGAAGAGCATGTCAAAGTTTCATTTACTTCAACCAAACCAGCTAATGATGAAGATAAACTGATGACACGTGCTGAATATCGTAAAACATTAAAGAAAAACAAGTAATTGCTTTTATAAATGGCATACCATCACAGGATTACCCTATGATGATATGCCATTTTACTTAACGTTCCACATGGGTCCATTTGCTATGACCTTTTTTCAATAAGATTTCCCTGAAATTAGCTATACAACGTACTAAACAAATAAAATCAACAATGTTAATGATATATAGAAATAGGTATGTAAATGGCGAAACTAACGTTAATTTTAATTTAACTTTTGTTGAGATGCTTTCAACAATAATCGTATCGATCGCAAAAATAAAATAGATAATCAAAATAGAAAATATGATCGAAAAGTCACAGTGGATAAAAATAATAATAGACATCCAGATTAAAATAACCGGTTCTATCAAAAGTAAAAATTCTTCGAAAAAAACTTTAGGTAATTTCCACCAACTTAAGGTGATACTGTAAAGATTAAGTTTCTTGTTAAAAATTAATTTACGGTGTTTGATGAGTGCTCTAAACCGTCCAAATTTCCACCGATACCTTTGCTTAATAAGTTGTCTAAAATTATGAACTGCTGGTGTGGATACAACACAATCGAAAGCGTAACAAAATTTATATGATGTATTACCAAACTTCCTTAAGAGTTTCATTGTTAAATCAATATCTTCCGTGACGGTATCAGTATCGTAAAGGTTTACTGCTTCCATAATAGTACGCCGGAAAGTAGAACCTATCCCACCGATAATATACTCTAAATTAAGCATTTGTTCTGATGATTTTAGCTGGTAACCAACTAAATACTCTATATATTGAACCAGTTCAATCAGATTGAGAGCCCGCTTTATTCTTACATTTGCTGCGACTGCAACGACATTCGTACTTTGGAAGTGGTTAATCATGTTAGCTAAGAAATTTGGCTTTAGCTCAGAATCAGCATCCAAGACAGTTATCAATTCACCCTTAGCATAATTTTTAATTCCATTATTTAATGCAATGCTTTTTCCGCTATTTGGTTGATTAACGATTATAAATCGTTCTTTATATGGAATACTATCTTCAAATAATCGTTTAACAGAATTACTAGAATATATTTTTTTATTAATACTATCCAAGATATTTTTAGTAGCATCATCAGAACCATCATTAACAATTATTACTTGTCGATTTAGGTATGTTTGCTTCATCACAGAAGAGACACAGGCTACAATCGTTTTTTCCTCGTTATATGCTGGTATTATTACTGATACTAATGGCGCGTATTTTTCTCTCCTTACTTTTGTAAGATAGATGATTTGATGAATATTTGCCAGTAATAATCCTAGAATTATTCGAATAGCTGAAAAACCACCTAAGATAACGATTACTAATGATATGATTACACTCACTTCTTTCGGTTCTTAATAATCCATAAAACTAATATTGAAATTAATAATAATGTGCTGAGGATCGTTAGGACAACGGCTAATATAGAAATCAAAATTAATTGCATTTTCATTTTTTAATAATTTAGTGGGGATCATAAAAGAAAAGCCCCAGGCAATAAATGCTTGAGGCTCTCTCTTATTAGTACGAACAAATAAAGTTAGTTCTAGTTATCTTCCAAAAAGAGGTAATTAGAATTCACGCTTCTTAGCAGCAAGTCCAAGACCAAACATTGCAGAAACAGCACCTAATGCTACAACAGCTGAAGCATTTTCGTTACCAGTTTGTGGTAATGCCTTGGAGTCGTTAGCAGTAGCAGCAGCGCTAGCACCCTTAACTGATGTCTTAACAGTAGCAAGTGATTGGTTTGCAACATGTGCATCGTAAGCAGCCTTAGTTACTTGCTTACCGTTTACATAGTAGTTACCGTTCTTTTCACCAGTGAAGTCAGAGGCAACATTATCCTTGTTAGTATTAGTGTTACCGTTATTGTTATCATTAGTGTTTTGACCAGGCTTGTCAGATGGTTGATCTGGAGTGCTTGGTTGGTCTGGATTAGTTGGTTGATCTGGGTTAGTAGGCCCTTCATTGCAGCTAACTTAGCTTGAGTAGCAACTAATTGGTTTTGGTAAGCCTTCAAGGTTTGAAGTGCTTCATCATAAGCAGCCTTGAGAGGAGCAACCTTTTCAGCTGAAGCGGCAGCATTCTTCATGTTAGTCTTTGCATCATTGAACTTTTGAACGATTGCCTTGTCAGTGTTAATTTCGTTTACAAATTCTGCGTAACGAGCACTGTCCTTAACACCCTTAACTTGGTTAGTCCAGTAGTCAACTTGTTCTTGTTGTTTCTTTTGTGCCTTTTGAGCATTAGTAAGTGTAGCTTGAGCAGCAACTAATTGACCATTGAAAGTACCAACTAAGCCATTAGCATTATCAACTAATTGCTTGTTAAGAGTTGTAGGATTCTTAGCATAGTTAGCCTTAGCTTCTTCAAGAGTCTTATTAGCTTCATCAAGCTTAGTTTGGAAGAACTTGACATTGTTTTCAAATGTTGGAAGTTCTGAGTTAGTATGATCAAGCTTAGTTTGTGCTTCCTTAGCCCATTCTTCAGCTTGACTAAGAGCAGTACCATCAGCAGTTGGCAATGCCTTCATTCCAGCTTCATCACGAGAAATTTGAACAGCAGCACTTGATGCAGCATCACTTAAGCTTTGGTAAACCGGATCATCAGTACCGTATGGTAAGTTATTAGCTTTGCGAGCAGCGGTCCAAGCATTGTACTTGGCATTTGCAATATCACCAGCATCCTTAGTAGCTTGAACAGCATCCTTGTAAGCTTGTTCAGCTTCTTGAGCGGCTTTCTTTAATGCTGGAAGTTGATCCATGATTGCCTTAGCATCATTTAAGGAAATACCATCCTTGGTATCATTAAGCATTTTATCGGCAGCCTTAACATCCTTACGAGCAGTTTTAATTGCATTTTGAACGGCAACCATATTGTTGTAAGCAAGACTCTTTTGAGCGTTTAAAGCCTTCATTTCATCGCTGTCAGACTTAAGACCAGCCTTTTCAGCAGCAGCAACTGCATCAGATGCTTGGTTCCAAGCGTTAACAACAGAATCACTTTGAGCTTGTGCTTCATCTAAGTTAGCTTGTGCATTGCTCTTAGCGTTCATTACCCTGTTGTAATCTGATTGACCACTTTGATTCCACCAAGCTGTAAGGTCAGCAGTATTAACACCACTTACAACAGCAGCTGAATCTGAAGCAGCATTAGCAGCCTTATGTGCAACAGCTTGTGCATGACGTGCGGCATAGTAGTCACTGTTAGCAGCGCTATAAGCAGAAGCTGCAGAAGCAACAGCAGCTGAATTGGAGTTCAAGTTAGTTGCTGATTGAAGTGCATCACTAGCGGCATTAACAACATTTTGTTGTTGTGCAACATTAGCACTAGCAGAGTTAACAACAGCTTCTTGGCTAGCAATTTCTGCTGAAGTAGCAGCAGATGAGTTAGCAGCAGTAGTAGCTGCTTGTGAAGTAACAGCAGCTGAAGTTGGAGTAGTAGCAGCGTGAACAGCAGTAGCATTAGTGTTAGCTAATACTAACCCTGCCAAAGCGGCAGTAGTAGCAAGTCCAGCATAAACGATGCTCTTACCAGACTTGTACATCTTGTAATGTAAAGCATTATTACGGTTTTCCATAATAATAATCCTCCCTTTGAATAAACATTGGGAGGATTCATTGATATGTAGCTGTTTAGAGGTAATCCTAGGGGAGTAGCTCGATATTATTAAATACCGTTTAATCAAGCAACATAAGCTATTCTCTACAAAATTTATCAAAAATAATCCCCCTAAAGTCCCCCTGGGGGGATAAATTATGGATGTTTTTAGATCCCAATTAAATAAAGAGGATTCCCCTGACGATTGAGTAAGTTATCAAATTACTGCAAATACTTTTAGCAGTATTAAAGGGAAATAGTTAACCTATATACTAGCCCAGCGCTTAAATCAAGAAAGATTACGAAAATTAATAGCAACAAGCCCTTAGAGTTTAAGAGCCTTATTTTGCTTCAATCATAAAAGTTCTTACCGGTGATTCGGATACTTCAAGTTTTACTAACCTACAACTAACCGATTTCAGATTAGCACTCATTGCTCTATATAAAAGCCTAGTTAGATTTTCTAGTGTTGGTATAATATTTTGAAATGCTTCAAGCCCGTTTAAGTATTGATTATTGAGCTTATTAAGGATTTGATTGATATTATCCTCCATTATTTCAAATGCAATAATTTTTTTGCTTTTAATAAAGCAGTTAATTTCAAACGTATGAGGGTGAATTGATGAACTTTTACCATCTATAACTACCATATGAGTTGCATTAAGAAAAAAAGTTAATCTGTATGTTTCGTTTTCCATTTTATTCTGAAAATTCTCCTTAAATCTTTTCTAAACATTTTCTTTATTTCTTTCATTTCAGCGCTAAAGGATTCAACTTTCCAGGCGGCAGGTTCAGTCATTGAATTAATGATCCCAATAAACTGAATAGTGCTACACAACATGTAATATAACGGGAGGGTTACTAGTATATAAAACTTTGATACATAGTAATGACGTTCCTCCGGAAAAAAGCGTAAATAATATTGAATATCAATAAAATTTAGTAAACAAATAAAGACATAGAGCAGATACAAAATTACAAAAGATATCAGAATTAATTTAAGAGAATAACCAAACGGAATTAAAACAAGGAACGCTGCCATCCAGATAATCCGCAAAAATAAAATGGTATGATCCATAATTAAACGGCGAACGATAAAGTTCTTAAATATGTTCTTTAGACTCAATTGTTTTTTATTCATATAATAGTGAATTGCTTCTAGTTCACCACGTTGCCATCGTTGCCTTTGAGTATATAATTTACCTAAATTATCAAGTGGTTCAACATAGAAAATTGCCTCAGGACATAATGCAACTTTTCCCTTAAGTTGATAACGAATTTGAAAAGTCATATCAATATCTTCACCAACAGTTTGAATATTATACAGCTTTGTTTGAAGAAGTTTTTCTCGGCGAAAAGCTGAAAAAGCTCCTGACATTGTAAATAAGTGATTTTCTTGAGACTCAATTGCACGACCAGCTAAAAAAGACTGAGCATATTCAAAGTATTCATTTTCTCTTAGGAACTTTAATAATGGACTCCTAGTTTTCTTGATTGAGTCCTTTTGGGTGAGAATTGTGCCAGTCTGTGCATCAAGTTCAGGATCATTTTCAAATGCTCTAACAATATTCATTAATGCATCTTTTTGCAGTTGTCCATCACTATCTATGTGAATAATATATTCACCATTTGAACGATAGATTGCAGAATTCAATGCACGCGCTTTTCCTTTAGTAGTATCTATCCACTGCATAAATAACTGTTGAAATTCAAAATGGGCTCGACGATACTCACTAAAACTGCGATCAATACTTTGATTATTCGCCACAATAATACTAACTAGGTGATCTGGATAAGTTGAATCAGCAACCGAGCGAATACAGTTATAAATAGTATTCTCAGAATTGTATACTGGAATTATCAATGATATTCTAGGCAAACAATTTAGTCTCTTCAACTTTCCTAATTTTCTTCCTGCTATTCCTAACGTAATAAAACCATATAACGCTGGAAGAAATTCATAAATCAAAGGGAGTAGAAGCCAAGAGATCCAAAAGCCAAGTTCAACGATGATTCCAGATAAAAACACTTATTTCATTCTCCCTTCTCAAAGGTTCACATATTTTGTTATAACAAAATAACTGAAACAAAAAATAACTCTGTTGTACCTTAAAGTACTCTGAGTTATTTTATTGATTAATATTACTAATTATGAATGGTTATAGAAATAATAAACTCTAACGCTTTTTCTTTCCCCAATACTGGAAAAGATCAGTTCTTAATGCACCATTGTAGAGTTTACGTTTCTTGGTTGCTGGGGCACCGTAGTATTTTTCAAATTCCAAGTCTGCCGTTAGGATATACTTACTCCAGGTGGTCATTGGTCGGTAAATCTTTCCCATTTGGCGATAAAGCTCATGTACGGTTTCTTTATCACTTAGTCGTTCACCATAAGGAGGGTTGGCAACAATAACACCATTGATTTTATCGGTATGCCAATCCTTAACTGCTAACTGTTTGAAAGTGATGTCGTGGGTTAGCCCGGCTGCTCGACAGTTCTCTTGGGCAATATCAATCATATTTTGATCAATATCATAACCATGGATATCCAGTTCAACATCATAATCGGCCTTACTATCTGCCTCGTCACGAACATCATCGGCTAAGCCGTCTGGCACCAAATTGGTCCATTGTTCACAAACAAAGGAACGATTAATTCCTGGAGCAATGTTATGACCATATAGAGCTGCTTCGATTGGAATAGTTCCCGAACCACATACTGGATCGACAAATGGATTATCAGGGAACCAGTGGGCAAGCATTACCAGGGTAGCTGCCATATTTTCCTTTAATGGTGCACCACCCTTTGCTTTTCGATAGCCACGCTTAAATAGACTGTCACCAGTAGTATCAAGCGTTAGCATTACATGATCCTTATTAATAGCTACTTCTAGTGGGTAGAGAGCACCGGTTTCCGGAAGACGTGTTCGCCGGTGATAAACATCACTCAATCGACGAACAATTGCTTTCTTAACGATTGCTTGAACTGAGGGAACATTATGTAATTGTGAATGATGACTTTTACCCTCTACTGGGAATTGGGCATCAACAGGTAATAGGTTTTCCCAAGGTAAAGCTTCAGTTCGATCAAAAAGCTCTTCGAATGTTTTGGCTTCAAATTCACCGACAATAATTTTGACCCGGTCTGCTGTCCGTAACCAAATATTTGTATTTAAGACATCTTTAATTGTCCCGATGTAACGTACCCGACCATTTTCTACTCGAGTATCGTAACCGAGGTTTCGTAATTCTTTACCAACCAGTGCTTCAATTCCAGAAGCAGCAGTCGCTATTAGTTGATATTCTTGCAAAGTAAGAACTCCTTACGCTTCTTTAGTAATACTGTAATTTTACCATATATTAGACTATTTATTTTTTTATAAATCTAACTTATCTTTTTAAGAAAACTTTTAGTATTCTTTTTAATTCAACATGATAAACACAAAGAGTCAAAATAGTATATATAACAAGATAAATAATTAACGAAATCCAAATATTACTGATCTGTGTGGTTAATTCAAAAACTAGAATCATTCCTCCAAGATAGAAAGTGTTCTTTCTCCAATCAATTTTGTACTTTTGAATGAAATAAGTATTAGTAAAAACGTACCAACAAAAAAGAACAATTAAGGAGATGACTGCAATGACAATAGCACTTTTAGTCAAGTAATACCCAATTAAATTAAGGACAAGTGAGCCAATTAAAGTTACAATACCTTGAACAAGATAAACATTAGATTTCTTAATAACTTTGTAGTAATTAAAAACTAATATTGAGATACAACTAGAAACACCAACACCTGGAAGCAATAAACGGAAAAATATTAAAGATTCATCGTAATTTGGTAGATACCACTCAATAAAAAGTCGAACAGGATAATAAACAGTTAGAGAAGCATATATAAAAATGAACAAAATAGCTGTATTAAAGCTATATTGCCCCATTACGGTATTTTCACTTTGACGATTCAAAAAGGGAAAAATCACTGTTGATATTGGAACAATCACAGTAGAAATTATTGAAATCAGGCTATAAGCAAATGAATAAATACCAAATAAACGGTTATCAAAAAACATTGAAATAAGTTGGTTATCTATATTGAGAATAAATGTACCTATCTGATAAGAAATTGCAACAGGAATTCCTAACTTAAAGAGTTCAACTATAGACTTGTTCGTTACTGTTTCTCTTAGCAATTTTTTATTTATAGAAAGTGTCTTTTTTAATGAACTGTGTAAAACAATTAATAGAATTAGAAACACAACTAAAAAGAGAATCAAATAAACTACTGCTGGTAATGGAGATAGTAATTTAAGCTTAACGATTGAAAAACAGATTATAACAATCAAGCATGTCAAAAGTGATTGCAACATGTTTACCCGACTAATCAAATCAAATTTCAACATAGCCTGAGCCAAATATCGGTAATAGGTTACGATATTACTTAATAAGGTAAAAATACTAAGAAGTAAAAAGATTTGCCTATATTCGCCTTGTAAAAAGCAAGCACAGCAAATAAACATTACCACACTTACTACTATCTCCATTTTTATAAAGAATTTTGTTATATATTGTATTTTGAATTTGTCTATCTGAGTATCATCTTGTCCGCCATATTTAACTAACATCCCATCAGCTAAGCCAAAATACAACAACACAATATACGTTGCATAAAGCATAAAGAGCTTATAGTAACCATATTCATCAACACCCATTATTTTAGGTAAGACAAAGCCAACTAAAACACCACTTAGCAAAATAAAAATATTACTAAATATAACTGTGAACACACTTTTAATAAAATTGTTCTTCGTTTTCAATTTATTACCAACCTAACTCTATAGTGATCTAATGCCACCTAATAATTTGCGGACGAGTAAATACTTCATAAAAGACGACAACAATAAATACATAGAATAATAAGCGACAAATAATAAGCTGGGTTATTGTTTCACTCAGGTAGCGACTTAGATAAATAATTAATAGTAGTCTAAGGATAGTGGCTATAAATATCAAAATACAGCTATAAAAACCAATAATAATTTTTTCTAAAACAGTATATATTGGGAAAAAGCATAGTAAACTTTCCAGTGAGATTATTTCAATAACTCCAGTATATTCATATGTAATCTTTACTTTAGAATCATAAAAGCTTACAAAATCACGGGACATACTAATTGAATATCCTTTGAAGAAGAAAGATAGAGATTTCATAGTATAAAGAACTGATTTTATCGAGCTTTGGATAAAAAAATCCTTAAAAGTTAAAATAATAAGGAACAACCCAATACTACCAACTATGAAGAAAAACGCGTTTAACTTTGTTCTCTTAAGAACATAAAGCAAATATAACCATAGTAAAATGACTATTCCAAACACTGTCATATTAATATTTCCCAACAAAAGTGAATAATTCATAGTATGAAGTACCAGCTCGAAGATTATCAACAAGACAAAATCCTGCATATAAACAAAGAATTATCATCATTATATAAATAGCAACCGTTTTTAACGATATAGACTCATTACTTCTTAATTCAGAACTAAACTCAGCTGGTAGAACAATGATTAAAGGCAAGATAATTGGTAATGATACCAACATACATCTCTCGAAAAGCAACTGATCAAAGAAAGCGCCACAGGCAAAGTAGAAGAAGATTATTATAAATTCTATATAACGACGGTCAATAAATTGTTGTTTTACCCATAAAGTGATTATTAGTAATAAACCAAATATTAGTAATCTTCCAATATCTCGAAACAAATTTGCTGTAGAAGAAATTAAAATAGTCGCATTTTTCCCTAGATATTGATTACTTTTAAGAATAATACTTGAAAAGAAAGGAATACCTGCTAATGGAATTAGTAGCATTATAATTGCCCTTTGGAAAAAACTTTGAAGAAGCATTAATCCGTCAATGATTCTTAATATCGTTTTATATCTCCAAAAAATGATCACCAATAAAAGCAATAGCCCTAATAACAAAGTATACGGATGAACCAAACTCAGAAGTATTATAATCAGCAGGAGAGAAATGGTTGACCACGAAAAAAAGACTCGTTCATTCTCTAAATATTTAAGAGCAAAATAAGCAAACACTGTTCCAACCATATTATTTCTAATTCCGCTCACCACAATGCTGTATGCGAAAATACAGCAAAAGATAATAAATCCAAAGCAATAATACGATATTGACAATTTATTTTTATCAACTACTAATTGGATAATCTTTAATGCAAAGAAGTAGTCAATAAAACAAACCACTGATAATAGAACTATGTCTGGAAAATAAGACATCCCCAGCATAATGAAGTGCAACAAAAAAGTTAGACAAAATTGATTATTTAAGCTACCAAGGTATGATTTCGGTATTCAACCGGAGTCATACCTTTTGTTTTTAAGGAGATACGTTGGTAATTAAAGTAATGAATGCATTGAGCTGAGAGTGATTTTAATTCAGCTAAGTCTTTACATGGTGGGAAACCATCTAATAACTCTGTCTTAAACAGGTGAAAGAAACTCTCCATTGGTGCGTTATCATGACAATTTCCCTTACGGGACATACTTTGAATAAAGTGATTATCAGCTAACTTTTGGGTATAGTACCCCAGTTGATAGTGCCACCCCTGATCAGAATGAATAATTGGTTGAGCATTATCAGGCAGCTTTGTACATAGCTCGTTGAGAGTAGCGGTAATCAACTGTCGATCAGGATGTTGACTCAATTGGAAGGCTAAAACTTCCTTACTGGCTTCATCGATAATTGAGGAAATATAAGCCCAACTGTGATTAGCTAAGCGAACTTGAGAAACATCTGTGTGGAGGACTTGATAAGGAATGGTGGCCTGAAATTGTTGTTTTAGTAGATTATCCGCAACTGTGCCCACATTACCTTCATAAGATGAGTATTTACCACTACGGTGGCGATTATACAGTGCCACTTGAACATCTAATTTCGCCATCAACTTGTTCACCGTCATGTCCGCCAAATGAATGCCCATTGCCCGCAGTTTTTGGTTCACGCGACGATAACCGTAGGTCCATCGTCCGCGGACTTGCCCTTCTTTAGCCACGCTAAGAATCACTTGCTTAACACTCGCATATTTATCATGATGGTTAGCGATGCGCTTGCGCTCATCATGGTAAGTAGCCTTAGGAAGGTTGATTTTATGGAGAATGTCACCAATCTTATAGCGATATTTCTTCGGTAGCGATGCTTGATCTGCCCTGATCTGATCAACTATTTGCGTTTTCTCTTTGCCTTGGAGGGTCCGAACAGGGCCAACGATTTTTTTAAGATGTCACGTTCCAATTTTGTGTCATAGAGTTCTTGGCTTTTCTTGGCAAGTTCTTCTTTTAAACGTTCCACTTCAGTCTTATTAGTAAGACGACGAAGTCGTTTCTTAGTATGTTTCACCTTTGACGGCCTACCTTTCGGGTGAGGTTTCAAGGCTTCAATACCATCTCGCTTGAACTGTGACCGCCAAAGTGAAATTTGGCACGCTTGCACGTCAAATCGAGCCGCTACTTTAACCATCGATTCCTCATGAGTTTGGTAGTAGTCTATCACACTCAACTTAAAATCTGCGGTAAGGGTTCGTGGATGACGACGCCGTTTCAAGGCGTCTATCCCACTTAAGCGATATCTTTGAATCCATTTCCTGATCAGTCGGCTACTGATACTGTATTTGCGCCCCAAGGCTCGAGAACTTTGTGGAGTAGTCAGATATTCGTGGACAATTTTAGCTTTAAAGTCAGGTTTGTATTTAGTCATAAAAAGTGCCTCACAATCGTTAGAACTTTTGTCTAACAATTATGAGGCACTTCATACCGTCAGAATAAATTGTATATTCAAATTGTCCAGGAGCTACTTGATCGAGGCCCTTTTGTTGTTCAACCGCATGCAGATTATGAAAATAATTAGTGATATTTTCAATTTCCGATTTTCCCTTGGGTGCATGTGCTTTGGTGAAAACTTCTTTGACAAACCGGCTTTCTGAATCCATCCCACCCGGTAAGAAGCGGGAACCAAATCCACGGCTATAAGTATTGAGCTTAACTTCAGGGATCAAAGTGTTCTCTGGATAGGCCGGCGAAATACTCTGATAGTTACTCAAATTTAGCAATTGTTTAGGAAATTCAGGATTATTAGTCAAAACACCGACAGGATTATCGTAAACATTTAATCCCTCTGCCGTTGACTCAACCACAATTGCCTCACCGGATTTATCAGCAATAAGCCAGTGAAGCGGTGATAAGTGGAGCTTTGCGGAGAAATCAATCTTAACTAAGTTCAAATTACTAAGTAGCTTGCGTGCTTCAGTAACATTTTTACATTGTCCTAATATGTAAGGGATAAATTCGAATGGGGTTACGTTATCCTTTGCTGGATCCTCCGGGAAATAGCGGCAAGGTCCGTCAAAATTTAACCCAGCCATTCCCAAACCTTCTTCATTTGCTCCATCAAAATACAATGGATAGCCATCTTCAACTAATGCCATCCCGGTAATGGCATAGTGGTGATCCAATGATGGCATTTTACGGAAACTAAATGGATAGTTTCGCGGTGTCACAACCACCTCTTGACCAAACGAAATTTCTAAATCAAGGTTCCGGCCGAAATAGCTGTCACCAGCCGTATAAATAATCGATGTACACATATTTCTTATCCCAATATAAAGCTACTTATTCAATTCTTCCTTAACGGTTTGGTTAACTAACTTACCGTCAGCTTGTCCCTTAACCTTAGGCATCACAGCACCCATGACCTTACCAAAGTCCTTCATGCTAGAAGCATTAACTGCCTTAATCGTTTCATCAACGATTTTCTTAACATCATCAGCAGAAAGTTGTTGTGGCATATACTTTTCAACAACTTTCATTTCTGCTTTAGTCTTGTCAACCAGATCTTGGCGTCCTGCTTGTTCAAATTCTTCAAGTGATTCTTTTCGTTGTTTATATTCACGAGCCATTACCGCAACTTCTTCATCTGAAGTTAAATCATGACCTTGTTCAATCTGTTCATTTTGAACAGCCGCCTTTAACATCCGGACTGTTGCTAACGTTTCCTTATCACGGTTTTTCATAGCAGAAACCATATCTGCAGTTAGATCATTTAATAAACTCATTATCCTGCTCGCTCCTTTAGCTAAAATTAAAGATGAAAAAACTCCTACCTGTCATGGAGAGGTAGGAGTTAAAAATTAATAACGACGGCGCTTGTTCTTACGCTTCCGTGCCGCTTCAGATTTCAACTTACGTTTTACACTTGGCTTTTCGTAAAATTCGCGTTTACGGTATTCTTGCAAAGTTCCGTTGCGTGAAACTGTACGTTTAAAGCGTCGAAGAGCGTCATCCAAAGATTCATTCTTACGAACGACTGTTTTTGACATGTTGATTCCCTCCCTCCGAGCTTAAAGTTACGTATTAGAACGGTATAATCCCGCTCTTTCACTACAAAAGCAATTGTAACCAATTAGATTCTGAGTGTCAATATTACTTCCTAAATATTTAAGATAAATTTTCTTACTATATTATCAATCTAATCTCTGCATCGAAAGCGCTTTTATTCATCTATAATTTAATTATTCACATTTACTGAATAAAATACACTATTTTTTAAATATCTATTGCATATTTAATCATTTAAGCGTATATTACATACCAATGTAATTATTTTAAGAAATTGAAGGAGTTATTGATTATGAAATGTTTCAAACATTGGTTAATGCTAATAATCATTGCGTTTCCAATACTATGCGCACCAGTGTCAGCATTAGCCGCCGATGAAAGTAGCAGCTCAAGTTCAGCTACTAATACTTCACAGGTAGCCGAGAATGATTCTCTGCAAAAGATTAAACAAAAAGGAACCTTAGTTGTCGGAACAAGTGCCGACTATCCACCATATGAATTTACGACCAAGGAACATGGCAAAACAAAGTATGTTGGGTTCGAAGTATCACTCATGAAGCAATTTGCTAAAGACATCGGTGTTAAATTAGTAATTAAAAACATGGACTTTGATTCACTTTTAGTTGCTCTAGAAACCGGGAAAATTGACTGTATTGCCGGTGCGATGAACATCACCAATGAACGGAAAAAGAGTGTTGACTTTTCCGATGTCTACTATACCGGTGACAGCTACTTCCTCATCAATAAGAGCGACAAGGATAAGCTAGTTAACGCCAAAAGTTTCAATGGCAAGACTGTTGGTGCCCAAAACGGGACCTTACAATCAACAATGATTTCTAAGGACATGCCACAAGCTAATGGAAAGGGATTAGCAAAACTTTCTTCATTAGTAATCGGTTTACAATCCCATAAATATGACGGTATTTTAATGGATGCGGCGACCGCAAAAGCATACGCATCTAATAATTCTAACCTCTACGCTTTTAACTCAAAATTACCGGTTACTGCCGGTGGAATCGCCCTCGCCTTTCCAAAGGGTGATACCTCCCTTGTAAATGCTGCTAACCAAACGATCAAAAAAGTCAACGATGAAGACTTAATTAATAAAAAATGGATTCCAGAGTCAGCCCAATATATGAAGAGCTATAAAAAGCAAAACACCGTTCTTAGTTACTGGCGTTACTTTGCAAAGGGGCTTGAGTACACACTGATTATTACGATCGTCTCAGTATTCTTCGGTTTCATTTTAGGAACCCTCTTCGCTCTTATGCGTCTTTCAAAGAATAAGCTTCTGCATACAATTGCGGTTTGCTATATCGAATTCCTCCGGGGAACCCCAATGATGGTTCAAATCATGTTTGTTTACTTCGGTATTGGTGCAATTATCCAATCCCTCCCCGCCTTACTTGCCGGGATCATTGCCGTTTCGTTAAACTCTGGGGCCTACGTTGCTGAAATTATTCGTTCTGGGATTCAGTCAATTCCGCTCGGTCAAACTGAAGCAGCTCGAAGCTTAGGAATGGATAAAAATAAGGCTTTCCGTTATGTAATCATGCCTCAAGCACTTAAGAATATTTGGCCTGCTTTAGGAAACGAATTAATTACCTTGCTAAAGGATAGTTCACTAGTTTCCGTTATTGGTGTAACTGAATTAATGTTCCAAACACAATTAGTTCAATCTGCAACCTACAAAGGAGTTCTCCCATTATTCATTACTATGATGATTTACTTCATCTTAACGTTTACACTTTCCAGAATTCTACTTTACTTTGAAGGGAGAATGAAACATGTCCACTAAAATGATTGAAATTCAAAATTTGCAAAAAAAATTCAAGAATAACATTGTCCTTAAAGATATCACCGAACATGTTGATAAAGGTCAGGTTATCTGTGTAATTGGTCCCTCTGGTGCTGGTAAAAGTACCTTTCTTCGTTGCCTGAACTGTCTCGAACAGCCAACTAGCGGCAAGGTCTTTTTTGAAGGAAATGACTTAACTAAGATTAACGATAAGCAACTTAATCAGTTACGGGAAAAGATGGGAATGGTTTTCCAAGGATTCAACCTCTTCCCAAATATGAACGTGATTGAAAACATTAAACTAGCACCAATGAAGGTCAAAAATATTCCCGAGAAGCAAGCCGAAGAAACCGGAATGAAGCTTCTGGAGAAAGTCGGTTTAGCAGAAAAGGCAAAGCAGTATCCTGACCAGCTATCTGGTGGGCAAAAACAACGGGTGGCGATTGCTCGTGCTTTAGCAATGGATCCTGAAGTAATGCTCTTTGACGAACCAACAAGTGCCCTCGATCCAGAAATGGTTGATGAAGTGTTAACTGTAATGCACGATCTTGCTGACTCTGGAATGACAATGGTAGTTGTTACTCATGAAATGGGATTTGCTCATGAAGTAGCGGATCAAATCTGGTTTATGGCCGATGGTTATATTCAGGAAACTGGTAAACCGGATGAGTTCTTTGCCCACCCGACAAGTGACCGGGCAAAGGAATTCTTAAAGAAGATTCTCAAGTAATCAAGGATCTACAATAATAATCATTGATAATATCCGATAAAATTAAAGAGACAGAAAAACAAACCGGTTTTTCTGTCTCTTTAATTTTATTCTGCTAATTATTTATCCTGCTTATAATCAACCTGATCGTCAAACTGAACCTTCAAGTCATCCAGTTGTTGTTGACTAACCTTACCAGGTGCTGCTGTTAATGGCTCAACAGCCTTAGAGTTCTTAGGGAACGGAATAACGTCACGAATATTGTCTGCTTGTGCAAGTAACATTACCCAACGATCCAGTCCAAAAGCTAATCCACCTTCTGGAGGCATCCCCATCGTCAATGCCTTCAAGAGGAAGCCAAAGCGAGCTTCCGCACGTTCCTTAGTGTATCCCAATGCCTTCAAGACTTTTTCTTGAACCTTTGGATCGTGGATCCGGATTGAACCACCACCAATTTCTTGACCATTAAGAATAATATCGTAACTTTGGGCATGCGCCTTGTGAGGATCTTCGCCATCTTCAAGGTAGTGAAGATCTTCTTCGTTTAACATGGTGAATGGGTGGTGAGCTGCAATCCACTTTCCAAACCCTTCATCATATTCAAACATTGGCCAGTTAACAACCCAAAGGTAGTTCCATTGGTTAGGCGCAATCATATCTTGTTCCTTAGCAATCTCACGACGTAAATAGCCAAGAGCATCACAAACAACGTGGAATGAATCAGCGACAAAGAGGATTAAGTCTCCTGGCTTAGCCCCCATTTCTTCATTAATTGCATCAGCGTTATCATTAATAAACTTTGCAATTGGCCCAGAATAACCGTCTTCAGTAACCTTAACCCAGGCAAGCCCTTTAGCTCCGAAACGCTTAATATACTCTTCCTTCTTAGAAATATCCTTCCGGGAGTACTTGTCAGCCCCACCAGGAACACAGATTGCTCGAACAAAGTTTCCTTTAGCTACGGTTCCAGAGAAGACCTTAAATGAACTGTCCTTAACAATTGAAGATAAATCATGAATTAACATTCCAAACCGGGTATCAGGTTTGTCAGAACCATACTTATCCATTGATTCCTGCCACTCCATCCGTGGGAATGGGGTCTTAACATCAACACCTAAAACTTCCTTCATAACCTTCTTAATTAATCCTTCGGTTACTGTTTGGATGTCTTCAGGGGTAGCAAAACTCATTTCAGTATCAATTTGAGTAAATTCAGGTTGGCGGTCACCACGTAAATCTTCGTCCCGGAAGCATCGTGCAATTTGATAATACTTATCAACTCCGGCAGCCATAAGTAATTGCTTAAATAGTTGTGGTGACTGTGGCAAAGCATAGAAATGTCCTGGATAAACACGTGATGGAACAATGTAATCACGAGCACCTTCTGGAGTTGAACGAGTTAAATCCGGTGTTTCAACGTCCATGAACCCTTGATTATCATAGTAATGATGAACAACAGACGTAACCTTACTCCGGAGCATCAAATTCTTCATCATTTCAGGACGACGGAGATCAAGGTAACGATACTTCATCCGTAAATCTTCACTTGCATCAACGTCATCAACAATATCAAATGGCGTTGTTTCAGACTTTGCCAGAACCTTAATCTGATCAACCGCAACTTCAACTTTTCCGGTCTTCATTTCAGGATTAATTTCTTTTTCAGCCCGCAATTGAACCTTTCCTTGAACTTCAAGAACGTATTGATTCCGAACCGCATTAGCAACCTTAAATGCTTCGGGATTTTCCTTCTCATTAAAGACCAGTTGAACGATTCCTTCACGATCCCACAGATCAATAAAAATTAAGCCACCAAGATTACGACGTTTGGCAACCCATCCTTTTAGGACAACTTCTTGACCCACTTGCTTTTCACTGGTTTCCCCAGCGTAATTAGTTCTCTTCATTCTCTAATTACCTCTTTAACCATTTTTAGATTGGTAGTGTTAATACTAATTTCTAATAAAAAAAGCACCCCTTACATCATAAGGGTGCTTTTTGCACGGTACCACCTTAGTATCACTCATTGATAACGTCGAAATACCGACGGGGACAACTGCCCAGCCTCAAAAGCGTCAATTATTACCTCATTGTCATGGACTTTCACCAGCTCCCACTCGCTATCGACTTAGGTAAATAAGCATTCTTTTTCATTGGCTATTAGTATTAAAATTACATTCTTACAGTACCCGAGTTCAGCAAAAATGTCAATAGCTATAGTTTCATTGGCTTTCTACTAACAAAAGTTTAAAATATAAGCCAAAAGAGGGTGTCTATTTTGAATAATCATCAATTATCTAATACATGGTTATCACAATTACCATTAGACAATATTACCAATTGCCAATCAGTTAGCGGTGGTGACATTAACCTGGCTTATCAAATCACTACTAACCAGGCGACATACTTTGTTAAAGTCCAACCACATCATCCGGCATCTTACTTTAATCATGAACTTGCTGGACTTAGGGAAATTGGTAAGACAGCTAATGTTCCTACTCCCGTGGCTAACGGTGAAATTGATGGTGATGCTTACCTAATATTAAATTGGATTAATAGCGGTTATGGTAATCAATACGCACTTGGTCAAGAGGTTGCCAGAATGCACCAACAACGAAGAGAAGAATTTGGCTTTATGGACAACCACCAAACCAAGGTGTTGGTTAAAAACAACCAGTGGAATCCCAGTTGGCGTGATTTTTATATTAACCAACGATTAAAGCCAGAGATTTCGGCAGCAATAAAGCAAGATTGCTGGAACAAGTGGCGACAAGAACACTTTGACCGGATGGTTGCCAAGTTCGACAATTACTATTCTACACATGAAGTTCGGCCAAGCCTGCTGCATGGTGATCTCTGGGCCGGGAACTTCATGTTTAGTCAAGATCACCAGCCGTACCTAATTGATCCGGACTGTGTTTATGGTGATCGGGAGTTTGATTTAGCCATGACAACAGTCTTCGGTGGCTTCGATGATCAATTTTACCGTGGCTATAATGACACATATCCAATTACTCCGGGAATTAACGAGCGACTTCCGTGGTACAGGTTTTACTATCTCTGCATGCACCTCATCTTATTTGGTGAAAGTTATGGTCCTGCAGTCGATAACATTTTAAGCAACTATTAATGATTAATAATATAAAGGATCTCCAGAGGTAGTCCGACATTACCGTACTTTGGAGACCCTTTTTCGTACTATTTATTTACTTCTCATAAATGATTGTTGTTGGTCCGTCATTTTCCAGATCAACCTTCATCTCGGCACCGAACCGCCCAGTTTCAACATGAACACCGGTAGCAGCCAGTTTTTCATTAAATCGCTGATAAAGCGGCTCAGCAATTTCAGGACGAGCCGCATCAGTAAAGCCGGGACGATTACCATGTCTTGTATCAGCATACAAGGTAAATTGTGAAATAGAAAGGATGGCACCGTCAACATCTTGAAGGCCAAGGTTCATTTTACCGTTTTGATCTTCAAAGACGCGAAGGTTAACAATTTTATGGACAAGGTAATCCAGTTGCTCATCCCCATCATCAGGAGCAAAGCCAACTAATAACATGTAACCACGCTTAATTGCCCCAACAACTTCACCATCAATTGAAACTGAAGCATGGTTGACCTTTTGCAAAACTACTCTCACTATTCTTCCTCCTCACTAACGAATGGTTCGCTTAACGACATAAACATCCTTAATATTCTTTAACGAATCCATAATGAACTGCAATTGATGAAGGTTCCGAACACCAATTGTCATACTAATAGTGACCATCTTGTTATGGTCAACCTTCCCGTTTACGGAGTTTAAGAATTTTGTAGTGTTATTTACTGAACGAAGAACATCATTTAATAAGCCGCTTCGATTATAGCCTTGAACTTCAATATTCGAGTTATAGTTCGTCTTATCCCCATTTGGATTAGCCCAATAAACATGAATAATCCGTTGACCACTCTTCTCGGCAGCTTTAATATTGGGGCAATCTGAACGGTGAACTGATACACCGCGCCCTTTAGTAATATAACCAACAATGTCATCACCGGGAACTGGACTACAACAGTGACTGAGACGAGTCAATAGGTTATCAACACCCTCAACAACAATCCCTTCACTTGTCTCCTTAGCCTGTTTCTTTTTTTCTCGTTGATCAGGCTTTTCCAACGTTGCATGTTCTTCAAGAACGGCTTTCTCAGCAGCCTGTTTCCGTGAATCTTCTTCCTTTTTTCGTACATCAGCGGTAAAGCGATTCCGGACGCCAACCGGAGCCATATCGCCAAAGCCAATTGCAGCAAACATATCATCACTGCTTTGATAGTGCATCTGGTTGGCTACTTCTTCGTTCTTTTCCTCAGTCATCAAGGCAAACGGGTCAAAGCCGGCTTCCCGGATTTCCCGTTCAATCATTCGCTTACCTTCCTCGATATTTGTTTCCCGATCATGGGCTCTAAAGAATTGACGAATCTTATTTCGTGCCCGTCTTGTAGACACGAGTTCCAGCCAATCACGACTTGGCCCGGCAGATGAAGAAGAAGTCAGAATATCCACAATATCTCCGGTTTTGATTTCATAATCCAGGGGAACAATCCGACCATTAACCTTGGCTCCGGTCGTGTGGTTACCAACTTCAGTATGAATCTGGTAAGCCATATCAAGTGGCCCTGATCCTTGTGGCAATTCGATTACATCACCCTTTGGCGTGAAAGCATAAACCTTATCAGCAAAGATGTCGCTTTGGACACCCTGCATAAATTCATCCGTCCCATCGCTTTCGCTACGTAGTTCGAGAATTTCCTTAACCACATTCAGCTTTTGGCTATCGCGGGTCTGTTGAATTCCGTTAGTTTTTCCTTCCTTATAAGCCCAGTGTGCTGCAACACCATATTCTGCAACCTGATGCATATGGTGAGTTCTAATCTGAACTTCTAGCGGTTTACCTCCAGGCCCCATGATCGTCGTATGTAATGATTGGTAACCATTTGCTTTAGGCATTGCAATGTAGTCTTTAAACCTTCCTGGCATTGGCTTCCAGTTAGTGTGGATTGCCCCTAAGGCTGCATAACAATCCTTGATTGAATCAACAACGATTCGCACTGCCAACAGATCATAAATTTGACTAAACTGTTTATGCTGGTTAACCATTTTACGGTAAATTGAATAGATATGTTTAGGCCGACCATATATTTCAACGTTTGGTCCTAAATTGAGATCGCTAATCGCCTTTTTAATCTCTGCAATAGCCTCATCAATATATTCAACTCGTTGGTCCCGCCGCGAATTCATTAGGTGGACAATCCGGTAGTATTGTTGCGGATTAAGGTAACGAAGAGAGAGATCCTCCAGCTCCCATTTAATGGTACTAATCCCTAATCGATCAGCAATTGGCGCATAGATTTCTAAAGTTTCGTTTGAGATCCGACGCTGTTTATCTGGCCGTAAATGCTGAAGGGTTCGCATATTATGAAGCCGATCAGCAAGTTTAACAATCATCACACGAATATCTTTAGACATTGCAAGCAACAATTTACGGTGGGTAGCAGCCATCTGCTCCTTGTTTGATTTATACTGGATTTTCCCCAGCTTAGTATCGCCATCAACAATTAAGGCAATTGTTGGGCCAAACAGCTCCTTAATGTCATCTAAAGTTGCCCCGGTATCTTCAACAATATCGTGAAGGTAGCCAGCACAAACTGTCTCCGGATCCATATGAAGCTCAGCCAAGATTCCCGCAACTTGAATTGGGTGAATGATATACGGCTCACCTGATTTCCGCCGCTGATCTCGATGACAAACAGCAGCAAACTGATATGCCCGTTCAACTAAAGCAACATGCTCATCATTCATATATGAAGAAACCATTTTAAGGACATCTTCATGTGATAACTCTTTAACCTCTGACAATGTGCGACCCTCCAATCTAAACTACTTTGGTTAGCTCTGTGAACTAATCGACCAAGCTAGGTAAGTAACCCCTAAATAGAATAGAGCAAAATAAACAGTATACTTTGGCATGAATATGGATGAAACAAGAAGGTATAAGACTGGAAATACCAATAAGTTCCACCATTTCAAGCCATTTTTCTTTATATATTGACCGAGCCAAATACTAAAAAGCATATTAACCAAGAACAGAAAAAAGCCAACCATCCATACCCGGTGAATCAACCGAAATTTATCGCTAAATAATGGAAGAACAATTCCAAAAAGGATCCCGAATCCCCATACAGCAATGCTTTTGTTACTTTCAACTTTTTTAGCCAATCCATAACCTAACTTCCTATACTTAATATGATGAAAATAATTGTACCACAAACTACTAATTATTCTTCGACAATTCAGTAACAAATGAGACGGTTGCCAAGAAATATAAGGGAGCCGTTTCCGTTCGTAAGATTCGTGGCCCAAAGCCAACCGGAATGATCCCGTTTTCTTCCATTATAGTAACTTCTGCCGAACTCAATCCACCTTCTGGACCAAATATGGCAAGAATGGAATCTCCTGTTTGTAACTTAGCCAGCGCTTGAAACAAACGACTGCTCTCTCCTTCCTTTGCCGACTCTTCCCAGGCAACTAAACGGATCGTTGCAGGATAATTAGCAAGGAGCTGTTTTAATGAAGGGCAATATTCAATCTGTGGCTTAACATTTCGGTGTGATTGCTCAGCCGCAGCGTCAGCAATTTTCTGCAAGCGGGCAATTTTCCGTGGTTGCTTTTGGCTATTCCAGTGACTAATCGAACGTTCAGCCTCAAAAAAGACGATCTTATCGGCACCAAGTTCCGTCCCCTTTTGAACAATCAGCTCAGGTTTTTCCTTAGTCTTAGGTAAGCCACAAGCAAGAATCGTTTTCACTGGGAGTTCACTATCTTTACCAAGGTTCTCGATCAATTTGGCTATGACATTGCCTGGAGTTATCGAAATCAGCTCAGCAAGATAAGCCTGATGATCCGCCGTTACTAATTCAAACTTGGTTCCAACGGCTGCTCGAAGAACTGTCACAAGGTGGTGGGCAACTTCTTCTGGAAGGATAACTTTACCTGCTGTTTTACTTTGATCTATAAAATAACGTTGCATTATTCCTGACCCTCTACTGCTTTATGAGCAATCATTCCATACCAATCTTTCATTCGTAACTTCTGGTCAATACCAAAGTGGTGGCCCTTTAATTCCCGTTCAACTAAGTCTGCCTTATCCTTAATAATTCCGGAAACAAGGAACCGACCACCTGGTTTTAAATTTTCAAACGCCTGAGGGATTAATGGAACAATTATTTCAGCCAAAATATTTGCAACGATTAGGTCCACCTGGGTATGAATCCCATCAAGCAGGCTATTAACACCAACTTTAACGTCAGAAGCAACCGGATTTAAGTCGATATTCTTCTTTGCGGATCGAACAGCAACCTCATCGATATCATAAGCAGCTACTTGGCCTACCCCTAGCTGTTTTGCTGCAATACTTAAGACTCCAGAACCTGTACCAACATCAATCATTGATTCACCACCACGAGCAACAATTTCAAGTGCTTCAATCATTAAGCGCGTCGTTGGGTGAGTTCCTGTTCCAAAGGCCATCCCTGGATCCAAAACGATTAATTTCTCATTAGCAGAACTTGGTTGATAGTCTTCCCATTGAGGAACAATTGTTAATTGGCTGGTTACTCGCAATGGGTGGTAGTATTTTTGCCAAACGGTTGCCCAATCCTTATTATTGACTGCTTCTGAAACAACAAGGCCTGCTCCAGGATCAAGTTGGTAATCCTTTAACTTTGCAACCCGCCCTTTAATTGTTGAGATAAGTTCAGGAACAAAGACATTTCGCGGAAAGTATCCGGTAACTGCAGCCCCATTTTTCCGGTGGGGGATCTCCTGCGGATCAATGATTTCTCCGTATTTCCCATAACGACCAGGCTTTAAATTTGCGAAATCTTTCGCATCATCAATTTGAACCCCGACTGCTCCTTCGTTAGTTAAAATATAACTAACTGCTTCAACTGCTTCACTGGAAGTAATTACTTTTACTGCTGTCCAATCCATATTATTCTCCTCTTTAAATAAAAAATGACCACCAATATGATGGTCACAGTAATATCGCTCACCTATTTTTCATTCCCAAAATTAACAGGCTGCGATGGATTCTCCTCATCATCTTTTTGGGCAAAGTGACTCTTTAAATATTCAATCAAGTCAGCTTCAGTCCGAAAAATCCGTGGATGATGCTGGTGGTGCAGGCGAACATCAATCTCATTAATCCTTAGTCGCCCCGTCCATGTATGGGAGTAACGAATGATTACCCGATTGTTCAATCGATGCTTCCCAAATCGAAAGACATATACATGCTGCGGCGTCATCATTGGCCGAATATATTCTTTCTTATACATTAAGTCATTATCACGCATAAAACGCTTCGTTTGATTCAACACGGTAATCACCTCCTCCTTTTATATAATCAATTCATTAACATATGTTTCATTTTATCACATGGTTAAGATTGTGCAAAATGTTAACGTGAATTAATCTTTTCAATTTAAAAAATGATATAATTCCTTCACTATTTAGCTTAGGAGGTTAGTGAAGTTGGGAATTTTGATCACATTATTAGTTTTATGGATCATGTGGAAATTAGGTGTTTTTACCCTCAAAGTTCTCGGACTGCTCTTTTTAATTTTCGCGATCGGCTTCATTTTTCATGTCTTACTGATTCCTGCAATCGTAATTGCACTTTTTATTATACTAGTTAGCGGTCTCCAATCATGAGCCAAACTAGCAATTATTAGCTAGTTCCCATAAAAAATGACAATAATTCCGAATTTAATAGCTTTTTTCACAAGGAATGTTATAATTAGTCATGTGAGAGAAATCTCAAATAGCATATTTACTGGATGAAAGGGAGACTGTTTAATTATGTCTAAGAATCATCAAAAAGTTGTTCTTGTTGGTGACGGTGCTGTAGGTTCAAGTTACGCTTACGCATTAGTACAACAAGGTTTGGCTGAAGAATTAGCTATCGTTGATCTTGTTAAGAAGCGTACTGAAGGTGACGCTTTGGATCTTGAAGATGCTACTGTCTTCACTGCACCAAAGCAAATTTACTCTGCTGATTACGACACTTGCAAGGATGCTGACCTGGTTGTTATCACTGCTGGTGCACCACAAAAGCCTGGTGAAACTCGTCTTCAATTAGTTGACAAAAACTTGAAGATCATGAAGTCAGTTGTTGAACCAATTGTTAAGTCTGGCTTTAACGGTATCTTCTTGATTGCTGCTAACCCAGTTGACATTTTAACTTACGCTGTTCAAAAGCTTTCTGGCTTCCCAAAGAACAAGGTTATTGGTTCAGGTACTTCACTTGACTCATCACGTCTTCGTATTGCTTTGGCTAAGTTGTTCGATGTTGACCCACGCGATGTTTCAGCAAACATTCTTGCTGAACACGGTGACTCCGAATTTGCTGCTTACTCAAGTGCAACTATCGGTGGCAAGCCACTTCTTGACATTGCTAAGGAAAACAATGTTTCAATGGATCAATTACTTAAGATCGAAGATGATGTTCGTAACAAGGCTTACGAAATCATTAACCGTAAGGGCGCTACCTTCTACGGTGTTGCTACCTGCTTGATGCGGATTACTCGCGCTATCTTACGTGATGAACACGCTGTATTACCAGTTGGTGCCCCAATGGACGGCGAATACGGAATTAATGATCTTTACATCGGTACTCCTGCTGTTATCAGCGCATCCGGTATTGACAAGGTTATCGAAGTTCCTTTGGATGACCGTGAAAAGAAGGCTATGGATGCTTCTGCTGCTGCCCTTGAAAAGGTTGCTAAGGACGGTATGGCTAAGCTCCAAAACAACTAATTTTCACTTATCAATATAAATAATTAAAGAAGACTAGGAAGATTTTGATTTCTTCCCAGTCTTTTTGTTTATTACTTATTAAATTCAGCATTATAGTTCTTCTTAGCACCTCGTAAAGCAAAGGTGTTCTCATAGAGATACTTCTTTGTCAGCTTTTCCAAATAACCATTATCATATAACTTTTTAATCTCCTTATTCAGTACCCGCGTTAATTTTTTATTCTTTGCATCCTTATGTAAGAGCAAGTATGCTGACCGCTGATCAATTGATTTTGAAACTGTCAATTTCTTTCCATTTTTGGAATTAGCAACCTGTTTATAGGCAGCGTATGGGTATAGTGCAACGTCATATTTACCATTAGCCACTTGAGCTAACGCATCAGCTGAAGATTGGTCACCAATTGCTTTCAAGTTCACCTTTTTACTATGTGATTTATTATAGTCTTCTAAAACACTATAACGGGCATCATCAGTTGAAACGGGAACTAACTTTAAATTCTTCTTAGCAACATCATCTAATGAGCTAGCTTTCTTTCCACTCTTATTATAAACCAGGCGTAAGTCGTCAAGCCCGACTGCCCGTGTATGATAGTATGTCTGGAAACGCTGCTTGTTGTACCAAGAATTATTTAAGGCAACGTCATACTTACCACTTTGCAATCCTGAAAAGACCGCGTTTTGGGATGTGAACGTAGTCTTAAACTTATATTGAGGTAAGTCCTGATCAATTTTTTTGATTAGTTCACCGTAGTATCCCTCAGGTCCGTTATCAGTATTAACAATATATGCCGGATTACCATTTGGTGCAGCAACATTAACCGTTGTTGTCGCATGAACTGCTGTTGCTGAACTAACTGCACCAGTACTAACTAAACCAATCACCGCTAACTTTGTAAATAACTTTGAAATTTTCATAATAAATAACCTCTCTTTCCCTATACAACGAAATAGCGTTGCCGTAGTTTTCCTTCAACCAACCTAAATAATTGAGCAAAGATCCAGCAAATAATAATGTAAATAATTAATGCATCAGTGTAAGTTTCCAGGTACTTAAACCCAATTGATGAAACAATATTTGCCTGCCCCATGATCTCGACTAAGCCAATATTGTAAATCAGCGCTGTGTCCTTGATTAAATCTAAAAAAATGTTCGTAAAATTAGGAATTAAATTAATAATTAACTGGGGAATTACAATTTGAGTCATTGCCCGAAAAGGCGTCATTCCAATTGATAACGCGGCCTCATATTGCCCAAAATCAACCGAATGGTAAGCTGCTCGAATGCTCTCCGACAAGTTAGCCATCGCATTTAAGCCGTAAGCAGAAAAGGCAATGATGATTGCTGGCAGGCCATTAGGATTCGTGTTCCAGCCCCATTCATTCATCAACACTAACAATTGAGGTAGTCCATAATAAACAACATATAGTTGAACTAAAATTGGTGTCCCCCGAATAAACGATACTAGTATCGCTAAAAACTGAGAAAGGACCGGGATTCGCTTTTCTCTGGCAATTACTACTAAAATCGCTAGACCTAATCCAATAATAGTTGCAACTAAAGCTACAATTAGCGTTAGTGGTGTTGCTGCCAGAATTTGGTTAAACGAATCCTTCGCGAAATTCAAATCAAACACATAATCACATCCTTCCTAAGCTAGCCACTGGTAACGCCGTCTGATAAGACGAAATAAGACTTCAATTACTAATACCAATCCCCAATAGCTTAAAGCCAAAAGAATAAATATTTGCAACTGGTGTAAGCCGGCAGTTTGGTTTGAAAGATTAGATGCCTGATTATACATGTCATATAAACCAATAACATAAACTAATGAAGTTGCCTTAACCAGCCCCACTACCAAATTTTCAATATTAGGCAAAGCAAGCATTGCCGCTTGAGGCAAGATAATTTGCCTAAAGGTGGTCTGATCCTTCATTCCTACAGAATGAGCAGCTTCAATTTGACCCGTATCGACTGAGAGGTAGGCTGACCGAAACGCTTCCGCTAAATAACCACTCCACCCTAAGGAGAGCCCAAGAATTCCAAACATTAACCTTGTCCAATGATCAATATTGATCCCGATTGCTTTCAACAAAACCGGTAATCCATAATAAGCAAGTAACAACATTAGCAACGGTGGTGTTCCTCGAACCAGATTCAGGTATACTGTTGCAATTCCTTGAGCTAACCTATTTTTACGCAACCCAACCCAAGTTAAGAGCAATCCTAGAAGAGTTGCAAAGATAAAGGAAAAGATTAGTAATTCAATCGTGTTCGGAAAGCCTCGCCAAATAATCCCAATAATCTTCTGACTATTCATTGATCTACCTCCCATTCCTAATAGTTATCTGCCAATGCATTTAAGAATTGTTTAGTTCTTTGTTTCTGTGGATGTTCAAAGATTTGCACAGGCGTCCCTGACTCGATGATCTCACCATCAGCAAAGAACAACACTCGACTTGCAACGTTCCGCGCAAACCACATCTGATGGGTAACAACAATCATCGTTTGCCCCTGTTCAGCTAACTGCTGAATATCTTTTAAGACAGTTCCTACTAACTCGGGATCAAGAGCACTGGTTGGTTCATCGAATAATATAATTTCTGGATTAAGAACTGTTGCCCGAGCAATTCCGATTCTTTGCTGTTGACCACCTGATAGTTGCGAAGGATAATAATCTTTTCGTTTATCCAAGCCCAAATTTTTCAATGCTTGGACTGCTTTTTGGTTTGCCGTCTTAGCATTCTCACCATGACCATAAATTAATCCCTCAGCAATATTTTCCTGAGCAGTTTTGTTCTTAAACAGATTATAATTTTGAAATACCATTGCTGTTTTTCGTCGAACCATCTGAATTTCTGACTTAGTCGCTTGAGCCAGGTTAATTTTTTCTCCAGCAAATTCCATCAAGCCACTATCAGCTTGTTCGAGGAAATTTAAGTTTCTCAATAGGGTTGTCTTTCCTGAACCAGAGGGACCGATAATAACCACTACTTCGCCCTTGTTAATTGAAAGGTCAATCCCATTTAAAATTTGTTGACCATTAAATTGTTTTTTCAAATCCGTTATTTTCAATAACATTCCCGATAACCTCCTAGCCCTGGTGAGCCGCTTCAATCGCCCAATTTAACCGTTCATAAGAAATATCACGGGAAACCGTGCAGTCAGCTCCCAAAATAATCCCCCGGTGACCGGCTTCATCAATTAGCCTTTTGACTTCCGTTTGAATTTGCTCCTTAGTTCCGCGATAGAGAATTCCGGTTGTACTATTATCAAAGCCACCCATTACTGGCCGATCACCAAACAGCTTTTTCCCCTCACCTAGCGAATAACCATCAATTCCCGTTGCCCAATTAACAACTTGCAACGGATAATTAGTAAACCATTCAAGATGATTAGTTGCACCATCAAATCCGCAGATATGAAGAATATTCAATCGTGACACTTGGTTAATTCCTTCTTGAACCTTAAGATCAATCGGCTCCATTACTTGCTTAAAGAATTGGGTGTCATCACGTAAACGTGAATCCTGAATTGACTGCGTACTGTAATAAATCCCATCGACTGTAGTGTTAGCCATTATTGCCTGGACAACTTTGATTTGATCGTCAGCAATTACTTCTAAGACCTGAAAAATTAGTGATGGATCTTGTTCATAAAGATCTGTGAATCGTTGATCCGCTAATAAAAGCGGTTCTGTATAATGCTTAATTAACGCCCACTTAAAAAGCAGCGTTGGGGAAAATATCGTAATAAAAGTTGGCCGTTCCCCAGCAATCTGCTGTTGTTGTTGAGCAAGTTCAACTTGACCGGTAATCCACGGATCGTCCTGATTCAGTGGTTGAAGCTTTTGAAGATTAGTTAAACTTCGTGGATCATCAACTCCGCGAAATGGGTAAGCAAAATAGCCATCTAACATCGTTTTAGCAAAATCAACATCTACAGCATTGTAGTATTTTTGGTGACCTCCCAAGTTTGTTTGGAGGACTGCTGGCTCTTGAAAGACATTCGTAAACTCATCTACCGCAAAATGGCGCCAAAAAGAAATTGGGATTTTACCAGTTTCTTGATTATTTAAAGCCGCAATTACTTCTTCACATGCCAATGTCATTATCATCACTCTTTTCTCTAATTCAGTGCACAAAAAAAGCTACTAATCACTGACATGATTAGTAGCTTTGACCACTTATTTCGGAGTAGCCGCTCATTTTAAGATTTAATCAACCTCAAAAAGAATGGCCAACTGAACTCATGTCAGAATGTCCATTAATTTTTGAAGTTTGACAACAATTAAATAAACGGTTAACTAACATGAGCCCTGCTCCTTTCTAATAATTAATGACCTTAATATACCGGTTCCCTTACTTTTTGTCAACAGTAAATTCTAATTTTCTCAGATTATTTTAATTTAATAGTGTAAGTCATTTTCAGTAAGTGCTTTTCGCCGACCATCTTGCAAGATGTAAACCGCAATAATAACAAGAGCAATCCCAATTATTTCAATTAAGGTTAAGTGCAGATTAAAGAAGAGAACACTTAATAACGAGGTGGTAATTGGCTGTAAAGCATCCATAATGCTTACAACATCGGAAGGAGCATATCGAGTAGCAACCATTAGTAAGCTAAACGGTAAAATTGTTCCAAAAAGCACAACAGTCGCAACTGCTGCGACCAACTCACCGCTAATTTGTGGCGGATTAACCCAAAATGGCCGATAAATGTTAAACAGAATACTTGCGATAATGGTTCCCCAACCTAACACGACAATCGGTGGGTTAGAATCAGCGGCTTTTTGAGGCAAGACAACATATAATGCTGCCGTAATTCCTGAACCAAGACCCCACAATAGTGAATCAATTGGAATATCTAACTGAGTAAAATTCCCCTTGGTTAAAGCAAAGAAAACCCCTAAAAGAGCTAAAACAAATGCAATCAGGTCACTTCTAAATGGGTGTTGACGTTTAAATATCACACCACCAAGAACAATAAATAATGGTGACAAATATTGGAGAATCGTTGCTGCTGAAGCATTTCCCTTTTGAATAGCATAGTAAAAGGTCAATAAATTAGCCATCAACCCAAAAACCGCGTAGGAAAGAACCGAAATTGTCGTATCGCGACGTTTAAACACATTGAAGGTTTTTTTGCCATACATAAACCCACTAATTACAAGTAAAATAATTCCTGCAGAAAATGTTCGGATAGAAAGCATCCAAGCTGCCGGAATTGCAAGGTTTTGGGAGATCAATTGAAGTGTCGTTCCTGAAATCCCCCACATTACTGATGCAGCTGCAGCAATGATAATCCCTTTCATTACTGGATTATTTGTTTTTTGCGCCATAAAGCACCCTTCTTCCTGTAAATTAATTCTTTTTTGTCTGCGAGTTAAGGTTAAAAATTGGAATCTTAGGACCCTGAATTTTTCTGGCATCCTGGTGTGAATAATTTGCCTTTCGTTCTTCAAATTGACGTTCATGCTCCTGAACATCATGAACCGACTTCAACCCTTGCCTGGACCAGTTTCTTAAGATGCGGTCCATGTACTGGAGGCTTAGTGCATTATTCATTACCGCCTGTCTCAGTGCAAGATCAATAATTGCAGTTTTGTAATGATCACGATCAATCCAATCATTGACAATTTGCATTTCCATTGGTGACAATGGTCGACCGACTTCTGCCTCAATTTTGTTGAACGTTTCTTTCCGCAAATTACCGGTACTAGTATTAACTTGTTCAGTAGCTTCCTGCTCGTTAAACGCACTAAGTTTATTTATCAGTGGTGTGAAGTCCCAAAAGGCATCTTCCTTACCATCATCCAACTTACGCATCTGCTGAACTACTAGTTTATTACTCATCATTTGGTGAAGAAGATCAAAAACTTGATTTTCATCCGTTTGCAAGTGTCGGGCAATCTGGCGAATATCAGGATCAATCACGCCCCGATCAAGATAAGACTTAAATTCGAGATAAACAACCAATTGGGCCGTTGACATCCCCAATTCATGATAATGATGGAGAAGGATGTTACTGATGGAAGTTTCCCCGGCTTTAAGATATCGGACTAGTGAATTAGTTTCTGTCATCATGAACCCCCTTAACAAAAATTAACCAAAAAAGATAAGGGCGTAACGATAATAAATCGTCCCCCTATCTTCACGAACTACAAATTATTAATTGTCTGAACAACCTTACCTGTTTTGAAGTTAATCAGATCATAGCATAATTGTCCTTTTTGGTTACGATAAGTAACTTCCCAAACTACTTTATCATTAAAGACTCCTGGAGCAGCTTTTAATACTTTTTGCGGGTGATGATCCTGTCGAACTTGCTGGATTACCTGCTGTGCTGTTAAGCCACTACTCTGCTTCAATACTCGAACATTGTCACCATGCTGAGAAACAACCACTAAAATTGGTTGATTTTGATTATTTCTTCCGGCAATGGTGTAATAAGTATTCTCCCGATTATAAATATAAAAACTCCCTGGATCCTTGAGGTGGGCATACTTTTTTGCAATTGAAACGGTTTGTCGTCTGGCTGCCGAACGTGGCTGGTTACTGATAAGGTAAAAGATCCCCACAATAACAATAATTGCAACAATGACAATCAAAAGATTACGAATCGTTTGTCCAGTAGAACGGTGTTGCTTATCACGCTGGACCTCACGACGACTTTGCATGTAACTTCCCCTCTTTAAAAAATTATTAATCTTAGAAATTATACCAGAAATTCTTACTTTTCGTTATTTGTCCGGTGCTTTTTTAAAAATTTTTTGGCATTTTCTACTAGCTCAACAGTCGATAATTCCTTTATCGGCAAATCTTTAGGAAGATTCTTAAGCATTGAACTTCCGTAACGCCGGGTGCTGATTCGCGAATCAAGGATAATACCTACTCCAAAATCATCTGGTGTTCGTAATAGTCGGCCAATTCCCTGCTGAAGTCTCATGGTTGCCTTAGGAAGGGCTGCATGGTAGAATGGATTTTTCCCTTCATGTTTCAGTAAATTATTATGTGCACGCGTCATGATTTCATTTGGAGAATCAAAGGGCAATCTAGTTATGATCAGTAGTTCTAAAGATGATTTAGGAAGGTCAATTCCCTCCCAAAAACTAGATGCGCCTAACAAGATCGAACTTGTCCCGCTTGCAAACTGCTTTAATAATTTTTCTCGACGGCCAGTAATTCCTTGAGCCAAAATGTCCCGCTGATCAAATAAGTCGGTTTCCTTAAGCTGACTATAAACCTGCTCAATTGTTACTAACGAATTGAAGAGAATCATTGTTTGGCATTGGTTATTTTTACATAATTGATAAATTGTCTGTGCCAAATAACGAGTATATTCCTCATTATTAGTTTGGTTTGGAATGGGTGCATCCTTAGCAATCAGCAACTCTGCTTGTTCCGCATAGTTAAACGGTGAAGCAAAGCGCTTTTGTAATGTCCGAGCTTTTTCTAAATCTAACTGTTCATACAAATAGTTAGACCGACTGGAGGTGAACAGTGTTGCACCAACAAATAATGGTTGCGCAAAATATGGGTAAACGTTCTCTGTTAAGAAGTGATTAACCGTCAAAAGGCCACCGCTAAGCTGCATTGAACTGTGCTCAGTCGACTGCTGAACGGTAAGCCAAAAAGCAGCGGATTCACCACGTTCCTCAAGGGTTTCAATAAATTGGTGAAGCTTATTATCTGCATCAGCAAGAACCATCCACTGGCTCTGAAACTGACTCATTAAGTACCGATCACTAAATAACCATCGGTCAGCCTGCTGTTCAAAAAGGTGCCGGAGAGCCATAAAATGAAGTTGAACACTTGCTAATGCCTGCTCAAGCTGCATGATCGGCTTATTACTTGGTGTTAATAGTGAGAATAGTTGTTGATTATCCAACGGCTGTTCAATTAATTCATTACTATTATTTCCCTGAACGTTAAGCATAAATTGGCGGTACAACGCTTGTTGAAAAGCATCTGTAGCTTCACTAAGCGAACGTAAATCATCCCTTAACAGTTCAACATTGTATGTCCCTAACGCGTGTTCTTCAAAAATATTTGCAAGGTTTCGTTCCTGATTATCGCTAACTAAATTCTCCAACACGTGGATCGCAGTTCTAATGTTTTGAAAATCAAGCGTTTGTCGTGAACGGCGGAGGATACTTTCACTTAAGTGCTGAGCCTCATCAACAACTAAGTATGGTCGTCTAGTACCATCCCCTAATTCTTGCGCATGCGCAACTAAGTAGGCATGGTTCGTAATAATTACATTTGCAGTATGCAATTGCTTTTGCCTGCGGATTAGGAAGTCATCTTTATAAAACTCATTATCTTCGCGCAGGGTTTTAACACCTTGGTGACGAATTTCAGCAAAATACGGTGAACGTTGCGCGTTTAAGTTCAATTCATCAAGATCACCACTGGTAGTCCCCAGCAGCCAGACAAGAATTTTTGCCTTAATTAACTGAATATAGTCAGAATCTTCAATAATACTTAAAGAATGAACAAACTTGGCCAGATCTAGGTAATGTGAATTGCCCTTAATTACTACCCCATTTAATTCAAATGGTAAGAGTTTGTTCAATTGCTTCATTGTCCGTTGTGCGATTTGTTGTTGCAAAAGATTAGTTGCCGTGCTGATAACAATTTTTTTATCTGGATACGCTGCATAGGCTAAGGGAAGAAGGTACCCTAATGTCTTCCCTGTTCCGGTTCCAGCCTCTACAATCATCGATTTAGGTTCATCATGAGTATAATTATTATAAATACTATTCATCATCTTTGATTGGGTAGGACGAAATTCCAGTAAGTCTCCATACAACTTAATCTTTGCCCGCTTTGTTGATGGATAGCGGACATTGGCTACCTCTCCTAAACTTGTTGCCGGACGAACCTTGTGGAGAACAATTCCGTGACTAACATATAGACTATCAGCTAATGGCAATGGATTAGCACCCCGCCGCTCTAACTCCTGTTCCAAAATCATTGTCGTTTGTTGAGGTAGGTTCAATTTAAGTTCAACAAGCTTTTCAAGGGGTAGCGTCGGCAATTCTCGTAACTGCTTCATTAAGTCTACTAGTAAATGAGCAGTTGCTTCTGCGTCAGAAACCGCGCTGTGAGGATGATCATGCTCAATTGATAATGAACTTGTCAGATCTCGCAAGCGGTAGCTCTTTGCAGTCGGCATTAATATTTGACTTAGCGTTACCGTATCAATGGCCTTAATTGATAACGGAGGGTAACCAGCACGTTCTAACTCAGCATTCAAAAACGGAAAATCAAAATTAACATTATGCGCCACAAAAATAGTGCCACTAAGAAGACTGTATAGTGTCCCAGCAACATCTTCAAATAACGGTGCATCCCGTACATCATTATTTTTAATTCCCGTTAATTGGGTAATCTGCCGCGGAACTGCTACTCGCGGATTAATTTTGGTTTCAAAATGATTAATGACTTCGCCATCTTGAACAAGTACACAGCCGATCTGGATAATGCGGTCACCATGATTAACACTTGTCCCGGTCGTTTCCAGATCAACAACCGAATATATTGGTCCACGTGACTTTTTTGCTTTCTGTCGACGTTTTTTCGTTGTTGACAAACTATCACCATGTTTCATTATTTATTCGATCAAAGTTCTGTTTTTATGATACACCATTCGTTTTTTAAATTATAGTAACAATTGCCGTTGTCCTTTGGCAAATCAGTAATTTTACGCTATTATTAATAATGGTATTTTACGAAGAAAGTAGGTTTTGATGTGAAAGAACAAGGAATCGGTCACAGTCATGCCAAAATAATATTAATGGGTGAGCATAGCGTGGTCTATGGTGAACCAGCAATTGCCCTCCCGCTTCCAGATGTTACGTTAACGGTAATAATTAAGTTAACGAATAAGGGCGGCCACCAAATTAAAAGCCGCTACTTTGAAGGACCATTAAATCAACTTCCCGAAAAGATGGCGGGAGTTCAACGATTAATTTCTTCATTAATGCAGCGCTTTAACGGTGAAAGCGATCAATGGACAATGACAATTAAAAGCCAATTGCCGGCAGAACGTGGTATGGGATCATCCGCTGCTACAGCGGTCGCTATCGTTCGCGCTTTTTTTGATTTATACGAAGAAAAACTTGAGCGTAAGCAATTGCTCCACCTTGCCGATATTGAAGAAGAAGTGACTCACCGCAGTCCTTCCGGTTTAGACGCGGCAACTGTCAGCTCAACATCACCACTTTACTTTGTTAAGGGTCAAGCAGGCGTACCACTAAAAATGAACTTACAGGCAACAATGGTCATTGCTGATACAGGAGTTAAGGGAGCCACTAAGGAAGCAATCACTGCTGTTAAACATGAATTAGAAACTAACCATAATACAGCATTGAGCCATATTAATCATTTGGGAAAACTGGTTAATTTAGCTAAAGATTACTTAAGTCATAATGAGGCAATGAGCCTTGGCATCGCACTTAATAGCGCACAAAGCGACCTGACTGCACTAAATGTTAGTGACGAGCACTTGGATCGATTAATCACTACTGCTAATCATAACGGCGCATTAGGAGCTAAACTAACGGGAGGTGGCCGTGGCGGTTGCATGTTTGCGATTACCAGAACTGCGCTTGGTGCCAGAAAACTAGCAGGAATTTTAAAAGATAATGGTGCTAAGCAAGTATGGTTACAACTACTTGGGGATACGGAGGAAATAAATTAATGATCACCGCACGGGCACACACTAATATTGCGTTAGTTAAGTACTGGGGGAAAAAAGATCAAAAGCTGATCATTCCGCAAACAGATAGCCTTTCACTAACGTTAAATGAATTTTACGCTGATACAGGAGTTGAATTCAGAGATGACCTAACAGCAGATGACATTGAAATTGATGGTCAACCGATCACTGGCCGCTCTGCCAAAAAAGTTAAGGACTTTCTCGATATTATTCGGCAAATTAGCGGCAGCCATAATTATGCTAAAGTGGTTTCCACTAATCACGTACCAATATCTGCAGGGTTAGCGTCTTCCGCTTCCGCATTTGCCGCTCTTGCAACTGCAGCTAGTAAGGCAGCTGGACTAAACCTTGACCGGCGTTCCCTTTCTCGCCTTGCTCGTCGTGGCTCAGGTTCTGCTACACGTTCCATTTATGGTGGCCTTGTTGAGTGGCATCGGGGAACTGATGATCAATCTTCCTTTGCTGAACCGATCATGGAAAAAGTTGATTTTGGAATTGAAATGATGGCAATCCTAATCAATACCACCAAGAAAAAAATTTCAAGTCGTCAGGGAATGCAGTCAAGTGTTGAGTCTTCACCTTATTACCCCGCTTGGCGAAAAGTTGTTGCTCAGGACATGGTTGCAATGAAAAAAGCTATCTCAGATAAGAATATTGATCAGATTGGCCACATTGCTGAAGAAAATGCTCTCCGAATGCACGCCCTGACTCTTTCTGCTGATCCAGGATATACTTATTTTAATGGTGACACGATCCGCGCAATTCAAGCAATTAATGACTTGCGTTCACACGGGGTGAGTTGTTACTATACTATGGATGCTGGTCCAAATGTTAAAGTGATTTACAATCAAAAAGATCGCGAAAAAATTGTTCAATATTTGGGGAACCTTTTCAGTAAACAAAGGTTAATTATTTCGCAGCCTGGACCAGGAGTAAAAATTATCGATAAATAGGATTTGATTGAGAGGTTATGTAAAATTGATTACTGAAAAAGCACCTGGCAAACTTTATATTGCTGGTGAATACGCTGTTGTGGAAAATGGTTATCCGGCGATTTTAGTAGCATTGGATCAATTTGTCACTTGTTCA
This sequence comes from Limosilactobacillus portuensis, assembly GCF_028607025.1. Classification (NCBI taxonomy): domain Bacteria; kingdom Bacillati; phylum Bacillota; class Bacilli; order Lactobacillales; family Lactobacillaceae; genus Limosilactobacillus; species Limosilactobacillus portuensis. The sequence goes on from NZ_CP117296.1 coordinate 1,008,889, forward strand.
ATTGAAGAAAGTGCTGCAGAAGTTGGTAAAATTATTAGCCGACAATACCATAATAATGCCTTACAGTGGTATCGCCTTGGGGAACAAATGGTTGTTGATAATCGTGATAACCCGTTTTCTTATATCTTGTCCGCAATTAAGGTAACTGAAGAATACGCCCGTAGTTTTGCTCGTGAATTGCGGATATTCGATCTCCATATTGACAGTCAGCTGGATAGCGACTCAGGGAAGAAATATGGTCTTGGTTCTTCGGCTGCCGTCACGGTTGCCACAGTAAAAGCCCTTTGCCATTTCTATAACTTGCCAGTTACTAAGGATGAAATCTTCAAATTAGCTGCAATTGCTCACTTTGAAGTTCAAGGAAATGGATCACTGGGAGATGTGGCGGCTTCCGTTTATGGCGGTTGGATCGCCTACCATTCATTTGACCGTCAATGGCTTGCTCAGCAACGAAAATATCTCGATTTAAGAACCCTCGTTGATCTACCATGGCCCGATCTCAAGATTGAATCCTTGAAAGCGCCAAGCAACCTTCAGCTTCTTATTGGGTGGACTGGGAAGCCGGCATCGACTTCGCAATTAGTCGATAAGATTTCCCTATTCAAGGCTCGGCAACAAAAAGAGTACCGACAGTTTTTGGAAGATAGTAAGCACTGCATTCAGCGAATGGTTGAAGGTTTCCATAATGCTGATTTGGAATCAATTAAAAATGAGATCCGGTATAACCGGGAATTGTTAAAGCAACTCGGTACGAACTCTGGTGTTCATATCGAGACCCCCGTCCTAAATAAACTCTGTCAAATTGCTGAAGATTTTGGCGGAGCAGCAAAGACATCCGGTGCTGGTGGTGGTGATTGTGGAATCGTTGCTATCGATCGTGATAGTAACTTCAAACAGGTATTGAAGAAGTGGACGGCTAATAAAATTGAACAACTCCCCCTTTCAGTTCACTTTATCGAAAATGTTAAGGGTGAGATCAAGCACCACCTCATCAAAAAATAATAGTTAATGATAAAAGAGTGTGATAATTGATCGATCATGATTCAAAAGTCACACTCTTTTAGTTAATTTTAATAATCAAAGTACCGTAATTTTAATTCAGAAAGTTATTTAAGGAGAAAAACTATGGAATCAAGTCATGCCCAACGAAAAAATGAGCACCTTTCGTTAGCAACTAAGCTTTATAACCAGGTCCATACTAATTCATTTAACAGTATGCAGATCATCCACAAAAGTCTTCCAGAAATTAGTCTTGAACAGGTGAACCCCGTTACTAACTGTGGAAATTTAAGGCTGGCGGTTCCCTTTTTCATTGAGGCAATGACCGGTGGCAGTCAAAATGCATTTAAGATTAATCAAGGACTTGCAATGATTGCCAAAAAGCACCACCTTGCAATGGCACTTGGCTCAGCAAGTATTATCTTTCATGATCCAACTGCTAAAAAGAGCTTTAAAATTGTCCGTGATATTAATCCGGACGGAATTGTTATTGCTAACCTAAGTGCCAAAGCCAATTTAGAACAGGCAAGAGCGGTGATTGATTTGCTAGATGCCGATGCCCTTGAACTCCACATTAATACTACCCAAGAATTAATTATGGATGACGGTGATCGTGACTTCCACTGGCTAACTAATATTGAATCTCTGGTTAGCCACCTTAATATTCCGGTTATTGTTAAGGAAGTTGGTTTTGGTATGGATAGTTCGACAATTAACCAGCTGCAATCAATCGGTGTTTCCATAATTAACGTTAGTGGCCGCGGTGGAACTAACTTTGCTGCAATCGAAGATCGACGGAATCATACAGCAGATTTTAGTTTTCTCGATTATTGGGGGCAAACAACATTAGAATCAATGTTGGAGGCTCGTGAAGCACGGACTAAGGATACCCAAATTATTGCTTCTGGCGGGATCTGTTCCCCGCTAGACGTTATTAAAGCGGGGATTCTTGGTGCTAATGCTGTTGGTGTTGCTGGCTATTTTCTTAATATTCTCATTCGTGATGGGATTGATGCGCTTGATAAAGAAATTACTAATTGGCAAATGGCCCTTCCACGACTGCTCGCCCTTCTCGGTTGTAAATCATTTAACGAGTTACCATCAACTAATTTTGTCTTACACGGTGAAGAACTCGAATATGCTCAACAACGTGATTTAATTTAAGGATGGTGATTATCGAATGACAGCGTATCAAAACATTCTTTTTGACCTTGACGATACACTATTAGATTATGGAGCTGCCGAAAGCCACGCCTTAAAACAACTCTTTAGTGATTTTAACCTGAAATTAACACCAACCGTTAAACAAACATTTCAAAATTATAATGTCGGGATGTGGCAACGGTTTGAACGAAATGAACTCACCTGGGATCAACTTATGGAACACCTCTTTGCCGACTATTTTAAGGCTTACCACCAGCTAAATGTTCCTGGTAGAGAGACAATTCAAACCTACCTTAAATACCTCAGTAACAATCATCAACTTGTTTCCGGAACGCGAACGGTAATGGAGTACCTAAAGCAAAATAACTACCACGTATATGCCGTTACCAATGGGCAAAAGATAGTGCAAGATCAGCGACTGAAGGATGCTAAATTACTTCAATATTTTGATGATATTTTTATTTCACAAGTGATTGGACTTCAAAAGCCGAACAAAGAAATGTTCGATTTTGTGCTTCAACACATTAACGGTCACCGTAATAACACTTTAATGATTGGAGATTCATTAAGTTCTGATATTCAAGGCGGCATTAACGCTCATCTTGATACAGTCTGGTTTAACCCCCATTCATTGCATAATTCAACCCGCTTAAAGCCTACCTTTGAAATCCACCGTTTAACCGAGCTTAAAGCAATTCTTTAAAAAGAAAAAGATGTGATGAATTTTTCATCACATCTTTTTTATTACTACTTAATCAGGTAATTAACTAAACCAACCTTAGTCATCCCGTCAGTAGCAATTTTCTTCAAAGCTTCAGCTGACTTAGTCATTGCTTCACTTTCACGTTCATTTAATGGAACTTCGATAACCTTCGAAATACCAGATGCATTAATAACAGCTGGAGTTCCAAGATAGTTATCCTTAATACCATATTCACCATCAATGTAAGCACCAACTGGTAATACAGCATTTTCATCCCGTAGAATTGCCCGCGTAATTCTCATTAAGCAAGTTGCAACACCATATGCAGTAAAGCCTTTGCGGTTGATGATTTCGTAAGCCTTGTGACGTACGTCATCTTCAATCTTTAGCAATTCATCATTACTGATGCCTTGTTCTTCACAGATTTGAAGAAGTGGCTTCCCACCAACTGTTGCACTAGAATATGCAGCAAATTCTGAATCACCGTGTTCTGCCATCACATTAGCACTAATATCAAGTGGACTAACTCCCAACTTCTTTGCTAACGCAACACGTAAACGTGCTGAATCAAGCGAAGTACCGGATGAAATAACCCGGCTAGCAGGTAATCCTGAAATCTTTTGAACTGCATAAGTTAAAACATCAACTGGGTTTGTTGCAAGTAAAAGAATTCCGTCGAAACCAGTAGCCATAATACTCTCCGTAATTTGCTTCATGATTTCAAGGTTCTTTCCAACTAAGTCAAGGCGAGTTTCACCTGGCTTTTGGGCAGCCCCAGCACAAATTACAACTAGGTCTGCATCTGCACAAGCATCGTAATCAGCTTGATAAACTTGCTTTGGGGCAGTGAAAACAGTTGCGTCTTCTAAATCGAGGGCGTCACCTTCAGCTTGTTCCTTTGACAAGTTAACAATTTCTAATTCCTCAGCCAACCCTTGTTGAACTAATGCATAAGCATAAGCTGAACCAACTTGTCCGTCACCAACAAGAACAACTTTTTGATGATTTTTTGACATAATTCAGTTTCTCCTTAATGATAAATTAAATTACATGAATAAGTGGGCGTAGATTGGAACCAAGATATCCATTGCTAATGAAATAATCAGAACAGAAACACCAGCCATGGCACCTTGAACTTCACCAAGTGAAAGAGCCTTAACAGAACCAACGGTGTGCCCTGCAGAACCTAAACCTAAACCAGTAGCAACAGCTGAAATCTTCTTCAAACCAAGAACCTTAATAAGGAATTCGGCCAAAGCATAGATAACAACGGCGTTAAGGATACATGCCATTGCAGTAACGGCTGGAACACCATGAACACCAGCAGCAATTGGCATGGCAACAGCAGTAGTTGCGGCTTGTGGCAACATTGATGCAGTTGAAGCGGCAGAAAGACCGAATAACTTACATACAAGGTTGATAAGGAACAATGAAATAAATCCACCAACGAAGCAGATTACGATAATATCGAACCAGTACTTCTTGAAAATGTTGTTAACACGGTAAACTGGAATAGCGAAGGCCATAGTAGCTGGGTTCAAGAACCAGAAAATCATGTTACCACCAGGAAGGTAGAACTTCTTGTAAACAGCAGCGGTAGTGGAACCAGTGCCCTTAGCCCAAATTGCTAAGACAACGATACCAAGTACCATCCCAACAAGTAATGGGTTAAAAAGGAAGAATCCATTACTAATCTTTGTTAACCACATACCAATTAGGTAAACAATCAATGAAATGAAGATACCAGTAAATGGTAATGCTAGATTTGTAACAATCGTATTAGCCATAATTATTGTGCCTCCCTAGTCTTCTTTAGTACCAGTGATCTTGTGGTGAATGCTCATAACAAGGGCACCAACGTAGGCAATAACAACAAGAATGATAATCGTAGCAATAATAATTACGATAACGTCTTGAAGTCCTTCCTTCTTCATGATGTCAAGGTGAGCAGCTAATTGAATACCTGATGGAACGAACAGGAATGCAATTAGTCCGATCATAAAGTCACCAAACTTAGCAACTTGGTGAAGCTTAACAATATGAGTAGCCAACAGAATGTAAAGCAATACCATACCAATTAAAGGAGTTGGTACAACAAAGCTCTTTGGAAAAAGATCAGAGATCAATTGAGAAACAAATAAAATAGCAGCAAAGATTCCCATTTGAACATAAATGTTGGAATCCTTAGGTTGTTTGTCCTTTTCCATAACTTATTCCCTCCCACAGAAATAAAAATAAATTTTGTTCGGTACCGTTTTCACAGTGCCTCTTCAGTTATTTAATTTACACTTTTTTTACTATTTGTGTTGAATTTCACACTTAAATAGCCATATTTAAGGATGAGATGCCCTAACCAATAGATGAAATGCCCTCGAGATTGTTAATTTATTTACAATTAGTTACTATATCAATCGATCTTTAACCATTAATCCTTTACTAATTCTTTTCTAATTTACTGTTATAACGGCTGTTTTACTATCTTCCATCTACTTTGTACATTACTGATCGAATGATTAACAGGAAACGGGGCAGAAAAACAAAATATTTTTCTGCCCCGTTTCTTATTTTTTAATATTCTAAAACTATTAAAGTATAATCGCAGGAATTTAATTTGCTAACTATACTCCTAATGCCTTCTTGGTGGTAGCAACAAATGACCGGCTCACAGGAACTTTACTCCCATCATCAAGGGTTAGTTCATAAGTATGATTAAAACTTGGTTGCAGTTCATGAACCTTATTCAGGTTAACAACAAAACTGCGGTGAACCCGAATAAACCTGTTAGGATCTAACAAATTAATAATACTATTGAGAGTTTGCTTACTAACGATCTCCTGATCTTCGGTATGAACAATAGCTTTCCCCGCTTGTGCTTGAATATAAAGAATATTTCGCTTCTGAATGACAATTGTTCGTTCATCATTAGTTAGTGAAATTCGCGGATTTCTTTGTTGAACAGTTGCTCCCCGACTGCCATTCTGGTTATCCATTAGTCTAACGACCCGTTTGACGGCATCATTAATCCGCTCTGCTTCAAAAGGCTTCAAAACATAATCGATTGCGTCCGCCTCAAAGGCATCTAATGCATATTGGTCATAAGCAGTGGCAAAAACAATGTAGGGACAATTTCCCTTTTTCTTCAAGCTCTTGGCAAATGCCATCCCACTACCATCATCCAACTGAATATCCAAGAAGATTAAATCCGGCCGATTATTTGCCACTTCTTCGCGAGCAGAATTAATTCCATCAGCCTCATTTATTTCGTCAATCAGGTCATTTTGTTCTAATAGGTAGCTAAGCTCGTCACGTGCTAACGGTTCATCATCCACAATTAAGACTTTCATTTACTTGTCCTCCCTTTTTGGTAAATGGAATGGAGATACTGACTGTTGTCCCCTGATTACTACTGGTAAAGTGAAGGCCGCTTTTCTTGTCATACAACCCGATTAATCGCTGGTTCAAATTATGCAACGCAGTCCCTGAACCATGCTTAGACGGGACTGCCTGTTGGCCGAGACGCTTTATCAAGTCTGGTGAGATTCCCTGACCATTATCTTTGACCGTAATTATTAACCGGTCTTTTTGCTGATAGACATCAATGATCACGTAATTACCGATTTTCCGTTCCCCAAACGCGTGCTTTAATGCGTTTTCCACCAAAACCTGAATTGTAAATGGGGGTAGTAAAACATCATCACTAACGGTCGTATGTAGTTGAACATCGTATTTTCCTGGAAAACGAGTCATTTCCAAACTAAGGTAAGCATTAACCTGTTGACGTTCTTGAGCTAGGGTAATTTGCGTCTCTCGAGCACCAATTAAATTTGAGCGGAAATAGGTACTTAACTGCAGAAGCAATTGACGCGCCTTATCACTGTCTCGTCGCATCATTGCACTAATCGTATTAATCGCATTAAAGAAGAAGTGCGGATTAACCTGTGCCTGTAGCGATTTAATTTCGGCATCACGAACCAATCGGGCCTGCATTTCAGCATCCCCTAAAGCAATCTGGTTAGCAAAGATTCCGCCTAAACCGGTTGCCAGCTGAATTTCAACCGGCGTTAGCTTCCAACTATCGGTATAATACATTTTTAAAGTTCCGGCCACTCTATCCGCAACTCGCAACGGGACAACAATTGCTGCCTGTAAGGGACAGTCAATTTGCGAACAGCCAATCTCCTCAGCATTCCGTGCAACTTTTACCTGGCCACTCTGAATTACTGATTCAGAGAGCGTTGTCACCATCGTTTCCCCCGAAATATGGTGATCACTCCCTGCACCAATATGAGCAAGGATCGTGTTCCGATCAGTAATACTAATTGCATCAAAGTTTGTGTATTTTTTGATAATGCGAACTACTTGCTGGGCTGATTTAACATTAAGACCGTTACGAAAATAGGGTAGCGTCTGGTTAGTTAACTTCAGTACCGAGTGAGTTTGCGTAGCTCGAGTTTCTTCTTCCTGACGAAGATACATTGTAATAATTGAAATGAAAATTGATGTCCCTAACGAACTGATTAAAATCATTGGAACCGCAATGTAACGAACCAATAACCATCCCGTTGGACTAAACAGGAAGACGAAAATCATCTGAATTGATTCCATCGATAAACCAACAATAAAACTTCGCCATGACGTCATTACCGTAAACGAACTATTTTTATCCTTATACAAATAGCCAGACAACAATCCAATCAGTGTTGAACTTGGGATATAAAACCAAGCTTCACTAGCAAAGCCAGCTTGAAACGCCCGGTGAAGTCCAGCGATCAAACCAACCGAACCACCAACCCATGGTCCACCAATAATTCCCGCCGTAGTTACAGCAAGAATTCTGGCATTGACAACCGAATAGTCATGAGAAACGGCCGTTAGTAAAACTTTATTATGCAGCTCATTAGCCGGGTCAATTTCAATTCCCGTAATATTCGCCATAATCGCAAATAAAGAGAAGATTACCACTAACTGGAGCTTTGCCGTAAGTGTTTGAGCAAAGAGACAACGACGAAACGCTGGAATATTAACCAAGAGGAAAGCACAAATAATAACAAAGCCGACCCGCTCGGTCATTAAAATTGTTAGATATAACATGCGCTTATTAACTCCACTTATTGTTGTGTTCCGGTATTAATTACTGGTTGCGTTCCCCGTTCACTAATGATCGCCACCATAATGTTATTAATAATTTGTAAACGTTGTTCGTCCGTTAATTCTAGATCTGCTTCCTTTGCCAAGCGATCAATTGCATCCTCAGTAATTGATACAGCTCCCTCAACAATAATCTTGCGGGCAGATAAGATCGCTGATGATTGTTGCTTTTGCAGCATCGCACTAGCAATTTCGGTTGCATAAGCAAGGTGAGTCAACCGAGTTTCAACAATTTTCACTCCGGCAACATTTAGCCGTTCCTGTAATTCACTTGCTAACCGGTTAGATACCTCGGTCGGATTACTTCGCAAAGTCAATGCATCCTCGTTTTCAAATGTATCGTAAGGATATTCACTAGCAACGTGACGAATAGCTGACTCACTTTGAATTTGAACAAATTGTTCATAATCATCAACCGAAAAGAGAGCCTTAGCGGTATCGACTACTTTAAAAACAATTACCGCAGCAATTTCAACCGGATTCCCCTTTGAATCATTAACCTTGAGGATTTGACTATTAAAGTTCCGAACCCGAAGAGAAACCGGTTCTTTATCAGTAAACGGTACGGTCATAAATAGTCCCGCATCCCGAATTGTCCCAATGTAATTACCAAAGAACGTTAATGCCTTGGCTTCATTTGGTTGAATAATCGTTAAACTACTCGAAAGGACTAGGATAAGGACTACTAACACGATCCCTACTATCATGCTTAGCAGGTGACCAAAACGAAAGCCGCTATATATAAGCCAAAGACCGACTAATCCACCAAGAATTGCTATTAATAACCCCAAATAACCGTTAACATGAAATGCTTGTTTTTCTTTCATTTTATCTAACTCCTCTAAAATCTTAACCCCTTTGGATAGAAGTTTTTTACCGTCCTTTGTACTAATTTTCCAAACCCACAGGAATGATTATTACAAACTAGCAAGTACCAGCCACTAGCTAACTCTTTATCAATTGTGATCGTATCACCGTGAACATATTGCCGCCACTGCTCTTCACTCAATTCGAGCGTTTCCTTAACTTCAGTCGGTTTTAACGCTAGCGCTAATGCTAACGATGGTTCAAATCGTCGTTTCTTAAATGTCCCAAGATGTAACCCCGGCCGAAGTATATTGAGATCATCAATTTTATCAATCCCGACTGGCAAATCATATAGTTGTTCACCAAACAAGACTAATCTAGTAGGTTGGTAGTCAGGAATAACCGTATCCCGAAAATCATTAAATAGTTCTTGCTGATCCCTAGTCAGGGAATATGAACTTGCGTGCTTTTTCTTTCGCCGCCTCTTTCGTAAGGGCTTTTCAGCAACAGGCGTACCATAACGGAACTTAGCAATAAAGTGTCCCTCGCCCTTGATATGATGAGGAAAAAGACGAATTGCCTTTGCTAATTCCGGATTACCGTCTGCCCATTCAGGACGCCCATGATCCATCCCCGGAAATGCTTTAACTTCTTCCATTTGCATCGCGGGATAGTTTTCAAGAATCCAATTAGCATTTTGTTCGTCTTCTTCAGGAGCAAATGTACAAGTTGAATAAACTAAAATACCACCCGGTTTTAGCATTCTAATCGCTGAAGCAATAATTTTACGCTGCCGATTAGCACATTCTGCTGGATAATCTGAATTCCAATATTCAATTCCAGCTGGCTCTTTTCTAAACATCCCCTCGCCAGAACATGGAGCATCGATTAATATCCGGTCAAAAAACTTAGGGAACTGCTTTTCTAGCTTCTCTGGACTTTCATTCATCACTACTGTATTACGTGTGCCCCATCGTTCCAAATTTTCCGCTAAAATCAATGCCCGCTTCCGAAAGATCTCATTAGCGACCAATAGTCCTTGATCCTTCATTAAGGAAATGAGGTGGGTTGATTTCCCTCCTGGCGCTGCGCAGAGGTCGAGAACCCGCTCTCCTGGTTGTGGATTAACCACTTCCCCTACGTACATTGCAGAAGGCTCCTGACTATATACCCAACCAGTAACATGATCCAGGGACTTTCCATTAACTTGACCATAATATCCAGTAGGGACGTACGGTACTTTCCCTTCAGCTTGACTAATTGTCTCTTGTGGCAAGGCATCCTTCAGCGGATTAACCCGGAAACCACTAAAACTTTGTTCATTCAACGCTGCTAAAAATGCCGAGGCTTCATTTCCCAATAGTTGCTGATACTTAGTTTTAAATGCACTTGGTAGCTGCATTCTCTTAATCACTCCATCAATTTAATCTTAAACAAATTATAACTTATTTTAACCCGTTCCTAAACATTTCCCGAAAGCATTCTTGGAATTCATTTAACTTTTTCTTAATTCCAGGTATAATAGTTAATTATTCGTAATAAAGGGAAGTGACACGCTTAATGGATCAACACCTAATTGCCATCGATCTGGATGGAACCACTCTCAATAATCAATCAAAATTAACCGCTGAAACAATTAATACGCTACGGGCTGCTGCTAAAGACGGCCATATTGTTAGTATTATCACCGGCCGACCTTACCGAATTGCTCAACACATTTATGATCAAATTGGGATTCAAACGCCGATGGTTAATTTCAATGGTGCTCTAGCTCATATTCCTCACCAAAACTGGGATAAAGAGTATGAAATCGAATTAACAAAAGAACTAGCACTAGATCTTTTGGCACATAAAGAAGAATTGGGAATTGATACCATTACCGTTGAAAGCAAGGATCATTTCTGGGCAAACCAGGCAACTAAGGATGTCCCTGAATTTCTTCCCAACCACCTTAAGCCCAGTCAGCTACTGAGTGAAAGGAATCTCAGTGATAATCCCATCGCAATGACAATTGAATATCAACCAGCCAGTAAAGATAAAATCATCCGTGCAGTCAACGAAAAATACGGTAACTTTGTTGAACCTCGGGTATGGGGCGGCCCGTATAATATCCTTGAACTAATTCATCGCGGAACCCATAAGGAATCAGGAATGTTCTATGTTGCTAAGCAGTACGGAATTGACCGTACCCATATTATCGCTTTTGGCGACGAGAAAAACGATCAAGAAATGATTGCTGCAGCTGGTCGTGGTGTTGCAATGAATAATGCAATTCCCGAAATCAAAGCCATTGCGGACGACGTTACCCCAATTGATAATGAACATAATGGTCTCGCAAAATACTTAAGGGATTACCTGAAATTAGCTTAAAATCCACTATAGTAAAAAAGCAACCTAAGATTAACTCAAGACGAGGGCAATCTTAGGTTGTTCTATTTTAAATGATTTAGCCTAAAGAAAATTAAACTTCAGGATCACCGGTAAATTTACCAACAACTGGCAAATCTTCAAGAACCTGCTTCATATGAAGTGAGCGTTGAATTGCAGCGCTAACATCATGACCTGCTAAGTTGCCATGATGCTTACCGTTACGCCAAGCCGGAACATTACTGACGTCATAAACCATTCCATCAATTGCGACATAAGCTGGGGCGCCATCTTGGCCATTGTATTTTGCAAGTTCTTCAGCAGTAAAGGTTCTTGTAGTCATACTAAAATATTCCTCCCGATCCTCATTGTTAATTTTATTATAGCACTTTTAATTTACCGATTAAGGCAATCGCAATCAGCACTTATTAGTAATAAAACAAAAATTAGGTGAAAATTAATTTTATCGTAAATAATACCTATATTATATAACAACTGTCAAAAATATTGTTATAATGTAAAAGAAGGTGATTCTGCAATCACTTTCGCTAAATACTTCTACTTGGGGATCACGGTGTGTCATGTTATCGCGATCCTCAATTTTTATTTAATCAGACTGTCTAAAAAGGTCACAATGTAATACAGTAAAATTGCAGCGATAATAAGGGAAAGAACATCTCTAACCTGGCGCCAAATGTTTTTCTTCATTCCATAACCCCCTCGAATCAATATTTCATATTATACACCACCTTTTCAACTCAATCGTTAAACTTTTAATTGCATTTTAAGTTAAGGCGTGTATAATACGTTGTCAAACAGGGATTAATAATCCTAAAGCAAAATAATCGATGTCAGTGAGCATCATTTTGGAGGAATTAAATATGGAACAGACAAGTAATCATGTCGGCCAAGCAATGACTAAAAACCAGAAATGGGTCCTAGCATCTACTGCATCCGGATTTTCATTAGAAAACATGGATATTATGTTTTTGTCATTTGCCCTTGCACCAATTATCGCTAGCCTACATATTTCAAGTACGGCTGCTGGATGGATTGGTTCTATTACTAACCTTGGAATGTTAGCGGGTGGTGCGATATTCGGTCTTGTCGGTGATCGAATCGGTCGTGTAAAAACATTTACTTACACGATCTTTATTTTTGCCTTGGCAACGGCCGCAATGTTCTTCGCCCACTCATTACCAGCAATTTACCTTTGCCGTTTTCTTGCCGGAATTGGCGCTGGTGGTGAGTACGGTGTAGGGATTGCGCTAATTGCCGAGAACTTTGAGCCCCATCTTATTGGTCGATTGACTTCTGTCGCGGCTATCGGTGGTCAAGTTGGTGCAATTTTTGCTGCTATAATGGCCGCTTACATCATCCCTCATTTTGGGTGGAACGCACTTTTCCTTTTAGGTATTATTCCAGTAATCTTAACTTTCTTTATTCGGCGCCACGTTCACGAAAGTCAAGAATTTATTGTCGCTCACCAAAAGACAATTGCCAATCATCAAAAGATTTCTGTTAGTCGTCTCTTTGCTACACCACGATTAGCCTTACAAACCCTTGGCTTAATGGTAATGACAATTGTTCAAATTGCGGGATACTTTGGTCTAATGAACTGGCTCCCATCCATTGTCCAAAAGCAGCAAGGACTGTCCGTTTCGGGATCATCAATTTGGATGATCGCTACCATTGTTGGAATGAGCATCGGAATGATGGTCTTTGGGACAGTAATGGATAATTGGGGTCCACGTTGGGCTTTTGGGATCTTCCTTCTTGGTTCTGCCACGGTAATGTTTACCATCCTCATGGTCCAAAGCTCAATTGCCCTCATTCTTGCCGGCGCGCTAATCGGCTTCTTCTCTAATGGAATGTTTGGTGGTTATGGTGCAGTTATCAGTCAACTTTACCCAACTGCCATTCGTTCTACTGCCAACAGTATCATTATGAATGTCGGTCGAGCAATTGGTGGATTTTCATCAGTAGTTATTGGATTGCTAATGGACCACTACTCATTAGGAGTAACAATGGGCTTCTTATCAGCACTTTATATTCTCAGCTTCATTGTTATGTCTTCATTGCCTGGAATGCGGAAGCTCGCTAATCATTAACAATAAACGAAATAAGGTTCAGAGTTCAAATAAACGAACTCTGAACCTTTTATTATATTGATAGTAATTTACTTTTCGTCAACTTCTTCATCGGTCTTTAGAACCGCCATAAACGCCTCTTGAGGAATGTCAACTTTACCAACAGCTTTCATCCGCTTCTTTCCGCGCTTCTGCTTTTCAAGAAGCTTAGCTCGCCGATCGGGATCCCCCGTATGGATTCGTGCAGTAACATCTTTCCGATAAGCCTTAATATTAGTTCTGGCAATAATTTTTGAACCGATTGCTGCCTGAATTGGGATCTCAAAGTTTTGCCGTGGAATAATCTTCTTAAGCTTAGAGGTAATGTCACGACCTCGTTCTGCTGCAAAGTCTTTATGGGCAATGAAACTTAATGCATCAACCTTATCGCCATTTAGCAGGATGTCAATCTTGACTAACTTACTTGGCTTATAGTCGTCGATCTCATAATCAAGAGAAGCATAACCACGAGTTGAACTCTTCAGCTTATCAAAGAAGTCGAAGATGATTTCTGACAATGGAATATGATAGATTACGTTTACCCGCGTATCACTTAAGTATTCCATAGTTTCAAAAATTCCCCGTTTTCGCTGACAAAGCTCCATTACCGGTCCAACATAATCATTGGGAACCATGATTGAAGCTTTAACATAAGGTTCCTTAATGTCCTTAATCGATGAAGCATCTGGCATTTCAGCCGGGTTTTCGACTTCTTTCGTGGTTCCGTCTGCCAAGTCAACATGGTAAGTAACAGATGGCGCTGTAGTGATTAAATCAAGGTTAAATTCTCGTTCAAGCCGCTCTTGAATTACATCCATGTGCAACAAGCCTAAGAAACCACAACGGAACCCAAAACCCAATGCTTGTGATGATTCAGGTTCAAAAGTCAATGCCGCATCATTCAACTGCAATTTTTCTAAGGCATCCCGTAAATCGTTAAACTTGGCATTATCGGTTGGGTATAAACCAGCATAAACCATTGGGGTCATTTGCCGATAACCTTCTAACGGTTTAGCGGTCGGATTATTAGCATCCGTAACGGTATCACCAACCCGGGTATCTTTAATATCCTTAATTGCAGCAGTAATATAACCAACATCACCGGCCATCAGGACATCTCGCGCTAATGGCTTAGGCGAGTTAATCCCGACTTCAGCAACTTCATACTCGGTACCACTATTCATTAGCCGAATCTTATCACCCTTTTTTACGGTTCCTTCAAATACCCGAACACTAAGAACTACTCCGCGGTAATCATCATATTTCGAGTCAAAAATCAACGCCTTTAATGGAGCTGTTAGATCCCCAGTTGATGCCGGAACCTTCTTCACAATTTCTTCTAGGACTTGATCAACTCCTAGCCCAGTCTTTGCACTAACGTCTAGTGCATCATCTGTATCAAGGCCGATTTCATCTTCAATTTGCTTCTTTGTTCCTTCAGGATCCGCAGATGGCAGATCAATTTTGTTAATTACCGGTAAAATTTCCAAATCATTATCCAATGCCAGGTAAACATTCGCTAAAGTTTGTGCTTCCACTCCCTGAGTAGCATCAACGACTAACACTGCTCCTTCACAGGCAGCCAATGATCGAGAAACCTCATATGAAAAGTCAACGTGACCCGGGGTATCAATCAGGTGAAAAATATAATCTTGGCCATCTTTAGCATGATAAGTTAGGGCGACTGCATTTAACTTGATGGTAATCCCCCGTTCACGCTCTAATGGCATATCATCAAGGACCTGATCCTTCATCTCCCGCTTACTAATTGAATCTGTCATTTCCAAGATACGGTCGGCAAGGGTCGATTTCCCGTGATCAATATGGGCCACAATTGAAAAGTTACGAATCCGTTTTTGCCGTTCTTTCATTTCATCAAGATTCATTGTCATGAATTAGTTCACTACTTTCTAAACTTGTAAATACTAATACTAGTATACCAAAGACTATCCACGCTTGAAAAGCTAATCAAATCAGCATTCAACAATACTAAAAGAAATAGAATAAGCCAGCAATTCCGCTTTTCATGATCGGAGATTACTAGCTTAATTTAATTCTTTACTTATCTTCAAATGCATCCCGAAGCTTGTCAAGGACGGTTTTCTTAACTCCTTTGACATCTTCACCACTAGCAGCAGCGAAAGCCATCATTGCCTCTTTTTGGCGCTTATTAAGACTCTTTGGTGTATGAACATGAACAGTAACATGTTCATCCCCGTTACCATTACCGTTCAAGTGAGGAACACCCTTGCCCCGAAGACGGAAGTTTGTCTCAGATTGAGTACCAGCAGGAATCTTAAGATTAACATCACCATGAACAGTCTTAACTTTCACTTCATCACCTAATGCGGCTTGAGCAAATGAAATGTCTTGATCAACATAAATTGTTGAACCATCACGGCGGAATTCCCGACTTGGCGTTACACGGAAAACAATGTAAAGATCCCCATAAGGACCGCCATTTTCACCAGCATCACCCTGGTGTTCTAACCGCATTTGCTGACCATCGTCGATTCCCGCAGGAACCTTAACTTCTAATTCATGTCGCTCATGAATATGCCCAGAGCCATGGCATTTAGTACACCGATCTTCCGGCTTAATAATCTTACCAGTCCCATTACATTCAGGACAGGTAGTTTGAGTTTGAATATTACCAAGGGGTGTCCGCCGTACGGTAAGAATGACTCCACTACCATGACAGCGTGAACACGTTTCGGGAGACTTTCCAGGTTTAGCGCCACTCCCTTTGCAGACGTCACATTGAGCATCCCGTTCATACTTGATTGTTGTGGTCTTGCCAAAAACAGCGTCCATAAAGTCTAATGTCATTGAATATTGCAAATCACGACCCTGGCGTGGTGCAGTCGGATCAGCTTGACGACGACCGCCACCACCAAAGAATTGACTAAAAATATCACCAAAATCGCCACCAGCAAAATCACCATAGCCTTGTTGACCGCCAAAGCCACCAAATCCTTGACCAGCTCCTGCATTTGGCCCTGCCGAACCAAACTGATCATACTGAGCACGCTTTTGTGGATCACTCAGTACTTCATGTGCTTCATTAATCTTCTTAAACTTCTCCTCAGCACCAGGTTCATGATTAATATCCGGGTGGTATTTTGCTGCAAGCTTCCGGTAAGCCCGATTAATTTCCTTTTCAGAAGCATCCTTTTTTACACCTAGGATGTCGTAGTAACTTTCTTCTGCCATACGGATCCTCCATTTATATTGCTTGTTTAGTTATACCATACATGACAAACGAAAGTAAAAGCCAAAGTCCTTTCCTCCGGCCTTTGGCTTTTAACAATTGTTTATTAACGGCTGATAGAATTACTTCTTGTCATCTGGAGTAACATCCTTAAAGTCACCATCAACGGTCTTGCCATCATCGGAACCAGAATTATTATTGTTTCCGTTAGTGCCATTGTTACCGGCATTACCAGCTTGACCGCCTTGAGCACCTTGGGCTTGTTGATAAAGCTTTACGCTAAGATCTTGGATAACCTTATTTAATGCGTCTTTCTTAGTCTTCATATCGTCTAAGTTGCCGCTTTCCTTAGCCTTCTTCAAGTCGTCACGAGCACTTTCGGCCTTCTTGATGTCTTCTTCAGGAACCTTACCCTTAACTTCCTTCAAGGTCTTATCTACTTGGAAGAGTTCTTGGTCAACTTCGTTCTTCAAGTCAACCTCTTCCTTCTTCTTCTTATCAGCTGCTGCGTGTTCTTCAGCGTCCTTCTTCATTCGCTCAATTTCCTCATCACTTAAGCCAGAGTTAGACTTAATGGTGATGTTTTGCTTCTTATGAGTTCCTTGGTCTTCAGCAGAAACGTTAACAATCCCGTTCTTGTCAATATCAAAAGTAACCTTAATTTGAGGAACACCACGAGGAGCAGCTGGAATGTCGGTAAGTTGGAAGTTCCCTAAAGTCTTGTTATCAGCTGCCATTGGCCGTTCACCTTGAAGTACGTGGATATCAACAGCAGATTGATTATCAGCAGCAGTTGAGAAGATTTGGCTCTTGGATGTTGGAATGGTGGTATTCCGGTCGATTAACTTAGTGAATACCCCACCCATGGTTTCAATCCCAAGTGAAAGTGGCGTAACATCAAGTAAAACAACATCCTTAACATCACCAGTAAGGACACCACCCTGGATAGCAGCACCAAGGGCAACCGCTTCGTCTGGGTTGATGGAGTGGTTAGGTTCCTTACCAGTTAATTCCTTAACCATTTCTTGAACAGCTGGAATACGAGTAGAACCACCATTAAGAATTACTTCATCAATATCATCAAAGCTTAAATCGGCATCCTTCAATGCATTCATAACTGGTTGCTTAGTCCGTTCAACCAAATCATTAGTTAATTGGTTGAATTGTGCCCGGCTCAATGTCTTTTCAAGGTGTAGCGGACCATTTTCACCAGCAGAAATGAATGGCAAACTGATTTGGGCTTCTTGAACACCAGATAAGTCCTTCTTAGCCTTTTCTGCAGCGTCCTTTAACCGTTGAAGCGCCATCTTATCCTTAGACAAGTCCACGTCATTTTCTTCCTTAAAGCCATCGATTAACCAATCCATGATCTTCTTATCAAAGTCATCCCCACCAAGGTGAGTATCACCATTAGTTGAAAGGACTTGGAAGACACCGTCACCTAATTCAAGAATGGAAACATCGAAAGTCCCACCACCAAGGTCATAAACAAGGATCTTTTCATCCTTGTCTTTCTTATCAAGACCATAAGCAAGTGATGAGGCAGTTGGTTCGTTAATAATCCGCTTAACATCTAATCCGGCAATCTTACCAGCATCCTTAGTAGCTTGACGTTGAGCATCATTAAAGTATGCAGGAACAGTAATAACTGCTTGGCTAACTGTATCACCAATATAATCTTCAGCGTACTTCTTCAAGTATTGAAGAATCATTGCAGAAATTTCTTGTGGGGTATACTTCTTGCCGTCAACTTCAACGGTATATCCGGCTTCACCCATATGACTCTTAATTGATGAAATAGTATTAGGGTTAGTAATTGCTTGACGCTTTGCTACTTCACCAACTTGAGTTTCACCATTCTTAAATGAAACAACAGATGGAGTTGTCCGACTCCCTTCTGGATTTGTAATAATCTTTGGCTCGTTACCTTCCATAACGGCAACGGCGGAGTTTGTAGTACCTAAATCAATACCAATAATCTTGTTACTTGCCATTGTTTATTCCCTCTCTTATTTTTATTGTGCAACTACAACCATTGCAGGACGAAGAACCCGATCCTTTAATTGATAACCAGCCTGCAGTACTTTTACCACTGTTTCGGCCTTCTGATCACCTTCCACCGGCACTGTTTGTACTGCCTGGTGAAGGGTCGGATCAAACGGCTTGCCGTCTGCATCAATCTCCGTAATTCCGTGGTCCTTTAATGCATTGATTAGGTGGTCATGAACCATTTGGATCCCCTTCTTTAACTGCTGACCATTTTCGTCGTGAACTTCAATCGTCAGTGCTCGCTTAAGGTTATCCAGAACAGGTAAAACGGACTTGGCTAAGTCTTGACCATCATACTTCAGTAATTGAGCACGCTCTTTCTTAAAGTGGGTAGTCATATTCTGTATTTCTGCTTCAGCCCGCAAATACTTATCGTCCTTATCATCTAATTGCTGTTGCAAATCTTTAACTTGACTTTCTAATTTTGTCACTTGAGTTTGTAACTTTTTAGCATCAAACTGGTCGTTCTTTTCAGAAGCAGCACCCTGACTTTGGTGCTTTGCTTCTTTACCTGTTTGCTTTGCAGCTTTGTCTTCTGCCAATCGACTCGCCTCCTATGAATCGTAGTAATGACGGTAAAAGTTTAAAAGTCGTTTTGCTAGCTCCTGACGAAATGCATTCACTAAACCAATCGTCCGTGAATAAGGCATCCTCGTTGGGCCTAGTACTGCAATAATGCCCTTACCATATTGGTCAACATCATAGGTTGCCGTGATCAAACTATAGTTATCCAAGGCCCTATCTTTTGAAATCTCAGAACCAATCTTAACGTTTACTCCATCGTCAGAAACATTTGAATCTAACAAATTCGATAACTGATCGTTATGGTCAAGCAAACTATACAGTGTCTGTAAGTCAACCGAATCATGCTTTTCTGAGAAATCTAAGAGATTTAGCCGGCCGCCAACAAAGAATTGCTCACGTGCTGCCCTTGACACGACACTATCAAAAAGATCCAAAAAGCCATCTGCACTTTGCATGTAGTGCATCACCCGAAGCGGAATATCATCATTCAGGCGCTTCATCACGTTAGCTAATGGCTGCCCCACCAGCTGGTCATTAATCATCCGAATAACCGCTTGAAGAGCATCTGTATCGTAATTTCGTGGTAACGTAAATGCCTGACTTTCGACATCACCGCTATCAGTAACTAAAATTGCGATCACCTTTCGATTACCTAACGGAACAACCCGAAATCCGCTCAACCGAACATCAGCTTGCTCAGGCTTTAGTGTAAAGGCTGTATAGGAAGTAAGATCAGATAAAATATCAGCTGAGTGCGAAATGATCTCATCAATCTTTTGAAAACTTGTTCCTAGTGAATTTTGGATTACTACTAAATCGTTGTCAGTAATAACCTCTGGATCAAGCAAATGGTCAACATAATAACGGTAACCCTTTTTAGAAGGTACCCGTCCTGAAGATGAATGCTCTTTGGTAACAAAACCAACTTCTTCAAGAACACCCATTTCATTTCGAACCGTAGCAGAACTTACCTTAAAAGGTAATTTTTCTGCCAGGTGTTTTGACCCGACAGGTTGACCTGTTGCGGTATATTGACGTACAATCGCTTGCAGGATCTTGTTTTGACGCTGTGTTAGCATTTGTATCACTTCCCCTTTTAGCACTCTATAGGGTTAAGTGCTAAACACATGTATAATATAACAATCTGAATAGTAAAAGTCAAGAAACGTCAAATAAAATCTAGGAGTTTTTCAATGAAACATAAGAAGCAACGATTTATTCAGCCAAGTGGTCCCGAAGATGCTATGCGAATTATTCAGAAGCTCTTCAATAGTTACCGCAATGCCCCACCAACAAGGGAGTTGCTTGACTATCATAATAATTTGATTAATCGATTACAAACTGACATTCATGATGCTGTAATGAAGGCCAATAACGATCGCCTTAGTAAAGAGCTTGATGAAATGATAGAGATCATGCGTCGTTGGGTTTCAATACGATTATCAAACCGTCCATTCAACGCTAAAATGCGTCACTTCAAGTTAGTCACGGACGGCGGTATGAAGTTTAAGCGACACGTTCATAAAATTAGTCAATCAGCCAATCATCAGGCAAGTCGTCATTAATAAGGTAAAAAGGCTGGAAAAACAAAATGTTTTTCCGGCCTTTTTCATAATTAGCAGTGCCTAACCTCACCAAACTCAATTGTAAAATCTAAATTAGCCACTTTATACTAGGGGCTATTTTTTGTAAATTCTGACGAGCTAATTGTTCATCCTGCTTCATCTGGTCAACAAGCTCATCAGCGCCATTAAATTTCATTTCACCACGTTGATAATAAAACCACCGAACTCTAACTTCTTCGCCGTATACCAACTGATCAAAGTCAAAAAGGTATATTTCAACAGTAAGTTTATTTTGATCACCAAAAGTAATGTTATGACCAACGCTCGCCATTCCACCATACCATTCTTGACCAATTTGCACTTGAACAGTGTATACGCCAATACCGGGAAGACGTTCACTTTCAGGAGTTTCAACGTTAATTGTTGGAAAGCCTAGTGTGCGCCCCCGTGCTAAGCCATGGACAACGATCCCCGTTGTCGTGTAATAATAACCTAGCATCTGGTTAGCCAATTCAACATTCCCTTGATCAATCGCTTTACGAATAACCCGCGAACCAATCTTGTGGTTACCATTACCGGTAAACTTTGGAACCGTGATTACGTTAAATCGGCTGTTAGCGTACTCCGGTAAACGCGCCATCGTTGCCACCGCAGCTTTACCATAAGTATGATCAAACCCCGCCACCACTGTTTTGGCGTGAAAACCAATTAAATACTGATCAACAAATTCTTGTGGCGAGAGACTCGCAAATGAAGAAGTAAAGCTAACCAAATATACCAGATCTACTCCTAATTGTTTTAAAAGATCCAGCTTTCGTGGTGTTGTTGACAGGTATTTAAAACCACCTGGATATTGTTGATAAACGATTCCGGGCGCATGATCATAAGTTAAAACTGCTAACGGGAGGTCCTCCTGTTCAGCAATCTTTTTAGCAGTATTAATCACTTGTTGGTGACCACGATGGACACCATCGAAGAAGCCCATTGCGAGTACTACCGGACCTGTAAGCACTAACTCCTTTTGCAACGGGTGGTGGATTCTTACTACTTCCACTTGTCCTTCCTCCTTTACTTTACAGAGAACATCTTTGTTGGCTTATATCCCTGAGCCGTTAAGTGGTATAGCGCCTTAGTCGAACCGTCATATTTCAGGACCACTTCATTTGCTACTGTCTGCAACTCATCCTCCTTAAGCCAGCCACCATGCTGAACAGACTGCCATTGTACTGGAGTTAATTCTACTGCTGGATAGTCTTTCAGGGCATAATCAATTGGGTAAAGATGACGATTAATTGTTTGATGAGCTACTGCATCTTGAATATCATTTAAGCTCAGAGTCTGGTCAAGCGTAAAACCACCACTTTCAAGCCGGGTTAGCCACTTCATCGCACCAGGATAGCCAAGCGAGCGCGCTAAATCGGCGACAAGTGTCCTAATGTAAGTTCCTTTACTACACTTTACCTTAAAATAAACGTGTTGTTCTTGATGTTCTAAATCATATTCGTTTCGACACATAACAAAACTACTAATCAACGCTTTCCGTCGCGGTCGTTCCACGGTTTCACCAGCACGGGCATACTCATAAAGACGCTTACCATTCACCTTGACGGCAGAATACATTGGTGGAATCTGAATGATTTCTCCCGTCATTTTCTGCATTGCTCTCTTAATTAGTTCACTACTAATTGCTTCTTCGACTGGCTTAGTTTCAATCACTTCACCATCAAAGTCTTCAGTCGTTGTCGCTTTCCCGATTACTAGTTCTCCCTGATATTCTTTGCCCGACTGCATCAAGTATTCTACCACTTTAGTCGCATTACCAACACAAATCGGCAAAACACCATCAACAGAGGGATCCAACGTCCCTGAATGACCAATCTTCTTGGTCTTTAATATCCGCCGCAACCGACTGACACAATCAAAGCTTGTCATTCCACGTTCTTTGTACAAGGGAATAATTCCATCCATATAATTCTCTCCATAAAAAAACGAACTAAGAGATAGCTCCCAGCTCGTTCATCCTTAATTACTTATCTTGTTCTTGCTGGTGAAGCTTATTGATCAGCTGATCAATCCGACTTCCATAGGCAATTGATTTATCTCGTTCAAATTTAATTTCAGGTGTTTTGAAAATGTTCAACCGTGCACCTAATTCACTCCGAATTAAACCAGTTGCTTTATCCAAACCAGCTTGAACTTTTTCCATATCAGAAGCTTTATCAGACAAGATACTGTAATAGATTGTTGCTTGTTGAAGATCACCAGTAACATCTACACCAGTAATGGTTACTCCTTGTACGCGAGGATCACGAACCCGCTTTAAGAGAATATCGTCAACTTCACGTTGGATTTCCTGAGCTAATCGATCAACACGATATTGCTTATTAGGCATTTTAATCACCTCGGTTTACTTAACTGGTACTTCCTTCATTTGGTAGGCTTCGATAACGTCATTTTCCTTAATGTCATTGTAGTTTTGAATTGTCAAACCACATTCAAAGCCAGCCTTGACTTCCTTAACGTCGTCCTTGAACCGCTTCAAACTGCCAAGTTCACCACTATAAACGACAATTCCGTCACGAACAAGCCGAACCTTGGAGTCACGGGTAATCTTACCAGAAGTTACCATTCCCCCGGCAATTGTCCCAACCTTAGAAGCCTTGTAGATTTGCCGTACTTCAACTTGACCAATAGTTTCTTCTTTATAAACCGGTTCAAGCATCCCCTTCATTGCGTCTTCAACTTCTTCAATTGCGTTGTAGATTACTTGGTGGAGACGAATATCAATTTTATTTGAATCAGCTAATGACTTTGCAAGTGAAGTTGGCCGAACATTGAAACCAATAATAACGGCATTAGAAGCTTCAGCCAATGTTACATCGGATTCATTAATTGCACCAACGGCTTGGTGAATAATATCAACCCGAACACCGTCAACCTTAATCTTTTGCAAACTTTGACTAAGTGCTTCTACTGAACCTTGAACATCAGCCTTAATGATTAATGGGAGGGTCTTCATTTGCCCCTTCTTCATCGTATCAAATAAGTTATCCAATGTAACGTGAGAAGTCCGCTTTCGTTCTTCTTCTTGTGCTTGTTCTGCACGCTTCTCACCAGCAGCACGGGCAGTCTTTTCATCGTCAAAGACAACAAAGCGGTCCCCTGCTTCCGGAACAGAATTAAGCCCGGTAATCTCGACAGGAGTTGATGGGGTAGCTTCCTTAATCCGCCGACCATTTTCATTCGTCATTGTCCGAACACGGCCATAAGTGTTTCCAACAACAATTGGGTCACCGACATGTAAAGTTCCTTGTTGTACCAGAACAGTAGCAACAGATCCTTTACCTTGATCGAGTCGTGCTTCAACAACGGAACCAGCAGCATTTTGGTCTGGGTTGGCCTTAAGTTCCATCATTTCAGCTTGGAGTTGAATCATATCAAGCAATTCATCAATGTTCTTCCCAAACTTAGCTGAGATGTTAACAAAGATTGTGTCACCACCCCAGTCTTCTGGAATCAAGTTGTACTTAGCTAATTCCTCAATTACTCGTTCCGGATTAGCACCTGGCTTATCAATCTTGTTAACTGCAACAATAATTGGTGTTTTGGCAGCTTGGGCGTGGTGGATAGCTTCAACGGTTTGAGGCATAACACCATCATCTGCGGCAACAACTAATACAGTAATATCAGTGATATTAGCTCCCCGAGCACGCATTTCAGTAAAGGCAGCGTGTCCTGGCGTATCCAAGAATGTAATTAGATCATCTTTGTAATGAACTTGGTAAGCACCAATCTCCTGAGTAATTCCCCCAGCTTCATGTTCAGTAACATGTGAGTGACGAAGCTTATCAAGCAACGTAGTCTTACCATGATCAACGTGTCCCATAACCGTAACAACTGGTGGACGAGAAACTAAGTGATCCGTATTGTTTTGCTCTTCTTCAAACATCTTATCGATATCTGAAATATCTTCTTCAACCTTTTCCTTAGCTTCAATTCCATAATCAGTTGCTAACAATTCAATTGTATCCTTATCTAAGGATTGGTTTTGGTTAATCATTACACCGAGCATAAAGAGTTTCTTAATAATCTCGGCTGGTGAACGGTGCAAAATTTTCCCAAGATCTTGCGCATTCATTCCCTCGGTATACTCAAGAACATCCGGTAATGGCTTATCTTTTCGCTGAGTAGGTTGTTGGTGCTTAACCTCACGAAGACGACCATTGCTGTTATGTTTCTTGTTTCGCTTTTTATTCTTCTTATTGAATCGCTTACCCTTTCGACCAGATTCATTTAAGCTGCCGCCAAAGCGACCGTTGTTATCATTTTGATGACGGTTATTGCTTTGGTTTGTTTGCTTAGAAGAATGGTTATTATCACGATGCTTTTGATCATGATGTTCATTTTTCTTGTTATGGTTAGCTTGGTTTATTGATTGTTGGTTTCCCTTATGCCCTGCTTTTGCCTGAGAATTCTTTTCGTGGTGCTTAGCATGTTGTTTAGATTGGTTAGCGCCGTTCTTGTTGTTCCCCTTAACAACTTGACGTAACTTTTGTGCTTGATCAGGCGTTACAGATGACATATGGCTTTTAATACCCATCCCTTGATCCTTGGCCACCTTTACAAGGCTTTTGCTTGGCATCTTGAGTTCTTTGGCTAATTCATAAATTCGTTCTTTGGCCATGTACTCACGCTCCTTAATTCATCGTTAGTAGTTCCTCAAACTTTCTTGCAAATCCAGATTGCGTTACACAAATAACAGTTCTCGACTGTCCAATTGCTTGACTTAGTTGCTTTTTAGTAAAAAGCGTACAGAGTGGAACCTTGTAGAAGGTACATTTATCCGTAAACTTCTTTAATGTTGCTGAACCAGCATCTTGAGCTAAGAAAACAAACTGGGCTTTTCCTGTTTGAATTAATTTTAAGACACCGCCCTCACCACTTTGAATTTGTTTGGCGCGGCGTGCTAATCCGAGTAAGTTCAAAACGGATTGTTGATTATTTTTCATTATTACCAAATAACGCTTGTCGTGCTTGAAGATGATCCGTGTATTGAATTAATTCATCATAGAATGAATCATCCAACTTAACATGAAAGGCTTTTTCGAAAGTTTTTTCTTCCTTTGCCCGCTTAGCAATCTCTACATCTACCGCAATGTATGCACCCCGACCAGACTTTTTTCCGGTTGGATCAAGCGTAACTTCGCCTTCCTTATTCTTAACTACTCGGATCAATTGTCGCTTCGGCATCATTTCGCCAGTAACAATATCTTTACGCATCGGTATTTTTCTCTTTTTCATTTATTTCACCCCGCTGCTTTAATCTTCTGAAGCGTCAGTTTCTTTTTCAAGTGTATCAGTATTATTTTCCATCTCAGAAGCCGGCTTAATATCGATCTTGTATTTTGTTAATCGAGCAGCCAACCGTGCATTTTGGCCTCGCTTACCAATCGCAAGTGAGAGTTGGCTATCAGGAACTACAACCGTGCATGAACGCTCTTCAGTTGTTGCAACTGGTTCCTCTTCTTCAGTATTTTCCGTCTCAGTTGCGGCATCGGTGTTCTCCGTTACAGAAGCATCAGTTGAATCTTCTTCTGATTGTCCTTCAGTAACTGAAGCTTCCGGTTCGTTAAAAATAACGTCCAGAACTTCTGCAGGGTTGAGAGCATTAGCAATAAATTGAGCCGGGTCCTTAACATATTCAACAATATCCATGTTCTCGCCATCTAGCTCATTCACAATTGCTTGAACACGTGAACCACGAGGACCGACACAAGTACCAACGGGATCAACGTTTGGATCATTGGAATAAACAGCTACCTTAGCACGATCTCCAGCTTCACGGGCAATATTCTCGATTAAAACTGTCCCGTCCTTAATTTCAGGAACTTCCCGTTCAAATAGCCGTTTTAATAATTCTGGAGCTGTCCGACTGACAAAGATTTGTGGACCATGACGATCATCATTTACTTTTGAAACGTAAACTTGGATCCGGTCGTGAATATGGTAGTGTTCATTAGGCATCTTATCCCGGTAACCCATGGCACCTTCAACACCATCACCAAGGTCAACCCACGTAAAACGTTTATCCTCACGAGAAACTTCACCAGTAATAATTTCATTCTCGTAGGTCTTGTACTTATTATAGATGATCTTCCGTTCTTCTTCGCGTAACCGTTGCATTATAACTTGCTTTGCCGTTTGCGCTGCAATTCGGCCGAAATCACGTGGCGTAACTTCTTCACGAATCTCATCACCAACATCGTATCCTTGACCATGTGGCAACTTCCGCGCATCGGCAAGGCTCATATACTCGTTGTCATCTTCCTCAACCAAGTCTTCGTTATCGGTAATCGTCTTAACAGCATAAACCTTGATATTACCAGTAACCCCGTCAAAGTCAACTTCAACGTTCTTTTCACCGTAATTTTGCTTATATGCGAGTTCCAAAGCCTGTTCTAAGGCTTCAATAACAATTTCCTTCTTGATTCCCTTTTCTTTCTCTAAGTAATCAAGAGCGGCGATCATTTCAGTATTTGTTTTTGCTTTGCTCACCTTTTAACACTCCCTTTAAATCTTACTAAAGTCGATTGCTAATCGTGCTTGCGCGATCATTTTACGTTCAATTTTAATTCGACGCTGACGAGTCTTATCCATGTATTCCAATGTTAGTTCGTCAGGCGTAAGTTCAACCAATGTTCCCTCGTATGCCTTTTTTCCTTCTATCTGCTGGTAAAGGGAAACGTGAATGTAATCATTGATTGCCCGCTCATAATCAGCTTCCTTCTTCAATGGACGTTCGGCACCAGGAGAAGATACCTCAAGGAAATATGCCTGAGGAATCGGATCAGGCTCGGTATTATCAAGCGCCTCACTCAATTCATCACTAATATCAGCACAGTCTTCTAGGGTAACTCCCCCATCCTTATCAACATAAACTCGTAAGTACCAGTTTTTACCTTCCTTAACGAATTCAAGATCGTAAAGGTAGCAATCATATTTGGCTAAAATCGGTTTAGCTAATCCGGTTACTATTTCAACGACATTGCTCAACTGCGTCACCTCCATTATTTGCAATAAAAAGAGCGAGCATCTCTGCTCACTCCAACGAGTTATTTACCATAATTAATTATAGCATGAACTCACTCAACTAGCAAGCGACTATCCCTAGAACAGACTTAATTGGTTTTCATCCGGCAATCCATCTAAGACATGATTCTGAGTCATAAAATCTATAATTGTCTGTGAAACCTTTCCCCGCTCAGCTAGATCCTGCTTCGAGAGAAATTTCTTTTCTTCCCGAGCAGCAACAATCTGTTTAGCAACGTTTAGTCCCAACCCAGGAACTGCACGGAATGGAGCAATTAATGAATTACCATCAATTAACCAGTTGCTTGCGTCAGATCGCTCAAGATCAACCATCTTGAACTTAAAGCCCCGCTCTAACATTTCATTAGCTAATTCAAGGATCGTCAACAAACTCTTGTCCTTAGCGCTTGCATCATTCCCTTGAGAATTAATCTCTTTCATCCGTGTCTTAACAGCATCTTTACCGTGTGACATTGCAACTACGTCAAAGTCATCAGCACGGACAGAGAAGAAAGCACAGTAATAAACAAGCGGGAAGTAAACCTTAAAGTACGCAATCCGTAACGCCATCAAAACATAGGCGGCCGCGTGGGCTCGTGGAAACATATATTTAATCTTCAAGCACGAGTCCATATACCATTGTGGAACGTTCGCCTCACGCATTTTCTCTTGCCAATCGTCAGGAATTCCTCGACCGTGACGAACCGATTCCATTACCTGGAATGAAGTTTCAGAGTCAAGACCATAGTGAATTAAATCGGTCATAATGTTATCCCGACATCCAATCACATTAGCAATTGTTGCGACTCCCTGTTTAATTAACTCTTGAGCGTTGTCCAACCACACGCCCGTTCCATGAGAAAGTCCAGAGATTTGCAGGAGTTGCGAATAGTTCTTCGGGTGGGTATCTTCAAGCATTCCCCGAACAAAACGAGTTCCGAATTCTGGTAAGCCAAGAGTTCCCGTTTTACTTTGGATCTGCTCTTCACTCACCCCCAACGCCTCGGGACTAGAGAACAGGCTCATTACTCCCGGATCGTTCATCGGAATAGTTTGTGGATCAACCCCAGATAAATCCTGTAAGGCACGAATCATCGTTGGATCATCATGTCCCAAAATATCCATCTTTAAAATATTATCGTGGATAGAGTGGAAATCAAAGTGAGTTGTTTCCCAAGCTGCATCTTGATCATCAGCCGGATATTGAACTGGTGTAAAGTCATAAATCTCCATATCATCAGGAACAATAATAATTCCAGCCGGGTGCTGTCCTGTTGTTCGTTTAACACCGGTAGCACCATGAGAAAGCCGATCCTCTTCTGCTCCCCGAAACTGCTTATCCGTATCACGTTCATAAGCCTTAACGTAACCATAGGCAGTCTTATCGGCAACAGTACCAATCGTCCCAGCACGAAAGACATTCTTTTCACCGAACAACACTTTCATGTAGTTATGAGCAATCGGTTGATAGTCCCCAGAGAAGTTCAAATCAATATCTGGAACCTTATTTCCCTTAAACCCTAAGAACGTTTGGAACGGAATATCATGCCCATCCTTAACTAATAGCGTTCCACACTTAGGACACTTCTTTTCTGGAAGGTCAAATCCTGAACTATATTCACCTTTAGTATAGAAGTGAGAATAATGACATTTAGGGCATCGGTAGTGTGGTGGCAATGGATTAACCTCTGTAATTCCAGAGAGCGTAGCAACCACACTTGAACCAACAGATCCCCGAGAACCTACCAAATAACCATCCTTATTTGACTTTGCTACTAGCCGTTGAGCAATCAAATAAATTACCGAGAACCCATTTTTAACAATACTATTTAACTCAAGCTCAACCCGGTCTTGAACAATCTTTGGTAACGGATCACCATACCATTTCTTAGCAGTATCCCAAGTACGATCTTGAATTTCTTGTTCCGCGCCCTTCATATGGGGAGTATAGAGCTTATCTTTAACTGGGCAAATACCGTCATCAATCATATCCGCAACCTGATGGGTATTTGTGACAACGATTTGGTGTGCTTTATCAGCCCCAAGAAAACTAAATTCATTGAGCATCTCATCGGTTGTCCTAAAGTGAACGTCCGGTCGTCTGGTTCGGTTAAGCGGGTTCGCACCACCTTGAGAATTAATGAGGATCTTACGATAAATAGCATCGTGAGCATCCAAATAGTGGACATCTCCCGTTGCAACAACTGGTTTCTCTAGGTTTTCACCTAGTTTAACCATGTTCTTCAAAATATCTTCCAAGTGAGCGTCATCAGCAATGACCTTCTGATCCAACAGTGGCTGATAATTAGGCTTCGGCTGAACTTCAATAAAGTCATAGTATTTAGCCTTTCTCTCGGCTTCAGCAAATCCCTTTTCCATCATTGCGGTAAATACTTCACCTGAAGAGCAGGCAGTGCCCAAAAGGAGCCCCTGGCGATACTTGGTCAGAATACTACGCGGAATCCGTGGTACCCGTGCAAAATACTCGACATTAGATAGCGAAACCAACTTGTAAAGGTTTTTCAATCCTTCTTGAGTCTGGGCAAGAATTGTAACGTGAAATGGCCGCGCATGGCGGTAAGCATCGTTATCTGCCATATGCTTGTTCAAATCATTAATTCGTTTAATTCCATACCGCTTTTCCGCATCCTTTAAAAAGATATGCAGTAGCTTTCCTGTTGCTTCGGCATCGTAATTTGCTCGGTGGTGGTGCTCAAGAGCAACTTTGAATTTCTTACTTAAGGTATTCAAACGATATCCACGCATATGAGGATAAAGGAACCGGGCCAGTGGCAAAGTATCAATGACGGGCGCCGTAATCTCTTCCATGTTATGACGACGGTAACCAGTATTCATGAATCCCATATCGAAGGAAACATTATGACCAGCAATAATACACCCTTCACAGAAGTCTCTAAACATCTTGAAGACTTCTTCCTCACTTTTTGACCCCTGAACCATTTCATCAGTAATTGATGTTAGGTTAGTTGTCTGTTCAGAAAGGGGAAATCCAGGATCAATAAATTCATCAAACCGTTCTAAGACTTCACCGTCTTTCATCTTCGAAGCGGAAAGCTCAATCACTTTATCATAAATTGCTGAAAGTCCCGTTGTTTCAACGTCGAAGATAACATATGTCTGACCATCTAGTGGTGTATCATTTTCGTTATATACTAACGGGATCCCGTCATCAACCACATTTGCTTCCACACCATAGAGCATCTTAATCCCTGTTTTTTTAGCCGCCTTAAATGCTTCTGGAAATGCTTGAACATCTGCGTGATCTGTAATCGCAATTGCAGGATGCCCCCACGAATGAGCACGGTTAGCTAATTCGGTAATTGAATTAGTGGCATCCATTTGACTCATCTCTGAATGAGCATGTAATTCAATTCGCTTATCATCAGCAGGCGCCTTATCCTGACGTTCTTCATGTTTAATTTCATTAATGTCGAAAGCATTAATAACTAAATCATGCATCCACGTATCTTCTTGTACCGGACCACGAACTTTAAGCCACATTCCCTCTTTGATATTTGCAAATTGGGCTTCATCAGCTTCGTTCCGGGAGAATTTCTTTACCGCAAACGAAGAAGTATAGTCGGTAATCTCAAATGTCAGTAATTGCCTACCCGAGCGCAGTTCCCGTACCTCAGTGCTAAAGACATAGCCCTCAACGACAATCGAACGCTCTTCCTCAACAATGTCTTTCATCTGCTTTACTTCTTGAGAATCATTAATTACTCGGCCAAGTTGAACAGGCCCATCGGCGGGGGCAACATTACTTTGCTGCTTTTTCTTTTTAGCAACGTTATTCTTTTTAATCTGTTCCATTGCCTTAGCAGCAAGGGCAGCATCGTCTGCTTCATGCTTAGCCTTTAATTCCTTAATCCGGGCTTCCGAAGCAGATTCATCAACGAACGGGTGAATCCGAAATTTAGGAAAACCAAGGTCAACATAGTCCTCTTCAATCTTTCCTAAAACATTCTTAGTAAGGAAATCTTTCATCATCTCGTTTTCAATAACAAGAGTTACCCGACCATCCTTAACTTCAGGTGATGTCTGTGTACAGACTTGTTGAGTCATCGGTGAATCAGGTGCTGTTTGCCGGACTACATATTCCCAATAATCACCAATTAGCTTGGGATCAAGCTCGGTCATTGAGCTGCTAATTTTCACTCGCGTATTAGCAATATCCCGAAAGCCCATCGTTAATGCGTTTGAAAATTCACTAAAAAGGTTAAATGGTAACGGCTGTCGGAGCATTAAATGAAATTCCCATAGACGCGAATCCTTATGAACTACGACAGATTGAACCTTTGCATCATGAAAGGCGGGGTTATCTTTTTCGGGAAAGTGAATTTGTTCAAGTAGTTTTTGAAATAATTCTTGTCGTGATAAACTCACTTTTTATCCTCCTACAATAAAAAAGTGGCGCGTTGATAAATTAAATTCTACCATCGTCACCACCAATTAATGATTAGACTAATTATTTAGCTTCAGTAGCATCTTGTCCACTAAGTTGCTTAAGCAAAATAGCAACAGTATTAACGACTTCCTCAGTCTTAACTTCAATTGTTTCACCGGTTTTCCGGATCTTAATTTCAACAATACCATCTGAAGCCTTCTTACCAACAGTAATCCGAATTGGAATCCCAATTAAGTCAGAATCGGCAAACTTAACACCAGCACGTTCCTTTCGGTCATCTACTAAGACATCATAGCCAGCTTTTTCAAGAGCTACGGTAAGTTCATTTGCCATTTCCATTTGATCTGCTTTTTTGGCATTTACAGGAATTACATGAACATCAAATGGTGCAATACTGTCAGGCCATACTAGACCATTGTCATCAGCTGTTTGTTCAGCAACTGCAGAAAGCAACCGGCTAACACCAATCCCGTAGCTTCCCATAATAACATCAACTAGCCGACCATTGCTATCAAGTACTTGTGCACCAAGCTTCTTCGAATAATGGGTTCCTAACTTAAAGATATGACCAATTTCAATCCCTGGTGTGAACTTGATTGGGTGACCATCCGGCGCAATTTCGCCTTCCTTAACATTACGGAAATCACCGAATTGATCAACGCGGAAGTCACGGTCAATATTGGCATTAATATAGTGGTGACCATCATCATTAGCCCCACAAGCCATATTAACCATTACTTTAACGTAATTGTCAGCATAGATTTTAACATCTTCACCAACACCAACTGGGCCAAGCGAACCCGGATGTGCTCCCAGATACTTCACAGCATCTTCTTCGTCAGCTAACTCTAATTCTTCGCAACCTAATTCATCCTTCAGCTTGGCCTCGTTAACTTCATCATTGCCGCGCATCAAAACAAGAACTGGTTGTGTTTCCTCTTCACTCATTTTGGCCATGTAGAACATTGCCTTAATGATCTGGCTTGAGTCCATTCCAAGGCTTTCCGCGGCTTCGTCGACACTGTGAGCCCCTGGAGTTGGCTTCTTTTCAAGCTTTTCTGGTTCAGCAGTTTGTTGAACACCGGTAAACTTACTAGTAGCCTTTTCCAAATTAGCAGCGTAATCCCCGTCAGTATAAGCAATGATATCCTCACCAACCGCTGCTGGAGCAGAAAATTCTTGTGAGTTCTTACCACCCATTGTTCCTGAATCGGCTAGGATTACCTTGTAGTCTAAGCCAACCCGGTCAAAAATATTACGGTATGCTCTTGCTTGAAGATCATAAGCCTGGTCTAAGCCAGCTTGATCAGCAGAGAATGAATAACCATCAAGCATTTCAAATTCCTTACCACGAAGGATCCCATAACGAGGGCGATCTTCATCTCGGAACTTATCTTGTAGTTGGTAAACAACTAATGGCAGCTTCTTGTATGACTTAATACTATCCCGAATAACTTCAGTAAACGTTTCTTCATGAGTTGGTCCCATGATAAAGTCACGATCACGACGATCCTTTAGCTTAAATAGGTTATCGCCATAGCTCTCATACCGACCAGATTCTTTCCACAAGTCAGCAGGAAGAAGCGCCGGCATCATCATTTCAACCGCACCAGCTTTTTCCATTTCTTGACGAATAATATTTTCAACCTTCCGAATTACCCGGTAGGCCATTGGCAAGTAAGCCCAAACACCAGCGGACACTTGGTAAATGTAACCAGCCCGAACCATCATTTTATGACTAAGCGCTTCCGCATCACTTGGCGCTTCCTTTTTTGTTGGAATTAAAATCTTTGATTGTTGCATTAAAATACTCCTTTTCCCTTATCGAATGAAATAACGCTGAATGTCATTCCACGTAACCAAAATCATTAATACTAGCAGCAAGAAGAACCCAATCATCGTCACAATTCCCTCGGCTTTTTCTGGAATTGGGCGACGAATAATCGCCTCAATGATATTTAACAATAGTTTTCCTCCATCTAACGCCGGAATTGGTAATAGGTTAACAATTCCCAGGTTAATTGAAAGCAGTGCTAAGAAATTCAAAACACCCGTAAAGCCAAGCGACGTTGCTTGAGACGTTCCTGCATAAATAGCAACTGGTCCACCAAAATCGTTTAATGAAAAGCCGTGGGTAAACATGTGGCCGAGGACACTAAAGATTAATGTACCTGCTTGAACAAACCGTTGCCAACCAAAATTAAGCCGTGCTGAGAAACTTTTATCCGTTTCTTCAAGAATCCCAATTTGACCAACTTTCTGACCTGACTGTTTAACTGTTTTGGGAACCATTGTGGTGGTGTGCTGTTTTCCCTGGTGTTCATAAGTTACGGTAATCTTTTTCCCTGGATGACTAGAAATGGCAGTTGATAAATCTGTCCAATCTTTAATTTTAATATTGTTGACTTGCTTAATTCGATCACCGCTTACGAGACCTGCTCGAGCAGCAACTGAATTAGCATTAACATGTCCGATCTTATTACTATTCACCGGAACTCCTCCGCTTAAGAGGAAGCCGAGAATAATAAAGACAACAAGGGACAAAATAAAGTTATTCATTGGGCCAGCAAAATTTGTCATCATCCGTGCTGATAAGCTAGCTGAATTAAATTGAACATCTTTAGGTGCAATTTGAACAACTGTTCCATCATGCTCAGTAATTAAAGCATCATGAGCAACATTGTAAACTTTCAAGTCGTTCTCATCACCATTGACATATCCCTTAATCCATAAATCGTTAACTAAATCAGAATCAACAATTTGAAGCGGGATCCCTTGAAACAATGTTGTCTTTTGACTTGCATTAATATTAGTGACTTGATCCTGATCATTAAGCTGAATAGTTACTGGAGTTCCTGGACGTAATTCATCTTCGTCCTCATCATCCGCACCAGCAAGACGAACATACCCCCCTAATGGCAAGATCCGAATCGTATATGTCGTGCCACCAGACTGTTTCCACCAAATTTTAGGACCCATTCCAATTGAAAATTCACGGACCAGGATCCCTGCTCGCTTTGCGAAATAATAGTGACCAAATTCATGGACTAAGACCAGTATTCCGAAAACGATTATAAAGGTGATGATTGTTATTATCACAAAATCCCCTCTTCTTTCAGAACTAAATAATACCTAAGAGGTGCATCATTGGCATAACGATTAGCATACTATCAAACCGGTCAAGGATCCCACCATGTCCTGGTAAAATTTTTCCAGAATCCTTTACGCCATAGAACCGCTTAAGTGATGATTCAATCAAATCACCAAACTGGCCCATAATTGACAGAATTAACGTTAGGCAAACCATTGGAATGAAGGATCCACCAACCGGAATAAAGTATAAGTAAATGGCAATCAGAATTGTGGCAGAAACGGTTCCGCCAATTGATCCTTCCCAGGTCTTGTTTGGACTAATCTTAGGTGCTAATTTATTTTTCCCAATTTTTCTTCCGATTAAGTATGCCCCACTGTCGGTAATCCAAACAATCAGCATCCCGTATAGTAAGGTTTGGAAGTTAACTGCCCGTGCTTCAACAAAGTAGCGAAAACCTAATCCAATGTAAAGCATTGCTAAGGTTAGCACACCGGCATCATCAAAAGTGAACCGTTGTTTTCTAATAACCGTATGTAATAGTAACAAAATTACCAAGAAATAGAATGCAAACCACCGTGTTGCAACACTTGGTAAGAAGTCTAACCAGCTATCAGGTAAGATCAATAGCGCAACTCCAAGATAAGAAACAATTGCCTCAAACGAAATCAGGAACATTCGTTTCATTGCTAAGATCTCACTCATAGCAACGATCCCAAGTACAATTGCGGCAATTGTTAATGGCCAGTGACCATAAACTATTAACGGAATGAAGATTGCTAGACCAACAACAGCTGTTATTATCCGTGTTTTCAATATTATTCTCCCCAAACTTAGTTATTTTTTAAGCCACCATAGCGACGGTGACGTCCCTGAAATTTTACAATAGCATCTTCTAATGAATGCCGATCAAAATCAGGCCAGTAAACATCAGTAAATTCTAACTCACTATAAGCAATTTGCCAGAGCATAAAATTACTAATCCGTTCCTCACCACTTGTCCTAATAAGAAGATCGGGATCTGCTAACTTATCTAGGTCTGCTGTCATCATATTTTGAGACAGTAACTGTTCGTCAATTTGATCAACACTAATCTCTTTAGCAGCCACTTTCTTTGCAATTTGTTGGGTTGCCCGGATGATTTCATCACGACTGCCATAGTTTAAGGCAAAGTTTAGAATCATCTCGTTACAATCAGCCGTATCAGCAATTGCGTCATTAACTGCTTTTTGAGTTCCTTGAGGTAATTTAGTAATGTCACCCATCACCATCACCCGAACATTATGCTTAACTAAATCTGGAACAAAAGTTGAAAAGAACTTGATTGGTAGTTGCATCAAATAACTTACTTCACTCGAAGGTCGTTTCCAATTCTCGGTAGAAAAAGCGTAGAGTGATAGAACCTTTACCCCTAATTCACTAGCAGCGATCGTTACATTTTTTACGGTCTGCATTCCCTGTTTATGGCCTGCAACACGTGGCAAATGACGCTCTTGAGCCCAGCGACCGTTTCCATCCATAATAATCGCAATATGGTCAGGAATTCGGTTTGGGTCTAACTTCGCATTACTAGTCGAGGATCCTTCTTTTTTGCCAAACAAAATAGTTCCTCCAGACAAAATTTTGTGTTTAAAGTAAAAACTACTTGTCAATTATAAATGTATTAGGGAGAAAAGCCAACCCCAACCAAAAAAAGGGCGAGAATGAACTAGCTTCCTAATTCATTTTCCCACTCTTAATTAGTAATTGAGACTAATCTAGCCCATTAATTCTTTTTCCTTATCAGCAGCAATATTTTCAAGGTTCTTAATCCCGTTGTCGGTCTCGGTTTGAACCTTCTTTTCAAGATCATGAAATTCATCATCATTGAAATCGCCGTCTTTGTTACCCTTCTTCAAGTCATCCATCGCTTCACGACGAACATTTCGAACAGCAACCTTGGCCTTTTCAAGTTCAGCCTTAACATCCTTAACAAGCTCTTTTCGCCGTTCTTCAGTTAATTGTGGAATCAAAATCCGAATTGCTGAACCATCATTTTGTGGTGTTAAGCCAAGATTTGCAGCATAAATTGCTTTTTCAATGTTATCTAATGAGCTTTCATCATATGGAGTAACAAGTAATTGACGTGCTTCAGGAATTGTAATTGATGCCACCTGGTTAAGTGGTGTTGGAGCACCATAGTAATCTACTTTCACACCATTAAGCAGACTAGCATTTGCTCGTCCTGCACGAATATCAGCTAAAGTCCGACGTAATGCATCTCCAGACTTTGCCATTTTGTCCTTTGCTTCATTTAAAA
Source organism: Limosilactobacillus portuensis (assembly GCF_028607025.1). Lineage (NCBI taxonomy): Bacteria > Bacillati > Bacillota > Bacilli > Lactobacillales > Lactobacillaceae > Limosilactobacillus > Limosilactobacillus portuensis. The sequence continues at coordinate 1,046,464 of NZ_CP117296.1, forward strand.
TTTGTTTACCTGTAGCCATAGGTTAATCCCCCTCAATCGTGGTTCCAACTTCTTGTCCCTTAACAACCTTCATAATATTTCCGGGAGTATTTAGGTTAAATACAACTAATGGAATATGATTATCCATAGAAAGTGAACTTGCGGTGGTATCCATAACATGGAGATTCTTTTCAATCAGATCCATGTGAGTTAAATGATCAAACTTAACCGCGCTAGCATCCTTATTTGGATCAGCATTATAAACACCATCAACGCCGTTCTTTCCCATTAAGATAGCATCTGCATTAATTTCAGCTGCGCGTAATGCAGCAGTAGTATCAGTTGAGAAGTATGGGCTTCCTGTACCACCAGCAAAAATCACAATTCGGTCCTTTTCAAGATGGCGAATAGCCTTCCGTCGAATATATGGTTCCGCAATTTGACGCATTTCAATAGAAGTTTGGACCCGGGTTGGAACATCAAGTGATTCCAAGGCATCTTGAAGAGATAGCGCATTCATAATAGTTGCTAACATTCCAATGTAGTCAGCCTGGGCACGTTCCATACCGAGTTCAGCCCCGGTAACGCCACGCCACATATTTCCACCACCAACAACGATAGCAATTTGAACCCCTAATTCATGAACTTCTTTTAATTCCTTGGCAACATCTTTAAGTACTGGTGGATTAATCCCAAAACTTTTTTCACCGGCTAGAGCTTCCCCACTGAGCTTTAAAATGACACGATTGTATTTAATGTCTGACATAAACCTGCCTCCTAATGGTAATGTTTTCAAAAAAAGGCGCACTTCAAAGAGTACGCACTTTTTAGCCGAACGTTGTTTAGTTCATTTGGTCCTTAACTTCTTGAGCAAAGTCATCTTGCTTCTTTTCGATTCCTTCACCAACTTCGTAACGAATAAATGACTTCAACTTACCATCGTTAGCAGAAACAAATTCTGCAACAGTTTGGTCTGGGTTCTTAACAAAGTCTTGGTCGGCCAAGCAAATTTGTGAAAGGAACTTGTTCAAACGACCTTCAACGATCTTGTCAACGATCTTAGCAGGCTTACCTTCATTTAAGGTTTCTTCCTTGAAGACTTCACGTTCGTGATCAAGACGATCTTGAGATACATCATCACGAGTCATGAATTCAGGGTTGATAGCAGCAACGTGCATGGCAACATCCTTAGCTGCATCTTCATTTCCACCTTCAAGAACAACAAGAGCAGCGATTTGGCCACCTTGGTGAAGGTATGCACCAAAACTGTCGTTATCGTTCTTTTCAACAACTGCAAAACGACGAAGACTGATCTTTTCACCGGTCTTTTGAGTAGTGCTGATCAAGTCATCATTTAAAGTGCCGTTTTCGGTCTTCATAGCAAGCGCTTCTTCCACGTTTGCAGGCTTGTTTTCGCTGATTAACTTAGTAACCTTCTTCAGTAAGTCCTTGAATGGGTCACTTGCAGCAACGAAGTCAGTTTCTGAGTTTAATTCAACGATAGCAGCGGTATTACCACTAACAGCAATGTCAGCTAACCCTTCGGCAGCAACACGATCACTCTTCTTAGCAGCTTTGGCAATACCCTTTTCACGTAAGTAGTCCATTGCCTTATCCATGTCACCATCACTAGCAACTAATGCCTTCTTGGCATCCATGATACCGGCACCAGATTTCTTACGTAATTCCATAACTTGAGCAGCTTTAATTTCAGCCATGATTAGATCTCTCCTTCGTTTAACTTTTTAATAAAAAAGGCTATTTGGTACTCAGGCCACAATGGTCCGTACGCAAACAGCCCAAGTATTTAATACTTAATTATCGTTTAATTACTTGCCTTCAACGCTGTCCTTAAGATTCTTCAATGAATCTTCAGAAACTTCTTCATGTTCTTCAGTTGCGTCGTTAGCATCAGCTTGCTTGTTGTCATCTTGACCTTGCTTACCTTCGATAACAGCATCAGCCATCTTGGAAGTGATAAGACGAACGGCACGAATAGCATCATCGTTTGATGGAATTACGTAATCGATGTCGTCAGGGTCAGTGTTGGTATCAACCATAGCAACGATTGGAATGTGAAGCTTTTGAGCTTCCTTAACAGCAATTTGTTCCTTGTGTGGGTCCACGATGAACATTACATCAGGGATCTTTGGCATATCTTCAATACCACCTAAGAAACGTTCAAGCTTTTCGCGTTGCTTAGTCAAAACAGCAACTTCCTTCTTTGGAAGAACATCAAAAGTGCCGTCTTCAGACATCTTCTTCAATTCCTTCAAACGAGCAATCCGTGACTGAATAGTCTTCCAGTTAGTCAAGGTACCACCTAACCAACGGTGGTTAACGTAGTATTGACCTGCACGAGTAGCTTCTTCTTCAATTGCATCTTGAGCTTGCTTCTTAGTACCAACAAAAAGAACAACACCACCATCAGCAGCAACATCCTTCATGTAGTTGTAAGCAGTATCGATTAACTTAACAGTCTTTTGTAAGTCAATGATGTAGATACCGTTACGTTCAGTAAAGATGTATTCTTCCATCTTTGGGTTCCAACGGCGAGTTTGGTGACCGAAGTGAACACCGGCTTCAAGCAATTGCTTCATAGTAACAACAGACATAAAATATGTACCTCCAAAATGTTTTTTCCTCCCCAATAATCATCTGGCAGTCAAACTAAAATAGCACATTAACCACCATCCTATTGGGTGTGAAATTGGCGTTTAACACCGAAATATAGTATACAAAAAAGCATCTCATCTGACAAGCATTTATCCTTAACTTAATGAATTAATTTAAATCTTGATTCCTCTTACATGAAGGTAGCGTTCCTTTTGTCGTCTGCTTTGGTGCTTAAAATGGTATTCAGCACTTAACGCCTTATGCTTTGTTGGGTATTCGCACCAATACATCAATCGGAGCGGGTGGCGTGATTTTACACGAGTATATTTAGCTCCCTTATAAGACTGATGGGTATTGAATCGTTGTTGTACGTTAGTGGTAAAGCCACAATAAAGGCTTTTGTCTGCACAATGAAGGACATATATATAATAATGTTTACTTTTTATCTCCATATAATAACTGTTGCACCTCGGGTCCGTATTCACCATTGGGTTGATTAACCACTAATGGCGGGACAATTCGGATTCCCCCGTTTCCCCCATCTTTTATTACTTCAATCAAGACAATATTAGCTTCCCGATCCGGTTTGGGATGAATAAAGCGAATCCGCTTGGGCGCAAGACGATGACTGGTTAATTCAGTCAAGATTTCTGCTAAGCGATCCGGTCTATGAACTAAGTATCCCCGACCATTCATTTTCAATAAGCCACTCATCTTTTCTACAACCATTGTCAAATTAGTTGTGATTTCATGCCGTGCAATTGCTAAAGCTCGATTAGGGTTCTTTTGACTATGTTCGTTATTGGGGAAATATGGCGGATTGCACAGGACAATATCCGCAGAATCCTTGGGAATTTGATTGTAAATATCTTTAATATCCATATTCAAAACATCATAACGTTCCTCAAGACGGTTCAGCTTAATTGTCCGTTCCGCCATATCAGCAATTGGCCTCTGCAACTCGACCTCTGTAAAATGACCACCAAGCTTATTATGCAGGAAGAGGCCAATCGCACCATTACCAGCACAAAGATCAATGATGTTCGCCTGACGCTTCTTATTTGGGCGAACAAAGTCAGCTAGAAGAACAGCGTCAAGAGAAAAAGCAAAGCAATGGGGATTCTGAATGATTTGGACATCCTGACTATATAATTGGTCAATTCGTTCGTCTGCCTTCAATAAATTTTCGTCATCCATTTATTATTCACCTCTTTTAGACTTGCAAGGAATTACTTTTTTAGTCATAATAATGCCAGTTATTATACAGATTAGATTGGATGATTTTATGTTATATTCATTTCTCGTTGCCATTGTTCAACCATTCTTAAACCTAATCAATGGCAAAGCAAAAATTTATAATAAGGAAAACATACCTGACGGCAATTATATCATTGTTGCTCCCCATCGAACATGGATGGATCCAGTTTTAATTGCCCTCGCAATCTACCCCAAGAAATTTAGCTTTATGGCAAAGAAGGAGTTATTCAAGAACCCAATTGCTGCCTACTTTTTAAAAAAGTTAAACGCCTTCCCGGTTGACCGCAAACATCCTGGTCCTTCAGCAATAAAAAAGCCGGTACAAATCTTACGAAAAACAGATCTATCAACAATTATTTTTCCATCAGGCTCCCGCTATTCCAGTAAATTAAAGGGTGGAGCAACATTAATTGCTAAATTAGCAAACGTTCCGCTGGTTCCTGTGGTCTACCAAGGGCCACTCAAATTTAGTGAATTGTTTAAACGGCATTCCCGTCACATTACCTTTGGAAAGCCAATTTATATTGACCGGAAGAACAAACTTGACGAGGAAAGCCAAGCTAAGTTAGAGAGCGAAATGCAGCAATCATTTGATGAGCTAGATCACCAAATCAATCCTAACTATAAATACATCATGCCGCCTAAACCAAAAGACGATGATTTCTAAATAAAAAAGAAACCGGAAATAAAATTCCAGTTTCTTTTTTTATTTAATTACTTGTTTGCTTTTTTGGCTTGTGCCTTCATGGTTTGCATCATTTGATGTAACTTTCGACTAGATGGCTTTTGGCCCATTTGCAACATCATCGTCCGCAACATTTCTTCACTAATAGGTGGATTATTGCGGAGATAGTTTTCCATGTAACGACGAGCACCAAAGAAACCGCCAACTAAACCGATTAGTAAGGCGAGGATTACCAATGAAATTGTTAATGCCACAACTACTTTCCTCCTTTTTTAGTTACTGTTCAATAGTACACGAAAGTAGTCGAATTGAAAAGGGCTAAACAAGGTTAATCATCACGTAATCCCTTTTTCCGTTGAATTTCACGAACCTTTTCCGGAGTAACCTCTTTACCATTATCATCAAAGATTCGCATCATTTCGATATTACTCCGCATTGCTTCACGGAAGTTCTTAAGATACTCTTTCCGTAGTTTTGCCCGTTCCTTAGTTTCAGCCTCTGTTAACCCTTCTTCTTTATTTTTATGGGCAAGCTCGTTAATTCGCTTTAATAATTTTTCTTGGTCTGTAGATTCAGCCATAATTATCTCCTCGCATTCCAAATATCCTTAATTTAACTATTTACTTCGATCTTAGCTAACTTAATAATTATTTTCAAGATATGTACTAACTTCTTCGCGAACGTACGTTTGAAAGTTGACGATTACTATGGTATTCTAAGATTAATAATAATCTAGCCAAATGAGGTGTCAAAATGGCAAAAGTAGCAAGTCAAAAACAAATTGCCGTATTAAGTTGCATTTATAAACACGTTAAGGATCACGGGTATCCACCAACAGTCCGTGAAATCTGTGGAACTGTTGGCCTTTCCTCAACCTCTACTGTCCATTCTCACCTAAATAATCTAATCAAGGAAGGTTACCTACAAAAGGATCCTTCCAAGCCGCGAGCACTTGAGATTACTAAACAGGGATTAGATCTCTTAGGAATTGAACCAGAGCAAAAAGAGATCCCAATGATCGGTGTTGTTACCGCAGGACAGCCTATCTTAGCAGTAGAAGACACCACAGATTATTTTCCCCTACCACCTTCAATTAAAGATGCATCTGGATTATTCATGTTAAAAATTCACGGTACTAGCATGATCAAAGCCGGAATTCTTGATGGTGATGACGTAATTGTTCGTAAGCAATCAACCGCTAAAGATGGTGAGATTGTGATTGCAATGACAAGTGATAATGAAGCTACTTGCAAACGGTTCTATAAAGAGCCAGAGAATCACCGATTCCGCCTTCAACCTGAGAACGATGCAATGGCGCCTATTTATCTGGATAACGTTACTATTCTTGGCAAGGTTATTGGTCTATACCGTGACCACATTTTCTAAACTTCCCTTTAATTAGCAATGTTTCTTTATTGAGGGTAGGAATGAACTAATAATTTTGTTCATTCCTGCCTTTTTTTGTGATCGACAATCCACACCAAAAAGATCACAATTAAAATATCGGGCAACGTATTTCCTACGGGAAGATCTACTAACATTAAGCAGCGGTATACTATAAAACCAATTAGCCATAAGATAAAATGATTCCAACTAATCCAGCGATCCTTATTGTCAAGCCGAAGAACAAAGCGATCCATAATCTGAATGGCAATCATCGGGGTAAAGACTGAGCTAATGATATAAAGGAAGTTACTAAAATTATCCATCGGCAAAATAATTGCACCAGCACTTCCAATAACGGTTACAATAATCGCCGTTAAACGTGAGGACCACTTAACCTTTAATGTTTGCGCAGATACTCCTGCAGAATAAGCATCCATAAACGTGGTTGTAACCGTTGAGAGGAGAACAATAATTAATCCGCTAATTCCAACACCAGCACCGACCATTATTTTGGCAATATCTGTCTGCCCGGTTAATAGAGTTGAGCCAAGACCAATAATTGCCATCCAACAGCTAATGACACCATAAGTGAACGCACTAACTCCACTCGCTTGGATCGGTTTTTGGGCAACAGAAGTATAATCAGAAATTAAAGGAAGCCAGGATAGGGGCATTGAAACGGCCAATTCTAATCCTTGCCCAAATGATAGTGTCCCCAAGTGGCTATTAACATGTGGCTCTGCAAAAATTAAATAGCACAACCAAATCGTCAAAAGTAATAAAGCAGTTAAAGCAATGGTGTTCAGCCATCTTAAGCGACGAATCCCGATAATTAACCACACTATAATTAGGAATCCAATCAATCCGCACCATAATGGTTGGCCTAACTTCCAAAGGCCATTAGCCGCCAGCGATCCATCATAAATCATGATTCCCGTCCAGCCAATCAGTTGTAAAACATTTAGACTAGCAAAAAAGATTCCACCAAATTGGCCAAAACTGATTTTTACCGATTCCATCGCACTAATCCGCAACTGGCCACCGATTATTCCAGCAAGGAAAAGCAACCCACAGCCAATTAAATGACCTAAGATAATGGCTGTTATTCCTTTAACCATTCCCAATGGCGCTAAGTAAGTTCCTGTCAAAATCTCTGCAATTGATATTCCCGCGCCGCACCAAATCATTCCATTTTCTACCAGTGATGTCTTATGTTGCATCAGTTTCACCATCCTTTTATTGATTAGCGAAACTTGATCTTGATAAAGAAAAATCGACCAGGCACCTACCTGATCGATTCTAAAATTCTTAACTGAATTCCCTCCGTTGGCATTATCCAAATCAGGTCCCATGGGTCGAAGATCACATCTTCCTCTCAGCCTGTTATACAAGCTCCCCGTTTGTGTTAATTATATTGTAACACTTTATTTCTTTTCCTGATAAATCCGTTTGTGTTCCTTTTGACCCTTTAATATAAACGGTGCTGGATCTGATTGCCAATCTAATTCAACATCATCCGGGTTCATCCCCAGTTGTGAATTGAACTGCTTCTCATATTCAGCAATTGAAACCTGATGATGATTTGCTAGATCATCCTTAACGTCACTCAAGTATTTTTCAAAGTGAGGCTGAAGAATCCCACTGTAGAATTCACCTTCTGCTCCGGAACCGTAACTAAAGAGACCAATCCGGTCCCCAGGATTAACTTGACCATTTTGTAAGAGTGACATTACTCCAAGGTAAAGTGAACCAGTATAGAGGTTTCCTACCTCACGACAGTACTTTTGACTTGCGGTCAGCTGCTCACGCAATTTATTAGCAACCGGTGATTGATTGTCCTTGAGAAGCGCCTCCAATGCCTTCTTCCCCATCTTGGTAAATGGCAAGTGGAAAGTTAAGGCAGCAAAATCATCTAATTGGCGTCCGGTCATTTGTTGATAGCGTTGCCAGCATTGGAGGAAAAAGTCAATGTAAACATTAGTCGAGTATTTGCCATCCACATGTGCTTCGGTTGCGTAAAGCGGCCGCCAAAAATCCATAACATCCTTTGTATATGAAACCGTAGTATCCTCAAGAGCCAAGATGTGAGGGTCAGCAGAAATCAACATTGCGACTGCCCCAGCTCCTTGGGTAACCTCACCAGGTGTTTTCAACCCATAACGAGCAATATCAGCTGCAATTACTAAGACTGTCGACTGAGGATTCATCGCAACTAATCCCTTAGCAAACTGAATCCCTGCCGTTGCTGAATAACAGGCTTCCTTTAATTCAACTGCACGGGTAAAATCATCCAGTTCCAAAAGATGTTTGATATAAATGGCACTTGCCTTAGAATTATCAATCCCCGATTCAGTAGCTACAATCACAGTGGAAAGATGTTTTTTGTCATCTTCGGATAATAGCTTCTTGGCTGCTGCTGCTCCCAAAGTGACAATATCTTGAGTTGGTGGAACAACTGCCTGCCGATCCTGACCAATTCCAATCGTGTACTTATCAGGCTCATCTCCCCGTTCACGAGCTAACTCGCGTAAATCAATATACTCGTCAGTAGTTGCAAATGCCATCTTATCAATTCCAATTTTCATTATTCTTCCCCCATTTGATCCATTGTTTGGTTTAATAAGTGATCAACAATAACATTGCCTTGGTTGTTTGCATGTCCCTTAGTCCATTGAAAATGTAGCTGCTTAAACTGTGGTAGTAATTGAATAACCTCTTGCCACAACTCTTGATTAGCCACCGGTGAACCAGTGCTTGTTTTCCACCCCCGATGTTGCCAACCATTCAACCAATTCTTCATGATCGGGTCTAGGACATAGTGTGAGTCAAGAACTGCAATAATTGGGTCCTCTTGTTTTTGGTTCTTTACTAAAATCTGGAGAGCATTCCGGAGCGCCATTAATTCCATCCGATTATTCGTCGCGCCAAACTCACCACCAGTCTTGGTAAATTGCTGACTACCTTTACTGATCAGCAATGCCCAAGCCGCTTTATCTGTTTGCTTAACGTGCTGCCCCGGCTTATTACCGTGATTGCGTGAACCACCATCTGTATACAGGTAAATGATATTTGGATCATTTAGCTTACCATCATGATCTTTATCTTTTGTTTGACTTTTATCATCGCCAGCAAGCCATTCTCTAGCTAACGACTTACTGGAAAAGCTCTTATACACCGCACCCGGATAACCATTAATTTCCTGCTGACATTCTGGCCAGGTAAGATAAATTCCTGGGTGCCGCCCCTTCCTAACTGCATATACTTTACTCATGTCTAACCTCGAAAAAAATAATACATTAATTATAACGAATTTAGACGTAATGTGGAAAATGAAAAATCCCAGCATCATAAAATAATGCCAGGAAATTTAAAATTACACGTGCCATAAATGGATTCCAACCCGCTTAAGGCCGCCCAAATCGAGATCATTCTTAATCATATAAACTGAGTCAAGATCAATAAAGTAAACATTAGCGTGAGCATTAGCAAAGGCTACCGCAGCCGCAATACTTTCAGGAGCCTCAATCATACTACCAACCATGCACGGAATTCCTGCACTTTCACACAACTGATTAATCTTAGTTGCTTCGTAGATTCCTCCACACTTCATTAATTTAATATTAACATAATCTGTTGCTCCCGCTTTAATTACCCGTAAGGCATCCGCTGGTGTAAATACACTTTCATCCAACATTAACGGAATGGTTGATTGCTGACGGAGCAGCGCTAACTCACGCAACTGATTTGCTGGAAGCGGCTGCTCAATAAAATCAAGGTTTAGATTCGCGTCAGCTAGCATGTTGAAAGCTCGCAAGGCTTGCTTATAACTCCACCCTTGATTAACATCAAGGCGTAATGTAACGTCCGATCCGACAGCTTGAGCAATTTGCTTAACACTCTCCACATTCTCATCAATGGAATGGTCGCCAAGTTTAATCTTTAATGCAGTAAACCCACGTTGAACCGCCTTCTTTGCCTGCTCCACCATTTCAGTTGGCTTACCAATGCTGATAGTATAGTCGGTCGCCATTGATTGTTTACTCCCACCAAGCAAATGGTTAAGTGACACGTGGTAAATTTGAGTTAACAAGTCATAAATTGCGATATCAACCGCGGCCTTTGCTGGTCCGTTTGCTACTACAGCAGTATGCAATCGTTTCATCAGGGGTTCAACATTAGCCAAAGAAGAGTTAATTAGTCGTGGTGCAATTACCTCTTCAATAATTATCTTAAGAGTGTCAATATTATCACCCGTAACCATTTCATTTGGAGTTGCGGCACCGATACCAACTAGCCCATTTTTCAATCTTATCTTCACCCTGATTGCATGGATTGCATTAACCGTATGGAGATGAGTAATAAATGGTCGCTCCAGAGGTATCTTGATCATTTCAGTCGTTATTTTAGAAATCGTTAATTCATCTTTCATCAAAAGCACCTCACACTTTGCCACTTTCAAGTCACTAAGGAGTCCATTATGCATAAAAAAGCGTTCATTATTTTATTGGTCTTATCTTTTAGTCTAATCCTAAATATTGGCAATGCAAATGCTAAGCAACAACCTTTAAGAAGGATCAATCAGCAGCTTACTGATAACCTTGAAGAGCATCAGGAATATGCCGACAGTGATCCGGGTAATTATGATTATGCAAAATATATTCAGCGAATTTATTATCTTAATCGCAAAACAATTATCATTCAGGTCAAGCCAGGTTTTCAAGAAATGACCAAAAATGACAAGACAAGCATTAGCAATCAAGCCGCCGCTCTTACCAGATCGGTTCAGTCGACTGATTATAGTCGTCCAGAAACAATCAAAGTTAAATGCAATAAGAAAGTAATTGGCCTTAAAAAACCCGCCCAAAAGAATTATCAATGGAAATAAACCAGTTAAATATAATTCATCTTCATCACCCAGAACAATTACTGCTAAAATTAACCTGAGAAGGTGAAAATGTTGAATAAAAATCAACAAAAATTAATTAAGCTAAGTAATGGGATTGAAATGCCACAAATTGGTTTTGGGGTTTGGAAAATTCCCTTTAATCAAACCGCCAAGGTCGTTACTGACGCGATTAAAAATCATTATCGGTTAATTGATACTGCTAAACAATATGGAAATGAAGAACAGGTTGGTCAAGGAATTAAAGACTCAGGAATTGAGCGAAAGCAGCTTTTCCTTACTACCAAGATTTTTAACGGGGACCAAGGGAACTTTGATCAGCTTCGAAATGCCTTTAATGAACAATTAAGGAAGCTTGGCACCGACCATGTTGATCTCCTCCTTCTCCACTGGCCCGTATTTAATAAATATATCGAAAGCTGGCGAGCACTAGAAGCGATTTATAATGACGGACAGGCGCGGGCAATTGGGGTTTGCAACTTTGATGTTAACCACCTCCAGAATTTAATGGATCACGCTAATATCATGCCAATGGTCAACCAGATTGAGTTCAACCCACGAATTCATCAACCGGATACCGTTGCCTTCTGTCAGGATAATCACATTCAATTGGAAGCCTGGTCACCACTAGGCAATGGTCAACTACTAAATAGTCCAGTGATTGATAAGATTGCTAAGGAGCATGGGAAGTCACCAGCACAAGTGATCCTTCGCTGGGAGCTTCAGCAAGGCTTCATCGTTATCCCTAAATCAATTCATGAAGAACGGATGCGAGAAAATCGTGATGTCTATGATTTTGAATTAGACGCGGATGAAATGGAAGCAATTGCAATGCTCGATGAAGAAAAGCACTCAATCTGGTATGACAAATATAAGTGGTCTGGAAATCCAAACGGCCGTGATGATTACATTGCTAAGCCGGGCGAATTTTAGCAATTTGAATAATTAAAAGCAGACAAGGAATCGAATTGGTTGACGATCACTTGCCTGCTTTACTTTTAAAGTGCTGTTAAGATTGCGAGGTAAACACAAGTTACTAAGAATAGGAGAAGAATAAATTTATAAACCCACTTCCAATAGATCGTAATTGGGATCCGTGAAAGAGCGAGAGCACCAACCAGCATTCCAGCAGTCGGTGTAATTGCAGTAATCAATCCCGTAGCGGCCTGGTAAGAAGTAACCAATACACTCCCGTCAACGTGGGCAAACTGAGCCAACGAACCCATAATCCCCATCGTTGCTGCAGCTAATCCAGAGCTTGATGGGATCAGGAATGAGAGAATAATAAAGAATATAAAGGCTAAGATAATAAAAGCAGCTTTGGGCATTCCCGCTAAAGGAATTTCACCCCAATGAAGGATTGTTCCGGTAATCTTACCGTTATTCATAACAACCTGGATTCCCCGAGCAACCGCAACAATAATTGCAACATTCAGCAGGTCACTCATCCCACTCATAAAGGAATTAATAAATTCGGTTTCTTTAATGTGACCAACAAACATAATGACGACTGACATAAATAAGAACAGCATTGTAATTTCGTTAAAGTACCAACTACCCAATGCGGTCATATCAGCACCTAAGAAGTCGCCAAGGAACGGAATCTGGGTGAGCCATTTAGTAAAGCTTTCAAAGAATGTCCAGGACTTATTAATACTTGTCCAGGGAACTAACCCCACAATCATAATGATAAACGTTAAAGCAAAGACCCAGAGGACATGCTTTTAAACCTTGGTTAACGGTTGTGGTTTTGTCGTCCGCTGGTCAACTTCAAAGAACTTCATATCCGCTTTTCGTTGCGAATAAACTAATGATTTTGTCGGATCCTTTTTAATCTTGTCAGCATAGCGTAATACAAAAGCAATCGTTAAGGCGGTCACAATGATCAATAAGATGATCCGGGAACCGAGTCCTGATCCAGGAGAAATTTTAATGATACCAGAAGCGACCCCGGTTGAGAACGGATTAACTGTTGATGCTAAATCACCAACCCTAGTCCCGAGTAAAATAATCCCAGCAGCAACAAGTGAGTCATAGCCGACTCCCATCATGATTGGGACGATCAGCGGGAAAAATGCGAGGGTTTCTTCACCCATTCCATACGTGGAAGCACCAATTGCAAAGATAATCGTCAGCACAACAATTAACCGTTTTTCATGTCCCTTAGAATTCTCCACAATCGAACGGATACCGTCGTCCAGAGCGCCAGTCTTATTAACAACCCCCAGAAAACCACCAATAACCAGAATAAAAAGAGCAATATCAATCGCACCAGTAGTTGCCTTATCACCAATCATTCCAATAATTGGCGCCATAAAGATGTCCCAAATTCCTTACGGGTGACTAGCAACCGTGTGATAAGTACCAGAGATCATATTTCCCGCACTATTAACTTTGTATTCCCCAGCCGGTATAATCCAGGTCAAGACTGCGATTAAAGCAATCAGCAAGAAAAGAATTGTAAAGGCCGAGGGCATATGGAACCGATGCTTCTTTTCTACTTTTTTCTCCATAAGCTCACCTACTTTGTAAAGAATTCCTTAGCTACTTGTTTATAGAATTCGACTGACTTATAAAAAGTTTCAATATTCACGAATTCATCAGTTTGGTGTTGCGTATTGTTCCCTGGTCCAATTTCCGCAATTGCAAAGTCACCTTTTCCATGAAGAAATTCTGAACCATCACTTGCACCAGATTGACCGATTGCTTTTACTGGGCGATCCTTAAATATTTCACCATGAACCTTTTCCATCAGCTTAATCAATGGAGCATTCTTGTCTCCCGGCATTGCTTCTTCCGGAAAACTATAACGAATACTTAAATCATAGCCATCCTTCTGGTTCAACTTTTCTACCAGATCATTTAAGGCAGCAAAGACGACCTTATTCGGGTATTCAGGAATCGTTCGGATGTTCCCTTTAATAATTGCCTTATCAGGAACGGAATTAATCTGCGAACTACCCTGGAAAACGGATTGAACATGGGTCAGTTTACCCAGAATTGGGTTTACCTGATCAAATTGTGCCATTAACGGCTTTACTTGGGTCGCAAAATCAATTAGGTGATCAATCGCGTTAATCCCCTTTTCCGGTTGAGAACTATGGGCCTGCTTTCCTACCGAGGTAACAATATAATCAATGACTCCCTTCGACGTGTAGCCGATCTCAGTCATATCATTCCCCGGTTCAGCAATGATTAGACCAGCTAACCCATCCGCATAGCCTTCTTTGGTGAGTTGAGCCGCACCATACTCGCCCGTCTCTTCGCCAACCGTACAAAGTAACCTAATTTTCCCAGGAACTGAATTATCTTCGAGCATCTCAAGCATACTGATAATTAAAGCAGCTAACCCACTCTTCATATCAGAAGCGCCACGGCCGTACAAATTACCATCTTTTATCGTTGCTTGAAATGGATCCGTCTGCCAATCAGCTTCATCCCCAGCAGAAACTACATCCTCATGACCAGAAAAGCCCAAAATCCGGTCACCAGAACCAATTGTCACTACCAAATTATCTCGTCCTGGAGCGTATTGAATCCGATCAATCTGAACCCCCTGATCTTGATATGGGGCAAAAAGTGATTCGATATAGTCAGCGACTTCGCCCTCGTTATCGTTTACTGACTTAATACTGATCAACTTCGCTAAAATATCAATTTGCTTCTGCTTTTCCATGATGACCCCTCCTGAAAAAACATTTGCTAAGGTAACCGTTTACAATAAAATCATATCATACATCCGATATTCATATAACACTAAAATTATTTGTTATTAATGAATAATAATACACTATATTAAATATAGCAAAATAAAAATTCAATTAAATGAGTTGCTTAATATTAAAGACTTAGTCAGCAAAGGAGTTCCAACCATAAAGCCACAAGGTTAATCACCTTTTATCATCAATTAAGTTTGTTTTATCTATTACTTAGTGATAACATTAACATGTAAGCGATTACAAATAAATTAATGTTGGTTTCTATATAGAAAGGGTGTTTCTTTATGGGTGAACTAGAAGGCAAAATCGCGATTGTAACTGGTGCGGCTAAGGGGTTCGGTCTTGCAAGTACCAAGGCCTTCATTGATGAAGGAGCTAAGGTTGTCATGACTGATGTTGATGATGCTGAAGGACAAAAACAGGCTGAACAATTTGGTGATAAGGCCATTTTCATCAAGCAAGATGTTTCTGATGAATCTTCATGGCCAGAAGTATTTAAGAAAGCTGAAGAAGTTTTCGGGCCAGTGAATATTTTGCTGAATAACGCTGGAATCCTGCTGTTCGATAATGCTGAAGACGTTAAGATGGAAGACTTCCACAAGATTCTTTCCGTTGACCTTGATGGAGTTATGCTTGGTCAAAAATATGCCATCAAGCATATGAAGAAGAATGGTGGATCGATCATTAACCTTTGCTCAATCGCTGGATTAATTGGGATTCCAAACCTCTTCTCTTACAACGCTGCTAAGGGTGCCGTTCGACTAATCACTAAGTCCGCTGCCCTCTACTGCTGTGACAAGAACTATCCAATTCGGATCAACTCTGTTCACCCTGGATACGCTCATACACCAATGGTTGATGCCTACCCAGAAATACGGGCTGATTTGGAAGCATTACACCCAATGGGCCGGCTCGGTGACGCAGATGAAATTGCTAACATGTGTGTCTTCCTCGCTTCTGATCGTTCTTCATTCAGTACTGGCTCTGAATTTGTTACTGACGGGGGTTACACTGCTCAATAAAAATACATTCTTAGTTTTTAGCCATTAATACCAAAATAAACTGCCACCCAAGTTATTAACTCAGGTGACAGTTTTTAAGTTACTGCTATATTTTATTCTTTATTTTGAATGCTTTTTGGCAAAAATGCATACGGGTAAGGCAATTGCGCTGCTAATCAAACTAACAGCCGCAATTTTTTGCTTTTTAGAAAGTGGCTTTTTAGCAATTTTCATTAAAATCAGCTCCTTTATATAAAAATCCAATACCTTTCCTTCCCATACTTATATTCTAGTGTGAATACAGAATAATATAAACTGATATGCATTAGGGAGGTTTTTAATAATTAAGGCCTCCATTAATATGCTATAGTAAATATAATGATTAGGAGGAATGTAATTATGTTAAAGGCTTACAAATATTATTGGGAAAATGCATTTAAATATCAGACAACCTCAACCAGAGCGGATTACTGGTGGGCAGTGTTAATGAACGTCATTATTTATGCTATTTTATGGCTTCTACTAGCCGCTTCTGGGGTTTCATCAATTGGCTCCTTGGTAAACGGGACAACCCAAGGACTGGGGATGGTACTAATCATCGTAGTTATCATGGGAGTTTTCGGGTTTGCTAATATCTTCCCCGCAATTTCAATCACTGTTCGTCGGCTTCGGGATGTCGGCCTTTCCGGTTGGTTCCTGTTTGCCGTTTGGCTCCTTTCAGTTGTTTTAGGAAACGTTGATAACGCATTTTGCGAAGGACTGATGGCTGCTTTAGAAATCGTTGTATTGGTTTTCATGTGTTTACCAAGCAACTATATTAATAAGCAAGGCTGGTGGAGCCCAAATAAGGATAATGATCAAGAGGTTCCTAGCTTACGTAATGAAAATTAATTTAAGAATGAACCCAAGCGTTGTGAAGTGCAACAAAAAAGTTAGACAAAATTGATTATTTAAGCTACCAAGGTATGATTTCGGTATTCAACCGGAGTCATACCTTTTGTTTTTAAGGAGATACGTTGGTAATTAAAGTAATGAATGTATTGAGCTGAGAGTGATTTTAATTCAGCTAAGTCTTTACATGGTGGGAAACCATCTAATAACTCTGTCTTAAACAGGTGAAAGAAACTCTCCATTGGTGCGTTATCATGACAATTTCCCTTACGGGACATACTTTGAATAAAGTGATTATCAGCTAACTTTTGGGTATAGTACCCCAGTTGATAGTGCCACCCCTGATCAGAATGAATAATTGGTTGAGCATTATCAGGCAGCTTTGTACATAGCTCGTTGAGAGTAGCGGTAATCAACTGTCGATCAGGATGTTGACTCAATTGGAAGGCTAAAACTTCCTTACTGGCTTCATCGATAATTGAGGAAATATAAGCCCAACTGTGATTAGCTAAGCGAACTTGAGAAACATCTGTGTGGAGGACTTGATAAGGAATGGTGGCCTGAAATTGTTGTTTTAGTAGATTATCCGCAACTGTGCCCACATTACCTTCATAAGATGAGTATTTACCACTACGGTGGCGATTATACAGTGCCACTTGAACATCTAATTTCGCCATCAACTTGTTCACCGTCATGTCCGCCAAATGAATGCCCATTGCCCGCAGTTTTTGGTTCACGCGACGATAACCGTAGGTCCATCGTCCGCGGACTTGCCCTTCTTTAGCCACGCTAAGAATCACTTGCTTAACACTCGCATATTTATCATGATGGTTAGCGATGCGCTTGCGCTCATCATGGTAAGTAGCCTTAGGAAGGTTGATTTTATGGAGAATGTCACCAATCTTATAGCGATATTTCTTCGGTAGCGATGCTTGATCTGCCCTGATCTGATCAACTATTTGCGTTTTCTCTTTGCCTTGGAGGGTCCGAACAGGGCCAACGATTTTTTTAAGATGTCACGTTCCAATTTTGTGTCATAGAGTTCTTGGCTTTTCTTGGCAAGTTCTTCTTTTAAACGTTCCACTTCAGTCTTATTAGTAAGACGACGAAGTCGTTTCTTAGTATGTTTCACCTTTGACGGCCTACCTTTCGGGTGAGGTTTCAAGGCTTCAATACCATCTCGCTTGAACTGTGACCGCCAAAGTGAAATTTGGCACGCTTGCACGTCAAATCGAGCCGCTACTTTAACCATCGATTCCTCATGAGTTTGGTAGTAGTCTATCACACTCAACTTAAAATCTGCGGTAAGGGTTCGTGGATGACGACGCCGTTTCAAGGCGTCTATCCCACTTAAGCGATATCTTTGAATCCATTTCCTGATCAGTCGGCTACTGATACTGTATTTGCGCCCCAAGGCTCGAGAACTTTGTGGAGTAGTCAGATATTCGTGGACAATTTTAGCTTTAAAGTCAGGTTTGTATTTAGTCATAAAAAGTGACGCTTGGGTTTTTGTTTTAAAGTTGATTCATGTAGAGATAGTTTAAGCGATGGACGTCTTCATTTGGCATTATCATCTTAAAGTGAAGCGTGAAAAGCTTCCAATTAACTCAAATAGAACATCAAATTTAAAACGCTTTCTATCCATTTTAACTATTTTGTGCAATAATAAACTTGTTGATTGATACTCTGTGAATCATAAAAGGAGATCTTAGTATGGTTGAAGAACAAAAAGTCGCTGTTATTACTGGTAGTAGTCGTGGTATTGGTAAAGGAATTGCCGAACAACTCGGTAAAGATGGCTATGCAATGGTTATTAATGGCTACCATAAAGACGAAACCGATAAAACTACTAAGGAATTAGCTGATAAGGGATTTAAAGTTGTTTCTGCGCCAGGTGATGTTTCCAAGAAGAGTACTCACGAAATGCTTGTTAAGACAGCCGTTGATAACTTTGGTCGTCTTGATACTTACATTAATAATGCAGGGATTGCTCAAATTTGCAACTTACTTGACGAATCTGCAGAAGACTTCCATAAGATCTATGCAACAAATGTTGACAGTGTTCTCTTTGGCATTCAAGCAGCTGCCGAACAATTTAAGAAGCAAGATGATGGCGATAAAATTCGTAAGATTATCAACGCCTCAAGTATTGCTGGACATATTGGTTATGAACAACTCGGTGCCTACTCTTCAACTAAGTTTGCTATCCGTGGTTTAACTCAAGTTGCTGCTAAAGAATTAGCTAAGTTTAACATCACCGTTAATGCATATTGCCCTGGTATCGTTGGTACTGATATGTGGGACTTCATCGACGAAAAGATGGTGGAAGAAAACGGCGGTGAAAAAGGTCAATACCTAAAGGCAGCCATCGACGGAATCGCCCTTGGTCGTGTCGAGCACCCATCAGATGTTGCTAACTTTGTATCTTACCTTGCTTCAACCAAATCCGACTACATGACCGGTCAAGCAGTCCAAATCGACGGTGGGGTTCAATTTATTTAATTAAGTTTTACGGATGCGTCTCCATAGAATTTTAAATATTACAATAGCGGCTTGATTACAGAATTTTTCTGTAATCAAGCCACTTTCTATTTGTATAAGCACGATTTAAAATTTAATTACTACTAATTCCGAAACTCCTTCGTCGATCCCAAATAATTAGAATCAATTCCTAACCATTTTTCATTAATTCGTCGAAGGGTCCCGTCTTTTTGCAGGACGCCAAGAGCATAATTGATCTTCTTTACTAATGTTCGGTCCCCCTTGCGCATCCCGACGGCAACCCGATCTTGCGGAAAGACATTACTACCAATAAGCTTATATTGGTTAGTCTTAGCTAAATTTTTCGCATAATAACCAGCATCAATCGTTCCGGCAAGAACTCCTTGTGTCCGTCCTGCTTTTAAATCCATAAAGGCAGAGTTGTTATCCTGATAAATGATTGGCGACCCGCTAATATACCTTTTTAGCAACCGTGGGTACTTATTGAAGTCAGTAAAAGCTGTCGAGCCTTCTTGAAGACCAAGCTTTTCCCCCTGCATATCCTTGAAGCTATTAATTCCCGAGTTCTTTTTAACGACCAGTGACTGTCCAGAACGTTCATAAACCCGGCTAAAGGCTTCCTTTTTCTGCCGTTCTGGAGTTGCGGTATAGCCATTCCAAATTACGTCAATCGTTCCATTCTTTAATTCGGTTTCTTTCATTGACCAGTCGATCGATTGAAAGTTAGCCTTTAACCCGAGCACTTTGCAGACTGCTCGCGAAAGATCAACGTCATAGCCAACTAATTTCCCGTTTTTCTGGCGAAAGTCCATTGGTACAAAGCTATCATCAACCCCGATATTGAGCTGACCTGATTTCTTAATCCGTGACCATTGATCAACGTGATTAGCACGGTAATTAGGATTAGCAGACTTTTTGCAGCCAGCAATTGGTAATAGAGCAATCATTAAGGTTAATGCGATTAGTATGCGAATAAGTCGTTGTGTTCTCATGACTATTTCCCTCCTAAATAAAAAAGCCCTCCAAAGCATCATTGCTTTAGAGGACGCGAATGCGCGGTTCCACCCCACTTTTCGATCACCTCACGATAACCGACTCACTAAGTTCGTTGATTAAACAAAAAACGCCTTCGCTACCACATTAATGGTAACGAGGGCGTTGCCGCGGTCCCACCTCGTCCTTGCTGCTTTCTCACAAAAACAACCTTAATAAGTTCAATCAATAAACTCTTGGCGATAACGGGCTCCCCGGTCATTCCTACTTTTTTCAGAAATTCAACTAGCAGATGTGTTTCCTAGAGTCATTTGGTTAGCATCCCATCAATCGCTAACTCTCTAAACAAAATTCCCTAGTACTAATTCTGTTGATCGTTTTTGAATATTGGTTATTACTATAGTCTAATTTCTTATAAAGTCAACAAATTTATTAAAATTAAATTAGAAATTTTTCAGCAATCTGTTGATAAATCGTCGGTGCTTGTAAAAAATCATCAACTAAAAGGTGTTCGTTAATCTGGTGAGATTGGCGATCATCCCCTGGTCCATACTCAACGAACGAAAACGGCCTTTCAGCTAATGAATACCGAGAAGCATCGGTTGCCCCGTGTGAAACAATCACCTTTGGCTTACTTCCCTTGGTAGCCGCAACCGCATCACTAACAAGATTGATGAACGGATCATGCGGATCAGTTACGACTGGTGCAAAGCTAGCAACTACTTTAAGACGTAGCTGGGCACCCTGCTTATTCAGCTGATCGATAATTTTTTGCAATCGTGCTTGCGTCTCTTTATTATCACACTCAGGAACGGTCCGCACATTTCCCTTCAAGTAAGCATAATCCGGAATCGAATTTAATTGCTCACCACCATGAAAGACGGTTACCGAGTGAATCACCTTACCAAGAACGGGACTCGGTTGAGCATCAGCAAAGGCAGTTCGTTCACCATCAATAAAGCGGGCCAAATTTGCTACCGCGTTAATACCTAAATCAGGACGTGAACTGTGCGCCGTCTTGCCAAAAGATTCAATTTTATAATCAAATGAACCACAGTGAGCATATTCAAGCTGGTTTGAACTGGCTTCACCCATTACCATGGCATCCAAATCATCGGCGTATCCCTTTTGCGTTAACAACATCGATCCCTGACCACCAACTTCTTCATCAACCGAAAGTAATAAGCGAACCTTACCATGCTTTGGCAGTCCTGCTTCTTTCATCTGAATTAAGCTAATGACCATGGCTGTTAGACCACCCTTCATGTCCACCGAACCACGACCGTAAATATTACCATTGACGATTTTCCCTGAGAAAGGCGGGTATTGCCATTTTGCTGGATCACCAGTCGCTACCGTATCCATGTGCCCAGCAAAAGCCAGCACTTTCCCGGGTTGATCACCGATCTCAGCTACTAAGCATGTCCGCTTATCCGCAAACTTAACCAATTGACTATCAATATGATGTTGGGCAAGCACCTCTTTCAAATATCCGGCCAAAGGTTGTTCATTGCCATTAACGGTATTAAACTGAATTACCTTTTGTAACAAGGCAATTTTTGCTTGGTCATCCATTGTCCCACTCCTTTCTCATTAATTTTTAATATTAAACACTGTACTCTTAATTAATGGGTTTGTAAAGCATGAGCAATTTTCTTTTTTACAAGAAATCCCAAAATAACGAGTTTAATCGTTATCTTAGATAATATATCATCTTCTATTTCACACAAAAATTAAGAAGTGATGATTTGATGTACAAACAAAAAGAGAACCCTTGTATATCAAGGATCCTCTTTGCTATATAAAGGAGAGTACAGGATTTGAACCTGCGCGCCCGCTCTACACGGGTTCGCCGGATTTCGAGTCCGGTGCATTACCACTCTGCCAACTCTCCATGATTGGTTATTCAGAATAAAACCGAACAACCAAATTGTATCAAAATTGTGTTCCACAGTAAAGGTAATTATTGATTTGCAATATCATAAGTTGTCTTGCCATTCTTTGCTGTGTACATGGCCTGACTATCATCAGCGGGATTCATGATACTAAGTGAGTAATCATCCCCGATTGCCTTATCAATATCCTTAGAGTTTTTCTTGAAAGAACTTGTTAACTTGCTCCAACCCATTTGTTCAGCTTGGCTAGGATCTTGAGCTAACTGCTTAAGTGCATTAACAGTATCATCATCCGTTGGCGTTACCTTGTAGGTCTTAGTTTTGCTATCAAAAGAAACATCACCAAACTTGGAATATCCCTTTTGGAGCTGACGTAAGATTGCCATTTCCTTATTTTCTTGAGAAGCTGAACCAGTTTCGGAACCGATATTAGCCTTATTAGAAAATGATGACATACTCCCACTATTACTTGTAACCTGAGAAGATTGAGCTTCAGATGAAGAATGTTGCTTACTCCGGTTAAATGCTGGAAGATTAATTACACCATATATTACAGCAGCTAAGCTAAGAACAACGATGATCGTTCCACCCTTCCATTCACGGTATTGTTGCCATGAATTAGCAAGGTAAAAACCACCTAAGATTAACATTAAGCCACCAAAAACAATCAAGAAAATCATTAATAAATACCCCTATTTTTGATACTAAAACTCCATTAATGCTTTCATGTCATAGTCTTTAATCTTTTCCCGACCATGTAAATCTTTCAATTCGATTAAGAAGGCACAACCAACGACAATTCCACCAAGTTCTTCAACCATTTTAATAGTTGCGGAAATGGTACCACCAGTAGCTAAAAGATCATCAACAACTAATACCCGTTGACCTGGCTTAATAGAATCGGCTTCCATTTGCAAGGTTGCTTCGTCGTATTCTAGATCATAGGTGGCACTAACAGCCTTCCGGGGAAGCTTGCCCTTTTTTCGTGCTGGTGCAAACCCAACTTGCAATTCACGAGCAATTGGACAACCAACGATGAATCCCCGTGCTTCTGGTCCCACAACCATATCAACCTTTTTGTCCTTAGCGTATTCACAAAGCTCGTCAGTTGCTTGCTTAAACGCTGCACCATTCGCCATTAATGGTAAAATGTCCCGAAAAATTACGCCCTTTTCAGGAAAATCTGGGACACTCGCAACGTACTTGTAGAGGTCTAAAGTCATAAGAAAAAATTGTCTCCTTTAATGTATGTTTAGACAGTTCAATACCCACTTTGCCAGAGCCTTACTATCACTAAATAACAGCACTTGTTCTGCCTGATATTGAGCAACGCGTCGCTGGTATGGGCTTGTTTCTTTTATGTCAGTTTTATTTACGTCACTGACAGGTTTTAAAATACCATCTTTTATTGTAACAAATCCGGCCGCAGAAAACACTCTTAACATAAAAATTAATCGGTCAGCATTAATTTTTAGCTGGGAACTTAACTGGTTTAATTGCCGATTCAAGTCAATTTGAGTCGTTCTCACTACTAGACGATATAAGCGGGCAAATTCATCCCGAACGGGCATCCCGCTTAAATAAACGCTGTGAGGCTGAAAAAGCAGTAGCCGAATCAGTGAAGGTGCCTGCTGATCATTACTAAATAACTTTTCAAATTCTTCAAGGTTCGATGGGCAATCAACAATTGTTACTCGTTGAGCAGAAAAGTCAGTCTGGGCTGCTTCAGCAGGTGATAATGCACTCCCCTCTGGTAAATGTGGCTGAATATTATCGCGCAGCTTTTTGTCAAACGCAATGTAATATCCCGTCTCATTAAAGAGTTGCGGATTTAGTTTGTTGGTTCGCTGATCAATAATTACTGGACTATCGATGCTAATATCCTCTAACATCAACTGAACCGTTCGTTTTCCCCGCCACTCATTAATTGAGAGTTTAACTGCCAGCTTAATTTGACTTGCCATCGCTGCTTTTAAAACTGCAGCAAGTTTCCCCTTACCAAACGCAATTACCGTAACCTGAGACTGTGGACCGCCCACCATAAATTTCAGGTGTGAGTTATCCTTCCCCATAGTGACAATGCTATTAATTTGATCCGGCTGTAATTCAAAGACTGGCTGTTCATTTCCCGGACCAAACGGCGAAAGACTCACTAACTGGTCATATAATTGCATATTTATTTCAGCAGGACTAATCGAAGCAGCAATTTCCAATGGTTGCTTTTTCTTTCCATCAAAATGCTGGTTTTCTGCCTCACTAATTAAAACATCTCGTAATTTTTCGCCATTTTCAGTCGCAAAACCTAAACCACAAGCAGCTGGGTGACCACCGAATGAAGTCATTAGATCCCGATGACCATCCAGGGCGGCAAACAGGTTAAAGCCATCTACGCTTCGGCCAGAACCCTTAGCAATCTTTTGGTCATCATTTGTACTAGCTACAATGGTTGGTTTCCCCGTTTGATCCATTAAGCGACTTGCAACAATGCCTAAAACTCCCTGATGCCAGTCATGACCAATCACCAACAATACCGGTTGATCCTGAGGTAACCGCTCAACCTGCTGCTGAGCCTCTCCCATGATCTCATTCACCAGCTCCTGGCGCTTGCTATTAGCTTGGTCAACTGCCTTTGCCAATTTAGTTGCGCGATCCTCATCAAGGGTCGTTAACAGTTCAACGCCCTCATTAGCATCAGCAATCCGCCCTAACGCGTTTAACCGTGGGGCAATTACAAAACCGATATCCTGATCAGTCAAGGACTGTTCACTAATCCCTGCTTCTTTAACTAGCGCATGTAGTCCCGGACGCATCCCCTGACGAAGTTCTTGAATTCCCATCATAATTAGCGGCCGATTCTCATCACCAACACTAACGACATCAGCAATTTCACCAATTGCAACCAGATCAAGCAGCTCTTCTGGAAATTCATCCAGCAACGCCCACGCTACTTTAAACGCTACGCCAACCCCAGATAGATCAGTAAACGGGTAATTACTTCCCGGGTAACGCGGGTGCACAATCGCGTAAGCATTAGGCAAGTCTTCGGGCATCTCGTGGTGGTCCGTTACAATAACGTCGATCCCCTGCTTGATAACCGGATCGATGACTGCCTTACCACTTACCCCGTTATCAACGGTAATGATCAATGTTGTTCCCTGATCAATTATTTTTTGATATGCTTCTGCATTTGGTCCATAACCGTCACGAAAACGGTTGGGAACATAATAATTAACGTTAGCGCCAACATCCTGGAGGACTTCATACATCAGGGCAGTACTGGTAATCCCATCAGCATCATAATCACCATAAACGGTTATTTGTTCTCCTGCTGCTACCGCTTTTTGAATCCGTTCAACAGCCTTATCCATATCATGAAGTTGGTGCGGATCATGAACTGCTTGCATCGACGGTTGAATAAAACGATGAGCCTCTTCTGGAGTAGTAATTCCTCGTTCTGCTAACAATCGTGCAATCACAGGACTAATCCCTAATTCTTGACTCAATCGCCCCACTATTTGCTTATCTGGTGCTGCTATCCGTTGCCAATCATACTGTGCTTCTACCATTCAAATCACCATTCGTTTTTAAAATCAAGAGAGGAGTGAGACTGACAATTTTGATCGTCCCACCCCATTGCCTGGAGAGTTAATTATAGTTCTTTCTTGTTTTGCTGAAAATCAAAGAACTTTTTGATTGCCCAATCACCGAGACCAGGAATAATTCCATATATCCAGCTTAGGCAGGTTACATACCCTGGAAGATTGATTTCCCGTGTCTTGTAGCCAACGTTATCCCAGATTTGTTCAGCAAGCTTATCTGGAGAAATAAACATCCACTTTGGCAAGTGGGCCCGATATTTTCCCTGAGTATCCGCCTTTTCAAAAAATGGGGTATTAATTGGTCCAGGATTAACCGTTAAAACCTGCACACCATAGTCAGCAACTTCCATTCGTAAGACGTTATCAAACTGATTGACTCCTGCTTTAGTGGCGGAGTATGCCGCACTATTCGGTGTTGGAATTTTTCCGGCCATTGAACCAAGATTGATAATTGCCCCATAACCCTGATCCATCATTTGGCGGGCGACACAACGACTAATGTACATTAGAGCAAGGAGGTTAACATCAGTCATTCGTTTAAGCGTTGCGAACGATTCACCAGTTGCTGGTGAGAAATCTCCCAGACCAGCCGAATTAACAAGAGCATCAATTCCCCCAACCTCATGCTGAATTTGAGATAAAACAGCATCAATTTGGTCAGGATCAGTAACATCTAGCTGGTAAGAAAAGGCAGGTCGACCAGATAAAATCAAGCACTGGTTAGCAACTTTTTCCAAGCGCTTTTGATCCCGTGCTACCACAATCACAATTGCTCCCCGCCGCGCTGCTTCAAGAGCCAATGCCTTGCCGATTCCACTATCGCCACCAGTTATCAAAACTACCTTGTTTTTTAAGAATCGTAGTTGCTTAAACCTTTTCTTCATCTTAAGGACCTCCTTGCTAGTCTACTTATTTTTTAAATGGGACATCAATCACATCAAAGTCATTTACTACCCTCGTGTCTGGTACAACATCACGGACCTGGTATGCTAACTGGTATGCCGCTTTCCCTGTATACCGTGCTGAAATATGGGTCAACAATAACTTCTTTGCGCCTGCCTGCTTGGCAACCTCCGCCGCTTGGAGACTCGTTGAGTGATAGTAATTGTGCGCCATTTTGGCCTCATTTTTAGCAAACGTACTTTCATGCACGAGAACGTCCGCTTGATGAGCAAGGACTACCGCGTTAGGCGTTTGCCGTGTGTCGCCAAGAATTGCGATAATTCGCCCTGGTTGCGGTTTTCCAATATAGTTTCTCCCATCAATTACTCTCCCATCGTCAAGCTTAACTGTCTTTCCTGCTTTTAATTGACCGTAGATTGGCCCAGAAGGAATATTATCTTGACGTAACTTATCTACTTGCAGCTCACCAGGATGATCAGCCTCTTCAATCCGGTAGCCGTAGCAAGCAATCTTATGGTCAAGTGACATCGTTGTTACTTTAAAGCCGCGATCGTTAAATAATTCTTGACTATGATCAATTTCAACGAATTTCAGAGGATAACTTAGTCGTGATTCACTCACCTGAAGGGCCGTTATCACAAACTTTTTAATTCCCACCGGTCCATAAATTGTTAACGGCTCATTTCCACCCTGAAATGACCGTGAACTTAAGAATCCTGGTAAGCCAAAAATATGGTCGCCGTGAAGGTGGGTAATAAAGATCTTTGTTACCTTTCTTGGGCGAATCGTCGTGTGAAGAATTTGGTGTTGGGTTGCTTCTCCCGCATCAAATAACCAAATTTCATTTAACTCTTCTAATAATTTCAAGGCAACACTAGTAACGTTTCGCTGCTTACTTGGTGAGCCGGCTCCAGTTCCTAAAAATTCAAGCTGCATGCTTTTTCCTCAATTCCTTCTGATTTTTATTTATTATTGTACAAATTCAAAGACAAATTTATCGATCCGGACAGTATCACCGTCTTGAATTCCCTTAGCCCGTAATGCTTCATCAACTCCCATATGACGAAGCTGACGAGCAAATCGTAACTGACTTTCTTCATGGGTTAGATCGGTCATCTTGAATAAGCGGAGAAGCTTTTCACCGCCAAGAACCCAAGTACCATCTTCATCACGACTAATGGTAAAGGCTGCCTGATCTTTTTCTGGTGCTTCAGCCTTGTAAGTTGCCTCAAGTTGTTCGTCATGACTTTCACTATCGAATGCTGGCGTCTTATCGAGCAGGTCAGCAGTTAATTGCATTAGTTGTTGAACTCCCTGATGAGTAACTGCTGAAATTGGAAAAATTTCAGGCTGCTTTGCTAGTGTCTTGTCAGCTACCAAGTCTTTCTTAAAGGCGGCTAGATTCTTTTCAGCATTTGGCAAATCCATCTTCGTTGCGACGACAATTTGTGGGCGCTTCAAAAGCTCTGGATCGTAGTTAGCTAATTCATGATTAATCTTCTTAAATCGCTCAATCGCTTGCTTTGGATCATCACTGCTCATATCGACCAGGTGAAGAAGGACCCGCGTCCGTTCAATATGACGAAGAAACTTCAAGCCAAGGCCAACACCCTTAGAAGCTCCTTCAATCAATCCTGGCATGTCAGCCATTGCAAAGTCACGACCATCAGGCAATAGGACCATCCCTAAGTTAGGAACTAATGTCGTAAATTCATAGGCCGCAATTTTCGGCTTAGCGCCAGTAACAACCGATAATAGGGTCGACTTACCAACTGATGGAAAGCCAACTAAGCCGACATCAGCAAGCATTTTCAATTCAAGTTCGAGATAGCGATCCTGTCCTGGTTCGCCATTTTCGGCAATTTCAGGAGCTGGGTTCTTCGCACTGGCAAAGTGAATATTACCACGACCTCCACGGCCACCCTTGGCAACTACCAAGGTTTGACCATTCTCAACAAGGTCGCCAATGATTTTACCAGTATCCAAGTCCCGAACCGTTGTCCCTTGAGGCACGCTAATAACAGTGTCTTCTGCACTCGGACCGGTCATCTGCTTACTCATCCCGTTGCCACCGTTTTTTGCTTTAAAAATTCGGTAATAACGAAAGTCCATTAATGTTCTTAGTCCCTCGTCAACTTTCAGGACGATATTACCGCCGTGGCCACCATCACCACCGGATGGTCCACCATTAGGGACATATTTTTCACGCCGAAAGGAAACCATTCCATTTCCGCCTTTTCCGGCATGAGCTTCAATTTTAATTTGATCAACAAAAGTATTCATAAGTTGATTTCTCCGTTCTTCTGTTCTAATTACAAGTATATTGGAAAAAATTACCAGCGTCAAAATCAATCATGACTACTACCCTTAGCTATTTCGGCGTTTCCTTGAAGAGAAACTTTAATTAGCTGGGCAGTCTTCATGTTAATTCCTAACGAATGAATATCCTCGACTGGAGCTGCAGCGATTTTGGTAATTGAACCATATTTTTGCAGCAGCTTTGTTCGGGTCCGTGGTCCGACCCCCTTAATCGCATCCAATCGTGAGGCCATCGAATGACGAGCATGAACTCGCCGGTGGAAAGTAATTGCGAAGCGGTGAACCTCATCTTGAATCCGTTGAACAAGGTAAAATCCCTGACTCCGCGGATTCAAATTAATATGTTCATCATGGTCACCAAAAAGAAGATCCGCTGTCTTGTGCTTATCATTTTTAACCATTCCAACTACTGGAATATCCAAGCCGAGTTCGTTTTCAAGCACATCTTTAACCGCGTTCATTTGAATTTCACCACCATCCATGAAGATCATGTCAGGCATTGGCTTATTTTCCTTCAGTAGTCGTGAATAACGGCGACGAATTACCTCTCGCGTACTAGCAGCTTCATCAGCATGATTAATTACACTCTTCAGTTTATATTTTCGATAAAGTTTCTTCGCTGGTTCGCCGTCAACAAAAACAACCATTGCACTAACCGGGTCAGCCCCTTGGATATGTGAGTGATCAAAGGCTTCAATCTTATGTCCTTCCGGTAGTCCTAACGCATCAGTAATTTCTTTCATTGCGCCAGTTGTCTTCTTGGTATCAAGCTCAAGAAGCCGGAACTTTTCATCAAGAGATAATTGGGCATTTTCACGTGCCATCGCCATTAAATCACGTTTTTCACCCCGTACGGGCGTTCTTACCGGTACTCCTAAAATTTCACTAATTTCTTTATTTGGGAGGCCGTTGGGCAGAAGAATTTCTTTTGGTAAAACATTATTTCGGCGATTATAAAATTGCAGAATAAAACTAGTCATTTCTTCGACATCAGTATCAACAACCGGAAATAACCGTTTTTCCCGCTTCATTAAACGCGCCTGACGAATAAAGAACACTTGGATAGACAACCAACCCTTATCCATATAGAAATTAAAGAGATCTCGCGGTGTCTTATCGTTAGAAATAATCTTCTGCTTTTCAACCGTTACTTTAATATAGTGTAACTGGTCACGAATCTCAGCCGCACGTTCAAACTCCAAATTTGCTGCTGCTTCATCCATTTGCTTGGTTAACCGACGCTTCACAGTCGCTGTATTCCCGTTTAAGAAAGACTTAATCCGCTTAATTTGCTCATCGTATTCTTCACGAGGGACAGTTTTAAAGCAGGCACCAAGGCATTGTCCCATATGGTAATACAAACACGGTCGATTTTGGTAGCCATTACAGCGCCGCAAAGGATATACTTTCTGAATGAAATGAAGGGTTTCTTCAGCAGCATAAACGTTTGGATAAGGGCCAAAGTAATAAGCACCATCCTTCTTTACCTGCCCCGTAATCATTGTCCGCGGATCCCGTTCATTGGTAATCTTGATGTACGGATAACCAGTTCCCCGTTTTAACCTAATATTAAAGTAGGGTTGGTGCTTTTGAATTAACGTAATTTCCAGTAAAAATGATTCCTTATTTGTTGAGGTCACGATCGTTTCAAAATCAGCAATCTCGGATACCATTTTCGCCACTTTTCCCGTATGCGAACTCTTAAAGTAAGAGCGAACCCGATTCTTTAAGTTTTTGGCTTTGCCGACATAGATAATCTGATCGTTAATATTCTTCATCAAATAGCAACCAGGCTTATCCGGTAATAATGCCAGTTTATGTTCAAGGTGTTCACTTGCCATAAAAATTCCTCCACTTAAATTGCTAAGTATTAATTATACGTTAAATCAAAGGAACAACGCAAAGGATCTGTCCAGATAATTGTACTTTCAGCCCTTTTTATGCTAGAGTATGAAAAAACTAGAGGAGAGTGTTGAAAATGGGACTTGTTACCCGACGCAGTACGCAATTAGATAAGCTGTTTGATCAATTTGCGGTTGATCCCAAAAAGACGAAGAAACAACCCAAAGATACTGAAAAAGATAAAGAAACAGCCAAAAAGGAAGATAATAACAAGTAATAAGTAAAGCGACAAGAATGGTGTTAGTTGAAACCACTCTTGCCGCTTTACTATTAGTTAATCCTGTTTTTTAAACCCTTGTGGATAGCGTTTATTTAATTCATTAATATTAGTCTTAGCAACTTCATCAAACGGAATATCAGCCCATTCGGCAATTTGTGAAAGGTACCAAAGAACATCACCCATTTCATGAATAAGTTGTTGACGATCTAATTTGCGACCACGGAAGGTATAGTTCTTTACCAGGTCAACTACTTGACCAGATTCGCCAGCTAACCCCAACGCACAATTAGTTAATACTTGTTCATTACCATAGAGCGTCCGTTTTGCCGCATTTTGGTATTGATCGAAATCCATTACTTTTGTTCCTCCCCAATTCGCTGTTCAATCCAATTCCACACTTGATCCTTCCCCTGCTTTTTAACGGCAGAGAATAATATCAATGGTGTCTTAGGTGTTAAGTCCAGCGTTTTGCTAATATCATTTTTTACCCGATTTCGAGCATTTGGCTTAACCTTATCAATCTTCGTCCCAACAATTAGGGTCGGAATATCATAATAAGCAAGCCACTGATACATTGAAACATCATCAGCTGTCGGTTTATGTCGACCATCAACCAATTGAATAACACCACGTAATTGTTGACGTGTTGTTAAGTATTCCTCAATCATCTTACCAAATCGTTCCCGTTCCTTTTTGGAAACTTTTGCGTAGCCATAACCAGGAACATCAACAAAGTATAGTTCATCTTCAACATTATAGAAGTTTAATGTTTGTGTTTTTCCCGGCTGGCTAGATGTATGAGCAAAGTTCCGTCGGTTAATTAGGACATTGGTTAATGACGATTTACCGACGTTCGATCGACCAACAAGTGCAATCTCCGGATAGTTAGTTGCAGGGTATTGTTTGGGTTCTACCGCACTGATCGTTAAATCAACATTATTGACTTGCACTGCCTTGCACTCACCTTTCTTAAATTATGAAGCTTCCTTTTCGCCCTTCATAACGTATCGTGGCTCCGTGTGTTGAGTTACACAACGCTTATCGATAATTACCTTCTCAACGTCCTTTCGGCTTGGCAAATCAAACATCACATCACGCATAACGCCTTCGATAATCGAACGAAGACCCCGGGCCCCGGTGTTTCGCTTAATTGCTAATTGAGCCATTGCACGTAATGCTCCATCCGTAAAGGTCAACTGACTGCCATCAAGACGAATTAATTCTTGATACTGCTTAACAAGCGCATTCTTCGGTTCAGTTAAAATCCGGACAAGATCATCTTTATCGAGCTTTTGTAATGCCGTCATTACTGGGAGCCGACCAATAAATTCTGGAATTAACCCAAATTTCAGGAGGTCTTCAGGAATAACGTGTTGCAAAATATTCTTTTCGGTAACATTAGCGGCTTCGTCGGAGTTAGTCCCAAAACCGATTGTCTTATCGCCAAGACGTTCCTTAACAATTGTCTCGATTCCATCAAATGCACCACCGACAATAAACAGGATATTCTTAGTATCAACCTGAATAAATTCTTGTTGAGGGTGTTTCCGACCACCTTGAGGAGGGACATTAGCGATGGTTCCTTCAAGGATCTTCAAGAGAGCCTGTTGAACACCTTCACCAGAAACATCACGGGTAATTGAAACATTTTCACTCTTCTTCGCGATCTTATCAATTTCATCGATATAGATAATTCCTTTTTCAGCCGCTTCAACATCGAAGTTTGCAGCCTGAAGAAGCTTTAAAATAATGTTTTCAACATCTTCACCAACATATCCTGCTTCAGTCAATGTAGTCGCATCAGCAATTGCAAACGGAACGTTTAGGATCCGTGCTAGTGATTGAGCTAAGTATGTTTTCCCCGAACCAGTTGGCCCAATTACTGCAATGTTACTCTTTTGCAATTCGGTATCATTATTATCACCAGTTGTCATTGCATTAACCCGTTTATAATGGTTATAAACCGCAACAGAAAGGGTCTTTTTAGCATCAGACTGCCCAATTACGTAGTCATCAAGCTTGCTCATGATTTCTTCAGGTGTTGGAACCTTAAATGTACTGTTCTTACGGTCCTCTTCAAGCTCCTGGTCAATAATTTCTTGGCACAGGGCAACACATTCATTACAGATGTAAACCCCCGGGCCCGCAACAATCTTTTTTACTTCATCTTGCGACTTACCACAAAATGAACAGTGGACTGAATCCATACCACTAGTATCTTCAAACATGGATTGTAGCCTCCTATTAAATATACTGCTTTAATAATAACAAACTTAACTGATTAATTCGAATGATTAGTTTACAAAAATAATCAAAATTAAATTAACACGAATATCACAGTAATACAAATGGCTTCAAGAGCCTGCCTAGTAAAAACGAACTCTTGAAGCCTATTTGCAACCACGAAAGCATGGGAAAAGTTTATTTATCCCATGCTTTTCGCGTTTAAATATTATTTAACTGATAATAGGATCGATTACTTATCTTCCTTCTTATCATCGGCCTTTTCAACTTGCTTAGCTGAATCAGTAACTAAGTCAA
The DNA here is from genome assembly GCF_028607025.1 of Limosilactobacillus portuensis. NCBI lineage: Bacteria > Bacillati > Bacillota > Bacilli > Lactobacillales > Lactobacillaceae > Limosilactobacillus > Limosilactobacillus portuensis. Next base: position 1,079,775 of record NZ_CP117296.1, read on the forward strand.
CAGCCTTCCGAATCTTAATGTCATGTGTAAGCATGTCTTCAGACAAAGCGTTCTTAACTTGGTCTTCCTTCATGCCATATTGCTTAGCAAGGTCACTAATTTCAGCCTTAATTTCATCTTCAGTTGCAGCTAAGTCTGCATCGTCAACGATTGCTTCAAGGACTAAGTTAGTCTTAACCCGTTGTTCAGCATCAGCAGCAAATTGCTTCTTCAAATCATCTTCCTTAGTACCAGTGATTTGGAAGTACATTTGTGGGCTAATACCTTGTTGTTGCATTCCAGCTAAGTATTGTTGCATTTGACGGTTAGTGTCTTCATCCAACATTGATTGTGGAATATCTTGAATTTCGGCATTTTCAACCGCAGCGTTAATTGCTGCATCTTCAATAGTAGCCTTAGCTTGGTTGTCCTTGTTTTCTTGTAATTCCTTCTTAGTCTTGTCCTTTAATTCAGCAAGAGTATCAACATCTTCGTCAACATCCTTAGCAAAGTCATCATCAAGTTCTGGAAGTTGCTTTTCCTTGATTTCGTGAACCTTTACCTTAAAGATAGCTTCCTTACCAGCTAAGTCTTTAGCATGGTAATCTTCAGGGAATGTAACCTTAACATCAACATCATCGTCAGTGTTGTGACCAATCAATTGATCTTCAAAGCCAGGAATAAATGATCCTGAACCTAATTCAAGGGAGTAGTTGTCAGCGGAGCCACCATCAAACTTCTTGCCATCAATGCTACCTTCATAGTCGATAACAACAGTGTCACCCTTTTCGGCTGGCTTGTCTTCCTTTAATACAAGTTCTGCTTGTTGTTGACGCTTCTTTTCAAGTTCAGCGTCAACGTCAGCATCACTAACTGTAGTATCTTGCTTTGGAACTTCCATTCCCTTGTAGTCGCCAAGCTTTACTTCTGGCTTAACGTCAACACTAGCAGTTAATACCCAAGGTTGGTCCTTGTCCATGCTCTTGATATTAATTTGTGGTTGAGCAACAGGTTCAATACCAGCTTCCTTAACAGCATCACTGTAAGCTTGTGGTAATACCTTGTTTAAGGCATCTTGGTAAAGTGATTCTTCACCGTACATTTGGTCAAAAATTTGACGTGGTACCCGACCCTTACGGAAACCTGGAACAGTAATCTTCTTCTTGGTTTCTACGAAGGCTTCGTCAAGTCCCTTCTTAATAGTGTCGACATCGATTTCAAATGTCAAAGTACCTTTACTGGCGTCGCTATCGCGTTCCCATTTTGCTGACATTTTATTTCCTCCAATATACATCAGATTGACCAAACACTAATCAGGCTGGTCTTTACATACTCTACTAGTTTACCGTACGTAAGTAGTAATTGCAACTAATCAAGAAATTCGATCAGATAAAAAATTTTAAAACAAAAAAGGTTCGGAAACCGAACCTTTTTCTCACTAAAACTAATAATTAAATTAGTCTAAGATGTCGGATACAACACCGGCACCAACAGTGTGTCCACCTTCACGAATAGTGAACTTAAGACCCTTTTCAAGGGCAACTGGCTTTTGTAATTCAACAGTGAATGTTACGTTATCACCAGGCATAACCATTTCTACACCATCTGGCAATTCAATAGTACCAGTAACATCAGTTGTGTGGAAGTAGAATTGTGGACGGTAGTTTGAGAAGAATGGAGTGTGACGACCCCCTTCTTCCTTGGTCATAACATAAACTTCACCCTTGAACTTCTTGTGAGTTTGGATGGAACCTGGTTCAGCAAGAACTTGACCACGTTCGATTTGATCGTGTGAAATACCACGAAGCAATACACCAACGTTGTCCCCAGCTTCACCAAGATCAAGAGTCTTGTGGAACATTTCCAAACCAGTAACAGTTGACTTAAGAACGTCGTCAGTCAAACCAACGATTTCAACTTCGTCACCGATCTTAACAGTACCACGGTCGATACGACCAGAAGCAACAGTACCACGACCAGTAATAGTGAAGACGTCTTCGACAGGCATCATGAATGGCTTGTCAGTAGGACGCTTTGGAGTTGGGATGTAGTCATCAATAACATCCATCAAGTGAAGGATAACCTTTTCTTGTTCTGGGTCACCTTCAAGTGCCTTAAGAGCAGAACCACGAATAACTGGAACATCGTCACCAGGGAAATCGTATTCGCTAAGTAAGTCACGAACTTCCATTTCAACCAAGTCAACCAATTCATCATCGTCAACCAAGTCAGTCTTGTTCAAGAATACAACGATGTATTGAACACCAACCTGACGGGCAAGAAGAATGTGTTCACGAGTTTGTGGCATAGGACCATCAGTTGCGGCAACAACAAGGATAGCACCATCCATTTGTGCGGCACCAGTGATCATGTTCTTAACGTAGTCCGCGTGACCTGGAGCGTCGATGTGAGCATAGTGACGCTTTTCAGTTTCGTATTCAACGTGGGCAGTGTTAATAGTGATACCACGTTCCTTTTCTTCTGGAGCTGCATCGATATCAGCGTAGTCTTCAGCCTTAGCCAAGCCCTTTTCTGATAATACCTTAGTGATAGCAGCAGTTAAAGTAGTCTTCCCATGGTCAACGTGGCCAATAGTACCAATGTTTACATGGGGCTTTGTACGTTCATAATGTTCTTTTTCAGCCATTAATGAAAACCTCCTGTGAATTTACAAGTATAATGCCAGTCATTCCAAAAAAACAACTGACACACCCTTATGGATATTGTACTACTTCTTTTCGCCAATGAAAAGATTAATCAAATGGCTCTCAAGAAGAATTCTATAACATGATATCAACTATCTGCCAATTTGTAAATAATTTAATTCATGTTTTTATTGTAATTTATCAATGAACTGATTTAGTCTTTTCTGCCAATGAATAATCTGTTCGTTTTTACCACTATATTCACCTGTAGTAGCTCGTTTATACATTACATCAACCCACTGTTCTGGATCCGTGATTGCCTCATCAATTAACGGGTTCAACAAAATTGCTTGAAGATCCAGTTGAATTTGTAACGCTCTCAGGATTTGCGGGTCGGTTTGTCCTAATCGCTTGCTTAATATTTGCTGACACTTAACTATTACAGAATTTTGATAAGCGGTCGGTAAATTGTTAGGAATAATCAAATGCTCTTTCTGATCGATACACAGCATTGTAATTTCCTCTTGGCACTTAAGCTGTTGCAATATATTTAAAATATCAGCTTTAACAAATTGCTGGGTAAATGGATCACGAAGTAGAAACTTTGCACCAACCATAAAATCAGCTAGTGGGAGCTGATCGGCAGCTAATAGTCGCTTTCGTTGCTCTTCTAGCGGGTAATCACCAAGATGATAGAAAGCCCGGAGTTGGTTTTGAATTGTCGTCTTAAATTCCTGACGATAGTCCGATTCCGCCTGTTGAACAAGGGGTAGCAGTTCAGTAATTACCTCTTCCGGCTGGCGTAAAATCATTGCTCGCGTAGAAACAAAATGCTGAGCCTTTAATCCAACCTGAACAAGGAACTTCACATCATTTGAAAACACTTGAGGATTCTGAGTGGCAACTTGATAGGCAAGCTTATACTGCTTTGAATTATACAGTGCCCTCGTTGTCCACTCGGTAAGTCGTTCGTCATCCACCTCATTTTGTAAATCAACCAAAATTGTCGTTGCATCACGCCACTTATTTTCCGTAAAAAGCTTCTTAGCCCTTTCAAACTGTTCTGTTTGTTCAGGATTCATTTTACTTCACCTTCAGTTCTTTTAAAATCAAGAAACCAGGAAGTTTAGTTCTAAATACCCAACTCCCTGATTTCCTCCAGTATTATTTATGCGTTATTTTTCTTGGCATGGTGTTTCCGCCCACGGCCACGACCCGAATGCCGTTTTGCTTTTTTCTTATTATCCTGTTTATTAGGCTCACTCTCTTCATTTTTCTGAGAACTAACCTTTTTCCGTGAATTTTGGTTAACTTCCATAATTACCGGAAGGATTACTGGATGTCGTTTGGTTTGATCAAACAAGAACCTGTTTAATTTTTCCCGAACATCCTGTTTTAGGTGTCCCCAATCAAATTCCTTTTGATCTAAGTTCTCTTGAACAACCTTCTCAACTAAGTCAGCACTTTGCTTCATCAATTGGCGGTTAGTTTTAACAAAAACAAAGCCACGAGACGTGATTTGTGGACGAGCAACAATTTTCTTATTCTTCCGGTCAATCGTTGCAACAACAACAAAAATTCCATCCTCAGATAATACTCGACGATCACGTAAAACGATATTACCAATATCACCAATTCCTGTCCCGTCAATCATGGTATTAGCAACATCAATGTGTTCACCCACATGGAATTTACCATTCTTATAAGTTAAGACATCGCCCTTATTTACAATAAAGATGTTTTCTACAGGAATACCTACTTCTTCAGCTAATTCTGCATGACGATCTAATAGTCGGTATTCACCTTGAATTGGAACAAAGAACTTGGGCTTCATAAAGTTAAGTATCAACTGTTCATCATTTTGGTTTGCGTGTCCAGATGGATTAAGATCATCTGAAACAAACTTAACCTCAGCTCCGGTCCGATAAATCATATCCTTAGTCTTTTGAACTTCGGTTTCTTGAGCATATGAAGGCGTTGTTGTAACAAAGACTAAGTCGTTATCAGATAAATGAAACTTCGGATTGTCCCCATTAGCAATCTGCTGGAGTGACTTAATTGGTTCCCCCATCTTCCCGGTTTCCAAGATCACAACCTGATCTGGTTCAAGGTCATTGGCTTCTTCCATACTAATAAGCAGATCCTTAGGAAGCTTTAATTTACCTAATTGCATTGCAGTATCAATAATCTGCTCAATATCTTCACCTGAAAGGACCAATTTACGATCAACCTTAACAGCTGCGTCAATAATTTGCTGAACCCGCATAATGTTAGAAGCGACACTTGCAACAACAATCCGCCCTTTTTGATACTTAAACGTTTCAAGGATATATTCACCGATATCCTTTTCACGTGCTGAGGCACCAGTAATTCCTGCTCCTGCAGAATCACTTAACAACGCTAAAACTCCTTGAGAACCAATTTCAGCTAGTCGTGCAAGGTCAGTCTGGTATCCGGTGCTGGCGGTTTGATCAAACTTAAAGTCACCGGTATAAACAATGTTTCCTTCAGACGTTTCCAAGACAATCCCCAATGTTTCTGGAATCGTATGGGTTGTTGCAAAGAAAGAAACAGTAACATCGTTAAAATCAATAGCCGTTGACTCATCAACAACGTGAAAGTCATTAAACTTTTTAACTTCTTTATGACCCTTGACCGCTAATTTTGCTAAAGCAATCGTCATTTCACTACCAAAAACAGGAACGTCAAAATCCATTAAGAAATATGGTAATGCACCAATTGCATCAGCATGTCCATGGGTAAGGAAAACACCGACTATATCGTCTTTTCGTTTCTTAAGATATTCCCAGTCAGGAATAACAACGTCAATTCCCATTAATTCATTTTCAGGGTACTTTAATCCAGCATCAAGAATGAAAATCTGGTTTTCAATCTCGACAGCGTACATATTTTTTCCATTTTCGCGTACTCCACCAAATGGAATTATCTTTATACTACTCATTTAGCGAGCTCCTTTGTTTAGTTTTACCTTTTTCAGGCATTTTATCGTACAAAATCACTATGTAATATCTTACCACAGAATAGTTAAGAATTGGAATAAGAGTACTCTAGAGCTAAAATTTAAAAATAAAAAAGCCAGAACTTTTCAGTCCCAGCTTTCCACGATGATGAATTACCGACGAAGACCCAACTTTTGGATAAGTTCACGGTAAGCATTCAAATCAGTCCGACGTAAGTAAGCCAAAAGGTTACGACGGTGACCAATCTTCTTCATCAAACCACGTTGTGAGTGGTAATCATGCTTGTGTGTACGCAAGTGGTCATTCAATTCGTTAATATCTGCAGTTAAAACAGCAACTTGTACTTGGGTAGAACCAGTGTCACCTTCGTGAGTTGCGAATTCCTTGATAATTTGATCCTTACGTTCTTTAGAAATAGCCATGCTATTTTCCCACCTTTCAATTTTTAAATGCGCCAAGTTCTAAGTATTGCGTCGGTGAGGATCGCAAAACTGAGAAGAGGCATGGTTCGAATAAACCTTTAATAATATAACCAATTTTCTTCCAAGATGCAAGTCAATCGTTTCAAAATTCCTCTTTACTATTGCATTGAGAACTAGTCTTTTGTATAATGACAGATGTTGAAAATTCTGGTCAACTGAATATTGGGTAACGGAGGTGAAACTCATGCCAATTATTAAATCAGCAATTGAACGTGTTCGTACTAGCGAAAAAGCTGAAGCACGTAACGCATCCCAATTAAGCAAAATGCGTACTGCTATCAAGAAGTTTGACAAGGCAAAGCTTGCTGGCGCAGATAACCTTGATGATCTTTACAAGGCTGCAATCTCAGCAATTGACCGTGCCCACTCAAAGGGTCTTATCAAGGCTAACAAGGCTGCTCGTGACAAGTCACGTCTTTCAGCACGTTACGCTAAGTAATTAAAAAAGTGAAACTGGAAAGTTTCACTTTTTTATTTTTTAAACAAAAGGAACTATAACATAAGCATTATTATCTCGATAAAACATGGACTGTGCAATTAACAAAGGGGCTTCAGCGCTCGGTAAACTCCGAACTCTGAAACCCCTTTTGTTGATCATAGTCAACCCATCCCTACGCCTTGTTGCTGTCCATACTGAAGCATAAACAGTTGGAAGAGTAGCTTGGGATCGCGTTGTGTTGTTTTCAATGCTTTTTCAATGTTAACCAATCCTAAGTATGCATTCTCTAATGCAAGCAAACTAAATTGACGAACGGTTCGCAGTCCCAGCTTAACCCGATATGGGTGAACTTTTAATTTCTGCGCCAAGCTCCCTTGACTAAGTCCTCGTGAACTCAAAATTTTTATTTGCAATAATAAGCGAAACTGGCTAATTAATACTGCATTAATCCTTAATGGCAGTTGTTGTCCCGCAATTAATTGATCATACAAGTCAATAGATCTCGTTTGATCATGCTTAAGAACAGCATTAACTAAATCAAAAACGTTTTCATCAAGTGATTGGGGCACTAGCTTTTCAACCGCCTGCTGGGTAATATGACGATCCTGGTATGTCAATAACTTTAACTTGCTTAAATTAGCATTCATTAACTCATAGTCAGCATTGGTCCGTTGAACTAGCTCGTCAATGGCCGCTTCATCAATTGTATACTGATTGCTAGTAAGCTCAGCACGGACCTGTTGACGAGCATGTGCTTCATCCAATGGAGCGGTATCAACCGTCACCGCTACCTTTTTTAACTCTTTAACAATCTTTTTACGACCATCCAGCTTTTCATATGGGGCTAAGAAAACCAAAATAGTTGATGGCTCCGGATGTTGTAAATAATTACTTAGCGAGTCAAGATCGTGTTCGATTTTTGTTGGTCCTTTTTCTCCAATAAAGAAATACGGCTTATTGATCAAAACTAGCCGTCGTTCACCAAAAAATGGGGCTGCCATCGCATCATCAAGTGCAACTGCTAGCGGTGTTGTTTCCATATCATAGCTTCCCACATTCATTACCCGTTCTTCTTCTGGAATCAGATTAATAAACATCTCACGTACACGTTGTATCAATACCTGCTGCGTTCCAAGGGCAAGATAGACCATTGCAGGAGTTTTACTCGTTATTTGTTGTTTAAGCGTGGTAACATCCACCCGTATTCATCTCCTTTTAGTTTTGTTTGCCAATGATAGTTGTTTCCATAGTAACGATACCGAATCATTCCATACTTCTGGGTTGATATTGACTTAACATTATTTTTTCCTAACGTAATTATTGTCTCTTGATTAGGATGGCCGTACCGGTTTTGTCGTCCAGCGGAAATAATACCTATTCGTGGAAGAAGTTGCCTTATGAATTCCGGATCACTTGATGTTCTACTACCATGATGACCTAATTTTAAGACATCTACTCGTAAATCAGGGTTGCGTTGAATAACATTTCTTTCTCCCTGACGATCCAAATCTCCCATAAACATAAATTTAAGCTGACCAAAGGCTCCTACTAAAACCATTGAATCTTCATTTCTTCCTCTTCCTCTGTCAAAAGGGTGCAGAACATGGAGCTTTGAGCATGATAATTTATTACCAGCTACTACTGGAAGAATTTGGGGAGCTTGTTGATAATCGACAGGAATTAACTTCATCAAGGAATACTGCTTTTCCATTCCCTTTGGCACCACAATCCGCTTTACTCTAAAGTTTTGTAAAATCGACGTTAAGTAACCAATATGATCTAAATCATGGTGGCTAAGGTAAATTGTATCGATTTTACTAACCCCGCAGCTCTTCAAATAATTAATGCTGGTCTTCGTAGCATAATCCCTTTTTGCTCGCGTAAGTCGTTTCCCAAATGATAATTTTCCACCTGTATCAATGAGTTCAACCCGATTACTAAACGGGTAGCGAATTATCACACTATCACCCTGACCAATATCAACAAAGCTAACCTCACCATATAGTGGTACATGAACAGTGATAAAAGCAATGGCATACAAACCGGCAAGAAAAAGCAATGTTCTCAGCCGATAATGATCAATTATTAGTAAAGTTACAATAAACAGTAACCAAATAATGATAACTGATGGTTTGCCAAACCTAATCAATCCTGGCCAACTACTTAGTTCACCTAAAAGCCATTCAAACTCCCTTAGCAAGGAATTAACAAGTACTGGGAAAAGTGGCAACCATTTAAATAACAATGCGCTAATAATTACAGCTGGGAAAATAATTTCCGAAAAGAATGGAATTATAAGGAAACTACAAATAAATGTTAAAAGGTGAATTTCATAAACAAATGCCAACACTGATGGCAAACTAACCAAGTTTAGAAGTAATGACTGTCGATAAGAGCGAATATTATCAGGAATAACCTGTAATGCAAACGATAATAAATAACTTAACTGACCACCGAGAGTTAGGAGAAGCCAAGGATCAAACAATAAACCGCCAAGCAGACTCATTGCCCACCCATCAAGCGAACTTAATCCCGTCACCCGTTGAATCAGGCTCATTTCCGCCATGATCACAGCTCGAATCAGACTAATCGAGCCACCACCAATAATTAAATAAACTGGCAGGCTAACAATTAAGAACCATTCAATATCTTCGCGATTAAAGCGTACCCTAATCAATCCCTTTCTTAGGCAATCGATTATTAAAACAACGTGCATCCCAGAAATACAAAATAAATGTAATAACCCTAACCGTTTAACATTCTCCAACATCTCCGCACTCTGGTCATTCTTCATCCCCAAAATTAGTTGTTGACAATAACTAGCAAGTGGGTGAGGGAAATGGCTAAAGTAGGTAGATAACTTTGCACGTAAAATATGACACCGTTGGGTTAATCCTGGCTGATAATCGTTCTCAATTCGCAGTTGTTTACACTTAACCTGATTATAAATATGGAACTGCCAATAATAACGTTGTGAATCAAATTGATTAAAATTAGTAGCCGGCTCAAGAGGATGCTTATTCCCGGAAATTGTCCACCGCACTAGTTCCCTTGTCTTGCTAATTTTTTGGACTTCCCGATAATTTTTTGCAAAGTAAACTAGAATTATCCTTTCACCGGTTTTAATATCTGTTGCCCGAGCACTAATAAAATAGTCATTACTTGTTACTTGATCTGGTAAAACCAAGTATGTCCGATTAGTAATCTCGCACTGTTGCTTGACCGTAGTTGACCGAATCTTCTGCTGTTCATTAAAACACCCAACTGATACAAGAACTGCAATACAGCACGTTATGATTAAAATTAGTCGTTCTTTTAAGCTAATGATTCGATAAAAGATTAACGCAAGCAGAATCAGCAGCCAATAATAATGATTTAGGATAATCACCGTTACTAATCCGGCAACAATCGCCGGAAAAATAACCCGATTATAAATCGTTACTTCTGCTCTGGATGGATGTATTGATCCAAAGCAACCTGTTCAAGGATATTGTCGTCTAATTTAATTTGATTAAGGCGGATATTCTTTAATTTAATTAGTTTCATAGCATACTCATCATTATGATAATTCCGAATATAGTTAATTTCCTTGATTCCAGCCTGCAAAAGACTCTTTGTACACTGCAAGCAAGGAAAATCAGTTACGTACAAGCTAGCACCATCAGTAGAAATCCCAAACTTCGCACATTGCAAGATTGCGTTCATCTCAGCATGAATAGTTCTTACACAATGACCATCACGTAGGTAACACCCCTCGTCAATGCAATGCGCATCCCCCGAAACAGAACCATTGTAACCACCGGCAATAATCCGCTTATCCCGTACTAAAACGGCACCAACAGATAACCGATTACAAGTACTTCTTGATGCTAATAGTGCTGCTTGGATCATAAAATATTGATCCCAATCAATCCTCTTTTTCATCTTTTCCACACTTTCCGAATACTTTTGATGACTAGTATAACAAACTTAAAATCAAACTAAAAATTAGACTGCTAACATCGGTTTCAACTTAGTAACGGTTTTTTCACCAAAACCATTAATATTTTTTAGATCATCGACCGAATTAAAATTTCCATGTTCCTGACGATATTTGAGGATTAGATCCGCTTTTTTATCCCCGATTCCCGTAATCTTACATAATTGCTCTTTAGTAGCGGTATTAAGATTAACAATTTCCTGACCACCATTAGGAGTGTTCTCATTTGTTGCCGAGGTTGATAATCCCCCTCCCGATAATGATGCCGGAATTTGTTCACCCTTTTTCGGAATATAGATAACCTGAGCGTCAACTAGCTGCTTAGCCAGATTCACTTGGTTCATATCAGCATCGGGAGTTTCATGACCCGCCGCAGCTAAAGCTTCATTTATCCGCGAACCTCCCGACAATCGATAAACTCCTGGATGAAGGACTGCTCCCTTAATGTCGACACATACGGCCTTCCCTCCCTTCACCTGTGATTGTTTCTGGGTGGTCGGTATTTTCTTATCAGTCGTCACAAAGGGATCATTATTAACACTAGTCTGTAGATGATATACTTTTCCACCAACTATGATAACCCCTACTAAAAGAACGCCAACCATAATTATTTTATTACGGTAATTCAACCAGATTTCCTCTAAGTGTTCCATAAATTATCCCCTACTAATAAAGAACGCTAAAATTTAGTTTTTGCACGTTTAAATTTTAAAAAGGGAAGAATAACCTATATCCTCATTCTTCGGAGACCCACTCGACCTTCAATCCAAAAAATAAGAGACCAGAAAATTGCTGTTCTCTGATCTCTAACTTAACACCTGCTATGGATGTGCTTTTAAATATTTAACTGCATCATTAAATGACGATACTGGCACTACTTTCATCCCCGGTGCAGACTTTTGTGCGGTTTTCTTGGCTAATTGGTAATTCGTCATGTGTTGCTCTTCATACTTGAGAAGGAGCTTAGATGGCTTGACATAAGGGGCAAAGAAGATTGTTGCACCAGCTTTATGGGCCGCAATTACCTTTTTGTCAATTCCACCAATTTCACCAACCGAACCATCAGGATTAATCGTTCCAGTTCCAGCAATCTTCCGTCCGTGGCGTAAATCCTGACCAGTCAATTGCTGGTAGATCTGTAAGCTGAACATTAAGCCACCAGAAGGTCCTCCTAGCTGGCCCGGATTAACCTTAACCGGAATTTTAGTATGAACCTTAACATTATCAGTCAAAACAATCCCAATTCCAGCCCGAGAACTAGCAATCTTTACTAATGGCTTAGTAACCGTATGCTGATGACCATCATGAAGATAGGTTACCGTTAACGGTGAACCGACTTTTCGCTTAGCAATATACTTCTGAAATCCTTGAGCGGTATCAAAGTGATGACCATTAACTTTGGTTATCGTATCACCAACTTTAATATCTTTTTTGAATTTTGAATTCTTTTCAACTTCAAGAACATAGATCCCCAGGTACCGTTTGCTGACTTCCTGATGGGCAGCTTTATATGCGTTCGCAATCGCTTCATTAATTGCGCTTTGCATGTAAAAGTCTTGAACCTTATCAAAGGTTGCATTATTTTGACCACCAGTAACGGCTTGCTTGCTTTCAATTGTATTATAAGGGGTTAACTTAGCCCAAAGATAGGTTGCAGGACGCGCTTGCTGAAGATAAACAGAAGTAATCATGAAGCTCCCCTTTTGCTTATCAGGATGGCCCTTAATTTTAACGTAAGAACGTAAACTATCAGCGGTCCCCGGACTCTCAATATACTTATTAAGCGGCCAAAACAGGAACCAGCCGACAAATAATACGGCAAATAAAGTTAGTAATATTCGCCGCATAATTAACTTATCTTGTTTTTTCATTATGCTCCTTAACCTGCTTTAGCTTCTCCTCTTCAATCCGCTGTTTCAGTGCTTCATTAATGTTTTTTGGCAAGTAAGCAGAAATATCACCACCAGAAGATGTAACTTCCTTTAAGATACTGCTAGACAAGTGCTGATATTCTGGCTTTGCAAGGAAGAATACCGTCTCACACTGATCATCTAAGAAATTATTCATTGCGGCAATATCACGTTCATATTGAAAATCGGTTGTATTCCGCAAACCACGCATTAAGTAATCGGCACCAATTCTATTCATTAAATCAACGGTTAGGCCGTCATTCGTGATTACTGAAACATTATCCAACCCCGAAACGGCTTCACGAATCTGTGCTACCCGTTCTTCAACCGTAAATAACGGCTTTTTACTGCGATTAGTCATTACCGCAACTGCTAACTGATCAAATAGCGCACTTCCCCGTTTAATCAGGTCAAGATGTCCTAACGTCAACGGATCAAATGTTCCGGGAAATACTGCAACTTTCATTCTATTTACCCTCTTTCAAATCGATAAAAATTCAAAACCGTAATTCCGTAATTCTGTCGTTTAATAAAGCTAAACGAATCTATATTCTCAGGCAGATTAGCTTCCTGATTAGTTTCGGCAACTATTAATGCATCATCATTCAGAAGATTAAGTTCAGCCATTCTTGTCATATCCTTAACAATCTGCTGTTTAGCATATGGGGGGTCAAGATAAACCAAGTCAAACTTTTTTTCCTGTTTTACAAGAACGGTCAAGGCTTTGCGCGAGTCCATCTTCAAAACAGTGAATTTTTCAGGATGCTTTGTTACCCCAATATTATCCTTAATCGTCTTAATTGCCGAATAAGCGCGGTCAACTAAAGTAGCATGCTCAATTCCTCTTGAGACTCCCTCGATACTAAGGCCACCACTACCGCCATATAAGTCTAGACTCGTTCCGCCACTAAAATAAGGACCAATAATGTTAAATAATGCTTCTTTTACTTTATCAGTCGTCGGTCGCGTCGCCATTCCTGGAACAGCACTTAATCGACGACCACCAAATTCACCAGCAACAATTCTCATTTTTAATCATCCTCATCATGTTGTTTGTATAAACCTGTTTGTTCCAGATCGGTTAAGGTTGGATCGAGATCTGGGCGAGCAGAACTAATAACTCGCTTAACCGCACGCAAATGTTGAACTCGCTCTTTAACTTCATCGTAACGATCCTGATTAACGTATAGAATTGCATAATGGAAATGCTTTGATGCATACCGCAACTGACCATAATGATGTAAGCTTCGCAATACCCGACGTCCATTGTAGTAGACAATGATTGCTCGTCGTTTGGTTAAGTTGAACATGGTCTTTACCCCCTAGCACTTCTTTGTTGACGAACGCTTCTTCGTAATGCCCGCTGTTTATTTTGCTGGATACTAATATTCATAATGATTCCAACAGTGAATGATAGGATCAGCATACTCGACCCACCGTAACTAATAAAGGGAAAAGTTACCCCAGTAATTGGCAACAAACCTAAAACTCCCCCAATATTAAAGAATGCTTCAATTAAAATAAACGTCGCCGAACCATAGCACAGTAACATCTCATACATTGAATTACTACGGACGCCAATTTGAATCATCCGACAAATGATGATCATCAATAGTATTAGAATAACACTAACACCAACAAGTCCTAGTTCTTCACTTGTGATTGACATAATAAAGTCGGTGTTTGGTTCAGGAAGGTAGCCCATCTTCTGAACACTATTTCCCAGACCAGAACCAAAAACACCACCATTACTGATCGCATAATACGAATTAACTAACTGACTTCCAGATCCAGAAGCATTACCGAATGGGTTCAAGAAAGCCACAAATCGTGCCATCCGATAACCATGAATCAAGCCACTTTCAACGGCTTTTTCAACTAATAGGTAGCACATTGTCGGAATAATAAGCAAAACACTAATTCCAAAACTCCAGCGAAAATCACAGGCGAGAAAAAGAACGGCAACAATCATCACATTAATTGCCATCCCTCCGATATCAGGTTGGAGAACAATTAAGAGCAAGCAAAGAGCAACTACCAGCCAGGGACCACCCCCAGAACTAATAAAGTGATCATTTCGAGCCCGAACCCGTGCCATCCGATCAGAAAGATATAAGATAAAATAAATCTTACAAATTTCCACTGGTTGAATGTTAATCACACCAAGGTTAATCCACCCCTTGGCCCCATTGACCGCATGACTCAGCACAAGAACAAACAAGAGCATCCCAACCATCACAAGTGTTGAATCACGTAAAAAACGTGGCGTTCGGTAATGCCTTAGGGGATAGTTAGCCCCAAAAATTAAGCAGCCGATCCCCATAATTACATAGATCGTTTGCTTAATCAGGTAGGAAGTTGGGTTTCCTCCATTCTGCATTTCAATTGCTGAACTAGCAGAATATACCATGACAATTCCAATCATACACAAAACTAAGTAGGGGACCATTAAATAATAATCCCAGTAATGAAAGTTCTTTCTGATCTGAGAAATATGAATTTTATGAATATGTTTAACTTTCACTATTGCACCTACCTAATTGAAAAAATTCTCTTTTATTATACACCAAAAAGAAAAATAGTCCTGAAGATGATGTAAAGACTACCATCCACAGCACTATTCTTAAAATAATATTATTAATTACTTCCGTGAAGCAGCACGACGACGCTTAGCTTCCTTTTCACGGGCATTAGTATTCAAGATCTTCTTCCGCAGACGAATATTTTCTGGAGTAACTTCACAGTATTCGTCTTCATTCAAGAATTCAAGTGATTCTTCAAGTGAGAAGTGAGTAGGTGTCTTGATATGAGCCATTTCATCGGAACCAGCAGCCCGAACGTTAGTCAAGTTCTTACCCTTGGTGATGTTAACCGTAATATCATTTTCACGACTGTTCTCACCAACGATCATTCCCTCGTAAACTTCAGTACCTGGATCAATCAATAATTGTCCACGACTTTCAATTCCCATCATAGCATAGGTGGTTGCCTTACCGGCATTCATGGAAACAAGAGTACCCTTTTGTCGACCAGGGTTCCAATTCTTAATTACAGGAGCATACTTTTCAAAGGTATGACTCATAATTCCGTAACCACGGGTCATCGTCATAAATTCGGTTGAATAACCGATCAATCCACGTGATGGTGCTAAGAAGATTAACCGAGTTTGACCATTCTCACCTGGTTCCATGTTCTTCATTTCACCCTTCCGCTTGGAAAGACTATCAATAACTGAACCAGTGTATTCATCTGGTGTATCAATTTGAACTTCTTCGAATGGTTCACACATTACACCATCAATTTCCCGGTAGATAACTTCTGGACGTGATACTGATAATTCATAACCCTCACGACGTAAAGTTTCAATTAAAATTGAGAGGTGTAATTCACCACGACCTGAAACAGTCCAGGCACCTGGATCATCCGTATCTTCAACCTTTAATGAAACATCAGTCTGCATTTCACGCTTCAACCGGTCTTCAAGTTGACGGGCAGTAACAAACTTACCTTCACGACCAGCAAATGGTGAATCATTAGTCCGGAAGGTCATCCGTAATGTCGGCGGATCAATCCGCAATGGTGTAATTGCTTCTGGATGTTCTGGATCTGTTACGGTTTCACCAACATTGATGTCTTCCATTCCGGATACAGCAATTAAGTCACCGGCTTCAGCTTCCTTAATTTCCAACCGCTTCAATCCGAAGAAACCGAATAGCTTAGTAACCCGGAAGTTCTTCTTTGAGCCGTCAAGCTTCATTAAGGTAACGTTATCACCAACCTTGATCTTGCCACGGAAGACCCGACCAATACCAATTCGACCAACAAAGTCATTGTAATCCAAGATCGCAACTTGGAATTGAAGAGGCTCATCAGAGTTATCAATTGGTGCAGGAATCGTCTTGATAATGGTATCAAACAATGGCTTCATGGTATGTTCTTGAGTAGAAATATCAGAATCATAGCTTGAAGTACCGTTCATTGCTGAAGTGTAAACAACAGGGAAGTCAAGTTGATCTTCATCAGCCCCTAATTCAATAAAGAGGTCAAGAACTTCGTCAACAACTTCTTCAGGACGAGCACCCTTACGGTCAACCTTGTTGATAACAACAATTGGTGTAAGGTGTTGTTCAAGAGCCTTCTTCAAAACGAACCGGGTCTGCGGCATGGTTCCTTCAAAGGCATCAACAACCAAAAGAACACCATCAACCATCTTCATAACCCGTTCAACTTCACCACCAAAGTCAGCGTGTCCTGGAGTATCAAGGATGTTAATTTGGTACTTACCATATTTAACAGCAGTGTTCTTTGACAAGATGGTAATACCACGTTCACGTTCAATAGCGTTAGTATCCATTGCCCGATCTTCAATGGAGAAGTGTTCTGGCAAGGTATCTGATTGTTTAAGCATTTCGTTAACTAAGGTAGTCTTACCGTGGTCAACGTGGGCAATAATCGCAATGTTCCGAATGTCGTCACGAGATTTCAAGATTCAATCTTCCTTTCATCTTAACTCTACTCTAACAAGTTCAGTATACACTGTCCCGCGAGTGATTTCATAAAAAAACTGCGACAAATTAGTCACAGCTTCGACAACTATTTAGTAATCTGCCAGATGTCCTGACAAACTTTTTTCGTTGCTACTAATACAGTGTTTGATGATAGCACATTAAGCGGTTGGTCGTCAATTGTTTTCACTAGCAAACTAAGTTCTTCTGCAATTACCCTTCCGGCAGCAATATCCCACGGCTTTAACCTTGACGTATACCCACCTAATTGGCCATTTAACACGTGGATTGTTTCAATTCCTGCACTACCATACATTCTTAGTCCAGCAGCCCGCTGAGCAATTTCTTGTTGATGACACTGATTTTTAATTAATTGCCAGCCATTAATTGCAATTAAACTATCTGCTAAAGAAGAATTGGCTGGTGCCTTTAATTGCTGCTCATTGACATATGCTCCATGTCCTCGCCAAGCATGGTATAAGCGCTTATTCATGACATCCATAATGTAGCCTAACGTTGGCTCCCCATCACAATACAAGGCTACCATAATGGCAAAATGATCCCGTTGCTTAACAAAGTTTAGCGTTCCATCAATCGGGTCAATAATCCAGACATTCCCATTTAAATCCGGATTGATTTTTTGGTTAAAGCTCTCTTCTTCGCCAACAATTCGTGCTGATGGGTCAATTTCTAAAAGACGCTTCCTAATTAATTGTTCATTCTGGCGATCAACATTGGTCACCAAATCATTAGCTGACGACTTAGTATCAACCTTAAGCGGTGTATTCATTAGCTCAATTGTCTGCTCTCGAACATTCCACAAAAGTTCTTGAACTTTTTGGTCAAACCTTTCTAGCGTTTCACTATTTATCATCCTGATTCACCCGTATCTTCCCAGCTGTTTTTTCTTTTGCTGCCTGCATTACCTTATATAAGGAATAACCAGAAGTATCCTCAAAGCGCTTCCCTAACTGTTTTTCATATGCCTTTGAGTTTGCTACCTGCTTAAACTTTTTATACTGATCGATAATTGCCTGCCGGTCAATACCAATCTCATACGCATCTTCTACTACCCGAAACATACCAATCACTTCGTTCATTTCATCAATTGTCCAATCAGGATCAATCGGATAAGAATAACTATTCTGCTTAGTCGCCATCAACCATCACATCCTTTCATTATATTGTTATCTACTACCATTTATTTTAGCTTTAAACCCACAAAACACGCTACCAAAATGATAGCGTGTTTTGGAATTATGGATGTTTTTTCGACATTCTAAATGTGAGTTGGGAAACCAAGAGCAACATCAGCTGCTTCTTGAATTGGTTCATTCAATGTTGGGTGTGGGTGAATTGTCAAAGCAACATCTTCAACGTTCATTCCACAGTTAACAATCAATGAAAGTTCCCCAGCTAACGTACTTGCTTCTGGGCCAACTACTTGTGCACCAACAACGTTCTTCTTATCCTTAGTGTAGATAAAGCGAACGAATCCTTCTGGCTCATCAAGTGAAACGGCACGTGCATTACCGGCAAATGGGAATTGTGCTGTAGCAACTTCGATTCCCTTTTCCTTAGCTTGGTCAGCGTTCATACCAACTTCAGCCAATTCTGGATCTGCGAAGCAAACTGCAGGAACACCAACCCAATCATTGGCAGTATTCTTACCAGCAATTGCACCAGCAGCAGTCTTCCCTTCGAAGAATGCCTTGTGTGCTAAGGCAGGACCTGGAACAATGTCACCAATAGCATAGATATGATCAACCGAGGTCTTACCTTGCTTATCAACAACAACCTTACCATGGTCATCCAGCTTAACACTGGTCATTTCAAGACCAAAGTTGTCGGTGTTTGGCTTCCGGCCTACTGAAACCATGCAGTAGTCAGCAGTCAATGATTGTTCTTTGCCATCTACTTCATAGTTAACAGTAACACTCTTGTCGTCTTGTGAAGAACTCTTTGCCATTGCATTTGTAACAATGTCAATGCCCTTCTTCTTCAAGTTCTTTTCAACAACTTTAACCATGTCCTTGTCAAAGCCATTCAAAATTGAACCGGTTCCTTCAAGAATTGTTACGTGTGAACCAAGGTCAGCATATGCACCAGCCAATTCAGTACCGATGTAACCACCACCGATAACAACGAACTCTTTTGGAATTTCAGGAAGGTTCAAGCCACCGGTAGAATCAATAACCCGACCATCAAACTTGAAGCCCCTGATTTCAACTGGACGTGAACCAGTAGCAAGAATTAAGTTATTCCACTTAATTACCCGGCCATTATCATTATCCATGAATTGCTTAGGACCAGTCTTCATAACCCGAAGTTGTGAGTCATTGTCCATAACAGCTTCACCATCAATGATTTCAACCTTGTGCTTCTTTAAGAGCATCTCAACACCACGGGTCATCCGGTCAACAACCTTGTGTTGCTTCCAATCTTGAGTTTTTGCAAAGTCAATTGAAGCATCAGTCTTTGAGATTCCGTATGTTGAAGAATCTTTAGCTTGTTGCAAACGGTGACCAGCAACAATTAATGCCTTTGATGGAACACAACCAACATTAAGACATACACCACCAAGTCCTGGTTCACCCTTTTCAATCAAGGTAACCTTTTGACCTAATTCTGAGGCACGAATAGCGGCAACGTAACCACCAGGACCTCCACCTACAATAACAGTATCTTTTTGTTCAACATCAGCCATACTAATTAGCCCTCCATCATTAATAATTCAGGATCTTCAAGGAGCTTCTTCAAGTAGTTCAAAGCTTCTGTAGCAAGGGCACCATCAATCAAACGGTGATCAACGGTTAATGACAACTTCATGTTGTGACCAACGACAATTTCACCATCTGCGTTAACAATTGGTTCAGTTGCAATTGTACCCATACCAAGGATAGCTACTTCTGGTTGGTTGATGATTGGGGTGAACCAGCCACCACGCATTGAACCAATGTTAGAAATAGTCATGCAACCATGAGCCATGCTATCAGGGCTAAGCTTGTTTTCTTCAGCAGCTTCAGCGTTATCAGAAATTTCCTTAGCGATTTCAAACATGCTCTTTGAGTCAGCATTCTTAATGTTAGGGTTGTAAAGACCGTGATCAGTGCTTGTAGCAATGCCAATGTTGTAGTAGTGCTTTTGAACAAGTTCTTGAGTACTGTCATCAATTGAACTATTGAATTCTGGGTACTTCTTCATCATCGCAATCAGAGCCTTAACAACGTAAGGTAAGAATGTTAAGTGAATGCCTTGATCAGCGGCAATAGCCTTGTACTTCTTCCGGTTAGCCATCATCTTTGAAACTTCAGCGTTTGCGAAGACAGTAACCATTGGACTGATGTCAACAGAATCACGCATGTTCTTAGCAATGATTTGACGCATCTTGGATAATGGTTCACGAGTTTCAGCATCCTTGCCGGCACCTTCATAAGGCTTAATAGCATTACCCGCAGCTGGAGCACTAGCAGCAGTGCTTGCAGTATTAGCAGCAGGAGCTGAAGCGGAAGCACCATTAAAGTTGTCAATATCTTCTTTTAATACCTGACCGTGATTACCACTTGGTTGAACCAATGAAATGTCAACACCCTTATCACGAGCATATTGACGTACAGATGGCATTGCCATAACAAGCTTATTTGGTTCAGCTAATGGTGCTACTCCGCCTTGCTTTGGAGCAGGTGCAGGTTCACTAGAAGCGGCTGGGGCTTCACTCTCAGCTGGAGCACTTGATTCTTCAGCAGCAGTGTCGTCAGCACCGTCATCGGCATCTTCGGCGTCTTCACTATCAACGTTTGTGCTTACACCATCCTTGCCATCATCGATCAATACAAGGTCATTACCCTTTTCAACGTGATCGTCTTCCTTTGCTTCGATCTTCTTAATCGTCCCAGCAACAGGAGAAACAAGTTGGGTAGTTGATTTATCAGTTTGAATTTCTACTAATGGGTCACCATCTTTGACTTGATCGCCTTCCTTAACTAAGAAAGAAGCGATGTCCCCTTCAGTCAAACCTTCACCCATTTCAGGTAGTCTAAATTTATAAGCCATATCGATTTAACTTCCTTTCTTAATCAGTGGTGTATGCACCGCGATTAATAATTAACAGCTTGTGTTGCGGCATCTTCAATGTCATCAGCACCAGGAAGCCATACATTTTCTGCTTGTGGGAATGGGTAAACAGAGTTTGGAGCAGCTACACGAATAACTGGAGCATCCAAGTACATGATGGCACCTTCTGAAATAGCAGAAGCTACTTGTGCACCGACACCGGCCATCTTTTGTGCTTCTTGAACAATTACTACACGGTGAGTCTTCTTGATAGATTCAAAGATAGTATCTGTGTCAAGTGGGTAAAGTGAACGGAGATCGATAATTTCTGCTGAGATATTCTTCTTAGCAAGCTTCTTAGCAGCCTTTTGAGCTTCTGAAACTTCACCACCATAAGCAATGATTGTTACATCGTTACCTTCTTCAACGACATTTGCCTTGTCCAAAGGAACAGTGTACTTGTCATCAGGAACTTCGCCCTTAACTGAACGGTAGAGACGAAGGTTTTCAAGGAAGAGAACTGGGTCATTATTTTCAATAGCGGAAATAACAAGTCCCTTAGCATCATAAGCTGAACTTGGCGTAACAACACGAAGACCTGGAATACCTACAAAGAAGTTTTCAAGATCGTCCCCGTGTAATTCAGCAGTATGAGTACCACCACCGTATGGAGTACGGATAGTGATTGGCATGTTCTTAGTGCCATCATATTGGAAACGTACCCGTGACATTTGTCCAGCAATTGAATCCATTGCTTCAAAAGTGAAGCCCATGAATTGAATTTCTGGAACTGGACGCCAACCAGTAGCGGCTAAACCAATTGATAGACCTAAAATACCAGATTCAGCTAATGGTGTACTAAATACACGATCCTTACCGTACTTTTCTTGCAAGCCGTTAGTAGCACGGAAGACACCACCGTTTTTACCAACATCTTCACCGAAGACCAAGGTCTTTGGATCTTCAGCCAAAGCAATGTCAATACCTTCAGTAATAGCTTTGATATAAGTCTTTTTAGCCATGATTACTTCGACTCCTTTGCTTCGTACTTCTTAATTTGTTCTTTGATATCTGGGGTTGGAACTTCGAAGGTCCGCTTAAGCATGTCTGTAACCTTTTCTGGTTCTACAGAGTCAGCTTCCTTCATAGCCTTCTTGAAGTCTTCCTTGCATTCATCAGCATACTTGTTTTCTTCGTCTTCAGACCAGAGGCCCTTCTTAGTCAAGTACTTACGAAGCCGAATCAATGGATCCTTGTCGAACCATGGCTTTTCTTCTTCCTTAGTACGGTAACGACTAGGATCGTCACCAGCGGAACTGTGAGCACCAAACCGGTATGTTAAGGTTTCGATTAATACTGGACCATTGCCGGCAGCAGCAAATTCACGAGCTTCCTTAGCAACTTCATAACATGCCAAGATATCCATTCCGTCAACTTGAACACCTGGAATACCAGCTGCAACACCCTTTTGAGCAATGGTTTGAGCATAAGTTTGAAGCTTCCGTGGGTATGAAATTGCCCAGCCGTTGTTTTGAATAATAAATACGGCAGGAGCTTGGAATGCACCAGCAAAGTTCATCCCTTCGTAGGTGTCACCTTGTGATGAACCACCTTCACCGGTATAAGCATAAGCAACGGCATCCTTTTCACCGTTCTTCTTAATACCAAGAGCACCACCGGCCATTTCAACCATTTGGGCACCAATGATAATTTGTGGACGTAATGCACGAGCGTCAAACATGTTACCTTTGAGGTGACCCTTTGACCAAAGGTACATTTGAGCAACAGTTGCACCGTGTTGAATTAATTGAGGTAAGTCACGATATGCAGGGAATAAGAAGTCATTCTTCTTAAATGCAGCCGCGGTCCCCATTTCTGAGGCCTCTTCACCCCAAGTTGGGGCGTAAAATCCTAAACGACCTTGCTTTGAGAAACTCATGGTTTGTTCGTGAAGTGCACGTTCCCAAACCATCTTCTTCATTAAGTCAACTAACAGATCATCACTGAAGTTAGCCATTAAATCCTTGTTAACGACATTCCCATCATTATCGAGAATTTGAACAGGCTTTGCATATGGAGCGCCTTCTTCAGCTTTAATCTTTGCAAAGTCAACAGCTTTGGTATTGGCCATTATAAAACATCCCTTTCCAAATCCAATTAACATCATCGTAAGCGATTACTTACCTTACTTACATTATTTAGTATACCTCTCTTTCAACATAATACAAGCGCTTTCATAGACTTATTTTGATCAATTTGACTAATATTTTCTTAAATTGTATACGTTTTCAACAAAATCGATTGTTTATTCTTTATTTTTTTACTTTTCTTTGTTTTTACCGTTATTTTTATTCGATTTCAGTTTGTGATAAACTACTATTTGTTTGAACAATCAATTTTAAACGATTAATAATGTAGATTAATTTTTATTTGGAGGATGATCATTGTGTATTTAATGAAAGATATTGTTCGCGATGGTGACCCTGTCTTACGGAAGCGTGCTGCAAAAGTAACATTTCCACTTTCAGCAGAAGATCAAGAATTTGCCGAGCGTGCGATGGAATATCTTGAAGTAAGTCAGGATCCAGAACTATGTAAAAAATATAAACTCCGTGCTGGTGTCGGCCTAGCAGCGCCACAAGTTGGTATTTCAAAGCAAATGGCTGCTGTCTTGGTCCCATCCCTAGACGAAGATGACAATCAGCCTTCATTCAAAGATGTTATCATTAATCCGGTAATCGTCAGTGAATCTGTACAATACGGAGCACTCACTGAAGGCGAAGGTTGCCTTTCTGTTGACAAGGATGTTCCCGGATATGTTCCTCGGCATGACCGTATCACTTTACGCTATCAAGATGTTAAGGGTGAGACTCATCAAGTTCGGTTGAAAAATTACCCAGCAATCGTTTGCCAACATGAAATTGATCATCTTCATGGTGTTCTTTTCTATGATCATATTAATAATGATGATCCATTTAAGGCCCCTGATGATACAATCATGATTAGCTAATCTTACTTCCACAATAAAATGGGGTTGTGGCATAAGTTATATTACCTAGATAAAAATACAAACGACGCAGTACACAAATGGGCTTCAGTGCTCGGAAAATCCGAACACTGAAGCCCTATTTGTGCTTGCGGGGGTTCGAAAACAAACTAGCGAGCTAGTTCTGTCTCACTCCCACTTTCAATTATAATAATCCCTATTTTTTATTTTTTGATCATGCTGATCCAACCGGCGAAGATCCGCAATATATTCTCGCGTAGCCTCATTTAAGACATAAGCAACGTCAATATGCAGAACATTCTCATACGTCCACCAATCGGTTACTTTAAAGACTGTTGAACTTTTTTCAAAAGATTGAATCTGGTTTTGCTTAGCATAGTCAGTTAGTTTTTTTTCAAGATCCTCCCTACTAAACTGATCGTCTGTAAGATAATATTGCGCCGGAGTAAAGTGAAACTCAAACGCTAAAACGCCTTTTCCCCAAACGTCTGCAACGATTTCGGAAGATAATGAAAAAGAGTGCCCGGTTAGCTGAGTAAGACAATGATTTACTGCCTGATCGGTTACTGATTGGGCCTGATTTTTTAACATTAGCGTTGCACGGTTAATCAATAGACGATGAACGACAACGTAAATAAAAATAACAACAATAACCGCTAAGAGAACTAGCCAAAAGAACGACATAGGCTCATCCCATTTCTTAATTATATTTAACTTAATCATACCATTTTACAATTTTAAGTAACACAGTTGATTAGATGTGCTAAAATAATTTAAGTAACTAAAGTTTAAATAACATAATAAGGAGCATTTTACAGTATGACTTTTAAGGTATACTACCAACCCGATGCAACTAAACGGCCGGTTCGTGAAAATACTCAATCATTGTATATTGAAGCTGATTCAGAGGCTCAAGCATTATTATTGGTTGAAGAAAATACTGACTACAACATTGAATTTGTTGAACAATTAGACGATAAAGCTTTGGAATACGAAAAGCAAAATCCAAACTTTAAGATTACTAAGTTCTAATTGCTAATTAAGACAGTCGGGAAGAAAATCTCTCGACTGTCTTTTACTTAATCCCAGGAGGCCAAATCATGCATTATGAGATAATCCTAAATCCAACTGCAGGAAATGGAAAAGCAAAAAAGACTTGGAACATTCTCCAGCCAGTTATTGAAGGACAGTTAGATTATTCCCTCCACCAAACTGATTATGCTAATCATGAAGCTTTCTTTGCCAAGCGAATTGCTAAAGCCCACCCTCACAATTCAGATACTGTTGTAATTGTGATCGGTGGCGATGGAACCCTTCACAACGTCCTAAATGGATTAGTAAAAGCTGGTTCCACCCTTCCATTATCATACATTCCTGCGGGAACCGGCAATGACTTTGCTCGGGGCTACGGGATTTCGCTGAATCCAGAAAAAGCCCTCCAGCAAATAGTTTCTACAACAAAAGCACACACCATTACAATTGGTCATTACACCGAGTCAATTAAGAATGAGGAAGGTTATTTTCTCAACAATATTGGGATTGGCTTTGACGCTGCAATTGTTAGTCGAACCAACTCATCAAAGGCCAAAAAGAGCCTCAATAAGTTGCGGCTAGGGAACTTTTCCTACCTTAGCAAGGCATTCGGTGTTATTTATGATCAACAGCCGTTCCAACTAACTCTTCAGGAACAAGGGCACCACTATATTTTCGCTAATGCTTTTATTGTAGTTGCAACAAATCATCCATACATTGGTGGTGGCTTTCAAATTGATCGTTCAGCCAATGTTAATGATGATGCAATCAGTATGGTCATTGCTGAACGAAAGAATTGGCTGCTTACCCTTTGGGAGGTTATTCAGTTTGGTCGCGGTAAATTAGCGGAATCACGCTTTGCCCATCATTTTCATGCTAAGACTCTCCATTATTCCACAACTTCATTAGAATTTGGTCAAATTGATGGAGAAAACATGGGAAACCGATTTTATGATTTGAATGTTGATACTAGTCATTATCAATTTTGGCAGGAACCGCTTAATTAAAGCCGATAATCGAAAATGGACCGAGAATTTGATGTTTCTCAGTCCATTTTATTATTTGTTAGTAAATTAATTATCTTTAGGATAGCCAACCAAGTGTAGTTTACCGTGAACATATTCACCAAGATAAATATCATTAATACTCTTAAAACCGGCTTTTTTTACCTGTTCAGCAATCCATTTCTCATCATGATGAATTAATTCAAGAACATCCAGATTAATTTGACCATCATTAATTAAGGGGAAACGAATATTCTCATCACTATTTTCAATTACTACCAATTGACCGTTCTGCTCCAAAATACCACTTTTAACTTTAGCAATTTCATAGATTCCATGACTTCGTAAGCGGAACATTAACTCATTGGCAGTCATTCCTGCTCGCATACAATTATCTACCAGCAACCGACCGTCTTTAATTAAGAGTCGGGGACGACCGTCAATAATATTTTGAATTGTCGCGTTATGCTCCTTAGCATACTTAACGATAAACACAATCAATGTCCAGATTAATAGAACCATTACAAACTGTAACACGGTAATATCTTGGTTATAAATGATCCCACCAATAATTCCCCCAAGAACATAATTTTGTACTTGGTCGATTGCGGATGTCGGTGCTAAATTTCCCTTCCCCAAAATATTAATCTGGAAAATAAGACAAATCATTCCCAAAACAAATTTAATCGTAATTAATCCGTAATCCATAACTATCCTCCCTATTTTTGAATAATTACCCGATGATCAACAACGTGTGCACGAGTAAGCGTATAGTTATCGCCACTTGGGCTTAAATTGACCCGATAATCCTTTTTATCAAACCGAACAATAATTCCATCAGTTAGGGTTGTCGAATTAACAACAACTTTATTTGGATTAATACCGTGATCCTTAGCAACCGCACGAATAAAAGGACGCATTTGCAATGATTGTGACTGTTGAGAGTATGTCTTTTCCAAATTAGTAACTTGCAATCCCGCAAAAATTAATAAAAGAAGAAAGAAGATAATTCCTAAATCTCGATAACGAGTTTGCAATTGATGGCGAAAATAACGAAAGGAGTTAATCAAAACTAATAATATTAATACCAGGATTACAGCATAGTTTACTAAGCTATTAAATTGCTGTTGATGCATGAAGTAGCTCTCTGTATAAAAAGTCATCTATTCCGCCTCGCTATTAATAAATCACAAAAACAAGCTAAGATTAGTTCAAAATGGGATAATCTTAGCTTGTTTTATTTTATCATCCTTAATGTTTACTTAACTGTACCAGCAAAACTTGGTGCAAAGTATGAACTTAAGTTATATACGGCAACGTTTGTTCCAGGCTTAGCCGCAGCAGCGTATTGGTTGTTCCCCATGTAAATACCAACATGGTATGAGCTTCCTTGGTTTCCCCAGAAGAGAAGGTCTCCTGATTGAGCCTGATTAACCGGCTTGGTATTAACGTAGCTTTCCATAGCAACGGTGTTGTGTGGCAATTGCTTTCCTTCAGCATTTGCGTATACATATTGAACAAATCCTGAGCAATCCATCCCACTTAACGAATTACCGCCCCACTGGTATGGAACACTGTTAGAACTAGCGATCTTACTTGCTAAACTAACAACAGAGCCAGATTGCAAGTTAGCATTGTTTTGACTTGCTGCTTGTTGACTAGTTGCTTGCTGAGCAACTTGGCTTTGTTGGGCTTGTGATTGTTGTGCTGGTTGAGATGCAGCTGAAGTAGTAGTAACCTGCTGACTCTGTGCCACAGTTTGGTCAGTTGCAGCTACCCGTGAAGCCGTGCTATAAGCTACTGCTTGAGTACTGTTAGCAGAAACGGGTTGTTGACTACTTACCTGTTGACCAGCTGCTACAGTAACTGCAGAGCTTTGTTGACTAGGAGCAGCAGAATTATAAGCAGCTGCATTGACTGTACTTGTGTATGCTGAACCAGTCATTTGTGATGATTGACCTTGTTGATTAACTGCTTGTTGGACTGTGTTCCCCATTGCTTGTGGTTGGGCAGCCTCACTAACAACTCCTTGAACAACTTGCGGTTGAGACTGTTGAACATTTCCTGTAACGGTAAATGATTGTGGTTGAGCAACTGGGGCAGTACTTGATTGTGAGACTGCTGAATTAACGTTTTCGCCGTTAATTGATAATTGTTGACCAACATAAATCAAGTCTGGATTCTGAATATGATTCCAGGCAACAAGATCATTAAGACTAACGTTAAATTGAACAGCTAGTTCACTTAAAGTATCGCCGCTCTTAACCACATAGATACCATTCTTAGTAGCTGAAGCCGACTTAGAAGAAGCTGATGATGATTGAATTGGTGCTAATGATAACTGGCCGCTATTACGAACCGCATTAGCAGAAGAACTCATTGATGCTGGTTGTTCAGCATGATTAGAACTCTTCGCCTTTGCTTCAACAGCATTATTAGCTTGGGTAGTCAGTGCAAAAACACTTAATGCTCCCAGCGTTCCAGCAACTAATCTTGTTGATGAACTATACTTACGTACTTTCTTTACCATACAGAAACATCCTCTCCAAATAAACGAAAAAATAATTGCTAATTACTTAGTTGATAAACTCAAATCTTCTTTACCATATCATTTTTTTAGAAATTCTTGTACTAATTTTAACATTTTTAAAGATTTTATTTCTTAATCAAGTAAAGATGGGATGAAGAAAGTTACAAAAAGGTTATTTTGCTTAAATTTTATTAAAGACAAGTCAGGATTAAGACTGTTAATTTCATTTCATTGATAAAATAAAATTAGTTATAGGAGGAAGTGATCGCATGATTTGTATATATTACCACACTAACGATCCTTCAAAACGGAAGGCAGTTAAGTGGCTCACCGCTCACCAACTAACGGTTCATGAACGGAACATCGAAAAACAGCCATTAACTAAGGCAGAAATTCTTGCTCTGCTAAGCAAATCGATTAACGGGACTGCCGACTTAATTTCTACCCGTTCTCGAGACACTAAAGCACTTCAGTTAAATTCTGAAACCATAACAATTAACCAGCTAGTAAAAGCAATTCAAAAGAGCCCTCACGTTTTGAAAAATCCAATTATCTGTGATGAAAGCAAGTTAGTAACTGGCTTCGATCAAGAAAAAATAGGAATTTTTATTTCACAACAAGAACGGAAAGACGAATTGGCAGATTTATTACTAAAGCAGGATATCCAAACAAGTCATTTTGCATTCCCGATCTAAAGCTGGTGGCTTTACTATGCAATTATAATTATTATCTTAACGAAAAACGCCAGACTAAGTTAAAGTAATTGTTAGTCCCGGCGTTATCTTTATTACGTTCAAAAAACAGGAAACTATTAGGAAGAGTGGTAATTCTTAATAGTCTCCTGTTTTTTATTTAATGTTCAAACAACTCATGAATTGATTGGTGATTGTGAACCCGAATGATTGCCTCTTTTAATAAGTCCGCCACGGAAAGCCGGTGAAGCTTATTAAATTCCTTTTCAGTAGGTAATTCAATTGTATCGGTTACCCACATTTCTTCAAGTGGCGAGTCTTCCAGTACTTGAGGAGCATCGCCAGATAAAACTGCGTGAGTTGCAACCCCGTAAATCTTTTTAGCACCAAATTTTTGAAGTGCTTTAGCGGATAAGCTCATTCGTATACCAGTATCAACAATATCATCAACGATAATGGCAACCTTATCCTTAACGTCTCCAATAACGTATTCTGGAACTTCTTGACTACTCCGTTCACGAACCTCATCATTCCGGTTATCAACAATTGCAATTGGTGCTTTAATTTTTTCTGCAAAGCGACGAGCCAAACTAACCCCTGCGTGATCAGGTGAAACCACAACGATATCGTTATCAAGATCACGTTTTTCTACGTACTTAGCAAATAATTGTGTAGCTTGCAGGTGATCAACTGGAATATCAAAGAAACCTTGAACCTGAGCAGCATGAAGGTCGATCGTAATTAAGCGATCAATCTTATCCATCTCTAGTAAATTAGCAATTAATTTAGCGGTAATTGGTTCCCGACTGCGTGCCTTACGATCTTGACGTGCATACCCGTAATATGGCATTACAACATTAATCTTGGCGGCACTTGCTCGACGTAAAGCATCAACCATAATCAGTAATTCCATTAAATTGGTATTAACTGGATCAGAAACCGATTGGATTACATAGGTTTCACAGCCACGGACACTTTCGTCAATCGTTACCTTAATTTCCCCATCCGCAAAGTGACTAACGGAAGCTTTACTAAGAGGAAGACCAATTTTGTCAGCAACGCTCTTAGCAAGGGGTTCATTAGAATTCAAGGCAAATAAGCGAACATCTTTCGCATCTTTTATTTCAGTCATTGTTATTCTCCTCAAGATAAAATCAACAATACACTGTTATTATCGCAAGTTTTCTTATCTGGTGCAAGCTGAACTATTTTTTAAATTCAGCTGGTCGAATTCCTTCCATCCCGATCATTGGATCAATTTTTCCTGACTTAACCAGTGCAGGAGTTAGGATCGTTTGCTTAGTTTGACCTAATTGATCATCAGAGACGTCTTGAACGCTAGCATACTTCTCGCTACTATCTGATTCAAACTGACTTTCGGTTCCCTGATCAAGCGGTGATTCCAATTTACCATGATGTTTCCAAGTATCCGTTAATCTCTTTACCAGACTAGTTTGTCGGTTAACAGATTGACTATTAATTGCCGTAACGAAGGCATACGTCTCCCCAATCATTATTAGCTTATCAGCCGCTCGAGTAACAGCCGTGTAAAGGAGATTTCGCTGTAACATCCTACCAAATTCATGAACTAAGGGTAAAATTACCATCTTAAATTGACTACCTTGAGATTTATGGATTGAAATACTATACGCCAACCGAATTTGCGACCACTCTAATCGACCATAATTAACTTCATTTCCATCAAAGTCAATTGTCATTGTGGCATTCTTTTTTCCCTTATTACTACCGTTTTCAATTGCAGTAATTCGGCCAATATCACCGTTAAAAACGTTATTCTCTGGACTATTAACCAGTTGAAGAACCTTATCACCAACTCGGAAAGCCTGTCCCCGAAATTCAATCTCCTGCTTATTAGCAGCCGCTGGATTATAAACGGCTTGGGATAGCTCATTTAATCGATCAACCCCCGCTGCACCCCGATACATCGGTGCCAGGATTTGGAGATCATTAGCATCATAACCGCGCTTTTGACTCATCTCAATTATTTGTTTCACAACCCCTGGCACTTGCCGTGAGTGACATGCAATAAATGAACGATCCGCCATTTTTACCGTTAGATCACTTGGAATTTTTCCTTCACGAATATCATGGGCAAGGGGGATAATTGTTGAGTCTGCTGCCTGACGGTGAATTTTTTTTAATTCAATCCGTGGTAGGTCAGCAAATTCTAGCAAATCATGAAAAACCTGTCCAGGACCGACTGAAGGTAACTGATCCTTATCACCAACAAAGATAACGTGCATTGATGTCGGGATCGACTGAACCAGAACTTTAAACAGCAATGTATCAACCATTGACATTTCGTCCACAATCAATAATGAGCCTTCAAGATCCTTAGCGTTTAATTCTGTTGGCATTTCACGACCATTTAAGCCTAGTAAGCGATGAATCGTGCTTGCTGGTAAATCAGTTGCCTCACTCATCCGCTTGGCAGCCCGACCAGTTGGCGCAGCAAGTAAAATGGGGAATGCTTTTTCCTTATACTGGTTTGGATCAAGAGCAATTTCATGCAGTTCAGCAAATGCTTCAACAACACCCTTAATAATTGTTGTTTTCCCGGTTCCTGGTCCCCCAGTAAGGAGCATTACCTTAGAAGTTAATGCCGTCTTAATCGCTTCTATCTGGATTTCATCATATTTGATCCCGGTTTTGACTGGAAGTTTTTCCAGAATGGTCGTAATTTGCTTCTCATTTTTTGATTCATCCTGATTTTGACAAAGCCGGTGTAAATTTTCAACAATTTGCCATTCAGCCTTATACAAACTTGCCGGATAGATTCGTTTATCTTCATACTGAATGGTACCGTTTTTTTCCATTTCAACAATCTGCTGGGTAACTTTGGCAGTTGGAATTGGTTGACCATTAGCATCTGAAAGCAAACGCATACTTTCCTGAAGCAACGGCTTAGCGCTGGTATAAGTATCACCACTCATCATTGTTAAATCATCAATTGACTGGATAATTGACGCTGAGATCCGTCGCTGATCGTCTGCGGGAATTCCCATTTTAATGGCTACCTGATCTGCCCGCTTAAAACTAATTCCGTCAATATCTTGAACAAGCTGATATGGATTTTCACTAATAATATGAAGAGTTTCATCACCATAACGATCAAAAATCGCACTGCTAAGATTACTGCCAAATCCAAGGTCATTTAACCCAATGATAATTTGGTCCATTCCTTGATTAGCGTTCAGGTTCTCAACAAGACTAGTTCGAACTGCTTCACGTAATTTTAAGCCATCAAGGATATGCGGGTCAGCAGTGATCTTGTCAATTGCGTGAATTCCCAATTGCTCAACAATCTTTTCAGCAGTCTTTTTTCCCACTCCAGGGAACTGCTTACCAGCGAGAAAATTAATAATTCCCTCTTTACTGGTTGGCTGATTAGCATGATATGAGCTTGCCTGGAATTGACGGCCATATTTAGGGTGATCAATTAATTTACCTTCAAAGCGATATGTTTGATCATCGCGGAGATCACCGAAACTCCCCGTAACCGTTATTTCACTTTCGTTCCAATCAAAATTAGCGTCTTCTACCGACACTAATAAAACCTTATAAAAGGAATCAGGACTATCAAAAATGTCCGATTGTACTTGGCCAATAAAAAAGGATGGCTCTTCTGGCGCCTCAAATAGGTTAATTTCTTCTGCCATGAAAGTCATCCTTCCTTAAACTTATTATTTATCATTTTGCGACTTCTGGGTTGCTTGTAATGTCTTTTCAATTTCAGCAATCCGCTTTTCACTCTTTGTGTAGTAATCTAAGTCAATCTGCCGTGCCTGATTCAAATAATCCTTATACGGTTCTCCAAGGACCATTGCTACTAATCCACGGTTAAACTGTGTATCTGCTCGACCAGGGTGATGCTTCAAAATTGCGTCATAATATGATGCGGCCTGGTTAAATTCACCCAAGGCAAGGAGGGCATCCCCCAGAGCTTGATCTATTTCTGGATCTTCCGGTCGTAATTCATGGGCTGTTAAGCCATAAGCAACTGCCTGCTTATACTGCTTTTTCTTACTGTAGCTTTGGGCAAGCATTAGGTAAGAATCTGCCTTCAGTTTCTTATCATCAATCTTGTTGTAGAGCTTAATGGCTTGATCAACCTTACCAACCTCATAATACAAGTTTCCAAGCCCATAATTTAATAGGTTTTGCGCTTCCTGATCACCCTTAGCTTCAAAAATTCCTAAAGCCTTCATAAATAATTCTTCGGCTTGAGCATAATCCTGAAGGCGAGTTAACAATGAACCCAAATCATAGTAGTTGTTAGCTTTATCAGGATATTCATCAATCGCGGTAATCAACTTATGCACCAAACGTTCTGTTTGTTTCTTTTGTTCTTCACGATTAGTTTGTTGTTCAGTCATTTAAATCCACTCTCCTCAGATGGTATCAGTCGGATCAACATTAGCCTTATGCAAATATGAAGTGTCATTCCACTTTTCTAATTCAAAATGTTCAGCATCATCAGTAGTCAGGATGGTAGTAGAAGTATTACTAAGACCACCACGATCCTTCAAATGTGCCAGGGGGGTTCCCACAAGCGCATTAATACTAGCATTAAGGGCCGCCCCATGGGAAACAATTAAAATCGAGCCGTGGGGATCATTCCGACAAAACTCTTTAATGGCTGCCCCCATACGGTTAATCACTTGCGCAAAGCTTTCACTTTCTACGATAGAACTATCATATTTATCTGGATGATGGCGAAAATTTTTTAACACATCAGGCCACTTTTTAGCAACCGCATCGAAATGCATTCCCTCCATTTTTCCCAGATTAAATTCTTTTAACCGGCTATCAATTGTTAGAGGAACTGGCCGATTAAGATACTGTAGTAACGTCATTGCCGTTACCCGAGCACGCTTTAACGGACTAGCATAGACATGATTGATTGGAACATTCTTTAACGATTCCGCAAGCAATTCAATTTCCTTATAGCTTTGATCAAGTAACGGTGAATCCCCGTTAGCACCTTGATAACGAGATTCAAGATTCCATTGTGTTTTCCCGTGACGGATTAAGTAAACTTTAGTCATATTATTCGACCTTTTTCCTCTATTTTAACAAAAATTAATCGCCGTGTTTCAAACTTTTCTAAATATGTATAGGGAAGCATACCACCTATATACTAATAACGGCATCTTCCCTACTTTGCATTATTTTTTTATGTTTTAAACGTATTGGCAAAGGTGATCATGATTATATGCCCGGTCAATAATTGCACTCCCCAGACATTCTTCACCATCATAGAAGACAACTGCCTGTCCCGGAGTAATTGCCCGTGCCGGGTCATCAAAGGTTACGGTAACCATTTGTTCATCTTCAGAGATGTGAACCGTTACACCGACATCTTTTTGCCGATAACGGAATTTGGCAGTACAGTGAAAATCATGACCATACCGGCTTACCACATCATCAACCCAGTGAATATCACTAGCTTCAAGGTGAGTTGCATAGAGGTGCTCATTTTCATATCCTTGGCCAACGTAAAGGACGTTCTTCTTGATATCCTTACCAATGACGAACCAAGGAGCATTACTCTTCTTATTGCCACCAAGGCCAAGACCCCGACGCTGACCAATTGTGTAGTACATTAGTCCCATATGTTGGCCAACTACCTTACCATCAACTGTCTCCATATTTCCTGGTTGTGCTGGGATATATTGACTCAAGAATTCACGGAAATGACCATCTTCACCGATAAAACAGATCCCCACAGAATCTTTCTTTTTGGCTGTAGCAAGTCCAGCTTCTTCAGCAATTTGGCGAATTTCTGGCTTGGTATAATTTGCCAGTGGGAACAGCACCTTATCTAATTGCTGGTAGTCTAACTGACTTAAGAAGTAAGTTTGATCCTTGTTTTGATCCTTTGCCCGCATCAGATGCATCCGTCCGTCAGCATCACGCTTTAAATCAGCATAGTGTCCAGTCGCAACGTAATCAGCACCAAGCTGGTTAGCATAATCAATAAACGCCTTAAACTTAATTTCCTTATTACAGATAACATCCGGATTAGGCGTCCGCCCCTTCTTGTATTCAGCAATAAAGTACTTGAAGACGCGATCCCAATACTCCTTTTCAAAGTTAACTGAATAATAAGGAATGCCGATTTTAGTTGCTACCTTAGCAACATCTTTATAGTCTTCTGTTGCGGTACAAACCCCATTTTCATCGGTATCATCCCAATTCTTCATAAAGACACCAACGACGTCATATCCCTGACGCTTTAATAGGAGGGCGGTAACTGAAGAATCAACCCCGCCACTCATTCCAACAACCACCCGTGTATGGCTCTTGTCAGACATTATTTAATCACCATCATTTCAAATAGATTCTGGAACAATCTACGATAGAAGGTCGCATGTTACCAGTGTGAACTATTGTATCAAAACTTGCTAACTACTGCATTAATTTACCCTTTTGTTACTAAAAAAACATCCCGTTTAAGCATTTCTTTTAAAATAAAATGATACTGCTCAACAAATTCCTTAGCACGAGGGTGGGTAAAGATATTAATTTTCCGCATTCCGTTTCCGGTAACTGTTTCCATTTTAAACCCAGATAAATCAGCAGAAATCAGGATCCGAAGCTTAGCAACTGGCTTAAATGGATTGTCAGTATCAACACTGCCAACATATTCAAAATTTCCCCGTTTGGTTTCCTCAAACCCTAAATCAATCAGGGTGTATCGTTTAATGTCGGGACTAAGTGAATACTTGTCCGCATCGCCTTGAAGTTGAACTGTTTTTACAAACTGCATTAATCTTCAACTCCTTTAATATCTTTTAGCTTATTAACAATTTCGATAATTGTATCCACTAGGCCATTAACTTCTTCTTCCGTGTTTAATGCCCCAAAACTAATCCGAATTGATTCACTAATTCGTGGACTATTCTCTCCAAACATCGCTGTCAAAACATGAGAAGGCTCAATACTTCCAGCAGTACATGCAGAACCACCCGAAACGGCATAACCAGCAAGATCAAGATCAGTTTGCATTACATAGGTAGAAATTCCTTTAAACCATAAATTAAGAACATGGTTAAGCGCATGAGGATCTAGTTGCCCATTGACCGCAAAGTCAACTCCAGCATCCGTTAACCGCTTAACGATTAACTGCTTAAAGTGATAATAACGTTCCTGACGCTTTTGCTTTTCCTCAGGGGTATCAATGGAAACTGCCTTAGCAAATGCCGCAATGGCTGGCACATTCTCAGTCCCCGCGCGACGCTTTGTTTCCTGGTCACCACCGCGAACAAAGCTCGGGAAACTAATCCCGTCGCGACGATATAGAAAACCAACCATTTTTGGACCATTCAGCTTATGGGCCGAAGTTGACATGAGGTCAATGTGATCAGCTTCAACATCAATTGGCAAAAGACCATAAGCTTGAACAGCGTCCGTATGGAACCATGCTTGGTGATCCTTTAAGATTTCACCAATTTCATGAATCGGCATCCGACTCCCGACCTCATTATTTCCCATCATGATTGACACAAGAATCGTATCATCACGTAAGGCTGCCTTGAAATCTGCTAATGAAATATTACCATTCTCATCAACTGGCAGGTAGGTAACATCAAACCCTAATGATTCCAAATAATGCAATGGCTTCAAAATTGCTTCGTGCTCAATCGCGGTGGTAATGATATGCTTGCCAAGGTTTTGCCGCGTTAATGCCGTCTGAATGATTGCGGTATTATCGCTTTCTGTTCCCCCACTAGTAAAGACAATTTCTTCATCCTTAGCGTTAATACTTTGAGCGATTATATGACGACTATTTTCAAGGACTAGTTTAGAGTGACGACCGTAAGAATATCCCGTTGAAGCATTCCCCCAGGTATTCTCCGTTTGCTTTATCAGCTCATCAATCACCGGCTTGGTCATTGGTGTTGTCGCAGCATTATCAAAATATACTTCACTCACTCTTCATGTGCCTCCCTATTTATTCAAATCCGCAAAGAGTTGTAATAACATCTTGGCGGAACGCTTACCAGCATCGATAATAAACTCATCAAAGCTAACCCCGGCATCTTCGTCTCCAGTATCAGACATTGCTCGAACAACGACATACGGAACATCATGGTCAGTTGCAACCTGTCCAACAGCCGCCCCTTCCATTTCACTTGATAATGCATCAGGGAAGTAATGAAGGATCTCTTGAATTGCATCTTTACTAGCAATAAATTGATCACCGGAAACGATTAGTCCGCGTTTAACATTCAAACCAGTCTGTTCACCAGCCTTTTCAATGGCTTGTCCCCACTTTGCGGATGCTTTAAAACGAGGTTCTTTTCCTGGTAATTGACCATAAACATAGTCAAATGCCCGTGCATCAACGTCATGGTAGGCAGTTTCACTTGAAATGACAACATCGCCAACATGAAGTCCTTGACCAATTCCACCCGCAGAACCAGAGTTAATCACTACATCAACTCCAAAGTCTGTAATCAAGTGTTCTGTTGTAATCCCAGCTTCAACCTTACCAATGCCGGATTCAACTAAAATAACATTCTGGTTATCAATTTGTCCAGAATAATACTTTTTACCACCGATTTCCTTTACATGTTCATCATTTAATGCCGCTGTTAATTCCTTAATTTCTTCCGGCATTGCGCAAATAATTCCAAACTTCATTTTCTTCATCCTTACTTTACAAAAAATAAAATTAAATAAACGATTATAATAGCGACTACTAAACTAATAATGGCAATATTTAACCGTTTTCGTAGCCGTTGCATCTTCTGCTCACTGATTAGCTGTTCCTGCTCAATTTTCTGATCAGCACGAGAACGAGAAAGCTGTTGCTCCTCTTCACCATCATTAGAACCGGTCGTTTGTTGCTGACGATATTGTTGACGCGTCAGCCGCTCATTATTATTTTGCGGATCCTTATCCATGATTATTCATCCCTCGCCAATAATAAATTGCCATAATCGTCTTGGCGTCTTCAATTTGTCCTTCATCAATCATTTTTAATGCTTCATCAAGGGTTACCTTTTCTAACACCAGTTGCTCATCCCGATCTTGAGGCAGTTCATTTTCCACCGGTGTTAGATCCGTCGCTAAGTATAGTGTCATGAATTCATCCATAACCCCGATTGATGTATAGAATGATGAAATTTTCTTGATTGTTCCTGCTTTAAGACGGGTTTCCTCATTCAATTCACGTTTAGCAGCATGAAGAGCATCACGACTATCACGTGAATCAACCTTTCCTGCAGGAATTTCTAAGGTCGTATTGTGGATTGGCGAGCGCCATTGCTTTTCCAAAATTATTTTGTGATCAGCAGTTAATGCCAGGATCGCCACTGCTGGAGCATGGTGGACAATTTCTCGTTGAGCTTTCAACCCCTTGGGAGTTTCAACCTCCTCAACAGCAACCTTAATCAACTTACCGTTAAAAACACTCTTCTCACTTAATGTTTTCTCTTCAAAATTCATTTTAATAGCCTCGCTTACTGAGCCGTTGAACATGTGCCGCTTGTGGTCCGCGTTTTCCTTGAACAATAACTAACGCAACCCGTTCTCCTGGAGTTAAAATTCTTAAGCCGTGGCCTTCAATTCCCGTATAATGGACGAAAACCTCACCTTCATGGGGAACATTGATAAATCCCCAACCCTTTTCACGATCAAAGCTTTTGACTGTGCCTTGTAACATTAATTTCACCTACAATAAAAAATACCAAGCAACATAAACGTCACTTGGTATTTTACAACGCTAACTAGGTATTTGTCATTGATGGACGACTATTTTTCTAGGCCTTCATCAACTGTTTCCGGGAAGCTTTCCCGAACTACCTTAGCACAACGAGCACAGAGAGTTGGGTAAGCTGGATCTGACCCGACATCCTCCTTAACCATCCGGCATCGTTGACAAGTTTCTCCTGGAGCAACACTTACCTTAACCGCAACGCCATCATTATATTGATCAGCATCATCAGCAGCTTCATCAAGAGAATGAAGGTTAAGCTTTGAAACTCCCAATAATAATTGAACATCCGTATCAAGGCTCTCTAATAGTTCCTTATTGTGCTCATTTACATAAAGATCAACTTGCGCTTCTAATGACTTACCAATCATCTTAGCGTTCCGTGCCTCTTCAAGACTCTTCAAAACGTGTGAACGAACTCCCATAAATTCAGACCACTTATCTAATAGTCCTTCTTCACCATCAAAGTGGCGTGCTTCCGGAATTTCAGTTAATTGTACGAATTCTTCCGGTTCGTTCATGTAGCTCCAAACTTCTTCAGTTGTGTGAGGCAAGATTGGAGTAAGCAACTTAACCATTGTTAACAAGATGTCATAGAAGACGGTTTGCATTGAACGTCGAGTTTGTGAATTTTCAGGTTCAATGTAGAGAACATCCTTTGCCACATTCATGTAGAAAGCTGACAAATCATTGTTAACAAAGTTAATTAATAACCGATAAGCATCAAGGAAGTCGTAGTTGTCAAAATCAGCTCGCATATTTTCAAGGAAATGATTAAGCTTAACGAGCATGTACTGATCTACGGAATTCAAATATTCGTAGGAAACGGTATTTTCATTTGCATCGAAATCACTAGTATTAGCAAGCAAGAACCGAAAAGTATTCCGTAACTTCCGGTATGCTTCTGAAATCTGTTGGAAAGTTCCCATTGAAACCCGCACATCAGCGGAGGTATCAGCACTCATTACCCAGAGACGAATAATTTCGGCACCCATTTGTTGGACAACCTTATTTGGATCGATAACGTTTCCTTGTGACTTACTCATCTTGTTACCACGCTTATCAAGGGTAAATCCTTGGGAAACAATTTCCTTATATGGGGCGTGACCAGAACAAACAACACTAGTAATCAAACTAGAATTGAACCATCCACGGTACTGATCGGATCCTTCAAGGTAAAGGTCAGCTGGATAAGTCAAGTAATCCCGTTCAGCAAGAACCCCTTGATGGGAAGAACCAGAGTCAAACCAAACATCCATAATATCGGTTTCCTTAGTAAACTTACCATGAGGTGAATGTTCGTTAGTGTATCCTTCTGGGAGAAGATCCTTTGCGTCACGTTCAAACCAAACGTTAGAGCCATATTTTCTAAAGAGATCTGCAACATGATTGATCGTTTCTTCTTCCATGATTGGTGTACCATCTTCAGCGTAGAAGATTGGCAGTGGTACACCCCAAACACGTTGCCGTGAAATTACCCAGTCACCACGATCCTTAATCATATTGCGAAGACGAACTTTCCCCCATTCTGGGTGGTACTTAACATCTTCTAAAGCGTCCAGGATATTTTGACGCATCTTTTCAATGGATACAAACCACTGATCCGTTGCCCGGAAAATGATTGGCTTCTTTGTTCGCCAGTCGAATGGATAACTGTGTTTTAATGGTTCTTCAAGAAGAAGGGCATTATTATCTTCAAGTTTTTGCAGTGAGATATCATCAGCCTTTTGGTAGAAGACACCATCAAAGTCGTCACCATTTTCTTTGGTCAGGACACCCTGATCATTGATTGGGGCGAAAATTGGCAAGTCGTATTTTTTACCAAAGTTGTAGTCATCATCACCATATCCGGGAGCGGTGTGAACAAGTCCAGTACCTGCATCAGCAGTAACGTAATCAGCAATTCCAACCAAAAGCTCACGGTCAAGGTATGGGTGCTGAGTAGTTAATCCTTCTAGATCCTTACCAGCGACATGTTTAACTACTTGGTAATCTTCCCAACCAAGTTTCTCTGCTAAGCCTTCCAAAAGCTCTGTTGCAACAACAAACTTCCGATCATCATTAGCTGGCTTAACAACTGAGTAGTCAAACTTGGCATTTACCGCTACCGCTTCAGATGCTGGAACTGTCCATGGAGTAGTAGTCCAAACAACTAGGTAGGTGTTACTATCAAGAACGCCCTTGCCTTCTTTAACTTGTTCAGCAAAGAAAGCTGTCTTAGCAGTGACATCGTGGTATTCAACTTCAGCTTCTGCCAATGCTGATTCGGATGACCATGACCAGTAAACTGGCTTCTTAGCTTGGTACAAGAGACCCTTCTTAGCAAATTCACCAAAGACACGAATTTGTGCAGCTTCAAATTCTTTATCCAAAGTTAGGTACGGGTGATTCCAGTCACCGCTAACTCCCAACCGTTTGAAGTCTTTGCGTTGTTTATCAACCTGTTCCAAAGCGTACTTCCGACAAAGGTCACGAAATTCTGTTAAGCTCATCTTCTTCCGGTCATAACCAGCCTTCGTCAATTGGTGTTCAATTGGCAACCCATGAGTATCCCAACCAGGAACGTATGGTGAGCGGAAGCCACTCATTGACTTGTAACGAACGATAAAGTCCTTAGAAATCTTATTCATGGCGTGACCAATGTGAATATTACCATTGGCATATGGAGGACCATCGTGAAGAACAAACGTTGGCTTTCCCTCATTTAATTTTTGTCGTAATTCATATACTTTATTTTCTTCCCAAACACTTTCACGTTGTGCTTCAGTGACTGGTAATTTCCCTCGCATTGGGAACTTGGTCTTCCCCAAGTTTAATGTGTCTTTAACTCGCATATGCAATTCTCCTTCCTCAATTAACAATTAATAACTAAAAAAACTCCATCCCATCACTGGGACGAAGTTTTCCGTGGTACCACCCGTTTTCAGGATATTTAGTTAATCTAATATCCCCTCAACCATTGTTTAACGGTAATGAACCGACCTGATTTAAATATATTCAATCAAGTACTCAGGACCGATCAAGTAAAACAATACTAAATATTAGCCTCACACCATTTGCTAACTCGCTGAATCATTCTTGTCTTACTAATGTCCTTCGACGTTTTCGTTACTAATTATTACAATTTAATTTAAACAACTAGTTATTATCTGGGAAAACAACGACAGTGTCACCCTCATCTTCACTATTACTTGATTCAGTAGACGAGGACGCAACAGAGTCATTGGTTGTCGTTGATTGTGCTTCGCTCTCATCACTTTGCGCTACTGTTGAAGTATCGGCAAATGCTGAAGCAAAGTCGGTAGGTGAATTAAAGGAAATTGTTTCTGCAGAACTAGCAGGAGCACTTTCACTTTCTTCTGATTTAACAACAACCTCTGAATCTGACGGAACAGCTGAATCGGATGCAACGTTACTTTCAATTGCAACACTGCCTGAAGTAGTCTCATCCGCAACAGTAGCAGTTGTACTTTCAGATTCAAAATCACTAGTTGTAATTGAGGTTGATTCTACACTTTCACCCGAATTATTGTCAAGACGAGTTCCCAAAATATTTTGAATTTCTCCATATTTATCAATATCATCGTTTGCTAATAACTTATCCCATTCATCACTCTTAACAACTTCCAATTGGGATTCAAGCATTACTTGTAGCCGCTGACGGAAGATCCGCGTTTGTTTCTTTAAGTCACTAGTTTCTGAAGTTAACTTTCGAGTCCCCTCTGCAGTATTTTCAACAATTTGATTAGCCTTTTCGTTAGCCGTTGAAACAATGTCAGTTGCTTGTTTTTGAGCTTCACGCACCATAATATCAGCTTCACGCTTGGCATTGTTTTTAACTTTATCGGCAGCTTCTTGAGCAACCAAAATTGACTTATTCAGTGAATCCTTTAATTCACTAAAGTATTTCAACTTGCTTTCATCGGCCTTGACCTTTTCTTGTAGTGTCCGATTTTGATCAGTCAATTCCTGAACTGTTTGTGCAACTTCCTTAATAAAGTCATTCACTTCAGTTGGATTGTAGCCACGCATTTTAGTGTTAAATTGGATTTGATTAATTTCATCTACAGTTAAACTCATCGGTTTTTCCTCCATGTGCTCTTAATTAAGCGTGAATAATTGATAAAGTAATCCGTTGCTTATTTTTTCTAGTAATGCTCCCAATCTGATCCATTCTTAAACGACCAGCATGTCTAACGGACAACATATCATGTTCCCGGACTAAATAATCCGGTCGTTGCATTTCTTCCCAGTTAATTTGAACAAAGCCATGTTCTAATAACTGTTTTGCCCGATTACGGGAATAGTTAAATCCTGCTGCAATTACCGCATCAATTCTTAGTGACGAAACAGTGGTTGATACCTGTTCCCAATCATCTTCAGGAACAATTAACTCTTCAAGTGGGATCGGCTTCCATTTTACCTTAATCTTGCCAACGTGATCGATTCGCTCATGAACAAACCGAGCCATCTGATTAGTAACCATCACTTGCCACCGT
Organism: Limosilactobacillus portuensis; assembly: GCF_028607025.1. Classification (NCBI taxonomy): domain Bacteria; kingdom Bacillati; phylum Bacillota; class Bacilli; order Lactobacillales; family Lactobacillaceae; genus Limosilactobacillus; species Limosilactobacillus portuensis. Next base: position 1,123,257 of record NZ_CP117296.1, read on the forward strand.
TTTCCATCAGTAACGATATCACCAAATGACGCTCGTTCTAATCCCTCACCTAATAATGTTCCCATTATTTGCCGATGATGAAGTTCAGCAAATTTTTGCGGATAGTCAACTTCTAAGCCCGTAACTGCAAAGTCAGCTACCTGTGGCTGATAATACGACGGGAAGAAGAGCAACCGCTGCATTTCAGCATTTTGCCAGCCACCAAATGATTTCAGTTTAACGTTGTCATCACTATTAACAAGTGTTTGTGCAATATATTGCTGCCGAGGATTAAGAAAAGGTGTTAATACCGGACGATACTGATCATTAGCCTGGACGATCCAATCACTGATCTGATCAATAATCGGCCCTTCATCGGCACGGAAATGTTGTTTTATATTCAATTCATCCATTATCTATTAAATCATCATGGTAATTGCTTTTAGCCCATACTGAACAAGGTAAAGAACAAAGATCGCTACAATCGGCGAAAAACTGATTCCTCCTAATGGCGGAATGAAGTCAAACCACCGCATATACGGTTCTACCAACCGATTGACAATCTCTCCCAAACGACTTCCTCTTGCATTTGGAAACCATGATAGCAAGCACCAAATGACAATCACCAGGATATAAATATCAATTAGTTGGTAAATTACCCAGGCTAAAAAATTAATAATTGCCATTACAAGCTCCTTTTCCGCTATATTTTATCCGGATCATTTTTAAGCGTATCCGATAAATTACCAGAAACCTCAAAATTCTTTGGTGTACAAAGGAATATCTCTTTCCCGATCCGCTTAATATCACCATTAATTGCAAAAATAGTTCCGTTCAAAAAGTCAACAATCCGACTAGCCACTTTGGCATCCATTTGAGAAAAGTTAACAATTACTGCTCGATCGTTTAATAATTGATCAGCAATTTGTTTAACATCCGCATAAAGTCGCGGTTCATACAACGCAATTTTGCTTGAACGTTGACGAACACTATTCATTGAAACAACCTTGTTATCTCCTTGAGGAACAGGAGTCTGTTCATCATAATATTCTTCTTGATTATCAGAGTCACCATCACTAAAAAGACTCTTAAAAATATTATTAGCCATCTCAATTCCTCCTAACCTTTCTAAAATTACGAAATGGGAGATGCCCTAAATAGTGCTTCTCCCCATCTTTTACCTATTCATTATTGACGACGATTCTTAAAGAATGGTGGTGTTGACAAGTTATCATCGTCATCATCAGTTGCGGCAGAATCATCATTAAAAACATTAAATTCTGGCTTCTTTACGTGTGAAAATTCATTATCCGCTTGTTCATTTGAATCATTGATTCCTGCAGTTGGATCATTCCAACCATCAAAAGGATCATCTGATGCATTTTCTTGACTCGACTTACTATCATCACTCTTAGGTTCTTCACTTACTGGAGCAACGTGTTGAGCTGGGTGAGCTTTCTTGCTCTTCTTTGCATCAATTCCCGTAGCAATTACGGTTACCCGCACTTCATCGCCAAGGGATTCATTCAGCGACATCCCAAATGAAATATCAACATTTGTGCCAGCAGCTTGTTTAATTACATCAGAAGCTTCTTGAGCTTCAAACATTGAAAGATCCTTGCCTCCAGTAATATCCATTAAGACATGCTGTGCACCAGAAATTGACACTTCAAGAAGTGGTGAAGAGATTGCCTTCTTAGTAGCTTCAGTAGCACGGTTTTCTCCCGTTGCGCTACCAACACCCATTAAGGCAGAACCTTGGTTAGACATCAATGTCTTAATATCAGCAAAGTCCAAGTTGATGTAACCAGGAGTAACGATCAAGTCAGAAATCCCCTGAACACCCTGACGAAGAACGTTATCTGCTTCCTTAAACGCTTCCATCATTGGAGTCTTTTTATCAATCATTTCAAGCAAGCGGTTATTAGCAACAATAATCAAAGTATCTACGTTCGCCTTTAATTTTGCCAATCCTTCACTAGCAAACTTGTCCCGCCGTGGTCCTTCAAAAGAGAATGGTCGGGTAACAACACCGACTGTTAATGCACCACTATCTTTAGCGATTTTAGCGACTACTGGAGCAGCACCGGTTCCAGTACCACCACCCATTCCAGCGGTGATAAATACCATATCTGAGCCTTCAAGTGCCTTTTGAATTTGTTCTTCACTTTCTTCAGCGGCCTTATCACCTACTTCAGGATTAGAACCAGCACCAAGTCCCTTAGTCAACTTAGGTCCTAACTGGATCTTTGTTTGTGCTTGTGAGGCATTTAGTGCTTGCAGATCAGTATTAGCAACAATAAAGTCGACACCCTGAACCTTTTCGGTAATCATTCGGTTTACGGCATTACCGCCACCACCGCCGACACCAATAACCTTAATTTTAGCTCCGGCAAATTGATTTTCCATTGAATTCTCGTTATCCATTCGACACCCTCCGTTAATTTATTAATCGAATAAGTTATTAAAGAGGCTCTTGAACTTATTACTGAACGAGCCATCTTTCTTTTTTGTATTTTGTTCTCGATCAGCCCGTTTTTGGATCGGTCTGCTATTGCTATTAACAGCACTTTCACTTTGGGGTTGATAATTACCATTATTATTTTCTGGCGTAGTCTTACCAAAATCAGCTTCTTGAACGACTTGCTTAATCAATCGATCAATCCCGGACAGCCGATCTTCATAAAGCCCAAGCGCGTAACTAATAGCAAAGCGTGGGTGACGAATTCCCATCTGTTCAGGAACAAAGACTTTAACGTTACCCGAAAAGTATTGCTTAGCTAGTGATCTAATACCTGGTAGAGCAGCAACACCACCAATTAAAATCACTCCACCTGGTAACTCAGGAGCATTAATCCGTTCCAATTGACGCGCAACCCGGTTAAAGATTTGCCGAACTCGAGCTTCAATAACCTCTGAAAGGTAACGTTCACTATATTGAACCGGCTTATCCTGACCAACAACGTCAACATCAATCTGAACATCATCATCTGCTTGGGTACTATCCGCAAAACCATGATCCCGTTTTAATTGCTCAGCATTTTTCAACGAAGTGTTTAAAACGGTTGAAATATCCTTAGTGATATACTGACCACCCTCTGGATCAACGTAACTATACTTTAACTGGTGATCATGAATGATACTCGTTGTTGTTTGACCACCACCGAGGTCGATTACGATTGTTCCAAAATCTTGTTCACCATCATTAAGCAGGTTGAATCCTGTTGCAATTGGTGCAACAACAAAGTCACGAACGGTATAACCAGCCTTTTGGATTGCCTTCTTGGCATTATGGATAATCGTTTTTGGACCGGTATAGAGAGTTCCCTTCATCTCAAGACGAACCCCAACCATTCCGCGGGGATCTTTAATTCCATCAAAGCCATCAACAGTGAATTCTGTTGGCACTAGATCAATTACCGTTCTTTCAGGCGGGATGCTTTGTGTTAACGCTTCTCGTGCTAAATTCAAGACATCTTGATCAACAATTTCACGTGATTGACCATTATCAGCAATGGTAATCATTCCGTGAACCCGTTGCATTTGTAAATAATTTGCTGGCAAACCAACAATAACTTGTTTAATGTCTATATTGGACTTCTCCTCAGCCTGAGCAATCGCATTTGAAATTGCGCGAGCAGTCTTATCAATATCAACTATTACACCGCGACTCATGCCTGCCGCTGGCTCAACACCGACACCAATGACCTTAATTTGCCCCTTAACATTTTCACATACTAATGCTTTTATCGAGGTGGTTCCAATATCTAACCCAACATAAACCTCAGAATTATCCATTGAGAGGAACCTCCTAAATTTTTTACACTAAAATAATATTTTAATTTATTAGTCTAGTTTAGATTTTACCATAGTTAATCACTTGTAAAAAAAGATCTTCGCAAGTTTTTTAATAAATTCATTTATCTTTTGAACCATAGTCATAAGAATATGCTCCAACCCGCAAATCGACAACTCCTTGTCCCTTCATTTTAGTGAGGATTGATGGATAATATTTTAGCTTATTGCCAACATTCGTTAAATTAGCTTTAACCGTATTGCCATCTTTCATATATAAAATAATTTGGTGGGGAGACTCCTTAGTGGGTTGGTACTCTATTGAAGAAATCCCATGATAGATAACCGACTTTAATTTACCAAGCTGTTGTCCCAGGATTTTTAGCTGTTCACGATCCTTTTCAAATCCTTTAAAGTCAATATTGGTATTTTGTGCTGTTGTTAATTGCAGTTGACCATTCGTTAAAACAGCATATTTCTGTTTGCCGATTTGACCTTCTCCCAGCAAATGATTTTCCGTAATCGCTACATGAACGCTCTGGGGCCCACGAAGATTAACTCTTAACGACCTAATTTGCGGATCCCTTATTTTAGCCTCACGCTCTAGGTGACGCTGTGCTAAAAATGCTGTCCAAATCAACCTGCCCCGCCAAATAGTGGTTGCTTTTTCGACCCGTTCATTCGATAATTCATTATTTCCACTTATCGTAATATCAGTAATTTTACTTAATGGAGAAATAATATATATCATTATCAGCAAAATGATCCCGAAAAACCGTGCCAGAACACTAATTCTTTTTTTACTAGAGTTTCGACGCTGCTTTTTTATTCCAACAACCTTATTGCTTATTGGTTGGTGTTCTCTTGCTTGCGCTGAGTTATTCTGCCTCTCTAAATGAGCTAACCGTTGTGAGTAGCGACGGTGCTCTGGAATAAAATTGTCTCTCGTCATTTTACTCACCACTAATGTTCATTAATTGCTTTATGAAGGACTGCAATTAACTCATCAGCAGCTTGTGGATGGCCAATTTTACGGGAAGCATCAGCCATTTTGGTGCGAAGATCTTTGTTTTCCATGATTTTATCTGCTTGAAGCAACAATGCCCTACTATCTAGCTTATTCTCAGTAATCATTACTGCTGCATTCTTTCGTACTAATGATTGAGCGTTCTTCACCTGATGATTAGCAGTTACGTATGGACTAGGAATCAAAATCGTTGGAACTCCCAACGCAGTTACTTCCGCAATTGTTGTTGCTCCAGCACGAGAAACTAAAGCGGCAACTTTAGGCATCTTAGCTGGCATATCCTTAATATATGGAACTACCTTAACGTTTTTACCAACATTTACTCCCTGAAGCTGTTTCTTAACATTATCGTACCGTTTTTGACCAGTCGCAAAAATTACTTGATATGATCGCTTGCTAAGTTCGGGAATTGCATTAACAACTGTTGTGTTAATCTTCGGTGCACCCTGACTACCACCAAAGACCATCAATGTCGGAACATCGTCCTTCAATCCATATTCTTTCCAGGAAAAGGTACTGGCAGTCTGAGAAGCAACCTGTTGAGCACGCGGGTTACCAGTCATCGTTACTTTTCCTTCAGGGAATTGGCTTCGGGCGGCATCAAAAGCAATTGCAATTTGATCAACATACCGACTCAAAAACTTATTTGTCACTCCTACGACACTATTTTGCTCATGAATAACGGTTGGAATATGTTGCTTAGCCGCAGCATATAGGACAGCACCACTAACATACCCTCCTGTCCCCAAAACAACATCGGGTTTAAAGTCGCGAATAATTTTCTTTGCATGGTGAACAGAACGGAGAAACAGATAAACCGTCTTAAAATTTTCAAGCGAGAGTGACCGTTTGAACCCTTGCATGTGCATCGTTTCAAGCTTGATTCCTGCGTCAGGAACAATTTTATTTTCGAGGCCGCGAGTAGTTCCCACGTAAAGGACTTCAGTATCTGGTTCAACCTGCTTTAAACGTTCGATTAAGGCTAGCGCTGGATAGATGTGACCACCAGTACCACCTCCAGAAACAAGTAACCGCATTATTTCTCCTCCTTTGTTTTAATTAGAGTATCAACTGCTTCGATAAACTTATCACCGCGAACTTCAAAACTGGGGAACTGGTCCCAGCTAGCGTTAGCAGGTGAAAGAAGAATAACGTCTCCTGGAGCACTGACCTTCCAGGCCTCTGGAACAGCAGTAATAGCATTTTCGCTTTCAATAATGGTTGGGATCTCCGCTTGTTCAGCGGCATCCTTCATCTTATCCTTACACTGACCAAACACAATGATTGCTTTGACATGCTTCTTGAAGTACGGTACCAGGCGTTCAAAGGTATATCCTCGATCCAGCCCACCAGCAAGTAAGATTACTGGTTGTTCAAATCCTTGAAGAGCGACCTCGGTTGCTTCAATGTCAGTTGACTTAGAATCATTGTAGAACCGTCGTCCTTGGTAATCAGTTACGTACTGAAGACGATGACGAACCCCGCTAAAGCTTGTCAGGACATCAACAATATCCTGGTTAGTTACACCACTCAACTTAGCAGCAGCAATTGCGGCTAACGCATTTTCAACATTCTGTGGGCCGATGAGACGAATATCCTTGGCATCCATAATGTAGTCACCACGCCAATAGATCTTCCCATCTTCTTCATAAGAGCCATCATGACTCTTATTCTGACGTGAGAAAGGAACAATTGTTGCTTGTGAACGACGAGCAATTTGTTGCCACTCATCACGATCCCAGTTCATTATGAGATAATCAGCACTTGTTTGGTTTCGCGTAATATTTAATTTAGCATTAATATAATTCTCTCGAGTCTTATGGTAATCAAGGTGGTTAGAAAAAATATTCGTAATGATTGCGATATGGGGATGAATCGTTGGTGCTCCTAACAATTGAAAACTAGAAAGCTCCGTTACCAACGTATCTTCCGGACCTAATTTTGCAGCAACCTTGCTGAAAGAGACGCCAATATTACCGGCATATTCTACCCGGTGAGCATTACTCTTAGCAATCATTAGTTGTGTCAACGTTGTTGTAGTCGTTTTCCCATTACTTCCCGTAACACTAACAAGATGGCCTTCAAAGATTTCCCATCCCAATTCTGCCTCAGTAATAATTGGGATCTTTTTTTCGACGAATTTAGCAACTAGTGGATTATCATAGGGAATTCCTGGATTCTTTACAACAATATCAAAGCCTTCTTCTGCAAGGCTAAGTGGGTTAGAACCAGTAATTACTTTAATCCCTTCATTTTCTAAGTTTTCGACTACTGATGGATCCTTAGGAGTTGCTTGATCGTTAGCAACCACATTTGCACCAAGTTCTTTTAACAAGTGAACAGCATTAAGCCCACTAATTCCGAATCCCATTACGAGAACTTTTTTATTACTATATGTTGTTACTTTTTTCATTTTTCTAGCCACCTGGTTAAAGTTAAATATTAAAGATTAAAATACTTGCCACTGCAATAATTGAAGCAATTAAGCCTACACACCAAAAAACAATATCAATTTTCCATTCACTCCATCCACACAGTTCAAAATGGTGGTGAATTGGGGTCATTTTAAAGATCCGCTTTCCGGTAAGCTTAAATGAGGCAACCTGCATAATTACACTAGCAGTTTCACATACATAAACAATTCCAATTACCAACAGTGACCATTCGTGATGAAGCAGTAATGAAACAGCAGCTAAAGAAGCCCCAATTGCCAGCGATCCCATGTCACCCATAAAAATCTTCGCAGGCTTATGATTGTACGGGAAGAAACCACAAAGCGTCCCGATCATTGCTAAACAGAAAAGAGCAATTTCAGCATAGCCTGGTTGATTGATGTTAACCAACGCAATAATTAAGTAGGCAAGAAATGAAATAATGGATAAGCCACTGACTAAGCCATCTAAACCATCAGTTAAGTTAACAGCATTGGAGAACCCAACAATCCAGAAGATAATAAAGAGCCCGTACCACCAACCAATTTGACTAGTTCCAAAGCCCATTTGGAACCCTTCATGTTGATAAATTACCGTAAAGACCATTGCGGCAATTACCTGGCATAAAGCCTTTTGCCATGCTTTAAATCCTTCGTTTTGGTGGTGAAAGATCTTAATGCTGTCATCCCACATTCCGATCAAACCATACACAACAAGAATGAAGAGGAGTGCCCACATGGTATTAGTCAGCATTCCTAAGAAACCACCAACAACTAAAATGGTAATCACAGCAGAAATAATAAACAAGAGGCCTCCCATTGTAGGAGTTCCGGCCTTCTTAGCATGCCACTTTGGTCCCTCTTTTCGGATTTGCTGCCCTTCCTTTTTTGCGCGAAAATAACGAATTAACGAGGGCATTAATAGAAAAGTGATTAAAAACGAACAAACTAATGTTACTACAATACTAATAAAATTCATGTTTTCCTCCTAGATTAATGCCGAGAAGAATACTCGACAGTCAGTGTTGATGACTTCTTTACACTATCATTAGCCTTGATACTTTGCTTTGTAACGTAGCCAGAGCCCTTTTCCTTCAACTTAATTCCCATCATTTGAGTAAGTTTTTGAACATCATCGGAACTCCAGTTACTGATATCGGGCATCTTATATTCTCCTCCGGTATCTAAAATAATCCGTTGATTAATTAGGGAAGGTTGCCCGCTAGCAACTGATTGACGTTTGACCCTTTGGCCTGATCCAATAATAACCGGGATAAGGTGCTTTTTATTAAGTCGATCACTTGCGGCCTGTGATGATTGGTTAATCATGTCAGGAACCTTAACAATACCAGAATTCTTTTGCTTAGTACTCTTTTGTCGACTAAGAATAAATTTCATTGTTGGGTTAAAGACTTCTGCAATCATCTTCGTTGCTGGTTTACTTAGGTTATGCGGCTTTCGTAGCGTTACGTACATTACATAGCGCGGATTATTGGCAGGTGCGATCCCAACAAATGAGTAAAGGTAACTACTATCACTATTACCATATCCTCCAGCACCACCAATTTGCGCAGTCGCCGTTTTCCCCGCAATTTTATAACCATCAATTTGATAATCATGACCAAGGCCTTTTTGATCATAAATAACTCCCTCCATCATCTTAACGACTTTTTTAGAGGTTGAGGCTTTGATTGGTTGACCAACCTTCTTCGGGGTTACTTTTTGGATTGTTTTTCCTTGGTTATCGGTTACTTTATCAATAATGTACGGCTTCATCATCTTACCATTATTAGCAATTGCACTAAAGCCCTGCATCATTTGCATTACATTTACAGTAATTCCTTGACCAAATGCGGTGTTGGCTTGTTGAAGGATTCCCTTAAAAGCACTATAGCCACTAACTTCATTATTCATTCCCTCAACATTTACCTTGTTAAACATTCCAAAGCGGGTTAAATACTTTTTCCAAGTTTTGGCCCCCATATTTTGTTCAACATGGGCAAAACCAACGTTACTTGATAAATCAAAAGCATCCTTATATGAAATTACTCCCCATCCAGATGTTTGCCAATCAGTAACCTTACCCCCGCCGATCTGCCAGGTTCCAGAGTTAAAGGTTGCGTTGGGGTCAAAGTGCCCGGAATCAATTGCTGCACTTAGGGCAAATGTCTTCATCGTAGAACCTGGTTCATATACATCCTGAACAAGCATGTTCCGCCAAACGGGATCCTTTTTTGAACGCAGTGTCGGCCGCTGAGATGCAGCAATGATTTTACCGGTTTTGGCATCCATAACCACTGCGGTCATTGACTCTGCCTTCGATTCTTTAAATACCCGGGTCATTTTATTTTCCATAATATGCTGAACCTTAGCATCAAGGGTTGTGTAAATATTATCCCCATTGACCGCCTTTTTTACTACCCGGTTACTATTAGCTAAACTATAGCCGTAGACATCTTTCTTATCCTGGCGAAGTCCATTCTTTCCCGTTAACTTTTTATTGAAATAACTTTCAAGACCGACCTGACCAACCAGTGTCATTTGTCCCGTTTGCTTATTGGTTATTTGGGGTGTTGCCATTCCAATTATCTGCGATGCAAATTCTCCCTCTGGATATGACCGAGCTGGTGTTGCAATAAACCCGATTCCTGGAAGGTTTTCCGCTTTAATCTGCTGCATTTTGGCAACCGATAAGTTCGCACCAGCACTCCCAAATTCAACCTGATAAGACTGTCCCTTTTTAGAGAGAGTCTTAAGGATTTCTGACTCTGGCATTTTAATGTACTTAGCGAGGATCTTTGCTGTTCGTTTTTTATTTTTCACGTATAACGGTTTCCCATCCGCAGAGCGCTGACTCTTATCTAAAACAGCATAAAGTGTGTACCTACTGGTATCTGTCGCTAAAACTGAACCATGCTGATCATAGATATTCCCCCGTTTGGCAAGAATGGTTCTTCTTTGGGTATAGATCTGTTCAGCTTGAGAACGGAGGTTAACGTGTTGAACATCCTTTGTAATTGCAATATACGCAAAACGAACGATAAATAACGTAAACATTGCAACTACTATTATGAAGAGCCACTTACCAAAAGTTTCTCTGTTGCCGTTATTTCCGTTATTTTTCGTTCGTTGAGTCATCTTATTCATTATTTATTAACGTTCCTTACGTTTGAATTATGATCCACTAATCCATACTTTTTAGCAGCTGACCGCAATTGAGACTGACTCGTCATTTCAGCAATTGCTTGCCGATGACTAGCATTATCATTTTTTGCTTGATATACCTTCGTTTGCAGATCTTGTAATTGATGCTGACGAGTATTAATTGTGTTTTTAGTTGATAGGAGTGAAATTGTTAAACATAAAGTTACAATACTACAAACAGCAACTAGCCCGCGTTCAAAATTTGACCAGGTAACCGTCTTAACAGCAGGCCCCAATTGCTGGCGAGCTTGGGCACCAGGATCAGTTGTCCTCGGCTGATCACGCGAAATCCTTTTTGCAGTATTTGAAACCATCTCAATCACTTTCCTTTTGTATTTTTACTTCTTTATTCTTTCAATTATCCGTAACTTAGCACTGTGAGCACGGTGATTATCAGCTAATTCTTCTTGACTAGGAAGGATTGGCTTCTTATTAATTAATTTAAATTTAGGTTGCATTTCTGGCGGAATTACCGGCAAACCTGGTGGTAACTCATCAGCTAATGAGACCTGTTCATGAAACATTGTTTTTACTAACCGGTCCTCTAATGACTGAAAAGTTATCACACTAATTCGACCACCAACGTTAAGCAATTCGAGGGCCTGCTCCAATGAATCTTCTAACGCTCCCAATTCATCGTTAACCGCAATTCTAATTGCCTGAAAAGTCTTTTTTGCCGGGTGACCACCATGTCGACGAGCGGCTGCAGGAATAGCTTCCTTTATCACATTAACAAGCTCAAAAGTGGTTTTGATTGGCTTGCTCTCTCGGCGTCGTTCTATCTTACGCGCAATTTGTTTAGCAAACCGTTCTTCGCCATAACGGTAAAGAATCTTGACCAGCTTTTCATATGGCCATTCATTAACAACATTCATTGCAGAAAGGGCCTGCTGTTGATTCATCCGCATATCTAATGGCGCATCCAGCTTATAGCTAAAGCCCCGTTGCGCATCATCGAATTGTGGTGATGATACTCCCAGATCATATACGACTCCATCAACACTCTTAACACCGTTTTTCGACAGTGCCGTCTCCAAATTGCGAAAATTATCTTCAATTAGGATTGAACGACCATCATTAATGAATTTTTTTAAGTGCTGTTGATTATATTTGATTGCTGTCTGATCCTGATCAAATGAGTACAAGCGACCAGTTGTTAACTGGTTGAGGATTGCCGAACTATGACCCCCACCACCTAATGTGGCATCGACATAGGTTCCATCTGGGTGGACATTTAGACCAGCAACAGCTTCATTTAATAATACTGTTACATGTTTGAACTCTGTCATCAAAAATCCCCCATTAAAAATCGATATTTAGATCTTCAGCAATCTGGTCAAAATCATCTTCAGTAGATTCAGTAAACTGCTCCCACTTTTCTGCGCTCCAAATTTCGAGCCGATTAGCAACTCCTACTACAACACACTTCTTTTGTAATTTGGCATGTTGACAAAGGGTATCCGGTAAGTTAATTCGTCCTTGCTTATCAAACTCGCAATCCATTGCGGCTGAATAAAGGAAACGAACAAAAGCCCGGGCATCACGTTTTGTCAGCGGTAATGCCTTTAGCTTTTCTTGTAGCTGTTCCCATTCATTAAGCGGGTAACCAAATAGGCACCCATCTAAGCCACGAGTGACAATAAAGTGAGTGCCTAATAGTTCACGAAATTTTGCAGGGATGATCAGTCGGCCCTTGCTGTCGATCGAATGTGTATATTCGCCCATAAACATTGGCCTTTGCCTCCCCACAACCACTTTATAGGTAAAGTCTACCACAATCCCCCACTTTCCACCATATCATTTCAAAAATAATAGTTGATAATAAAAAAAGGTAGCAAAAAGTCATCATTTTCATAAAACAACTTTTCGCTAACCTATACTTAACATTATTAATATTATATTAGTGGTAAATTCTGACAGAACAGTGATCCTACAAAGACAATCACTGCCAAAGCAACTGATAATCGCCAAAATACCGGCCAATAGCGACGATAAATAAATTCTCCATAGTGAACTGTTTGAACAATAATTAAAAGGATTGCAACAATCATCCAAACTGCAATCGGGTACGCAATCCAGTAAAGACTGGCGATATTATACACGCTTAGCAACCATAAAATAATTGTCCAAATAATTGGACTATGAATGTGACGATGCCGACGAGCAAGGTGAAAGACCTTGCCAATTAAATTTTCAACAAACCAAATAACAACAAGTAATATTAATTGAAGAAATGCGATTCGATAATCCATAACTGGTTCTAACTACTCCCGATTAATTTATAATAATAGTTTATCACAGCACACTAAGATGTTTGAAATTACCTTATAAAATGATGTAGACTGTTATTATTATAAATTCATCTATGAAGGGCGGTAAAAGGATGCAACACAAAAAGAAAACACGTTTTCAAAAGATTACGATGGTTGCTATCTGGCTTATGTTAATTGCAATGCTTGGTTCATTAATTTTCGGTGCCATTGCTTCATTAGGCGTAATGTAATTAAATTAAGCGAATAATAAAATAAGGAGTTCAGGGATTTTTGGGTCTCTGAACTCTTATTTATTATTCAAATCAAGCTTACATCTATTCATCCTCAGCCTGATCCTTTTGCTTAAAAACTTCCCGCGGCTTAGAGCCATTAGCTGGCCCGATGTAACCGCGCTGCTCCATGTCATCAATAATTCTAGCAGCACGATTATAACCTATTCGAAACCTTCGTTGAATTAGCGAAGTCGAGGCTTTTTGCTGGTCCACAACAAACTTCAATGCTTCAGGGAAAAGCTCGTCTTCATTCTCAGCCTTTTCTTCCTGAGCAATTTCATTATCGGTAACAACCATCTTCTGATCATATTCCGCTGGCCGTTCCTTTTTAATAAAGTCCACCACCGCCTCAACATCTTGATCAGAAATAAATGCTCCTTGTACACGAACAGGTTTATTTTGGTCAATCGGTTCAAAAAGCATGTCACCCCTACCGAGTAATTTTTCCGCCCCGTTAGTATCAATTATCGTCCGTGAATCAATCCCACTAGACACCGCAAAGGCAATCCTCGATGGTACATTTGCTTTAATTAAACCAGTAATAACATCAACTGAAGGTCGCTGAGTAGCAAGAATCATATGAATACCAGCAGCCCGCCCCATTTGTGCAATCCGGACAATTGCATCTTCAACATCATGGGAGACGGTCATCATCAGATCCGCTAATTCATCAACAATTACCAGGATTAACGGAAGTGCTGGCTGTTCTGTTGCCTTTTCTTGATCATTATTATCACGAACTAACTGGTTATAGCCCTTCAAATTACGAACACCAAACTTGGCAAACAGTTCGTACCGGCGTTCCATCTCAGCAACAACTTTACTTAATGCCCGGGCAGCCTTTTTAGGCTCAGAAACCACCGGACTAAGCAAGTGGGGAATGCCATTATAAACACTCAATTCGACCTTTTTAGGATCAATCATTAAAAACTTTACCTGATGTGGCTTGGCTTTTAATAAAATGCTTGTAATGATGTCGTTAATCGCAACTGACTTCCCACTACCAGTAGCACCAGCAATTAACAGGTGCGGCATTTTGGTTAAATCAGCCATCATTACATCACCCGTAACGGTTCTGCCCAAGGGAACATTCATTGGGTGATCATCGTGGGGCATTGACTCAATCATGTCACGAAAGCCAACAGTTGCAACTTGCTGATTTGGAACTTCAATCCCGATCAGTGACTTTCCCGGAATTGGTGCCTCAATTCGAATATCCTTAGCAGCAAGGGCTAATGCTAAATCATCAGCTAAGTGGGTAATTCGACTAACTTTAACACCAACCGCTGGACGTAATTCATATTTTGTTACCGATGGACCAAGATTAACATTTTCAACCGTTGCTTCAACGCCAAACGATTTTAAGGTATCCTGGAGCTTTTGGGTATTCTTTTTAATTGCGTGTAAGTCATCCCCTTGATCCGTTTGGGGGATCTTAGTTAACAGGTTAAGTGGTGGTAACTGGTAATCAGCATCTTCTTTTTCAGTTGCTGTTGCTAACTGCAAATCATCACTCGCGGAATCTTGTTGTTCAGCAGCAGTTGCTTTAACAGGCGATTCTTCATTACTCGTATTAGCAACGGTAATCCGTGGTTCAGCCTGAGAAGAGCTCATTTGCTGGGGTGAGCTGGTAACAACCGATTCATTAACAGCTGGTTTAGGATTTGACTTTTTTACTAAGCTAACGTTCTTTTTCGGTGATGTTCGTCTTACACGAGAACGTTTAGGAAGCTGTTGTTTAAACTGGCGAACTGCAGCCGGAACTTTTTTTAACTGCTGACCAAAACTCGTTAAAGCCTGATCCCAAGGAATCGCAAAGAAGATCACAATTCCAGCAATAATCATTAGCCAAGCTAAAATTGCTGTCCCCTGCTGACCGATTAAGTAATTACTTCCACTATAAAGCAATGCCCCAATCATTCCACCACCAATGTTCGTTGAATTACTGGTTTGAAAGAATACTTTACTCAAATTATTCCAGGTAACAGCAAGAAAATTAGCATGAAGATTTAAGTGATTAAACATTAAATAGTGGAGCCAGATCAAAGCTCCAGAATAAGCAACAATAAATCCCCAGATCCACCGTTGATTATACTTTGGCTGATGACCAAAAAAAGTCAATGATATTCCAGAAATAAGAGCAAGGATCATTACTACTGGGTAAGACTTCCCCACTAAGACACTGAAAATCCCGACCAGGAGCTGACCAATAACTCCTAGATTAAATAACCCAATTAGCATTAAGAACGCAAGGATTAACCCTACTAAATTAGCTACGAGCTTTGCTTGCCCCTTTTTGTTTGTTGATCGACGGCGACCGGTTCCCGATCGTTTTTTCCTTGCCATGATAGAACTTCCCCACTTACTTTAACTTATCAAAATGGTATTTATGCACCCGAGCTAGGTTTGGAAAACTTTGCTGACGAAGTGCTTCGTAAATAACAATGGCTGCACTATTCGAGAGATTTAATGCCCGAATATTATTGTCATTTTGTGGAATCCGGATAGCATTTTCCGGGTACCGTCGCATAAATTCTTCAGGCAGCCCCGTCGTTTCTTTACCAAATAAAAAGTAATGATCCCCATCAGCTGTATAATCCACATCAGTATAATCACGACTCGCAAATTTTGATACAAGATAGAGCTTGCTAATATCAGGAACAGTCGAAACAAATTCCCGTAAGTCATCGTGGTAGGTAATCTTAACCTTATCCCAATAATCTAATCCTGCACGCTTCATGTGTTTATCATCCGTTGAAAATCCAAGTGGTTTAATTAAATGCAATTCCGTATTCGTCCCCGCGCATGTTCGGGCAATATTTCCAGTATTGGCTGGAAATAATGGTTCAAATAGTACAATATGGTTTGTCATTATGATTCTCCTTAGGCAAATAAAAAAAGCAGGGTCTCGGTGTTGGCACGGCGAAACGCTGCTTTAATGAAGTACTCCTTGGCAATTACCAACGAATCTGTTCGATGTCAATTGCCAAACGATTTCTCATAAGATAATTTACCACCTTTAAATCGAATTAGCAATACCCTTAATCACTTTTTTTCGCTACCAATAAACTAACATCAACAGTAATTGAAGTAAGATTTACTAATTCATCCCCAGTCGGCTGGTGGACATCCTTACCCCAACTCATTGGCGTCATCTTAATCATATCGGTAACTAGTTCATGAGGAAGATTAAATTGGTAACGGATTGGAATCTGTTTTGCATCTGGATAATGCTGTTTGAATAAACTTAAAACTCTACTATTGTCGTAATGATAATGTTGATCCTGATTTCCATATAGTAAATGGCGCAATTCCAGAAGGTAATCGGCATTGGGAATTACTTTCATTAAATTACCGCCCTCTTTTAGAACCCGATTAAATTCACGATAATCTGAAGGCGAAAAAAGCTCCAAGACTGTATCGAAAGATTGATCAGCAAAGGGTAACTGCCGTAGATCCGCTACGCAAAAGAAAGCATCAATGTCAAGCTGAGTTGCCAAGGTAATCCCGGGTTTTGAAATATCAAAGCCAACATAGAAATCTTGGTTGTGACGAAGGGCAGCTAACTGACCTAATGGGGTTCCTTCACCTGTTCCGACATCTAAAATGGTCTGTGGAGTTGTTGGAAGCAGCGAATTAACCTCTTCAATAATCGGTTTAAATAATCCTGCTTCAAGTAGTCTTCGCCGTGATAAAAACATTGTCCGATCATATTCCGTTGTCCCCTGGGTATTCAAAAAGTGAAGGTAACCATGACGATTAAAATCAATTGTATGTCCTTCTTCACACACAAGCGTATTTCCAGTTAGTCTAATATACCCCTGGTGACAAATTGGACAACGAAACGTATTCAGATGACCCTGAACTAATTTTTCAGCACGTTCGATCTTTTTCATTTGATTTCTCCTAATTTTTTACTATTTACAGTGTACCATAGCTAGTATTAAGCTTAACGAATTGCTATCATAGAGGTAAGCATTTTCAAAGGAGGCAGTTTAATTGACTGAACAATTTTTAATCGGTACGTATACCAAGAAAGATAGTAAGGGTGTCTACAAGGTAACCTTAGATCCCCAAAAAGAAGAAATTACCAAGGTTGAATTAGCAATTCCTTCACAGAAGCCGGCTTACTTACAAGTTGGTTCAGACAAACGGGTTTACGCAGTTAAGCAAGTTGATGATCAAGGTGGTGTTGCATCATACTCCTTGAAGGACGACAATGCTAAGATGCTAAGTAAGGTTTTGGCTGCTGGCGCCCCTCCTGCATATGTTGGCCTTGATGAAAAGCGGCACTTACTTTACAGCGCCAATTACCACACTGCAAAGGTTGATGCCTTTAAGATTAACGATGACGGAACATTAACCCAAACTGACTCAGTCCTTCACCAGGGAGCTACTGGCCCACAACCTGAACAGGATAGTCCTCACGTTCACTTTGCAGATTTAACTCCTGATCAGCGTTTAGTTGTTTGTGATTTGGGAATGGACTTGGTTGTTGTTTATGATGTTTCTGCTGATGGAAAATTGACTGCGGTTTCCCGTTATAAGTCAGAGGATGGCTTTGGCTCACGTCATATTGCATTCCACCCTAATGGTAAGTATGCTTACCTTCTCGGTGAACTGAGCAGTAAGCTTGAAGTCCTTAAGTATAATGCTACTGATGGAACCTTCAGTCATGTTCAAACCATTAAAACAATTCCCGATGATTGGACTGCTCACAATGGAGCTGCCGCAATTCGTCTTTCCAAGGATGGCAAGTTTATTTATACTTCAAACCGTGGGGAAAACACCATTGCGGTCTTCGAAGTACAACCTGACTTTACGGTTAAGCATATCCAATCCATCTCAACTGAAGGTGATTTCCCTCGTGACTTCAACCTTAGCTCTGATGAATCATTCTTATTAGCTTCTAACCAAAACAGTGATAACTTGACCCTTTACAAGCGTGATCCAGAAACCGGAAAGCTAACCTTATTGCAAAAAGATGTAGCATGTCCTGAACCAGTTTGTGTTCAACGCTTCTAATTTATTAAGTAATCAAAATGACCACTACAGTTTGTTAATTTTCTAAACTGTAGTGGTCATTTCTAGTTTAAATTGAATCAATCAAATTCAGCATATCTTCCGGTACAGGAGCCTGAACCTCTATCCATTGCTGCTTAAATGGGCTATAGAATTTCATCCAGTAACAATGGAGCGCTTGGCGAGAAATTATTTGTTTACCACCATACATTTCATCACCAATCAATGGATGACCTAAGTACTGGAAGTGAACCCGAATTTGGTGGGTTCTTCCCGTATGGAGGCGAATGCGTAATAGCGACATTTGAACTGCTGATTTTTCTAGCCAATATTCCGTAACTGATGGTTTTCCCGTAGAAATTACTGTTCGCGAAACGAATTTCTCGGGATCCCGATCAATTGGTGCATCAATATAGCCATGGCGAGCATTGATCTTTCCACCAACAACTGCATAGTAATTTTTCTTTACTTGGTGTTTCTTTAATTGTTGATCCATAACCGCGTGAGCAAAACGGTGCTTGGGAAAAACCACCAAACCACTAGTATCCTTATCCAACCGTGTAGCAACGTGAATTACTAAGTTCTCATAACCTTGACGTTCATAATAATTACGAACCCGGTTAACTAAACTGTCAGCAACGGTAACGTGATGTGCCGGAACAGTCGCAACCCCCGCTGGCTTATTAAGGATTAAAAAGTCACGATCCTCATAAACAATATCAATAGGAAGATCACTAGGAATAACATTATCATTTGGTTTTTCAGGAGGTAGGATCAGTGAAAAATGATCACCAGGATTAACAAGATCGACGGTCCACCGATCCTCTCCGTTAATCTGCATTTTTCCTCCATGATAAACTGCGACCTTGATTAGACTTGCGCTGACCCCTTCATGTTTTAAGGCAGCACGGAGTTTTCGTGGTTGACTCCCTGTGTATTGCCATTCAAATTTCATTATTTTGCGCCACCAATAAATGAATCTTTAACCCGGTGCCAGAAATTATTGTGACGGTATTGGGCAAAGTTAATCCGTTTTTTGGCAACTTGATAAGTAATTTCTACTAATTTACGCTCCCCAACTGATGGTTTTAAACGAACTTGATCCCGATCACAGGTCATCACATGTCCATTAAGATCTTTTAAGCGAAGCATCAGCTTTGACTCAGAGCCAAAAATAATCGGCGATCCTAACGTCCTAAATACCCGATTATTTAAAGATGCCATTTCTGCTAGCTGAAAGCCAACAATTTGAGGATCCATAATTGCACCACCAACAGACTTGTTATAAGCAGTCGAACCTGTTGGTGTGGAAATGCACAGCCCGTCACCCCGAAATGTTTCAAAAAGTTCATTGTTAATGAAAACATCACAAACCATTGTCTTCGTAATATTCCGGACAGTTGATTCGTTTAATGCCGTGTAGTGATCAATCGAACCGTCGGAATAAATAGCATGCATATCAAGCAGTGGGTACGAAACAGACTGTCCGCTATCATTGACTAGACTTTCAACTAGATCGTCCATCTCATAATTTCGCCAGTCAGTATAGAAGCCAAGGTGTCCCGTGTGGATTCCAACGAACCGAATCTTATCTAATAAAGCTTCATAGTGATGAAATGCTGACAGTAAGGTTCCATCTCCACCAATTGTAATAACAACGTTGGGCGCATTCTGATCAAGCACTAACCCAGCCTTGCTCATTTCAGCTTTAAGTAACTTACTAATTCGTTGTGACTCTGCTGTTTCATTGTTATAAATTGCGACTCGCATATAATCTCCTTATCTGTCTGGTATGTTCTGATCACCTGGTGTTCGATTTGAGAACATCGTTTGTGCTTCTTGAATTTCCTCGCGAATTTCTGACATTTCATTATCAAGTTTAAATGCAGCTTCTGCAGCTCGCTGTAACCGTGCAGATAATTCTTCTGGAAATTCACCCTGGTACTTATAATTTAGTGAGTGTTCAATTGTTGCCCAAAAGTTCATTGCTAGTGTCCGAACCTGGATTTCGGCAAGGATCTTTTTCTCACCGGAAATCAACTGAACCGGATACTCAATAACAATATGGTAGGAACGATACCCACTCGGCTTAGCATTACTAATATAGTCACGCTCTTCGAGGATTGTCATATCACTCCGTTGACGAAGCAGATCAACTACTTGGTAAATATCTTCAACAAACTGGCACATAATTCGTAATCCGGCAATATCCTGCATATCCTGTTCAAGTCGATCTTCCTGAACATGACGTCTGATCATTTTTTCCTTAATACTATCTACTGGTTTTACTCGCCCAGTAACAAATTCGATCGGTGAATGCTGTGTTTCATCCTGATATTGTTTACGGATACCTCTTAATTTAACTTTTAACTCATTAACAGCTTGTTGGTAAGGTAGTAGAAAGTGTTGCCAATCTTCAACCATATAAAACCCTCCCATTAAAGTTCGCATTTAATTCTAGCACAATCATTCCCAAAACAGCATAAAACTGATTCATAAATCATAATTCTTTACAAATTTAGCTTTTTTTGCAAAAATAAATTTGTTTAGAAAAATTGTCAAGTTAGTGTTAAACGAGGGGGAGCATTTAATGCTAGAAATTCATTTATTTGTCAATCCACTAGGGAGTCGTTGCTTTCGGTGCGAGCATGATGTTCTTAAAATTGATCATCAACTTAATACCAAAGTTAATTATCGTTTTATTCCATTCTTTAACATGGCAACCATTCAACAAACTATTGAATCTTACCACTTAAATCAACACAGTTTAGCCGTTCGTCAAAACGTTTCTCGGACGATCTATCAAGTAATTCTTGATTACATGGCGGCCTCTTTTCAAGGGAAGAAACGGGGGCGGCAATTTCTCTTAATCCTTCAAAATGCCTTAATCAAAGAAAACATTAACTATAATAATGATCTGGTAAAGAATGCTGCTTTACGATCTAACCTTGACCTAGAAATGTTTATGGAAGATCGAAATTCGTCCCTAGCGAAGAAAACATTTCGTCAGGAGCAGCAGGTTGCAAAAAGTCTAGGAGTTAAGGAGGCTGCGACTGCTGTCGTTTTCGATTCGGACCAATCACAATATGGATTTTTACTCAATAATTTTGATTACGATACACTTATTAATGCCTATCAGAATAGGCACTTAGAAGATGAAATATCGTTAACCAACTTTATTAAAAATTACCAATCGCATTCCCAAATAAGAACTGTTCAAAAATAATAAAGCTAAGAATGGCCCTCAAAGTTCAAGTGAGAACTTTGGGGGTCACTTATATTAATTAGTATTTTAAGTGAGCATTCATAAATCCATAATTAACAAGTTTTCCTAGCAACTTCATTGCTTCTTGATAGGATATTTCTGCCATCTGTCCATTAACCTTACTTAAAAATGCAGTAATGTCATCTTTAGTTAGAAATTCACGATCAGCTTGGTGTTGTAATGCCAATGTCTGCGTCATAACTTGCTCTGCAAAATCTTCAATCATTGGTTCCACCCTTTGATAATGTTGATCGGCAATTGCCATTATGGTGTGATTTAGCCAGTAAATATCTTGAATATCAAAAGTTGTTTTTGTATCACAATAATGTTGTGGTGTTTCTTGAATATTTGTATAGAATGGAACAACTGCATTAACTGTGTTCGGACCAAAGGCAAGCCACTGAACTCCACTAATTCGTGGATCAACGTTATTCCTGATTTGAAGAATATGAAGCTCAAGATTACGGTTTAAGGCAATTGAACGAAATGGCGCATTCTCATTAGTGTATGGATCATAATCAGTACCTTGATAATGGGAACTCATTAACTCCTTAATCTCTTGAATCGTAATTTTATGTTGTGGGTAATTAATAAATGGCAGCATTTGATCTGTCGGTTGGTTCCCCTGATCACCACTTAGCCGACATTGAACGTACCATGCTCGAGGATTATTATATCGAGTATCACGGACTGTACTACTACCAAAAATCAATCGCAAATTATAATCATCTGGTTCCGGATTGAGGTGGTTACTGTCTATTAATTCTTTCAAATCTGCAGAACATAGAGTATTATTTGCTGAAAAATCAAAGTGGGTAATGTTCAGTCGATTTGGTGCAATCACATATGCATCGTCAGGAATTCTAACTGCAGCCCAATGATGGCCACTAATTGTTTCTAAATACCAAACTTCATCTTGATCTCCAAATGCCATTCCATTTGCTTCATAGGTTCCATGTTTTTCTAAGAGTTGGCCAACCCGTTCAACAGCTTGCTTAGCGGTTCTGACATAAGGCAAAACGAGAGTTAGAAAGTCTTCTTCACCAATCCCATCTTCACTATTATACGGGTCAAGACTGAGAATTCGTGGATTACTAGTAATTGTTTCAGTTGCTGTCATTGAAACATTAGCAGAATTAATCCCATTGGCTCCAAAAATTCCAGCACTACTATCCGCATCAGGGGTTGATGTATACCGTAACGGGTTAGTTGGGAGGTTAATCGTAAACTTTGTTGTTTTACTTTCATAATGTCGTGGCTGCTTTTCCGGCTTAACTACTACAAATCGCTGTGGATCAAAGTTATTTGAATAGTCTTCAACCCGGCAAACAATTGTTGAACCATCAATGGTCGCCTTTTTCCCTGCAAGGAACGTTGTACAAGTATGATATTTCATCTAGGTCATCCCCGATTTATTTTTTCTCTTCTATTATTTCATATTTTATCAATCACCACTAATAATTTTATTGAATTAATCGTTGAATTTCTTGATATTGTTTCATAATCGATCTGTGATAACTTGGATGACTTATTAAAATAACTGTCTGTCCATCAATTATAATGTTACCGCTTTTTAGTAATTGTTTAGTAAATACTTCTAGGTAATCATTAACGATCTTTGATGAAGAAAGACAGGGAAATTTCAACCATTCAGTTAAGTCTACCTTTTTCAATAAGCGATACCATGAATCTAAACTAAAGCTAGCAAACAGCGGGATATTACTTAACTTCTTTACAACCAAACACCGCCAATATATTTCTGGATGATTAGTAACTTGAATTCCTAAAGTTTTTTGGTGACAAATAACTGGTAATTCCCTTGTAAATTCCTTAATACAAGAGTTAATTCCCTGGAGTAATGAAAGTCGATGAAGAATGCGGTAATCATGGGTTACTTCTTTTAAACTGAGTGGTTTTTCTTTTATAGCCAGTTTAACTAATCTGAGTATTTTAGCTTTAGTATCCCAAAACATAATTGTATACTGCTGATTAACTAATTGGATAAATTTTTGCGTTTGCCGCTGATTTAACTTCTGCTTATACGGTGAACCCAAAAACCAATAACACTTTATCCCAATGCTTTGATAACCGAGTGTTCGTTTTTGCAGAGCGGTTAAAGATAATGGACTACATTGAAATTCAATGACAACTCGTTGTCCGCCTATTCTAAGAAAAACATCTGCCCGTTGTTCTAACTGGGGAATATAAACCTCAAGTTCTGCTTGCCACCCCTTTTTCCGTGCCCATTCAAAGATTTGTTGTTTTCCCAGGAGGTGTTCATAACTCTCACCTTCCCGTAAAACACACCCGCTATTTCCCTGATGGGCAAAATGAGCAATCTTCCTCTGCCCGTGCTTAAGAATAAGGTGCGCCCCACATTCCGGACAACAATAGTTCTTTCCTTGACAAGCATCAGTGGCATTGATAAATTGATCGTTTAACTTTGCTACTAACAACTTTTTCGCCTCCCCTTACATACAAGACGGCAAAATTTATTAATTGCATCAAAAAACATCCTTTGAATTTTAGGTAATTCTCGGGATGTTTTTGTTATGATACTTTAGTTAAAATAATGTTGAATCAAATGTAGGGCTGAGATTTCCATTAGCTTTTTTGAATGTTCTGCTAAATAATCAGATGCCAGATTAGTTGCGTTCCCATATTCATATGCTAATGCAATCTGGTTCTTTATCTCTTCATCTGTATTCTCATCAGTAATAAGATATTGCAAAGTTAAATAATATTGATCATTGTACTTATACAACTCACTAACCACATTATCATCCTCGGCAACTTTTGCGTATTGAATCAGGTCTTCAAATTGATCAAACCTAACAACAACCAGCTTTGTTAATGTGTCTGAATCACTTGATGATATTGGATAATCATCAGCTTTCAGCGACTCATCCGACTCATTAGTTGATGATTCTTCTTTCCTGCGCTGAGCAATACTCTGTCGAATATAATCTGTAATTGCATCGTTTCGATCATCACCCATCGCATTCACTTGATCATTCTTACTGATAAAAAGCTCCAGACCATTTCCTGTTGGCATTACCTGAAAAGTTACTGAATCATTATCTTGAAATTGGTGAGTGGAATCAACTTCCTTTAAAATACTATAGAAAAAATCTTGAATCTGCTTATGGTCACTTAACAAATCAAGAATCTTTATTCCCCGTTCCTCAAGATCATTCGAGTCGACTAAAACACGAATTGTATTTTCATTAATGCGCTCCATTTCCATAAAAAGCACCTCCTTCGACTCGACATCTATATTACTACTATTCTAACCAATTTATCACAAAAGTAAAGGAAGAAAAAACGCAACATAAGACTCGTCCAAGTCAATACATTGCGTCTATTTAATCCTTTATTCTCTAATTTTAAATCATATTAGCTTTTCGCTCAGCTTCAGCTAATTCTAATTCACGAACCTGACGAGGGAGAAAACGACGAATCTCATCCTCATTATAACCAACCTGAAGTCGTTTCTCGTCAACAATAATTGGTCGTCGTAGTAATCCTGGATTCTTACTAATCATTTTATACAATTGCTTCATTGGCAACTCATTCAAATCAACATTTAACTTTGAATAAGCTTTAGAACGCTTAGAAATAATATCTTCCGTACCATCCTCTGTCATTCGCAAAATGTTTTTGATTTCACCTATATTAAGCGGTTCAGAAAAAATGTTCCGTTCTTTAAAAGGAATTCCATTTTCTTGTAGCCATGCTTTTGCCTTGCGACATGAAGTACAACTTGGAGACGTGTAAAGTGTAACCATTAAATAAGAAGCCTCCTTTAGAGCTAATCCTTTATAATAAACTCACCATTATAGTTTTAATTATACAATGTTTTTTATATTATTAAAAGTGGCAGCGTGATTTAGTTACTTTTTGTAAGTAAAATTATAACATGTGGCTGTAGCATTTCAACCCCTTTTACTAATAAACTAAATATTTTAAATAAAATTTTGCTCCAAATCGAAGCTAGATTTGGTAGTCAATTAACTGATAATTGGTAATTAACTGAAATAAAGTATTATAATAAATCTATACAATTAAAAGGAGGAACTGCCATGTTATCAAAATTAAGTTTAACGTTTGGATCACGGCAAATTTTACAAGATATCATTAACAAGTATCCAGACAGAAAATTTAAACTCATGCAGGCTTCGGTTCACAGCAATAATTTAGCACTATTCGATTTTTCTAATGAACCAACTATTTTTAAGTCTCCCGTTGAATATACGGTATTAGGAGAACGATTAAATAGTAATTATCGAGGAATCCTTTATTATCAATCATTCCAAGTGGATAATGATCACCAAAAAGTTCTCTTTAACACACTTAGTAAGATGGTTGATGACCCATCCCCATTAATTAATGGACAGGCTTTTCTCCAAGTTGACAACAAAGATGAAAGTACCACGTTAGTTCTCCTTACCGCATTAAATGATTTTGATGATTTAATGGCCTGGAAGGAAACTGAAGACTTCAAGCAGTTAGCTAGCTTTACTACTCGCGATCCTAATAATACATACTATGATGAAGTATATCGTCCATTAATGTAATCGAATTAAATAATTGGTAAATCACAAAATAATGACTAGGTAATTACTCCTTAACTTAGATATTATTTTGTGATTTTTTGTATCTAAAATTACTCTATTAAGGCTCTCGATTGGCCGTTAATCCCCTTGATAATCTTATTGATGGATTAAAACGGTCACAGACACGGTAAGGTAATTTTTGAAAGAGTTAATAATAATAAAAAGTATAGGTAGTAAGAAATTATATATATTTATGACTATTCAAAATTACTAGTGTTAATCGCTTTTTCTTTTACTATTCATATAGATAAAATTACGGATATTAATGCTTCGATATTAAAATACAGACGACTATAACTATCACCAATGGCTTCCTTATTAATCTTCTTCCTCCTTTAACTGTAAACTCGGAAGTGAGTAGTTATTGAGCATACAATTTATTAGTATAAGAAGAGGTGTAGTCGCGTTTCATTCCCTACATACCAGCGAACAAGTACGATACTTTAATCATAAGAAAACAAATTTAAGTAAGTTAAAAAGGAATCACCTTATTAGATGATTCCTTTAGGACAACTTTACATAATAGATAAATTGAGATTCCCAATCAATATTACTCAAAAATAAAAAAGCCAAGTAACAAACTTGACTATTAAAACGGTCCGTACGAGACTCGAACTCGTGATCTCATCCGTGACAGGGATGCGTCCTAAACCAACTAGACCAACGGACCAACAATTGCGGGGGCTGGATTTGAACCAACGACCTCCGGGTTATGAGCCCGACGAGCTACCAGGCTGCTCTACCCCGCGATAATAAAAAAATGACCCGTGCGGGATTTGAACCCACGATACCAGCGTGAAAGGCTGGTGTCTTAACCACTTGACTAACGGGTCAAAATAACGGAGAAGGAGGGATTCGAACCCTCGCACCGCTCTCGCGATCTACACCCTTAGCAGGGGCGCCTCTTCAGCCACTTGAGTACTTCTCCAAATGGGCCTAAATGGACTTGAACCATCGACCTCACGCTTATCAGGCGTGCGCTCTAAACCAGCTGAGCTATAGGCCCATATAAAAGCGGGTAACGAGAATCGAACTCGCGACAACAGCTTGGAAGGCTGTGGTTTTACCACTGAACTATACCCGCATAATATTAAGTTAAATGGCGCGGGACGGAATCGAACCGCCGACACACGGAGCTTCAATCCGTTGCTCTACCAACTGAGCTACCGAGCCAAAAACGGTCCGTACGAGACTCGAACTCGTGATCTCATCCGTGACAGGGATGCGTCCTAAACCAACTAGACCAACGGACCAACAATTGCGGGGGCTGGATTTGAACCAACGACCTCCGGGTTATGAGCCCGACGAGCTACCAGACTGCTCTACCCCGCGATAATAAAAGGAGGATGAGGGATTCGAACCCTCGCGTCGCTCTCACGGCCTAGCGGTTTTCAAGACCGCCCCCTTCAGCCACTTGGGTAATCCTCCATAATGTAAATAATAACAATCCATCACAGATAGTTGATGGACCTTGTAGGACTCGAACCTACGACCGGGCGGTTATGAGCCGCTTGCTCTAACCAACTGAGCTAAAGGTCCAAAACAGCCAGTCAATCGCGGCGGGGGGAATCGAACCCTCGACCTCCCGGGTATGAACCGGACGCTCTAGCCAGCTGAGCTACACCGCGAAAACCTAATAGATTAAATATTAGAATTAAATCGGGAAAACAGGATTCGAACCTGCGACCCCCTGGTCCCAAACCAGGTGCTCTACCAAGCTGAGCTATTTCCCGAAAAATGCACCCAGAAGGAGTCGAACCTTCAACCTTCTGATTCGTAGTCAGACACTCTATCCAATTGCGCTATGGGTGCATAAGAAGTGCCGAGGACCGGGATCGAACCGGTACGGTTATCACTAACCGCGGGATTTTAAGTCCCGTGCGTCTGCCAATTCCGCCACCCCGGCATTATAGAATTGACAAAGCGGAAGACGGGATTCGAACCCGCGACCCCCACCATGGCAAGGTGATGTTCTACCACTGAACTACTTCCGCATATATAAGTGCCGACTAGAGGATTCGAACCTCCGACCCTCTGTTTACAAGACAGATGCTCTGCCAACTGAGCTAAGTCGGCGTACACTTTTTTATTATACCAAACCGTTACCTATTTGGCAATGAGCCGTGGCGGTCTCGAACCGCCGACCCTCTGATTAAAAGTCAGATGCTCTACCAACTGAGCTAACGGCTCATGAGCTTAATGCTCAATGGAGGATACAGGGCTCGAACCTGTGACCTCCTGCTTGTAAGGCAGATGCTCTCCCAACTGAGCTAATCCTCCATAATCGCGTGGCAACGTCCTATCCTCGCAGGGAGCGATCCCCCAACTACTTTTGGCGTGTTGAAGCTTAACTTCTGTGTTCGGCATGGGAACAGGTGTATCCTTCAAGCCATCATCACCACACTTACCCTTCCGGGCAAGAGCTTGCGCTCTCAAAACTAAACAATATCGCTCTTCTTCCAAACCTTACCGCTTAACTTGGTTAAGTCCTCGACCGATTAGTAATGGTCCGCTCCATGCCTCACGGCACTTCCACTTCCATCCTATCTACCACATCATCTTTGTGGGGTCTTACTTCCCGAAGGAATGGGAAATCTCATCTCGAGGCGAGTTTCACACTTAGATGCTTTCAGCGTTTATCTCGTCCATACATAGCTACCCAGCGGTGCTCCTGGCGGAACAACTGGTACACCAGCGGTATGTCCATCCCGGTCCTCTCGTACTAAGGACAGGTCCTCTCAAATTTCCTCCGCCCGCGACGGATAGGGACCGAACTGTCTCACGACGTTCTGAACCCAGCTCGCGTACCGCTTTAATGGGCGAACAGCCCAACCCTTGGGACCGACTACAGCCCCAGGATGCGATGAGCCGACATCGAGGTGCCAAACCTCCCCGTCGATGTGGACTCTTGGGGGAGATAAGCCTGTTATCCCCAGGGTAGCTTTTATCCGTTGAGCGATGGCCCTTCCATGCGGAACCACCGGATCACTAAGCCCGACTTTCGTCCCTGCTCGACCTGTCTGTCTCGCAGTCAAGCTCGCTTGTGCCTTTACACTCTGCGAATGATTTCCAACCATTCTGAGCGAACCTTTGGGCGCCTCCGTTACCTTTTAGGAGGCGACCGCCCCAGTCAAACTGCCCACCTGACACTGTCTCCCAGCACGTTCAGTGCTGCGGGTTAGAGTGGTCATAATGCAAGGGTAGTATCCCACCAACGCCTCCGTCGAAACTAGCGTTCCGACTTCTATGGCTCCTACCTATCCTGTACAAGCAGTACAAACACTCAATATCAAGCTACAGTAAAGCTCCATGGGGTCTTTCCGTCCTGTCGCGGGTACCCTGCATCTTCACAGGGATTTCAATTTCACCGAGTCTCTCGTTGAGACAGCGCCCAGATCGTTACGCCTTTCGTGCGGGTCGGAACTTACCCGACAAGGAATTTCGCTACCTTAGGACCGTTATAGTTACGGCCGCCGTTTACTGGGGCTTCAATTCAGAGCTTCGCCGAAGCTAACCCTTCCTTTTAACCTTCCAGCACCGGGCAGGCGTCAGCCCCTATACTTCATCTTACGATTTTGCAGAAACCTGTGTTTTTGATAAACAGTCGCCTGGGCCTATTCACTGCGGCTGGTCTTGCGACCAGCACCCCTTCTCCCGAAGTTACGGGGTCATTTTGCCGAGTTCCTTAACGAGAGTTCACTCGCTCACCTTAGGATTCTCTCCTCGACTACCTGTGTCGGTTTGCGGTACGGGCAGTTAACGTGCTCCTTAGAAGCTTTTCTCGGCAGTGTGACATCGGCAACTTCGCTACTGTAATTTCGCTCCCCATCACAGCTTGTCAACCCGGATGTAAGCATTTGACTCACATCCTGACTTACTGCTTGGCCCCACTCTTCCAATCGTGAGGTTTGCTTAGCCTCCTGCGTCCCTCCATCGTCAAACGCAGTTAACTGGTACAGGAATCTCAACCTGTTATCCATCGCCTACGCCTCTCGGCCTCGGCTTAGGTCCCGACTTACCCTGGGAGGACGAGCCTTCCCCAGGAAACCTTAGTCATTCGGTGGACAGGATTCTCACCTGTCTTTCGCTACTCATACCGGCATTCTCACTTCTAAGCGCTCCACCAGTCCTCACGGTCTAGCTTCACCGCCCTTAGAACGCTCTCCTATCACGTGCACGTAGTGCACATCCACAGTTTCGGTAATATGCTTAGCCCCGGTACATTTTCGGCGCAGAATCACTCGACTAGTGAGCTATTACGCACTCTTTAAATGGTGGCTGCTTCTGAGCCAACATCCTAGTTGTCTATGCAACTCCACATCCTTTTCCACTTAGCATATATTTAGGGACCTTAACTGGTGATCTGGGCTGTTCCCCTTTACACGGTGGATCTTATCACTCATCGTGTGACTCCTGGGCATAAATCAATGGCATTCGGAGTTTATCTGAAGTTGGTAACCTATGACGGGCCCCTTGTCCAAACAGTAGCTCTACCTCCACGATTCTTTTTCCCAAGGCTCCCCCTAAAGAGATTTCGGAGAGAACCAGCTATCTCCAAGTTCGTTTGGAATTTCACCGCTACCCACACCTCATCCCAGCCATTTTCAACTGACACGGGTTCGGTCCTCCAGTGCGCTTTACCGCACCTTCAACCTAGACATGGGTAGGTCACCTGGTTTCGGGTCTACAACTACATACTTCGTACGCCCATTTCAGACTCGCTTTCGCTGCGGCTCCGGTTTTTCCACCTTAACCTTGCATGCAATCGTAACTCGCCGGTTCATTCTGCAAGAGGCACGCCGTCACCCATTAATGGGCTCCGACAGCTTGTAGGCACATGGTTTCAGGAACTATTTCACTCCCCTTCCGGGGTGCTTTTCACCTTTCCCTCACGGTACTGGTTCACTATCGGTCACTAGGGAGTATTTAGCCTTGCGAGATGGTCCTCGCTGCTTCCGACGGGGTTTCACGTGTCCCGCCGTACTCAGGATCCTGAACTGAGAGAGTGCCGTTTCGTCTACTGGGCTTTCACCATCTCTGGCACAGCTTCCCAACTGTTTCGACTACGTCGCTCTTTGGTAACTCAAATGTTCAGTCCTACAACCCCAACGAGCAAGCTCGTTGGTTTGGGCTCTTCCCCGTTCGCTCGCCGCTACTAAGGGAATCGATGTTTCTTTCTCTTCCTGCAGCTACTGAGATGTTTCAGTTCACTGCGTCTACCGCTTGCTAGCTATAGATTCACTAGTCAAGCAACCAACGACTAAGTTGGTTGGGTTTCCCCATTCGGAAATCTCCGGATCAAAGCGTACTTACCGCTCCCCGAAGCATATCGGTGTTAGTCCCGTCCTTCATCGGCTCCTAGTACCAAGGCATTCACCATGCGCCCTTCATAACTTAACCTTGATAATCACTTCGTGATTATCCGATTAATTGAGTTAGCGATTAATTTCTAAAAAACTCAAAATAACGCGGTGTTCTCGGTTTGTTTTGTTAATTAATAAAGAAAATTGATATTATTTAGTTTTCAAAGTGCAAGCTTGAGAGTAAACCTCTCAAAACTAAACAAAGTTTCCACAATGTGTAGGTTTCCGTTTTATTCCTTAGAAAGGAGGTGATCCAGCCGCAGGTTCTCCTACGGCTACCTTGTTACGACTTCACCCCAGTCATCTGCCCTGCCTTAGGCGGTTCCCTCCAAATGGTTAGGCCACCGACTTTGGGCATTGCAAACTTCCATGGTGTGACGGGCGGTGTGTACAAGGCCCGGGAACGTATTCACCGCGGCATGCTGATCCGCGATTACTAGCGATTCCGACTTCGTGTAGGCGAGTTGCAGCCTACAGTCCGAACTGAGAACGGCTTTAAGAGATTAGCTTACTCTCGCGAGTTCGCAACTCGTTGTACCGTCCATTGTAGCACGTGTGTAGCCCAGGTCATAAGGGGCATGATGATCTGACGTCGTCCCCACCTTCCTCCGGTTTGTCACCGGCAGTCTCACTAGAGTGCCCAACTAAATGCTGGCAACTAGTAACAAGGGTTGCGCTCGTTGCGGGACTTAACCCAACATCTCACGACACGAGCTGACGACGACCATGCACCACCTGTCATTGCGTCCCCGAAGGGAACGCCTAATCTCTTAGGTTAGCGCAAGATGTCAAGACCTGGTAAGGTTCTTCGCGTAGCTTCGAATTAAACCACATGCTCCACCGCTTGTGCGGGCCCCCGTCAATTCCTTTGAGTTTCAACCTTGCGGTCGTACTCCCCAGGCGGAGTGCTTAATGCGTTAGCTCCGGCACTGAAGGGCGGAAACCCTCCAACACCTAGCACTCATCGTTTACGGCATGGACTACCAGGGTATCTAATCCTGTTCGCTACCCATGCTTTCGAGCCTCAGCGTCAGTTGCAGACCAGACAGCCGCCTTCGCCACTGGTGTTCTTCCATATATCTACGCATTCCACCGCTACACATGGAGTTCCACTGTCCTCTTCTGCACTCAAGTCGCCCGGTTTCCGATGCACTTCTTCGGTTAAGCCGAAGGCTTTCACATCAGACCTAAGCAACCGCCTGCGCTCGCTTTACGCCCAATAAATCCGGATAACGCTTGCCACCTACGTATTACCGCGGCTGCTGGCACGTAGTTAGCCGTGACTTTCTGGTTGGATACCGTCACTGCGTGAACAGTTACTCTCACGCACGTTCTTCTCCAACAACAGAGCTTTACGAGCCGAAACCCTTCTTCACTCACGCGGTGTTGCTCCATCAGGCTTGCGCCCATTGTGGAAGATTCCCTACTGCTGCCTCCCGTAGGAGTATGGACCGTGTCTCAGTTCCATTGTGGCCGATCAGTCTCTCAACTCGGCTATGCATCATCGCCTTGGTAAGCCGTTACCTTACCAACTAGCTAATGCACCGCGGGCCCATCCTGAAGTGATAGCCGAAACCATCTTTGAAACGAAAACCATGTGGTTTTCGTTGTTATGCGGTATTAGCACCTGTTTCCAGATGTTATCCCCCGCTTCAGGGCAGGTTGCCCACGTGTTACTCACCCGTCCGCCGCTCACTGGGAATCCAACGTCAATTCAGTGCAAGCACGTCATATCAGTTGGGCCAGTGCGCTCGACTTGCATGTATTAGGCACACCGCCGGCGTTCATCCTGAGCCAGGATCAAACTCTCATATAAAATATAAGAACTTGAATAGCTCTAATTCAAATTAATTAAGCGAATTGACTTCGCAAATGTTTTGCTTCAAATCATTATGATTGAAGACCCTACACATTTGATTCGTCGAAACTTTGTTCAGTTTTCAAAGGTCTACCTTAGTCAGCAACAAGTGTTGACTAACAAATTTATTATATCAGATGCTCTTTGTAATGTCAACAACTAATTTTAATATTTTAACTAGCTGTCATACTTTTTAACAAGCAACTTTTATAATATATCATGTTGTCTCGCTTAAGTCAACAATTAATTTCAATCAACATTTGATAGAAATCATTGCCTCGCAGACAACGTTAATTACTATACCTTGTTCTTAATACTATGTCAACAGAATTTCTAAAAAATATTTTGCAATATTATTTTAGTCATTATTAAGCTTTAACAAAGCCTTTAAATTGCACTTCACAAAGTTAACAACGGTTGATAAACTTACTAAGTATTGTGAATTTTTAAAAGGAGCTAGTCAATGATTTCAACATTAATTGATTTTGTTTTACATATTGATACTCACCTTATTCAGATCGTAAATAACTTTGGTGATTCAACCTACCTTATTCTCTTTGCGATCATCTTTATCGAAACTGGTGCAGTGATTCTTCCATTTCTCCCCGGTGACTCACTACTATTTGCAGCAAGTGCTCTAGCAGCTAACGCACAATATCACCTTAATATTTGGATATTTGTTTTTGTTTTCCTTGTTGCCTGCCTTCTTGGTGATTCACTAAACTTTTATATTGGCCACCGAATTGGCAAAGGACTATCTAACCATTCATTATTTGGAAAATTAATTGATAAAGATAGTCTTACAAAAGCTGAGCAGTTCTTTGAAAAGCATGGCGCTCCGGCAATCATTCTTGCCCGCTACATGCCAATAATTAGAACGTTTGCTCCATTTGCAGCAGCTGGTTCTGGATTCCCTTACAGGAAATTTATTCGTTACAGCGTCATTGGCTGTCTTTCCTGGGTAACCATTTGTTGTGCAGCTGGCTATTTCTTTGGCAATCTTCCATTCGTTCAGGAACACTTCTCAGTAATTATTATTGCCATCATTGTCGTTACGTTAATACCAGCAGTGGTCAGCTATCTAAAATCTAAATTTACCGCTAAATAATTTTTGCCGATTATAAAACCGCAACCAACTAAGAATCGCAACAGTAACTACCAGCCAAATACCGAATAATTTCAAAAAGAAAATTGGTGGCATCCCCATAATGATTGGGTCAGTCTGCGGATTAAAGATCCACTTATTATCACTAAATAGTAAGTAATGGAACGAAATAAATGTTCTCCCAAAGTCAATTGCCGCTAACCCGCTAAATATTAACAATCCAAGATATAGATAATCAATAAGCGAAACCAACGTTATCAGCTGGCTTCGCTTTTTTTCCTGTTTGATTTTGCTAATAACTAATCCCCAACTGACAAAGCATACTCCTTCATTAACTATCAAGAAGTACCGTACCATTGAAAAATGTTCAATTGCATTGTTACTAATCGGTAAATAATGAAAAGTTAACTGATTAGCTATTGGGGACTGAAGATAAATTATTAAGCGACGATAATCACTCATAATTTCTCCCCAGTTCAATCCGTTAACGGCAAATGGGCACAATAAATTAATCGAGATGTTTGTCGTAATGATTACTGCAATAGAAGCAGCTGCAAAGAAATATACTAACACCTCCAGGATGCTCTTTAGTCCTATTTTCATCGCTCAACCTGCCAATCATCCAAACTATCAACTTGATGAGTCGGTTGAATAGCTTCCTTGCTAACCTCTGATTTTGTAGATAAACCTGAATATACTAATAAACTATCAATTCCAAAATTAATTGCCGCTTTAATATCCGTATTGTAGTTATCGCCGACCATCACAACCTGCTCTTTATTAAGGCCGCTTTTCTTCAGCGCCATTGCCATTATAATTTTTTCTGGCTTGCCAATCATAATTGGTTGCTTTTGGGTAGCGTATTCTACTAATTTCACTAAGGAGCCTGCTCCAGGAACCATTCCCCGCTGATTTGGCAAATTACTATCTGAGTTGGTTCCAACAAACGTTGCTCCTGCTCGAATTAGTAAAACGGCAGTTGCTAACTTGTCATACGTTACCTCTGAATCTAATCCTACAACCACATAGTCTGGTGATGTATCTGTAATAGTAAAATGACGATTAGTAAGCGCATTTCGTAGACCACTTTCACCAACTACGTACACCCGTCGTTTCTCTCCTGCAATTTGATCTAAATAATCAGCAGTCGCGAGGGCAGTCGTATAAACGTTATCGCTATTTACATGAATATCGTGGTTAATAGTTAAGTTATTAGCGACAAACTCTGGTGACCTCGTACTGTTATTGGTTACAAATAAAATTTGCTTACCTGCCTCTTGAAGGCGCTTAATAAACCTTGCCGCAGCTGGGATCCGCTTAGTTCCTTTGTACATTGTCCCATCAAGATCGATAAAATATCCTTGATAATTATTTTTCATTTTGATTCCTCTTTACCCGTTGATGGATAACAAATTTTTGTTGGTGATTACCAACTTTAACTCGTTTTGCTGATTGGCGACGACGCTTCCGTGGCTCTGGTTGGTTAAGTTTCCGACGCCGCTCCCTAATTGCCGGAGAATGTTCTTTTCGGTGTCGCCGATTACGTCGTTTAGGCAGGCGAATATCACAGTTTTGAACGATAAAGTATGGGCAACCAAAATTACAATCTTCGTACAAGTAGTCTTCAATCGTCTCAACTCCCTGTTCAGGTCGAAATAGTGGATTATCTAGATCGTAAAAGCCCTTCAAGCGTAACTGATCGTAACCCCAATCACCAACAATATAGTCATACTTATTTAGAACATTGCTAAAACGATTAGCTAATTGCTCACCATCGAATCCTTCACGATAATTTTTTAATAATTTATACTGGTGACCATTGAGAAGGAAATCATTTTCAGATTGTTCCTCGTAATGATATAAATCGACTCGTTGCTCTTCGCGTTGATCAATATACTCCTGAATTTTTGCACGATTCATTTTTTCACCTCGTTTCATTTAAAACTTAAAATTACTAATTATCATAATACCACGTTCTTAACGTCGCTTGGCAAAGTCATCTGTCTTACCATTGATTAGCTTTTCGATTTGACTAAAGCTAAGTGGTGCGCCAAATGGTATTTTTTCAGGCAATAAATAATCAAATTCTGGTGAATCAATCCCAACATTAATGTTTTCCTTCGCCGGAACTGCATAATGATGAATATGACCATGAAGATTAATAATTTGCGGTGCTATTCCCAACATCAAAGGATAATGAGTTAGGTAATACTGACGATGATCGTATTTCAGCAATACGCCAACATCATGAAAATCAAACTTGGGCTTTCCATTAAAAAAATAGTTGTTTTTAGCTAAGTATTTAAATAATCCTCTACTGTCATGATTTCCTTTGATTAATACTAAATGACCATTTAATGAGTTAAGAATTTGAAAAACTTTTTCATACGCTTTAGTCTGCGGCTTAGCAAAATAAACTGCAATATCGCCAAGGTGATAAACAATATCATCCTCACTAACTCGTTCATTCCAATTTTTAATAATCGTTTGATCCATTTGATCAACCGTCAGGAAAGGCCGTGGTGCGAAATCATCAATTCCTAATAAATGCTCATCTAAGAAGTGAGTATCAGCCGTAACAAATTGCATTCTCTTCACCCCTTATTCAAATTTAAATAAAAACAAACCGATAGTTAGGGCAAAAGGTCTTCCCCAACTATCGGTTTTTATAATAAATTACTTGCTTTGCTTCTTCAAGCGTTCAATATCCCGAACGATCATTAATTCTTCGTTAGTTGGAATTAATAACGTCTTAATCTTAGCGTCCGGTGTTGAAAGATCCCGTTCAACACCATGACAATTATTCTTTTCCTGATCAATCTTAATTCCGAAGTATGCCAGCTTATCGGTAACCATCTTCCGAATTGGAACACTATTTTCACCAACACCGGCAGTGAAGACAATTGCATCTGCTCCGCCCATTTCTGCAATGTAGGCACCAACATAACGAACAATTCGGTTTACATAAATATCAATGGTCAATTGGGCACGCTTATCACCCTTGTCAGCTGCAGCAAGAATATCACGCATATCTGGGGAAATACCAGAAATTCCCTTAACCCCAGACTCATGGTTTAAAATATCAATCATTTCTGGTGCAGTCTTACCTAACTTTTCTTGCATAAATTCAACCAAGGAAGGATCTACATCCCCTGAACGGGTTGCCATTGTAATCCCAGCCAATGGTGAAAAGCCCATAGAAGTATCGTATGACTTACCATCCTTAACAGCAGTAATTGAAGCACCCGCCCCAATATGCATTGTGATTAATTTCAGATCTTCAAGTGGCTTGCCAAGCATTTCAGCAGCCCGTCCAGCAACATAACGGTGACTAGTACCATGAGCACCATACTTCCGGGCACCATACTTTTCGTACCATTCATAAGGAACACTATAAAGAGCATTCTTCTTTGGCATATTTACATGGAATGAAGTATCAAATACAGCAACTGCAAATGCATTTGGCAGCACCTTACGGAATTCCTTAATTCCGACTAATTCAGCTGGATCATGTAATGGAGCATACTCAGCCAAACTATCAATCTTGGCAATTACATCATCAGTAATTACTGCAGAATCCTTAAAGTATTCACCACCGGCAACAACCCGGTGACCAACAGCAGTAATCTCATCATAGCTTTTAACAATCTTGAGACTGATTAATTGATCCAATAGGTACTTAACAGCAGTACCGTGATCGGCAAAGACCCGTTCTTCCTCATGCTTTTGACCATCACCATACTTAATCTTAGCATGGCCCATCTTTTCGCCAATTCGTTCAATTGTTCCTTCAGCAACGACATCCTCACTTGGCATATCAAATAGCTTAAACTTTAGTGTTGAACTTCCGGCATTAACTGCAATTGTCTTTGACATATGATAACCGTCCCCTTTATTTTTTAATATTTGTTGCAACCCAATCATTAATTTCCTGCATAAAACGAGCAAAGTTTTTTTGATCCTTAAATGATGGAAATTCGCCAAGGAGAACTTTGGCGGCTTGTTTACCGTTTCCTCCATGACGCTGCAATAGTAAAATTGATTTTTGTGCAGCTGGGTTAGCAAATAATTCACTTGGCAAATTAACGAATCCTTGAAGATAAGCAACTGAATGAATCCACTTAACAAATCCTTCAGTTTCCTTCGTTTGAAATAAACTACTTGGAACAAGAAAAACGCCAAAGCTACCTGGTTTTAAATAATTCATCGATTGTTCAATTAACAGGTGATGAACATACGAGTGCCCATCTTTCGCACGCGTCTGATAATCCTTAGTATTGTTATCAAGCGGGTAATAACCAATTGGTAAATCACTAACTGCTAAATCACACTGTGGAATATCTAAAGCGCTAACGGAATCTTGATGGAATAAATCCACATTAGCATGCTGCAACGCAACGTTGACACTGGCGACACTAAGCATTGAATCATCATTGTCAATCCCAAAACCTTTAATATTATTATGTTCATCTTTATCAAGCTGGTTAATAACAGTCGTTAATAAATTAGCTGTCCCAACTGCGGGATCAAAAATTGTTTCAAGCTTTGTGCTTTGAGTCACCTTTTCGATCAAGAATGCCATCAAAAGGCCAATTGTATCAGGCGTCATTTGGTGGTTTGCTTGAATTGCATCTTTTCGAATAACTTTCAAAAAGCTTAACTGAATTAATTGACGAATTGCCTCTGCTTTAACATTTTGAAGATCAAGTTGCTGGTAGATCTTCTTCAGTTTTTCTTGAGTCTCCTTATCAGGAACGCCATCCTCTACCCGAACAGTATTGTCATCAATAATATTCTCTGCATTCTCTAGCATTGCGTCTAAGTAGGAACAATTTAATGCAGATTGTAAAAGCATCGTTCCCTGATCAAACAACTCAAATAGTTTTTGAACTGATTGCTGTGACAGTGTAGGTCACCTCCATTACATTACAATCATCTTTAAGTTTAACGATTCTGTCTATTAAATTCAAGGTAACGCTTTACTAACGAACATTATTTAACCATTTAAGCTAAAATCACCTTATTTGTTCTTAAAATTGTGAACTTTTTCCTTTGCATAATCATCTGCTCCCTTTAAGTTTTCTCTAATTTGATCCTGTAGTTTTAACATTAATTCACGATTAACTGCCAATTGATTTTTTTGATACTGAAATTCAAACACTACCACTCCAGTTGAAAGCACCAATAAAATCAGACTAATTAATATTGCATACCCCGCCCTCATTCTGATAGTTCGTTTTTTCATAGAACCTCACTACTCCTAATATCGTTTGTCCATTTTTGCGTTGCGCCTTTACTGCAACTCGTGAGCCAGCTAACTTACTAAACATTACTGATCCTGGCTTTATATCATCAAAAAGTAGCAAATAGCCACCACAATTTTCACGACTCAGGTATAAACGATCCGTTGCATGTAATTCATACGTTAATCCGGAATGCTGGCTTGTTAACCATAATTTTTGTCGTTCAACCCGCTCAAGTATAAATTGATGATCAGTGGATTCCAACTCTGTCAAACAAACATACCAATCAAGAGGCTGATTACTCGATTTAACAGTAGTCGATTTAATAACTCTTATCTGAAGTGAGACCAGGGTAGTAATCAACGCCATAATCATCAATGCAATTAAGCACTCTAATAGGGTAAAGCCCTTTTCCCTTATCATTTTCTAACCTCTAAAATTGTTTGACCACCAAGGGATACTATTACTTTCTCTTCAGAAGTAACCGCACTAAGCTTGTCACGTCTTATATAAACCGGCCGGTGAGTCGTTATTAATTCATCAGTAGCTTCCTTAGCAATTCTATATGCTGCTAAATCAATGCATTGTTTTTTAGATTGACGTACCAGGCACTGATGACAAATTAAGGTAAACGTGATCCCTAAGGAAATAATCGTCAACGCAATTAAACTGTCCGCTAAAACAAATGCATAGTGCTTATTTCTCTTCAATCCGATACCCTCCCCAAGCTAACTGAATTCGCATTAAATATTTCCGCCCATTAATTGACGATTGAAACTCCTGCGTCCGTGGCTTTGTATAGCCATTTTCGTGTATTTTAAAGTCATCAAATTTTCTAACAAGGATGGTTTCTGGTATGTCCAGCTTGTCTTTAACCAGCTTGCGTTGTTCGCGCCAATCAAATTCTATTTGATAACTTACGGGGTCAAAAGTCACTATTGTTTCAATGTGTTTAGTTTTGGGGCGAACCTGGGCCGCTTGCCATGATTGACGAAAATCATTCCAAAATTCGTGTTCCACTACTACCTGTCGACTACGCGTCAAGTTAGGAAAAGAAAAGGTAATGATTATAGCAGTTAATATCAAAACAATAATTGCTTCAAGCATGGTAAAAGCCTCTTTTTTCACCGCTTAATAACCTTTCCGTCCACAATTACAATGTGTTGCTCATGAGCTTTCTTTACTTGGGCAGCCGTCAAGTACTTGGCATCCCTTAGTTCTTCTAAACTAACATTCTCATTACCACCATCATTTGCGTATTCATCAACTTGGGTCTGCACAACCGAAACCATTGCATCACGGTGAATCCTTTTAGCACTTTTTCGTTGAGCCGTTAAATTAGGCAAAACGATCAAAATTAACAAACTAATAATAAAAAGGACAATTGACATTTCTAATAAAGTAAATGCTTCTCGCTTTCGTAACATTAAATTACCCCCTGCACTGAATGATAAATCGGCAATAATAGTCGTAAATAAAGTCCAATAATAATTAACGCAATTATGCTAAAAATAATTGGCTGAATAAGTGCTAATAAGCGCTCAATTCGTCTAGTTAAGCGAGTAAACAAAATATTAGCTAAGGCTGTTAAATCACTACCTAGATCTGATAAGGTCGATCCCTTTGCTACAATTATTTTAAGTTCTCCTGGCAGAAATCGTGCACGCTTAAACGGTTCTGTTAATCCGTGTCCTTGATTAACCGCATTTTTTGTAAGATTTCCTAGTATTGATAAGAAGCTTTGCTCAGCACCTTCGCTAACAATTGCGCAAATTTCTTTAATCGTTAATCCATGGCGAATCATCATTGCAAGATTGGTAACCACATAGTAGCCGTAAAACAGTTGATAGCATTTGCCGATTACCGGTAATGAACATAATGTATTGATCCTTTGCAACTGATCTAATTTCAGCCACCGTAGTCCTACTAAAAGGCTTCCAGCTAATATTCCCCCACTAAGATAGGCAACTACTTCTAACAAGTAATAATCAGTCTTATTTTGTGGATTTACCGTTCCCCATTGAGATAGTTCAGGAAAAATGAACATTTTTAATGTCACCATTAAACTTACCAATAATCCCAGTAAGATTAATGGGTATTGCAATAACGTCATTAATTTTTGTCGTTGCTTTTCTTGATGGAGCATCAGCTTACCAATTTCTTGCAAACATTCTTCTAAGCTTCCGTGCTGTTCTGCAAAAAGTAATTGGTAATATAAATTTGTCTTTATATGCGGTTTTAAGCACTCTGCAAATGATTTTCCATCTTGCATTGCCAAATTGATTTCCTGAAAAATAAATTGGTATCTTTTTAAGATTGCTCCTGAAAACTCAACCGCATGGCGTAGGGAGAAGCCGCTTTTTAATAAGTCAGCAACTAATAATAACCACTCTGCTTGAGCACGATAATTAAATTTACCCGTTTTTAAGTTTTTCATAGTTTGCTACCGTGATTCTCCCTTCTTCTCGTAATTTTTTGAGTTGTTGCCGCCAAGCATTACTCATCCCTTGCATTTTTTGTTCTTCAATTACCGTCGATAATTCTTTTCCACTCAATACATCAAATAAAACAGCCGCTCCATCACAGAGAGGAAGCAATCTCTGATAACAAATTCCCGTTAATCCTTGATGAAGATAATATTTTTCAATTCCTAATTGTTGCATCCTGGCAACTACTCCGTAAGCATTTGCTGCATGGACCGTTGCTAAGACAAGGTGTCCACTAAGAGCCGCTTGAATCGCTAGCTTTGCCGTTTCCCGATCACGAATCTCACCAATAACAAAGTCATCTGGACGATGCCGTAAACCAACTTTTAATAACTCTTGATATCCCATTGCCGCTTTATCATTGACCTGTAACTGCAAAAATGTTGCTTCCTCAATTTCTACGGGATCTTCAATCGTCATCACAAGTTCTTCCTTTGCAAGTTCCTTAGCCAACCGGTACATTGTCGTTGTTTTTCCCGATCCCATTGGTCCCGCAAATAATATTAAGCCACGTGACTGAGTTAATTTGGTGATCAGGTTCCACTGTTCCGGTCGATTTACCCGGTAATTAATGTCTTTTAATGAATAAATAAAACGAATAACCATTGATTCTTGCGCTTGATAATTTCCGACAGTCGATAAGCGCATATCAATTGCTTCATTACGGCTAATCCACCATTTGAGTGCTCCAATTTGCGGACGACGATGTTCACTCATAATCATATTGCCGCGGTATTTAAAGTAGGCGATCATCTGATGTCCCTCATTTGCCGTTAATTCCTCAACCACACTTTTTTTACCTTGAACACAGGTTAGGATCCGGTAACGATTCTGGTAGGGAAGAATGAATAGATCAGAACTCCGGTTTTCAATCGCATTATTTATTAGTTTTCGAAACTTTTCCATTTAGTCACCTCCAATATAAAAGAACGGAATTTAATTCAAATTCTATTTTTTAAAAGAAAAAACGATCAAGATTTTCTCTTCTCAATCTTGATCGTCGACTTTTTCTCTACAGCCCATATTAAATTAAGAAATTATTTAAAGTAATAAAGAGATTGGGAATACCAATCTCTTTATTACTACTATTCAGCATCTTCTGGTAGCTGACCAGCTTCATAGATATCCGCAACATCATCATTAGCAGTTAATTCGTCAATAAGGTGATTATATTGCTTAACCTTATCTTCTGGAACTGCAGTCCGGTTTTGTGGAATCATGGTTACTTCAGCAGTATCTAACTCGTAACCCTTTTCTTGCAAGGCATCACGAACACTAGTCATATTACTTGGATCTGTGAAGATTTGGAACTTTTCGTCAGTTGCCTTCATGTCATCTGCACCCGCATCAAGTGCATCCATTAACATATCATCTTCACTCTTATCAAGACCATCACGAAGGACTTCAATTAATCCTTTCCGGTCAAACATGTATGAAACTGAACCGCTAGCGCCAAGTGAACCGCCTGCATGGGTAAATGCTGAACGTACCGCTGAAGCAGTCCGGTTCTTGTTATCAGTCAAGGCAGATACCATTACGGCAACACCACCTGGAGCGTAACCTTCATAGGTAACTTCTTCAAACTTCGCGCCACCAATACCAGAAGCCTTAGCAATTGCCCGATCAATGTTCTTCTTTGGCATGTTAGCAGCGTGGGCCTTATCAATTACCAAACGTAATTGAGCGTTGTTCGCTGGATCAGGGTCACCTGCTTTAGCTGCTTGGTATAAGTCACGTGAAATCTTTTGGAAAATCTTACCACGCTTAGCATCTTGGGCGTTTTTCCGTCCCTGAATGTTATGCCATTTTGAATGTCCTGACATTACTGACTCCTCTTTTCTTAATTAATGTGATAAACAGGTAGATTTTAGCAGATCTCCTTCTGAAATTCAAGGCCACCGTCTTTTTAGGACTCCCCTAACTATTCGCCAACCAAATAAAATAACCGTGAATATTAGGATAACTAACCAAGAACTAATTGCTTGAGAATGGAAATCCGTCCCTAATTGAGCTGTAAAGGAGCTAAAATCCGGATAATTACTACCGATCTGGTTGATAAGTGCTCCCAGACCAAGGATTAAAGCATAAGTAATTAACGAACTCCACAAGCCAACCCACGAAAACGAGCGAATAAAATACTTCCTCAAAACCGCAACTAGGGCCATAATTCCTAAGCCGATTACGGAAATTAAGGCAATTACATGATCAACCGTTTTAGCAATTGAGATCACACTAGTAAATTGCTTAACCTGTGAAGTATTTAACTGACTATTAATTGCATTCGCAACTTCATCGCTAACACCAGCGGTCATTGAATCAGTAACCTCAGCAGATATTCCATACCTTGCAGCTGTTTGTGAGGCTGAGTTGCCAACATTATTTATTACTGGTTGCAAGTTAAGGTTAATCTCTTTTTCTGAATAAACCTGATCAACAGCTTGAGTAACAAGTTTATTTGCTTCCTTATCGGATAAAGCCGTCGTTGATATTCCATACTGCGATAGGTTACTGTTCACGGTTTCCATTACCGTTGAGGATAAGTTTGAGCGAGAAATTTCGTGGTTAACAAACCGCGCATTCAGGAGTGTTTGGTTTAAAATTAACGAAAGCATTAACAAGACAACTAAAATTGTCCCCCAAACAATCACTAGCGGATGACGGTGTGGCTGTTCCGAACCACTACTTAGCGATTTTTGCTGTTTACGCCGAATTGCACTTCGCGTTTCCACGATCTTATTAACCCCGTCGCGTGGATTGCCGTTCAATAATTCCGTGATCAAGAATTACATCGTCAGTGTCACTAACCTCGCCATCCATCATTTTCGTTAAGAGGCGCATTGAAATTGCACCAATATCATAAAGGGGTTGTGTAAT
Source organism: Limosilactobacillus portuensis (assembly GCF_028607025.1). Classification (NCBI taxonomy): domain Bacteria; kingdom Bacillati; phylum Bacillota; class Bacilli; order Lactobacillales; family Lactobacillaceae; genus Limosilactobacillus; species Limosilactobacillus portuensis. Next base: position 1,168,070 of record NZ_CP117296.1, read on the forward strand.
CGAAGTTAAAGTTGGCCGAGTGATCTTGGCATATGTTGTATCATTCGAGGTAACAATTTCAAAATCATCGGGAACTTTAACCCCATTATCAGTTAAGCCATTTAAGAGCCCGGCAGCTAAATCATCATCACTAACGTAAGCAGCTTTAATTCCCTGCTCAATTAAGTGATCAGCTTGTTGATAAGCACGATTATAATCACCGTTTGTTTCAATTACGTATTTAGATTCAAATGGGATCCCATGTTCTGCCAATGCCTCTTTATATCCGGCCAACCGGTACTTAGAGTTAATTGAGTAGTCAAGGGAACTAACAACAAAGGCAACTCGATCATCGTTATGATCTAACAGATAGTTTGTTGCTTCTTTAGCAGCGTTCTGGTAGTCAATCCGAACTGTAGCAAGCTTATCATCGTTAACAATAGAGCCAGCAACAACTACCGGAGTATTAGAAGCTGCAAATTCTTGCTGTAACTCAGCAGACATATCATGACCCATGAAGATAATCCCATCAACCTGCTTTGCAAGCAAGCCACGAGCAACCTTTAGAATCTTATCGTCGTTAAAGTCTGAATTAGTTAAGATAATATTGTACTTGTACATGGTTGCAATATCATCAATTCCTAAGGCAAGTTCGGCAAAGTAGGGGTTAGTAACACTAGGAATGATTACCCCAACCGTTGTTGTCTTCTTTGAAGCTAAACCACGAGCAACGGCATTAGGCCGATAGTTTAACTTTTTAATAACATCAAGAACCTTTTGACGAGTTTCCGGCTTAACGTTTGGGTTCCCATTTACCACCCGTGAAACGGTAGCCATTGAGACTCGTGCTTCTCGCGCTACAGTATAAATGGTAACTGCTTGTTTCTCCATATTGATAGCCCTTTCTTTACTGTTTTTATTTGTTTTCATATTTTTTCATAACCACATTAATATAGCAGATCAATATTCTTTTGGCAAACGTTATCATAAAAAAATTTTAAAATCTCAATTAATTAATTATGCAGAATTATCAGATCTAAAAAGGCCGACAACATCACTTCTTGATATCATCAGTCTTAATCACCTTTATTGCTAATTAATTCTTCGTTAAATTTAAAAGCCACTGGCTAATCCTTATCAGTTTTACTTTCTTCAGCTGAGGCATCCTTAGAATCTTGAGTGTCTGGTTTAGCTGCTGCATCGGTCTGGCTTGTAGCATCAATGATAATATCAGGATCGGCGCTTTTAGCAAGTTGTTGCCGAATTTCTGCCGTTTCCTTATCAAAATCATCATTGGTAAAGTGATCAACTACGTGGTTTGCCTTGCTCTTAACCTTATCTGCTGTCTTGCTAAAACGACTGCTTAAATCATCTAACTTTTCACTTGCGTCATGTTCAGCTAGCTTCTCATCAATAATATCAAGAGCATTTAATGCATAGTCAGTGGAAGCGTCAGCAACTTCATTTACATATGAATTAACATTTTTCTTAATATCATTCTTTTGCTTATCAGATAAACACTTCCATACAACATAAGTAGCGGCACCACCAAGGATGGTTCCTAATAATAAATTCTTACTCATTATTCATCCATCTCCTTTGCCTTTTTTGTTTGTCGGTGTTGACGTATTTTTCGCCATGCGCTCATGGCAACAGCTTGAGTTGCCAATTTAGTAAGTCCAGAAAATTTACTTTGGCGTTCTTCATGACGTTCAACAAAGTTATTAACCGCTTCGTTAACATTTGAAACGCTTTGACCAACATCAGCAACTGCTTTCACTGCCGGATCAAGTTCAATAGATTTCTTATTCAAATCTTCCAATAAACTATTAGTATTTCCTAGCAGCTTTTCGGTTTCTTTGCTCAAAGTATCAACATCATCCGATAAGACTTTAACTGATTCATTAGTCTCCTTAAGAACTTTACTTACTCGACTAAGTGAAATGCAAGCAAAAATAACCAAAATAACAAATGCAATTGCTGCAATAAGACCAGCTAATTCACCAATTGTCATTATTTATCCCCTTCCTATCAAGAAATCTCGATAATTCTACCCACATTAGTAGAATAGCATACCTAACTCCCATTCGACAATTGATCCAATGGCTTGTACAATAAAATAAGTCTTTTTAAGGAGGAAAATAATGAATTCGGTGCTTAACAAGCAAGTCCAACAAGTTACTAAAGTTTTTACTGATTTATCATGGCATGAAATTTCACAACATTTTTTCAGTCGATTACTCTTAATCGTGGTTACCCTTTTATTATTTTGTGTCCTACTCTGGTTAGGACGGTTAATTATCGATCACTTATTCGTTGAATCAAACCATGTTAAATTTCTCCAATCAAGTAACCGGGTTGCTACTATCCATGCCCTTACCCTAAACATCTATCGTTATACCTGTTACTTTTTTCTACTCTACGCCATTTTATCGGAAATTGGTGTTCCAGTCGGGACATTAATTGCTGGAGCCGGAATCTTTAGTATTGCTTTAGGGCTAGGTGCTCAAGGATTTGTCAGTGATATGGTTACCGGTTTCTTCATTCTTTTAGAACAGCAGCTAGACGTTGGTGATGTTGTAAAGGTTGATTCAATCAAAGGAACAGTCACCGCGCTCGGGCTTCGGACGACCCAAATTACAAGTAGTGATGGAACACTTAACTACATTCCAAATCGAAATATTACAACCGTGCAAAATTTTTCACGAAATAACATGGTTGCTAACGTTGATATTCGTATTTCTGCTAAGGCACCATTAGAAAAAATTGCTGAAATTATTAGTGCAGAAAACAAAAAGTTGGTGGCCACCATCCCTGAGCTTCGTTCTACACCGGTAATTGTTGGTCCCGTTAATGTCGGTGGTCAACTAGTTTTTCGTGTTACAATTACCACTCAAAACGGTGTTCAGGATAAAATTGCTAGCCGCTTTCTTTCAGATTACTTAAAGGCATTACGAAAAAACAAAATTCCACTAGGCTGGGTTAATGATTCTAATCCAAATCCAAATAACTAAAGATAATGCAATAGGTCTCTAAAGTGAATTATCTTAAATTGTTAGGTTTGTCTAACAATTTTAAGGTATTTCAAACTCTAGAGACCTATTTTGCGCTCTCTTCTTTTCCAAATATTACTATTTATTATCCAACTGTTTTTTGGACATAACCTCATAGTTTTTTCCAAATTCATGCAAGGTATAACTAACTGCCTTTAATAATTCTCGCCGTGTTACAATCCCACAAAACTGATCTTGGCGATCAACAACCGCCAAAAATGACTGATCAATCATTAAACGAAGGTTTTCTTCAACATCAAACGGATCCTGAATTACAGGGGTATTAGTTTGCATTACGTCGGCAACCGTTAATTCATTCAGCTTATTAACGTTAATTTGCTCCGTTTCTAACAGCCGATCAGTAATCATTGCTAAAGACAGCTGACCACGATAATGATTTTCATTATCAACCACGATAATCTTCGCATAACGATCCTTCGTCAATACTAAGAATGCATGATCAAGACTGTTATTAACGTTCACCGTTGCTACCAAACTTGCAGGAATCATAAATTTCCCCCGACGCTGAAGTAGTAACTTTTGGAGATGTTCTTCAATCATTAACTAGCCCACCCTTCATCTTTAATTAATTTCAGGAACGATTAAATTCAAAATGTAATTCAGAAATTGGCGAACAATTACGGTTATAGTAATCAACAACAAATTGCTTCTTTGTAATCCCTACAATTGCAAATGTGCCCCCAATTCGTGAGTATTCACCAAGAGGAAGACTAATGCTCCCAGGATTAATGAAGAGGGTTCCTGCATCCATTGAGACCGCTAACTGGTGAGTATGACCATAACAAACTACTTGTACACCAAGTGACTGGGCTTTAAGCATTAGCGGTGTTAATGAATAATTAACCCGATCGCGATCACCATGAACAACTAGGAATTTAACGTCTTTAACCGTCAAAGTTAGCTGTGGCGGGTAATTTAACCCCCAATCATTATTTCCCTTAACTGCCTGAAAATGGGTCATCTCGGTAGAATCATTTGGTAATTCAGAATCACCGCAATGGATTAGAACATCAACCTGCTTAGCAAACTGATCCTGGATATCCTTCAAGATTTTTTGATCACCATGATTATCGCTAACAATTAGTGCCTTCATTATTTATTCCACCATTCTGCAAAATGTTGAAGAAATTCTTCTAACGCCTGTCCACGATGACTAATCGAATTTTTCTGTTCAGCAGTTAGTTCTGCCATCGAACAATCAAATTTTTCGACATAGAATAATGGATCATAACCGAAACCATTTTTGCCACGGGGACTTGTTAAGATTCGTCCGTCAACTCGACCATTAGCAACTAACTTAGCACCATCTGGTTTTAAAGCAACAATCGTAGTATGAAAGTGAGCTGTCCGCTTCATTGGAGGTACTCCTGCTAATTCACGAAGCAACTTTTCATTATTTGCTTGATCATCATGGTCACCAGCATAACGAGCTGAATGAACTCCTGGAGCACCATTCAGCGCATCAACTACTAGCCCTGAATCATCCGCCATTACAGGGACGCCCAGCCTTGCCATCACAGTTTGTGCCTTAATTGTGGCATTTTCTAAAAAGGTTGTCCCATTTTCATTGATCTTAATCGGTACTGAAAAATCAGCTAGCGTTTTCACATCAATGTTGTAGGGAGCAAACATTTCACGATATTCACGTGCTTTTCCTTGATTTTTAGTTGCGATTACTAGGGAATCCATTAATTGTCTCCTTCTAAATTCAAATTATTACAACTATCATATTGACCATGCAACCACTTATCCGCACCAGCAATCAAATCATTACGGTCTCCAGTAGAATAGAGCTGATAGCTGGCAGCTTGTTGTGCCAATCGGTGCTCGGTGGTTAATAATTTTTTTACTTGATTAACTGTTTCTAGTGCGGGATCGATTAGCCTTACTTTGTTCCCCATTTTTTGATTAATCTCATGGGTAAGAAATGGAAAGTGAGTACACCCTAAGATTAACGCATCTACTGGTTCCTGATCAAAGGATGCTAATTGTTGATCTACTGTTTTCTGTGCTTCCACGGTTCCGGTCTTACCGTGCTCAACAATTGCTACTAACGGTTGTGTTGCTTTACTAATCACCTTAACGTGAGGATCAAGTTTCTGTAACTCACGTACATACGCACCATCTTTAGTAGTTGACTCAGTTGCGATAACACCAATCCGTTTTGCTTTACTTTCAATTGCAGCAGTTGCTCCAGGATTAATTACGCCAATAACTGGAATTGGCAACTCTTTTTGTACCGTTGATAAAGCAGCTGCCGTGGCGGTGTTACAGGCAATTACCATTAATTTTACTGGCTGTGCTGCTAAAAAACGGCCAATTCTTAAAACAAGTTGGCGAACAAGCTCTTGTGGTTTAGTACCGTAAGGAAAATGCCCTTCATCCCCAACAAAAATAACAGATTCATTTGGAAGTTCTTGTTGAATGACCCGGACAACGGAAAGCCCTCCTAATCCTGAATCCATAACCCCGATTGGTCGATTATCCATTTTATGCACCTCATTCTTTAGAAATCCTTGAAACTATATTATTTAATTTTCTCAAATCTTTTGCAAGTTTTCGAGTAAAATCACCGTCTTTTCCCTAATTATTCAGTATAATAGTAGTGATTTATCAAAAGGAGTATTAATCAATGAGCCAAAAGTTATATGATTCACTGCTAAATAGTCACAGGGGACTAATGAACGGAAGTCTTCGCGATGTTATTCTCCCCGCAATTCTTGGTAAAGAAACCGATGAAATGCTTTACTGGATTGGAAAAGATGTCGCCAGGCAATTCCCCGTTGGCTCGCTTGAGGATCTGCAACTAATCACCAGACAATTGGGATTCGGTGAACTATCGCTACAAAAGAAAACCACTACTAGTCAACAATGGAAACTAAGCGGTCCCATTGTTCAAGAGCGGATCAAGCAAAATGGCGAACAGACATCCTTTGGTCTTGAAATTGGATTCATCGCCCAAGAAATTGAGTTCCAATTAATGACCGTTGCTGAAGCTGAACTTAGTGAGCGAAAAAAGGACTGTATCTTCATCGAAGTCAAAAACGATCCACAAAATAAAGCTGATAGTGAACGAACAGAATTAATAACGTTCCTTGATCTTCACAATCATCAATCCGCAAACGATAAGAAGCAGGATAATTAAAAGCTAAAGAAAGTCGGCTGAGAAAAAGGAAAATCTTTTCTCAGCCGACTTTTTATTATTTTTCGGACTTACCGAGTTTAATCACGGAAATTCGAATAGACTTATTTAGGAATGGGTAAGCAAAAAACTTCTTTAAATGAATACTTCACTTAAGCATTCTCATATTGTTCAAGCAATTGCTTCAATTGCTCCTTTGAGTGATAACCCACTACTTTATCCACTACCTTACCATCTTTCTTAATCAGCAAGGTTGGAATACTCATAATTTGAAACTCTTGAGGTACCTGACGATTTTGATCAACATCCATCTTCGTAAAGTGAACATTTGGCATTTCTGCAGATAAGTTTTCAATTACTGGTGACTGCATCCGACATGGGCCGCACCAAGTTGCCCAAAAATCAGTCAAGCTTACACCAGTAGAAGTATCTTGTTCAAAGGTTTGATCCGTTGTTACTTTAACAGTCATATCAAATTCCTCCTCGATTGATTTACTCATAGTGTATCAAACTCTTACGATCTTGTCAGATAATATGCTTACTTTTTAGAAGTATTTATAAATTAACAATTGTTGCTCCATCACCGCCATTATTTGGTGCCGCATAATCAAACGATTTTACCCGCGGATTGGACCGAAGATACTCCTGAGTTCCCTTCCGTAAAGCACCGGTTCCTTTACCATGGATGATTGTTACGCTTGAAAGGTTATTCAATAATGCGTGATCGATAAAAGCAGATAATTCACTCATTGCCTGTTCATAGCGATGACCACGAAGATCTAACCGCGCACTGGTCTGTCGAGTTTGGGTTGTCCTAACTCCAGAGCTAACCTTTTCCTTTGCCCGTTCTTCTTTTCGTAACTGCTTATGGCTAATTTTTTCAAGATCATTCTCGTCAATTTCCATCCGAAGAATTCCAATTTGAACTTCCCACTTATGCTTACCACGTTTCGACAGTAGTTCGCCCTGTTGACCATAAGATTTAACAAGGACTGCATCCCCAACGCGAAGATCGTGCTTCTCCTTTGCTCTTCGCAGTACTGCATTTTTCTTCAAACGCGGACCTTCACGGTGAAGGGCATTTAATGCTCCTTGTGCATCAATTAATTCATTTTCCTTAACATTTCCGGCTTGACTAATTTCTAACTGACGCAGGTGGTGGATAATCCGGTCAGCTTTCTTCTTAGCCACTGATACTTCGTGATTAGCTTCATTCCGCGCTTTTGCCAATAGCGAATCGCGTTGTTCGTTAAATCGCTCTAACTTAGTTGTTAAATCGGTTTGCTTTTTACGGTTAGCTACTAATAGTTTCTCTAACCGTTCCTTTTCTTCACGAGCAGCTTTCCGTTGTTCAACTAACTCCCCAATCATTTGGTTAAGATCCTGACTATCTTCACTCACTAGGGACTTAGATTCATCAATGATCATTTGATTAATTCCTAGCCGTTGAGCAATTTCAATCCCGTTTGAGCGCCCAGGAATACCTAGAAGAAGGTGATAGGTTGGCTTAAGGGTCTCCTGATCAAATTCCATACTAGCATTAATTGTTTCCGGACGATCATAGCCATAAACCTTTAACTCTGGATAGTGAGTCGTGATCACTACGGTACTCCCCTTACTTGCAATATAGTCAAGAATGGACATTGCAAGAGCGGCCCCTTCCTTAGGATCAGTTCCGGCACCTAGTTCATCAAGAAGAACTAAACTTCGACTAGTAATTCGTTCAAGAATCGACTTCACGTTCTCCATATGACCGGAAAACGTACTCAGGTTTTGTTCAAGCGATTGCTCATCACCAATGTCCGCATAGATATTATCGAAGACCGCAATCGTACTTCCCTCTTGGGCTGGAATGAACAGCCCTGCCTGACCCATCATTTGAATCAAGCCAAAAGTTTTAAGGGTAATTGTCTTCCCACCAGTATTTGGTCCGGTAATTACAATTGACTGGTATTCGTCCCCGATTTTAATATCATTAGCAACAACTTTTTGCGGATCAATTAAAGGATGTCGAGCCTGACGAATAATTACCTGATTATCCGTACTGAGTAATGGCAAACTATCCTTATGGTCGCGGGCAAAACGAGCCTTAGCATTGATAAAGTCAAGGTGCCCCAAGATTTTTGCATTTGCAGCAATCTCGCTTCGGTATGGGGAAATAAGAGCTGATAACTCCGCTAATACTTCTAAAATGGCCTGTTTTTCCTCTATTTGAGCCTGACGCAGCCGGTTATTATACTCAACAACTGCGGCCGGTTCAATATATAATGTTTGCCCACTTGCACTTTGGTCATGAACGACACCGCCAAACTTGTTCCGGTAACGTGCTAATACTGGGACAACATATCGATCATTCCGGACAGTTACAATTGCATCACTCAAATACTTGGCATTTTTCCCTTGGGTAAACCGTTCCATCCGTTGGTGTATCTCTGCTTCAGTCTTGCTAATCAGTTGCCGAATCCCATGAAGTTTGGTTGAGGCTTCGTCTGTGACTCGACCATCAGGATCAATTGATTGAATTAACCGTTTGGTAATTGTTGGAATTGTTATTAGTTGCTGAACAGATTCATTAATTACTCGTAATTCAATTTTTTGTTGTTCCTTAAACTCAGCAAAGAAGTTTTTGACACTCATACTAGTCTGAAGGACCTTAGTAATTTGCGCAAGTTCGGTTCCGTTTAAATTGGCATTGATTCGTAACCGTTTTAACTGAGGCTGAATATTTTTTAATTTTGGAATAGGAATACTACCCGTTAAGCGTAAGATATCAGCACCATCGGTTGTTTCATCTAACCAATACTGAATTTGATCATGATCGGCTGATGGTGTTAACGTTGATAGTTCGTGTTTACCTGCTGCTGAGACCAGATAGCGTCCCAGCTCATGCTTAACCTGATCAAATTCCATTGTTGAAATTGTTTTTTGATCCACTTTTCTTTCCTTTCTAACCTAAAAAATTAATAAGTGTCTGCGTCAAAAATGGTGTCTCCTTAATCATTAGTTGAGCAATTTCCGAATTTGCTAACTGAACTTGCCACCAACCAACGGGACATAACTGAAAAACCATTAGTAAAATAAAAATAATTACATAGCAAATAATAAAATCTAATATTGCACCAATCCAGCGATCAACTGTTCCTAAAATCGGTAGCTTTGCAAACCATTTTAACCGTCGTAACAAGAGTCGAATAACTATCATTAAGATAATAAAACAGCTAGTAAAAGCGATCCCCCGATAAAAGAATTGGCTAAGGTTTAAACTCGCCAGGACTTCTCCCGAAATTGTTGTCCCATGATTAATTTCAGGAAAAAAGTTTGTCAACCAGTCGCCAATTACTGGTGCTAAAAACTTAGCACCAAAATAACTAATAAAGAACGTTAATCCCGTAATAATCATTGACAGTAAGCCATTTCGATAGCCACGAATAATGCTAACTATCAGTAGTAATAAAATAATTGTTGAAAGAATCAATCGTCAATCCCCCGTTAAAGGTAATCAAGAGGCCAAATGCTATGATATTTCTTCTATTCCATAGATAAAAAACGAAGCTATGAACAGTAACTGTCACGCTTCTAATGCTTCCCCTCTAAGCAAGATCAAAATTTAAGATATTTAAGATCGAAAAAAGACCAGGTTACCACCCAGCCCTTTATAGAATACAGTTAGCTTTAAGCCTTAAAGTTTCCATCATTATCCAAGAAAGTATTTAAAACTTCTTCAACCATATCCCATTCTTTATCGTCTTCAATCGGTACCAAGTCTTCACCATCACCATCTTGGTTATCAGCAATGATATAGGCCTGAATATCTACTGAATCATCATTTTCTTGTTCAGCTAGATAAATAAAAATATATGATTTTCCCCAATCATCTGAATCAAACGTAAACAATTCCTTAAAAAGCTGTTCATTACCGTTCTCATCAACTAGAGTGATCATTTGGTCATCTGTATTTTGTTGCTCACTCATTAATCTTTACCTCATTTCAATACTTGGACAAGTTTGCCGTGTCGATCTAAGTAACTTTGCAAAATAAAGGTGGCAGCCACTTCATCAATTACCTTCTTCTGCTTAGCCCGCGAAATATCAGCCTCTTCAACTAACATCCGGTGAGCCTCCACTGTTGTTAACCGTTCATCCTGAAAATCAACCGGAATTGATGGAAAACGCTTCTTGAGCAATTCACCATAATGGTGCGAAGCCTCGACACGGGGACCTTCAGTGTTATTCATATTTTTCGGTAAACCAACAACAAATCCCGCAACTTGCTTTTGCTTAACGATTTCAGCAACCCGATCAATTCCGAAGATTTCTTCATCTTCATTAATAGGGATAATTTCAACTGCTTGAGCGGTCCAGCCAAGGGGATCACTAACCGCAATTCCAACAGTTTTCGAACCAACATCTAATCCTAATAACCTCATTTGGTTTCCCCATTATTTTTAAGATATGACCGTACTAACTCCTCAATAATTTCATCACGTTCATGCTGACGAATAAGGTTCCGCGCATCATTTAACCGTGGAATATAAGCTGGATCACCTGAAAGAAGGTAACCAACAATTTGGTTAATGGGATTATATCCCTTTTCTTCTAGTGCTTCATAAACAGTTTTTAATGTTTGTTTGATATCTTCTTGACCATTTTGACCAAAATCAAAAAACATCGTCTTATCATTATTCCCTGACACACTTGTCACCTCCAGTGACTATTCATAGTTCAATTTTACTATAATCATTGGTAAATCACAATTCACTCGCTCGAAAAATAAAGGGAGCAACCATCCAAAGTCATTCCTGGCTTTTTAATGGTCACTCTCTCTTAAAGTTAACTGTAGCCTATTAACAAGTATTAATGAAGGCTTCAGTTACCTATTTAATTATTCAGATAATCAGCTGCTTGCTTAAGGGCGTCTTGGATTCCCTCTGGCTTCTTTCCACCTGCTTGTGCAAGGTTTGGTCGTCCACCACCGCCCCCGTTAATAGCAGGAGCAATTGCTTTAATTAAATCACCGGCCTTTAAGCCGTCCTTAACCTTGTCATCACTAACAGCAACTAATAAATTAGCTTTACCATCATTAGCGGTTCCTAAGACAAGAACATCTGAAAGGCTCTTTGCCCGCCAACTATCAGCTAATTGACGAAGCTGACCCATACCAGCTACCTGAACTTCAGCAGCGATTAAACTACCATTAGCCGTCTTCTGAACATTTTCGAAGACATTGTTAGCTTGTTGAGCAGCAATTTTAGCTTGAAGTGCAGTGCTTTGCTTTTGCGCATCTTTAAGCTCACTTTGCAAAGCTTCAACTTGGTGAGGAACTTCCTTAATTTGGGCAACCTTCAAATCAGTAGCCACCTTATTAAGAAGGTCGTCCCGATCCTGGAGGAAGTTAAAGGCATCGCTTGAAGTTACCGCTTCAATTCGCCGTACTCCAGCACCAACACCTCCTTCAGAAACGATCTTAAAGAGGCCAAGCTCGTTCGTATTCTTAACGTGATCACCACCACAGAATTCAGTGTTGTAATCACCAATCTTAACAACCCGAACCTTATCACCGTACTTATCAGAGAAGAGGGCGATCGCTCCCATTTCCTTAGCAGAATCAATATCGGTCTCAACAGTTTTAACCGGAATTTCCTTCCAGATTTGTTCATTAACCATTTGTTCAACTGCCTTTAGATCCTTAGCGGTAACTTGACCAAAGTGGTTAAAGTCAAAACGAAGGTAATGTTCTTCAACTAGGGAACCGGCTTGTTGAGTATGACCACCAAGAACATTCCGCAATGCTTGATCAAGCAAGTGTGTAGCAGTATGGTTCTTTTCGATCTTTAAGTGACGAATCCGGTCAACAACTAATTTGTAACGGGCACCCTTTTTCAATGGAGCATTTAATTCAACTCGGTGAAGATTTTGTTGGTTAGGAGCATGTTGAACATCAACAACCCGACCAACTTTCTTTCCATAATTGTCAATAATGTCACCAGTATCAGCAACTTGTCCACCCATCTCAGCATAGAAAGGAGTTACATCAAAGATTACTTCAATGTTCTTATCACCCGGTTGCGCATCGTCAGCCTGTTTGCCATCATGAGCCAACCCAATTACCTTAGCATCATCAACAGTTAAATCAGTGTAGCCAACATAACGACTTGCTTCCTTAAAGTCTGTCCACAGATCCGTTTGAACACCCATTCCGTTATCCATATCACGAGCATTCCGTGCCCGATTTTGCTGTTCAGTCATTGCAGCTTGGAAACCATCTTCATCAACTGTTAAGCCCTCATCGCTTGCATATTCCTTAGTAAGTTCGATTGGGAAGCCATAAGTATCATAAAGTTTGAAGGCAGTCCGGCCGTCAATTTCATTGCTGCCATCTTTCTTGGCATTTGCGATCACGTTGTTCAAAAGGTTTAGTCCACCGTTTAACGTTGCACTGAAACGATCCTCTTCAGACTTGATTACTGATGCAATGTAGTCAGCATTTTCTAGTACATCTGGATAGTAGTCTTCCATGATCTTACCAACGGTTGGCACCATCTTAGCAAGGAATGGTTCATCAATTCCCAGCTTCTTTCCAGCAACAACTGCTCGCCGAAGAAGCCGTCGAATAACGTAGCCTCGACCAACATTCGAAGGAAGTGCACCATCACTAATAGCAAAGGTAATGGTCCGAATATGATCAGCAATGATCTTGAACTGAATATCATCTTCCTTGCTTTCGCCATACTTTTTACTACCGCTAAACTTTTCAGTTTGCTTGATCAATGGCATAAAGAGGTCAGTTTCAAAGTTAGTTGGCGCGTTTTCAAAAATTGAAACAACCCGTTCAAGTCCCATCCCGGTATCAATGTTCTTATGTGGAAGTGGTTCATAGGTGTCTTCAGGAGTGTGGTTAAATTGACTGAACACGATGTTCCAAATTTCAAGGTACCGTTCGTTTTCGCCACCCGGATAATTTTCAGGATCGTCGTCAGCCAAATTGTTAAATTCTTGACCACGGTCGTAGAAGATTTCGGTATCTGGACCAGAAGGACCCTGACCAATATCCCAGAAGTTATCTTCATCAGGAATAAGGTGATCCTTTGCCACACCAACTTCACGCCACTTGTTATAAGCATCATGATCCTTTGGGTAGTATGTAATATAAAGCCGTTCTGGGTCAAAGCCAAACCAGTCATCACTCGTTAGTAATTCCCAGGCCCATGGAATAACTTCATTCTTGAAATAATCACCAACTGAAAAGTTACCGAGCATTTCAAACATCGTATGGTGCCGCGCAGTCTTCCCAACATTTTCAATATCATTGGTCCGAATACTCTTTTGTGAACTAGTCATTCGGGGATTTTCAGGAACAACCTTACCATCAAAGTACTTCTTCATCGTTGCAACACCAGAGTTAATCCATAATAAGGTTGGATCATTAACCGGCACAAGGGAAGCACTTGGCATAATCTTGTGACCATGTTCTTCAAAGAACTTCAAGTACATTCGTCGTACTTGGGCACTGTTCAGCTTCTTTAACTGCTTCATAATATCTCCCTTTCAAAAACAAAATCCATCCCTGCTTTCAGAGACGCCGAACAGACGCGGTACCACTCTGATTGCAACGATGGATTTCGTTAACCTCTTATTTCTTACTTAAAAGTAAGTTTAATATTAAATTTTCTGAATGGGTAGCATTAACTAAAACCGCATCAACTGTCACACCACCCCAGTTGTCTCTGGAATGCAGGCTTTGGCTAATATGTCCCAGACGAGTCATATTATAACGAATAATAATCGCAAAATCAACGGCTATTTCGTTCGCGACGATGTTGCCGTTGTCGTGCTCGTTTAGCTTTCCGGATTTTATGTCTTAATTCTTGTTTTTTCTTTTGCTGCTCATCCTCACGAATTGCCCGCTTAATTCGTTTTTTATAACCCGGCTTAACCTTCTTCTTTGTCTTCTTCACAAAGCCCTTCATTGAAGGATCAAGTTTTGCTTGGCGGCGACTATAATTTTGCCGACGGTTACGATCATGAGTTGTAACAATTCGACCATGACGAATTTCTTTTGGTACAAACTTAATTCCGCGTTCTTCCAATTTAGCAATTAATTCATCCTCAGAAGGAGCATAAAGGGTAATTGCTGTTCCCGGCATCCCGTTTCGACCAGTCCGGCCAACACGGTGAATAAAGTATTCCAAGTCGCTTGGAATATCATCGTTAATTACCAAAGAAACCCCATCAATATCGATTCCCCGTGCTGCTAAATCTGTTGCAACAACATATTGAAAGTCAAGATCACGAATCTGACGCATCGTTCTCTTCCGCCGACGCGCTTCTAAGCCACCATGAATTAAGGCAACCTTCAATCCCTGCTCACCTAAATACGTAGCCAGCTCAATTGCCCGCTCTTTAGTATTCGCAAAAACCAATGCTAAGTAAGGTTCGCCCATTGTCAGTAATTGGTATATTAACTGGTTTTTATCCCGACCTTTAGTCGACATTAACCAGTTTTTAACGTCAGGATTAATTACGGTCTCTGTTGGGATTTCCTCCATTACCGGATTTTCCATATATTTTTTCAAAAATGGTCGCAATTTTTGCGGTATCGTAGCAGAAAAGACCATCATCTGAAGATCATCAGGAAAATGACTAGCAATTTGATCAACTTGATCCAGAAATCCCATATCAAGTGTCATATCTGCTTCATCAACAACAAACTTAGTTGCGGTATGAATATCAAGTGCTTGACTCTTGATCAAGTCTAATACTCGTCCTGGAGTTCCAATTACTAATTGTGGTTGCTGACGCTTCAGTTGCTCAATCTGGTGTTGCTTATCAGTTCCACCAACATAATTATGAATTGTTACTGGTGTAGGCAAATGCTTGTTTAATTGCTTTGCGGCTGCATATATCTGGTAGGCAAGTTCACGACTTGGAGTAGTTATTACTGCTTGAACCTCTTGTTTAGCAGGATCTAATTGAGAAAAGATCGGCAATAGAAAGGCATGTGTTTTTCCACTACCAGTTGCTGACTGTCCAACAACACTTTCACCTTTTAGGATTAATGGAATCACCTTTTCCTGAACCGGAGTTGGTTGGTGAAAGTTAATCTCTTTAATCGCGTCTAAAAGGTATGGTTGCAAATTAAAATCAGCAAATGTTTTTGTTTGACCCATCATTGGCCTCCCTTCGTTACTTTTGGCATTCACTTACCAATGTATCTAATTCTTTTATAACTTGACTAATTTCAGCGTGATCTACCGCCTTAGCACCACTTGCTAGTGGATGTCCGCCACCATCATGATTCTTAGCAAGCTCATTAATTACCGGGCCCTTTGAACGTAAACGAATCCGAAAATGGCCATCCTCTTGTTCTACGAATATTGCCCACGCTAAGACATTTTGAATTCGTCCAGGAAGTGAAACGACAGCTGAAGTACCAGCTTCAGTAAGGCCAAACTTGGTCAAGGTGTCATTGTCCAAAACAATGTAAGCTGCGCCACTCTCATTGATCGTTAAGTTTTCATAAACATAGGCTGATAAGCGCGCCACTGGTTCGGAAATTTCATTTTCTCGCTGACTAATTGCTGAGGCATCAGCACCCGCAGCCATTAGTGCACCCGCTACCAACATTGTCCGTGGGGTAGTGGCGGGATATAAGAACCGTCCTGTATCCCCAATAATTCCTGCATAAAGCGCCGAAGCAGCCTTCTTTGGCAGCTTTAAATCCTTTGCAAAATGTTGATAGAAAGAATAAATCATTTCTGAACAACTCGATGCTTCTGGTTCAACCCACATTAAGTCGCCATATGGTTCATCATTCGGATGGTGATCAATTTTTATTAACTTGTCACCGTTATCGAAGCGGCGATCATCGATTCGGGGAGCATTCGCTGTATCAGTAACAATTACTAAGGCGCCATCAAAAGTTTGCCCGTCAATTTCATCCATTTGACCAATCCAATCTAAGCCAGGAATATCTTTCCCCACAACGTAAATTTGCTTATAGGGAAATGATGCTTTAAGGATCTCAGCCAAACCGATCTGCGACCCAATAGCATCAGGATCCGGTCGTTGATGACGATGAATAATAATCTTATTATATTTTTTGATTTGTTCAAGAATTGCTTCTAATTGATCAGCCATGTCATATCTCCGTTTCTAAATTAGTACTCTTTAAAATTATAGCACTGCTAACCAGTTTGATTAAAATATTAATTTTACCGATAAGTTAATTAAATGTCTAGGCTACTGCCACTAAACCAATAAAATAAATGGGTCAAAGCACTCACAGTGTGAATGCCTGACCCATTGTGATTAGGAAATTTATATAATTAAACTAAACTTCCTACTCTGTATTATTATTTAAGGTTTACTTAGCCTTGTCCATTGCGTGGCCACCGAAGCTATTCCGTAATGCAGAAACAACCTTACCATCAAAGCTGTCATCTTGCATTGAACGGAACCGTTGACTTAATGCTTCGTAGATAACTGGAGTTGGAACTTGCTTGTCCATAGCATCCATCAAAGTCCAGTGAGCTTCACCAGAACTGTGCATCCGGCCAGCAATCTTATCAAGGTGAGGATCCTTTTCAAAGGCTTCTTGAGCCAATTCCATCAGCCATGAACGGATAACAGAACCGTGGTTCCACATCTTAGCAACAGCTGCGTTGTCGTAGTCAAAGTCAGAAGCTTCAAGAACTTCGAAACCTTCACCCATGGCTTCCATCATACCGTATTCAATTGCGTTGTGAACCATCTTAAGGTAGTGACCAGAACCAGCCTTACCAGTGTAAAGGTAACCATCCTTTTCAGCGATACCATCATAAAGTGGAGCAAGACGTTCGTCAAAGACCTTCTTGTCATCCCCACCGATCATGAAGTTACCATCCTTAAGGGCACCCTTCCAACCACCGGAGGAACCGCAGTCAAAGTAGTGAATACCCTTTTCGGTAAACATACGGTTGTGGCCCATAGAATCTTTCCAGAAAGTATTACCACCATCAATAACAACATCATCAGCATCAAGCAATTCAGCTAACTTTTCCATGGTGCTGTCAGTTGGCTTTCCGGCTGGAACCATTACCCATACAGTACGTGGCTTGTCAAGCTTAGCAACCATGTCTTCAAGACTACTTGACTTAGTTGCACCATAAGATGCAGCTTCATCAACAAGGTCTTGATCCAAATCAAAGGCAACAACATCGTTACCATTGTTCATCATGTTTTGAGCAAGGTGAATACCCATCTTACCTAAACCAATCAATCCAATTTGCATTCTAAAATTCCCTCCTGTTTTACAGTCGTGATGAGCGAAAATGCGAACACTCAACAATAATAATGGCAATAGCTTATTGTCATTATGAAATTACAAACTAAAAGGCTTGCAATAACGTTCTTTAAAAGTTTCCCACGTTTCGCTATACGTGTCAATTACTTTTCATCATTATTGTCATCTGATGCTGGCGCTTCAGACTTAGCTGAATCAGAAGCAGCTAGTTCTTCCTTAGTGTCAGAGCTAGTTTCTTCTTTTTCAGTAGCTTCCTCGGCTGGCTTATCTTCAGACTTAGTTTCTGCGGTATCCGCTGGTTTAACAACCCGCGCAATTGCTACCATATCAAAAGTTAAGTAAATTCCTTCACAGTCCAAAGTAACTGTCCGGTCTTCACGGTTAATTGAATCAATTTTGCCGTGCATCCGACCAATTGTGACAACTTCATCACCCTTGTGCAACTGACTCATCATGTCTTGATGTTGTTTCCGTTGCTTTTGTTGTGGGCGAATCATAAAGAAATACATTAAAGCAATCATTAGAATGATTAAAATCATTCCAGAATAACTACTAGCACTGCTTGATGCAGCACCAAGGTTCATAAATTGTAACCCGTTCACTGAATATCCATCCCTTCAAAATTCTTCAAGTTTAACTGTAACAAAAAACACGGTAAAAAGCTACTCACTACTAGGTAGAATAGTAATCAAAATCAATTAATTTTCGAACTAAGGTTAGCTATAAATTGGTTTAGCCAGAAGAGATTATGTTCCAAGATTAAACTGGTGTATTGTGGCGAATTTGTTCTGGCAAGGTAATGAAGATAGGCGCGTGAATAGTGACTGGTACATACAGGACACTGACATTCTGAATCAATAGTTTCCCAGTCATTACTAAAGGACTCCCGAGTAAAATCAAGGCGCTTTCCCTTATCCACCAACGCATTGCCCATTACTGCTTCGTGAACAGCAACATCAGAGTAAACTATATCAATCCCTGAACGAATTACCGTTATTAATTGTTCGAAATTAGCCTTTATCTTCGTTACCCGCAGACTTTCAAACGGTAGTAACTTTATTATTGCTGCAAGATTACGCTTAATTTCAGCAAGTGAATCAATCTGTTCAGTTTGGGTAACAAAATAGCCAAACGGTTGCTGTCCGGTTACAGAATCAACACTTTGCCGATGAAGCTTTTCCAAGCCGCCACCAGTAATTGGAAATAATTCATTCTGATTAGCTGAATGCCAACGTCCCGTTAATTCCACCGCGGCAGCTAAGTCATCAACCGGAGCATAATAATTTACATCACGATATAGTTGTTCAGTTATGTCTGCTCCCGATTGTTCTTGAAGCTGGATTGCCTTTTTCGGTGATAAGCTAATCAATTGTCCCTGATTGGGCAGTCGAAAATTAACCCCATTAGCCTTGTATCCTCGTGGCTTGGCAAGTTTACCAATTTCAGTAGCACCAGAAGTTGTAAAAAGGGTCCCTTGCCAACCGAGTACCCGGTGTAAATCAGGCAAATCGGCAAGATCTCTTTTGCCCAGTTCTTTTGCAAGAACTATTGGATCATAATATAAAGCCTTAGTATTAGTAGCGCGGACTTGTTCTGTCCTTAAGTATCGAATTACGTTTTCCGAGTGAACAAGCAGTGGTGTCCTCAGTTCTAGCCCATTAACCACTAATTTCCCGGTGCGTAACCCCTCTTCAGTCCGCTTAATTTTAAAATACCTATTCATAGCAACCTCACTTTGTCGGGTACTCCAAACCTAAATGCTTATAGGCAGCTGCTGTAACCATTCTTCCCCGTGCAGTTCGCGTCAAATAACCGATTTGCAGAAGGTACGGTTCGTACATTTCTTCAATTGTTGACTTTTCTTCACCAATGTTAGCTGCGATTGTTTTTAGCCCTACTGGACCACCATGATAATAGTTAATCATTGTCAAAAGAAGCTTCCGGTCAATTTCGTCAAGACCCTGATCATCAATTTGAAGGAGTTTTAATGCCTGACGGACACTCACTAAATCGATCGAGCCCTTTCCAGCCACTTGAGCAAAATCACGAACCCGTTTCAATAAGCGATTAGCAATTCGTGGCGTTCCTCGTGAACGTAAGGCTAATTCATGCGCTCCCTCATCTTCAATTTTTGTTTGAAAAATACCAGCTGAACGAAAAATAATCCTTGTTAATTCATCTTGGTTATAGTAACTCATATGTTCTACAATTCCGAAACGATCTCGCAGCGGGGCAGATAGCATTCCAGCACGAGTTGTTGCACCAATTAAAGTAAAGGGCGGTAGGGGAAAATGAACGGGGTGGGCTGTTGGACCCTCACCAATTACAATATCAATATAGTAATCTTCCATTGCGGAGTATAGCATTTCCTCAACTACTTTCGGCAAGCGATGAATTTCATCAATAAACAAGACATCTCCTGGCTTCAATTCATTCAGCAAGGCTACAAGGTCTCCTGGCTTTTCAATTGCCGGGCCACTCGTTGTTTTGATATTTACTCCCAGTTCATTGGTAATTACCATTGCGAGAGTAGTCTTTCCCAAACCAGGTGGGCCGTATAGAAGAACATGATCTAATGCTTCTTCCCGTTCTTTTGCGGCCTTAATATAGATATTTAATTCATGCTTGATCTTGGCTTGACCAATATAATCAGCTAAATTTTGTGGACGAAGAGTTAGTTCAAACGCCGACTCCGCTTTTCCTGTTGTCTTACCGGAAACTAGTTCATGTTCATCTTGATCTGCCATCTTCTCTAACCCCCTTCCTCTAGTTTAGTAGCCTTAAAGCATGACGAAGATATTCTTCCGTAGAAGTTTCTGCTTCTTTTGCCAGTTCTTTTTTAATTCGTTTAACTTCTCGTTCTTTATAACCTAAAGCAGTCAACGCTTCTAGAGCATCCTGTAAAGCCTCATTACCATCTTCACTCTCTGGCAATAGTGGTTTTAACAAGTTTGCTTCACTCGGTGCTAAACGTTCAATCTTATCCTTAAGATCCAAGCAAATCTGTGAAGCAGTTTTCTTGCCAATTCCCGGAAATTTAGTCAGGTATTTAACATCATCGTTAGCGATTGCATTAATTAACCCTTCATGATCCGGATTGGCCAAAATTGCCAAAGCGCTTTTGGGGCCAATTCCAGAAACATTAATCAACTGCATAAACAACTGCTTCTCGTCTTCATCACTAAAGCCAAATAACGAAATATCATCATCACGAACAGCTTGGTAAACATAGACGGTTACTTTTTGTTGCTTGTCAATATGATAACGGTAAGGATTAGCAACTAATAGTCGGTAGCCGATCCCGTTTACTTCGACCACAATGTAACGCGGTTCGACTACTGTAACTAGTCCGGTTAGGTATTCATACATTCTCTTGTACTCCTCTTTTAAAATTCATGTTCATCAAAATCTTGAGCAAATGGGACATGTGAATCTTGAATCCGCTTAAACATTTTCTCTAAGTCACGGTCGTTAAAGTGAACCGTCACTGGCCTACCGTGCGGACAATTAAAGGGATTTTCACATTTTGGCAATCGCTGTAAAAGTGCCTTAGCTTCACGATCATCGAGGTGATGATTAGCTTTAATCGCCCGTTTACAACTCATCATAATTGCGGTCCGCTGACGAAAATCGTGAACTGAAATTTTTCCATCATTAATTAACCATTCAATCATTTCCTTAGCAGTTGCTTCTTCCTGCCCTTCTGCAAACCAGGTTGGATGAGAACGTAAAATAAAACTATTCGGGCCAAAGGATTCTAAGTGAAGACCAACTGCTTCAAGCGTATCCAAGTGTTGAGTAATGGTCATCGTATCAACTGTTGAATAATTTAACACTAATGGCACTAAAAAGGTTTGTTGATCATCGCTTACTTGACCAATCTCTTTACGAAACTTTTCATAATTAATTCGTTCTTGAGCAGCATGTTGATCAACAATATATAACCCATCCCCCGCCTGTGCTAAGAGGAAAGTTCCTTGCAACTGGCCAATATATTGTAAATCAGGAAAACGTTTTTGCGATTGATCGCTTTTATCGCGCACATCTAGTTCAATACTTTCCGCCCGGATAGGTTTCTGGGGAGCCTGCTCATCTGGACTACCAAACGGATAAGCAATTTCCTCGTCATGATAGCGTTGATCAAATTTTTGCATCTGCAAGCTTACCAGTTCATCTTTCTTATGGATAACAACTGGTTCGTGAACAATGCTATCAGCTGCATCAACATCCGCTGGTCCCCCATTTGTAATTACACTTGCAGAAGACGAAGCAGTAGATGAATGAGTAAAACTAGTCGATGGAGTTTCGTACTGTTTAGCTGCCTCATTCAGTTGTCGTTCCAAATCGTCCACATCTGGTTCGTCAGGAATAAATTGCTTAGCGTCCACATCGGGAATTAAATTTTCTGTTGATATCCGTTGGCGAATAACCTTAGCAATTAGCTCCGCCAGCTGCGGTTCTTTGCTCAACCGGACCTCACGTTTTGCTGGATGCACATTAACATCAACTAATACGGGATCCAGCTGAATATTAAGGACAGCAATTGGGTAACGACCAACCATCAATTTTGATTCGTAGCCATTGATAATTGCTTTCGTTAATTCAAAATTACGAATATAACGATGGTTAATCGTGATCGTGATGTACTGACGTGATGCGCGCGTAAGTTCAGGTAAGGAAACTAGGCCACTAATCTTAAAATCATTATCTTCTCCCGCAAAGGGAAGCATTTTCTTGCCGACCTGAATCCCGTAAATTGCAGCAACAACCTGTTGCAAATTATCATTCCCTGCAGTTCGGAATAGTTCCTTATTATTATGCGTCAGGCTAAACGCTACTTGCGGATTAGCCAGAGCCAAACGATTCACGATATCGGTAATTCGTGCTAATTCAGTTTGGGGTGATTTCAAATATTTTAACCGTGCTGGGGTATTAAAGAAAAGCTCACGAACAACCACGTCAGTTCCTTGACGCGCTGGTCCTGGCTTTACATCAACTAATTCACCACCATGAATATGGATTAAGGAACCGGTCGTACTACCTGGTGTCGCTGTTGTTAACGTAACATCAGCGACTGAGGCGATACTTGGCAAAGCTTCGCCACGAAACCCCATCGTCCGGACCTTAAAAAGATCACGCCGAGTCGTAATCTTACTAGTAGCATGACGTTTAAATGCAATTTCAACATCATCATCCGCAATTCCAGATCCATCGTCAATCACTCTAATACTATCTAGGCCAGAATTTTCGACAATAATGTCAATTCTCTTACTGTTGGCGTCTAACGAATTTTCGACCAGCTCCTTAACAATTGACGCGGGCCGTTCGATTACTTCCCCAGCGGCAATTTGATCCGCTAAGACATTAGTTAATTCATGGATCTTTCCCATTTATGCCACCTTACTTTAACTTTTGCTGCCATTGATAAATTTGGTTCATAACATCCATTGGTGTCATCCCCATCAAATTAAGGTTCTTTAACTGCTTAATAATTTTTGCAGCTGCCGGATCCTTTGCCTTTGGCGTAGGAGATCCAAATAGTTCTAGTTGCCCATTTGGATCAACCAATGGCGGCTGAGAAGCAGAATGAGTAGTCTTTTCTTTAACCTTACCTGTCTCAGGTTGCTGCTCAGCGGAGTCAGAAATTGTCGGCAACTTCACATCCTTTCTTTCTAAAGAGCTAAGAATTTTATCGGCACGCTTAAGTAGAGTCTCAGGCATACCAGCCAATCTAGCAACATGAATCCCATATGACTTATCTGCTGGTCCGGCGCTCACCTTATGCAAGAAAACCAATTCGCCATTCTTCTCTGTTGCACCAACATGGACGTTTTTTAGCCTCGACAAAGTCGTTTCAAGAGCAGTTAACTCATGATAGTGAGTCGAAAAAAGTGTTTTAGCTCGCAAATGTTCGTGAATGTATTCAATAATTGCTTGAGCTAACGCCATCCCATCATAGGTAGCAGTCCCCCGACCAATTTCATCAAATAAGATTAAACTACGATCAGTGGCGTGCATTAAGGCATTATTAGCTTCCATCATTTCAACCATAAAAGTACTTTCACCAGAAATTAAGTCATCCGCTGCCCCAATCCGGGTAAAGATTTGGTCAAAAATCGGTAATTCTGCCTGTTCCGCTGGGACAAAGCATCCCATTTGAGCCATCACTGCTGTCAATGCTAATTGACGCATATAGGTACTCTTACCAGACATGTTCGGTCCAGTAATCAAAAGGATATCCGTTGATTCATCCATCAGTACATCATTAGGAACATATTCTTGATGCCCCATAAACTTTTCAACAACGGGGTGCCGCCCATCCTTGATTTTCAATACGTGCCCCGTGTTCATTTGTGGACGGACAAAATGATAATCCTCACTGACAACTGCAAAGCTTTGGAGAACATCTAATTCCGACAACGCTTGAGCCAAGCTTTGTAACCGTTTAATCTGGCCCTTCACTTTCTCCCGAATTTTAACAAAGACATCATATTCAAGTGCGGTTGATTTTTCTTGCGCTCCCAAAATCAACGCTTCTTTTTCCTTTAATTCAGGCGTTGAGAACCGTTCTGCGTTTACCAGTGTTTGCTTCCGTTCATAGCGGTCACGGGGAATTTTATTGAGGTTAACTTTGGTCACTTCGATGTAGTAACCAAAAACATGGTTATAGCCGATCTTGAGGTTATTAATTCCCGTTACCTCTCGTTCGTGCTTTTGTAGATCTGCGATCCATTGCTTACCGTTATTCATCGCGTCACGATACTCATCAAGCTGCTGATCATAACCATCCTTAATTACACCACCATCAGTCACGCTAATTGGCGGATCTTCAACAATTGATTTTTCGATCAAAGATGCCACGTCACTCAACGGATCAAGCTGCTTTTCTAAGTCAGCAAATGCCGGTGCGTCAAGTGTCTCTAAGGTATATTTAATTTTTGGTACCTGGAGCAATGAAGTCTTTAACTGAATTAGATCCCGACCGTTAACACTTCCATATGCCACACGACCAGCAAGGCGCTCTAAGTCATAAACTTTGATCAATTCTTGCTGAATATTATTTCGCTCAAAATAGTGTTCAAGAAGCTCTTGAACCTTATCCTGGCGAGCACTAATTTGCTTGGGATCAATTAATGGTCGATCTAGCCACCGTTTTAATAGTCGGCTGCCCATTGCTGTTTTTGTTTCGTCAAGTAACCAGGCTAACGTTCCCTGTCGTTTACCGCTCCGCATGTTGGTCATTAATTCAAGGTTAGTTTTTGAATAATGATCAATCTTCATAAAAGAGCTAGGCCGGTAGGAAATTGCTTTTTGCAAATGAGCTAGTGACCGTTTTTGTGTTGTTAACAAATATGAAACCAGGAGCGAAACAACAGTTTGCTGCCCCTCATCAGTTAAGTCTTGAGTTAAGTAACTCACTTCTGCTTCATTCACAATTTCCGGCTGATGTGATTGTAAAATATTTCGTTTAGTCAGCTGCTGCTTAAAATCATCCTCAACTGAATCATCAAGGACAACTTCCCGACTCTGCAAATTAATCAACTCGTTAATCGTTTCGTCCTCACTTGCAAAATCAGTTGTTTTTAACTCCCCAGTTGATAAATCAGTATAAGCCAGATAATAATGACCATTTTGACGAATGATTCCCGCTAAGTAGTTATTATTTTTAGCCTGATCACCATTCAGATCCATTTGAGTTCCCGGAGTAATTAACCGGGTAACTGCCCGCTTAACCATTCCCTTTGCCTTTTTAGGGTCTTCCATTTGCTCGCAAATTGCAACTTTATACCCTTTATCAATCAGTACATCAATGTAGCTATTTACAGCTCGATGCGGAACACCACACATTGGAATGGGGTTCTTAGCACTATGATTTCTTGTTGTTAGCGTTAACTCAAGCAATTGAGCACCCTTAATTGCATCATCGTTAAAGAGCTCATAAAAGTCCCCTAACCGGTAAAATAAAAATGCGTCTGGGTATTGATCCTTGACCTTTTGGTATTGTTCCATCATTGGCGTTGTTTTCTTTGCCACCTAATTTCACCCCGTAAATTTTCTCTCTATATAATTTAGAACGTTTTTTTACCCTATCTTTACTTTATTTATTATATTTTTTGCGTAATTCAAGTGCAAGAAAGAGAATCGCCAAAATAAAGAAAGAGGCCAGGAGGTAACCTAGTCTCTTTACCATATTAAAGTATTTTCCCTAACATGTTATTTACTTTGCGTAGTCGATCGCACGAGTTTCTCGAATAACAGTTACCTTAATATGACCAGGGTATTCAAGCTCCTGTTCAATCTCATGTTTAATATCATGGGACAAAGCAACTGCTTGAAGATCTGAAATTTTCTTTGGTTTGACTATTACTCGCAGTTCACGACCTGCCTGAATTGCGTAACTATGATCGACACCATTATGGGCATTTGCAATACTTTCTAGTTTCTTTAAGCGTTGGATATATTGTTCAAGCGATTCACTCCGCGCACCAGGACGTGCACCAGAAATAGCATCAGCAGCCTGAACCAGCGCAGCAATTACTGATTTTGCTGGAACGTCACCGTGGTGTGAAGCAATCGTGTTAATTACTACTTTATTTTCTTTATATTTGGTAGTTAATTCAACACCTAGCTCAACATGCGAACCATCAACTTCGTGGTCAATTGCTTTTCCAATATCATGAAGAAGACCTGCCCGTTTAGCAAGGGTCACATCTTCTCCTAACTCTGCTGCCATTATTCCAGCAAGCTTAGCAACCTCAATCGAGTGATCAAGAACGTTTTGACCATAACTAGTCCGGTACTTCATTCGTCCAATTGTCTTAATCAAGTCTGGGTGCATTGAATGAATTCCGAGATCAAACAGAGCCTGTTCTCCAGTTTCCCGAAGGTTAGCATCCATTTCTTGACGCGCTTTATCAACAGCCTCTTCAATTCTTGCCGGATGAATCCGTCCATCCTGAATCAACTTTTCCAAGGCAATCTTAGCAATTTCACGCCGAACCGGATCAAAACCACTTAGCACAACGGCTTCAGGAGTATCATCGATAATCAAGTCAATTCCCGTTAACGTTTCCAGGGTCCGAATATTCCGTCCTTCTCGACCAATAATTCTCCCTTTCATATCATCGTTTGGTAAGTTAACAACCGAAACCGTTGCTTCAGAAACAACATCCGCAGCACTTCGTTGAATTGCTTCAACAATTAACTTCTTTGCCGTCTTATCAGCAACTAATTCAGCATTTTGTTCACTATCACGAATCATAATTGCCCGCTCGGTCTTTAGCTCTTCCTTAACCTGATCTAAAACCTGTGTCTTCGCTTCATCATGAGACAGTTGAGCAACTTTTTCCAATTCTTGTTGTCGCTGTTCAATCAATGAATCTGCCTTTTCTTGAGATACTTTTAACTGGTTAGTTTGCTGTTCAAGTTGGTGTTCCCGTTTACCAACAGCACCTTCTCGCTTTTCAAGAGCATCATCTTTACGATCTAATGAGGTTTCCCGTTGTAAGAGACGATCTTCTTGCTTTTGAACCTCATTCCGTCGTTGTTTCAGTTCTTGTTCAACACTTTCCCGGTAACGATGGCTTTCTTCCTTGGCCTCTAAAATAGCCTCTTTTTTCGCCGTCGCTGCATCTTGTTTTGCAGTGGAAAGAATTTGCTCTGCACTTTGATTAGCAGCTTTAAGTTGCTTTTCAACAGAAACTTTATGAATTGCATATCCAATAATAATACCGATAATCATAGCAAGCGCGGCGAAAACTAAGCCGAAAGCTTCCATCATTTCACCTCCGCTTTCACTATTTTTATTATTGGTTCAATTAATTAGTTTAATTTAACCGTATGATAAATTAAATACCACACAAATTAAATTTTAAGCTTGCCATTAATTAGTGTCAACCATTCTTTCAATAATTAAAGAAGACCGAGAAAAACAAAATGATTTCCCGATCTTTATCTATTACTAATAGTTATTAAACTTAAAGAATCTAATTCTTAGTATTTACTTTTTGCTTGCTTCTTCAATGGTTTCTTGCTTAGCTTCAGAATTAGCGCTTTGCTTCTCATTATGAGTCTTATTTGCAGTATCCTTTAATGGTTCCATTCCATTGGCTTCGCGAACCTTGTTCATCAGCTCGGTCATACTATCAGGGTGTTCAGCTAACCACTTCTTAGCATTTTCACGTCCCTGACCAATCCGTTCATCGCCATATGAGTACCATGCGCCAGATTTCTTAACAAGATCTTGCTCAACAGCCATGTCAAGAAGTTCACCAGTCTTAGAGATTCCCTCACCATACATAATGTCAACTTCAGCACGTTTAAATGGTGGAGCAACCTTATTTTTGACGATTTTAATCTTAGTCCGGTTACCAATAACATTAGTCCCGTTTTTAATCTGTTCAGACCGACGAATTTCCATCCGAATTGTTGAGTAGAACTTTAATGCTCGACCACCAGTAGTAGTTTCTGGATTCCCGAACATCACACCAACTTTTTCACGAATTTGGTTAATAAAAATGGCAATCGTCTTCGTCTTATTAATTTCTCCAGAAAGCTTCCGCAATGCTTGCGACATTAATCGTGCTTGAAGACCAACATGGGCATCACCCATCTCACCCTCAATTTCGGCACGGGGAACAAGCGCAGCCACGGAGTCAACAACCACCAAATCAACTGCTCCACTGGAAATTAATGCATCTGCAATCTCTAGCCCTTCTTCCCCAGTATCAGGTTGGGAAAGAAGCAAGTCATCGACATTTACACCCAATGCCTCTGCATATTGAGGATCAAGGGCGTTTTCCGCGTCAATATAGGCAGCCGTTCCGCCTTGACGCTGTACTTCAGCGACCGCCTGTAAAGCTACGGTCGTCTTACCTGAACTTTCAGGACCATAGATTTCTACAATTCGACCACGAGGATAACCACCTACACCAAGGGCCTTATCAATTGCTAATGAACCACTTGAAACTGTAGCAATCTTCATATCGGCAGCGTCACCCATTCGCATGATGGAGCCCTTACCGAAATTCTTTTCAATTTTACGAATTGCGACATCAAGTGCTGCTTTTCGTTGATCAGCCAAAATAATTCCTCCTTTGAAACGGAATATCCGTTAATAATCATAACAGTTTTAGACAAAAAAACAAGAATTTTAGCAAACAATAGTTCGGTTATTTTTTTAATTCTTGTAAAAGCATCTGTAGACCATATTGGACACTCAACAACCGAATTTCTTGTCGTCCCAAATATCCAGCCAATCGCAACTGCTTAGAGATAGTAGGTTGTCCTTTGCGTGCTAGTCCAATCCACACCGTTCCGGCTGGTTGTCCTTCTAGCTCATCGGGTCCTGCTACACCTGTAAAGCCGATTCCAAAATCTGCATCAAGTTTTTTTCGTGAGTAATCTGCCATTGCCTGAGCAGTTGCGCTACTTACAACCCCGTTTTGTTTAATTAGTGAAGCTGGGATACCGAGCAAGCTGATTTTTGCTTCAGCAGCATAGGTAACAAAGCCGCCATCAAAGATTGCTGAAGCTCCAGGAACTGAACAAACCGTACTTTGAAAGAGCCCGCCAGTTAAGCTTTCAGCTCCCGTAATTTTTAACTTTTGCTGCTTCAAAAGACCCACAACTTCATTTGCTAAATTAAAGTCATTTCCCATTCCTAAATAGTATTGTTGCTCCTTTTTCAGAATTACCTCAGTCACCTGATCAAACATTGCCTTAATATCTGCTTGTGCATCTGTAATTATCGTCAACCGCAGTTCGATATTAGTTGGTTTGACATAGGAGGTAATAGCAACGTTAGGGTAGTCTGCCATTATCGGCTTTAACTCGTTCATCAAGGTCGATTCAGGTCGACCAAGAAAATGGAGTGCTCGTGTTTTGATCGTTTTTTGAATACTAAACTCCTTGATAATTCGTGGAAGGACCTCCTGATTCACCATTGCTTGAAATTCGGCAGGGGGTCCGGGAAGAATTACCACTCGGTGCTTTTCCGCTTTAAACCAGCTTCCTAAAGCGAGTCCCCGCGAGTTTGGAATCAGCTCACCAATATATTGAGCCTGTCGCTTATTTTCAGGTTGAACCGGAATTTGTCGCTGTGCAAAGATCCCCAAGAGGTGGTGCCAGGTTTGATCATCAGTCTTTACCAGTGCTCCAACACCCCGTGCAACAGCTGACAAGGTAACATCATCTACTGTTGGTCCTAACCCGCCACAAACAAAAATAATCTCCGCGCGATCCTGCGCATCCCGCACACAGTTAATAATGGCAGTTGGATCATCCCCGACTGTTACTTGTGTTGCCACCGTAATACCCAACGAATTGAGCTTTTTTGCTAAAAACGCTGAATTAGTATTCGCAATTTCACCACGCTGCAGTTCATCACCAACCGAAATAATTTCTGCATTCATGTTTTTTGCCTCCAACTAGTAATAACGTAAAATTACTTTAATTTTATTTTTTAAGGAAATAATTTTAGCTGTCCTAGGTAAATGATATAACTAATTTCTTAAAGATATAAGTCTCAAACAAAAAACTCTAGTATCCAGATAAACTGAAACTAGAGTCTTTCGGTTACGAATGTTATTAAAAAACAGCTTGGTACTTATTCCTTAATATTTTCCTCTTTGGCAAGCTTAGCCACACGATTTTCGTTAAACATAATATAGATTAACAATAAGAGGGCAAGCGTTGTAGCTGAATAGAGGACAATGTTACTTGCTAGCCAACCATACTTGGATACTAAAACCCCAATTAAGGCGGTTGCTAAGGTTTCACCAAAAATGTATTGGAAGAAGCCCATGAATCCTGTTGATGATCCAACAGCAAACTTGGGAACAGCTTCATTAACCATTAAACCAACCAATGTTAGCGGTGCATAAATTAGAGTTCCCATAATGAAAAGAACAGTAACAATCAAAGCATGACTTGTACTAAAGAAGTAGGTAGTCAGGCAAATGAAAAGTAAGATAACACAAGCGATACAAACAATTGCCCGTCGATCTTTCAAGAAGTCAGAAATAGCACCCATGATAATAACACCAGGAACAGTTGCTAATTCAAAGATCCCAACTAACCACTTAGCAAACGATGGACTAAAGCCCTTAGATTGAACAAGGAAACTAGGAATCCAACTCATAACCCCGTAACGAACTAGGTAAAGAGACATTGAAGTTAACGTGATCGCCCAAACTACCTTGTTAGTTAAAATGTACTTTACAAAAATTTGTGGCAAAGTTAAGTTTGTCAATTCTGATGAAGAAGCCTTACCATTTTCAAGGACAACTTCATCACCAGTATATTGAGAAATACTTGGCAAACCTACAGTTGTTGGCCGGTCAGCACCACAAATCAATACGAAGGCAGCAATAATCAGTGAAACAACTGATGCCGTGTAGAACACAGCTGGAATTGAGCCAGAGAACATGAAAGTTGCTAATTGGACAACGGCAACACAGACAAAGGCACCAGCGTTGTGGGCAGAGGACCAAATGGAGTAAATAGCCCCACGGTGCTTCTTACCCCACCAAAGTTGAACGATCCGTTGACATGCGGCTGCCCCCATCCCTTGCGCAACTGACATTACAAGCATTAAGAACATCATTACGTAGAGGTTCTTGGTAGCCCCTAATCCGAAGTTCAAAATCGCTGAAATAATCAGCCCAGTTGCCAAGTAATGGTTTGGGTTACTCTTATCACTAAGTGCTCCCATGAATAACTTAGAAATACCATAACCAATACCAAAACATGAAAGAACCATCCCGATATCAGCCGTAGTAAATCCATATTGCTTCATAATGTCGTTCTGTTCGGTTGTAAAAATAAGACGAATAACATAATAGCCAATGTAACCAATACAGATTGACAATAAGACACCAACTTGACGCCACTTATAAACGGTTGAAATTTTATCCTTCGGAACCTTAGTTTTAGCATCAGGAGCTGGTTTTAAGAATGAAAGCATAACTACATCTCCTTAATATGAAATCCCTTTCAAAAAAGGTACAGACCAATTTTATCATATTTCAAAACATAAATGAACATTTTTCCTAAAAATATCAATAACTATTTTTATTACAATAAAAACGACCCTACCAAAGATGAGCAAGGTCGCTTCTTAATGTATATAAAACTAATAGTTATTTAAAGCCGTCTGAAAAGACATCCCGTCCCTGAATAAAGTAGTCAACTCCAGAATAAATGGTAAAGAATAAGCAAATGTACAACATAATTTGGCCAAATGGAATTCCCCAAATTGCAAAAATCACGTTATTAAGAAGCAGGAAGATAATTGCAATAAACTGGGTAGTTGTTTTGATTTTCCCTGGCATTTTAGCAGCCAGAACAACGCCATCTTGTTCTACTAATAAGAGCCGCAATCCAGTCACCGATAATTCTCGCCAGATAATAATTGATGTTACCCAAGCAGGAACAACCTGATTACCAGTTAAAACAATAAATGCCGTCATTACTAGTAATTTATCTGCTAGCGGGTCAGTAAACTTCCCAAAATTAGTTACCAAGTGGTGTTTACGCGCAATTCGACCGTCTAAATTATCAGTCAATGTTGCTGCAATAAACAAGATTGCCGCAATGAATTGTGAAACAGGGATCGTTGCTCCCCAAAAGCTGACTGCTCCCCACGATTGTAACGGAAGAACCATTAATAGTAAGAAAAAGGGGATAATGATTAACCGCACAACGGTTAGTTTATTAGGTAAATTCAAATTACTTCCTCCTCATACCCATTAGCGTGATTGCGTTTGATTTGTTTGTGACTGTTGTGTCTGTGTCCGGTTCTGACCTTGATTTGTAGTAGTCCGGGACGCATTAGTCGTTGTACTCTGACTTGTTCTCGTCGGTTGAGGAGCAGTCTGCTGACCACTAGTAGCTCGACTAGAAGAACCACCGCTTGATACGGATGAACTTGATGAATTACCAAAGTGGATCGTCACTGTCCGAGTATTGTTGTAGCGACCATTATCCGTAAAGTTAATCTTCTTATTACCAAGTTTTAAGGTAGTAGCTGAAGCATTACCGACTGTAATAACAACCGTATTAGTAGTTCGCTTAATAGTCACATCAGCCGTTGAATTAGCGTCCATTGTCCGACTTAAAGCATTTGTGCCATCGGTAGTAACACTGTTCCATGCCCGACCGCTTGTCTTGATTTGTAACTTGGCATCCTTCTTTAATGAAGCGGCATTGTAAGTAACACTATTATTATTCCGGCTAGCTTCCGTTAATTTAATGGCCGTACTCTTCTTCGTCTTAGTGGAACTCTTCTTTACAGAACTGCTACTCTTCTTTCGGCTTTCACCTGAAACCGAAACGGAACTATTATCAATCTTGGTTGAGGAATCCTGGTGACCGCGAACAATTGCAGTTACCCAAATTGCAGCTAGAACAATTACAATTACACACGCAATAATAATGGTTGGCATGTATTGACGAACCTTACTAACCCCTTGGCTAACAGTTTTTCGCCGATTTGCTCGGGTTTCAACTGCCTGATTAATATGATCGGAATATTCTTCTGTTTTTGCCTTAGGTAATTGTTCATTGAACTCTTTTAACAGCTCATTACCATCAAGGCCCACCGTATCTGCATACTGCTTAATAAAAGCCCGAACGTAAAAGTCCCCTGGCAATTCGTCAAACTTTTCGTCTTCAATTGCAATTAAGTATCGTTTCTGAATTTTCGTTAACTGTTGTAAATCATCTAACGTATAGCCCTTAGCTTGTCGAGCACCACGTAGCTTCTTTCCAATTTGGATTTGTTGTTCATTATCGTTTTCACTCATTGTGATATCTCCATCTCTGAATTTTAATCCTACCTGCTAATTATAGCATGGCATCCCGCTATCAATTATTAAGAAAGTCTTGAATTAACGATGCTGGGGAATGATTTGGAATACAGAAATTCCCTGTGAAACAATGAAGCGCTTGGCAACATCATAAAGGTCATTCAAATCAATTGATCGTAATTCCCTAATCTCATCCATCAGGTTAGCACCATCAAAGAAACTTCCTCCATAATGGTTTGCAACAGCCTCTGGTGAATCCAATAAGCCAGTTAAACGGCCAATCTCCGCATTCTTGATTTCATTAAAGCGTGTTCTCGCGGCATCAATTTGCTGATCCGCACTTTCTAAGATAGCAATCACTTCATCCGCAAATCGTTCCATTTGATCGGTGTCAGAACTGAAATATGCAAAGTAAAAGTCCCGTTGCATTTCTAAATTATAAGCAAATGAATCGTCAAGAACCTCATTGTTGTATAACCGTAAATAATTGTCCGAAGTATCATCAAAAAGAACATCAAGTAACAAATCAATTGCTAATTTATAATGTAATCGTTCTCGACCACTTTCAGGCATCTCAATTCCGCGCAACCCAACAATGACTTTTGGTCTAGCCACATCCATCGTTAGGGACCGAAACGGAATAACATCGTGAGCGGATGGATCATTAAGGTTAAATACCCGCTCTGGTGTTATTGCAGGTAAGAATTGCCGATGACTTTGATTATCAGTTACCCACTCAACAACCTCATCCGGATCCAACTTTCCTGCCAATACTAGGTTCATATTACTTGGTTGATAGAAGGTCCGATAAGTTTCCATTAAGTACTCGGGAGTAATCTTACTAATACTATCAACAGTTCCTGCAATATCAATGTGCATGGGATCATTAGGATAAAGGTTACCTAAGATTCCAAGATATAACCGCCAGGAAGCGTCATCCTCATACATTTTTATCTCTTGACCAATAATTCCCTGTTCTTTCTTTACCGTTTGTTCTGTAAAGTACGGTTCCTGGACAAAATCGAGCAGGACATTCAGACTTTCCCGAACATGATCGGTAGTAGAAAAGAGGTAACTAGTTTGAGTAAAGCTCGTAAAGGCGTTTGAATCAGCGCCAAGTTTCCCAAATAAGTCAAAGGCATCATGATCAGCCTTTTCAAACATTTTATGCTCTAAGAAATGCGCGATCCCGTCCGGAACCTGAATTGCGTCTTTTTTGCCGTACGGAACAAAATGATTATCAATTGAGCCAAAATTAGTAGTAAAAATTGCATAAGTTTTATGATAACCACTCATTGGAATCATTTGCAAAGATAAGCCGGTTGGTAGCTGTTGCCGGTAAACCGGTTGGTTGAATTCGTCATAAACTTCTTTATTCATATAGTTTTATTTTTCACCACTCAATAAATAACTTGCCTGTAGTTTGATCATTGATGCAACTTTCATCACATCATTCTTTGTCACCCGGTTGATTTGATTTGCAAAGTCTGTTTGTTCTCCTAATGAAAGTAATTGATTAACCAAGTGATGTTCTAAAATGTTATTTGCAAGATCGAAACCAGCATAATGCTGATTAATTAACGCGTCCTGAACTTCACGCATTAAGTCGCCAGTAAAGTTTCCGGTTTGGAGTTCGTTTACTTGTTCCTGGATCATTGTTAAAGCAGTTTGGTAATCAGTTGGCTGGATTCCGGTCTGCACGTTAACTAATCCAGAGAATGGTGCCAGGCGACTTGAAGCGTAATATGCTAATCCTGCCTTTTCACGAACATTAGTAAATAGTTTTGAATAAGGTGTCCCACCAAAGAGACCATTGAAAACGAGAGCAGCCGGATACAGCGGATCACGGTAATAAATCGGCAGGTGATAGCCAAGGTCTAGTTTAGCCTGACTAACATGTTGCTGTTCTTCTTGACTAACTACATCTTCATGAACTTGTTGAAAGTAGAATGGTTGGTTGGGAAGTTGTGGATTTCGGTCAGCAAATGGTAATTGATAAATTGCTGAATACACGTTTTCAGGATCAACATTTCCCAAAACAAAAATATCAATTTTATCCTGATTAATCATCTTTTCATATGTTTGAACAAGACTTGCTGGCGTACAGTAATCAAGATCCGTAATTTTACCAAAGCTTGGCGTCCTCATCACAGAATCAGGAGAATAATAAAGCTTTAATAATTGCTGATTAGCGTAAAATTGCTTGTCATCATATAGCGCCTTAATTGAACTAGCAAGGTTATTTACCTGCAGACGAAATGTTGGGCTATCAAATTCACCATCATCAATTAATGGGTGGAATAGTACCTGATTAATTAACTCAGTTACCTGTGCAAATAAATTATTCTGTGCCAACTGATTATTAATAAAACTTGATCGCAGCCGAACGGTATGCAACTGGCCTACCCGACCAACACCAAGCGAAACAAATGCTCCATACAATTTTGCCATCTGACGTGCAAACGCTGTTTGTGTCGGATAAAGATGAGTACTTGTTTCTAATAGGTTAGCAAGGAGGTTCCTTGCTGTGGCATTCGTAGTTGTCTGTAGTGTCGCAAAGTCAATCAAGATATGGGTCATCTTAAACTGCTTTGTCGGAATAACATGCAAATCGACACCCTTAGCAAGACGATAATCCACTGATATATCTCCCTTCCCCAATGCAATTAAAATTATAGATCGAACTAAATCATACTGAATAATAATACTTTATCACGCTCTAAATTACAAACTTTGCCAATAATTTAATTTTAATAAAGATGGGAGCGTGACAGAAGTCATTTATGACTTCGTTTTCACGCCCCCGCGAGCGCAAATAGGGTTCCAGAGTTCGGTTATACCGGACACTGGAACCCATTTGCGTACCGCGCTGTTCGTATTTGAACTTGGTAAAAGTACTTATGTCACAATCCCTTTTATGGTTTAAATATGTCACAGAAAATTTTTAATCCGCACCAAGGTAGTTACTATTAGTACCAAACCATTTCTGGTTAATTTTCCTTAGTTCACCATTCTTTTGTAGTTTACCCAGTCCAGCATTAATTTTTTGGTGAAGAGTCTTATCACCCTTCCGCATCCCCACAGCATAATACTCAACAGGAAGTTCTTTACTAGAATAGGTTCTGTAGGAAGAACTATTTTTTTGGTGTTTAATATAGTAATCCGCATATACCTGGTCCATCAAAATTCCTTGAATCCGATTTGCATTTAAATCAATAAATGCGTCCGGAAAAGTATCATAGAGGACTGGCTTTTGGTTTTTGATTAAGTCCTTAAGAACCTTTGGCCGCTCATCCAATGCGGTAAGTCCAGTTGAGCCATTCTGAACCCCTAATGATTTCCCCTTCATATCAGCAAAGTTTAAAATATTAGACGCCTTTTTGGTAACAAGAATCTGTTTATTCTTCAAGTATGGTCGACTGAAAGCAACCTTTTTCCGTCGACTAGGGTTAATTGAATAACCATTCCAGAGCAAATCAATTGTCCCATTTTTTAATTCCGTTTCCTTCATTGACCAGTCAATTGGTTGAAAATCAGCTTTAATTCCGTACTGCTTAAAAACGGCCCGTGCCAAGTCAACATCATACCCAACTAACTTTCCGTTTTTTTGCCGAAAACCCATTGGAACAAAACTATCATCCAGTCCAATAATAACCCGCTTTCTACGTTCAATTCGATTCCAGGTATCTTGAGTATCCGCACGTTGGGTGACACTCTCACAACCACTAAGAATAATGACAGGCGTAATTAAAGCTAGAAGTACCAGCCAATATTTAATTTTACGCATCTCAAACACCTCTCATTCTTAGTCTCGACTTTGATCAAGCGGATTAACCTTCAGTAAATCGTCAGCAATTTCTTCAGCAAAATCCAAATCGTGCGTAACTACTAACTGCGTTACGCCACCCTTCTTTAGTGAAAGAATAATGTTAGCAACATCTTGACGAAGATTAGGGTCAAGGGCTGATGTCGGTTCATCATAGCAAAGAATTTTAGGTTTCATTGCTAAAGCCCGCGCAATTGCTACCCGTTGCTTTTGCCCACCAGACAATTGCCAGGGATAAAGATTTCCCTTTGTTGACAAACCTAATTCAGCTAATAACTCCTGGGCTTTTTTTACTGCCTCATCTTTTGGTTGTTTAAGCACCATCGTTGGCGCAAGGGTAATGTTTTCCATCACTGAGAGATTTGGGAAGAGGTTAAAATCTTGAAAGACAACCCCAATCACCCGATCTGAAGCACCTGTTCCTTGAGGATCAAATGGCTTACCATCCATCAGGAATTCACCACTATCAGGAGTATCTAGTCCAGTAATGCAACGCAACAATGTCGTTTTCCCCGCACCAGAAGGACCAACAATACAAAGAATTTCATCGTCCTTAACGGTTAGGTTAACATTATCAAGAATTACCCGATCGCCAAAACTTTTCTTTAAATTTTTAACTTCTAACATTGACTACTCCTCCTTACTTAAAATATGAATACCGCTTTTCGACTTGGCGTAATACCAACGTGCAAATTCCAACAAGAATTAGGTAAATTAAACCAACTAGGAGCAATGGGACAAGAGTAACATCCCGTGAAGTTGCCACATTCCCCGCACGTAAGAGGTCACCAAGACCAATAACATAAACTAAGGAAGAATCCTTTACCAAGTTAATAACTTCATTTCCAATTGACGGGATAACGATTTTAACAACTTGGGGAATAATAATCTTTCGAACGGTTTGCCAGTAATTTAACCGTAACACCTTAGCAGCTTCATATTGACCAACACTAACTGATTGAAAACCACCACGGAATATTTCAGCAAAGTAAGCGGCGTAATTAAGAATAAATGCAACTAAAGCCGCATCGTATCGTTGAAAAACAATCCCAATAATTGGTAGTCCATAAAAGACAAAAATTAATTGCAGAAGTAACGGCGTCCCCCGCATCAGCCAAACATAAATTTCTAAAACCCATTTAAGTGGCTTAACCTTCGATGTTAGTCCCAAACTTACAATGATTCCTAAGGGGATTGAAACAATTAGTGTCCAAAAAAAGATTTGTAGCGTTAATCCAGCCCCCTGAATAAGTGAGGGCAAGATTTGTGAAACATAATTGAGTGACATTTTAAAACCTCCTTGAATTGCGAAAAACGTTAAACAAAAAATCCTCTTAAACTAGTGTTAGTTTAAGAGGACGAGCAAGTCGTGATCCCACCTCATTTTATAATTACCTCACAGTAATTACCTCGTGAGTCTAATTATCCGGAAAGAGAAAAACGCCCTCATAGCCAAAATTGACTATGAGGGCGTTTTACGCGGTTCCACCTCATGTTGTTACTTTCTCACAAAAGCAACCTCAGTAAGTTCATTAATTAAACTCCGCGCTGTAACGGGCTTCCCCGGATCCACCTACTTACTTCAATGGATCAACTTGCAGATGTGATTCAAGAACACTAACCCATTCACATCCCACCATCGTGAACTCTCTAAAGAGCAAGTTAATTCTTTACTAGTCTGTTCTTCGTTTTTTGATATTGTCATGTATCTTACACTTGATAATTAACTTTGTCAATCCTTTTCTAAGATCTTTTTTTCGTTAAAGCCCAAGTATAAATTGCCTGGATTGGCCAATAAAGGATCACAAAATAAACCAAGTTAAGGGCTAGTGTTGGCGCAAGAGTGTACACAAGGTAATCGCCAAGATTCATATGCGTAATCCCGACCAATGAATATGCCCAGTATGTTAACGTTACAAAGGCAACAATATCAATAAAGAAAATCATAATAATCGTTAAAAATGACTGGCTAAAATATCTCGAAAGAACTTTAGTAAGTTCAACGATTAATGGGAAAAGGAAAATATCTAATCCCAGAATTCCCGTAAAATAGACATCAAATACGATCCCTGCAAGTGCAGCAAAGGGAATTAATGGAATTTCAATATCCTCTTCAAAGTAATACGAGAGAACCAACCACAGCAGCACTAATTCACTCATCATTGAATACGGATAGCTAAAAAATAGCTTTGCCCAGACATTACTTAATGAACCATCTAAGAACAATGATATAAACAACCCTAACGGAAAAATGTATCTTAATCTCGATAATCTATACATTCAACCACCTCGATTAAGCCGGCTCGGCAACGGTCACAATATTAACGTCATTCATATCAGCAGCAGGCTTAATGTATACCTTTTGAGCTAGTCCATAGTCGTCTTTCCCTACACGGGTTACGCGACCGACATAAAGGCCCTTGGGTGTTACTCCTCCCATACCACTCGTCATTACTTTGGTCCCCTTCTTCAACTTAGCCTTAGAACTAACCTGCCCCATAATTAGCTCATCAGTTGAAGCATCATAACCGGTAATAATTCCGTTAACAGTTCGGCCATTAGTCCCGTCAATCGTTACGGCAAATCGATTGGCGGATTCACCAGTATTGCTTAATAGTTCAACTTTACTATTAGTCTTGTTAACCTCACTAATTCGACCAATCAACCCGCTACCACTCATTACTGGCATGTTTTTCTTGATCCCATTAGTTTGTCCCTTATTGATTACCAATTGTTTCTGCCATGAGGATGGTGTTCTCATCATTACAGAAGCCGTAATTGTATTGTAATCAGTCAAGGATTTATTAAGCTTTAACTCTTGTTTTAGTTCTTTATTTTCCTTTGCTAAGGTCTGATCACGGACCTTCGTTTGTGCTAATTCAGTTACCTGTTGCTTCAATTCCCGGTTTTCAGAATATGTATTCATCAATTGTCCCACAGAACTAAAGCCACTCTGAACAGCGTTTACCGGAATAGCAACGATTCCATCTACAAAACCAACGATATCATTACCAAATTGTTGGATCAATGGAGGCGTATTCCGACGATTACGCATTGAAACAGAACCGGCCATTAAACCGAAACACGCAATTAAAATCAGCACAAGAATAACAAGCCGTCGATTGGAAAAAAACTTGCGCATTTTATTCCTCCAGCATTTCTTTACTAGGTAATAAGAAAGGACTGGACAAAACAAATCGTTTTGCGACCAGCCCCATCCCGTTACTTATTACTTTTTCTTCATTACATCGATACTCTTTAATGATTCACCTGTCCCAGTTGCAACACAGTCAAGCGGATCATTTGCAATAAATACGGGAACCTTAGTAGCATCAGCAATTACGTCAGGCAGGTGCTTTAATAATGCACCACCACCGGTGAGGACGATTCCGTGATCAATAACATCAGCAGCAATTTCTGGAGATGTTTCTTCCAGAGTCCCTTTAATTGCATCAATAATTGAATCAACAACATCCTGCAATGCAACGGAAACATCCTTTGCAGAAACTTCCATTGTCTTTGGTAATCCGGTAACAAGATCCCGTCCCCGAACTTCTGTTGAACCCATTTCAGCAGCAGCATCGGTAGAAGCAGAACCAATATCCCATTTAATTTTTTCAGCAGTTCGTTCACCAATCAGCAGATTCATATTTTGACGAACATACTGTGCAATTGCATCATTCATTTCATCCCCAGCCATCCGAATTGAACGACTAGAAACAATGCCACCTAATGAAATAGTAGCAACGTCGGTAGTTCCCCCACCAATATCAACAACCATACTTCCTGTTGGATCCATAACTGGAAGACCCGCACCAATGGCAGCTGCAAATGGTTCTTCAATAACGTAAGCGTCACGTGCTCCCGCAACACGAGTAGCATCAATCACAGCTCGTTTTTCAACTTCAGTAATTCCACTTGGAACACATACCATTACGTATGGCTTACCGTTAGAATTACCAAGGGCCTTCTCAATGTAATACTTCATCATGGCAACAGTCGTGTCATAATCGGCAATAACCCCATCCTTCATTGGCCGAATGGCTGTAATACTACCTGGGGTTCGACCGATCATATCTCGAGCATCTTTACCTACGGAAATAACTTCATTGGTCTTGGTATTACGAGCAACAACTGATGGTTCACGTAATACAATTCCTTTGCCTTCAACATACACAATTGTGTTTGCTGTTCCAAGGTCGATGCCAATATTTTTGGTTCCGATTCCTAGCAATCTGCTTCTTC
Organism: Limosilactobacillus portuensis; assembly: GCF_028607025.1. Classification (NCBI taxonomy): domain Bacteria; kingdom Bacillati; phylum Bacillota; class Bacilli; order Lactobacillales; family Lactobacillaceae; genus Limosilactobacillus; species Limosilactobacillus portuensis. The sequence continues at coordinate 1,209,426 of NZ_CP117296.1, forward strand.
CCTTCATTTTAGTAAATTATTTTCAATCTAATATCGAGCATATTATACCATAGCAAAAAGCCATATACGAACCTTAATATACACAATAAATTGCCACAAAAGGCTTATTCTTTGATAAATTAACGTTTTCTTTAACTTTTTTCTTCCTCATTTTTGTGAAATGCCTGATTTTCACGCCAACTATAATAACTATTCTGACCAATAATGAGAAAATCAAGGAACGTTATTCCTAAGATCCGACTGCCACTTTCTAATCGCTTAATCATCGCGATATCAGCTGATGACGGTTCAACATTCCCAGAGGGATGATTATGAACCACTGCAATCCCATTTACAGATTGTAACAACGCCCGGCGGAAAACCCGGTCAGGGTAAACACTACATTCGCTCAATCCGCCAACAAACATTTTTTTAATATCAATAATATCATTATGGACATCCGTACCAACTAAATAGAGGCTTTCTTGCTTTTCCCCGCTTAACCGATCCATCATCTCAGTGCTTAACAGTTGGCTAGAATAAGCGTGGCCAAGCAATGGCGCCTGACTCCGGACCACCATTGCCCCAAGTTCAATTGCTGCAAGAAGAACTTCCATTCGTTCATCTTCTTCAATCAGTTTATCTTTTTCAGCATTTGTCATATTTTTGATTGAAATTGGCGTTGGATACTGACTAATAAACTGCCGAAATAGTACATTTGCTTCTTCACTACCATCAATTAGAATTCTGCTAACAAGCTGTAGGTATTGGGTTGATTCTGATGTAAACATAAATAAAAACTCCTTTTTTCCGTTCTATATATACATGACGGAATAAAAAGAGCTTTGCATTATTTTATTTTAAATTTTTTCTAACTTCAGAAACAAAATAGAGCGAGCCAGTAATAATCATTACATCATCGGCTGCCAATTCTTGAGATAACTTGACGAACCCAGTCTGCCAATTTTCTGCAACCTGGATTGGGTGTTTCGTCTTAAACTCACTAATTGTAGTAGTTAGATTAGCGCTCGGTCGCTGAGGTCCGGGACCCGCAAAATTAGTAACCATCAAATGCACATTCCCCAGACTAGCCAATTCACCAAGCATTAGCTCATATTGTTTATCAGCTAAAATAGCAACGAGGACGTATACTTCACGATCGCTAAAATCATCGTGAATTGTTTTAACTAACGCCTGCATTCCGGGAAGATTATGCGCCCCATCCAATAATACTAGCGGCTCGTTAATCACCGTTTCCATCCGGCCAGGCCACTGAGTCAGTGCTAACCCCTTTTTCAAGTCAGCGGCAACTACCGGGATTCCTAGTTTCTTTAGTACTATTTGTACTGTTGTAATTGCAATTACAGAATTTTCAACTTGGTAGTCACCAGCTAGCCCGAGATTACTCCGAAAATGATGCAATTGACCACCATCATATATAATCTCCGCTTTAATGACATTGTGGTTAATTTTCCGCGCTGAAAAGTCTTTACCCAGTTCATAAACTTTGGCATTCTTTTCGGTTGCTTCTTCCATAATTACTTGATGCGCTGATGGGGAAAGCCGACCGATCACTACGGGAACTTTCTCCTTAATAATTCCCGCCTTTTGGTGAGCAATTTTGGCTAAAGTATCACCAAGATATTTCATGTGATCCCAACTTACGGTGGTAATCACACTTACTAACGGTGTAATTACATTTGTCGAATCATATAGACCGCCAATACCAACCTCAAGAAGAACTAAATCTGGTTGCTTTTCTGCAAAATAGCAAAACATAATTGCAGTATCAATTTCAAATTCAGTTGGTCCACCGGTTGGTAATTCCTGGTCTAACTGCTGAACAACCGGTTCTACTTTGCGGGCGAACCTTGTCAAATCTTCATCGCTAATCGGCTTAGCATTCAGTGCTATTCGTTCGTTAAAGCGAGTAATAAATGGAGAAGTAAAGCTCCCTATATTTAGCCCCGTCTCCATTAACATTGCTCTTAACATTGCAACGGTTGAGCCCTTGCCATTTGTTCCCGTAACGTGGACGTACTTCAACCCCTTTTGCGGGTTTCCTAACCTTTCGAGGAAAAGTTTCATCCGGTCTAACGTTGGAATTTTTTTGAATTTTGTCCGTCCATGAATAAAATTCAGCGCTTCAGCATATGATTCAATCATTTCCTATTCCTTCCACTTAATTAACTTAATACCACATCTTAACATAATTTAATCGGCAAATGGACTCCATCCCCAGAACATAGAATTCACTTTCCAGATAAACAATGCAGTATATAGAAAATAAAAGAGTTGTGACATAAGTTATATTACCTAGATGATATGCAAACGACACAGGATATAAAAAGGCTTCAACGCCAGGAAATCCCGAACGTTGAAACCTTTTTGTGTGGGGTTCGAAGATGAACTAGCGAGCTAGTTATCTCTCCCTATTCTAGTGATACAAATCAAACCGTCCCTTAGCAAGGAGTTCCTTCAATCCCCCCACTTCTAAGAGTGAACGGTTAGCAATCATTTTCTTCATGAACGAACCGATGTATCCCTTAACTTCATGTCCCATAGCAACACCAAAAGCACGTGTATTACCGACTGAAGCAACGGTACCAAGTGACTTGTATGAGTATGGTTCGCTTAACCGTTCGCCTTTTCTTACCCGATCGGCAATGTCATCAGCCACATAATCAGCCATTGAAAGTGCCAACTGAGCTGTAGTTGGGTATGGACGAGGTGAACCTGGAGCCATAACCGCTGCCACATCTCCAATAATGTAAAGGTCTTCGTGATCTGGATCATTTAAGTGATCAGTAACAACAACCCGACCACGTCGTTCATTAAAACCAGACTCAGCCATTACTGGGCTACCACTAACACCGGTTGTCCAAATAATAGTACCAGCAGTCATTGATTCATCACCATTGCCACGACCATGTTGATAAATTACGGTACTTGGCTTAATCCGTGAAATCAAGCAACTTGTGTAAAGATGAACTCCAAGCTTCTTTACCAAGTTAACACCATAATTAGCAAGATCTTGGTTAAACATTGGTAAAAGACGTTCTGAGGCTTCAATCAGTGAGATTTGAATATCTTCAGGCTTTACCCCGGCAATTTGGGCATAGCGTGGACGAGCATCAACTAGTGCACCCGCTAATTCAATTCCAGTAAATCCGGCACCACAAACGATAATCTTCAAGTCATCAGGATTCTTGGTAATCTTGTAATCTTTCATCTTATCAACAATGTGCCTGTGAATTTCAAGTGCTTCCTTTACGTTTGTCATTTGAAGCGCATTTTCCTTAGCCCCTTCGATTCCAAACGTTTCAGAAGTAAACCCAAGACTAACAACACAATAGTCATAATCTAATGGTTGTTCACGATGTGCTAATTCAACTGTTTTATCATCAGGATTAATTTTAACAACCTCATCTTGAATAAAGGTCGTTACCTTAGAATTAATCAAGTCACTAACTTGATATGAAATCTTTGCAGGTGGCAAATTTCCCGCAGCTACTTCATGGAGGTCAGTTGCTTCGTAGTGGTAAGTATTCCGGTCAACTAAGACAATTCGTCCTTCACCCTTCAACTTCTTTTGAAGGAGAACAACAGTTTTTAGGCCCGCGTATCCCGCACCTAATACAACAATCTTTTTCATAAATAATTCATCCCCTATTTAAGTAATAGTATAAAACATTCTTCAGCAATTATGCTTCTTTTTTACAGACCTTGATCTGCTTTTTTGAGTTTTTGGTAATGGGGATTATTTTCCCATAACTCTTGTGGTGTCCCACTCATTGTTATTTTACCATTTTCAAGGAAGATCACGCGATCCATTGCATCAATTCCTTGTAAATGGTGCGTAATCCAAATAAGTGTCTTCCCAGCTAATTCGTTCATAAAAGTATCAATAACCTGCTGTTCAGTTAGCGGGTCAAGGCCAACAGTTGGCTCATCTAAAATAACAATTGGAACATCCTTTAACAGGATCCGAGCTAAGGACAGCCGGTGGCGTTCACCACCAGAAAAGATCAGTCCAGCCTCGCCGATTTTTGTGTTTAGGCCATCCGGCAATTGACGAATTTTTTCTTCCAGACCGACTCGTTTCAGGACGCTCCAAACATCTTCTTCCGTTGCATCCTCATTTCCTAAACGAATATTATTCAAAACTGTCGTGTTAAATAAGTATGGCGACTGGTGAACAACGCCAATATAGTTAGCAATTTGATCACCAAATTTGGCTGTTGGCTCGCCATTAATCGTTATCTGTCCTTCGGTAGGTTGCAGATCACCACGAATTAGACTGGCTAACGTACTTTTCCCGGTTCCGCTACGTCCAAGAATCGCTAACTTCTCACCAGGCTTAATTTGTAAATTCAAGTGTTGCAGAATTTGCTTTGTATCTGGTGAATACCGAAAACTAACATTATCAATATCAATCTGGTACGGCGCTTTAATTTGCGAGATCGCTTGCTTATCCTTACTAGGTTCTGGGAGGCTATTCAAACGGACTAATGAATCTGTATAAACGTTCGTTTGCTGAGCAGCAGCTGGCAATCCGGCCAAAGCTTCATCCAACGGAAAAACACAGAGAACAAATGCAGCAATCCAATTAGCACCCCAATGACCGCCAAAACGATAGGAGCCCCAGACTACTAATGAAATAATAACCAGGAGAATTAACATTTGGAGAACAAAGTCACGGAAATTATTGAACCGGTGCATTTGTCGTTGCGAATTCAACAATTTCTTTTCATCGTTATCATGCCGCTGAAGATACTTACTAGAGTTCCCTGAAAGCACCCAATCAGTAATTCCCATCACGTTATCAGTTAAGTCAGAATAAAGCCTGTTAGTTGCTTCCTTTTCCTGTTCTTGACGTGCTCCATTAACCAAGATTGACCAAACTGGGATTCCAAAAATAATTAACCCAAATAAGATTAACATTAACAATCCCATCCATGGCGTTAAGGCACCCAGAGCAATTACAATAATGAGATACAGCCCGCAAGCAACCAACATTGGAAAAATAGTCCTCAAATATAGGTTTTGAATATGGGCAACATCTTCAGAAAGCAACCCTAAGATATCACCAATCCGGTACTTGCTGTTGAAAAACACTGCATCCTTTTCTAATGAGTCATAAAGTCTCTTACGAAACATTGAAGTCATTTTAAAGACCCAATTATGACTCGTTAATCGTTCAGCATAGTGAAATACGGGACGAAAAATTCCGAATGCCCGTGTTAATACTATTGGAACATAAACAAGTAAAATGTTAAACGGCATTGTTGCACACTTGCTGATTAGGTAACCAGCAGTGAACATTAAACCACCAGCACAAACAAAGGTTAAAATTCCCAATGAAATAGCTAATACTAATGTCCAACGATATTTTTTGAGGAATGGTCGAACCCATCGATCATGACGGAGGGCTTTTAATAATGGAATTTTATTCATTAATCTTCCCCCTTTGAACGGTCAAACACCAAATCTGTGAAATATCCTGGCTTAGCCATTAATTGATCATAGGTTCCTTGTTCGATAATCTTACCATGGCGCATCACAATAATGTAATCCATCTGTCGCATCCAATGCAACCGGTGAGTAGCAAACAAGACAAGGTGTTCCTTCATGATTGGGATCATCCGTTCCTTCAATTCTAGTTCAGTTTCAATATCTAAGTGAGCGGTTGGCTCATCCAAGATCAAGATTCGCCGCGATTGATCCAAGAAGGCCCGAGCAAGCGCTATTCGTTGTGCCTGACCACCGCTTAATTGCCGATGCCCCTTACCAATCATTGTGTCAAGGCCATCAGGTAATTCGGCGACCAGTGATGTAAGGCCCATCATTTCAATAGCTTTATCAATTTGCTCCTGGCTAACATCCGGCGTATAGAAACAAATGTTGTTTCGCAAAGTATCATCAAAAATATATGGATCCTGGGGAATATAAATAATCTGTTTTTGCCAATCTTCAATATTTAAGGTTTTAACAGTTTGTCCCTGAATTTTTATTGTTCCGGATATGGGATGGAGGAAACCGCCTAAAAGATTAATTAAAGTGGTTTTCCCAGCCCCACTCATCCCCACAATTCCCACTTTCTGAAAGCCGTGAAGGTTGATGTTAACTGGTGCTAATTGACTCCCGTGTTCATATTGAAATTCCACATCGTTTAACTCCAATTTACTATCTGCTTGCCATTTTTTGAGATTAACATGCGGTTCAGGCGGAACTTCTTCTTGCAAAATTCTTTCAACTGCATGAAATGAATTCTTTCCGTTGAGAGTTGCATGATAATCATTGGCAAAATTACGGATCGGCATGAAGTATTCTGGAGCTAAAATTAGGATTCCCAATGCCGGAAACAGTAATAGGTGCCCCTCAATCAACCGTAAACCCAAGAAAACCGCCAAAACAGCAATTGACAGGGTGGTAAAGAAGTCAAGAGCGAAAGTCGATAACATTGCAACCCGGATAACACTCATCGTTGATTTTCGGAAACGTTCACTTGAGCGAAAGATACTCTTAGAATACCGTTTGCTTAAGCCAAAATACTTTAGTGTGTCAATTCCCCGCAATGAATCAATAAAGTGGTTTGACAGAACTTGAAAGTTAGCATATTGACGATCGGCTTTAGCCTTGGCGGCATAACCAAGAATAATCATAAAAAGAATTATTAATGGGTAAACAAGCAACATTACCAGACCAGAAATCCAGTCCAACCAAAAGCAAACAATCAGAAGCATCACTGGAATAATCATCATGCTAACAAACTTACTAAACAAAAGATTAATGTAGTTTTCCACTTCAGAAATCCCGTCTAAAGTTAACGTAACAATATTCCCCGTACCTTGCTGTTGAACTAGTTGCGGGCCAAGCTTAAATAGTTTAGCTAGTAATTCTTGTCGTAAATGCTGTGCGGTTTTCCGGGCATAGTTATCAAGCAAAACAGTATCGAGCCAATTAATAATATGCCGACCAATAAAACAACTAATAAATCCAACTAGCCAGCCCCATTCACTTGCCAGAGAATGACCAGCCCAAAGATTTGTTAATAGTGAAGCTAGCGAAATTGCTTGACCAATGATAAGAAAAGCTTGCAGGACATAAAACCCTACAAGCTTTATCATGATCTGTTTGCTCCCCTTAAGCATGAAGAGTAATCGATCAATCATAATGCTTACTTAGCCTCCGTAACAACTGGCATTGCAATCCGCTTACGGAAAATCCAGTATGCCCAGATCGTGTAAGCAAGAACAAATGGCAATAAGCAGCATGTAGCAATTGTCATTACTGTCAATGTGTACTGAGTTGATGATGCATTCTGAATCAATAAGTCATACCGTGGGCTAATTGAACTAATTAGTACCCGTGGGAATAAGCCGACAAACAGAAGAACAACCAATGCAACTAAAGTTAATCCACTAGCAATAAAGGCAGTTAATTCCTTCCCCTTGATCGCTGCTACTTGAGCAATAATGGTTAAAGCAACCATAACAACTAGCATTACAATTGTTGCGACTGGGTGAACCTTCATGAAGTCGGTCATAAAGATCAGCATCAATGCAAAGACAACCAACCCAACATAAAGTACCCAGTAGAGGAACTGGGCAACATTATTTGCCCGTTGACGAATATCTCCAGCAGTCTTTAATGCAATATAGTTAAGTCCGTGAAGGTATGTTAAGAGGGTTAAAGCAACCCCACCAACAACGGAGAACCAATTAATGTAATCAAAGAAAGTTGCGTGGAAGTTCCCGTTAGCATCAATTGGCATTCCTTGAATCATGCTGATAAACATAACTCCCAGGAAGAATGGTGCCATAAAGCTTCCGATACCGAGTGCCCAATCCCAGATCCGCTTTCGTGGCATTGGTGACTTTGCACGGAATTCAAAAGAAACCCCACGAATGATCAAGCCAACCAGAACTAACATCAAAATAATGTAGTAACCACTAAATAAACTTGCGTACCAGTATGGGAAAGAGGCAAACATTGCCCCACCGGCAGTAATTAGCCAAACTTCATTTCCATCCCATACAGGACCAATCGTCCGAACCATTTGATCACGTTCTGCTTCGTTACTAGTTAACGTAACGGTTGCCATTCCGACACCATAGTCAAAACCATCGAGGAAGAAGAAGCCAGCAAAGAGAACACCAATCAAAACAAACCATAATAATTGGAGAAAACTCATTTAGAACGCCTCCTTATCGAATGGATCAAGAACCTTCTTGAACTTTGGCTCAATCGTTTGAGTTGGATCCTTCTTCAACTCATGAACAATTAACCCAATCAAGGTAATTGCTAACGCTGTAAACAATACAAAGTAAACAATATTAGAAGTTAATAGTGAGGCAACAGAAACGTTTGGCGAAACACTTTGTTGAATAGTAAAGAGTCCGTAAACGGTCCATGGAACACGACCAAATTCTGTAACGAACCAACCAGCAGTGTTACCAATAAATGGTAAGAAGGTGGTTAGTGCCAAAATCCAAAGTGTCCACTTATGCTTGTATAGGTATCCCGACTTCTTACGACTCATAATCAAGCCAACGAATGAAACTAGAATAATCCAAGCAGAAATTGCACACATAATCCGGAAACTATAGAATAGTGTATTTACTGGTGGATAATAATCAATATTCTTACCATACTTCTTCTTGTATTGTGCATTCAGTTCATTCATCCCGGTAACGGCCCCGGTTGTCTTGTGATAAGACAAAATACTTAACATATCTGGAATATCAATGTTATTTTGAACCTTATGTTCTTTCGTGTTAGCGATTCCGACAATAGTCCATGGAGCATGCTCACCAGTTGTGGTGTAAACATCTTCAGTAGCAGCAAACTTCATTGGCTGTTCCTTAACAAGGTATTGCATTTGCATATCACCAAGTACAAGACCAAAGATCGCAAAAATCAATGACATCCACAAGCTAAGACGCATTGTCTTCTTGTAAATTGTTCGTGCTTCATTGGAAATCTCACGCTTCTTCAATAACTGGAATGCGGTTAATCCAGCGAAGATTACCCCACCCATCATAATTGCGTTCAAGATAACGTGACCGAATTCAAACCATAATTGAGGATTCTTCAATAGGGCACCAAAATCAACCATTACTGCACGACCACCACGAATGGCGTAACCAACCGGGTGTTGCATAAATGAGTTGGCGGTCAAAATCCAAAGAGCGGAAGTAAGTGAACCAAAACTGATCATCCAAATAAAGAAAGCATGGAGCCCTGGCTTTACCTTATCCCAGGTAAATACCCAGAGACCAATAAATGTAGATTCAATAAAGAATGATAGCAAAGCTTCCAAGGCTAATGGAGCACCAAAAATGTCCCCCATGAACCGTGAATAATCAGACCAGTTCATCCCAAACTGAAATTCTTGAATAATACCTGTAACAACACCGACAGCAAAGCTTAACAGGAAGATATTCCCCCAAAACTTTGTCATCTTTTTATATGATTCATTCTTAGTATGAACATACATTGATTCCATAATTGCAACAATGAAGGCTGTTCCGATAGTAAATGGAACAAAGAAAAAGTGGTAAACAGTCGTCATTGCAAATTGGAATCGAGCAAGACTAAGAATACTCATAATAAAGGCCTCCCTCCGAAAAAGAAATAAACGTGAAACCGTTACCGTGTTTCATTCACCTTTAATCATAATACTGTTGATAAATAATTACAATTTTTATTCCGAATTATTTTAATCTTTTTTCAAATCTAATCGCTTGACTTAGCTGTGCTTTTCATCTTATCAAATGATATGCAATTCATAAAAATAAAGAATTAAAATTTGAACTAAGCTGTCGGTTCACCTGCTTATTTTGTAAGGACGGCTTAATTAGTCAATCGTTAATTTTAGGCATAGCAAAACCCCATAATTAGAATTTCTCATCCAACTATGGGGCTCCATATCATAAGTAATAATTAAGCATCCTGAAGTGAAGCTAAACGATCCTTAGCAGCATCAAGTTTTTGTTGCCATTCTTTAGCCTTAGTTCGTTCTTCTTCCACAACTTTTTCTGGTGCATTCTTAACAAAGTTCTCGTTGCCTAATTTCTTTTCCGAACGCTGAACTTCTTTTTCTAAGTTAGCGATCTCTTTCTTCATCCGTGCTCGCTCTTCATCTAAGTCAACTAATTCCGCCATTGGAATGTCAACTTCTGCTCCGGTCAAAATCCCGGATAAAGCAAGCTTAGGTGTTTCAACATCGGTTCCAATAATTAACTTTTCTGGATGACAGAAGCGGTCAATGTAATCCTTGTTTGCTTCAAATGTCTCAGCAAGGTGATCATTTTCAACCTTAATGATCAAATCAACCGGCTTCGACATTGGGGCATTTGCTTGGTTCCGAATGTTCCGAACCGCGGTAATTAATTCAATTAAGTGGCCCATTTGTTCAGTCGCAGTATCATCGTCGAATTCATCATGAGCAACTGGATATTTAGCAACCATAATCGACTTGCCATCATGCGGCATTGATTGCCAAAGCTTTTCTGTAACAAATGGCATGATCGGGTGCATTAATTTCAAGATTTGGTCTAAAACGTAACCAAGGATATTCTTCGTATTGGTCTGCTCTTCAGCTGTCCCATTATTAAGCTTTTCCTTAGTCATTTCAATGTACCAGTCACAGAAGTCATTCCAAATGAAATTGTAAAGTGCTCGACCTGCTTCACCAAACTCAAACTTCTCGAACTGAGCATTAACTTGCTTAACAGTCGCGCTTAACCGACTTAAAATCCAGCGATCTGCCAAATCCCACTTATCCTTTTCCGGAAGAACAGGTGCTGGCATCTCGCCAAGGTTCATAATAACGTAACGACTAGCATTCCAAATCTTGTTAATAAAGTTCCAAGCAGCATCCATCTTGGTATAGCTAAAGCGAATATCCTGTCCAGGGGTTGAACCGGTAATCAGGAACCACCGTAAGGCATCGACACCATATTTCTTAATTACGTCCATTGGATCGATTCCGTTACCAAGAGACTTACTCATCTTCCGGCCTTGTTCATCACGAATCAACCCGTGAAGCAAAACATTTCTGAATGGGGCCTTGCCAGTAAACTCAAGTGATTGGAAAATCATCCGGGAAACCCAGAAGAAGATAATATCGTAACCAGTTACCAAAGTGTTAGTTGGGAAGTAACGCTTGAAGTCCGCGGAATCGGTGTCTGGCCAACCCATTGTCGAGAATGGCCAAAGAGCACTTGAGAACCAGGTGTCAAGAACATCCTTATCTTGTTCCCAATTTTCAGCATCTTTAGGTGCCTCCATCCCAACATAAACTTCACCAGTCTTCTTGTTATACCAAGCCGGGATCCGGTGTCCCCACCATAATTGACGAGAAATAACCCAATCATGAATGTTTTCCATCCATTGTGTAAAGGTATGTTCGAAGCGTTCAGGAATAAAGTTAACGCGATCGTCAGTTTCCTGATTCTTTAAGGCAGCTTCTGCTAATGGCTTCATCTTAACGAACCATTGAGTTGAAAGCCGTGCTTCAACCTGAACTCCGGTCCGTTCTGAGTGACCAACTGAGTGAACAATTGGATCAACTTTAAGCATATAGCCTTGATCTTCCAGATCCTTAACCATTGCCTTTCGAGCTTCAAACCGGTCCATTCCTTCGTATTTCCCGGCATTTTCGTTCATTGAAGCATCTTCATTCATGGTATTTAGCTCAGGAAGATTGTGGCGCTTACCAACCTTAAAGTCGTTTGGATCGTGAGCTGGGGTAATCTTTACCATCCCGGTACCAAAGTCAGGAGTTACATAGTCATCCGCAATAATTTCAATTTCCCGATCAACTAATGGGACGCGAACATGCTTACCAACTAAGTCCTTGTACCGTTCGTCATGCGGGTTAACGGCAACTGCTTCGTCACCAAACATTGTTTCTGGACGAGTAGTAGCAATTTCAATGTAGTCCTTACCGTTAAACTTGGTTCCATCAGTAAATGGGTATTTAACGTGGTAGAATGCCCCTTTATCGTCTTTGTGGATAACTTCAATATCTGACAATGCGGTCCGTGCTTGCGGATCCCAGTTAATAATGTAAGTTCCCCGGTAAATTAATCCCTTATTGTAAAGATCAACAAAGACCTTCCGAACAGCCTCGTTCAGCCCTTTATCAAGGGTGAATCGTTCCCGATCATAATCAACGGAAATTCCCATTTTAGCCCACTGCTTATGAATAATGTCAGCATATTCATCTTTCCAGTCCCAAACTTGTTGAACAAATTTTTCTCGGCCTAAATCGTAACGTGAAATTCCTTGTTTGCGTAGCCGTGCTTCAACCTTTGCCTGGGTAGCGATTCCGGCATGATCCATCCCCGGAAGCCAAAGGACATCGTATCCCTGCATCCGCTTTTGACGAATAATCATATCCTGCAACGTTGTATCCCATGCGTGACCCAAATGAAGCTTTCCGGTAACATTCGGCGGCGGAATAACAATTGAATATGGATGTGCCTTTTTATCTCCACTAGGCTTGAATAAGCCTTGATCAATCCACCATTGATAACGACCAGCTTCGACAGCTGTTGGGTCATACTTAGTGGACATATCTTTTTCAGTACTCATCATGAGTCCTCCTCTAAGTAGTTAATTAACAAGTATTTTTACGTTGAAAAAATAAAAAAACTCGCCCTAAAATATAGGACGAGTTCCGCGGTACCACCTATTTTAGACTATCTAATTATAGTCTCACTCATTCATTTTATAACGGTAAAATGAACCGTTCTAACCTACTATTATTTTAGTTAGAGTGCTACCAAACTACTTTCAATAACTATTTTCTAGGAATATCCCATCAACTATTCCCTTTCTGCAAAGAAAATAGCTACCTACTCTTTTGATCAACGCATTTACTATTTGTTTGTAATAATAGCCAATTTAAAAACGATCGTCAAGCAGAAGTTTAAAGAAGTTCTGCAAAAACGTCCTCATTCTGGTTTAAGAAATCTTCACCAGAATGAATTTCAGTAATTTCAATCCCGTCTAACGCCCGTTTGATTAAGCCGTCAATATCCAAACGTTCTTCGTATTTCCGGGTTTTTTCAAGATCAGGTTTAGTCTTTGGCGAAGGCGGTGTAAAGACAGTACAGCAGTCTTCGTATGGCAAAATAGAAAGATCGTAAGTATCAATTTTCTTCGCTACATCGATAATTTCGGTCTTATCATAAGAAAGAACCGGTCGCAATACCGGAAGGCTAGTAACGTCATTAATTACTAGCATACTTTCCATCGTTTGCGATGCCACTTGTCCTAAAGATTCACCATTAAAGATTGCTAAGCCATGACGTTTCATCGTTAGTGCAGCGGCTAATCGCAGCATCATCCGTCGCTGTACGGTCATTAAATATCCTTCTGGAACCTTCTCCTTGACGGTTTCCTGAATTTCAGCGAATGGTACCTGGATGAACTTAATACTCCCACTGTACTTAGCAAGTTTTTCCGTCAATTGCTTTGCCTTTGCAAGGGCTTGAGGACTAGTATATGGCGGACTGAAGAAGTGAACCATTTCCATGGAAACGCCCCGCTTCATTCCTAGGTAGGCAGCAACAGGTGAATCAATTCCACCCGAAAGCATCATCATTCCTTTACCAGCGGTTCCAACGGGGAGACCACCAGCACCCTTAATGGTTTCACTTGAAAGGAAGATCCCGTTCAAGCGAATTTCCACCCGGAGCGTTAAATCAGGATGGTGAACGTCAACCTTCAAAAGATCTGGAAACTTTTTCAGGAGATAGCCGCCTAGTTGATCATTCATTTCAAACGTATCAATTGGAAACTTATGATCAGAACGACGGGTATTAATTTTAAATGTAATTGGGGACTTAACCTGTTCACGGATCATTTGCTCGGCAGCCTTAGCAGTTGCTTCAAAACTTTTCTCAACCCTAATTGATGGTGAGAAATTTTGAATTCCAAAAACATCCTGTAATCGTTCCATTACTTGATTGTAATTAGCCCCGTTTAATTCGACGTGAAGGCGATCTCGCTGAGCATGAACTTTAACCTGTTCAAAGCGATGAAGCGCCTTTCGTACATTAGTACCAAGACGGTCAATGAAGTTTTTCTTGTTATGGCCCTTGGTTGATAATTCACCATACCGAACCATAATCTCAGTATAATCCACTAGTATCGCTCCCTCCTATTCAATAATTTTCTTAAATCCTGCATAGAGCTTATCAAAGGTTTTATTAAACTGATCTGCTTCTTCCAGCGTATTCTGATCGCCTAAACTAATCCGAACCGCACTCGTTGCTTCGTCTTCTGGAACTTTCATTGCAGCCAGTGTTCCTGCTTCAGCATGTTTCTTTGATGAGCAAGCACTGGTCGTTGAAATATAAATTCCTTGATCTTCAAACGCATGAACGATTGTTTCACCACGAACACCGACAATTGCAAAGCAAAGGATGTGGGGGGCAAATCCCTGATCACGTCCAGAAAAGATCTTAACGTGGTCAAACTGCTTAATGTGGTCATAAATTCGGTCTTTAATGGCTTGTTCACGCTTGATAGCATCAGCCTCGCCCTCTTTAACTAACCGAATTGCTCGGGCCATTGCAACGTCACCAGGAGTATTTTCAGTTCCGCTCCGTAATCCGCGTTCCTGACCACCACCAGCTACTAGCGGCGCTAACTTTCGCCCAGCCTTAACATAAACAAAGCCGGTTCCCCGAGGGGCGTGAAATTTGTGTCCAGAGAATGTAGCAAAGTCAACCCGATCACTAAAAACGGCGGCATCAATTCCCTTGCCAATTGCTTGAACAGCATCAACGTGAAAATGGATATTCGGATAATCCTTTAATATTTCACCAACTTCTTTAATTGGTTGAACTGTTCCAACTTCATTATTTACTGCCATAATTGAAACCAAGATCGTGTCTGGACGAATAGCTGCTTTTAAATCTGCTGGATTAATTCGTCCTTCCTTATCAACGGGAAGATAAGTCACATCAAAGCCCAACTCCTTTAGCTGTTCTGTTGGGTTACGAACAGCGGCATGTTCAACCGAAGTTGTAATAATGTGTTTACCAAAGCGTTGTTTTGCCATCGCAGTTCCTTTAACTACCCAGTTATCCCCTTCGGAACCACCACTAGTAAAAATTATTTCGCCTGGATTAACGTGAAATAAGTTAGCAATTTGTTGTCGTGCTTGTTCCAACAGGTTCCAAGCTTCTTCCCCAAAATTATGAAGACTGCTTGGGTTACCCCAAATCTTTTGGCTAACCGTGTTATAGGTTTGGAGAACTTCAGGTGCTACCTGAGTTGTCGCACTATTATCAAAATAGATCATGCTTATTTTCCTTTCATCAAACAAAGCTTGATTATAAATATTATTAATGCGCTAAAATTGGATAGATATTTTGGTTGCGACGCCAATAAACCAGTTTTTTATTATAACAGATAATAATTAAGAGGGTGAGAAAAACATCTGCTTTTCTTACCCTCTTAAATTTATTTTTCATTATAGTAGCTATCTTCAATTCGCTTATAACTACCCGGCTCAACTTCTTCTAGTGCTGTTGCAATCGTTTCTAAGCTTGTCGTGTAATTAAACTTATTAAACTCTTCCTGAGACTTTGCCGCTGCAGCAGCAATTTTTGGCTCATCACTGAAGCGATTAGCATATTGTTGAAGTCGCTCAGTTAGCTCAACGCTATCACGAATATCATTTGTCTTTTCACCAAGAGTTTCTAAGTCTGATTCAACAATGATTAGTTGTTTAGTAACTTCATCCATATTAACTTTATATTTTTGGAGTTCATCAGCTAACCGCTTGATCTCATCACTAACCCCAAAGAAGTAGTTCAAATAATCCTTTGGTAATCCAGGCAAATTTAGTTGCTCAACTTGTCGCCGCGTCGTCCGCAGCTTTGTTGAATACTTTTGCAGCATTTGTTCAGCCCGTTGCTGATCGCCTTGCAACTTAGCAACCTCATCGTTAATCTTTGCCTGTTGCTTTTCAATTTCTTTTAAAGAACGTTCATTTTTATTTTGCCGTGCAAGGACTTGACTATAAATTGCATTATGATCATTGATTGCAGCCTGATCGTTCTTATATTCCTTTTCAATATTAATAATCTGTTCATTTAATGAACGAGCAGTTTCAATTTCGTGGTTATTCAACGTGTAATTAATGCTTAACCGCTCAAGTTCATTACTCAACTCATTATTTTGGGTTGCAGCATGGTTAATAAACTTTCCTAAAACTCCCATCAGATGTTCGACTTGTGGTCGCGCATCAATTTCACTTTGCATTGCTGCATATAAATCGTCAATCTGATCAGCAATGTCTTTAATCGAATCCTCAACCCCGTCAAGCTGAAGATTGTTAATCTGCTTGAGATCCTCTTGGCATAACTGCCGTAGCTGATCAACCTTTTCAGGAATGTTATCCATAGTAAACCGATAATTTTGCTTAGTTAATTGCTTATAGCCACTTGCCAATTCATTTAACTGAGTAGGAAATTCAGCAATCAATGGTTTATAAAGCTTCGGAACTTGTTCAATCAAGTCTGCCAGTTTTTGATTATTCTGCTTTAAATCAGTCAACACCTGCTGAGCAGCATCAAAATCTCCCGTCTGACTTAACTTAGAAAACTGATCGTATTCATGTTCAAGCTCTTCAAGTTGATCATTAAGCATTTTAATACTATCGCCATATTCAAAGCTCTTTTCATCAAGGACGTGATGGAAATGACGATAACGTTGCTTGATTTGATCGATTGCCCGCTTATGAGCTTGATGCAGCTCTTCTAAATGATGAAGTGAAGCTTTTATTTGTAAGCACTGATCGTTCAATTGATAAACCGCTAATTCCAAATCACTTAACTGTTTAGAAAGGACGAGGGCTTTACTTGTATGAATTAGTGACTTAATTGTTGCTAACTCGGCCACTAGCTTCTTTTCTTGAGGAACAACCTTGTCTTGATAGTCTTTTTTGAGCTTCTTTAATTGCTCCTGGGAATCGCCAGTTACCTTCAATTGCTCAACCTTTTTAAAGTGTTGCTCAATTTTCATTTCCTGTAACTGCTTAACTTGTGCATCAATTTGCTCATATTGACGGATTAACCGCTTTTGGTAGTAATATAATGCCGCCAAGATAATTGCAAGAACAATTAAAATCCCAATTATTATTTGAAAAACCAATTTATCCACCTACACATTTTTTAGCCATCATTGACAAATTATATCTATCGGCTCTAAAATTCTATGAAAATTATACCATAATGGGCTACCATTACTGGAATCAATTTAACATTAACAGAAAGAAGAGACGATTATGACAGAATTATCCCTGCTAAATGAACAGCTTTCCGCACTATTGACTAACGAACATTCAGCAATCGCTAACTTAGCAAACGCAAGCGCATTAATCAATGAGAGCGTAGATAATCTAAATTGGGCCGGCTTTTATCTTTACAACTCTAAAAACGATCAGCTTGATCTTGGACCATTTCAGGGGAAGGTTGCCTGCATGCATATTGCACTCGGCAAGGGAGTATGTGGGGTTGCCGCCTCAACTAAAGAAACACAAATTGTAGACGATGTTTCTAAGTTCTCTTCATACATTGCCTGTGATAGTGCTGCCAAGTCAGAACTTGTTGTCCCAATGTTAAAACAGGACGGCTCACTCTATGGTGTCCTTGATTTAGATGCACCAATCCTCAATCGGTTTAATCAATCATTTGCTAGCGAAATGGAAGAATTTGCTAGGCGGCTCATGGCAACTATTGACTAATAAGGAATAGTTGTTGTATATTATTCTTTGTGTAAAATAATGCAGCAGTGAGGGGCAAGCTCGTCAACAGACTGGTGCCATAAGGTGTTTTTAGTAACCCAGCTGCAAGGGTGAACAATTCAGATCAGCCTGCACGAATGTCAATCTCACATCGGATTATTTTACTCCAACAAAAATATTGGAGGATTTTATTTATGTCACGTTATACAGGTCCTAGCTGGCGTCTTTCACGCCGCTTAGGTGTTTCACTTTCAGGTACTGGTAAGGAATTAGCTCGTCGGGCTTACGCTCCTGGTGATCATGGTCGTGATCGTCGTGGTAAGCTTTCTGAATACGGTACTCAACTTCGTGAAAAGCAAAAGCTTCGTTTCATGTACGGAATGACTGAACGTCAATTCTCAAACCTTTTCGTACGTGCCGGTAAAATCAAAGAAGGTACTCACGGTGCCAACTTTATGGCTTTACTTGAACGTCGTCTTGACAACATGGTTTACCGTCTCGGTTTAGCTACTACTCGTCGTCAAGCTCGTCAATTGGTTAACCATGGTCACATTACCGTTGATGGTAAGCGCGTTGACATTCCTTCATACGAAGTTAGTGTTGGCCAAGTTATCGCTGTTCGTGATAAGTCAAAGAACCTTGATGTTATCAAGAACGCTGTTGAAGCAGTTGTTTCTCGTCCATCATACGTTGACTTCGACGCTGACAAGCTTGAAGGTAAGTTAAACCGCATTCCTGCCCGTGAAGACATGGATGCTGATATCGACGAATCACTTATCGTTGAATTCTACAACAAGTAGTCTTTAAGGTTACTAAAAGGTTGATTTATCAACGTTTATGAACTAGCTGGTGTCGCAATAGTGTCCCAACTATCAAAAAAGAGTACTTCCACTACTTTGTGGAAGTGCTCTTTTTGTTCCAACCCAATTACACTATCGCATAAACAGCTGTTCGCTTTACGGAAATAAAAAAGACGATATACTTTAACTGTCAAGTCTAGTATATCGTCATTGCCATCAGTTATCCCTGATGGATTTTTTTATTTTAAACTAATGATAACTTTTGCAAAGTTTTTACTAATTTAGGGTTTTCTAATAATTCATTCATAGTTGATTTAGGATTAATATCAACAGTTTTATTTACAACCTTGCTTATTTTTTTACTTGGAACTTTAACGAATTGTCCTCTTAACCTTTTATTCATTATATCAGCTCCTTATTCATAATATATATATATCTTAATTAATTATTATACGACAAAAACCCGAGTGGCCATTGCATTATCTGCAACAACCACCCGGGCCGTGTTACATTGCCAGAGGGTCTATCCTCCTATTCTTCCACTTTAATTTTTAATTTTGCAAGTTGTGCCTTAACTTCACTTTGAATGTAGGCTTTAAGCTGATCATCAAGCATAATCTGCTTATCAACAATTGGCTTTACTTCAGCTGGCTTAGTTTCCTGAGTAGTTTCTTCTTTCAGGACGCCATTTTCATCAAAGACATACTCTTTACCGTCAATGGTTTGCTTGCCAGTTAACATCCAAGCATTCTCTGGATCAAAGTAGTACTTCTTATCATTGATGGTTTGCCAACCTGTGAGACACCAAGCGTTATCCGAATCCATGTAGTACCAATGACCATTAATCTGTTGCCAGCCAGTTAGAGCAGCACCAAACGTTCCGTCATGGTTAATATCGAAGTAATACCAATGATTGTTAATCTGTTGCCAACCAGTAATCATATTCCCAGACTCATCTAGGTAATACCAACGATTATCAACCTTGCGCCAGTCGTTCTTAACTGGTGTTCCGTTTTCGTAATAATGCCAGGCGTCACCTGAACCTTGCCAGCCATTGTTGCTTGCACTTGGATTAGCCATTTTTTGCCACGTCTCCTTCGTAAGGTAGAAGATACTTCGGTCCATGTCGCCACCGGTAAACTGCCAACCAGTCAGGGCGCCAAAAGCACCAGAAGAAACGCTCATGTTTGGTAAAGTCCAACTGTTCCAAGTCATTGATGCATACTTAGCTACCCAGGCACCGCAGTATTGAGCACAGTTAGCAGCCTGCCATAACGCCGATTCCTGTGCATAAATTAAAGGCCATACTCCAGTAAGTCGATGTACTTCTGTAACGAAGCGCAACGACCATGAAGCATCGCCCCAAGCGCTATTTTGGTAACTTTCCCAGTCAAGAATTAAGATACCTTGACCAACGTAGTTCTTAATGTTGTTAATGAAATATTGGGCTTCACTTTCAGGATTGCCACCACCCGCGTAATGATACAGTCCCCGTAGCTTGCCTAATTGTCCGGCTAAGTCCCATTGGTGATTGCAACGGGGGTTAACATAGCTAGTGCCTTGGGTGGCTTTAACAATGACCCCATCAGCGTGTGAATCTTGAATAATACTATCGGAACTTCCAGAATAAACATCAACTGTATACAATGCCATTGCTAATCAGCCTCCTTTGTTAAATCATTAGCCCGGTTAGGTGCGTTTTGAATGGCAACCTTAACCGGGTCAGTAGTATCATTACCAGTTAAGTTTGACTTTTCATAAGCTGATTGCACTGCTGATTCAATCGACTTCACATCAACGTTAGTAAAGCCCTGCTTAGCAAGTGCATCTTGTACAATTGCCGTTGCTTGGGCGAACTTAGCATCACCAGTAATGTCCTTACTTACTAAGGAGTTGACTGCCGTATTAGCAACCTGTTCAATGAAGCTCCACAGCTCTTTTGATTGAGTAGTTTTGGCATGTTGAACCTTGCTGTGTAGTAAGTTCTTCCCTGCATTCATGAGATAAAAAATAGCGGTAGAAACAACCGCTGTAATTACATATTCCGGAATTGCATTAATAATTTCATTCATTATTTGTCACCCTTCTTAAATACTTCATGCTCTAAATTGGCAATCCTTGTATTTCGTACTTTTGCCTCACCAATATGCTCCTCAAAGCGATCTTCTAGTGAATCAACCCGATCGGCTGTCCGATTGGCTGTTGATTCAATCGAATCCATTGTGTGACTTAGGTTATCAATCTTTACAATCAGATCCTTTACCACATTTGACAGCTTTTCAGTTCCATTCTTAATTGCTAAGTTAAGCAACCAAATCAAGAATCCACCAACGATTGAAAAAATAGTTACGATTGCCAACAGCTCATCCCACGAATACCCCGCAATGCTATGCATGTATTCACCTCCAATCTACAAAGATTATTTATGATATAATATGTTTACAGATAAAGATTACATCGTGTGTAGTGAGTATTTTCCAGCTCACAAGCCGGTGTGGGTGGATGCCTTTTTGGCACCTGCCTTTTTTATAGCCGCCCATAATAAAAGCGTGCGATTGCGTTAAATTTTTAACGCTTTCGTACGCTTTTTACTATGTATTGTGTATTTCTTCGGCGACTATGTGTTAGCTATATATCAACTATATCTAGCTATCTAATTTACTATCTAGGCAACCGTAGCTGGTGCCACGTAATCCTTACCAGTAATTTGCTTGTACTGTTCGGGCGTAATTACCACATTAACATACCCTGTTACTACATTACCTAGGCTAAACATCGTTTTAACAAATTCCGTCCAATCCATAATTAGTTACCTCCATTTTCTTTCTTATCTTTCATGGTTAACTGTGCTAACTGCAAGCCTAGCTGATTAATTGACTGCTTTAATTGCTTATTTTCAGCTGTTAATGACGCAACTTGTAAACCAAGGGTATTCATAGCCTGTGCACTTTCACTTGGTTTAATGTTAGCTTGTTGCTGGGCGATTGATACCGCTACTTGTTGTTGGAATGTTGCATCGTCCATTCCGCCAACCCACTCAGTACCATTAAACTTTTGATAGCTCTTAGTTGGATCTGGCGCTACCGTTGTCGTATATGGCGGTAAATTATTGGCATCTGCAACTTCAGTTTCAGCTAATAGATACCCGTAATGTTGATCATACATGAATGCTTTCATCCGATTTCACCTCCCCTTTATTGTTCGTACTTAGTTTGTACTATTGTCCATTTATCCCATGCAGTGCCCGCATAGATTCGCATGAACATCCAGCCACCAGTACAACAGATTAACTGTACTTTACAGTTATCGCCGGTTCCCAGATGGATAAGCCATCCCCATTCAGCGTTGTTTTGTAGTGATTGAGGCCAATTACTATTCGCTGGCACCTTGCTATCATCCCAAAAGCCAAAGCCATGCACTCCCCCACTGATATTATTAAGATCAGGATTATCTTTCCCGATAAAGTTGCCAATTTTCAGTGCATTATTACTCAACGTGTCTAATTGATTGTCTTGACCAATATTTTCTTCAAGTAGTTTGTTAAAGTTTTCAGCAATCTTTTCTGCACCTAAGTCCATACCAGTAAAGATGCTTGCAATATCTTTTGCTGTTAAAGCCATTAATTATCATTCCTCTCTTTTGTAATAAAGAGCCTTGTAGCCTTCAAAGACTCCAAAGCTCTTGTCTGGTAGTTGCTTCATTGTTAAGCCATCGCTCATCAAGTTAAAGCTGTTGGTAATTTCAATCGTGCTCATCCCGTTAGCTGAACTAATCACTTTTGACGGTAAAATTTGTCGATTGCCACCACCGAACATGCCCTTGGGTTCTGTCCCAATCGGAACTAATCCCAATGCATATTCAAGGTAGACTAACGACACCGTTGCCCCAGCGGTTAAGCTAACTGGCACTTTAACTTGAATCCCCCGAGTTTTAACTGTCAAGCTCGTCCTTGGACTTTCACGGAAGCCATTAAAGGACGCTACTGACAAGTTATAAGCAGTGTTGGGAGTTAATCCCGTTACTTGGTACTGCTTATTGCTTACCGTAGCAATTAGCTGGTCGCCATTCCTGATTCGATACTGCATTCATCATCAGTCCCAACTTAGGTCAACACTATTAGCAGTAACGTTCTTAGCAGCTAAATTATTCACGTTAACCAGCGCTTCGTAAACCGTTAAGCTAATCACGTTAGAAACCTTTTCGCCAATCTTTGCGGTGATCGTAGCTGTCCCCGGAGCAATTGCTTTGACATTCCCTGCACCATCAACCGTTGCCACTTGTGGGTTTGATGAGGTCAATACTGCTGCACCGTCAGTTTCATTAGCCGGCGTAATTGTAACGGTAACCTTAGCAGTTCCACCAACTTCAAGTGCCGTTTTATCAATTGCCAAAGTAATACTTTGAACTGAAGTAGCACTTGTCTTAACCGTGATCACGTTCGACTTAGCACTTTCTCGCAAGCCATTGTAGGAACTTACAGCGAAGCGATAAGTTGCGTTAGCCGTTAAACCAGTAACGATGTATTCTTTTTTATTCTCAACTTCGGCAACCTTCTTCAGTTCACCGTCCGTTCCAACGCCTTGATAAATATAGAATTTCATTAACTAATCCCTCCATAGTAACCGTTGCGTGTGTTCATCAATGTAGACCGCCCGGAGGTCGGTTGGACTTGTTGGCTTCGAGAAGTAACCCGTGTTCGGTGAGAGGTAGCTGCTACCTTCCCCATCGCCTGCTTGGGCTTTAGCGTCATCAATCGGCATTCCCAAGTCAACCTTGATCGTCCGGTTACCGTCAATCAGATACCAAGCACCAAATTTATAGTGCGGTACGGCATCAAGATAGAAGTTCCGGGGAATCTTAACCTTGATTGTGTTCGCATCGGGATACTCCGCAATGCAATTAATTAACTTGGTGTTTGTTTGCCCGAAGCCATGACTAGTCTTTCCTAGGCCATCTCGTTCAGTCCCGATAGCGTCCTCGTAGTACAGCACTGCCGGACGTAACGGGTGCTCACATTGATTATGCTTAATCTCAATTGTGTACCCGTAGAGGAAGTCTTCTAAGCTGTCCGCACTCAACAAGGATGAGTTCCGTTCCGCAACTAAGCCCATATCGGTATTAATGCTAATGACGTTCTGCTCATCCGGCGTTTCATCCTTATGCTTAACCCGAATATTCCAGTAAGCCCCGTGACCATCGTCGTAGTTATCCCAACCTTGAGTAATAACTACATCTCCAGCAATTAACGGTGTATATGATTTCATATCCGCAACTGTTTTCAATTGAAACGGTCGATCATGAAACTGTGCTTGCTTCAAGGTCCCCTGGATTTGCTTAGTCATATCAAGCAATTGCTTATAGCGAATATACAATCCATCTTTAGGATCGTTAATTTCCGCCATTGCATCATTTAAGGCTTGCTTATATTTATTAATCCAAGTTTCAAAATCAGTTTTAAATTTAGCACCAGTATCTTTAATATCCTGAGTGGTTTTGTTTCCGGCATCGGTTACCGCTTGAAGAATTTTTTCAAATTCTTCGACATAAATATCTTCAGCATCACCAATATGCGCTAAAAATTTATCATCAATAACGTCAAAGTCAATGTCGATTGATGAAATCGTTTCCTCGTTTTCATCAATAAACCGAATATAGAATTGTTCCCAATGTCCCGGAACATTAAAAGTATGCTCGTCAAAAGGCAAGGTGAACTTTCCTTTAACTGGAGCATCACCGTGATGAATCTTTAGGTCCCCTATCCGTGTAATAACATGACGATGAGGAACCGTATTAGGATCTACTCCACCATAGATAACTCCGTAATTACGCAAATCAACTGTGTAATCATTATTTGTTATCCGTAATGAAAGCAAGTCTTGAGTATCACCAACCCGAGCGTTAAAGTGCCCAGAAATATCCGTTTCTTGTTCGTTATATCGTGTTAAGTCTAATAGAACACGTTTTCCATCACCTTGTAACGTCATTTTCTCACTCCTTTCTTTTAGTAATTCATAAACTCTAGAGTGTAACTGTTGAGCTTATCTAATAGCTCGTTACATTCATCAAAATTATTTTGAAGTTTCAACATATAAATATCATCTACCACTAATCTTTCAGGCAACCAAAGCTTCAGTTCCGGTGTATCACCAATATCTTCATCAATAATATCGTTATCATTAAAATCTCCGACAACATTGTTCATGACCATTTGAAGCCGCTGGATACAAGACACCGTCCACTGATAAACAACACGATTCAGCAGGTCGGTTGGATTGTTTAACTTCACTACCTGAAGATCCGGAAGCTGAACATCCTGATCAAAATAAGGACTTGCCTTTGAGTACAAGTCCTTAATTCGGTTATAGATATTTTGAATATTATTCTGATACGTTGCTATCAGATCCATTTTGCTTATCTCCTTCTGAATTATCAATTAGCGCTTCGACCATTGGTTTTAATAATTTCCAAAGTCGTTCAGCATCGTCTTGCCTATATTTGCGCCCTTCAGTAGTATCCTGGACTATAAAAGTTTTACCGTTATCTGGAGAATATCCTCGACCAAAATTTCCGGTCTCAGTATCATAACCATATTCGCCAACTATTTGTCGAATTACATCTTCTTGAGGTGTTGGTACTGGTTTATTGGGCTTGTCAGGTTCACTTGGCTTATCTGGGTTAGACGGTTTACTACTCTCACTAGGATTAGCTAACTTATTCCAACCAATTTCGTCAAGGTAAAAAATACTTTTATCCATTCCACCGCTACCAAATTGCCAGCCAGTAACCGTATCCCACGCTCCAGTAGGAACTTTAATATTAGGAAGCTCCCAACTGGTCCAATTATCTGTCTTATAATCTGCAACCCATAAGCCGCAGTCACTTGAACAATTATCAATTTGATCCAGTGAAGATGCTTGGCAGTAAATTAACGGCCAGATGTTAGTCTGACGATGAACTTCATCAACGAACTTACGTACCCAGTTAGTATTGTCCCATGCTGAATTCTGGTCTTTTTCCCAATCAACCGCTAGTACAGCTTTACCAATGTAATTGTGGATATTGTTCAGGAAGTATTGAGCTTCAGCAACCGGATCACCACCAGCAGCATAATGATAAAGTCCTCGCAGTTTACCATTTGCTCCGGCTAGATCCCACTGGTGGTTACACTTTGGGTTAACATAGTTTGTCCCTTGAGTAGCCTTAATAATAACCCCTTGTGCATGAGAATCAGTCACGATGCTATCTGCACTACCTGAAAAAACATCAACAGTATATATAGGCACCATCGCACCTCCTAGCTATCAACAAACTTCTTAATCTTTTCTTGCTCTTCTTTAGTAAGTAACACCATGTTGTTGAAATGATTTTCACGTCGCCCACCAGTAGCACCATTAAAGTTAGTATTACCAACATCAGTATTAATATTAGTAATGCTTTTTAACAATATCGCATTAATATCTTTCATAGCCTTGCCAGTATTATTGAAATTAATTGTTGCATCAACAGGGTTGAAATCATTAACGGTATAGCTAAAGATAACCATATCAGTATCAACGTTTAATTCTGGGTCAATAGTGTGGATACTATCGCCAAGCTCGTAGTGAAAGTTATCCTTATGGGTCCAAGTCATTGTAGTAGCAGGTTCAACTTGCAAGTGATTTTCAAGCCAATTGTTAACTGCATTCTGATCATAAAGAGTATCCAGTGTCTGAACTTCTCCTCTATGTTCATCGTATTTATCAATTGAATCTTGATTCTTATAAGTACCGCTCAATTGGTAAAACTCAGTTGTTGATGAGGAACTACCTGAATCGTCAGCGTTCCCACCACCAGAAACTATCGCTGCCATTTGATCATTACGAGCAATCCAGCTTGGGTAATACCAACTAGCCGGTTCTTCTTTACAAACCTCACCAGGCTGTGGTTCAAAGATAATCGTATTTGCATCTAGGAATAAGCATATATGATATGGATTTCCATGTGCTCCATAAAACCCAACATCCCCTGTCTGTGGCGTGCTGACTTCATGGAAGCTAGACTCTTGTGACCATGTAGTCCAACCAATATCAATACCAAACTTGGCATATACAAAGTGAACAAATCCTGCACAATCGGTTCCAGCAGTAGTTCGCCCACCAAGTATATATGGAACTCCTAGCCATGAACGAGCATAGTCAATAACCCCCTGTGCATTCTTAGTTACAGGAGTATTATCGTCACCTGTTGTAACAGTCTTTTCCATTTTTCCGGCCTGATACTGAACAGAGTTAACCATATCGGTACTTGATGATTGAATATCTACATTGGGCGAGTGATAAATATATCTAAATGTTTCACCAGTTTTATGAGTAAGACTAGGTAAATCATATATCTTAAGTGTGTTCCCATCTGGGATCCAATATCCACCAAACGCTGCTAGATTAGAAGTAAGATAATCAAAGCAGCTTCCTTGAGCTTGTGCTGGCTGATCAATAAACTGTCCGTGTAATTCATACCTTATTCCTTGATCATTATTATCAAAGAATTGGTGCATCACACTATCTAATGAATAAGTTTGATCAGCTTGTGCTCGCTGAATTACTGTTCCAGGTTGCTGGTTATCATTACTAGAATCACCTGCTGATGAATTGCTATCTTTGTTAGCCTCCGGTAAGCGAAGATTACGTAGTTTATCAATTAAAGCATTAACAGCAGTGATTTTATTAGTTACTACTCCTTGCTCACTAGTGATTGGCTCAACTTCTTTAATCTTGTACACTTGCCCGTTGAACAGCACTTCTGCCTGAATTTTTGCTAAATTGAAAACATATTCAAATCCTGGCAAATATCTCATAGTAAATGACACCTGAAAGGTTTGCGATAAAGCAAATTCCCTAGACCAAGTATTATACAAGTCAGCAAAGTTAATTTGTTCTTCTGCTTTACCATCATGGCTCCTAATTAAGGCATATGTCATGACTTCCACCAGAAAGGAAAGTCAACCGTGACTTTACCTGAAAAATTATCAATTTGGAAATCGTTCATACCAATTTGAAGAGTAATTACACCATGATCAGTGTTAATTCCATCATGGTTACCATTAAGCATTGGATTTATTTCATCAAGTTCCCACTTACCTGACCAGCTACTTGTTCGACTAATACTATCCCCAGTAGTCTTATTAGTAATCTTCATATTACCTTGTGAACTACCCTCTAACATTAACTTAAACGGATGACCCCGTCGCTCTGGATCAATTAAGACATCAGACTGATTAAGAACGCTGAATGAATTGCTATTGAATGAATAACTAGCATTAGCTATTGAATTATTTCCAATACCTAATACATAACTAGTAGAAGTTCCTACACTTCGACTTAATCCAATCAAATCAGTAAATGTGACATTGCACGTCCATCCTTTATCGCTCGTATAGGTTGGGGTTGTTAACTTTGACTTACCATAATACATACGTTGTGGCCAATTTTCCCAACAAATCCAATATGGTTCACGAGAATCTAAGAACCGTTGCAATGCATCAAACGCTAAATACATATCCGGTTCATCTAAACCATTAAACCAGAACGACATAGTTAGTTCACGATTAGAATACGTTGAAGAATTTAATCGCTGACCATCATTAATACCTAATTTCTCAGTATTATCAGATTGAGTAACTGCTGACGGTGAATGCATATAACAAAGCACACCACCTAAATCTGGTTGATCGTAGATAGAGTGCCATTTTTTACCATCTGGTGAGATAGATAATTCAATCGGTTTTAATGGGACATAAGTTTTAAAGTCATCGTGAGGTGTCAGGAATGGATATTGTTTAGGTTTATCTTTTCTTGTAGAAAAAACTTGCATTAAATCACTATCCTCTCATTGCCATCCGCCAATCTGTGGCGTTTTGTTTATTAATCATGCGTCGGGTTTCATCAACTGGCAACACTGGTTGTAAGTTAATACTCTTGATAGTTTCAATCGCCTTTTGTAGCAGTGCTACTACTTGGCCATTGAACTGACCAGCACTAGCAGTAGAACGAAGTTCGGGATGAACCATTTCCATTTTTTGCCAAGCATCACGCATTAAAGGTATTGCCTGACTATTATAGGGATTAATTACATATTCATCATGTTCAGCATTATCACCAATTAGGGCAACGTCGGGATGCGTCATGTGAACCCCAGAAGCCCAACCATGACCATTACCGATATTGCCCCAGCCACCTTCGCCACCATGATTAAGAGCGTTGATAGCTGCCATAATCTGATCAAATCCAGAAAGGATATTATGGTGTCCTGGCATAGCCCATGTATTAAATGTTGATGGAATAAATTGAAGTAACCCTTGTGCAGGATTACCACTTGCCATATTTTGATCCCAAACTTTTTGGCTTACCTTTTCATCACCACCGGATTCAGTCGCAATCTGACGAAGTAATTTTTGAACTTGCCAATCTGCTATATGAAAATGCATTTTAGCGGCAGCCGACCTGATTACTCGAGTCCAATCGCCATTGATGGGTTCTTTGACTTCTCC
The DNA here is from genome assembly GCF_028607025.1 of Limosilactobacillus portuensis. Taxonomy (NCBI): domain Bacteria; kingdom Bacillati; phylum Bacillota; class Bacilli; order Lactobacillales; family Lactobacillaceae; genus Limosilactobacillus; species Limosilactobacillus portuensis. The sequence goes on from NZ_CP117296.1 coordinate 1,238,506, forward strand.
AAGTAAATCTTTCAATACATTAGCAATTCCACTGGATAACCCGATAGCTAATGACTTACCGAACGAAGGAATGATTGGAACAGATGAATTCCAATCAGTTAATTTAAGCATTAGTTGCTTAGATGCACTAACTGGATTATTTTCAAATTGTTCAGCCAATTTATCCATTTCTTCATCGGATAAAGTACCATCTGCGTAATGTGGAATTCCAAGTCGTGAAAGTATTGGATGAGCATGCGGTGCATCGATAACCATTGCTCCTTCTTCCAAATCGTGAACAGTGTTCTGCCCTTGTGGAAGTGAGAAGCCACGTGATGGTTCCCAAACAATTTCTTGTTTATGTGCAGTTAATCCATCATTAAGTACAGCCTTACCACCCGGATGAGCGATTGTCCCGTGAGCATAACTAATAGTGCCAAGCTTCTTGTCTCCACCAAAATCACCGATTACTTTGTTAATTCCTGAAATACCTTTGTTCAAGCGACTAACAATCTCAGACATTGATTTGCCAGCAATCCCGGGGAGCTTATTAAAGCCACTTCTAAACTCACTAACAATATCATCAAGCCAATCTGACCATGATTTCTTAAAGCTCGATTCAAACCCGTTTTCAGTTGAACGTAATGAATTAAATCCATGATATTCTGCTCTATCAGCTCTAGTAAGAGCACGATCAACGTCACGATCTAAATTTCTCCACACAGAATCCCATTCACGTGAAAAAGCTTTATTAAAGGATTTAAGACCCGCTTCAATTGAAAGAATCATATTACCAAATTCTTTAACAAAACCATGCTTGCCAACAGCCTTATTGGCTTCTTGCATTTGTTTAGACAATGTTTTAGCAAAATTATACTTAACTAAGTCCTTTGATAAGGTCTTCAAATCTGAATCAACTTTTGATAAGCCTGTCTTTTTATTCGACAGTTTACTTATAGTCTTTTCAAAAGAATTAAATTCCTTATCAGCTGATTTCAATGGTTTGATTAGATGTTCCCAATCTTTGACCATTGCACCAAGATACTTAGTAAGTGACTTAAATTCATCAGCCAATTTTGACTTCTTAATTGACTTGGCTAATCGGTCAAAATACTCTCCAACTTTGGAATGTTTCATATCCTTATCAAGTTTGGAAATATCCTTGTCAAATTCACCTAAGCCGTGCTTACCAGTTAGACTCTTGATAGAATTAGCCATTGTTTTAGTAGACTTGCCAAAAATCTTAAAGTCCTTAGATGCTTTATCTAGGGGTTTAACTTCTTTTTGAAGCTGTTTGACAAATTCTTTTAAACGCTTGTTCATCGAGTTCAACTGTTTAGTAGGATCATTATGCTTAATAACTTGCTTTAACGACTTCAGTGAACGAGTGTACTCAATAATTGCACGATTCATTTGCTTAACATTGGCAATATCAGTTTTAGAATAATGATTTCCGCCTAGTGAACGAATTTTCTTTTCAGATGGCTCACTAGATTTATGAGAACTTGAATTGCTACTTGATGATGAATCGGTGCCATTCCACCAATCCTTGACTTTCTTCCAAGTGTCTTTAGCCCAACCGGTTACACTCTTCCACATAGATTTAAATCCTTTTGCAATACCACTAAAAGCATCGCTCCAATCACCTTTAAGAATATCCTTAAAGAATTTGATAGAACCCTTAAAGGCTTTGGAAAGTCCCGGGCCAAGTTTGCCACCAATCAAGCCACCAAGCATTGAACCAACGATCGGGCCAAACGGGCCAAGTACGGGAGTTAATGCCATACCAGCAGCAGTACCGGCAATAGTGCCGACACCTTTACCAATCATTTTGGCTCGATTATGGATATGTGAACCAGTTAAGCCACGGAGAATATCAACAGCGCCTAAACCGATACTTATTCCACCAGCTAATTTAGTCGCTATTCCTTTACCAACGAAAGAAAAGTTAACACCCTTAAACCAGTTAGTAGGATTAATACGAAGCTTACTAATTTGCTTTAAGTTGCCCATTAAATCGCTGAGCATATGACCGCTAAACTTGAACTTACCAATTGCACCTAGTTTCTCATTTACTAGTCCTAAACCACCAGCAATCTTAAATAACTTACCGTAAGCAAATTGTGTCATCAAGATTCCACCGATTCCCTCAAGAACCGTCATAGCAATCTTGTTTTTACTAATATGGTCAAGTGCATCAGCAAATTTATCAAAACCATCAGCAGATTTACTGGAATTACCGCTTAATAGTCTAAATGGAGCACCTAATGCTTCAACAATTAGTTCAAATGACTTCCAAGCACCTTTGGCAATAACGGAGCCAATTCTTGTTAAAGCTTCCAGCACAGTCACTAAATCTTTAGCATGCTGAGGAGTTAACCAGTCACCCATCGCCTTAGCAACATTAGCAATACCTTGACCCAGTTGTGCAATAGCACGCTGAGTTTCTTTATTATCTAATGCTTTACTGAGTGAGTCTAAGCCAGTAGCTGAAACACTAACCAACGGTGCCATTAAAGCCTTTTTAGTATCAGCCCATGAAACTTGCATATGGTGTAATGCACCATCAGCGGTTTTATTCCATTCACTGGAGTTCTCTTTCCAATCATTAGAGGCTTTTGACAAGATATCGTTGAATTGATCACTCGTCATTTTACCTGAAGCTAGTAAATCATCGAATGCTTTCTTCGACATTCCAGAAGCTTCTTGAAGTGCTTTAGTAAGACCAGGGGCAGAGCGTTCAAGACGTCCTAACGACTGAGATGTTACTTTTCCAGAAGTCTCAATTCGAGTTAAACCGTTAGCAAATGCATCAGCCTGATCATTAGAAAGCTTCATTTTATCCGCTAAGGAGCCAATACCTGTTGCTAATTCTCTAGCTTTCTCAGTTGAACCTGTAAACCCATAAAATCGGGTTACCAAGTTACCAACTGCTGCACCTGATAAGTTAGAATTCTCTTTTAGATCCTTAACGGTTGCTCCAACTTGTTTAACCTCTGCATCGGTCATTCCTAAGTTTTTCCATCTTTCAGCTACTTCAGTACCTGCTTTGGCAGCATTATAACCTTCAACAGCCCAACTTTTAAGGCTACCAACAATATTATTAATACCATTAGTAATCATTCCACCAAAGACAAAGCTTTTGGTTAATGAATGACCAATACCTTCAGTTTCCTTAGCGCCTTTATTAAGCTCACTATTATCCATCTTAGGCTTAATGATTGGAGATTTTAGTTCATTAACAGTCCGTTCAAACTCAGATGTTTTTTCATTAGCCTGAGTTGTATCAGCTTTAATTTCGACTTTCTTATCGTGTAAGCCACTGATAGTATGATCTAATCTTTTTGTTGCTTCCGCCGTTTCAGAGGCAGAAGCTCTGACCTCATTTAACGACTGCTTAAATAAATTCTGAGCACTTACTCCTGAATTCATTTTTTGATCAAGTTCACTAAACTTCTGCACAAAATCAGTTAGTTTTTGATTCATTAATGATATCGGTTCAGTAACCTTATCAATCGCTTTAACAACAATTTGCTTTTCGGCAATAATTGCTGGCATTCACTCCTACCTCCTTTCACATAAATATGTCAATGAACCGTTGCCGTTGTTTCCGTTCATTTTCCATTTGCTTATGCAACTTTTCATCGGTAATAGCATTAATTGCATTACGACGCTTTTTTAGTGCATTATCTGCTTCACTAGTATCAGCCTTAGGATCAGCAAGTGCCGCAGGGACGATTGTATTAGCTACAACAAAGCGATTATCAATCAAAGCGTTATAACTTCGTTGATAACCACCAGCTAAAATATAATCAACCTCCTTAGGGGTTAAATCGTAAACTTCTTCTGGCATAGTCTTACCAACTACCTCATTCATCTCACGGAGAAGGTTCAACATTGCCTGATGAAAGTTATCAACTACTTGGACAGCTCTTGAAGTTGCTTCTTGGCTAGTTCGTAATTCTGCTTGGCTACTTCTACCCCAAGTTCTGCTTCCCGAAGATTCTTTTGGTCGCTCTTGTTGGTCTTCTGACGAACCACTTTCAATGCGACTTCGGAGTTCTTCCAGGCGTCTTTCAGCAAGTAGAGTAAGTGATGAATCTTCATCGCTAAAAAACCGTTAGCTTTAATTTCTTTGTAAACATTATTGAAAACATCTGCTGAATCAAATACTCCTGATTCTTCTAATGCGTCGCCAACAGCATTGACACTCGGCAATGACTTTGACTGGCATGCACAACGATAAGCATTAATAACAGCATCTGGATCTTGTGAGATCAAGCCCTCAATAAGGTTGTTAAATCCATCGACATTTGAATCTTTATTTTTACGAGCATATTCACTAACGATACGGTCATAAAAACGGTGATTGAACTTGATTGGGTACGTCTTGCCGTTAATTTCTAATTCATTCATTTTATTTCCTCCAAATAACCGCCCTTACGTACTGTTTATTTCATAGGCGATTTAATATTTTTATTGATTAGAAGCAGAACTTTCTGGCGCTACTTGACCAGCTGAAGAAGCTGGCGCACTTGGTTGACTAGTGGCAGACGCACTAGTAACTGGTGTATTGCTTGCAGGAGTATCCGCATGGTTTACCTGACTAGTAGCAGGTTGACTGTTAGGATTTACTCGCGGAATCATTCTTTTGGCCTGCTTCCATCTTTTGGTTCATTGGAACGGTACCAGAAGCATCCCCTTTGTTATCATCATTAATCCCAGCGGTTGAAACAAGCTTACCTTCTGCATTAGCACCAATTTCAGTAGGCTTAGTAAATCCGTAGTATTTAACAATATCTGAGAACATTCCCGAATCGAAGTCTTCAGGTCCAAGGACAAATGGGTTACCTTGTTCGTCATATCGACGTGCAAGCCCGGTAACTTCAAAGGTAACGTTTTGAGTAACTGCTGTGTTAAGTGCTTCTGTTTCTGGAAATGCTGAAATCTTAACTTCGGAAAATTCCGCATTAACTACTTGCTTGCCATTGACAGTTCGTAATGAGTTCCAATCAACTCGCCATAAAAGCATTGTCATCTTATGTTCCCAAATGTAATAAAGGTCACGAGCAACATCAGTAAGCATATTGCCGCCCTTAGTCATTACAACGTTAACAACCCGCTGTTGGTTAGTTGAACCAGTATCCTTAATAGTTGCCTGCTTTGTAGGCGTTGAACCCAATGTAGCTGTGTTAGTGCCTGATGAAGCACCTTGAACACCTAAAACGTGGCAAGGATTTGATTGAGGTTCCCAAGGAGCCTTGTAGTAATACATCACCTTGTCAGATGATTGTGGTTCAACAATTGGCTTTAATGAGTCATCTGCCATAATTTTCTTCATTCCTTTCTAAAAGAAAAACCACAACTAAAAAGCTGTGGTTTCAATTACCGAGTAATTAATTCTGATTATTTGTCGATTTAATGTTTTATTGGTCGAATTATCGACCATTGATGTTAACGATGGCTCGTCATGACCTACAGAATATCCGCTGATGCTTAATTGACAGCATAACTGCATAATCTTATAGGCATTGACCAAGCTTCGTTGTAGGGCATTCTGAACATCTACTACATCAACTTGAAAAGAATAGGAATATTGCCGTGCATTCGTAAACTGATTAGTTGAGTTGTTGTTTAACAGCTGAATACGACACACAGGCATTTGTTTCGGTATATCTTGTGATGCAGAAAATGTTTTGATTCCTAATTCATTAATTTCTTCAATTAATTTCAAATAAATAGCAACAAAAGGTGGTTCTTGTGTCATACATCAAACCCCTTTCTAATTGCTTCATCAATTTCATCATCAAATGAACTGTTAAGCTGGTTGACCCCCAAATGATTAACAGCATCTTGAAAGGGATGATGAGCAGGATAATTTTTAGTCAACAATCCAAACTCAAACGCTTGTGAATAGTTATAACCACCATTCGTTGTAGTCGTATAAATACGATGTTTATTACCATCAACATGATCTTTCAAGTTATCAACCATATGCTGGTTATTAGCTTTCCGACCAAAAGCCTTTGTCCCTGGACGATAACCTGGTTGACGATACTGCCGTTCACGCATAAGATTACGGACTTCATTTGTCGTTTTTTCAGCCATCTTATTAACAGCACGTTCACCATTATAAGAAGCCATTGCAGTCATATTACGCAATTTAGCTCCAGCATTGCCAAAATTGTTCTTATCCAACGTAGCCGATATATTAGCCATTACTGATTTCAATTGCTCATCATTGTAGATAAAATCAATTTCAGGGATGTTGTCGTTATTCCAGCTCATTAGCACTCACCTCCAAATCATTAGAGAAGTAAATATCAGTTCTCGTCGCATGTTTCCGCACCTGAATAACTGTCATCTTCTCTAATTCACTATCGGGTTTACCATTTTTTACGAATGATACTGAGTCAGCATTAACGTTACCTTGAATCCGAGCAACCCATGACATGCCATATTGCTTGCCAAAAAGATTATTTTGTAATTGAGCACCATTAACTTCAGTAACATGGGCACGTACAACTTGATACGTCCACTTTTCGCTGTCGTCTAATGTCCCGTGAACTAACTCTTTATGACCAAGCACCAATGGAATAAACCTTACCATGACCACACACGACCTTTCGATCCTGTGGTCTGATTGGCAAGATAACGCTCCAGCAATGGAATATATGGGTCTAATTCGTTATCTTGAAATGACCAACTAGCTCCTTCTTCTGAATATGACTTTGTCCCATCGGCATCATTAACCGACTGAACGTAGTGTGCTTCAGTAATCCTAATAACTACAACTTCAAGCTGAGATGGTAAATCATCGGCTCCAACAAACAGGCAAACCATATCGCTTGCCTGCTTAATAAAGTTTGATAAAAGCTTGTCCAAGTCATCCCCATCAATATTCTTATCAAGCTTAACGGTGGCCAATAGTTCACTGACCTTTGTGTCTTTCATTTAGACCACCTCTTTTTTTAATTACTTGCTTTGTTTAGGATCAGGCTGCTTGTCATCAACTGATGGATTAGGTTGCGGCGCTGAGGTAGAACCACCAGCAAAGCCAATAGTTGCAAGTAAAGCATCGTTATAAATAGACGTTGCAAGGTATTCGGTAGTTGAAGTCTTGTTGATTTGATGATCGCCATCATACCAAGCATAAACTTGTGGAGCTTGCTTCATGTAAGTCTTCATAGCACCAGGCTTTACAGCAATTGCATGTCCTTTAGTTAACTTAGCAGTCCGAATGATTTCCCATCCCAACAACTCACCAAAGCCACCATTAATTAAAACATCATCGCCTAAATCAGATGCACGAGTCCAGTTGTCCCCGGCCGCCTTACGCAAAGAGGCAGCATCTTTATATGAGACATAAAGAACACCTTGTTGAGGATAAGTGGTACCTTCAATGGCGTTTGTAGCGTGAGCAAAAGCGTCTTCAAGATTATCAATTAAATCAATTTGATCTGGAGTATTACTAGTAACCCTTAATGGAGCGTTCTTAGCAGTATCGAGAACATCATCATCAACGTAAGTAGCTAGAGCCATAGCCATTTGACGAGCCGCTTCAGTACGTGGATCGCCATATGGAATCTTAGCCGCTTCATCTGAAATGGAATAAGCAGATACAATTTTCTTAATCTTCGCTTGTTGAGTCGTGTATTCCAGTGAATCGAAGTTAATTTGTTCACCTTCACCATATTCACGAGCTGAACCGGTGTACTTGTACTTTGGCACAGTAATTGTGTCACCAGGACGACCTTCTAAAGTAGTATCAACCGGTGCAATAGATGAAAACACATTGAGTTTTGATAATTGGGCGCCAATCATCGGTGCTAGAACTTGCGGGTCTAACATATCGGCAAAATGAGTATAATTTGTTGAACTTGCTACCATAATTTAATTCTTCCTTTCGCTAATTAGTTTTTTGACTTTCAACATATTTCTGCATTTCTGCATATGTCATTTCAGCCATATTCTTGTTTGAGATATCTGTCTGTGCTGGAGAACCATTTTGTGGAGTTTTACCAGCAGATGACTTGTGTAACTCATTACGCACACCCTGACTAACCAATTGTTTAAATCGTTCAATGTTAGCCTTAGTTTCATCTTCTGTTGAGCCAAGTAACATATCAGCCCCATCAGTTGGCAAATTCTGTTCAGCTAACAAGTCTTTGGTATGAGCTAAATGCTCACGACGATCTAGTTCTTGTTCACGCTTGTTTAAAGCGTCTTCTTGTTGCTTAACCTTGTCGGCTTGCTCCTTAGCTTGCTTTTCCGCTAACTCCTTGGCGGTCATGTTTGCTTCAGCCTTGCCGTCTTCCTTTGCCTTTTCGATTTCTGATTGATGTTGTTCTTCCCACGTCTTCCGCTCTTTAGCAATTTGAGCTGAGACAATCTGCCCTAATTCTTCACGTGTAAAAGTCTTTTGAGCTTCTTTTTCTGGCTGTTTCTCAGGCTCTTGTTGCTCTTGAGTTTCTGTCTTTACAGGTTCTTCTGCCATTTCAAATTCTCCTTTACGTGTAACGCTCGCCAGCGAAACTCGTTTAACGTCCGGCGACGAATCAGTGTTCTTTACCGACTGCACCGAAAAAAGTCCAAAATAAAAGCAACTGTTCGATATTTTCGAATAGTTGCTAACTAATTTCTGTTATCTTCGTAATATTTGACGACATTAAAATAGTTTCTTTGCCATCTAACGTTGTCGTTGATATAAACGGGATACCATTACATAAAGCATCCAAGGTTTCATTACTTATTTTTAATTTAAGGCTATGCCAAAATCCCTTTGAAATATCTTCAGGACTAGGTCCGTCCCAATAAGTTACTTGATAAGTTTTTATCTTTGTCTTCATTAGCTATCCTCTGTTACTTCTAAATCATCGCCATTACCATATTCATCAGTGGTATCTTCAACTTCTTCAATCCAGCACTGACAATTAGGGTGCATAGGAGGTAGATTAACACCTTCTTGTGCATCCTCAATGTTATAAATGTTTCCATCTAAATCAGTACAGTCCTGACAACTATTTGCAGCTTCAAGAGATAAGAAACGATATTGAGCAACTCCACGTGCTTGAAAATCTGCAATTGTAGAATTATTTAGCTCACGACAAGTTTGTGTTCGCATAGTAGTTTCAGCTTGTGCGCTAGCACCACCTGAACCATCTTTACCACTTAGAATGCGTTCAATATCTTTCATATAATCATGTTTGCCATCACTATCTTGTGCTGCTTGTTGGCATACGTTACTAATTTTTGTAATCGTTTGATGAATATTGCGATTAATATTATCCTCAACACTTTTGCGTTGAGTTACAGTACGTGACACAGATTTCTGAAGCATAACGTCATAATTGTAAGGAATATGGTGCATTACCGGTGTAACTACTTGCTGAGTTCTACTAATTTTCTGAACATCACGGGGTATCTTACTACCGCAGTGCTGCATCATATTATGAATTGATTGACCAACTTTAATCATAGGAACTGCAACCCGTGCGGTTAAAACATCAGATTGTTTAGGGTGACCCAGCAAAAGACTAGAGGTATAAAAAGCGGCAAGTGGAGCCACACTGTTATTAAAATGCTTTAATTCTTCCACAGCATCCTGTATATCGTCTTTTTCCGCTGGAGATGACCAATTTTCACTAGCTAAAAAAGCACTAATTTCGCCTTTAATTTGACGATTAGCATTACGATACATTTGTTTTATCTGCTTAATGAATTGAGCGCTGGTTCCATATGTCGAGCGAATCAGTCTTCTTTGTTGGTTTTTACTTAGCATTATCATCATCTCGTTGTTGATGTTGAGCTATAAAATCAATTGGTGACTTAGGCTGTTCTGTTTGTTGCTCAGCCTGATTTCTTGCTTCAGCTAAATCAGCTGGATTAACTCCTTGAAGAGGGGCTTGGTCGAAACCATAAGTATTTTGATTAGGATCCGCTTTCTTTTCTTCTTCCAGTCGTTGTTCTTCGGCATCAGCGGATACACCAGTAACAGTTGCAATAAACTCACGCATCGTCTGATCGCTTAAGATACCCAAACTATTTAATTGGACTGCCATCTGTACAATATCAGCATTATTACGTGGTAAATTCGGGTAATAGTCTGGTTTGTAGTTATTCATAACATCGGGATCACTAAGTTCCTGATTATACTTCCAGTAATTTCCAAGCAACCGTAAACGACGCATAATTCCACGAGTGTATAAACTTTCCTGCATTGATCGCTCCTGATCTTCACCAAATAGTTTATACATAAGTGCAACTCCTGATGATTGACCACTAAATGCATCATCTGTGGTGTTTGGCGTATTAGTATCCTTATGGATATCAGTAATTAACTGATTAATATAGGTTTGCCATCCCTGTTCATTTAATTGCTTGGTCAAGTATTGAGCAGATGAAGGAACGACTGTTGTTCCGTTAGCATTATCATGGAATGCTGGCTTTAACCATAAAAACGGGTCTTTAGTATCAATCCTTGGCACCTGAACTGGTTCGCCGTTGTTATCAACCATATCAGTACCATCCGAATTCTTAACCGTAACTAGGTCATCACTAAAATCAATATCACCATTTAACATAAGCTTAGCATTAGCAAAATCTTCTTCACTGTTAGCCATCTCTGACATCGCTAAATCGTAAGCGTCAATCTCGTCAAGCTTAGATTCCCAATCTCCAGTTTTATTCTCATTGTTAATGAATTCGGTAAGTGGAACTGCCCCAAAGTTAGTTGATTCTTGGCCAAGCAAAGTATAGTCACCACTATTATCTTCGTTAGTTGTATTTGACCGAAAATGGTAAGTAGTATCAGCTGTATAAACATCAACATAATATTGCTGTTGATTATCATAATTAACAACGTAATAACGAACGCCAAACAGTGAATGGCGGTCAATTGACGTGTCGTAAACCACAAAGGCAGTTGCTGGGTCAATAGCCCGCATTTTAACTTCTGGTGTAGCAACATTACCGTCTTCATCTTCTGTTGCTTCATCGGCATAAAGAAGTTCGTAAGCTCGACCAGTAACAGATAGATTAGTCTTCATAACTTTTTCGTGGTATTGCTCATCGTTTTTTTCGTTAAAGTCCTTTAAATCTTCATCGACCATTGTGTCAGGATCACCCTTCTCCTCATTATATTTGAATTGAATTGGTTTACCTAACATATATCCAACACGCATATTAGTAATAAATTTAGCGAAGCCAGAAGCAATTCGATTATCAGCTCGTCCCATTTGCTTCTTATTGTTAATCCAGTAATGAATATCATTATCACCTAAATAATAACGTTGAAGCTTGGCAATCCGAGGAGCATCTTGCGTTGAATGACGTTCAACAAATTTTTGAACAACTGTAGCAATTCCTGATGGATTATGATTATCAAAAATCTTATGAAATACATTGTCAGGCATAACATATGTCTGATTAACCTGCGTATTCCACCGCTTGCCATTTAAAATTGACCGTGAATACAATTCAGGATTATCTTGTAACATTTAATCACCTCACTATAAACCGAATCTCTTAAGCCCGGCTTTAATGTTGTTTCGACTATTAGTTTGATGTTGTTTCTTAAGCTCTTCCAAATGAATTGGAGTAGCTAATGCATACCGCATGGAATCCATTACGTGATCCATCTCTTTAACAGGCTTGTCCTCCGCTTTATCGTCCCATTGGTAGTTGTAAACTTCTTCCATAAACTTCTGAGTATGGTTCTTCCATACAAAAAAGCGCCCCTGTTTCATAAGAGACGCTACTATTTCAATTCCGGGAACAACTTGCTTCCATCCATTCAATGCATTAATTCCAGCGTTCTTGAAGTGTTGGATATACGCTGGTGTTGCAGTATCACAATAGAACGGCATGTTATAACCATATTTTTGTTGTAATTTCTTAGCTACATTAGTCCAGTAATCTATTTCCTTAAATCTCTCCGTATATTCGTCAACCAGATAGTACCTACCAAACTCATCAATTCCAAACACCGTGATAGAGCAAGGGTGATTATATCCCCAGTCGACCCCGGCATAATATTTAAGTTTTTTTGGTGCTCCATCAACGACCATCTTCCTTTCATTGAAATCACGGTAAATAGCACCTTCACCAGTGACCCATAGGCCTTTAATAGCTCGATCATAGTACATCCCTGATGGAGTTGAAGCTTTAATCCGTTCAACATAATCTGGCGCCAAGTGGGTGTTGTCGTCAATCGTAAAGTGATAGACAAATTTCTTCATCTTCTTGTCTTCCTTGTCGATATAATCCACTTTCAACCAGTGTTGCGGGTTATCTGGGTTGGTATCCACAATGATATGTGATCCTGGCATAGAACAACGCTGAAGTATTTCTTGAAATACAGGTTCTACACCAAGCGTCGCTTCGTTAACATAGCCTCCATACGCAGTAAAACCACGAGCGCCTTTCAATCCTGCCATCGTAGCAGTCGAAACGGGTGTTATATCAACGCCAAATAAATGATAATGGCCGTGACGGTCAAGCTTAAACTCAACACCAAACTGGTTCATGCACGAGATAATCACGTTCTTGTTAATACTGTCTGAACTAGCACCAGCAAGAATATACTGGGGATGTTTATCGCCATGTTCCTTAGCAAGCCTAGCTGTTCGCCTTAACTCATAGATAAACAGCAGATTATCAATGAAAGTCTTGCCTGAACGAACAGCACCAGTTAGAATCATCATCCCAAAATCATCATTCAGATAAGAGTGAAGCACTTCTAATTGTTTTGGTGCTAAGTAATCACTTAGGCTCATCACTCTTATCCTCCTTTGTGATGGTATCTAACATCTTATTAAGCAGTAGTTCCATATCTTGACCATTATCTTCAAGCGCCTTCGCTCTGGCTTCAGCAACCCGAGCATCAGCATTAGCCTTACGAATCTTCGCTCTATCTAACTCTGGTGTACTGTTATCTGACAACATACCAGAAAGCTTCAAAATTGAGTTGGCAGCTTGAAGCTGAACCATCTCCGACTTAGCTTCTAGCAAATCAACAAGTTTCTTTAATGCCCTACTTTCAAAGCTTCTTTTGACGACCAAATGGTTATATTGTTGTTGAGCCGCCTTAAACAATTCATCGTTTTTCCAATTATCTAGTGTGGATCTACGCCGTTGGACAGCTTCAGCAATTTGTTCGTCCGTTAATTCGTCTTCAAACAGCAATCTAACAGCTTTTCTACGACGTTTATCCAATTGATAAAAAGGGCCAGATTGTCCAATTTTATCCAATTTTTTCATGGCATATCGCCACACCACCTTTCTGATTCAGTGTAAAAGAAAAGACGGTAGCCATTAAGCTATCGCCTTTACCAATCTAAATTGCTAGTAATCCAAGAGCAAAAATAACAAGCACAATAACTAACATTTGTGGACAAGCAGACACAATAATAAGAGCCAAAATACCTGCCAGAATTGAATAGAATTCCTGCTTCATAAAAAGCACTCCTTTCTGCACAATTTGATGAGATTAATCTTCATCAATTCTATGATTACATAAAGGAACTATTTCTTAGTTATTTACTTAATTTTTTCAAAATCGTAATTTTCTATAAGATTATTTTCTATTTCTATATACTTTAAAAGCCGGCAAGCGTTGACCTGTCGGCTTTTTCTATACGTTCCTTTGCAATCTTGAAATAGTCCTCATCTAGCTCCATACCAATAAAGTTGCGGTTAAGGCTAACCGCTGCAACACCAGTAGAACCACTACCCATCGTGTTATCTAATACGGTCATACCCTCATCAGTATATGTCCTGATTAGATATTGCAATAAACCAATCGGCTTCTCTGTTGGGTGATTACTATGATTGTTTCCGTTGCCAAAATTAATTACATCAATTGGGAATCGTTCACCGTGTTTGGAATCAATCGGCTTATAGTTTCCACTCGCTTTATGATAATTATGTCCGGCACCTTGACTATGCCCTTTATACGGCTTAAAGCCCAATCGCATTTGTGGGTGATAAGTTGGCAAATGCTTATAAAACACGTATATATTTTCATGAGCCCGTAATGGCATATGGTGTGACCATAGGAAACCAACAGGCATTGTTTTTTGCCATACCCAGTCATAACGATACGATAGTTTCTTAGGAGCATTCATGATTAATTGAGCACCAAACTTACCCATCCCAAATAAAAGAACAGCACCATGTGGCTTAATAATTCGTTGGTACTGTTCAAATAGTGGAGTTAAGGGAATAACCGAATCCCATTTATTAGCTGTCATTCCATAAGGTAGATCGGCCAGGACTAAATCAATTGATTCATCTTTTATTTGTTTTAGTAGTTCTAGGCAATCGCCTTTGAACAGCTTTACGCTCACGTTCAAGCTCCTTTCTATGCTGTTCAGCATGTGCCATCATGTATACTTCTGCACCACAGCTCACGCCCCAGTTCTTATAATGTTTCATTGCTAAACTTCCCAGAAAATCCGTTCATTCAGGATATGCTTGTAAGTCTTCATGACACTCTTTTGTGCCTTAAGCAGTTCTTGATCATCTTCATCCAAGTTATGAAAATCATCGCTATGCATGAACTTCTTTAACTTATTGATTTTCAATCCTAAATCATCACGTTCTTTAACTAGTTTCAAATTATGTTCACTCATATTTTTCACTCCCAAGAAAAGTGCTGCAATCCATTCAGTATTAGGCATCCTGTATGGTAGACGTAACTTTTTGCTTGTAATATCGTAAAGCCACGTCGAAACATCTGGCATTCCATGAGGATTGCTTACTGGTTTACCTTCAATATCGAAGAACTGCATACTTGGAATATCCGCACCATCATATGTAAAAGTGTGATATGTTTTACCGTTTTCAAGTTCGACGAAAAGAATTTCGTTGCCTACCATATGTATTCCTCCAATAAAAAAGCCAGCGCTAGGCTGACTTCTAAAGATATATTTATTTTACAAATAGCTTAATAAAGATAGGAACTAACATGCTGCCAATTATTAAAGTTATAACCCAATTTAATTTTGAGTTAATTCCATTAACCTTATCACCTAGAGAATCAACTTTTACATCCAAAACATTAATTTTCCCACTGGTCTTTTCATTTGAAACTTCAATTTTACTATTTAATTTCTGTTCTGATAACTTTAATTCATCATGGGTTGCGTAATTGTTATTATTCATTGAATCATCCCCAACTGACCAATTATTAGGCGAAACTGGTGGAACACTTGTTAACTTTTTAGAAGGGGTCAATCACCTTCCTAAAATTATTTGTGCTTCCAATGCTGATGTATGGAATCGAACCATACCATTAAGGGGTTCAGCCTTAACCTTTATCAGCATAATGTAAAGCGCTCGCCCCGCAATAGGCTCCGTAGAGTATCTATCACTCTTTCTTCTTACGAAGGCGAAACTTACCTAGCTTTACATAGTAGATACCGGGAACTGCCCCCGCAAGCGTTGTCGCTTGGTGTCTAACTTCACGTATCCACATAATCAGAACTAATTAACTCCCGCACCCGGTCGTAGTTTTCCGCCTACTCCTGTAACGGACGTTAGTGTTCTGAATAATTGTAATCTTCTAGCCGCTGAGTTAGATTACAGAACTCTTCTGCTGATAACAGCACGGCTACCGTGAGACTAGCAGAGCCGGTATACATAAATACAAAGGAAGTGTTTCTTTACATCATCGAAATGTGTATGGCAAGTACATGCTAGTCTCAACGTGGATTATGGAACTTGCATCCATCTCCGGCTTGGTTACCGTTCCACACACTTAACAGAGAGAATCCTGAGTTGCTGGTAGTAACTCATCTACTCCTCTGCCAGAGTCAATAAAGTCGTATTATTAAGCAGTTTAAGGACGTGAATGCTGAAGTCATTCGTGCTCAGGTCACATCTTATTCTTTCGACAATACCATTATTGCTTATAAAGTAGCCCCGTGATGACCCCAATTTGGCCCCTTTTTTGCCTCGTTTTGGCCCATTTTTGTCCCAAATTTAGTATGGAGGTCTGGGATTATCTTTTCTTCAACAGAATAATAGTCACAAGCCGGTTCAATACAATCCGCAAATTCTAAGGCTGCCTGCTTAACTAACTTGTTATAGGTCCCATTTCCTTTATAGCCAATTTGATTTTTAATTTTCCAGTTAGGCAACTCGTCAATATATTTCAGTTGAATTATCTTTTGACTAGTTAGGCTGCACCCTTTAATTGCATAACGCACAGCATACAAGGCGCTAGCATAACGGGAATGATTAATCATTCTTCTCTCAGAACCATTACCAGCAGAGGGGGCTTTAGGCATACCGTCAATAGATGGCGAACTATAATCTCCCCATGCTCCAGCTTTTCGCTTAATTTCTGGTAATCGTTCATAGAAGAACCATCTTACAGCACGATAGGTCTCATCTACGTCTAACTCATCGAACAACGCCACCATTAGCACTCTCCCTTGTGATATAATTGATTTGCTTTAATTAATATCTCAAGGGCGCTCTCATGGTAGAGCGTCTTTTTTATTCGGCTCTCATTAGTGCCAAAGCGTCAGTTATTTTTAAGACCTTTCGATTTTCACCATAGTGGTTATTTCGATAGTTCAAAATAATCTGATCGGCTGTGCTCTTAGGAATATCAATTATTTTCGTTATTTTTCCAGCAGATAAGCCATGCTGATATAAGAACTCTGTTTGATATTGCTTATCCGTAAGCTTGCGTTTAGCTAATTCCTGTCGAATAGCTTTTATATCATGCTGTTCACGTAACTTCTCAGCAGAAGCTATCTGTTTTCTAAACTTGATAATCTCTTTCATTCGCCAATCATTGGGTGGTAAAACGTTATCTATCTTTTCACGCAACGCACCCCAGTTATCAATAGCATTAAGAGCTTCGCTTAGATCCGGTGTAATCAAGTCCATCTTGACGTTCCCTCTTCAATTCATTTTCCTTCCGCCGTTCCCGCTTCTTCCGGAGACGGCTTTTTTGCTTTCTTTTTCTTTGATTTCATGCCTCTTCCTAAAATCCGATTAAGTCGTGCACATCATAATCAATGCTCTTGTATACGTTATAGTAGTCGTAGTAAGGTTCTCCATTCTTCCTTCGTCGAACATTACCATGAATATCGTGTTGAGCATGTGCTTCTTGAATCCTCGGATTAGTAAACCCGAATAATTTCATCTTGAAATCGTGTTGATGAGGAACAACTACTTCAACCGGTAATCCAGTTCTTAGTGAGAACAGCTTAAAACGTAGCTTAGCGCTCGTATCGACTGCTCGTTGATTAATTCCCGTCTTCACATCGTAAACGTGCTCAACGGCTCCGTCAGTGCTAAATACAACAAAGTCTGGTGCGTACGTAATTCCACGCTGATTATATCCACCAACCGAAAACTTATTGACTACCTTGTAGCTTGGATGAACTTTGAACTTCTTTCCACTGCTCTCGATGAACTGAATGAAGAAGTCACGTTCCTTAATCGAATCAAAGTCCCAATCCTTGTAATGAACTTTCTTCCCAAAATGCTTCACTTGCGCTTAATCCTTTCGTGCGTATCGTCGACCTTAATCGTTGTTACTACTCCCAGAACGAAGCCAACTGCTCCGGCTGCTGTGATTGCTAGTAAGTCGTATATACTCATTAGTTATCCTCCACTGGTTTAAACTTATTACTATATCCTTCTCCGCTTTTATACACGTCAACTTCTTCCCCATCCACTAAAGTTGATAAAGAACGACATGCTTTTGAATTGTTAAACAAGAATTCATTCCACTTGTACTTACGGATAACAATACTGTCATCATCAAACCACCAGTGTTCTTGCGAGTTAACGTAGTCTGCTGCTTGCTTAGCCAGTTCTAGCGCTCGTTCTTTGCTGTCAGCAATTCCCACAACTTGCTCAAGATAGTCGCTATAACATCCTGTGCAATACACAGCTACATAAATTGTTTGTCCTTTTTCCATTGTTATTCCTCCATCGGTTCTTTCATTGCATCAAACGCTTCTTTGGGGAACCATTCAGATAAAATGCTCAGATCTTCATCTGTAAATTTGTGGGCATATTCTTTGCTTCCAAAATTAAACTTCATGCAGTCACCATTAGCGTAAAAACTTGTAACGTATTGCTTAATGGCAATTGGCCCTTCAATATATCGCATAGTTGCTAGACAATATATCTTTTCTGGAAAACGTTCCTTAACTGGAGTATGAAGAAGTTTTTCAATCAATGCTGATAAATACTCACGATCTGCCTTATTCCAATACAGACTATTGCTCGTTGCACACGTATCAATTTCAATAAAGTTAGTTGCATCTTCTGGAATAAAGAAAATTCCCATATTATCTGGTGTGCCGATTACAATCTTTTTATCGACTTTTTTAGCCCGCATTCCATCATGTTCGTTTACTTTTTCGATAAATTCATCAATCTTCATCTTTGCTGACCTCCTAAAAAGGTAACTCTTTATACGTTGTTTTAGCGTGCTTTAGGATTCCGTCAATATGTTTGTATTCGTGAAAAGTTGGTTTAGGCTCCCCGTCATGCCAATAGTAGGCACTTAAAGGCTTTTGACCGGGTTTGAAATCCATCTCCCAACCATATAGATTAGGTTTAATTTCATACCATTCGCCTTTTGGATAATCTTTGCCAATTGGAAACCACCGATATGTACAATCATAGCCACCATCGTATTCACCATTAACATCAGGTACATCGCTACCTGCGGGCCAGATTTCCTTAGTTGGTCTTGATTCATACCATTCACCATCCACGTTCCTGACAATTTTATGAGGAGTTGCTTTATAGCCCCTAATTGTTTTTGGATAAATCATCACTACCACCCTTCATGAATTCGCCCTGCAATGAATGCTAGACCTGCTGTTAGTATCATCGGTACCATTATCCAGCCACCGACTATGCTCATAGTTACCAGCACCGCAAGCGCTATGGTAAACCAGATGATGCCATACAACACACTATCCATTTTCTTTATCACTCCTAAATTCATCTAAGCTAACCCCTAATGCATCAGCTATCTTGATCATGTTACTGAAAGTTGGCTCAACGCCATTGTTCTTGTAAGAAAATATCGTTGGATTAGGTATCCCTGTCAGCTTTGACAAGCGGTAAACCGACATTGATTGTTTTTCTAATTGATTTTGTACCAATTTCCACATCATATTGTATTATCCTCTTTTCTATATCAATATCTTGTGATATGGTTAGTTAGCAATTAATAATAAATCTCCTTTTGAATAAATAATTAATTGCAATTCAGTCACAAGTGAGGTGAATTAAATAATGTATTTTTCTATTCATAAAGCAACCAATGGTCAATACTATTTCTTAATTAATTCTGACAATCATGAAGTAGTTGCTACTAGTGAAACTTATTACTATAAAGAATCAGCCAAGCGTACTATCAATTCAATTAAGCGTGGTATTAATCCCGATACAATGGTTATTGATGTTACAAAGCATTAATAATACGTTTGATTCTATTTGCTAGAGTTAGATTTTCAGCTGCCTGTTCTTCAAGTTGCTGAACAATCTTCTCTAGCTCTTTTTTGTTCAAATCCATTATTCAAGTTCACTTCCCCGTTGCCATTCGGCTATTAATTCCTGCGCTCTTACTAACTGGTCATGCTCATAATCACTGTTAACACCTATCCGTACCAGCTTTGTGTACTCACGTTGACTACCTAACAGCTCACATTCACCAGCAAATCCTTTGCCGACAAAGCGCATCTTGTAGTTGTTTAACTGGGTTACTGCCACACCAAGGTGAGTTAGTGTCATTTTCAAACCTTTAAAGTTCAATCCAGCTCACTCGCTTTCACTTCGTAAATATCCGGAAACATCTGGTCCACCTCTGCAACTTGTACGGTATGATTCAAGTAATTAATGCCAATAATCTCACACAACTTGCCTTTGTAGTGTACGTTAGCTCCAGCTTCGTACAGGGCTTTCAGTCGTTCAAACTTCATACGCATTTCTCCTAGCCATCTTGGCGCACTCATGCTTAATCCTGATTGCTTCATCGAGCTTTTTTTTCCCAACAGGCTCACTCAACAAGCTTTCAAACTTCTTTCGGTCAAACGGCACTTGGTATTCTTCACCTCGTTCGTCAAGGCACCCAAGATAATACACAGCTACACGCAGGTTAGACTTAACAGACCCACTAGCTTTGTAGTAAACGACACCATCATCGCCAATGAATTTATCTTCGGGTAAAACTTCTAGTTGCTTAATCGTGGAAGCCCATTTTCTTCTAGCTGCTGTTATCATTTGTTCCACCTCACTTTGGTATTGGATCCATGCTGTCATCTGGCATTACATAGCCATGCTGAATACGTGGATCAGGATTTTGTTTGGACTTATCCTCAAGGTCTTTTCGCATCCACTCTGGTATTGGTTCACGCCTTTTTGGCTTGTTGAACGACCTAGCCCCGTATTCACGACTAGCCTGTTGTTGATGCTGATTTTCTCTTTTTTCAGCCTGTTCAACGGTGGTTATCCCTTCTTGCTGGTAACGTTCAAACGTTCTGGCTAGGTAGCGATCGGCGCCCTTAGAGTTAATATTTCGCCGTAGTGCAAAAGTAATCGCATGTATTACTAAGTCAGCGCCAAACTGGTTAGTCCACTCGGTTAAATCTTGTTGAGCAATTCCGTTTGGAAATCCCCAATTTGACTCCCAGAGATTAAAAACATCTGAAATTGATTTTTCATCGCGTGCGTCACTTAACACTTTATTATTTTGTTTAGTTTTGTCTTGTTTAGTTTTATTAAGGGGCACACTGTTATCACTACTGTTATCCCCACTAATATCACTACTGTTATCACTACTATTAACACTACTGTTAAATGCACTCTTATCACTACTAAGGTCTAACAGCTTGTAAACAGTGGATTTTCTTCGTCCTCTGGATTTGAAATCAATCAACCCTAGAGCTTTCAGTTTTTCACGTGCCTTTACTATTCCATTGGCTGATAAGCCACTGTATAGTTGTAAGGTTGCACTTGTTGGATCAAAGCCATCCGCCCAAGATTTTTTCTTGCCTGTTTTGTCTTTGAAATTCATATCAATATTTTTTAAATCCAAGAGGGCATGAAACAGCGCAATTTCTCCTGTTGTGGGATTTAGCATTGGAATCTGTCGTGCAAAATTGATACTGATGCTCAGGTAATTCATGACTTCACCTCCTATTCGTTATAGTTTCCTTTGATACCTAGTTTCTTTAAATCTTCCTCACTTAACTTGATACCAGGTTTAGTTAAGTGATACTTCTTGCAGAACTCACTAGGACCAATTTTGTGATATTCGGTATGGTGAATCCTACATAGTGCCATTACTCGGTGCTTAGTATGATCCACCTTTGTTTGATCTCTTCCCATGCCTACCGTGTCGATATGGTGAACATCTGCATGCTGTCCGCAAATTAAACAGCTCTTATGCATTACGCTTTGATACTGGAAGTGTTCTTCGTTTCTCGGCAATAATTCATAGCCCTGTTTAACCGGAACCTCATTGTCGAAGATAAAATCAATCACATAATCAATCATTCTTTTAGCGTCACTGACCGTATTGGTTGTGTTATTACTTAAACTAATTTCTTGACCACATGTTTTTTCCCAGTAAAGATTGTGGAAATATTCATCAAGGTAATCCTTAGCCTCACCGGACCAATTAATGATGTCGCCAAGCAACGCATAATAGAGTCGTCTTTGACGTGGCCTTGCTCTTCTCGGGTCCACATAGTTAACTTCAACAGGGACACCTTGAAGGTTGCCATCATTAATTGTTGCGATGTGTTCCCAGTTAGGTTCAACATCATATTTAATTATTCCGTAGCCCTTTTGAATCCAAGCTGACCCTGTTTCCATCATTTGTCAGTCCTTAGAACGGTAGTTGACTGTCATCAATATCAATTGGTGCACCGTCACCACCGTATGATTGTGCTTGACTTTGATTATTGTTGTAGTTGCTATTACCAAATTTATTGTTTTGATTATTGCTTTGAGGTCTCTTGATACCATTAGGTTGACTACCGTTAGCAAGCAACTGCTGGTAGCTCTTAACATTCAAATAATAGTTGCCGTTATCACTTCTTTGCCATTCAGTTTCAACAGCAAGCCGTTGATTAGTCATTTGTTGAACAAATTCTGGAATAGAATGAATTTTAATTCCGTCTTGAAAGCCTGCTGCCATCATCGCAGTATTAAATCGCTTAACTGATAAGTCATGATTCTCTTGAGTATTAGCAGTCCAAGTTAATCGGTCAAAAATACGTTTACCCTTTTGTGTTCCGTCAAGCACCACATAATTCATTGAAGCCATTGGATTATTATTGCTAGAATTTTTTGCGATTGATTGTGGTGAAACAGAAACGTTATAAATACCAGCTTCATCTGGTACCTGTGATCCGAAAACATTTCTATGATTAGTTATAAATAATACTGGTTGGTTATCCATGATTAAGCAGCTCCTTTTTCTTTTGGTTCTTCTTGTTTAGGTTCGATTAATTCTTCCGCACGAAACTTCTTTCGTTCATCAATTCGATTTTTACCGTGATTACCGCTCTCTGGGTTGCAATCAATCCAGCGCTGGTCATCTTCAACGTACAAGCGTCCAACGAAATCAAATACGCTAGTAAAGGCATTAAACGTTTTCTCGTTCATATCGGCGCCATAGCGTCCTGCTCCGGTAAGACCTCCTGCACCATTATCTATTTGGTGTGCCGTTGCGAATATTGTCATATTGCTTTCTCGCAACATAGTTGCTAACTGACGGAACCACAACTGCAACTTTTGATAGTTTTGTCGATTATCTTTCGAGGCATGGTCAATGTTATCCAGTACAATATTTTGCAGTGAACTAACGTTGTCTAATGCAATTGCATCGTAATCACCGCTATTAATAACTCTTTGAATAAAACCAGTTACTAAATTTTGAACATTAGCAAAATCTTGTTCTTCAATGACCATGAAGTCTGTATCTTTCTGACCTCGTAATGGATTGGTTGAGCGGTCAAAACTAAATAAAATCTTCTTACCTTGAAATTGTTTAAACAGGCTTGTCTTACCTGTTCCACCATCTCCATAAATAAAGTACATGTGTGGAACTTCTGGAATTTCTCCAGCTTTATAGAACTTCATGATGAACACCTCACTTGTCCAATCGAATGACTACTTGTTTTTGACCACCCTTGATACCAAATAAGCCATTAATAATTTCTCCGGTATCATTCAGTACCACCTTGCCATCATCGGTAATAGTGGTTGCTTCCTTGATTTTTGGCTTATCTAATTCAGTTACAGTTTTAAGTAGTTCACTCGGTAATGACTTCATCGCTTTCTGTTGGATGCTTTTACTTCCCCACTTCCAGCTATCCTTTGTGGTCCGTGCTTGAACATTCCCCATTGAGGTAGTCACTGATGTTTGACCATTCTCGGTATCAATAAACCCAAGTAGTTCTTGTTTAAGCCGTTCATTATCTTCTTCAAGCTGATTCCGCTTGTAGTCATAAAACTGCTTAACTTCTTGCAGTTCAGAGCGTTCGGACTCATCAATTGCTTCAAGTTTCTTCTTGTTAGCTCGATATTCACGCAGGCGAAGATTAATAGCCGCCGCTTCATCGAGTGCATAATCGGTTGTTTCCATTAGTCTTCCTCCTCGTCTTCGTCACCGTAGTAAGTACCATCGTCATATGGTGTATGGTCAATCCAAGGACAATTAGACATGGACTCACTATCGTCCTCAAACCACTTATCCCAATTAATGTTATTCACTAGATCCACCCCATTTCTTCAGCAAATCGCTCATCAAAAGAATCTGCTAGAAGGTAATAAACTTTGATGCGTCCGATCTGAGTTGGAGTAGTCTTAACCTTAGCTAGAGCAAGCTCATCAGCTAACTCTTTCCGATAAGCGTCACGCTTACCCATGTAGTAAGCAGCCTTTAATGGCATATCTTTAATTGCATTCAAAATGTTTTCCATCTATAATTAACCTCGAATCTATATTTGATTTATTACTTATTTTGAGCATTCGTTTTTGCGGAACGAGTGCTCTTTTTTTGATCCATGTGATTGAGTAGCAGTAGCAGCGCATAAATCATTGGGATAAATAATGCCCCGTCATATGCACCGATTGAACCGCAGTAAACCATCCACGCTCCAAGTGCGAATGCTATCAACCGTGAGTGCAGAACTTCGTTAATCATGACTTCTTACCTCCTTTCAATGTGATATGCTTAACTCATCTCCTATGAAAGGAGGTGAATTGTATGACTGATAAAGAACAACGTGCTCATGATTTGGCAATGCTGATGCTTAGTCATGGTATTAATCATTTAAGTGCTGACGGACAAGGCTTTTCATTTGAAATGTGGGAAAAAGCCGTGTCAGGTAATGCAGATGGATGTGATGCTATTACCGATTACTATCAGCGTGCTTACAATGGTTTCTTGAAGTCACTTGAAAAGAAAGACTTTTAATTAGGCCAGCTCTTATCGTTGATAGTGAGAGCTAAGATTATTTGAGCAATTTTACTGATTTGCCTATCGGTAAAATTGTTCTTTTTTAATGATTCATAAGTTTCTAAAGCACATTTAATTGAGCTATTTTTAATCATTTGTTTCCTCATTCCTTTAGGTTGAAATACAATCCAATTAATGATGCTGCTAACGTTATTAGTTGAAAAAACAGTATCCATGCTGTCATTTAGTCATCTCCTTTCGAGGTGGCTTTTTTCTTTACCTCTTGAAACGAATTACCCAGCACAATCAGCATTGCGATTGCTACTGCTGCAAAAAATACTATCTGTGTCATGATTACCTCCTTATGCTGTTTTAGCTTCCCAGTCGATGTCATATTTATGTTTTTCCATCCACCGGGTAGCTTCGTAAGCAAAAATAGTAGTTCCTTTGATGCCATCAGTTTTATGTGGTGCCAAGCACCAACCACCATTTGCATAGTCTGTTTCAGGAAACTCGTCAAAAATGAATGTCCGTACCCAAGTTGGTGACTTGCCGCCACAACACTTCTTACGAAACTCGTCCATTGTCCAGGTAATTCCTTGCAAATCACTCTTCGGCACGAGATTCATTTTTTCTACTACCTCATGCACAGCAGAATTAATTTGCTCATCTGGAATGGGAATACTCAACTGTGCCATCTAATCAACTCCTTTCTTTTGCTATAATTAATTCATCTCCTAATGAAAGGAGGTGAATATTAATGGAGCCCAAAAAACATATTTATGCCAATTTAGCCCCGATGGGTTGGACTGATTTAACATCTGACCCCAACTGCGAAGTTGGCATTCATCACAAGTCGCCTTTAATCTGGTGGGAAGAAAATGCTAAAATCTATGCACCGGAAAAACGTGACATGTTTAACTCCGCATATCAGTTGCCTTACTTAGAACTGATTTACGAGGGCAAGGAATATCGCATTAGTCCTTATCTGTTGCAAATCGTTTATGACTAATGTACGTTCTTAATTGCTGAACTGATCTCTTCGGAGGTCAGTTCTTTTTTTGTTACGTGATAGCTCGCTTCAATAATGCTTGCTACTTCTTCAAATTCACGATAGCTGAGTCCGCTCATCGCTTTAGCAATTTCTTTTACTTTTTCTTGTTTCATCAAATCACCTCCTACATATTCAGAACACGGTAAATCTTCTTGCGAATTTCAAACGCTTTAGGCGAATTGTCACCCTTGATTGCGCGATTAACTTGTTGACGATTAATGGTTAGCAAACGTGATAACTCAGCTTGTGTCATATCACGCTCAAGAAGCTTCATCTTAATGTTTCGCTCTACATCAGCTGTTGCCTTTTCAAGCTCGTTTTCTACTGACATAGCCTATTCCCCCTCTCTTGAAACGTTTATCAACTTGTTGCTTGTTTCTATCACTCGTGATAAAATCAACTTAAAACAAAAACCGTTATTTTACGGCGTTTATGGCTTTTTGTTTATGTTACTTAACTTGTTGACAATCTTATTATCAATCATTCGTGATAAATTGTCAACTGTTTTTTAATCATTCGTGATAAAAATAGTCAAAAGAAGGTTTGATTGATATGAAAACTGTAGACAGAATTAAGGAATTATCAAAAAAGAGAGGATGGTCACTGCAAAAAGTAGCAGAAGAAGCCGGTATAGGAATTAATAGTATATATCGTTGGAACTCAAAAACTCCCAGTACACAATCTTTAAATAAAGTTGCTAAGGTTTTAGGAGTATCCGCAGACTACTTGCTTGGCGAAACCGAGAAAAAGAAAACAGCCGATCTTGCAGATAAAGATACTATCTTTACATATGAAGGGAGAGAAATTCCACCAGAAGATCTAGAGTACATGAAACGTTTATTGCGTGGTGATGAGGAATGATTTATGAACGAGTAGAGGAAGCTTGTGACTATTTATTAGAAAAAGCTAAAGAATATCATATTGACATTAAGTGGAAACATTTTTCGCCTATTACCCCACCGGGTAGTAGTTATGAATACAGACGTGTAGTAATGAATCTTGATTGGCATAATCCTAAAGAATTCGTTTTTCAATTAGCTCATGAAATGTCGCATGTCATTCATGGAGACAAAGGCGATGTTTATTATTACCACGCCTGCTTTACTGGTAAAGAATCTGTGGAATATAAGGCAAACGTTGGAGCTGTTAAGCTTTTGATCCCGTTCTATTGTCAAGATACAGATATTCAATGTGTTAACAGTGCTAATTTCATGCAAGCTTTTCATGTGCCACACTATCTTTCTAGTGTAGTAAGTGAAGAAATTAAAGAGTATTATGCGAAATAATTAATGTGTGTCCAAATACTGATGACGATAAAAGCTGAAATTATGAGGAGTTATGAAATCAATAGTAAAAATTAATAATGAAAAGCCAGATAACAATTAAACTTTATAATGCTTCAATGGCTACTTTAGCCGTTATATCCATTCTGCTTATGGTCATGGATTATAGCAACGAAATTAATATTGTTAGTCCACCATACAGCTATATTGATAATGGTATTTTAATAATCTTTGCAATTGACTATTTCGCTAGACTAATATTTTCAAAAGATAAGCTTAGATTTATCAAAAATAATGTTTTTGACTTACTATCTATTATTCCTGCAAGTGGAATATTTTCACTGTTCAGAATTAACCGTATAGGTAGACTGATTAGATTATTCAAGATACTTAGAATTGCTCGTTTAGTTGGTCTTGTAGGTCGGCTCGAAAAATTTTTAAAGATTAATGGATTAATGTATTATCTGTATATCAGTCTGGCAGTTATGATAATAACGTCGTCAATCTTTTGTATATCCGAAAAGGTTAGTTTTGAAACTGCTCTTTGGTGGTCAATTACAACGGCAACGACTGTTGGTTATGGTGATATTTCTCCAGCAACAGGTTTAGGGAAAATTGCAGCAGTTATTGACATGCTTATCGGAATTGGACTAATTGGTATGTTAACTAGTAGCTTAACAAGCATTTTTGCTAAAAATAATAGTTCAAATAATGAAATTGATGAGTTAAAACGGCAAAATAAAAGGCTAGAGGATAAGTTAAATGAAATAGAGTCATTGCTAAAAGAAAGGAAGTTGTAACTATGGGGTTATTCAGTTCACGTGAAGACCAAATAAAAAAATTAGATGAAAAATTATCAAACTTCGATGATGAGTTAGCATATAAAAAGATTATTTCAAGAATTCAAGATTCAGTAGATAGTGGCAATATTATAGGAACTGACCCAAGCTTAGTTAGTGCTTACATTATTCATCATGATTTGCAGGAAATTAAGAAGGAACTCCATAAACTAAACGAAAAATAAAAATAACCGCCCCACCGGTATTTGTGGAGCGGTTTAAAAAGAAAGTAAAATGAACATACGTACGAAGAGGTGAATTGAAAGAATGATTGAATATAGTGAGGAACAAAAAAGAAAAAAGATTTCTAAATTTAATGATATTTATTATGGTGGAGACCCTTCCAATTGGAAAGTATCCAGATTACCTAATTGGATGTCGTCATATGGATATCTACTTGATAAAGAAATTAAAAATAATTTGCCACATTATTATAGGCGATTTCGCCAGGGTACTATTGTTATGATTGATTATGGTGTAACGATTGGTAACGAATTGGGTGGAAAACATTTCGGGGTTGTTATTAACAATGATGATACTAAGTATAAACGGAAGGTTACGGTTGTTCCATTATCATCTCATTATCACAGAGGATATATAGATCTAGGATACGATTTAATGTCCGGTATAAATGAACTAATTGAAACACGTAAGGCCGAAGAGCAAAAGAAGATCAAAAAAGTTGTTAACAGGCTTGAGGAGTTCACTAGTAGCCATAAAAATAATCATTTTTCTTTCACAGATAATGACATTAAGTTTATTAACGACAATAACATAAAAGACTTTCCTAAATCAGATTATAAGATTGAACTAAGCCCATCTAAAAATGATGAGCTTGAATCCTTAATCAAACAAATAAAACAAGCTGACTCATGGGAACAGCATAAGAATATTTTTGATTTTGTATCATTCGTTGAGACTGCGATCATTTTCCAAAAAAATATAGATGATACTATTAGTGAACTAAATGATAATCTTCAACAGATGCAGGAGTTAGCTAAGAAATTAAACAGATATAATAAGCAATCTTATGCTGTCATTTCTGATATTAAGTCGGTCAGCAAGTTACGTGTTGCAAAGCTAAGCCACTATACAATTTCAGGAAATACACAGATTTCCCCTGAAAATTTAGATAAGATTAGACAGGGATTAATTAAAATAATTGAATAATATAACACTATATGACATAATAAACGTATCGACAGAAATGCCGACCATTTTCTACTAAATGGTCTATATCTATTACTCTATTAAGAGCGAGGGCTATATTATTTCTTTTGAAGTAATATAGCCCTCTTTTAATTAAAAAGAGGTGAATTAATCATGGCTCAAATAGTAAAACGTGGTAAAAGTTACATGGTTCGTGTAACGTGGCGTGACGCTTCTGGTAAGCAACATAAAAAGTCAAAATCAGGGTTTAAGACTAAATCAGCAGCACGGGAGTACGGTGCAAAACTAGAAATTCAAAAATATAATGGCGTTCTAACCTCACTTAACCCCACGTTCTTAAAATACTATCAAGATTGGTACGATACTTATAAGAAAAATAACGTCTCAACAGCAACCGCTAAATTTTATAGTTACTGCATCAACGTTATTAATCAATATTTTGGTAATTCTAAGCTAGAAAATATCACGAGAAGGCAGTACCAGTTATTCATCAACGAGTTCGGTAAAAGCCATTCAAAACCAACAGTCAGCAAGGTTAATAGCTACCTTAAAACTTGTGTTAAATCTGCAATGGCTGACGGAATCATTCATAAGGACTTCACTGCTAATGCGCAATTAGTGTGGAATGATGAGAATGTCAAAAAAGTACAGTATCTTAGCATTGATGAGTTGAACAGATTAACTAACGCCCTGGAATTTAAGTTGACCCCCTATTTCACAACTCGGTATATGATTTTGACAGCAATTTATACTGGAATGCGATTATCTGAAATTGCTGGGTTAACTTGGAACGATGTTAATTTCAGCTTTAAAACGATCACAATCAACAAGTCATGGAACTATCTTTCAGGAACACCAGACAATCCATTCAAGCCAACCAAAACGCAATCATCAAATAGAATTATCCACGTTAACGATGAACTTCTTGACCTGCTATCACAGTTAAAAGGCAATGATGAACAGCTTGTCTTTATGAACCCAACTTACGGTAAAATGCCCGGCTCTTCATCTGTTAACCGTACGTTGAGAACGTTTCTAAAGAAGTGCAACATTGACAAGCCTAACTTTCACTTTCACAGCTTACGTCACTCTCATGTCGCTTACTTGCTAGCTCATAACGTTCCATTATATGCAATAAGTAAAAGGTTAGGGCACAGTAATATCACCACAACCGCTAATCGGTATGCTTATTTAATTGACGAATACAAAAAAGAAGGAGATAAGCAAATCGACAATGCACTTTCACAAATTGGTGTCCCGAAAAGTGTCCCAACTTCAAAATTGGTAACGAAAGGTAACGGCTAGAAATAGAATTTTTAGCTCTTTAAAATCGGTAAAAATTACAGTAAACGCTACAACAAGTAATCTTTAAGGTTACTAAGTTCCTAAAAAGGAGTCGGAATTTCCGGCTCCTTTTTGTTTTCCTAACTATAAAAAAGACATTCCCTTATGGATTATCAGCCGATATTAAAAGGGAATGGATCTACCGATCATTTCATTTGATTAAAAATAAAAAATATTATATATTCATAACTGTAAATAGTAATTATTATTTATATTTGATTAGCACAAGTGGATTATTAATATAATTCGTTCTTTCTAAATCTTACCTAGGAGTCTCCGCTTTATCCCGCCTTCTATCTTATTGAAATGCCTACGTCCTAAAGTTATAGCAACACTTGTCAATATATTTAAGGTAGTAAATCCCCACTTATCCACATCCCAAGAGCCTTGAGATAATTGAAAGACAACGAATTATTTATCGCGCTGCTTTCGAAGTGAGTCATGTTCAGCAGTTTATTGTTGAGCTAAAACGTGACTTTCAAAACTAAACAATCTAAAATAATTGAACATAAAATAATGCATTAAATTAAGAGTTTTCTCACTAGTGAAAAAATACATTGAATCTGATACTGTATCAGTTCAACCTACTTTTCCTTCCCACAATTATTGAGTATAGGTTCATAGCTACTAATTTCTTTCTTTAAATAGAGGGTCGCAAGTCTGATCTGGTAAGACTTGTGACCTTCGTTTTGTTATTAGTTCATTTTTCATGTTTCTGAAGTTCAAAATAAAACTTTTCAGTTGTAGAAAGGTCTTTTCGAAATTGATATCCACCAACGGAAAACTCTTTTAAATCAGATGCCTTGGTTGCGTCAATTTCTGCTAAGAAGCGAACCATATTCCCTCGAGCCATTTTTGCCAAGGTTGCCTTTTGCTTAATCTTACCGTTAACTTCTTCGCCAAAAATACAGGTAATCATTCGATCTTTTGGCTGCAAGAATGGTTTGACTGCCTTTGAATATTCATTTGAGGCGAGATTAATCACTAATTGATCATCCCGAAACAGCTCCTGATACAAGCGATCACCCCAAAATTCATATAAGTTCTTAGTATGATTAACCGTTGCTCGATCACCCATTCCCAGACGATATTGAGAAATTCCATCAAACGGTTTAAGGATTCCGTAGAGCCCTGATAAAATTCGCAAATGATCTTGAAGATAATCTAACTGACGTTCGGTCATTACTCCTGCACCAATGTACTGGTATTGAAGTCCCTGAAAGGCTAAAACTGCGGTGGTGAGATTATCAGTAAGGGTCATTTCTTTAACGCGTCGATAGTTAGTTTGCGCAAGTTGCTCACTACAATTCCACCATAACCGGTGTAATTGTTTAAATGTTAATGTCTTTAACCACTTCAATATTTCCTGGCTCTGTTCCAGATATTGAGGTAAGGAATCATAAGGTAAAGAATCAGGATCACTTTTCATTCTTCGTGCTGGTGAAATAATAATTTTCATTATCTACCTCCTTCTAATCAAAATAACCGAAAAATTTTTTAATTGCAATTTTTGTTTTTAAAATCACTTATATGTTAACCGGTTAACATATAATTTAATAAATTTATTTATAAAGAGTTAATATGTCACAATCGCACTATTGACAACCCTTTCATAAGGTTGTAAATTTATTTTCCGTAATAAGCGTGAATACTTTCACGATTTATAAGTTCACAGATCAAAGGAGCATAATTATGAACGATGATATTCCAACACAAGGACAAGTACAGCAACGAACAATTTCTTTGGCCGCTAGCTGGGCTCTCTTTGCTTTCTCAATTGTAATCAATTCAATGGGGAACGTTCTGACACTAGTAACTAGTTCACACATTCATCCCCAATTTCTTGGTTCAGCATATTGGACAGCTGCCGAAAACAACCTTGGGATTGCTGTTCTCGGGAACAAGCCCACTACCCTTTTCTGGGCATTTATGGTACTAGGAATGTTAACCTCCGTCCTTAATGCAATTTTGATGCACAAATGGGATTGGCGGCGGATCGGTGGTAACTTTATCTTTATGTTGCCATTCTCACTGTTTATCCAATGGTTTTCAAATATTTTTAACCGAATTATGCCTGATGCAACTACCCTACCAATGATTATTCTTTACGTATTCATTAACTTCTTAGGGGTTGCCCTTATTGGAACTGCCATTTCAATCTACCAGCGGGCTAACCTAGTTCTTCACCCAGCCGATGACCTCTTCCAAATTATCCGCTTCCGTTACTGCAAGGGGAACGCAACAATTGCAATGTGGTTATCATACATTCCACCGACAATCATGGCAATCATTGCTGCTGTTATGCAAGGCGGAATTTACAACTTTGGTCTTGGAACCTTATTTGCTCTTGCTTTCCAGGGAGCAATTACTGGTTGGGCTGATAAGAAGATTTTCCCTAAACTAAAGCACCAAGCTCTTGATATTGGTAATTAATTTCCGCGATTAGAGAGGCTGAGAAAAACGTTTTGTTTTTTCTCAGTCTTTTACTATTACTAGTAATTTCCGAAATTGCCGAGTCTAATCACGCAAATCAAGCTTCGCATCTTTTACCAAATGCTCTTTTCTACCACCGCTTAATCATTATTGGTATAATAGTTAGATATATTATCAACGGGAGGTTAAGCCATGACAGAAGATAAATCAGCAACGGAACAACGGATCGATAACGCAATTTATGGTCCGCCAAAGATCAAACCAGACGAACAGCGAAAATATCTTGGTACTTTTCGTGAACGGGTCTGCCTTACAATCAGTGTTGCTGAGCTTCAAGAACGAAACTGGTCATTTGCTGTCTCTAAAGAATTACGGCGAGGGATTGGTAACCAAGTTTTCCTTAATGGTAACCTTCCCCACGCTGAGTTACGTGATTATATCAAAAGCGCCACTGCAGCTAATGCTAATTTTACATTAAAAACCGAACCAGAATTTCGAACTGATCCAGATTCGTTAGCTGTCGTTGTAGCCGCAAAAACAGCTGTTTATCAGTTACCAGTCGACGTCAAAAAGAGATATCCTAACACCCAAGTTCAGCCGTCGACAAACCAGGAACCATCAAAGAAACATTTCTGGCAGAAATTATTTAAGAGGGAGGATAAATAGTTTTGCAACCGTTGGCATATCGAATGCGACCACGGAATCTTAGTGAGGTCGTTGGTCAGCAACACCTCGTCGGTCCCAATAAAATTATTTCCCGAATGGTCAAAGCAAGAATGTTATCATCACTAATTCTTTATGGACCACCTGGTACTGGAAAAACAAGTATTGCGAGCGCCATTGCTGGTTCAACCAAGTATGCATTCCGTAAACTAAATGCAGCAACGGATACAAAGAAGGATCTCCAAGTAGTTGCTGAAGAAGCAAAAATGAGCGGGACAGTAATTCTCTTGCTTGATGAAATTCATCGTTTAGATAAAAGCAAACAGGATTTCTTACTTCCCCATTTAGAAAGTGGTCAAATCATCCTTATTGGGGCCACAACCGAAAATCCTTATATTAGTATTAATCCGGCAATTCGAAGCCGAACCCAAATTTTTCCGGTACCCCCCTTAAGCATTGATGATATGAAAGTTGCAGTTAATCGTGCTCTTACTGATTCAGAACGTGGATTAGGTAAAATGCCAATTAAATTAGATCCTGCCGCCGAAGAACAATTATTGACCGCAACAAATGGTGACTTACGAAGCGCTCTAAACGGCCTCGAATTAGCAGCTAAGTCAACTGATCCGGATAAAGATGGAATAATCCACCTAACCCTCCCCGTAATCGAAGAAAGCGTGCAAAAGAAAGCAATTGCCAGTGAACGGGATGGCGATGCTCACTATGATGTAATTTCCGCATTTCAAAAATCGATCCGGGGTTCTGATACTGATGCTGCCCTGCATTACCTTGCCAGGCTGATTGAAGCTGGGGACCTAATTAGCATTTGTCGACGATTAATCGTGATTGCTTATGAGGATATTGGTCTCGCTAACATGCCTGCAGTCCAACGAGCTGTTACCGCAGTTCAAGCTGCCCAACAAATCGGTTTCCCTGAAGCACGGATCCCCCTAGCTGATGTTGTAATCGAACTTTGTCTCTCACCAAAATCAAATTCGGGAATCAGTGCCGTTGACAGTGCATTAGAGCAAGTCAGAGCTGGCGGAACTGGCGAGGTCCCTGATCACCTGAAAGACGCTCATTATAAAGGTGCTAGTAAACTTGGTCATGGCAATAACTATCTATTCCCTCATGACTATCCGCAAGATTGGGTTGCTCAACAATACCTTCCAAGAAGAATTCAAAACGCTCAATACTTCCATCCTAAGAAGAACGGCCGGTTTGAACAAGCATTAGGCAATCAATATTGGCAACTTAAAACCGCTCAAAAGAATGGGCTTCGTCACCATTCACAACGCCCTTAATTAATTGCTAATTCAGGGAGATCATGCTAATATAAATGGTGAAAATTCTGTGGTGTACGCGTTGTCTAAACGCAGGTTTGCCTTACAGTCTTATAAAATTGGGACTAGTACTTCGTTAGTTGGCCAGTATGCCTTTTCACTTGGTAACTGAATAGCTAACAGTCATGTCCCACCTGTCTTAAA
This sequence comes from Limosilactobacillus portuensis, assembly GCF_028607025.1. Lineage (NCBI taxonomy): Bacteria > Bacillati > Bacillota > Bacilli > Lactobacillales > Lactobacillaceae > Limosilactobacillus > Limosilactobacillus portuensis. The sequence goes on from NZ_CP117296.1 coordinate 1,273,215, forward strand.
CACAGGTCAACACTGAATGACAATTAACGGCACTAACGGAGTTTTCGTACATAATTGTCAACTGGGCGTCAATGTTCTCTTTCACGAACGTTGACGCCCATTGATATCTTATTAAAAATACGAGGTTAATCATGTTACTATCAATTTTAATGACGCTTTTCGGCTTAATTGCTGCATTTGAAGGTTTGTTCTTCTTAACTCATCTTCACAAGCCATTTCTAATCTTTCATCCTGAACGGCAAGCCCCCCTTTCCAAAGCATTAATTATCTGGGGATTTCTGTTATTAATCATCGGTGGTTTAGCGATGATCGCAGCCTGGACCAATTCAATTCTCTTTATCGTTATAATGGTCGTTATTGGCTGTGTTTGTGAGACTTTAATGGCTTATTCATTAATGGGATATTTTCAGGCAGAACAACGAAAAAACTAGACGCTTGAGTCTTTACTGTCATTTTTGTTTCAGTGTATAATAGAGGTAAATAATTAAGGAGGCACCACAATATGGCTCAACAATACAAACATATTTTGGTTCCAGTTGACGGTTCTGAAGAAGCTGAATTAGCTTTCAAGAAGGCTGTTGCTGTTGCTAAGCGGAACGGTGAAGAAACAGAATTACGGTTATTACACGTTGTTGATACCCGGGCATTCCAAAACATTTCCAGTTTCGATAGTTCAATGGTTGAACAAGTTACTGAGACCGCAAAGAAGACTCTTGATAAGTATATTGATTATGCTAAAGACAAGGGCGTTAAGAATGTCAACTACTCAATCGAATATGGTGCACCTAAGACAATTATTGCCCGAGATGTGCCAAAGGAAATGAATGCTGATTTAATTATGATCGGTGCTACAGGGCTAAATGCCGTTGAACGGATCCTAATTGGTTCTGTTACCGAATATGTTACCCGGACAGCAATCTGTGATGTATTAGTCGTTCGGACTGATTTGGATAATAAGCCAATCGAAGTTGATAAGAAGAAAAAGAAGTAACTCTAACTAAAACTAACAGGAACTCCGTAATTATTAATACTAGTTATGGAGTTCCTGTTAGTTTATATCTAAAGATAGGAGCATTGATATATTTTCTGGTATTGACGAGAAATCAATACCAGTTTTTTACATAAAAAGTGTAACTTCTACTTTAGTGTAGTGCAATCAATTCACCACAAAAATTATGTAAAGAAAGTCATACAGATATCCCAAAATAATTTACACTTATATCTCCTTGGAATTGAAGACCAGAATATTAAGGTTCTTAATATTAAATCTATTCTTAAACCTAACAAACAGATCAAATTAATCCAGGCTACGTTATCTTATCCGATGATACACTGTAAAAAAACAGTCATTCATACATGCTACCAAGTATGAATTTCCAACGGCCTCCTAGAAGGAATTAACTGTAAAATTAAAATACTCAAACGAACCTGTACGAGTTTACCAATCAAGAATTTTTCTTTTTAAGAATTGATTATCTATTTACATAAAAATGCCACCCACATTTCTGTGAGTGGCATCAATATCCGTCAATACTAGTTGACAGATACTCTTTTTTAATTCAATTTTTCTAATTCAGCAGCAATTTCATCTTTAACGAAAGATTCACGACGCGCTACACTAATGCTTCGAGCAATTTCCAAAGTTTCCTTTGCCTGCTCATCGTCACCCAATGCTAGTTCGTCTTTTCCTCGAATAAGGTATAATTCGTCCAAAATGAAAAGGGAATCATGCTCACGACAAAGTTCAATTCCCCGTTCAACAATGTCTTTCGAATCCTTATAATTACCTAAGTTACTATAAAGTTCGCCAAGTTGGCAGTAAATTGATGCCCATTGGTGCAGGCTCCCGATCAATTTTTTATTATCAATTAACCGAACCGCCCGATCAGTTAATCTTGCTGCCCGCTCTGGATCATTGCGTTTACAGTATGCCAATGCCATTCCCGCAGTGGTCATTGCAAGGTAGATATTAGCGCTGGTTGTCGCAAACTGGGTTAACACTAATTCAAAGCTAAAGATTGCTTCATCAATCTTATTGGAGTTAACTTGAACCATTCCTAATAGGTAATAATACCGTTGCTTATCAAAATCACTTTCTAGCTTCTTTACCGGAATCTTATTTAATGCTTCCGTAGCAATCTCGAATTTACCAGCAACTAAATCATTTACAATTGTGTTAAATTGGTCATTAATGCCGCTTCCGCTATTCTCCACAATTCGTTCTGTGGGAATATTTAGCCGCTCACAAATTGCAGTCAGAATATTCATTTTAGGCAACCGGTTCTTCTTTTCCATTAAACTAATTGTTGCCTGGGTACAGATACCTTCTGCTAATGCTGTCTGTGATAACCCTCTTTTGCGGCGAATTTTCTTTAAGACGTCTCCTCGGAGTTTCATTTTCTTCCCTTCCTCAACTTATTAATAATATGACTAAAATTATTAGAAAGATCAACTGATCTACAAACTATAGTTGAAAATATCCTTATGCATTATAGCACTAATCATGGGTTTATGCGAAGAAATCTGGAACAAAAAAAGACTAGTAGGACTTATTTTGACCAGTCTTTCTTTTCTTATTCTTTTTTCATAAATTAAATAGACAGTTTAAATAAAAATGAATATAAAGTGAATACTTTAATCTTCATTGTACTTTTTAGTACCGACTTTTTCTTCACCAAGTTTACGGAAGTCATACTTAATCTTACTATTTCGATCAAATTCTTCTAGGCCAAGCTGAATTAATCGGTCAATCAAATCGGAGTAACCAATTCCTGAAACTTCCCACATTTGCGGATACAAACTAATATTAGTGAATCCTGGTAACGTATTAGGTTCGCCAAGGTATGGTACATTATTTGAATCAACCAAGAAATCAATCCGTGCCATTCCCTTCATGCCAAGAACCTTGTATGCTTTCAAAGCCATTGAAGTAATTTCTTCAGTTAAGTATTCTGGTAACTTTACTGGTAATTCAAAAACAACCCCACTAGCATCCACAAATTTATTTTCATAATTGTAGAAAGAATCGCCTTCAGGGACACGAACAGCACCAAGCTTAGAAGCAACTGGATGCTCATTTCCAAGAATAGAGATTTCAACTTCTTGCGGGTGATCAATCCCTTGTTCTACAAGAATCTTGTAGTCATATTTAAAGGCATCATCCAACGCCTTTTCATACTCTTCCGCATTTGTTACCTTATGGATTCCAACAGAAGAACCTTGTTTTGCTGGCTTTACGAATGCCAAATCACCAATTTTTTCTTCAACCTTAGCCCATGGATAATCTGCCCGGTTTTCTGGTGTAACCACCACGTAAGGAGTATTCCGAATGCCAGCTTCTGTAAGGATCTTCTTGGTTAAGTCCTTATCAAAGGCCATCGCACTGGCCGCAATATTAGAGCCAACATATGGTTTCTTCAAAAGCTTAAAAAGCCCCTGAACAGTCCCATCTTCTCCAAGGTTACCATGAATTACCGGGAAGAAGAGATCGACAGTCTTCATCTCGTTTAATGCCATAATTGGTGCTAATGGTTGATTCAGGTCCATTTTTTGGTATTCTTCTTGAACAACTTGGTCTTCATCATCACCATTAAAGATTCGCTGTGATGCGCTATTACCAAGAAGAATCCCATCTTTAGTGAACATAAATAAGCTAACGTTATACTTATCTTTATCAAGAGCATCATAAATATTATGCGCCGAACGTTTTGAAACATCATGCTCAGATGAATTGCCACCAAACAGCAATGCGATGTTTAACTTTTTAGTCATTGCGTATACCACCTTATTTAGTTTAACTTTATTTATTACCGTTTTCCTAGAATCTTTAGTATACCATGAATTAGTTCTTCTTACTAGATTTAAGCAAGAAAGCCTTAAATTAACATCCCCGGTACTTTGCGTTATAATAAAAAACACTTTTTTCGCAAGTTTAAATTAAAGGAGTTATCGTATGGTAGAAAAGAGAATCCCAATTTGGCAACGGAACTTACGCGTTCTTGCAATTGCCGTCTTTATCGCCGGAATTGCTTTTTCCGAAGTAATGCCATTCTTGCCACTTTACATTAACACGCTGGGCCATTTTTCCCATCAACAATTAAACATGTGGGCCGGATTAGTTTTTTCAGGAATTTATTTTGTCTCTACTTTTGTTTCTCCATGGTGGGGGAAATTAGCAGATCAAAAAGGACGGAAACTAATGATCCTCCGTGCATCCCTTGGTATGGCAATCGTCTTAGCAGCAATGGGACTTGTTACTAATGTTTGGCAACTGTTTATTCTCCGGATGACTCAAGGTTTCTTTGCCGGCTTTGTTTCTAACTCCAATGCCTTAATTGCAACAGAAACACCAAAAGAGAAATCAGGTCAAGCATTGGGAACCATGGCTTCCTCGTTTACAGCCGGGAATCTTCTCGGTCCCTTTATTGGTGGTGCTCTTGCTTCGTTATTTAGTTATCGGGTTACTTTCTTTATTACCGGTCTTTTGCTTTTGATCGCCTTCTTCTTAGCCCTCTTTTTTGTTCATGAAGATGATTTTAAACCGGTAACCAATCAGAAGCTTGCAAGTTCACGTAGTGTGGTGGCTGCACTTAAAAAGCCACGGTTGATCTTTGGACTTCTCCTAACAACCCTGATCATTCAAGCAGCCAATAATTCGATTAACCCGATCGTTTCCCTCTACGTTAGTCAATTAATGCGTCACCAGGGGAACGTTGTCTTCGTTTCTGGAGTAATTGCAGCACTTCCTGGAATTGCCACTTTTCTTGCCGCTTCTCGGTTTGGTGCAATTGGTGATCGTATTGGTACCCAAAAAGTAATTATCGCCGGTTTTACTGGTGCAATTGTTCTCTTCTTCCTGACCGCCTTTGTCCAAAACGCGTTTGAACTTGGGATCTTACGCTTCCTGGTTGGCTTTACGGATGCATGTCTTTTCCCACAAGTACAAACCCTTCTTACCAAAAACACGCCTGCAATGATTACTGGACGTATTTTTTCCTGGAACCAAAGCGCAATGTACATTGGAAATATTTTTGGTCCACTACTTGGCTCCACTATCGCTGGAGTTTCTAGTTATAGTATGGTATTTATCATTACAGCTGTAATTGTTACCTTTAACCTTCTCCTCTTCAAACTCAATGTTGTTAATTCACTAGGTTAAGTTTTAAAATATTAATAGCTCCAAGCTTTCGATAAAAACGAATTCTTGGAGCTATTTATTTATATTGAAACGGTTACTCTTTTATTTACCATTAGGGTAAACCGCAACGACACCACCGTTGTAGTGCTTATTAATCCATTGTTGAGTTGACTTGGATTGAAGGGCCTTAACTAACTTCTTAATTGCTGGATTATTCTTGTTCTTCTTTTGAACTGCAATTAAGTTAGCGTAAGGTGAAGTATTCTTTTCAAGGGCGATTGAATCCTTCTTTGGATTTAAGCCCGCTTGAACAGCGTAGTTGGCATTGATGACAACTGCGTCACCTTCACCACGCTTGTAGAATTGCGTCATGAGCTTTGGTTCAAGATCTGTCTTGAACTTCAGGTTCTTCTTGTTAGTTTGAATATCATTAAAGTTAGCAGATTCAATCTTAGTTCCCGGCTTCAATGTAATTAAACCGGCATCCTTTAAGATTTGAAGAACCCGTCCATAGTCCGCAACGTTATTTGAAACTAAAATCGTTGCCCCATCAGGTAAATCAGATAACTTCTTGTACTTCTTAGAGTAGAATCCAATTGGTTCCAGGTGAACATTTCCGACACTAATTAAAGTTCCATGATTCTTCTTGTTCCAGTTGTCCAAGAATGGCTTGTGTTGGAAGTAGTTGGCATCTAAATCACCACTTGCTAACTCTTTGTTTGGCAATACATAATCTTGGAATGTCTTAATTTGAAGGTTAACCCCTTCCTTCTTTAATTGAGGTTGAACGTGCTTCAAAATTTCAGCGTGAGGGGTTGAAGAAGCCCCCACAGTCAAAGTTGTTTCCTTTTGCTTTCCACATCCGGTAAGGACTAATGCCCCTAATGCTAATGTTGCAATTGCTGCTAACCATTTTTTCTTCATAAGAATTCCCTCCGTTTTCTAATTAACGCTTATCAATTTTCTTAACAACTGTGTCACCCAAGAATTGGAAGACAAAAACAATTATGACGATAATAATCGTGGCCATCATTGTAACGGCATTGTTACTTGCCTGGAAACCATCTAAGTAAGCAAGGTTCCCTAAGCCACCGGCACCAATTGCCCCAGCCATTGCGGTGTAACCAATTAATGAAATGGTAGTAACCGTAATTCCCGAAACTAAAGCTGGCGAACTTTCCGGAATTAAAACCTTAGTAACAATTTGCCAGCGGGTTGCGCCCATTGCCTTAGCTGCTTCAATCACCCCATGATCTAAATCATCAAAGGCGATTTGAACTAACCGGGCATAGAATGGTGCAGCTGAGATAATCAGCGATGGTAGCGCCGCTCGTGGTCCCATAATCGTTCCAACCAGTGCTTGAGTTGCTGGTAGCAACAGAACAATTAAGATAATGAACGGGATTGACCGGAAGATATTTACTAGCGCTGCAACTACCCAGTTAACAATCTTGGCACCAATTGAGTTACTATTCTGGGTTTCAAACAAAATCAATCCAAGAATAATCCCCAAAATTGCTACCGCAACCATAGAGACAACCGTCATCCAAACAGTCTCCCAGGTTGCTTGACCCATTTTTGTCCAATCAACTTTATTAAATTCAAAGAATGAAGCAAATCCACTATTGTTCACGGTTAATCACCTCTGTTTCTACTCTCATTGTCTTCAGATAATCTAAAGCGCCCTTAATTTGATCCTGGTTATCGTTATCGACAGTTAATTGAATATACAATGAACCAATTGATCCTTCCTGTGTTTGGTGAATATTCCCTTCAATAATACTCATATTTGTTTCAGGGAATTGTCGTAACATTTCAGAAACGATTGGCAATTTTGCCTGGTCACCATGGAAGGTTAATTTAACAATTACCCCATCAGGATGGGATTCCAATAATTGTTTAACGACAACTTGGGTATCATCGGCAGAACCAGTAGATGTTTCTTGGTTAACAAACCGTTTCGTAATTGCTTGTTGCGGGTGCTTAAAGACATCCAAAACCGGCCCCTCTTCAACAATCGTTCCAGCATCCAGTACCGCAACATGATCACAAATTTTACGAATAACATGCATTTCATGAGTAATTACGACAATTGTTAATCCTAAACGGCGATTAATATCAACAAGGAGATCCAAAACTTCATCCGTTGTCTTTGGATCCAAAGCGCTTGTCGCTTCATCAGATAATAAAATTTTAGGGTCATTAGCAAGGGCGCGAGCAATTCCAACCCGTTGCTTTTGCCCACCAGACAATTCTGAAGGATAAGCATTTTCTTTTCCTTGAAGGCCAACCAGTTTAATTAATTCTTCCGCCTTTTGCTGACGTTCTGTCTTGTTTCCCTTTTTAGAAATTTCTAATGGAAATTCAACATTTTCCTGGACGGTTCGTGACCATAACAAGTCGAAGTGCTGGAAAATCATCCCAATTTTTAATCTGGCTTCCCGGAGCGCTTCCCCTTTTAGTTGACTAATTTCTTGACCATTTACGGTTACAGAACCAGTAGTTGGTGTTTCCAAGCCGTTAATCATTCGAATTAGAGTACTTTTCCCAGCTCCAGAATAACCAACGATCCCATAAATTTTTCCATCAGGGATTGTCAAGTTAACGTCTTTAATTGCCTTTACCGGGCCTTCTTTACCATTATATGTTTTTGAGACATCCTTAAACCGAATCAATTACTCTTCCTCCTTTTCAATAAAAAAGCCTTTCGTTCGTTCAATAAACAAATTATTAAACGGACGAAAGGCTTCGTGGTACCACCGCAGTTTATGATCACTTCACAATGATCACCTTAATAAGTGTCAGTAAACACTCACCTGCGATAATGGGCAGTAACCAATATTAGCTTATCATCAGACTCACTAACACGCTTTAATCAAAGACCATCTTCGGTACCATCAACCAATTCTCTTTCACCAATCAAGAACTCTCTGAGTGATTAATTAGTATCTACTCATCTTTTCAAATAGTATTCTAATATTTCAATTGATATTATAATACTAAGTTCACTTTTTATTGTCAATACCTAATTCAAATTAATTTTAAAAATGAAAAAGGCCAGGTTTCCCTAAGCCTCTTACCATATATCATTAGAATGTTATGCCTTAACCTCAACAATCCAATTATCATTTTTGTCACTTGAACCAAGCAATTCTGGTTGATCAATTGCTTTTTGGTTTACCGCAACAATTTCACCGTCAATTGGACTATCAATATCAGTTACTGCCTTCTCAGCTTCAACAGCAACAAACTTACCCCCGTTAGTTAACTTTGTTCCAACAGCAGGAACATCAATAAAACTAACTTGGCCAAGATCATCACGACCATTATCATTTAAACCTAAACGTGTGTTACCGTTGTTTTGTTTTTCTGTCCAAAAGTAACTTTCAGTAGCCATCTTCCACTACACCCCATCTATCTAAATTCTTTGTTATTACTAAACATGTAAGAGTGATGGTGATATCTCATCGACATTACCATCCCGATTCCGATCAGGTTACCAATCAGGGACGAACCACCAGCACTAATAAATGGTAATGGAATACCAGTTAGTGGTAGCAATCCGATGTTCATTCCAATATTTTCAAAAACGTGGAATAAAATCATCATGATTACACCCGTTGAAATATACGCATAGAATTCATTTCTGGTATCAAAAGTTACCCGAATCATTAAATAAATTAACAGAAGATAGAGAAGAATCAACAGGGCACTTCCAATAAAGCCAAAGTTTTCCCCAATAACTGAGAAAATCATATCTGATTCACGAACAGGGACGTATACCTTAGAGTTATCAAAGCCAGTTCCGGTAATTCCGCCCGAACCAACTGCCTTAATACTTTGCCATAGTTGGTAGCCCTGGTTGCTTGTGTCTTGTTCTGGATGAAGCCAAGTATCAACCCGGTCAAACTGGTAGGCTTGAAAGCCAATATGCTCCAAAATTGTCCGACCAACAGAACTTGTAACCATTGCCAGTGCCGATCCCCCAACAACAATTAGCCCAATTGCGGTTGGGGCAATAATCCGCCATGTCACTCCGGAAACCAGGATCATTCCACAAAAGATTGCAAAGAAAACTAATCCTGTCCCAAAGTCATTTTGTAACTTTAGTGAAATTAAAATTGGTAATAACCACAAAAACATTGTCCCAATTAATCGCCAATCGGACCTAACTGTATGAACATTATAATGGTTATTGTGAGTTGTAATTACCCGGCCCATCATCAAAATGTAAGCCGGTTTCATAATTTCTGATGGTTGAAAAGTAAATGGTCCAATCGCAAACCAGCTTTTGGCCCCCGTATTGGCGTAATATGCTCGACTGTAAAATACGAGGATCGCAAACATTAAAAATATTCCAACCCAGTAAACTAACGGAGCAACCTTCCATAGCTGTTCCGAATCGAACTGCATAATTATAATAACCAGAATTGTTCCGATGACATACCAAATCAACTGACTTACTACTTGACGCATAACACTAGTTGAACCACCCGTGTCATGGACAGCCGCAACGTAAATTGAGGCTAACCCAATTAAGGCCAGAAGTAAAACACAGAAAATAATCCCCCAGTCAATTCGACTCTCATCATCACTTTGAGAACGTTGCATTCTTGAGCTCCTTTTTTGAGATTTTAGCAACGCTGCTGCATCGCATTATCCTTGATGTAAATGATATTGTTGGAGGACAACTTCTAGTCCTTCTTCTTGAGAACGAACATAAAACTCGCTTTCGTCAGCGGTTAGCAAGGCTTTGAATCGGTTACCATCCGCTAATACTTCACCAATCAGTCGCTTGCCAATGAACACTTGCTGAACTGGTTGATGACGACGCTCAATATCCTTTACATTAACTTCAATTTTTTTATCTTTTTTTGCCACTTTTTCACCTTTACTATTTCATAACTCGATGGAAAGTAAATTTTGTTGGAACCGGATCGTAACCACCATGAGCAAAAGGATGGCACCGTAGTACCCGAACGATTCCAAGCAGTATTCCCTTTAATCCAAAACGCTGAATTGCTTCTAACGTATATTGAGAACAAGAGGGATAGTACCGACAAGCTCTAAAAGATCGCTTCGCCGATATGTTTCGTTGATACCACCGAATCATCCGACACGCGAACTTACTCACTAGTCCTTACCTTTTTTACTATTATCTGTCTTTTGCATTCGTTCTAGCATTTCACCAGCACCCTTGGCGACATTATCAAGTGGATCCTGAGAAACAACAACGGGAACCTTTAACTGATCACTGAAGAGTTGATCAATTCCCTTAAGAAGTGACGTCCCTCCAGTAAGCATAATTCCCCGATCAATAATATCGCTTGCTAATTCAGGTGGGATGGTTTCAAGAACACTAATTGTTGCCTTAACAATTTGATCAAGAGTACCGTGAATTGCCTCTTCAATTTCATTTTCATCAGTTGTGATTTGCTTTGGCATTCCGGTAGCAACATCACGACCACGAACATCCATTTTTTTAGGTTCATCAACTGGTAATGCAGTTCCAATCTCCATCTTAATTTGTTCAGCAGTATGCTCACCAATAATTAAGCCATGGTGATCCTTAATGTAGGCAGTAATATCATTGTTTAACTTATCACCAGCCATCCGGATTGACCGGCTAGCAACAATATCACCTAGTGAAAGAATGGCAATATCACTAGTACCACCACCCATATCAATAACCATGCTACCACGTGGTTTAAAGATATCGAGCCCTGCACCAATTGCAGCAACCTTAGGCTCATATTCAAGGTAAACTTTACCCCCACCTGATTGCTCGGCTGCTTGAATAATTGCCTTTCGTTCAATTTCAGTAATGTTTGTTGGAGCACAGATCATGATATCTGGCTTTGACATAAAGCCCTTAACACTCAATTTGCCGATAAAGTATGAAAGCATTTCTTGAGTAACATCGAAGTCGGAAATAACACCGTTCTTCAATGGACGAATAGCACGAATATTGCTTGGTGTCCGCCCAACCATTCGATATGCTTCTGAACCCACAGCTAATACTTTATTAGTTTGCGTGTCAATTGCTACAACTGAAGGTTCATTCAGGACAATGCCCTTGCCTTGAACATAAATTAGAACGTTTGCAGTTCCTAAATCGATTCCGATATCCTTTGCCATTTATGTAATTTCTCCTTCCGGTCAATTTTTATAATAACGTTGGTAATTATACCACATAATTGAAAATGCTAACCACGTTCAGGATGGTTAACCTCTTTAGTAGATGCCAACTCGATTTGGTCCTCAATATTAACCCGATCAATCTGTGCACCGAGTTGTGCCAGTTTCTGATGAAGGTGGTAATATCCACGGTCAAGGTACTTCAAATTACGAACTTGGGTAATTCCCTGGGCAACCAATCCCGCAATGACCAAAGCTGCACCAGCACGTAAATCGGTGGCGGCAACCTCCGCCCCGCTAAACTTCGTTGGCCCACTCAATACAGCCGTTGAGTTTTTAATTTGGTATTCTGCATTCATTCGGCGCAATTCTTCAAGGTGCATGAAGCGTTTTTCAAAGACCGTTTCATTCATCATACTTGTACCGTTTGCTAATAGCTGTAATACTGTCATTTGCGGCTGTAAATCTGTTGGGAAACCAGGATACGGTGCTGTTTGGACCGTTGATGGTAACAAGACCGAAGTTCCTAGCACTCGAATTCCATCATCCTGGTCGATCACCGTAACTCCCATATCTTGCAGCTTTGCAATTAATGGTTCATTATACTTGCTTTCGGCATTCTCAATAACGACATCACCATTAGTTGCAGCGGCTGCAATCATAAAGGTTCCCGCTTCAATCCGGTCAGACATTACCCGATAATCACAGCCATGTAAAAAGTTAACTCCTTGGATACGGATAACATCGGTCCCAGCCCCATGCACCCGGGCACCCATTTTATTTAAGGCGTTTGCTAAATCAACAATTTCTGGTTCACGAGCACAATTCTCAATTGTTGTAATCCCCTCTGCTAATGTTGCCGCCATCATAATATTCTGGGTAGCACCAACGCTAGGAAAATCTAAGTAGATATTTGTTCCAACTAATCGATCGGCTCGTGCTTCAATATAGCCATCGTGCTGTTCAATAACTGCTCCAAGCTGACGGAGTCCTTTAAGATGAAGATCAATTGGTCGGGAGCCAATTGCACATCCGCCTGGAAGAGCAATCTTAGCATAACCAGTTCTTGCCAATAATGGGCCCATTACTACCATCGAAGCACGCATTTTACTTACATATTGAAACGGCGCTTCTGATGAAACCTTTTGACTAGCATTCAAATCGATAACATGATTCTCCTGATTAAATTGAACCCGAATATTTAAAAATTTTAATAATTCATTCATCATTAGGACATCTGATAATACCGGAACATTAGTTAAATGAAGAGTTCCAGTAGAGGCAAGAATTCCTGCTGCTTGAAGCGGTAAAACAGCATTCTTTGCTCCCTCAACGGCAATGCGTCCAAATAAACGATGACCACCCTTAATAATTATCTTTTCCATAATTTAACTCCTTATTAAGTCAACGCAATAAACCGGGTAGTTGGCTAACTGCATTAATGAACCCGATGAAAAAACTGGCGCATAAGTAACCGATCGCTGTAGAAAATAAGACAATTGCTAACGGTAACGTTTTCGGGGGACGACGAAAAAGACGTTCAAGCCGAAAGCCCTGAATTGCGGTAAAGGTTAGCCAGATCATTCCGAGTTGGATAACTATTTCTACTAAAGCTTTAATTCCTGTTATCTGCACCTTTTCACCCTCTTTAAAACCAACTACAATTTTATCATACCAACTAATGAGTGATCAGTCATCATTAACAACCTTTAGACTAAGTTAATAATCAAAAAAGGATATTTAACAAGCATTTTACTCATTAAATATCCTTTTATATCGTTAAAAAGTAGGGTTACTTTTGCTTAAACTTAGAAACTTTAAGACGGTTAACAGCACGCTTTAAATGAACCTCAGCACGAGCAAGATCATTTTGTCGGTGCGCTTCCTTCGCTTTCCTAATTGCTTCTTCAGCACGTTGCTTAGCTTCTTCAGCACGAGCAACGTCGATCTTTTCGGGCATTTCAGCACTATCTGCGGTAATTAAGGCAGTTTCACCATCAAATTGCATGATTCCACCGTTAACAGCAGCAATTTCATCAGTACCCTGATCATGCTTAATTCGTAACTCACTAATTGTTAATGATGCTAATACAGGTACGTGTTTAGCCATGATCCCCATTTGACCACCGGAAGTGTTCATAATAACCATCGTGGCATTATCATTATCATAAACCGTACCATCAGGAGTGATAATGGTGACTTTAAACTTAGTATCAGCCATAATTATCCCTCCTACTCTGCAGTTTCTTTAGCAGCATCAGCCTTCATTTTCTTAGCCTTTTCAACAGCATCATCGATTGTACCAACTAACCGGAATGCTTCTTCTGGTAAGTCATCATACTTTCCTTCAAGAATACCCTTAAATCCTTTAATAGTATCCTTCAATGGAACATACTTACCTGGCGTACCGGTAAACTGTTCGGCAACACTGAAACTTTGTGATAAGAAGTTTTGAATCCGCCGAGCACGAGCAACAATAACCTTTTCATCATCAGATAATTCATCCATCCCTAAGATAGAAATGATATCTTGCAATTCATGGTATCGTTGCAAAACGTGTTGAACTTCAGTAGCAACTTCATAGTGTTCCTTACCTACAATTTCAGGAGTTAACGCTGTTGAAGTTGATGCTAATGGATCAACGGCAGGGTAAATACCAATTTGAGTCAACCGCCGTTCCAAGTTAGTGGTGGCATCCAAGTGCGCAAACGTTGTAGCCGGAGCAGGGTCGGTATAGTCATCGGCTGGAACATAAACGGCCTGAATCGAGGTAATTGAACCCTTCTTAGTAGAAGTAATTCGTTCCTGTAACTGACCCATTTCAGTAGCCAACGTTGGCTGGTAACCAACGGCAGAAGGAATCCGTCCTAACAGGGCAGAAACTTCTGAACCGGCCTGGGTAAACCGGAAGATGTTATCAATGAATAGCAAAACATCTTGACCCTTTACATCACGGAAGTATTCCGCAATGGTAAGTCCAGTTAAGGCAACCCGCATCCGGGCACCAGGAGGTTCGTTCATTTGACCATAAACCATGGCAGTCTTTTCAAGAACTCCTGAAGCCTTCATTTCGTAGTACATATCGTTACCTTCACGGGTCCGTTCACCAACACCCGTAAAGACAGAAATACCATTATGCCCTTGTGCAATGTTGTGGATCAATTCCTGAATCAAAACGGTCTTACCAACACCGGCACCACCGAATAACCCAATCTTACCACCACGAACATATGGGGCTAACAAGTCAATAACCTTAATCCCAGTTTCAAGGATTTCAGTATTGTTGTTTAATTCATCATACTTAGGTGCATCACGGTGAATAGGCATCCGCTTTGCATCTGGTCCAAACTTAGGACCGTTATCAACTGGTTCACCTAAAACGTTGAAAACACGTCCCAGAGTATCGTCACCAACCGGTACACTAATAGGTGCTCCGGTATTTTCGACTTCCATTCCCCGTTGAAGACCATCGGTACCGTCCATGGCAATTGTCCTCACTACTCCATCACCCAATTCAAGGGCAACCTCAGTAGTTAAGGTTTTGTCATCACTTTCCTTAATCTTTAACGCGTCATTAATCTCTGGTAGCTTTTCATCTAAGGGGAACTCAATATCAACAACTGGTCCGACAACTTGAACAACTTTACCAGAACTCATGTTGTTTCCTCCTCAGTTAAATTTTATTCTTGTGCCGTCATACCACCGGTAATTTCAGTAATTTCGGTGGTAATAGCAGCTTGACGAGCACGGTTATATTGCAGTTCCAGTGATGAAATGATGTCATCTGCATTATCAGTAGCAGACCGCATTGCGTTCGCACTTGATGAGTGTTCTGACGTCTTTGCATCAAGGATGGCTCCATACAATAAACTTTCCGCATATTGTGAAACAAGTCCAGCAATAATTTCCGTATCCGAAGGTTCAAATTCGTATTCAGCAGTAATTGGTGATTCATCTTGAACGGATTCTTCCTCATCCTCCATCAATGATTCAGCCGTAATTGGTAATACATCATGAACCCGTACTCGGGACGTAATTCGATTAACGTAATGGCTGTATGCCAAGTACATTTCATCGAATACGGCATCGTCATACATCTGAACAGCAGTCTTTACAATTTGATGAACTTCACGGAATGTTGGCACATCGCTAATTCCTGAATACTCGTAGACGACGTTCATCCCACGTTTCTTAAAGAATTCAGTCCCGGTTTTACCAACAGTTAAGAATACTGTGTTTTCAGCAGTTAGATTCTTGTCCTTCATTAATTGTAAAGTTTGCTTGATAATATTGTTATTGTAACTACCAACCAAGCCACGATCAGATGTAATAACTAAAATTCCAGTCTTTTTAACTGGACGCTTCTCAAACAACGCAGCGTAAGCGTCATGACTGGCGCTAGCTGCAGATGCGTTGTGAGATTTAACCAGATCGGACAACATCTTCTTAACCTTCTCAGCATATACTTCATATGACTGAGTATGGTGTTGAATTTGATTCAATTTTGCAGTTGAAACCATTTGCATTGCAGCAGTAATCTGGCGCGTGCTTTTTGTGGATTCAATCTTATGCTTAACAGCAGCAAGTGAAGCTGGCACTAAATCTCACCGTCCTTTCGACTAGTCATTATTAATTCTTTTGTGCGGCTTTTTTCTTGTCATCACTGGTTTGGAAAGATTTCGTAAACTCAGCGACAGCATTCTTTAAGTCGTCACCTTCTGGTAACTTACCAGTTGACTTAATCGTGTCATAAAGGTCTTGGTGATTAGCATGCATAAATGAAGCAAGTTCGCTTTCATAGCGTGGAACATCATCCACCGGAATTTGGTCAACGAAACCGTTTGACAAAGCAAACAGTGTTACAACTTGTTGTTCAACAGGTTGTGGTTGGTGCAATCCTTGCTTCAAAAGTTCCATAGTGTGCTTACCACGTGATAACTTGGCTTGAGTTGCTTCATCCAGATCAGAACCGAACTGAGCAAATGAAGCTAATTCATTATATGATGCAATATCCAAACGCAATGTCCCGGCAACTTTCTTCATTGCCTTAACCTGAGCATCACCACCAACACGAGAAACTGATGTACCAGCATCAATGGCTGGACGTTGACCTGCGTAGAATTCATCAGAATTCAAGAAGATCTGTCCATCAGTAATTGAAATAACGTTGGTTGGAATGTAGGCAGAAACATCACCAGCTTGGGTTTGAATAATTGGTAATGCAGTCATTGATCCACCACCAAGGTCATCAGATAACCGTGCAGCACGTTCTAGTAACCGTGAGTGAGTATAGAAAATATCACCAGGGTAAGCTTCACGACCAGGAGGCCGACGAAGAATCAATGAAAGTTCACGGTATGCATCGGCCTGCTTTGAAAGATCATCATAAACAATCAAAACATCTTTGCCACCATACATAAACTCTTCACCCATTGCGGCACCAGCATAAGGGGCAATGTAAAGCATTGGTGCAGGGTTAGAAGCACTAGCTGAAACAATAATTGTGTAGTCTAATGCTCCATAACGCCGCAAGGTTTCAACGTTTGCTCGAACAGTTGATTCCTTTTGTCCAATGGCAACGTAAATACAAATTACGTCCTTGTCCTTTTGGTTAATGATGGTATCCAATGCAATGGCAGTCTTACCGGTCTTCCGGTCACCAATGATCAACTCACGCTGACCACGACCAATTGGTACTAAGGCATCAATAACCTTAATACCTGTTTGTAATGGCTCACTAACACTCTTCCGCTCCATAACACCTGGAGCTTTCTTTTCAATTGGACGTGTCTTGTCAGTCTTGATTTCACCAAGTCCATCAATTGGTCGACCTAATGAATCTACTACCCGTCCTAACAATGCTTCACCGACGGGAACTTCCATGATTCGACCCGTCCGCTTAACGGTATCACCTTCACGGATGCCAGAAAAGTCTCCCAAAATAACGATACCAACATCGTTACTTTCGAGGTTTTGTGCCATTCCGTAAACACCGTTACTAAATTCGAGCAACTCACCAGCCATGGCATTTTCCAAGCCGTCGGCACGAGCAACACCATCACCAACATAGGTAACAGTACCCGTTTCCTCGACAGATACTTTGTCTTGGTAGTTGGCAAGTTGTTTCTTGATGAGTGAACTGATTTCCTCAGTTTTAATGCTCATAAAGGTCTCACCTCTTCGAAATAAGATAATTTATCTAACTAGTAAACGACGAATCTGCTTAATCTTTGAACTTAAGCTACCATCCAATGTCTTATTATTAAGATGAACGATAACCCCGCCCAAAATTTCGGGATCAACTTGTTCATGAAGAACAACCTCCTTAGCTCCAAATCGTTGGGCTAAGTTAGCCTTAAGTTGATCACGTTGTTGTTTATCAAGTTGGATCGCTGTAACAACGTCGGCATGAACACGTTTCATCTTAGCGTCATACCGTCGCTCAAACTCATCAATGATTGCAACTAGATCGTTAATCCGGCCATAATCAAAAGTCATTTGAATTAAATTTGAAACTGGTTGAGAAAAACCCTTCTTCAAATCATCAATAAGGGACTTCTTTTCACTGAGTGATAATTGAACTCCTGATAAAACAGAAGCCAGTGCAGCGTTGTCCTCAAAGACTTGACGTAGAGCAGTCAATTCTTGATAAGTTTGATCGAGTGTATTGTCTTCATCGACCAACTCGAACAGTGCTTTCGCATAACGATTTGCAACTGTTTGCTTATCAAGACTCATGATCTACCAACCCTTCAATATACGAATCGATCAATTCTTTTTGGTCGTCCGCATTTAATTCTTTGTGGATGAGTTTGGAAGCAATCTCAATAGATAAGTTTGCAACGTCATCCTTTGCACCATTCAACGCATCACGACGAGCCTGCTTAGCATCTTCTTGTGCGCGTTGCTTAAGTGCTTGAGCGTCATTTTGTGCAGTTTCAACAATTTGAGCACGTTGGGCTTCACCAGACTTCTTGGCATTATTAACAATGTCAGCAGCTTCTTGGTGAGAGTTTTGTAACTCAGCTTGTCGTTTAGCAGCCATCTTTTCAGCGTTCTCACGTGATTTAGCAGCATTGTCAATATCACTAGCAATCTTATCTGCACGCTTTTTCATCATATCCGTAACTGGCTTCCAAGCAAAGTGCTTGATAAGTAACATCAGGATAATGAAGGTAACGATATAGAATACCAAATCACCAACGTATAAGCTATTAGATTCAGCTAAAACACTGTTCACAAACATCTATTGACACCTCCTTGTTCTCTAAAATAAAAATTATTAATCAAAATAATTACTTGTTCATAACAAGGAAGCCGATAACAATAGCGATGATAGGCATGGCTTCGATCAAACCAACACCGATGAACATCGTTGCTTGTAATCTACTTTGTAATTCTGGTTGACGCGCGATACTGTCAACAGTATGTCCGATTAAGATACCATCACCAATACCACCACCGATAGCGGCACCCATAGCCGCGAGTCCTGCAGCAATTGCTCCTAATGCCATTTTAAAATTCCTCCTTAAGAGATAGATTATTATTCGGAAACCTTCCGAGAAATATAAACTGTCGTTAATGTTACAAAAACATATGCCTGAATTGAACCGATAAATACTGAGAATCCTTGCCAAAGCAACTCAAGTAAGAATCCTGGAATGATTGTTAAAGCACCGTGTGAAAAGGCAACTCCAGCAACCAACTTTAATAGCAATTCACCAGCAAAAATGTTACCAAAGATCCGCAAACCCAAAGTTAAGAAGTTAGCCAATTCTTCAATGATATTGACTGGCAACATCAATGCAAATGGCTTTACATACCCCTTCAAGTAACCGCCAAGACCCTTATTTGCAATTCCTGCAAAGTGAGCGAGCGTAATTACCATCAGCGAGAATGTTAAAGTAACAACTGGATCCGCCGTTGGACTTCTAAGGATTTCTTGGTTATTCCAACTAAGATTAAAAATCAGACCAAACTGGTTGGCAAAGAAAATGAAAACGAAAAGAACAAAGGCCAAAAAACTGTAATGACCAGTCTCTTCATTTGGCATCTGACTACGAACAATTCCATTCGTAAAGTCGATTAACCATTCCAAAACATTCTGCGCACCTTTTGGCTTCATTTGAATCTTTCGGGACATGCCAAATAATACAAAGAATACGATTGCATAAATAACAAGACCTGAAATGATGTTAGTTGCATTAAAAGTTAAGCCAAGAAACTTAAAAGTAAAAGCATCACCGCCCATTCATATTTCACCTCTTTCCTTAATAACAATAATTTGGCTGTAAATTGGATGAACGTCGTATACTAATACGAACTAGCCCAATATACGAGTATTAATATATCATCATTTGAAGCAACATTCAAAAAGATTTCTTGTTTTTTTAAGAAATAAACCGTTAACAAAGACCGTTCTAATTAGATTTCCTATTTAATAATTCATTTCTTCTTGTGATCCTTTAATCATCTTTTAATAAAAAAAGAAGCTTAACGTGAGCTTCTTTTCCTGAACTATTTAACTTTGTTGACTTTTTCAGAAATTTCTTTTTCACTCCGCGCTTCTTGTGGAAGAATGAGGTTTAATGCAATTCCCAAAACAGCCGCAACTGCTAATCCAGAGAACTGGTATTGTCCTAATTTCAAGTAGGCATTCCCAATTCCGATAACCAAAATTGCTGAAGCGATCATTAGGTTCCGCTTTTTATTAAAGTCAATCTGGTCTTCAATCATTACTCGTAAACCACTAGATGCGATCACCCAAAAAGAAGAAAAGAAATCCCACCAATAACTGGCATTGGAATTGTTTCAATTAACGCACTTAACTTGCCAATAAAACTAAAGAAGATTGCAAACGCTGCAGCACCAGCAATAACATAAACAGATTGAACCTTAGTAATAGCAATAACACCAATATTTTCACCGTAACTAGTAACTGGAGGGCCACCAACGAATCCAGCGATAATTGATGCGGTCCCATCCCCTGCTAAGGTGTGGTTTAATCCCGGATCCTTAAAGAAATTTCGCTCGGTCAATTCGTTTAATACCATAATATGACCTAAGTGTTCAGTCATCGTTACAAAGGCGATCGGTGCCATACTTAGAATTGCTCCCCAGTAAAATTGTGGGTGGTAGTTAATAAACGGAATTTGGAACGCAGGTAGACTGAACCAATGAGCTTTCTCTACCGGTGTAAAATCAACGATCCCAAATAAGCAAGCAACAATGTAGCCAAAAACAATCCCCATCAAAATTGGGATCAGTCCCATGAACCCTTTAAAGTACATATTAAAAGCAATTGTCAGTAGCATCGTGATCATTGCAACTGCAAAGAATTTAAGATCATACTTTCCCGTTACTGAATTAATGGTGGCATCCTTGGCCGCTGTGCTAGCCAATGAAAGTCCAATAACAACAACCACAGGGCCAACGATAATTGGTGGCAAGATCTTATCAATCCAATCCGAGCCAATTAAACTAACAACTACTGAAACAATCAGGTAAACACACCCAACGGCAATTGTCCCCTGTGCAATCCCCGGATAACCAGTTGACTTCATTAATGCCATCATGGGGACAACAAACGAGAAACTTGAACCCATATATGCTGGGATCTTATGTTTTGTAATTAACAGGTACATTAACGTACCAACACCGGAACTAAAAAGTGCAATCCCTGGATTCAACCCAACAAGAATTGGTACCAGAACAGTAGAACCAAACATGGAAAACATGTGTTGGAGTGAAAGTCCAATCCATTGACCTGTTTTTGGCTTTTCATTAACGTCTAACACGACATCGTCACGATGAGCCATGAATATTTCCCTCCCTAAAAAAAATAAAGCAGCTTTGAGTGAGGCCTCAAAGCTGCTTTAGTAAATATTCTCCTACAAGCATGTAGTGTCATTTCACCGCACCTTTGAGGCCTCACAGGACCTCGTTTAAAGGTTTTAATTTCAAAATGTATCTTACTTCGTTTCTACTGGTTTGTCAATGACCCGATTTCGTCGTTTAACCATTACTAATGAAGTAATTGGAACAGTCAGGAGGACACCGAGAAATGAAATCAAAATTTCAATTAGCTCGGCAACAAAAATCTTATTGTTGAAAATCATTCCAAATGAATAGTGTAATCCGGCAAACCAAATAAAGAGAGAAAGAAAACCACCAAAGAAGCCGAAAAATAAAGTATTCAGAGTAGTTCCGATAATTTGCCGACCAATTTCCATTCCCCCCTCAACTAATCGGGAATTGCTGATTTGAGGATGAGTTTCCAGGATTTCCGTTAACCCTGCGGATATTGCCATTGCTGCTTCAGCAATGGCTCCTAATGTACTAATAACAATTGCGGTAACCGAAACCTTTAAATAACTAATTCCAATTAGGATCGACATTCCCTCAAGGTCATCACTATCCTCAGTACCAAATCCTTGAACCATTGCCCAATGACTGACAAACAGAATAAGTAAAATCAGAATTGCTAAAACAATCAATGAAGCATAAAAAGCCGTCACTGTTGTTCGTAGGTCATCTTCCCCCATAAAAATTGTGATTGCTAAAATCGTAATTCCGGTAGTCGCAACAACAAACATTGGCGGAACATGAAATTCAATCAGGACAATGGCGAAAAACAAAAAGCCAAAATTCAATAATAAGCTAAGAAAGGATCGCCATCCTTGCTTACCGCCAACAAGGATCATCAAACATAGCAATACTATTCCTAATGCATAAATCGCGCTCATTATCGGTTCCTCCTTCCTAGTAGTAATGCACCAAGGAAACTAACTACCGGAACTGCTAGCACAATTCCAATTCCGCTAATTAAACTTTGCACCATCCCCAAGCTCATATTCATGCTGAATGTATACCCCCATGAATTACCATTTTTTAGGTAAAGTAAGCTGTTTGTAAAGGTATCTGCCATAAAGATCAGAAAAAGGACATTTACTAACGGCCCCATGATCGATTTACCGATACTCCTTCCAGACATAAACAACTGCAGCCGTGTGACGGTTGGATCAATTCGTTTCAATTCAAATAGCGTTGCTACAATATCACTTGATTCATCCATAACTGCACCTAATGATCCTAGTAAAATTTCCGCAACGAATAACGGTCGCGGTACTTGAGTCACATACTGCATGGATTCATAGTAAACCCCTCGATTATGGGTAAGGTGAAGGACCAGGACCCCAATTAAAATTGCCACTCCTGTTCCAATAACCGTTGCGCCTAATGTGGCGAGCATTTTTTTAGTTGGTCCAAGAACAAGCAGGAGACTAATAAAAGTAAAAATTAAAGCTAATGTTGAAAAAATCAGCAGGACATGATTCCCCTGATTATGAAGGTCTAGTGAAACCGCCAGTAAAAATAAAATAGTATTAATTACTACACTAATAAGTGCAAACGTTCCTGCTCTTCCCATTGTTAGCAGTAAAACTGTAATAACAAGCCAGCTTAAAAAGACAATCACTGTATCTCGCTTTGGCCCTGCTGGATTAGCTGATAATTTCCCATGGTTGGTTTTTAATTGAGAAAGAAATAACTGATCACCTACCTTATACTGCTGATCCATTGGTTGCGAATCACTAAATGTGTTTTGAACCTTAACTTTATCCCCACGTCTTTTTCCGTTCATCAGGATTGTTGTAAGCTCCTGATTAGTCTGATGATCAACGTTTTTAAACTGGTCTTCAGTTCGTTGAGGCTTTTCATTAGTTACTTGCACAACCCGAGCAATTGGTTGCCGATAAAGGCGCTGGTTATGAGTAACAAAAAGCATTGCTACAATTCCGCAAATAATCATCCCAATTAATAAGTATGTTCTCTGGCGTGACCACTGAATTGTCACGATTTTCACTTCCCTTTTTTACAATCACCCAATATTTTACTATTCATTTAAAACAAAAAAAGAGCTGATAAAAATCTTATCTTTATCGTAAGCTCTTCACTATTAATTATTCGCTTTTAGCCAATTTTCAACTAAGTCGTGAACTTGATTGGCAGTTTCACACTTTGTTACTGCTTCATGATATAACTGCTGACATTCTTTAATATCAAGATTCCTCATCATTGAACGAGTACGTAAAATCGATGTTGCACTCATCGAATACTCGTCTAATCCCATTCCCATTAAAAGTGGCAAGGCGAGACGATCACCGGCCATCTCACCACACATCGCCACCGTTGTATTATGCTGGTGACCTGATTTGATAATGTGATCAATTAGTTTTAAAAACGGTGGGTTCAGTGGTTGATAAAGGTAGGAAACCGCTGCATTCCCCCGATCGGCCGCAAAGCAGTATTGAATCAGATCATTGGTTCCAATGCTAAAGAAGTCGACCTCCTTGGCTAATCGCTCTGCATATAGTGCAGCCAGTGGAACCTCAATCATAATTCCTAATTTAATATTTGCCCCAACATGCGGATAATCTTGGCGCAACTTTTCTCGCTCTTCATAGTAAATCTTTTTGGCTGACCGAAGCTCTTCCAAAGTCGTAATCATTGGAAACATGATATTGATTTGACCAAACTGTGAAGCCCGAATTAGTGCCCGTAACTGAGTACGAAACATTGATGGGCGATCCAACGAAATCCGAATTGCTCGATAGCCTAAAAACGGGTTTAATTCATGAGGAAGCGGCATGAAAGTTAGCGGCTTATCTCCGCCAATGTCCAGTGTTCTCACTACTAGCGCCTTCCCCCCGAGGCTTTCAACCGCATCCTGATATGCTCGAAGCTGCTCCTCCTCAGTCGGTAAGTGTTCACTCTTCATGTAAAGAAATTCAGTCCGGAAAAGACCAATTTCATCTGCCCCATTATTAACGGCTGCCGGAATATCATTCGACGAACCAATATTAGCAGAAATAGTTAACTGTTGACCATCCTTCGTAACTGAAGGACTATCAACTAACTTCGCCCACTGAAGCTTTTCTGCCGCATACTGACTTGCTAGTTGTTGATAATGCTCTACCTGTTGAGCAATGGGTTCGACAATTGCTGTCCCTGAAAAACCATCAACAATCATTCGTTCACCATTTTTTACTTGGTGAGCAATCTTTTTACAACCAACAATTGCCGGAATCTGCAATGAACGAGCCATTATCGCAGCATGACTGGTTCGACCACCAACCTCAGTGACAATTCCCTTAACATACTTAGCATTCATTTGGGAAGTATCCGATGGTCCAATCATATGGGCAACCACGATTACTGGGTGATCAAGCGTTTGCAGATTAGGAAGCTGTTTTCCTTCAAGCTTTGCTAATACCTGATCCCGAATACTAGCAAAGTCCGTTGCCCGTTCCTGCATGTACTTATTACCCGTCATTGATTCAAATTCGTGAATAACCCGTGTGATTACTTCTTCAAAAGCTGTTTCCGCGTTAATCCGCTGACTACGAATCCGGGTAACAACCTGATTAAACATTTCTGGATCATCTAAGATTTCAATGTGAACATCAAAAATCGCGAGCTCATCTTTTGATAACTTTTTTGTAGCTGCTTTTTTTATCGCCCTAAGATCATTACTAATCGCAAGCAAGGCATTTTTAAAGCGCTGAATTTCTGCAAACGGATCACTAATCCGTCGCTTTTCAAAACTCAAATCAGGTTTATCTACAATATATGCTGGTGCAATTCCGATACCATTACTAGCCGCTGTTCCTGTCGTTTTTAAAGTCATTTCTATCTGCTTACCCTCTTTAAAGAAACCGGTTTACATCTATTATAGGAGAATCTTTTCTTAATGACCAGTTCAATAAATACCCATTTAGAATTTAAAGAAGAGACAAAAAAGACCGAGAAAAAACTATTTTGCTTTTTCTCGATCTCTTTCCATAATCGGCATTTTTTAACTTACCGAGTCTAATCAAAGTTACTTTGTACCAAAGAGACGGTCACCAGCATCACCTAATCCCGGAACAATGTAACCATCCTTATTTAAGTGATCATCAAGCCCAGCAGCGTAGATATCTACATCTGGGTAAGCTTCACGAACAGCCTTAACCCCTTCTGGAGCAGCAACTAAACATGCAAACTTCATGTTCTTTTCAGAACAACCGCGCTTCTTCAATGCTTCAATTGCCATCATTGCTGAACCACCAGTTGCTAACATTGGATCAACAATGAATAATTGCCGTTCAGTAATGTCATTTGGTAACTTTACAAAGTATTCATGTGGCTTTAGCGTTTCTTCATCACGGTACATCCCGATAAAGCCAATCTTGGCAGCTGGAATCAAATCAGTCATTCCATCAACCATTCCTAGACCAGCACGAAGAATTGGGATAATTGCTACTTTCTTCCCCGCTAATTCCTTCTTAGTTGTCTTGGCAATTGGTGTTTCAACTTCAACATCCTTCAATGGCATATCACGAGCAACTTCATATGCCATCAATGTCGAAATTTCCTTTACCGTTTCCCGGAAAAACTTTGTCCCAACGTTCTTATCCCGAATCATTGTCAATTTGTGTTGGATCAATGGGTGATCCATCACTTCAAATTTACCCATGCCTAATACACTCCTTTGAATTTCTTCCCTATTTTACCAAAAAAAATGCCTATTTGATAAACAAATAGGTAATTTTTTTATTTTGTTGCAAAATGTTCGCCACCAGCTGACTTATTCAACCGGTTCATGTATGCCCGACCAAGATCCTTTGCCGGGAATGCTTGGGTAACAATTGCCTTAACATTCGGTTGATCATCAAACTGACGTAAACCATCAAATAAACGAGCACTTGCATCAGCAACATTCTTCCCTAACGAAAATTGAATTGCATTCATTGGTAAAGTCGACTGTTGCAAGATTTTTTCTTCTGCCATCATCCCTACATCAAATGGCTGTTGCTTAATCCAATCAACAACTTGTTTCCAGTCGCTTCCCTCATCAACAATGTAAACCTGAGCGTTAGGAGCATAGTGCTTATACTTCATTCCCGGCGCCTTAGGGGTTTCATTTTTACCAACATGGTGGTGATTCAAGTCAATCGAACCAATTACTTCTTCAATTTGGTGCTTCGTTACTGCCCCAGGACGTAAAATAACGGGCTGATCAGTTGACATATCAAGGACCGTTGATTCAACCCCCACTCGAGTAGGACCATTATCAATTATTCCCGCAATTTTCCCGTGAAGGTCATGATAAACGTGCTGGGCAGTTGTTGGACTAGGTTTCCCAGAAGTATTGGCTGATGGACCAACGATCGGTACTCCGGCTTCTTTAATTAAATCAAGTGTTGGTTGACAATCAGGAAAACGGAAAGCTACCGTTGAAAGGCCCCCAGTAACGGTCTTTGAAAGAACCTCCTTCTTAATATTTAGGATAATTGTAAGCGAGCCTGGCCAAAATTCCTTCATTAACTTTCGGGCGTTATCTGGAATCTCACTTGCATATTTCTCTACCATCTCAATTGAGGCAACGTGAACAATTAGCGGGTTATCACTTGGACGTCCCTTTGCCAAATAGACATTTTTTACTGCCGCTTCGTTAGTCGCATCTGCTCCTAGCCCATAAACAGTTTCGGTAGAAAATGCAACTAATTTGCCATCTTGAATGGCTTTCGCCGCTTGATTAATTTCATCTAAATGAAAAATCCTCGTATCCATTCTTTCTAATTTCCTCCTACGTTTGAAAAATCCCATACGTGTATCATCCTCATCTTCCCAGCAACGTCATGCCGTGGTTCAATTTGGGCAGTGCTGTCTACCCGATGCAATAATTCTTGAATTGCTTGTTCCTGATCAAAACCAGTTTCACCAAATAACTGCCCTTGCGAAGTCAAATGACTAGCAATCGTTGCAAATAAACGATGATAAAATCCTAGCCCATTCTCATCGGCAAAGAGTGCTAATTTAGGTTCATATTTCAAAACTGACCTATCCATCAGCGCAGTAGCATCATGAGAAATATATGGTGGATTAGTAACAATCAAATCATACTTTTCATTAACCAGGTTAGCAAAAAGGTCGCTTTGCACCAGCCTTAAATTAAGGTTAAACCGCTGCATGTTTTTTTGTGCGACCATCAAAGCCGCGGGTGAGACATCACTTAATGTAACATCCCATTGCGGACGCTCCAGAGCCAAGGTAATTCCGATTACCCCGCTCCCGGTTCCTAAATCAAGAACTTTTAACGGGGCAGAAGAATTTTCCTTCAAGACCCAATCAACTAGCTCTGCAGTCTCGGCTTCTGGAATCAGGACATCATGATTAATAATGAATGTTCTTCCGTAAAACGGAGCACTTCCAACAATATACTGAGCAGGCTCATCATTTAGCAAGCGCCTAACTGCCCCCTGAAACCATTGCCATTCATCATCTGGCATCAATTCGCGATTATGAACCAGTAGGTGGGTATCATCCCAACCGTGACGCTCTTTTAAAAGAAATCGAGGTGAGCCGGGATCAATATTTTGTCCACTTAATTGTTCCTTTGCCCAGCGTTGTGCAGCGAAATAAGTTTGATTATTCATTCCGTAATTGTTCCAACTTCTTCGTTTGGTCAGCAACAATTAATGCCTCGATAATCTCGTCAAGATCACCTGACATAATTTTATCAAGCTTATTGAGGGTTAAACCGATTCGGTGATCCGTAACCCGGTTTTGAGGATAATTATACGTCCGAATTCGTTCAGAACGATCACCCGTTCCAATCGCATCTTTTCGCTTGGCATCGTATGCGCTTTGCTCTTTTTGTTGGTAGTAGTCATAAACCCGGGATTTCAAAATCCGCATGGCCTTGGCCCGGTTTTGTTGCTGTGACCGCTCATCCTGCATGGCAACAACAATTCCCGTCGGCAAGTGAGTCATCCGCACTGCTGATGAAGTTTTGTTAACGTGTTGACCACCAGCACCACTTGAACGGTAAACATCAACCCGAATATCTTTTGGATCAATATCAACGTCAACATCCTCTGCTTCTGGCATTACCCCAACAGTAGCGGTAGAAGTATGTACCCGTCCAGCAGATTCGGTAACTGGCACCCGTTGAACCCGGTGAGCCCCGTTTTCAAATTTTAGTTTTGAGTAAACCTTATCACCGGTAATCATCAAAGCAATTTCCTTAAAGCCACCGACTTCCGTTTCACTCTTATCAACGACTTCGACCTTCCATCCCTGGTTTTCAGCATAGTGAAGGTACATGTTGTAAAGGTCAGCCGCAAATAGGCTCGCTTCATCCCCACCAGCGGCACCACGGATTTCCATAATAATGTTTTTATCATCATTTGGATCTTTTGGAATTAAAAGGATTTCCAATTCTTTTTCTAATTTAGCTTGTTGATCCTTAGCGCTACTTAATTCATCTTTTGTTAATTCAGTTAGATCAGGATCATCGCTCTCCCGTAACAATTCCTCATCATCGCTAATTGTCTGCGTCACCTTTTTATACTCATTATACTTTTCAACAGTTTCTCGTAGACTCCCCTCTTCTTTAGAAAGTTTCATAAACCGTTGTGAATCAGCAATCACTTCAGGATCACTAATCAGCTCATTTAATTCGTCATATCGGTCAGCTACAGCTTGCAGCTTATCGAAAATTTCAGCCATTTCCATAGGTTACTTTTCTCCTTTTTCCTGTATTTTTGGATGGAAATAATGGTAACGACAAACTGGATAATACGACTCATTACCACCAATTTGAACCTGCTCACCTTCATAAACTGGTTGTCCATTATGAATCCGTAAATTCATCGTTGCCTTTTTCCCGCAGAACCAACAAATTGTCTTCATTTCTTCAATTTTGTCGGCATAGATTAGTAAGTACTTTGACCCCTCGAATAATTCGTTTTTAAAGTCATTCTTTAGGCCAAACGTCATTACCGGAATGTGAAGCTCATCAACAATCTTGATTAGTTGAAGAACATGTCTCTTCTTTAAGAATTGTGCCTCATCAATCAAAACGCAATATATTTTTTCGTTCATTTGACGAACATAGTCATAAATATCTGTGTCCGCCATTACAGGTTGAACTTTACGTGAAAGACCAATTCGACTTGCAATTACACCTCTTCCGGAACGGTCATCAACCCCGCTGGTTAGCAAGACTACTTTTTTACCTTGCTCCTCATAATTATGAGCAACCTTCAGGATATCAATAGACTTTCCGGAATTCATTGCGCCATACTTAAAAAATAGTTGCGCCACAATTCGCACTCCTTTTATACACATAGATAAATCTATTATATCTGAAAGCATTTTTCATTTAAATACTTAGCTAGTGAGTAATGGTTTCTTAATATTAATCCGAAACACTTTTCTTTTAATCAATTAAAGATTAAAATTAGTCGTAATCTAATTTCGGTGAAAGGATTTTTAATACATGTCATTACGCAGTTCATTTGCTGAAGCAGCTGGTCGGTCAAGCTACTGGTTTCTCCACACCTTCATGAATGGCGGGAGTTCATTACCCGGGAAATTAACATTAAAGCTTGACCCTAATATTCTGCAAGCATTCAGTAAAAAGTATGATTTAGTAATTGTCACTGGTACTAACGGCAAGACCTTAACAACTTCTTTAAGTGTTAGGGTTCTCCGCGAAAAATACGACCAAGTATTGACCAACCCAACCGGTTCAAACATGGAACAAGGAATCGTTACTACTTTCATTACGGCACCACGGCCAAAGAAAAAAGGGTTGGCAGTACTTGAAGTTGATGAGGCAAACGTGGTAAAGGTCACTAAGTATATCACACCAATTGCTTTTATCTTCACTAATATTTTCCGTGATCAAATGGATCGATATGGGGAAATCTACACCACATACCAAAAAATTCTTAACGGGGTTAAATTAGCTCCAAAGGCAACAATTATTGCTAACGGTGACGAACAGTTGTTTAATTCTCACGATTTACCTAATCCCATTATTTACTATGGGTTTAATCACGAGCAACGGGAACCATTCGATGCGCCAGCTAACACGGACGGCCTTCTTTGTCCTAAGTGTCAGCACATCCTAAAATATCGAATGCGAACTTATGCTAATCTTGGTGATTATTTCTGTCCTCATTGTGGATTTAAACGGCCAAAGCTGACTTATGCTGTCACAAAAATTGATCAACTGACGCCAACTAGCTCAACCTTTGAACTTGATGGTGAAAAATACAAAATCGGTATCGGCGGTCTCTATAATATCTATAATGCCTTAGCAGCCTATGCGTTAGGAAGATTTCTCGGGGTTAGCCAAGCCCAAATTAAAGATGCCTTTGAATCTGATGAACGGGTCTTCGGTCGTCAAGAAGTCATTAATGTAGATGGTAAAGAAGTTACGTTAATTTTGGTTAAAAATCCGGTTGGGTTAAACCAGGTCCTTGATATGATTGAAACTGATCCCCAGCCCTTTAGCTTTGCTTTTCTTTTAAATGCTAACTATGCTGACGGGATTGATACTAGTTGGATCTGGGATGGTAACTTTGAAAAGCTGGTTCAGCATAATATTCCTCAATATATGACCGGTGGTGAACGTTATAAAGATATCACTACCCGACTTACAATGGCTGGCGTCGACAGCATGTGGCACGAGCCTGATTTAACTCACGTAATTGCTAAAATTAAAGAAATGCCGACAAAGCATGTCTATATCCTAGCTACCTACACTGCAGTTCTGCAATTACGAAAACAACTGGCAGAAAAGGGCTACATTAAGGGAGGAATGGATTAATGGCAAAATATCATCTTAATCTTGCACACCTGTACGGAAATCTACTAAACACTTATAGCGATGTCGGTAATATTATTGCTTTACAGTACTATGCTAAACAGATGGATGCTGACATTACGGTTCAAGTGATCAGTATTGGTCAGGAATTTGATCCAGCAAAGTTTGACCTGGCCCTTTTTGGTGGCGGTCAAGACTATGAACAATTCGTTGTTTCAAAGGATCTGCCAAATAAGAAGACTGGGATTAAACAATTTATTGATGATCAAAAACCATTACTTGCAATCTGTGGTGGCTACCAATTACTTGGTCAATATTATATTGGCGCTAACGGAGAAAAAATTCCGGGATTAAATATTCTCCCTCACTATACTCTCAGTCAGGATCACAACCGTTTTATCGGTAACATCACTATTAAGAACGAACAAACGGGTGACGAATACCACGGCTTTGAAAATCATAACGGGATGACCTTCTTAGGCGATGGCGAACGACCACTCGGCAAAGTAATCTCTGGTCACGGAAATAATGGTCAAGACAAAACTGAAGGAGCAATTTACAAAGAAGTTTATTGTTCATACTTCCACGGGCCAATTCTTACCCGGAATGGCGAAATTGCCAAGCATCTTTTGTTAGCTGCCCTTCACAAAAAATACCCAAATGAGGACTTTAGTAACCAAGAACAGTTAATAATTAAACAAACATTTTAGCTAATAAAAACAGGTCCTGAGAATGAATGTAAGCATTCTCAGGACCTGTTTTCATTAAAAGTTAATTCCTCCACGAAGGATCATTATTAGAGCTAGAATTCCCGCTAAGCCGATTACTAGCGCAATTGCTTTTTCATATTTTCTCATTTTTGGTTTTGCAGCTAAATAAACTGGAATACCTAATGAAAAAATAATTGCACTTGCAAAGGCATATTCAATCCCAGTAGCAAATAATGTATAAATCGCATAGGCAGACGCGATTAACGCAACGATCTTAAACCCAAAACCATATGATTCCTTAAAAGCTAGTTTGAGTCCATACAAAGACGATAATAAATATGCTACTAAGGTCGTTGTTGTCGCCAACGTATAAGCAATTGTATAAGCAGTTTGTAACTGTGGCAATAGAAGGACCATTAGGAGTACCTGCATAATTAACGTATAGATAATTAATGCAAATCCCGGAACATTATGCCGGTTGACTAACTTAAATGGTTTGGGCATTGCATGATCCATGCTCGTAACGTAAGCAATTTCAGGACCAATCATAAACCAACTCAACAACGCTCCTAACAACGAAATTAGTAATCCGACTTTAATAATTAATGCACCCCAGCTACCGATAACACTTTTACTAAGCACAGTTGCCAGTGGCACAGAGGAAGTACTTAATTCGGGTGCCGAAACAATCCCCATTGGTAAAAGCGAAACTAAAACATACAAGCTCCAAACGATGACAAAGCTAATTACCGTTGCTAAACCAACTTCTGAATGTTTCTTTGCTCGACGTGACATTGAAACTGCTGCTTCAATCCCCACAAAGCACCAAACAATCGTACTCATTGCTTGACCAATTTGCTGAGAAAGATTAGCAGTTTTCCCAGTTGATACCAATTGCTGTGTCCAATGCGGAACGCTAAAGATGTGTGGCTGGAATAGCGTAATTCCGATAATAATTACTAAAATCAGTGGTAAGACTTTAGCAATCGTAATAACTGAATTAAGAATACTAACTTCGCGAACACCATGCCACACGATTAGCGTGTATCCCCATAAAATAATGGAACCACCAATAAAACATCCAAAAGGCGATAACTGATGTGGCAACATACTATTTAGGGTCTTAAAGAAGAGAGAAATAAAGGCAATATTACCAAAAATTGCTCCTAACCAATAACCCCAAAACGAATTAAAACCAACATAATTACCAAATCCTTCTTTTGCATAGGTATAGATTCCACCATTAAGATCTGGTTTGACAATTGCTAGCTTATAGAAAACAAGCGCTAGCATTAAAATTCCGAATCCGCCAATTATCCAAGCAATTAACGCTGCTAATGGATTAGCCTTTAAAATAAGGTCGGTGGGACTATTAAAAATTCCACCGCCGATTATTGTTCCAACAATTAAGGTGATTAAGAGGAATAGATTTAATTTCTTTTCCTTCACCTTAATCACCTCACTTGTTTTTTATTCAATTATTATATCACATTAACCCACAGTGATTGTACCATTGGCAACAAGCCAAATAGCAACAACACTAAGTACAAGAATTAATACCATAACCCACTTTTCGGCAGCGCTCATCTTATGGTCATTTTCGCGGCAGGCAAGGTAATAGATGATAAATCCAGGGATGAAACTGATGGAAACAAGTAATACTTCTTGCCAACCAGCCAAGAACATGCATGCGAACATGAATGCAGCTGAAAGCAAACCAATGGTGAATTGACCCCATTCTTTATGTTCCGAACTGTACTTCATTTGGTAAAGACCAACGAATAAGTATGAGAACAAGATAGCAGCAGAACAAAGTGAGTAAGCAAATTCATATGCCTTATCAGTGAAAAGCAATGAGAAGAGGAAGATGGTTTGCAATACAGCAGTAATCATCAAGGAAGCAGTAGGTGCGTTCTTTGAGTTAACCTTTCCCCAAACCTTAGGCATTGCCTTATCTTCAGCAACCAGCATTGTAGTTTCAGCTGGCAGCATCGTCCATGATAACCATGAAACAATGGTTGAAATAATCAAACCAACGTTAATCAGAATTGAGCCCCAAGTACCAACAGTTGCTTGAAGAACGTGACCAATAGCAGGTTGACCCATTGAAGCCAATTGTGCACGGTCTAATACACCATATGGCAAAATTGAAATCAAAACATAGATTACAACCAAGAGAACAAAAGCAGTAATTGATGCTTGCTGAGCAGCAGAGCGTGACTTAGCACGGTGGGCCATAACAGAGGCACCTTCAACACCGATAAATACCCAAATCAGAGTCATCAATGTTCCTTGCATTTGTGCCCAAACAGAACCAGTAGTGGTTCCCTTTGAAGCATTGCTAGCAACACGACCCCAGAAATCTGCGGTAAACATTCCGGCCTTAAAGCAAACAACCATGATAATAATGAAGATAACAAGTGGTAAGACCTTGCAGATTGTCCCAATCATGTTTACGAAGGACGCACTTTCCACACCATTGTTAACAAGGATTGTCAAAAGCCAACAGAAAACAATTGCAACAATAATTGATGGTAGGTTTTGACCACCCTTAAAGGTTGGGAAGAAAGTACCAATTGAACTCATCAACATTGTCGCGAAGGCAATGTTACCAAGCCATGCAGATAACCAGTATGACCAACCGGAAATAAATTCACCCATTGGTCCGAAACCGGCACCAGCATATGAGAAGATCCCAGCAGTTAAGTCAGGACGCTTTTCAGATAAGTTGTTCAATGAGAGAACAAGCATTAAGAATCCGATACCAACGAAGACCCATGCTAACAGAGCAGGACCTGGCGCAGCGGCAGCAGCAACATCACTGGTAATCCCAAAGATACCAGTACCAATACAGGAACTAACAATAAGGGCAATTAATTCGCCTTTACTGATCCCTTTCTTTTCATTTTCCATCTTTACACCCCTTTTAGTCTAAATGTGAGCTAATGTGCTTCATTATTAAATTGTAAATTGCACGCGCATCGTTACTATTTTTACTAATAATAATTAACGTATCATTCCCCGCAATTGTGCCAACAACTTCAGGAATATCCAGCTCATCAAACATCCCACCGAGGATCGTTGCGTAACTAGAATTCAAGGCCGTTTTTACAACATTAATAAATTGCACGGTTTCAATTGTACGAACATTCTCACGAATTCCCGTATACAATCTACTGAAATCATGCTCCGGCGCTAATTGTAGTTGGACATAGTAGGTATGGCCTTCACCATCATTAGCCTTAACAATATTGAGCGCATGAATATCACGAGAAATCGTCGCTTGGGTGGTTTCGATCCCCTGTTGGGTTAATAAATCCAACAATTCATCCTGGGTTTCGATTTTGTGATCACTAACTAACTGTTCGATCACCTTTCGTCGCGCCTTACGATTCATTCACGTTCACCCCTAATCACAATTTAACAAATTAATTATACAACAATGTTATTTCAGTACAATAAAAGCAGCAAGAAACACTACAACTGAACCAGGATTCAGCTTCCAAGTGCATTTGCTGCTTTCAAACTAACTAGTTTTTAAGATCTTCACGTACAATTGGGCAGGACATGCAACGTGGACCACCACGACCACGAGACAATTCACTTGAACGAACCTCATGAACGAGAATTCCGTGCTTCCGCAGCAAATCATTAGATACATAGTTACGGTCGTAAGTAACAACCTCACCTGGTGCAATTGTTAACGTGTTAGAACCATCGTTCCATTGTTCACGTGGAGCAACGATTGGATCACCATTACCAGTAGGGATCAAGTCAATTTCAGGCTTGTCCAATACTTCTTCAAGAACCTTTTGAAGGTCTGTCCGGTGTTGAATTTCAACTTCCCCATCCTTACCTGGGTGGAGAATGTAAGTATCAATCTTACCACCATCCAAGATTTGCGGATGAACAGTAAATTGATCGTAATTAATCATTGTGAAGACCGTGTCAAGGTGCATCATAGCATGGTTATGTGGAATGTGGATAGCAACAACAGTGTCGTAGTTAGAATCCTTGAATAAGTTCCGTGCGATGTCCATGATTGCATCTGCTGAAGTACGTTGAGAAATACCAATAGCAAATACGTGGTCGGAAAGAACTAATTCATCCCCACCTTCGATCCGAGTGTCATGGTAACGGTCACGCCATACATGAACACCCTTGTTAGCGAACCGAGGGTTGTGCTTAATAATATATTCAGTGAATAGTGATTCACGTTGACGAGCCTTAAATGTCATGTGGTTAATGGTAATACCATCACCAATTGAGGCTTGTGGGTCACGAGTGAAGTATGCGTTTGGCATTGGATCCATGAAGAATGGGTAATCTGCATCTTCAGCCATTTCTGCAAGTGAAACGAACTTGGTGTGGATTTCATCCTTCCGTACCCCAGCAATAATCTTGTCAACCATTGCTTGGGTATCCATGCTAAGTAAGTATTCCTTCAAAGCGTCATGAACAGCACCAGCAGCGTGGCCAGATTCTGCTAACATTTTTTCAAGGAATTCATTCTTTACTTGATCATCTGCTAAAGCTTCAGCTGCCAACTTAGCGAAGTAAAGTACTTCGATTCCTTGGTCCTTTAAAGTCTTAGCAAAGTAATCATGTTCTTCTTGTGCGATTGGCAGGTATGGAATATCATCAACGAGCATCCGGTGAAGAATGTCAGGGTAGACGTTTTCAATTTCATGGCCAGGTCGATGAAGCATAACTGTCTTAAGCTTACCAATTTCAGATGTTACGTGAATTGGGCTTTGCATATACACTCACTCCTTTTGTGTGCTTTCATTTGATTACGTGTATATAATAACTAGTTTTGAAACCGTTGTCAAATACCATTTTGACGCAGATTTGTGTAATTTTATCCTTGAATGAATTTTGGCAAAAATTATACATTTTTATATACAATCAAGACCACAAAAATGCATAATCCGTCCATCTGTTTTGTATAAAGTTGAATAATAATTTCACAAAGTTTTTTTAGTAATTAATTACGCGTTTTCTTTTTCGTGGAGATAAGTAGCATAAAGTCGGTCACGGGCCTGCAGGTAAGCCTCATTTTTGGCAGTAGGATGAACTCGATTTGTCAAAACTATCATCCCTTGGTCTTCTTCTCGGTCAAGGATTAACCACGTTCCCGTAAAGCCGGTATGGCTAATGATGAGATGACGATCATTAACTGCGTGAAGAAGTTTCCACCCTAACGAACGACTATGCTCTCCCGGAATTAATGTCTGGTCCTTAAATAGCTGGTCAACCATCCAATTGTCTAACAGGCCATTAAGGTTAGTTTCAATCAGTGCGTGACTATAAAGCAACAAATCATCTAACGTTGAAAACATTCCGGCACACCCACACTCGGATCCTAGAACATACGCCTTCGGATCATGAGCAGTTCCCCGAATTAACCCTCGTTCTTTCTGCACTTCAGTCGGAACACTATTTATCGCAAATGGTTTGAACGTTGTTTCCTTCATGTTCAGCGAATCTAACACCTGCCTTTGAATCAACGACTGAATTGACTGTCCATAGATTTTTTCTGCAATCCAACCAAGATAAAGGAAATTAACATCAGCATACCTGATTTGACGATTGAGACTAGAATCAACATGCTGTTGTGTTAAGTATGCCTGCTTAAGCTCTCTTGCCGTTAATTCATCACGGTGCGGAATATATCCACAAATTCCTGAAGTATGCGTTAAAAGATTCTGAATGGTCGGTCGAGGGTCCTTAAACTCTGGTAAATACTTTTGCACTGGATCAGTTAGCTTAAGTTTCCCCGCTTGAATTGCGATTGCAATTACCGGAACAGTACCAATTACTTTTGTTAGTGACGCTAAGTCATACTGCATTCTTGCTTTTAATGGTTCTCTTTTTGGCTGTATTTCTGCATAACCCTTTACTTCTCGATACTCTGTTCCGTGATCAAAAAGCGCATAGCTTATTCCCGGAACAATTCCCCGTTCAACCAACTCATTTAATCCAGCAATTGTTTCTCGATATTGATTTTTCATTCCTCTTTCCCCCATTCATTCCATTCAGTCCATACTATTGTAGCGCAAATAAAAAAGCCGGGAAATTCTCCCAGCTTTATTCAAATAATTCAATCTTTCATTAAAGGTTATTACCAACAAACTGACTATTATAAAGGTCAGCATAAAAGCCATTTTTCTTCATCAGGGACTTATGATTTCCCGTTTCAAGAATATGACCATGATTCAACACAATAATTTTATCCGCATTTCGAATTGTCGACAACCGGTGGGCAACAACAAAGCTTGTTCTTCCCCTCTGTAATTCATTCATTGCCCTTTGAATTAGTTCTTCTGTCCGCGTATCAACAGAACTTGTCGCTTCATCCAGGATTAATACCTCTGGATTTGCTAAGAATGCCCGGGCAATTGTTAATAGTTGACGCTGTCCCTGTGAAATATTGGATGCTGACTCATCCAATATGGTGTCATAGCCGTCTGGAAGTTCACGAATAAAGTTATCTGCATGTGCTAGTCGAGCCGCTTGGTAGACTTCATCATCACTTGCATCGTTTCGTCCATATTTAATGTTATCAAAAATTGTCCCAGTAAATAACCAGGTATCTTGAAGCACCATTGCAAGACGACTTCGCAGTTCATCACGCGACATCGACTTGGTATTTTGCCCATCAAGATAAATCTTGCCGCCCTTAACCTCATAGAACCGTTCTAAGAGATTAATAATGGTAGTTTTTCCTGCACCAGTTGGCCCGACAATCGCTACCATTTCGTTTGGCATCGCTTTAAGGTTAAAGTTTTCAATTAATGGCTCGTCATTATAGCTGAAATCAACATTAGCAAACTCAATCTTTGGTAATGGTTTCTCCTCAACTAATGTTGGATCCGCGTCTGAAGAAACCATCTCTGGCGCATCAAGCACCTCAAAGATCCGTTCTGCGGAAGCAATTGTTTGCTGAATTGTACTACTCAAGTTAGCGATTTGGGTAATCGGTTGAGAAAACTGGTTCGTATATTGAAGAAAAGCTTGAACATTACCTAATGTGATCTGCCCATGAATTACCTCAATTGCTCCTACTACCGCAACCATTAAGTAGCCAAGGTTCCGAACAAAATTCATTAACGGAAAGATCAAAATAGAGAAAAATTGGGCTTTCCAGGCAGCCTGATAATAGCGATGATTTTTCTCTGCGAATGTTTTCTCTTCATCTTTTTCCTTATTAAAAGTCTTAACAATCGTGTGTCCGGCGTAGGTTTCTTCAACTTGACCGTTAATTTTACCAAGTTCTGCCTGTTGATTACTAAAGAGTCGTTGGGCAGTCGGTGCTACAAAAGCAACAATTAACGCACTCAGCGGTAACGTAATCAGTGCCACTAATGTTAGCTTCCAGCTAATTGTAATCATTAACGCTAAAACCCCGACAAAGGTAATAACGCTCGTAACAATCTGAATTAAACTTTGTTGAAGAGTTCCCGCAATATTATCCATATCGTTAACCATCCGGCTCATAATATCACCATTACTATGGGTATCATAAAATTTAACCGGAACCCGTTGCATCTTCTCCTTTAAATCGCCACGAAGATTGAAAACGACCTTCTGGGAAATTCTGGTCATAATAATCTGCTGAGCAAAACTAAATAATCCCGAGAAGACATACAGCAGGATTACAGTTAAACCGATCTGAAAGATCCGGTGAAAGTCAATTGGCAGGCTAGTAAGGTGGACTCCTTGCTTCATTTCTGCATAGCCACGCATTACCCCATCATAAATAATGGTGGTTGCTTCCCCAAGAATTTTTGGTGCCAAGATTGATAGAACAACGGAGATGATCGCTAATATTATTGAAATAATTACGCCAAACCGCCACGGCTTAAGGTAAGCAAATAGTCGCTTCGTCGTTGGCCAAAAGTGTTGAGCCTTTTTCACTCGTCCACGTGGTCCGTTATGCATTCTGGTCATCCCCCTTTGCTATTTGTGAATAAACAATTTCTTGATATACCGAATTATTCTTCATTAATTGCTCGTGAGTTCCCTGACCAACCACTTTACCATCATCTAAAACAATAATTAGGTCAGCATTAGCCACGGTCGAAACCCGCTGAGCCACAATTACACTAACAGCATTTTGTAATTGCGGATCTTGCTTAAGAGCTTGTCGTAATTCGGCATCTGTCTTGAAATCAAGGGCAGAGAATGAATCATCAAAAATGTAAATTGAAGCTGGCTTAATAATCGTCCGGGCAATTGCTAATCGTTGTCGCTGACCACCAGAAAAGTTACTTCCCGACTGCTCAACCTTAGCATCTAAGCCACCAGCTTCCTTAACAAAGTCAGCTGCCTTAGCAATTCGTAGTGCCGACCACATTTCGTCTTCCGTTGCATTCGGGTTTCCAAATTGAAGATTTGAACGAATCGTCCCGGTAAAGAGAACCGCCTTTTGCTGGGTAATTGAAATGACCGAGTGTAGTTCCTGCTGACTTAATTTATCAATTGAGATACCGTTAACCTTGATTTCACCACTCTCAATATTAAAGAGCCGCGGGATTAAATTAACAAGGGTCGACTTCCCCGAACCAGTTCCACCGATAATCGCTAATGTCTGTCCAGCCGTTACTTTAAAATTAAGGTTTTCCAACGCTAAACGTTCAGCGCCCGTATACCGAAAATTAACGTGATCAAAACTTAATGAAGCTGGAGTCTCTTCTGCAAGATGTTCCCGATCTACTACAGGAAGATCTTTAACGCTTGGTTGATGTTCAAGGACAGCATTAACCCGCGCTGCTGAGGCAGATGCCCTGGGAACAAAAACGAAGACCATTGATAACATCATAAAACTAATCATGATCTGTGTAGCGTAGGTCATAAATGCAATTAGGTTCCCGACTTGCATCGTCATATTTGCGATCAGGTGACTTCCTAAAAGAATAATCCCAACATTCGTCAAACTAAGGATTAAGGTCATTACGGGAAACAAGAATGAAACTAATGTGTATGCTTTAATTGCAGTATCTGTATAATCAGCATTAGCCTCTTTGAACCGTTTTTGTTCACGCTGATCCTGACGGAATGCCCGAATTACCCGCACCCCGGTCAGTCCTTCCCGAAAAATCAAGTTAATTCGGTCAGTTTTAAACTGAATGCTTTTAAACAGAGGAACCGCAAAGTACATTACAACGCCAACAACAATTGCCAAAATCGGTAAACTAATTAAAAATACCTTAGTCAGTCGTG
Organism: Limosilactobacillus portuensis; assembly: GCF_028607025.1. Lineage (NCBI taxonomy): Bacteria > Bacillati > Bacillota > Bacilli > Lactobacillales > Lactobacillaceae > Limosilactobacillus > Limosilactobacillus portuensis. Next base: position 1,314,085 of record NZ_CP117296.1, read on the forward strand.
GCTCACGAATATAGGCTAAGACACAAGCGGCCACCAGCATAATCGGTGATTGCAGCATCATTCGCAAGACCTGCATCATAACATTTTGAATTTGCACAATATCGTTAGTGGACCGGGTAATTAGCGACGAGTCGCCAAACTTACTCATATCACGACTAGAAAACTTCATCACATGACTAAACACTTGTTTACGAAGCTTTTCACCAACCTGCATTGATTGAGTAGCCGCAAAATAAACATTCCCCGCTGCTGCTGCGACACCGATCCCAGCAACAATTAGCATTAACCCGCCAGCATGCCAAATATAACCTAAATTTTGCTTTACAATCCCGTTGTTTACTAGATCGGATGTGATTGTTGGCAAGTATAAGTCACAGGCAACTTGGACTAATAAGAACAGCACAGCCAAGGTCGTTGCCCATTTAGCAAGGTTATCTCTAGCAATTTTGATCAAAGCGTTCACCTTTCCTTTCTTTTGATAACCGATCACCGTAATAACAGTGAAGGTTCTTTTCCATCATATTGACTACCTTAACAAAACGCACTAGGTCTTCCTGCTTGATTCCTTCTAAAAGGTGACTGCCAAATTCATGCCGCTCTTCTACAATTTTTTGGTAAGCTTTTCGTCCCTTCGTCGTCAACCGGACGTGAATTACTCGACGATCATTTGCAAGGCGTTCCCGCTTTATAAGGTTATCTCGCTCTAAACGTTCAAGCACTTCCGTTAAAGAACCCGGCTTAATATTCGCCATATCCGCTAATTCTCGTTGCGATAACGGTTGATCCCGCATTGCCAAGATATGAATTATTCGGCCCCTCCCAAGGTACATTCCCGAATGCTTAACGTTTCTTTTGGAGAGATTATGCATTTGTCTGATTAAACTAAACAACTGAGGAAATACTTCATCATCGGTGATCATTCTTCCATCTCCCATCGTTAGGTGCATAATTGTTAAGTACATAACCATTACATAATAACCACGTTTTCTGTAAAAAGCAATGATCATGAATAAATTTTAAAAATAAAGACTCAGGTCTCACCTAAAGTGAAATACCTGAGTCCTTAGTAACTTTAACAAAAAACGAAATTATTGGTTCCCAATAGTTGGTTGGGTACTAATTGTTGGTTGATTACTAATGGTACTACCGCCACCAGTATGGCCACCACCATTATAGGAGTGGGATGGTGTGTAGCCGCCACCACCTGTATTACCACGGTAACTACTACCACCGCCATTGTAAGATGCTCCAGAGTTATTATTTCCACCAGCATTATTATTCCCTCTGTTGTTGGAATTACTGCTTGAAGAATGGGATGAGCTATGACTAGAAGATGAGCTGCTAGAAGAGCTAGAACTACTTGCAACAGATGAGGATGAAGAAGATGATGAATCATTCTTTTGTTCCTTAATTGTAATGGTCTTCTTAACCTTCTTATCACCACGAGTTGCGATAATATCGTACTTAGCAGCATATTCGAAGTCATACTTAATTGTTACAGGACCATCACTCTTTTCCGCCTTGAAGGTCTTGTAAACTTTACCAGTATCATGGCCAACGATTTTCACCTTTGTATCTGGTGAGACAATAATTTTCATTGGTGCTACACCATCACTATTCAACCGTGCCTTCTTCTTGTCGAAGTTAATATATACTTGGTCAGCTTCCTCATCATTATCATTGGTAATTGCCTTGGTTTCTGTTATATCAGAATCCGCCTTTGAGTGGTGATCTGCATAAACAGTTCCACCAATACTACCAATAATAATAAACAACAATAGCCAGTTAACAAATGCTCGGCCGCGGCTAACAAAGTTATTACCTTGGCGCATTCGTCTAACTTGCCCAACATACTGGATAATTAACAGAATTAGTGCAATTACCCCAACAATTATAAGTACATTTTTTAAATTCATAATCTAAACACCATTTATTTTTGCAAATTTAAAAATAACACTATCTTAGTGTAACACGTTTCACTATTATTCTTAATCATTTTCATTAAAATAATCGTTAAATTCAAAAAGCGCTAAAAGAAGTAGTTAGCCTGCCTCCCTTGCGCTTTCTTGTGGTTAAATATTATTTACCTATACTACATAGTTGAAAATAAAAAATCACCCGCACGGGGATCGAACCCGTAACTCCGCCTTGAGAGGGCGACGTCTTAACCAATTTGACCAGCGGGCAATAAACAATACAAGAGAAGTATACAGATTTTCTCATATATTGTCAAACATTAATTAACTTAATTTACTATCTGGATCAATCAGAATTGATTCAGATAGTAATACATCGTTATACAATTGAAAAACATACTCGCGCATATTTTCGCGTTGGGAAACCATGTCTAAATAATCCCGCTCGGCCTTAAACGCCCACCGAAGTGCTCGCTGTTCCAGTTCTCGCTCCTCAGCCGAAAATTCAGGCGATTTACTGAAGCGGAACTATTGTTGCCAAAAATCTTTGAGCGAGTTATTAGATCTTTGATCCCGAAGATCGTAACACACACTTTCCCTAACCCGGTCAGGAAGATAAATATTTTGAACAGCCTTTAATCCTTCTTCCACCATTGCTTGTTTTAGACTGTTCATTCGTTGAATAGTCTCTTTCTCAGAAATATCATGCTTCAGGATAAACGGAAAAACTATGGTAGGAACTACCATACTTAAGATCACAACCAATGCCTCAATCAAAATAATGTTGCGAAATTGAGTTGCTGTTACACTATTGGCAACGGTAAATACTAATGCAAGAGTAATCGCACCACGTACACCACCGAGGGAGAAGATCCAACTGCCACGATTTCCCATCTTATATCCACGACCAAAAAGATAGCGAATGATGATATTGATAAGGTAAAGAATGATCCCGATGCCAATCCAATTAAATCCCGCGTCTTGGTTGATGATATCATCCCTAATAACTCTTATTATGAGAACACCCAAAATAACAAAGACAAAGTTATTTAACAGTTCATTTAAAAGATTAATCAAAACCTCACCAGTATGAAATTGTCGAGGATACACAAAACGACTACTTGCACTTTCACTATTTTGCATTAATCCCGCACAGACTACAGCAATAATTCCGGAAACATGTAATTCTTCAGCAATAAAGTAAATCACAAATGGCGTAATAATGAACAAAATATTCTGTGCATTAGAAATCAAAACATTAAACCGGTATAGACTCCGGCGAAAGCTAATCATAATCAAAGCAAAAATAACACCTACAATGATCCCGCCAATTGCTGAAAAGAGAAAGCCGCTAATTGTTCGTTGATAGTCAAAATTACCCTGTTCAACCCACAAGGCGGTAGCACTCGTTAAAATAATTCCGCTTGCATCATTGAAAAGCGATTCCATTTTTAGGAATGATTTTTGAATTGGTGGGACAATCAACCCTTCCGACACTGCTTCAGTTGCTGTTGCATCCGTAGGGGTACTTAACGCTGCCACCAAAAAGGCAAGCGCCACCGGAACACCAACTAAACTTAACGTTGTTCCTGACACAACCATCATAATTACAACCAAAATAACGGCTGTCCAAACAATTTTCCAAACTGACTGTCGAATCAAGTTAATCCTCATTGTTTGCCCCTCAAAATAAATTAGCGGTGCAACCACGTACATAAATACTTCAGAATGGAAAGGCGCAATTAGCCGATTCAATGGCACAATTAATGCAATTCCTACTCCAATTATCATGCTGACATAGTTAATTGATATTCGCGGGACGAGCGCATGAATGATACTAGCTACGATCGCTGCCCCAGTAATCACAATCGTGGAAATGAATAATGCCATAATCTCCTTTGCACCATCCCTAAATTATTCAAACGATAGCTCTAATAAATAAACCCTCATCTTCTTGACGTGAGCAGTTGTTACCCAAACATCATGATAGTTTTTTTCTTTTTGATGCGTCTTAACAAAAAAACTTTCTAGCAAATCACCATTTTTAGCCACAAAGTCATTTGATAGCCGATTTACCATTAGGCGATCATCCGGAAAATAGAAAGAAGCATCCGCAATTTTCAATGAGTCCTTAATAAAAACGGAAATTGTGTTGGTATATTGCACTTTTTCACTAACTATTAGTTCTGGATGATGCTTAATCTTGGTTAATACGTAATAAATTGAATCAGAATTACTTGCCATTTTATCTTCCCCTCAATGTCTAAAGGTATTTTACCAAGAAACAAATCACACATGAAATTTCAATAAAAAAAGGCTCCGAATAATACGGAACCCTAACTAATTGGGCATACTGGTCTCGAACCAGTAAATTATGGATTCAGAGTCCACTGCCTTACCAGTTTGGCGAATGCCCAATAAGATAACAATAATAATATACACGGTGAATTTTAATTAGTCAACCATTTTCTACGGATTCGTTTTAATCAAATTCACTAGTGACGATGTTTTTGTAACCAAATCCGCCACTTCGTTACCATATTAATCCACGGGTGCCTAGTACCATTATTCCAATAATCAACATCTGCTTTAATTTGTCGTTGTGACCACCACGGATAATCATGATGCATAAAGTTATAATCCTGCACATCAGACTGGCTTTCCCAGATAGCAGCCATTATAAACTGGCTTCGGGTCCGTTGTAGCTTAGGATCGACTTGATCTACCGCAGTAACATCCAGCACTTTAGCAGTTGCAATTGGCGGAATCACCCGATTTTCCTTAATATATGGGCCAACCGGAACGTTAATCAAAGCCCCCTTCATTACCTCTTGCCAATTCTCTCGTGTTTGATAACGATGCTCTAAGCCCGGCTCTACATCATTTGCTAATAGGTAATCTCTCTTTTCGCCCCAACTAAGTTCAACATGGAGTTTAAATCCTGCAACCATGATCGATTTCCCCCTCGCAACCTTATTATAAACTATTTTACCGCAAAACTTTTCCCAGTAGCGGCTTATATAGTTATAAATCCATTCTAAATAATAGACAAGCTGTGAGAAGTTCATTAGAATGCACTTTATGGGGGCAATCCAATGAAGAAATATTCGAAATTCTTTCTCCCACTAATTTATAGCTTGATTTTTATCACTGCAATCTGGTCTTATCAAAATATTGAAATAGTAAACTCTAACGTTAATATTTTCATCCATGAAGTTCAGATTCACACCCAAAACGTTATTAACCAGGTTACGGGAAAAAAGAAACAAAAACCAAAATTAACAAAAGGCAACTCGCAAAGAACAGAAAAGAAAACCACTTACTCGAAGCCTGTCGGTAAATGGCCAACAAATTTTGCCACTATTTTTATTAATATCAAAGATCCGGTTTTACGAAGTGCTGCTAAATCAGCAATCAAAGCATGGAACGATACTGGTTCCTTCACTTTTCACGTGGTTAAGAAGCAAAAAAATGCTAATATTCTTTTTACAACAATTGACGATGACAAGGATGGAGCAGCTGGTTTAACAGAAGCAAACATCAATTCTAGCAATGGCAACTTCATCTATGTGAGAGTTGAGCTTAACTCTGCATATCTACTAAATCCAGTCTATGGCTATTCACAACGACGCATTGTCAATACAGCCGAACATGAACTTGGTCATGCAATTGGTCTTCACCATACAGATGATATTTCAGTAATGCAGCCAAGCGGTTCTAATTACCCAATTCAATCAACAGATATTCAAAACGTTAAGCTCCTCTATTCAAAGAAAAATGCCTCATCAACCGCACCTCAAGCTCAAACTAATAATAACTAGATTCCTTCTTAAAATTTAAAATCCGCCAACTGATTCATGGTAAAATGACATCGTGTGTATTTTTAAGAAAGGTTATCGTTTCAATGAATTCAAATAAAAAAGCTCTTGGTCTTGCAATGGTAATCACCGCAACCACTTTTTGGGGAATTTCCGGTCTGTTTGCCAAGGCCCTTTTTAATATTAGTCCATCCATCACTTCATTATGGCTAACTCAATGGCGATTAATTTTTGGTGGTGTGATTATGATTGTAATCAGCAAACTAATGGGCAACCATCCATTTGCAATTTTCCATAACTTGCACGATACCTGGGTTATTTTTGCCTATGGTGTAATTGGTCTGGTACCTGTTCAGTTTGCTTACTTTATGGCAGTTCAGGAAGGAAATGCCTCCATTGCCACTATTCTTCAATTTGTTGGTCCATTCTTCATTATCGCTTACCTAGCAGTTTTTCGACATGAGCCGCCACGACGGATTGAAATCATTTGTGCAATCATCGCTTTCCTTGGTGTTTTTATCATTGCCACTCACGGTCGCTTTAACCACTTAGCCGTTACACCGGCGGTCCTCTTTTGGGGCTTTATCTCAGCGGTTGGGGTTGCAACCAACACCTTGATTCCTCAGAAGATGTTGCAAACTGGGCGCGTGCCCTCGTTAGACGTTACTGCATGGGGACTTCTGTTCGCTGGTATCGTTCTTTTAGCAATTCACCCTCAGCAACCGTCAATTCCAAACGTTCCCAGTGTTTGGATTGATTGTGCAAGTATCCTAATTATTGGAACAATTATTCCGTTCTACCTGGCAAATACCTCACTTAAGTATATTGATGCAACAACATTTAGTCTAATGGATGCCTTTGAACCACTTTCCGCAACTATTGGTTCCGTTTTAATTTTCCACCTTTACCTAACCGGAGCTGATATTCTTGGATCCATTCTGGTTATCGTTGCGGTATGTGCAATCAACATTCGTCCACACTGCAAGAATGCTAATGACTAATAGGAAGGGGAATATAAAATATGGCAGAAGATGGTTATAAATATGATGAAGATGGTTTTCGTGAGGATCTTAAAAATGATCCAGACGTTCTTCACCAGCCTGACGCTGATAGGACAAGCTGGAAATTAAAGGTTCTTTCTTACGATGAAACAATTGACGTTCTTAATGGTGATACTAAGGTCAAACCTGAGTTTAAATTCTCTGATGAAGTATTGGATAAAATTGTTAAGGAAAAACCTGAGTTGAAACCTGATGAGGATATTAAAAATCTCATTAAAGATAAGGACCAGCAAATCCTTCTTGCCAGGTACAACGAAGATCAAGCTAAAAATTATACAATTAGCGCAGACAACAAAAAGGATAACAACTAAAACAGCAGCTCAAGAAATGATTAGCCTCAGGCCTGAATTCAAAATTCAAGTCTGAGGTTTTGTTTAGTTTAAAAGCTCAATGTTAATGGGACAAAAAAAGACTATCCAGAATCATCTGGATAGTCTTTTGAGAGATAGACTTATGATTAGTTATCACTAATAACAGTACCAACCTTACCAGCAAGGGCATCGTCTAAGCCGTTAAGTGAAGTAATCAAAGCTTTCCGCTCTGGGTGACCTTCAACGAAGGATAAGCAGGCTTCAATCTTAGGAAGCATACTACCAGCAGCAAATTGCTTTTCATCCATGTACTTTTGGGCTTCAGCAACATTTAATGTCTTCAAAGCCTTTTCATCTGGCTTACCGTAATTTACAAATACGTAATCAACAGCAGTTAAGATGATTAAAGTATCAGCATCAATCTTATCAGCAAGCAATGCGCTAGAACGATCCTTGTCGATAACTGCTGGAACACCTTGTAAGCCATCGTCAGTCATGATAACGGGAACACCGCCACCACCACCAGCAATAACAAGATCGCCAGCTTCAATCAAGGTCTTGATACTGTTCAATTCCATAATCTTCTGTGGAAGTGGAGAAGGAACAACTTGACGGTATCCACGACCAGCATCTTCTTTGAAGGTGTAGCCCTTTTCCTTTTCAATCTGTTCAGCTTGTTCTTTAGTGTAGAAGTCACCAACAGGCTTAGAAGGATTTTGGAATGCAGGATCTTCTGGATCAACAGCAATTTGAGTAACAACAGTTGCTACATTTTTGTTCATCCAACGACGGTGCAATTCATTTTGAAGACTTTGTTGTAAGTGGTAACCAATGTAACCCTGACTCATTGCGCCACATTCTGGAAATGGGAAGGCAGCAGTCTTACCATTTTCAGCAGCAAAGTTCATACCAAGGTTGATTGCACCAACTTGTGGACCATTACCGTGACTGATAACAACTTGATTACCAGCATCAATTAACCCGATTAATGATGAAGCAGTATTCTTAACTAACTTCAATTGTTCTTCGGGAGACTTACCGAGGGCATTACCACCCAAGGCAACAACTACTTTAGCCATTTAGGAGTCCTCCTTAGTTGTGTTCACCTAAGGTTGCAACCATAACAGCCTTGATAGTGTGCATCCGGTTTTCAGCTTCACGGAATACAACTGAGTTCTTGCTTTCGAAGACTTCATCAGTAACTTCCATTTCCTTAAGACCGAACTTCTTGTAGATTTCCTTACCTACTTCAGTGTCAAGGTTGTGGAATGCTGGAAGACAGTGTTCGAAGATAGCGTTAGGGTTTTCAGTAGCGTCCATAACTTCCTTAGTAACTTGGTAAGGCTTGAGAAGCTTGATCCGCTTTTCCCACATGTCATCTGATTCACCCATTGATACCCAAACATCGGCGTAGATAACATCCATGCACTTAACGCCTTCCTTAACGTCGTTAGAAACAACGATCTTAGCGCCAGTTTCGGCAGCAATAGCGTTAGCCTTGTCAAGAACTTCCTTAGTTGGGTTCAATTCCTTAGGAGTTACAACGTGGTATTCCATACCCATAACAGCAGCACCTAACATCAAAGCGTTAGATACGTTGTCTTGACCGTCACCAACAAAGGCGAACTTGATTTGTTCGTAAGGCTTCTTCAATACTTCATGAGCAGTTAAGAAGTCAGCCAATACTTGTGTTGGGTGGTCTTCATCAGTTAAACCGTTCCAAACCGGAACACCTGAGTACTTAGCCAAAGTTTCAACATTCCGTTGTGAGAAACCACGGTATTCAATACCATCAAACATACCACCAAGAACACGGGCAGTATCCTTAACAGATTCCTTGTGACCAATGTGTGAGCCTGATGGGCCAAGGTAAGTTACGTGAGCACCTTCATCCTTAGCACCAACTTCGAATGAACAACGAGTACGAGTTGAACTCTTTTCGAAGATTAAGGCAATGTTCTTGCCTTCAAGGTTCTTACCTTCAGTACCAGCATACTTAGCCTTCTTTAAATCTTCAGCAAGGTCAAGCATGTATTCCATTTCACGCTTGTTAAAGTCTGAAAGTGTCAAAAAACTACGATTACGTAAATTGAATGCCATAATTAAATTTCCTCCTTGAAATTCTTTACGGTTTATATAATAGTAAGCACTTTCAGAAAAATTCATTTTGCTTCAAAATGATTCACCAAAAAGTTTGAATTTATTTTCACAATGATCGAAAATATACATTTAAAGAAAGCGGATCCATCACTATTCATTCATTATTCAACCCAATAATATACATTTCACAAGCATTTTATTAATCAGTATGCTTAATATTCAATATCTAATGAATTATTATTGACTTTCGCTTTAGCTTCAAATAAACTCAAAATGACTCAATTTGATTCGAGGTATTAAAATGAACTTCTACATTGTTGATAATGATAATAACGCTACATCTCTCCTTAAAGATATTATTGAAAATGACTTTAATAATTCAGTTGTTGGTACAACCTTCAATGCTGAGCAGGCATTTGAGGACGTTATTCGCCTAAGTATTGATGTTATGTTTGTTAACCCGTCCCTGTCCCAAATTAACGGAATTGAACTAATTAAACGAATTCAACAAAGCAACCATCACCCTCATTTTATAATGGTTAGTCAGGCATTTGATCCTGCTGGAAGGACAAATGCTTACCAGGCCGGAGTTGACTTTTGCATCGAAAAACCCTTGAACGTTGCTGAAGTAAAAACTGTCATTAAATTAATTGGCGAAAACATCAACATGTCAAACCGGATGTTGCAGATCCTTGATCTGGTCAGTGGAGCTGCTAATCAAAACACAACTAATATTAACTTCAAGAGTAAAGAAAAGGAAAATGTGAAGTCAATTCTTCGTTTTCTCGGGATTACAAATGGTTCTGGCGCCCAAGACATTACCCGGATTATCAATGTCATGATTGAACAAGGAATTACGTTTGATAACATTAACTTTCATGAAATTTTCCGCTGTGACGATCACGGTAAAAAAATTATTCTTCAGCGAATTCGTCGTGACCTTAAGACGGGGCTAAATAACCTCGCCCACATGTGCATTGATTATCCAGAAAACGATATTATTTTGGAATATGCTAATAACCTTTTTGAATACAAGAATGTTCATAATGAAATGAAAATTATTAACGGTACTGCCTCACGTGGTGGTCAAGTTTCAGTCAAGCACTTTTTCAACGGTTTGGTTCAGGAAAGTGCTCAAAGTTAAATGATTATTAAAAATAAGAACCATTCAGAAACTAGCAAAGTTTCTGAATGGTTCTTCTATTTTTTCATCAGTTGGATCGTCAAATAAACCCAAATAATAATCAAAATAAAGGTATATAGTGCTGCGATCCACATAACCCACTGCAAGAATGGGATTAGTTTGAACGTATTTAAAATCGTAAAGCAAATTGTCAAAACACACCAAACAGCAATTCGCATCTGCAGATGATGACGTTGCTTATTGAGTTGCTGACGATTCATTTACTTATTCTCGTCCATTTCAGCCCGCAGCTTCTTGCCGATCTCTTCGTAACCTGGCTTGCCTAACAGGCCAAACATGTTAACTTTGTAGGCTTCCACTCCTGGTTGGTTGAATGGGTTGATCCCGTTAAGGTAGCCGGAGATTCCCATGGCCACTTCAAAGAAGTAAATTAGGTAACCAAGGGTGTATTCATCTTCCTTTGGAATGTGAACAGTCATTACCGGTACTCCACCAGCGGTATGGGCAGCGACAACCGCTTCATAAGCCTTGGTATTGGCAAAGTCCATCGTCTTGCCTTCCAAGTAGCCTAAGCCATCGAGATTGTCTGGTTCACTTGGAATTTCCATATCATGGTTTGGCTGGTCGAGCTTCACAACGGTTTCCATCAAGAACCGGCGACCTTCTTGGATGTATTGACCAAGGGAGTGAAGGTCAGTGGTGAAGTTAGCACTGGATGGGTAAATCCCCTTGTGATCCTTCCCTTCAGATTCACCGGCTAATTGCTTCCACCATTCGGCAAACATCGTCATGTTTGGTTCGTAGTTTTCGAGCAATTCGGTTTCGTAGCCCTTCCGGTAAAGGATGTTCCGGTAAGCAGCGTATTGATAAGCTTCGTTGTTTTCTAACTTTGGATCCGTGTAGTCCTTTTCCGCTTGGGCAGCCCCGGCCATTAACTGGTCAATGTCACCGCCAGAAACGGCAATTGGTAAGAGACCAACTGGGGAAAGAACAGAGTAACGACCACCGATCCCGTCTTGGATGACAAAGCTTTCATAGCCGTGGGCATCGGCTTCGGTCTTTAAAGCCCCCTTAGCTTTATCGGTGGTAGCGTAGATCCGCTTGTTAGCTTCATCTTCGCCATACTTCTTAATCAAGAGGTTCTTGAAGATCCGGAAAGCAATTGATGGTTCAGTGGTGGTTCCGGACTTGGAAACGACGTTGACGGAGAAGTCCTTGTCGCCAATTAATTCGATTAAGTCATGAACATAGGTTGAACTTAAGGAATTGCCAGCAAAGAGTACTAATGGATACTTCCGGTCTGCAGCCTTTTGGGCTTGGTAGAAGGTATTGTGCAAGAAGTCAACTGCCATCCGGGCTCCAAGGTAAGAACCACCAATCCCGATGACCACTAAGATATCTGAATCTGATTGAATCTTCTTGGCAGCGGCTTTAATCCGCGCAAACTCTTCCTTATCATAGTCAGTTGGCAAGTGGAGCCAGTCACGGAAGTCAGCTCCGGCACCAGTACCGTTGCGTAATTCATCATCCGCCGCATTCACCATTGCTTGCATTTCGCCTAATTCGTTATCGTTAACGAATTTCTTTAAGCCTGTACGATCAAATGAAATATGTGTCATTTCCAGAACTTCTTTCTTAATTGTATTTACACTCCTAATCATACCGAACCATGAAGCCGTTTTCAATTAGAATTGCTAAATACAAAATTAATGCTTTCCTGGGATTTTTCCGTCTATCTATATTAGGGAGTGTTCCCTAAATTAATGTAAGGAGTAGCATATGGCAAAATCAAATTTAGAAAAGCGTTGGGAAGAGGCAGGATTAACTGACGACTTTATCTTTAGCAAGGTCTTTCTCGATCCGCAAATTACCTTGGAATTACTGCGACGAATCTTTCCCGAACTCGTAATTAAAGATATCAAAGTGCTCAATAGCCAGCAGGAAATCAAGAGTACTTACGATGCTAAAAGCGTCCGTTTTGATATCTACATCGAAGATCGGGACAATAATCACTACGATATTGAAATGCAGGTTGCAGATCACCATAATCTCCCCCAACGAAACCGCTTCTACCAATCTAGCCTATCAACAGCCGCATACACTAAAGGCCAGAACTACAGTCAAGCAGATAATACGTTTATTATTTTCTTCTGTTGTTTTGATCCCTTTGGCCTGGGCGAACAGCGTTATAAGGTTAAGCGTGGCATTGAGGCCTACCCCAACTATCCATACCAAGATAGTGAGCAGACTCTCTTCTTTGACATCACTAGTCTTCAGAAAACTGTCGGTCCAAAATTGCAACGTGTATTAGATTTGTTAGCCAACCGAAAGCTTGATGAAGATGATGATTTCATTATAAAATTAAGGCAAAGAATCTGTTTTGTAAAACAAAACCGGAAATGGAGGAAAGAATATATGCAACGCTCATTATACGAAATGGATATCGAGAACGAACGGAATGAAGCTGTTAGAGAAGGCCATGAACTCGGCCGACAACAAGGGTTAAAAGAAGGTCGGCACGAGGGACACGAACAAGGACTGAAAGAGGGTCGTGAACAAGGTCGTGAAGATGGCCGTAAGGAAGGCCAAGCTAAGGAGCGTCTTTCGCTAGTGACTGACTTAATTCAAAGTGGTCAAAATCAAGCACAAGTGGAAAACTTTTTAATTAATATTCGGAAAATGGATCCTAGTCAGGCTACCCAGTATTATCAAGAAGCTCTAAGACTGTTAAAGTAATATTTTTCCAATAACTAATCAAAAATGGTCTTGCCGAAGCAATGATGCTACGACAAGACCATTTTATTTTTAAATGATTTTCTTGATTATGCAAAGGCAGTAGCGATACTACCAACAACGATCAAAACAATTCCCCAAATGGTGTAAGTCATTTCGCGGTGACTCTTGTGTTCGTGAAGAATCCAAATTCCACCAAAGGTTGCAATAATAACATTCAGTTGGGTAAAGATGAATGCTTCGGTAACACCAAGGGCCTTAGCAGAAAAGATATAAGCAAAGGCGGCAATTCCCCATGAAAGACCACCGAGAATGTTTAAGTACTGTTCCTTTTGCTTGAATGAAGAAGCATTGCCAGAGCAGATTGCGTAAATTACAGAGCCAAGTAGGATTCCGAGCATTTCTGGAAGGAAGATCCCTTGAGCACTTTCATTGGCAACGATTGGAATCTTTGGAAATGCTGAATATACCCAGTAACCAATAGTAGTTACCAACAAGAAGATAAAGTTACTAGCAGTAACTTTCTTATCCGAATTACTATCAGAAACTGATGTCATCAAAGCACCAACAATAACGATTGCCAATGCAACAAAACCGATTGTAAGCGCCCGAGCACTATGCCATTCACCAAAGATAATAACCCCAATTAGTGAGTTACCAACTAATTGTAAAACGGTGGAAAGCGGCATGGTATTTGAAACACCCATCCGTTTAAAAGAAACGAATTGTCCAACCTGACCAATCGTCCATAAAGCACCACATAATACAGAAAACCAGAAAGCAGTTGTACTAACAGTCGGCTGAGTAACCGCATAGGCAACTAATCCAATGATTGTGGCACCAGCACCGATACCGAACATCTGATTAACAGCAGAACCACCAATCTTACCAGTGATTAATGGCATAAGCCCCCAACCAAGTGCTGGGATTAATGCAAGTAAATAAACCATCTTTATTTCTCTCCTATCAAATGAATAATTGATTACGAGATAGTATTATAACCGGTTGCAAACGTTTACACAAGTATTTTCACAAAATAAATAGATGGTATAAATATAATAAAAGTTTGCATTATCTATAAGAAAGCGTTTAATAAATTATTGGTATAAATGTGAAATATTAATTCTGGCTATTCCTATGCGGTGCATGTTGAGGATCCGGAAGAAAGATAGTAAAGGTTGTCCCCTTTTTGGGTTTACTTTCAACCGTTACCTTTCCGCCATGAAGATTTACTAATTCATGAACGATCGGGAGACCAAGTCCCGACTCACTATATTGATTACTTCGTGACTGGTCAGCTTTATAGAATCGCTCCCAAATGTTCTTTACTTGATCATTTGTCATCCCAATTCCATTATCGCTAATCTTAAACTCACATCCCCGTTCAACACGACGCGCCGAAATTTTAATTAGTCCCTTATTGGTGAACTGAATGGCATTCTGAATAACGTTAAACATAATTTGGACAAAACGATCGTAATCGGCATAAACCAGGAGGCCTTCAGGAACATCTAATTGGATGTGGTCTCCTTTCTCTATGGCACGCTTATTCAATTGTTCTTTAAGATTATTTAAAACAGCAGAACAGTCAAATAGTTTCCGATCCATTGAAATTTGATTAGTGCGGATCTTCTCATAATCTAAATTGTCGTTAACCAACCGAATCAACCGCTGAGTATCGTTCTGCATTAATTCAATACTATGGTTCCAATCTTCTTTAGGAATAGCATCATACCGAAGTCCTTCTAACAATCCATTAATTGTCGTTAACGGAGTCCGCATTTCGTGGGCAGCATCAGCCAAGAATTTTCGCCGCCGTTCTTCTTGTCGCCGAATTTCCCGATCGGACTCACGAAGAGCAGTTGTCATCTGGTTAAAGCTTCGGGCAAGGTCATCTACCTCATCCTTGCCGTTAACTGGTACCTTTACATGGTAATTCCCTTTAGCAACCTGACGAGTAGCAGTCCGGAGCTGATCAATTTTTTTAGTAATTGACCGAGCAAGAAGATAACTAATTAAAAGTGCAGCTAAGGTAGCAATAAGAAAGGCAATTGCTAAGTTAATTTTCAGCTGATGCATATTTTCTTCTACCACCGAGACAAAGGTAGCAATCGAAACGACCGCAATCATTTTCTTATGATAGAAATACGGGCGAATTACTTCTGTCATTGCTGACTGGTGAGCTTTTTGATTATTAATCTGTGGCCGTGTAAGTCGAAGATAAATGGTCTTGCCTTTCTTTAATTTTTTCCAATCATCCTTACTTATTTGAGGAGCAAAGCCATTGCTAGCAAACGTCTGCCGCTGTGTTACATCAAAAATTGCAAAATGAACATGCTGGTTAGAAAGCAAGGCTGCATTGCTCAATAAAGCCTGATTCTCAAAGCCCTTAAAGGTATGATCAACCGTATCATAACGAATTGCATCTTGAACCAAGCTATCAGAATAAGTTTTCAACTGATTCCAGGTATTTCGATACATCGTCTCATTAGTCACATTAATGAAAGCCAGACTCAAAACCGTCATCAGTGTAATAATTACCGTAAAGAAAGCAATCATTAATCGATATAGTAACTTCATTATTCGTTTCCTTCATCATCAAACTTGTAACCAACACCCCAGACTGTTTGAATTACCTGTGGGCCAACCGCTTCAAGTTTTTGACGAAGCTTTTTAATATGGGCGTCAACCGTTCGTTCATCACCATAGTATTCATAGTCCCAAACTAGTTGGAGCAATTGAGAGCGGGTGAACACCTGACGAGGCTTGCTAGCCAATGTCTTTAATAGATCAAATTCCTTTGGGGTTAGATCCTTTACTGGCTTACCGTACATGTATACTTCACGGGTCTTAGTATCCATCTTAAAATGCTTAGTCTTAATGTCAAAACGATCCTGATCAGGATGTTGTGCTCCCTGCGTCGTACTTAATTGGGAACGCCGCTGAAGAGCCTTAATACGAGCAATTAACGTAATCGGACTAAATGGCTTAGTTACATAATCATCCGCACCAATCTCCAACCCAAGCACTTGATCACTTTCAGAATCACGTGCAGTCAGCATGATCAAGGGTACTGTGGTTGATAGCCGACGAATATCGGCCGCCACCTGCATCCCGTCCTTCTTTGGTAAATTCAAATCTAAAAGAATAACATCCCATTCATGCGGAGCAGCACTAAATTTTTCTTCTGCCGCGACCCCATCATAGGCGAACTCATATTGCCAACCCTCTTTTTTGAAAAACATTGCCATCATTTCGCATACTGAGTGGTTATCCTCAATCATCAAAATTTTCATTCTACAATTCTCCCTCACTAATTATAAAAATCAATTCACTATTTCCCGGGAAATAACTTTCTTCACCCTACCTTAATAAATGATATTTACAAATAAAAAGGCTGAGAAAAACAAAAGCTTTTTCTCAGCCTCCCTTCTGCAATGGAGATGACGGGAGTCGAACCCGTGTCCAGGCATATCGCCATTCCAACCTCTACGTTCATATCTCAACTATTTAGCATTCATTAATCAAAACGCCGTTGATCAGGGCAACCATGATTAACTAGCTTGGTAATCTCTTCTTAATACTTCAAGCGTGAGTGTTAAGCGTAGTCCACTAATATATGAAACCCATCACTGCATCATGAACGAACCCAGGATGGATTTACGCGCGCTACTTGTTAGGCAGCGTATGCGTAAGAGTTTGAATTATTGTTTGCAGTTATAATTTAAAACTGAGCGTTTTTACGAAGACGCAACCTTCGAAACGCAATTGAAACTCGACCTATACCTGTCGAATCCAAAAACATCCCCAAAATACAGTACTAATTGTAACATTGATAAAACAACAATGCATCATTTATGCATTAATTTTTCTAAGTAAAAAAACGGTAATGGTATTACTCACCACTACCGAGAAAATCGATTTATTCTTTCTAGACTATATAGTTAAGTTCTGTTTGCCAGAAGCTTGCTGGAGCTGTTCTAATACATCATGGTCAAAACGCGCTCGCAGGAAAGTCCTTAGAGACAACAAACTCCCTCCCAGATGCTTTCAGCATCCAGTCGGGAGAAATTGTTGTCTTACAGGACCTTTTTAATCCTGCTCGCGCTCTCATTTTTAATACCAACCATTTGCCATCCAGTGTTGTTGGGCGGCGGTCCAAGAACCGTAACGACTAGCTACATATTGATCCGCAACTCGTTCTTGGTTGGCTGCTGAGTAGTCACCATTGAGGTATGATGCTGAAAGTTGATACTTTCCAATGTATTGTCCATTAGTAGCACCATAATTTCCACCAGATTCGCGGTTAGCAATCCATGCTTTAGCAGCCGCTTCTGAACCACTTACAGTACTTGTTGACGACTGTTGACTAGTAGCATTATTACTATTTTGGGTAGTTGTTTGAGATGATGCTGGTTGAATTTCACCATCGCTCTTAATAATTAAGCGTTGGCCAACATAAATCTTGTTAATATCCTTAATGCTGTTCTTTTGGGCGATTTCATTAACAAGGCTGTTGTTCTTATTAAACTTGTAAGAAATGCTTGAAAGCGTATCACCACTCTTAACAGTGTAAACTGTATCAGCATTAACAACAGCTTGAGTAGCTGCAACACCAAAGACAATTGCACCGACAGACGCAGTTAATTTTGCAAGCTTTTTCTTAGAAACCATAAATTCAATACCATCCTTTTTTATTATTCCGATTCAACAGTCCCTATACTACACGATGAATATTACTACTAGATAACAACGATTTATCGTTTAACAAATTATTGCGAAGTGTTTGTAAAGCTACTGAAATATTAATTGTAAATAATCGCACATTTATAGAAATTGACGTGCTAAAGACTATCATAGTAGGATCTGAAATTTTCTTTGGTTGTCCTAACTTCTTTATATGATAATAAAAAAAGTTGTTAAATTAAGGGCAATTTTCACTAAAACCGTCTAATTTAACAACTTTATTGACTAATTTTCTACTTTTTTATTACAGTAATGTTGCAAAATACTGCTCACAGTAGCTTGCAACGCCATCTTCATCATTCGAATCCGTGATTGCTGTGGCAACCTTCTTAACTTCAGGAAGACCGTTTGCCATGACAATTCCCTGAGCAGCAGCTTGAATCATTTCCAGATCATTATCAGCATCACCAAAACTCATCAAGTTACTAAAGTCTAAATTAAAGTGCTGTAAAAGTGCTTGCAAGCCAACCATCTTATTAACTTTGGGGGGCAAGAATTCCATAATCATTGGCTGTGATTGGACCGCATGATACTTCTTCTTAAGTTCAGCAGGAAGGCCCTGAATGATCGGGGTTAATTTCTCAGCGGGAATTGCCATAACCGCCTTGCTGTAAGTCGTTTCCTCAAGCTCAGTACTTTTAGTATCACGAAATTCAATGTTCTTTAAGACTGTCTTGTAAATTGAACGGGGTTGATCAATTAGTTCGTAAACTCGATCGTAGTCCAAAATATCAAGAGGAATGTTTTCATGCTGAACAAACTTTAACAGTGGTTGAAGATCGTCTCTAGTCATTCCTAACTCAAAAAGATGTTCCTTAGAGACATTATTAATTACCAATCCACCATTAAAGGTAATTGTATAATCATCTGGTTTTGTCAGACCAAGTTGTTCAATCAATGGCCAAATAGCGTTAATCGGCCGGCCAGTACACAAGACAACGTGAATGCCTTGAGAATGAAGTTTCTTTAGGACCCGTTCATTACGGATACTAATTTCCTTGTTACTGTTTAACAAAGTATTATCTAAGTCTAACGCAATTACTTTAATCATTTTTTCTCCTCGCTATAATTTGCCTGAACAATTTGCTTATTAAAATCTTCTAAAAGATCCAATAACTCAGTACCTCGATCCTTTCCGTAAACATCAAGCCAGTTTGAAAAGCGTTTCAACACAAGTGAACCAATGTGCTGTTCAACCTGCTTCCCTCTAATGGTACTGATTAAGAACAACCGACGACGATCTTCAGGATCGGCCTCTTGTTGGATGTAATTATGATTCAAGAGGGGCCGAAGCTGCCGTGAAATCGCACTTCTGGTTACTCCACGTTCATCAGCGATATCCATTAATTTTATTTTGGGGTTATGAACAATCTTTTTTAAAATTAGATACTGTTCAAATGAAAGGGAATATTCCGCAGAAGGCTCCGAAATAAACGAGTCAAGGCCTTTCAACCCGGTTAAATACAGATCGATCGCCTTATCTAATAATTTTTCATTATCATTCATTAACTATTCACCCCGTTGATCCTTCAAAATAGTTTTCGTAATTAATTTTGCATAATGGTTATTTCCCTGTTTATTCATGTGAACGCCATCTTTTGCAAACCAACCGGATTGACCATTACTTGCGGTATACCAATCAACTAAGTGAACATTATGGTGTTCCTTTGCAATCTCCTGAATCTGATTATTAACCTGCTGTTGCCAGCTCTTTGATGGAATATGGGGAGTTACCCAGTAAACTTGCCGATCCTTTCCAATTGTCTTTAGAATATCATCAATCGTTTTTTGATCCATGGCTCCATTATTCCCTAAGTTCAAAATAACGATCCGATTGAGGTGCCCACTCTCCTCTAACTGACTAAGGACTTTAGGCGTTTGTGAACCCTGACGTCCCACCTTAGCATCAACGTAGGCGTGCGGCATTAATTGTTGAAGGCTATTAGAAGCATCAAGCATTACTGAATCACCAACCGCAGTGACCTTCAGTTTTTGAGCCCGCTTAATCTCGTTCTTACTTAGCTGGTACTCTTTTTGCACAGTGCTAATCTTAGCTGTTTCAACATTTTTTCCCTTACTAAGTTGCTTATTATGCTTTTCAGTTAATTGATCATTCTTTTCAATTTGTTTCTGAACCGTCGTTTTTTTTGGTTGAACATTAGGCTGACAGAGTCCGTAACCTGCTGTACCTACAATTAACAAAGCGATGATTGCCGTTACCGCCTGTTTCCAATTATTAAACTTAATCTTTTGCCAATTGAAATCACTTAACCGACGCTTAGCAAGCGGTTGTTCGATCAACCGGTATGAACATTCACTGATAATCACAATTAGCGCTAGTTCTTCCACCCCGCTAACAATTGGGTGTACACCAACATTAATTGCTCGTTCGTAAAATATAAGAACAGGATACTGATAGACGTAGATCCCGTATGACCGCTGACCACACCAACTAAAGAACGGGTTAGTTAGCCACCGGTTCATCCGACTCCCCGGATGAAGGATCGTTGCTAGTAAGACAGTCCCAACTATACTATAAAGAAACATCCCCCCATGGTAAGTAAATGGGGACTGCCCATCTAAAGTTATAAAGCCATATAGGGTAATAATTAAAGCAGCAATTCCTAAGCCATCTAATATCCGTGAATCAGTTGCGGTAACCTTTGTACTTAACCGGTCAAGCGGCCAAACTAGACCAAGCCATGAGCCAAGTAAAAGGGAGAATGCTCGCGTATCAGTTCCATAGTAAACCCGGTTAAGCGTCTCCGGATGGTACAAAACAGCCATTTCAATTGCTGACAAGACCGCTAGCCCCAAAACAAGGTATTGAACGATTGAACGTTTCTTGAATACCTTAAATAAGAGGAAAATGATCAGCGGCCAAAGGACATAGAATTGTGCTTCAACTCCTAATGTCCAAAGGTGAGTAAATGGTGATTGATTGGCGAACTGATCAAAGTATGATTGCCCATGATAAATCTCCCACCAGTTGTAAACCCACAAGATATTAGTAACAAAGATTTGTCGAATGTTATGCAATAGCTCATGAGCAAACAGCGTAATGTATGCAATTGTTAATACTAACATCGTAATTAAAACTGGATAAAGGCGGTAAAAGCGTTTAGCATAAAAATGCCTTAACCCAAGTCCAGCACCACGTTCAAGCTTTTTACTGAACTGGTAAGTAATAAAATAACCCGAAATTAATAGGAATAGTGGAACACCGAGAAAGCCACCCTTTAGCTGAGTTGGCAGTAGGTGATAAATAATTACTCCCAAAACTGCAATTGTTCGTAACCCATCGATTCCTGTAACGTGGTGTGGCTGAGCTCGACTGCTCACTAGGCCTTCTTTTTTGTTCATTAACAGAACCCCCAAGAAATATCTTTTCTAATTATAGTGTCTTGGCAAATTACTGTATAGCCTCTTTTAAAAGAAAATTTATTGAATAATAGTACCCTTAACTTTTTAGCCAATATGGTTTTCTTCCAATATATCATGAACAATTTTATCTGCTTCCGGAGTCCGCTTCCACTCGTCCCAGTGATCCATCGACTCATCCTGCATTTGGTAATGGGTATTGATGAAGTGTTCATACTTAATGACGTTTTGGGAATGAGGAATATTTAACTGCAAGATCCGAACCTCCTTGATAAAGCCACGTTCAGCAGCTAATTCAGCTCGTCCATTTTGAACCATATTACCAATTTCATAGTAGCTAGTCCCATCATTCCGTGTAATTTGTTCAATCAAATCCAAGACTTCATGTTGTTCTTCCACAATCCTAACTCCCTTCATAATCTCCAATTTATTATAACGAGAAGCACAAAAAAAATCATCGTCAAAATTGGCGATGATTGGCATAAGAGAGAAAGAGAATTGATTAGAAGGTAATTACTTAAATACCTTACAGTTATTATGATAGCGGTTTCATATATCGCTGTCAACAACTTTTTAGCAATTTTACTAAAAAGTGTCAAAGTATTTCTTTCCTAATACACAAATAATCGTCAGTTGCTAACGTCTCTCACGTGCAACTGACGATTATTGATTAATTATTGAACAGTAACAGACTTTGCCAAGTTCCGTGGCTTGTCAACATCCAGACCCTTACCAAGACTAGTGTAGTATGCCAATAGTTGCGCTGGAACAACACTCAGAAGCGGACTAAGTAATTCGTCAACATCTGGCAGGATAATGTTATCGCCATCCTTTGCCAAGTGACGAGATACAATTGTCAGAGTATTAGCACCCCGCGCTTCAGTTTCTTCAAGGTTACTCCGTGTTAATCCAGCAGTCCGGTCTTGAGTAATAATCCCAATAACTGGCGTTCCCTTTTCAATCAGAGCAATTGTTCCGTGCTTTAATTCACCTGAGGCAAATCCTTCAGCTTGGACATATGAAATTTCCTTTAGCTTAAGAGCTGCTTCAAGTGAAACTGACCAGTCGATTCCCCGACCGATGTAGAAAGCATTCCGTGGCTTTGAAAGGTACTTGTCTGAAAGATCCTTCAAAATGCTCTTACTATCAGTAATTGATTGCATTCCGTTGGCAACCAAACCTAATTGGTGCTTAACATCGAAGGCACCAGCAACTGGCTTATTCATGTATTCACCAAGTGCCTTAGCTAAGATTGCTTCAACGGCAATTTGTGCTGTGTAAGCCTTAGTTGAGGCAACAGCAATTTCTGGACCAGCATAAAGCAATTCAGTAAAGGTTGCTTCACGAGAAAGAGTTGACTTATCCACGTTAGTAATTGTAAGGCTTGGCCAATTATTCTTGTTAACGTTAACCAATACTTCACGACTATCAGCCGTTTCACCACTTTGACTCAAGAAGATAAAGAATGGCTTCTTAGAAAGCAATGGTTGCTCATAAGCAAATTCTGATGAAATGTGAACAGAAGTTGGGATTCCAACCAACTTTTCAAAAATCCGCGCACCAATCAACCCGGCATGGTAACTAGTCCCAGCTCCAACAATGTACAGGTGATCGGCTTCAGACATTGACTTTAATAATTCTTCATCAATTGTTGGCTTGCCATCTTCATCAAAGTACTTTTGAACTAACTTCCGCATTACAGCTGGTTGTTCATCAACTTCCTTTAACATGTAGAATGGGTAAGCACCCTTGTCTGCTGCGTTTGGATCCATATCAACAGTGAAGGTATCACGGTGCTTTTCGTTACCGTCAAAGTCTTCGATTTCAACTGAGTCCGGCTTAACAATAACTAATTCATGATCATCCAATTCCATAAATTGGTTAGTTTGCTTCAACATTGAGGTAGCGTCTGAGCCGACCATGTTGTAGCCATCAGCGATTCCAACCAGTAATGGACTCTTATTCTTAGCAACATAAAGGGTATCTGGTTCTTCCTTATCCATTAATACAAATGCGTATGAAGAATCAGGACTGATTAACTTCAAAACCTTTAATAACGCATTCTTAGTTGAAAGGTGATCTTCAACAACAAATTTGTCCACTAATTGAACAATTACTTCAGTATCAGTTTGGCTCTTAAAGTCAACATCCGCCAAGTAATCTGCCTTTAATTGAGCATAGTTTTCAATTACCCCGTTGTGAACAAGGTAGAAGCGTTCGTCACTAGAATATTGAGGGTGAGCATTAGCTTCATTTGGTTCACCATGAGTAGCCCACCGGGTATGACCAATGCCTGACATTCCATGAACATCATCGGTCAATGCATCTTCAAGGTTGCTAATCCGACCGGCGCGCTTAACCAGGTAGTCATTACCCTTGTTATCATTAACGTAAACCCCAGCTGAATCATAGCCACGGTATTCAAGCCGCTTTAAGCCATTAATTAAAATTGATAGACTGTCTTGACTCCCAGTCACTCCAACAATTCCACACATATTTAATACCATCCTTTTTAAAATTGGTATAGACACATATAGCATGTCCAGCCCATTGAATACACTTAGTATAATAATGTTTTTAACTAGTATTGTCAAACTAAGCGACTTTAATTGGTCTAGGTAAGATATTTAGTGAGCTGATCAAAAAAAGAACAGGAAATTTTCCTAGTTCTTTTTCAATCATTTTTATTTAACTTCTAATTCCTTACGGGCAACCTCAGCAATTCGTTCAACATATTGATGAACTAATTCTGGTGTCGCTGCTTCTGCCATGATCCGAAGCAATGGTTCTGTTCCGCTCGGACGAACAAGAACTCGCCCATCACCGTTCATTTCACCTTCAACTTCTTCAATAATTGCCCGAAGCTTTTCGTTCTTCATTGCAGCAGCCTTATCAGCAACTTTGATGTTAACAAGTTCTTGTGGGTAATTTGTAACGTCGCTAGCTAACTCCTTCAGTGACTTACCTGTTTCCTTAATTACTGAAAGGAGCTGTAAAGCAGTCAGCATCCCATCACCAGTTGTGTTGTAATCTAAGAAGATAATGTGTCCCGACTGTTCACCACCCAGGTTATAGCCGTTCTTTAACATTTCCTCAACAACATACCGGTCACCGACCTTTGTCTTCACACTGGTCATACTATGACTTTCAAGCGCCTTGTACATCCCCAAGTTGCTCATTACGGTAGTGACAATTGTATCCTTCTTCAATAGACCGTTATCATCCATGTATTTTCCACAAATGTACATAATCTTGTCACCATTAACAATGTTTCCTTCATTATCGACGGCAATACAACGGTCACCATCACCATCAAAGGCAATCCCAAGATCAGCCTTATTCTCGACAACAGCTTTTTGTAAACCTTCAGGATGAGTTGAGCCACAGTTGAGATTAGTGTTCAAGCCATTTGGTTGAGCGTTGATTGGAATAAAGTCAACATTCATATCGGCAAATAGGTTGGAAACAAACCCTGAAGTTGCACCATTAGCAGCATCAACAACTACCTTTAACCCAGAAAGATCGGTTGAAACTGTTTGTTCAAGAAATGAAGTATATTTCAAGGCACCTTCATGATAGTCAGCAACAGTTCCTAATCCTTCATCAGATGGTCGTGGCAACGTATCTTCCTCAGCATCTAATAGCTGTTCAATTTCATATTCCAAGTCATCTGATAGTTTGAAGCCGTCTCCACCAAAATATTTAATACCGTTATACTTAATCGGATTATGACTTGCGGTAATCATTACACCGGCATCAGCTTCTTGGGCACGAACAAGGTAGGCAACCCCCGGAGTGGTAACAACTCCTAATCGTAAAACTTCAATTCCAACCGAGAGTAAGCCAGCAACCAACGCGTTTTCTAACATTTGACCAGAGATTCGGGTGTCGCGTGAAACAAGAACTTGCGGTTGCTTTCGTTCAGAGTGCCTAGTAAGAACGTATCCACCAGCACGACCAACCCGAAAAGCCAACTCAGGACTTAAATCCCGGTTTGCAACACCACGAACACCATCAGTACCAAAATATTTTAACTTCATTATTTTTCTCCTCTTAACTAAAATCTACTCATTTGAACTTACTTGTGCGCTACTACTCGATGAACTACTACTTTCACTTGAACTTACGCGACTAGAGCGACTATTACTTGAGCTTGACTGCGCATTATCATTATCACTTGCTGAGCTACTAGTAGTATCGCCCTCACCATGAATCGGAATCGTTACGTTAGTTGTGTTTGGTTCAATTACCACGTTAAGGGTTTGCCCATTTTTATCCACTGCTTGTAGGGTTACTAACCGATGAATATCGGACGTTGCCTTGGTCGGCATTGCAACAAATGCGAGAACCCGATCAACCTTATTAACTTCTTCGCGAGAGCCAGATATCTGAACGTGATCAATATCAGTCCGTGGCGTTCCCACCTGGTAATTATTACTTAGCGAATGGGAACTTAACCGGACGGTAATTTTTTTAGTAATTGTCTTCCGCGGCTGAATATTAACTGTTACATACTGTGGCTTTACGGTTGCGTGAAGCTCAGAATTCAAACCGCTAGTTTTAACCTTCACCCGATGTTTTCCTACTCCAACATTAGTCAGATCAATATAAGCTTTAAAGTTTTGCGTATTTGAAGTTGTTGTTACCAACGCCGAAGGACCATTTACGGTTACCCGGACAGTTTTAGGATAGCCGCTGACAACGTAATTATTATCGGTTGTAATGTCAAGTGGCATCTTAATAACCGCAGTTTTGTTAGACATCAAGGCGCTCGTCTGATCATGCTGCCTGGTATTTTGTCTTAAGAAACCATTACTCCCGTTATTAACGTAGAAAAAGAGGAAGAGAGCCAGGACTAGAGAAGTGATCCGTAAGAACCATTTGTTATTAAAAAATTCCCAGTTATTCATTGCTGCCACCTCCCCGACGACCGAAGAATGAAAATAGCTTAGTAAAGAAGTTATTATCCTTCCCGGTTGTTTGGCTGTATAGTTGGGCCCGCAAGAACTTCAAATAGTCATTTCGTGACATATTGCGAATTAACTCATTATCCTTCGTAATTGAAACTTCACCAGTTTCTTCAGAAATAACGATTGTTAATGCATCGGTAACTTCACTAATTCCAACGGCAGCCCGGTGTCTGGTCCCTAATTCTTTAGGAATCAGTTTACTGTCAGATAGGGGTAAATATGCCGCTGCAACTGAGATTCGATTATTTTTGATGATTACCGCGCCATCATGAAGCGGTGTATTAGGAATGAACGTGTTAATCAGTAATGCACCCGAAATATCTGCATCTAGCGGAATCCCAGTTTCAATATATTCTTCCAAACCCGTCTTCATTTCAATACTAATCAACGCTCCGATCCGTCGCTTTGACATGTATTGGATTGCCTGATCTAATTGCTTAATCGTCTCTTCTTCAGTTTCGTTAGCCGTTTGATTGTGGGTAAAGAACGTCCCTCGTCCTAGGTGTTCCAGCCCCCGACGAATTTCTGGCTGGAAAATAATCACAATGGCGATTACTCCCCAGTTAATGATCTGATCCATTACCCAAGAAACCGTACTTAAACCAATGTACCAACTGACTACCTTCACCAGAATGATAATCAGAATTCCCCGGAATAGTTGAACAGCCCGAGTACCACGAATTAATAGTAATAACTCGTAGATTAAAAACCAAATTACTAAGATATCAATTAGATGGATCAGGTTTTGCCAAGTAAACAGCGCCGAAATAAACTGCATAACTTATCTCACCAT
This sequence comes from Limosilactobacillus portuensis, assembly GCF_028607025.1. NCBI lineage: Bacteria > Bacillati > Bacillota > Bacilli > Lactobacillales > Lactobacillaceae > Limosilactobacillus > Limosilactobacillus portuensis. Next base: position 1,341,058 of record NZ_CP117296.1, read on the forward strand.
CCTCTAAATTACCATAACATTATATCATTTTATCCCGGAAAGAACTGTACTTCATTAAATTTCTGGTATCTGTGATAAAGTCTGGTATTCTAAACTATAAAAGACTCATTTACGGAAGGGACCCGATCAGATGTTTAAATTAACTAAGCAATGGCAAATTCGTTTTTTCTTCTGGATTGCAATCATCCTCCTGAAAATTTTTATGCCAAAGCCGTTTAACTTTATGGCTTTTAACGTTTTCTTAGCTTATATTCCGGTTGAAATTGGCTTTCAGCTCCCCCGTTTTAATGATCGACGGGCGTTAGCTTTCTGGGGGTGCCTCATTATTTGGTTATTGTTTTACCCAAATACTCCCTATGTCATGACTGATCTTTTTCACCTCTCCTGGCTTAATCCCCATACTAGTATCAACGGACTCTTAAAATCTGATCCCCACATTTGGTTAATTTTTGCCATAATGGTTCTTTGCGCGATCAGTTGTCTCTTCTTCGGTCTTTTGTCGTTAGATCAAGTTAGTCATCAACTCACTGAATTAATTTGTCCGCATCATCCAAAAATCAAATTTTGGTGGATCATCATCTTCTCATTCATTTCAAGCATTGGAATTTACATTGGTCGCTTCCTTCGTCTTCATTCCATCTACCTTTTCTTTACCCCAAGTTGGTTTTTCCGCCAATTAATGTCCATTTGGTCAATCGATATGTTAAAATTCACCATTATTTTTACCTGTTTGCAAATTCTTTCCTACTGGATCCTTAAAACAGTTCAAAACACAAAATACAAGGGATAATAGTTTAGTTATACAAAAAGTAAACGGATAAGAAAACCAAGGAATTTTCTTATCCGCTTACTTTTTTACTTCTAATCCTAACAAACTAATCCCGACCAATAATCCGGACTTCGGTCTCCAATGAAACACCAAATTTATTCTTAACGACTTCTTGAACGTGGTGAATAACATTTAAGTAATCGGTGGCCGTTCCGTTATCAATATTAACAATAAAACCAGCGTGTTTCTTTGATACTTGCGCGCCACCGGAAGTATACCCTTGTAAGCCAGCATCATGAATTAGTTTTCCGGCAAAATATCCTGTTGGGCGCTTGAAGACACTTCCACAAGACGGTAACTCTAATGGTTGTTTAGCGGCACGTCGAGCATTCAGTTCATCCATTTGAGCGGTAATCTCTTCCTTGTCTCCTGGTTTTAGTTCAAATGTTGCTTCAAGAACAATCCCATGATTATCTTGAACGCTACTATGACGGTAACCAAAGTCAAGTTCTTCATTGGTTAATTCTTGAATTTCGCCAGTTGGCAACATAATGGTAGCTGACTTAACCGCAAATTTGGTTTCGCCACCATATGCACCGGCATTCATAAAGACAGCACCACCGATGCTTCCAGGAATTCCGGCAGCAAATTCCAAACCAGTTAAACTATGATCTCGTGCAACCTGAGTCGTCTTAATATAAGTTGCTCCTGCTTGAGCCACAACATTGTTACCCTCAACCTTAATCTGGTTCATACCAGTTACAATTAATACCAAACCCGCAATTCCGCCATCACGAACAATTAAGTTACTGGCATTGCCAATTACGGTCAATGGCATATCATTTTTCTTAACAAACTTTACTAATTGCTGGACCTGCTCAACATTTTCTGGGAAAGCCAACCAATCTGCCTTTCCTCCAGTATGAGTAAAGGTATATTTGGATAGTGGTTCCTGCTTTTTAATATTAATTTGGGGAAATTCTTGAATTAAATTAACTACCATAATCTTGTCGTCCTTTATTTTAATCTAGTATTATTGTACCATGCTTAATCACTAATCTTTTGGCAGAAGAAACGAATTACTGGTAAAATTGAAGTCATTAACCTACCCCTGACGAAAGGAGATCTCGCTTCATGAACTTTGTTGCAATGGACTTTGAAACAGCAAACGGCAAACGATACAGTGCCTGTTCTCTAGCACTGACAATCGTTCGAGATAGCAAAATTGTTGATGAATTTTATACTTTAATTAATCCCCAAACTGATTTTTTCTGGCGAAATGTGCAGATCCACGGAATTCATGAAGAGGATGTTCAAGATGCGCCAACATTCCCCGAGGTTTGGCAACACATTAAACAGTTCTACCGACCAGAACAACTTGTAATTGCCCATAATAATAGTTTTGATAATAGTGTCCTGCGAAATACCCTTCTTCATTATGGTATTCAACCGCCGACCTTTCAAACTCTTGACACCGTGAAAAGCAGTCGTCAACTAATCCCTGGGCTTAACAACTATCGGTTAAATACCGTTTGTGATGCCTTACAAATCGATTTGCATCACCATCACAATGCTCTCGATGATGCTCAAGCCTGTGCCAATATTCTTTTATATGAAGCTCAGCATTTTGGTGGAGAACAGCTTCGCCCATTTATTAACTTTTATAATTAAAGGAGAACCCAATCTATGAATAATGAAACAGTCAAGCTATTAGGCGGTAGTTTAACCCTAACCCAATTAAACGCTATTTTTCAAACCATTCCTGAAGAATTTGACTTTATTGATGAACATGACATTGTTCGCTGGTCTTCGGCAAATAAGCACCGCCTCTTCAAGCGGACTGACGATGATCTCGGCAAACACGTCTTAGAGGTTCATCCCGGTCATAGCCAAGAACGGGTGAAACAAGTCTTACAGCAAATGCACGATGGCAAACGTGGTGTCTTAAGTCTAATCATTCACTATCACGATAAGCCAATTAACATTGCCTTCTATTCACTTCATGATAATAATGGTAAGTATATCGGCTGTGTTGAAGTAACCCAGGATGTTTCAGGACATCAAGAAAAAGGTGCCTGGTTACATAACATTAAGCAAGTACTATTCAAACATAAATAATCAATAACGGCTCCTGACATTCGCAACTCTGAATGCCAGGAGCCCTTTATTCTTGCCGATAATCCATCTGGAGTGCCTTTCGTCCTGAAACTAATCGATGCTCACGAACCACAAAGTTCATCTTACGATATAAGTTAATTGCCGGAACATTATCCTCAAAAACATCTAAGGTAAGTTGAGCCAAACTACTATAATTAGCAAACCAATATTCAGCTTCATCCACTAATAACTGGCCAATTCCTTGATGCCAGTATTTTTTGGCCACAATAACTCCTAACTCACCCATCTGAGTTTCGTTAGGTAACCGCATTATTGTTACCATCCCCACAATCTCTTTTTCAAACACTGCTAGTAACATTATACAATCGTCCACGCTGTTAATTATTTGAATATTTTCGCGTTCTTCCTTCGCGGTTACTCTTTCTAGGTGCGGAATTGTGACCGCATCACTTTCCGTTGCTGCTTGTCGAAGAAAGTTAAGAATAACAGCTGCATCCTCAGGTTCAGCTAATTTAATTTTAACAGTCTCTGACATTATTACAGCTCCGTAACTACCTGTTCAAAGTGACGGCCGTGTGGTTCAAATTGAAGAAGACGGGTATTTTCGTCATCCGTTCGCTTAAAGTGAATTGCCAAAAAATCAGTAGGTAACTCCTCTTCAACAAATTGGGCCCACTCCACAACACTCACTCCGTCACTATCAAAGTATTCCTCTAGTCCTAAGTCTTCTGCACCACCGTTTTCAAGGCGGTACGCATCCATATGGTATAGCGGTAGTCGACCATCATGGTACTCACGGATAATGGTAAAGGTTGGACTCTTAATCAGGTCTGGAATATCTAATCCCTTAGCTAATCCCTTAGTAAAAGTTGTCTTCCCGGCACCAAGATCACCATCTAAAACTAAAACATCTCCAGCCTTTAATAGCCGTCCTACCCTTTCACCAAGCTCAATCGTTTTTTCGCGATCAGTTAACTTTACTTCTTTCATCCGTCTCCGCTCCTCAGTTTTTCTAAAGCTATTGTAGCTGATACCTAAGCTTAAAAGCAACAAAAGAGAGAAGAGACTGGTGTTTCCCAGTTTCTCCTCTCAAGAGTTTTTAAACTTATTATATTCTATTATAATGCCTGAGCAGCTGTAATAATAGCTACCTTGTAAGCATCATCCTCACTGCATCCCCGCGAAAGATCGGCAATTGGAGCATTCAAGCCTTGGAGAATTGGGCCTACAGCAGTAAAGCCACCAAATCGTTGGGCAATCTTGTAACCAATATTTCCGGCTTCAAGGCTTGGGAAAATAAAGACATTTGCGTGGCCGGCAACCTTAGAACCTGGAGCCTTTAACTCGCCAACTGAAGGAACAACAGCAGCATCGAATTGCATTTCACCATCAGCAGGAAGATCTGGTTCCATTTCATGAACCTTTTCTGTGGCTTCAGCAACCTTAGTAACCATGTCTCCCTTAGCCGAACCCTTAGTAGAGAAGCTAAGAAGGGCGACCTTAGGATCAATACCAAAGATTTTGGCAGTCTCTGCACTTTGAACAGCAACCTCAGCCATGGTATCCGCATCTAATTCAATGTTAATTGCACAGTCAGCAAAGATGTACCGTTGGTCACCTTTTTGCATCAAGAATGCCCCACTAATTCGGTGAGCATTTGGCTTTGTTTTAATAATTTGTAATGCTGGACGAACAGTTGAACCGGTTGAGTGAACTGCTCCAGAAACCATTCCATCAGCCTTTCCCATATAAACTAACATGGTTCCAAAGTAGCTAACGTCTTCAAGCATCTTTTCAACTTGTTCAGGAGTATTCTTTCCCTTACGGCGTTCCAAGAGAGCATCAAACATGGCCTTCTTATCAGCTTCTGGATAAGTTGCTGGATCAATAATCTTTAAGCCGGTAATATCGAAGTTATTTTCCTTAGCGGTTGCTTCAATCTCATCCTTTGTTCCAAGCAGAATTGGTTCTACTAAACCATCGTTTTGTAAACGAACGGCAGCACCTAAGATTCGCTTATCAGCACCTTCAGGGAAGACAATGGTTTTGTCTTGTCCCTTTACCTTTGCAGCAATTTCATCAAATAAATCCATCTACAAGAACCTCCTTATTGGTTATCAAGCCTTACCGTCAACTATCGGTTGGTCCGGTAATTGCCAATCAATTGGCTCCTCTCCCATTGCGCGAAGTGCTTCATTTGTCTTTGAAAATGGTTTTGAACCGAAGAATCCACGGTTAGCTGAAAGCGGACTTGGGTGTGCTGATTCCAAGATAATATTTGTCTTAAGGTTAATCAGCTTTTTCTTATCCCGCGCCGCTCTTCCCCAGAGAATAAAGACAACTGGTTGAGGGCGTTCGGACAATGCGTGAATTGCAGCGTCCGTCAATTGTTCCCAACCATGCCCCTTGTGAGAAAAGGCTTGGCCTGCACGAACTGTTAAGACCGAATTCAAAAGCAAAACACCTTGATCAGCCCATTTTTTTAGGTAACCATGTTGAACCAGATGACAACCGACATCACTTTGCAGTTCCTTATAAATATTTTGCAATGATGGTGGAACAGGGATCCCTGGCAAAACCGAAAAGCTGCATCCATGAGCCTGGTGAGGACCATGGTACGGATCTTGACCTAAAATGACAACTTTGACTTTACTAAAGGGTGTCCATTCAAAAGCCTCAAAAATATGATGCATCTCCGGATAGATTGTCCGATGGCTGTACTCTTCTTTTAAGAAATTATGTAACTGCGCATAATATGCACTTTCAAATTGGGGTTTTAAAACGTCCCACCAATCATTATGAATAAGTTGTTTCACGATTCTAGCACCTCAACTAATATTTTAGCATAAGTAGCGATGGGCGGGAATGGAAAATGAAACCGCTTTGTAAAGTTATCATTTTTATAAGTAAACTGGTACAATAATGGTAATTAATTTGTCTTTAAGGAGCGGTGATTGGATGCGGCAACTTTATTTACGTGATCATGATACAGACCTCCACGGAACTACCGTTATTCGTAACTATCAAGGACGTTCGCTATACCTCCTGGTAGGTAAATGGGGTGCGCTTCACGATGTTTTATCTTTATATTCAATTTCTGGTGACTTACTTGCCGAAGTGAAACAGCTCAGTTTTGGAATAATTCCAAAGTTTGCCTTATTTAAGGATCGCCAAAAAGTGGGAACAGTTAGTAAGTCTCTTGGTTTCGTTCGTGAGGTTATTTATATTAAGGGCCTTAGCTGGGTTGTCGTTGGTTCACCATTTTCGGGAAAGTATCGCGTTTTTAAAAAGAATCACCTCGTCTTTTCCATCCAGCCAGTTGCTTTTACCGGCGATTATTATCACGAGTTAAAGGTAAAAAATGAAGAAGATGAACCACTTGCCATCCTTGTTGCAAGTGTTCTCCAACATTGGGCTCGTCGCAAACAATCATCCCCACTCCACGTCCACTGGGGAAGCGTTGCTACGGGGAATGATACTTGTCTTGGTTACCAAATTGAATCGTCACAGTTTAAAAAGCAAAAATAATGATTAAATTAAAGCTGCTTAAACAAACAAGCGACTGACAAAATTGTCAGTCGCTTGTTTTGCGTATATGGTTGCATCGGCGACATAGTCAAGAACTGCTCGCCAGGAACTTGCTAGCTCGCACTCTATTAAACGTGCTCAGCCTAAGCTCCCTCAAGATAACGACCTCTCTCCGCAGTAGCTGACCGAACTTTATATTCATAAAGTTCTAGTCATCCTTGCGAAGGTTAGCGATTCTACTGCAATCGAGTCAAAACGAGTTCGCCCTAACCTTCCTCGAGCTAACGACCTCCACCTCCGACGACGAAACGTCGTTCGGTGGAGAAATCGTTAGCCACCAGAAGGTTTTAACGGGCTCACTCTCTAATAATGCTTCATCACCCGTTCCATCTCACGGTTGGCTTCACGGCGCTTAATGGATTCACGCTTATCGTATTCGTGTTTTCCTTTAGCAAGACCGAGAAGAACCTTTGCATAGCCGTGCTTAATATACATCTTTAACGGGATAAGGGTAACTCCCTTATCTTGGAGAGCACCAGTTAATTTATGAATCTCTTTTTTGTGGAGAAGCAGTTTACGATTACGAAGCGGATCCTGATTGAAGAAAGTTCCATTATCGTATTCACTAATATGAACATTCATTAACCATGCTTCACCATTACGAATTTGAGCAAAGCCATCTTTTAAATTAACCCGGTGTGCTCGTACAGACTTAATCTCCGTTCCCGTTAAAACTAGTCCTGCTTCATATGTGTCAGTCACAAAATAATCATGACGGGCCTTTTTGTTTTGAGCGATTAAATTATCATTGTTTTCATGCTTTTTGGCCATGGAATCCCCCCATCAGGTCAAAATATTAATGTCGGCGTCGACGCTGTCCTTCAAAATCACGAGAATTATTATGGTGACGGGCCTGTCCACGATTTATTTGCCGGTTATTCCGATTACCATTCTCACGACCATCGTGTTTCCACTTTCCTTGTGTATTCCGGAAGTGACCGCCATTTTGCTTGTGACTACCATTACTGTGACCATGCCGATTATTTCCCCGACGACCGCCACGACGATCATCGTTATGGGGAACCCGAATCTTGGTTGTTGGTGCTTCTTCGGGGTTAACTAATTGAAAATCGACTTCACGTAGATCCTTGTCAACCCGAACTAGTTTAACCTTGATCGGTTGACCAATTTGGAAAATTCGGTGGTGACTACGACCAATTAAAGCCAGATGCTTTTCTGAATATTCATAGTAGTCATCATTCATGACGCTAATATGGACGAGTCCCTCAACGGTATTCTCTAATTCAACAAATAGTCCGAACTTCATAACTGAACTAACAACTGCATCGAAGGTTTCTCCAACATGGTCCTCCATATATTCAGCCTTCTTCATGCTATCAACATCACGTTCAGTATCAATTCCCCGCCGTTCTGTAAATGACGTATGCTCAGCAATTTCTGGCAAACGATCACGCCAGGCAGCCTTTGCGTCTTCTCCCTTACCATGCTTTTCATACCACTTGATTAAACGGTGAACCGTATCATCAGGGTACCGCCGAATCGGTGAAGTAAAGTGGGTGTAATACTTTGCACCTAAGCCAAAGTGACCAACCTCTTCATCGTCATACTTTGCCTGTTGCATACTCCGCAACATCATTACTTGAACCATTTGTTCTTCCGGCTTTCCAGCAACCTGTTTCAAAACATTTTGAAGCATTTTCGGCTTAACATTATTAATATCACCATGAGCATTAATCCCGAAAACATTTAGGAATTCAAAGAAAGACTTAATCTTCTCATTATCAGGTTGTTCGTGAATCCGATAAAGGAATGGGACATGCTCCTTGTAATAATGTTCAGCAACCGTTTCGTTAGCGGCAAGCATAAATGATTCGATCATCCGCTCTGCCAATCCGCGTTCACGAAGTTGAATATCAGTTGGGTGCCCCTGATCATCAACAATAATCTTGGCTTCCGGTGCTTCAAAGTCAATTGCACCCCGGCGTTTCCGTGCATTTAACAGGATCTTATGAATATCGCGCATGGTTTCAAACATCGGAACTAAATCCTTGTATTCAGCCATTGTCTTAGCATCATGGGATTCCAGGATCCGATTGACTGCCTTATAAGTCATTCGCGCGTGGGACCGCATTACACTTGGAAAAATCCGGTGCTTAACGATCCGTCCTTGTTCATCAATCTCCATTTCACAACTCATGGAAAGTCGTTCTTCACCTGGATTAAGTGAACAAATACCATTAGAAAGCCGTTTAGGAAGCATTGGTACTACCCGGTCAGTTAAGTAAACTGAAGTTCCCCGCTTAAATGCTTCCTTATCAAGAGCGGATCCTGGCTTAACGTAGTGGCTAACATCAGCGATATGAACTCCAAGATGATAGTGACCGTTATCCATCTTCCATGCGACAACCGCATCGTCCAAATCTTTAGACTCAATTGCATCAATTGTTACTAACGGCTGGTCAGTAATGTCTACCCGACCCTTCTTTTCTTCAGGAAGGACCTTCAATGGGATTTTATTAGCTTCATCCATTACCTCTTGAGGAAATTCATGAGGAACGTCGTGGGCATAGATCACCGAAAGAATATCAATTCCCGGCTCATCCTTATCACCAATCACTTCGTTAACTGCACCAGTCATTACTTGCGGGGCCTCATCATCAGGATAGGTGGCAATAGTCGCGGTAACTACTTGACCATCCATTGGTTTTAGTCCTTGATCATTGACGAAGAACCGGTAATTAGAAAGCTTTTTATCCTTTAAAAGAATTTCACCAATGTAATCACCGACAGTTTCTTGCTTAAACTCACCAACGATTTGATCGTAGTTATGTTCAACAATTTTAACTACTTGCCCTTCAGGGCCCTGGTCACTCCCTGGCTTAGCGGGGCGAAGAATTTTTACTTCAACCTGATCACCATTTAAGGCGTGCATTGTATGGTCAGGGTTTATATACATATCCGGTAAGTCAGGATCATAGTCAACAAAGCCAAATCCCTTATCATTAGCATGGAAAGTCCCGATAATTGCTTGGGGCTTAATCACAGCCTTAAATTCTCCGCGATCAGTCACTGTCACTTTCTTCTCACGTTCAAGTTCGGCTAATGCTTGAACAATTGGCGTAAAGGAATCAGCATCAGCCATCTTTAATGCCCGTCCTAGTTTTTCAGCTGAAAAACTAACATTGGCATTTTCCTTTAGGTAATCTAATATCTGATCTTTTAATTTCGTTTTTGTTGTCATATTACACCTCAAATGTTTTTTGTAGGAAGTCAGTAACGTCAGCAAATAACTGGCGATGGGCATTGTTAACGGTAAGAACGTGACCAGCCTGCGGATAATAATGATAGTCAGCTGGAGTTCCTTGGGCTAATAACTTTTCGGCTAATTCTTTTCCAGAATGAGGGTTAATCATTTCATCCCGACCACCTTGACCAATAAAAAATGGCTGGTGGATTTGCTCCAGGTGCTGATCTATTTCCCGTGTCATTTCGCTAATAGCAGTTAATTGTTTTGGTAACAATTGATTAATTTTTACAATTCGTTCGTTAATTTCCCGGGAATCCAATCCTGCTTTCTTATAGTAAGTAGTTGCTAATTGCGGGAAAAATTGTGGAACATTTGATTGTCCCCAAGTAGTAACGGGAGACGCAAAAACTCCCCCGCCTACTAGGGTTGGATCATTCTCTAATGCCTTGGTAGCTAATAATCCTCCTAATGACAAACCGAGAATCGCTATCTTCTCCATTCCCATATCCTTTAATCGCCGAATTGCAAATTGCGTATCAGTCCACCAATCTTCTGGACCACTTTTTTCTAAGACAGTCAGTGGACCGCTCCCGTGCCCAGTAAACACTGGAGCATAAATCGTATAATCCTGTCGCTCCAGGTGTCGTGCAAGCATTCGCATATCAGCACTACTACTCGTATATGAATGTAATAGAATAACCCCAAAACGACCGTGCGGAAATAAAAAGGGCTTCCCCGAACTAACTTCCATTATTTCTTACTCCTTAAAATAAAAAAGCCTCCTGAATACATGATACAGGAGGCAGCGCCGCTTTAGTGTGATGAAACGAAAACCAAGGCCAAAGCTAGGATAAAGAAGATCGCCCCACAAATCGTAGTAACAACTTGCATTACGGCTTCAAATCCACGAGCCTTACGCCGTGAGAATAAATCTCCAGCTCCACCTGTTAAAGCAGACATTGCATCATTATCGTTCTTAGCTGGTTGCATCATTACACATGCAATCAGAACTACACAATCTATTAAAAATAAAGTCATTAATGTGTTATACAAGGATTTTTCCTCCTAATAATTGCCCACTATATCTAATACAGAATAACATACTCTTTACCTAATTTCTACATTTTTGGCGTGTGAGATGACCGTTCTAATATTTCTTGAAGCTTATTCTTATCGGAAATATTTGCTTGGATGAGCAAGGTATCGCCAGCCAAAAGAATTGTTTTCCCGTTTGGAATAATTTTATCTTCTCCACGATAAATAAGGGAAACGATGCAATCAGCCGGCCATGAATAATCCGCTATTTGACATCCATCAAGTTCTGATCCCGGATAAATCGTTACCGAAAGCGTCTCTTGGTGGAGTGGCTTTTTCTCAGCACGCAGTCCGATAAAGTTTTCAAACATCGCGGTATAAACAGGTCTACCATGCAACGCATCAACCACCAGATAGGCAATAATCGAAACCATTGCTAACGGCATCAAATGTGCTAACGAACCTACCATTTCGGTAATAAGCAGAATTGCAGTAAATGGCGCCTTACTGATACAAGCAAAGTAGCCTGCCATTGCGTAAATAATGAAATTTGGTAGGTACCGCGCAGGCAAAATTCCCACTTTAACCATTAGTGTACAATAAACTGCTCCCAAGACTGCTCCTAAGGTCAAAATCGGCAGAAAGATTCCCCCAGGTAATTGGCTTCCGTAGCTAATCATTGAAAAGACAAAGCGAAGAACAAACAAGCCGATAAAAAGAGTTAGGGAGAATGGCAGTAATCTTAACTCAGCAATTAACTGGTTTCCACCACCAAGAGTATAAGGAAGGTACCAAGCAACCGGGATAACTAAAAGAAATGGGATAACAGGATATACTGAAGGCTTAAGCCATGTTAGCTTTCCTGACCAATGATCAAGTCGCAAAATAACAACCTGATAAAGCCGGCCCAGAAAGCCAAGCGCAATTCCTAGAATAATTAGATGCCAATACAAGCCAACCGGCAATTCATATTGATAAGGAACATTTAATACCGGCTTAAGGCCAAAGATAGTCATAGAAACCATATTTGAGCAAAGCGAACTAATAAAGGTTGCCAGCCAAATTAACGGTGAGAAGTTATGATAAACTTCCTCCAGAATAAAAATGGTACTTGCAATCGGTGCATTAAATGCTGCTGCCAATCCAGCAGCGGCACCACTAGCAATGCCAACACGACGGTTAAGTGAACTAACGTGGGCCGTTTCGGCAACCCCCTGACCAATTGTCGCTCCCAACTGGATTGAAGGTCCTTCGCGGCCGAGAAACAGACCAGAACCAATGGCAAAAATTCCGCCAAGATACTTTCGCCATAAAACCGGCCACCATTTTTCGTCAAATTGACACTTTAACTGACCCTCAACCTGAGGGATCCCGGACCCTTTAATATTCGGGTAGCGCTGTGCAAGCTGGCCCAAAATTAATGCTAGAATTACCGAACCAACTGTCCAATAAATTAATCCCGTTGGGTGATGGTGGAAATAGGCAAAACTCGCACTAACAAATTCCAAAAAATGTTGAATGATTAACCGAAATGTACTAACCACTAATCCCGTTAACAGTCCAATAATAATGGCGCGAATCATTTGCTTAACTTGGCTATCCTGGTTAACAGTTCTTTCCTTATTCATTGTTTCTCCTAACTTTCCCTAAGATTCACCCAAGTATTGTACTACATCTCCAAAGAAAAAACAGGTAGTGGATAGTGATTAATCCAGAACCTGCTAGTTAAGTTCTTATTTAGCTGTTGTTCTCTTTAAGCCATGCCGAACAAGGTAAACAATTGTTGCAACAATCAGAACAATTGCCCCGACAATAACCGAAATCCGGGTATCAGGATTAATGAACATAAAGATCACAATTACAATTAGCATAATAAACGCGAAGTAATTTGAGAATGGATAGAGAGGTAACTTAAACGGATGATCTACCATCAAGTCTGCATTATTCTTCCGGAAACGTAATTCCGCAAGAAGGATTACAAACCACGGAATCATCCCTGGCAGAACTGAAGAACTGAAGACAACGACAAACATATCGGAAGTTGAATGATTATAAATTGAGGAAATCATATCAATGATAAAGCCAATTAAAATCCCCCCGGAGATTCCAAGAATTGCCGCATCAGGAACAATTCGCTTTGAAAGGCGACCAAAAATCTTTGGTGCATCCCCTTCATGGGAAAGTTTAAATAGCATCCGACTTGAACTGTAAATTCCGGAGTTAGCACCAGAAAGGGCTGCCGTTAGTACAACAAAGTTAATAATTGATGCTGCAGCAGTAATCCCCACCTTAGCAAAGGTTGATACAAATGGTGAACCAACACTGCTTAGCTTATCCCACGGGTAAATCGTTACGATAACGAAGATAGCCCCAACATAGAAAATCAGGATCCGAAAAAGGACAGACTTAACAGACTTAATAATTGCTTCCTGCGGATCGGCAACTTCACCAGCAGAAATTCCCAGTAATTCAATTCCCTCATATGACCCAACGATAATTGACATTGAGAAGAAGAAACCACTAATTCCGCCCGTAAAGAAGCCACCATGTGCCCAAAGATTACTAAAACCTGTTGGGTGACCACCGTTACCAAAACCGAAAAGGATCACCATGAAGCCTAAGAAAATCATGAAGATAATTGTAACAACCTTGATCATTGCAAACCAAAATTCTAGCGAGCCATATGCCTTAGCACTAGCAAGGTTTGCCAATACCAAGAAGATAATGATCACGATCCCGGCAATCCAAGTATGCATGTGTGGCCACCAAAATTTCAGATATTCGGTAGCCGCCACAACTTCCGACATTCCAACAACAATATATTCAAAGACATTCGCCCATTTAGCAAGATATCCTGCAAGTGGGTGCACATACTCAGTAGCGTAGTCCGCAAACGACCCCGTTCCCGGATTAATGTAGATCATTTCTCCAAGAGCCCGCATAACAATGTAGAGGATTAAGCCAACAAATGCATAAGCTAAGAGTACTGATGGTCCGGTCCACTTAATTGTTGATGTTGAACCCATAAATAACCCAACACCAATTGCTCCACCTAAGGAAATCATTTCCATTTGGCCAGCAGTCATTGATCGCCGTAACTTTGGCGCAGAATTTTTCATTAGTATCAAATCCCTTTCTCAAATTATAGCTCTTCAAATTATATTATATGAATCACTAATTGCCAAGAACTTTTCTAATCATTCTCTCATTATTAATTGGTTTAACAAAAAATAATTAACTTAATTAAGAAAGAAAAGCTGATAAAATAATAAAAATAACTTAAACAAAAATAGACCTTCCACAGTCAACTGAAATTGACTATGAAAAGGTCTATTATTCTTTAACGTTATGTTAATTAACGGTTTTCGATGTCTTGACGAGCTTGTTCACTCAAGTTGTAGAAGGAGTGGATACCCTTGTATTGAGCAACATCACCAAGTTGGTCTTCAATCCGCATTAATTGGTTGTACTTAGCAAGACGGTCAGTCCGGCTCATGGAACCAGTCTTGATTTGTCCAGCATTAGTAGCAACAACTAAGTCAGCAATGGTAGTATCTTCAGTTTCACCAGAACGGTGTGAAACAATAGCAGTGTAACCAGCTTCCTTAGCCATTTCGATTGCTTCAACAGTTTCAGTCAAAGTACCGATTTGGTTAAGCTTAATTAAGATTGAGTTAGCTGCACCCATCTTAATACCCTTCTTAAGGTAATCAGTGTTAGTTACAAAGAAGTCATCACCAACAAGTTGAACCTTCTTACCAAGCTTGTTAGTAAGGGTTACCCAGTCATTCCAGTTGTTTTCATCAATTGGGTCTTCAACAGATACAACTGGGTACTTTTCAATAATTCCTGAAAGGTAGTCAATAAATTCATCAGTAGTGAATTCTTCACCAGTTGACCAACGAAGCTTGTACTTCTTGTCTTCGTCGTTCCACAATTCTGAAGCAGCAACGTCAAAGGCAATTGCAATATCCTTACCTGGCTTGTAGCCGGCATCCTTGATAGCTTTAATCAAGTATTCGAATGGTTCTTCGTTGTTAGCAAAGTCTGGAGCAAATCCACCTTCGTCACCAACAGAAGTTACCTTTCCAGCAGCTTCCAATTCCTTCTTCAAAGCATGGAAAGTTTCTGAACCCCAACGAATTGCTTCACGAACAGTTGGTGCACCAACTGGCATGATCATGAATTCTTGGAAGTCAACCTTGTTATCAGAGTGAGCACCACCGTTGATAACGTTCATCATTGGTGTTGGCAATACGTGAGCATTGAAACCACCAAGGTAGTTGTAAAGAGGAATTTGTAATTCGTCAGCAGCAGCACGAGCAGCAGCAAGTGAAACAGCTAAAATAGCGTTAGCACCTAACTTACCCTTGTTTGGAGTACCGTCTAACTTAATCATTGCCTTGTCAATTGCAATTTGGTCGGTAACTTCCATACCAACAATTTCCTTAGCAATAACGTCGTTAACATTAGCAACGGCCTTTAATACTCCCTCACCGCCAAAACGGTTCTTATCACCGTCACGTAATTCAACGGCTTCGTGTTCACCAGTTGAGGCACCTGAAGGTACGATTCCACGGCCAACACCACCAGCTTCAGTATATACTTCAGCTTCAACTGTAGGGTTACCACGTGAATCAAGAACTTCACGTGCATAAATATCTGTAATAAGTGACATTTGATGAATCTCTCCTCTGTCTTAAATTCGATAGCAATCGCGCTATTTCATTAATATTGTATTATTTTGTGCAACCAAAAACAAGCATTTAGTGGTTAACTAATTTTAAAAATGTTTCAGGATCCAAGCTCGCACCACCTACGAGGACCCCATCAATATCCTGACTTGACATTAAGTCATTGATATTACTAGTTGTTACGCTTCCTCCATAAAGGATTCGAACGTCATCAGCAACGTCATTCCCGTACATATAAGCTATCGTCTGCCGAATTAGGTAACATCCCTCTTCAGCTTCATTAGGATCCGCACTTTGACCGGTCCCAATTGCCCAACTTGGCTCATAAGCAATTGTAACGTGTCTAATCTCGTCGCTTGAAAGTCCCTTAGCATCGTAAAGAATTTGGTTTACAACCCAATGAACTTTTTTCCCTGCTGTCCGTCGTCCCATTGTGTCATCACAACAAACGATGGGGCAAAGATGATCAGCTAATGCTGCTTTAATTTTTTTATTTACGATCTCATCAGTCTCATGAAAGTACTTCCGGCGCTCGGAATGTCCAAGGATTACATGGTGAATTCCTGCTTGATAAAGGGCGTATGGACTTGTCTCGCCTGTATACGCACCTTCATTTTTATAATAGCAGTTCTCAGCAGCAATTTTCAGTGGAGAGCCTGCAGCAGCTTCTTTCATTGAAACTAACGATAACGTTGGCCCCGCTAATGCAGTTTCCAACTGTTTTGCTGGTGGCAGCTGATCCTTTACCTTTTTAACAAAATCAACTGATTCAGCCACCGTTTTATGCATTTTCCAATTGCCAGCGATAATTGGTACCCTCATCAAAATCACTCCTTTAAACCGCAAAAAAAGCAGAATAGTCCCGTTTCAACCATTCCGCTTTATTATATATTACTTTTCAGAAATTGCAGCAATTCCTGGCAAAGTCTTACCTTCAAGGTAGGTTAATGAAGCTCCACCACCAGTAGAAATGTGGGTAAGTTGATCGGCAACTCCTAATTGCTTAACAGCGGCAGTAGAGTCACCACCACCAACAATCGTAGTTGCATCGTTCAAAGTACCAAGGAACTTACCTACTTCAAGGGTTCCCTTAGCAAAGTTAGGCTTTTCAAAGACACCCATTGGTCCATTCCAAACAACTGTCTTAGCATCTTTCAAAACATTCTTGAATTCTTCAACAGACTTAGGACCAATATCAAGAGCCATCCAGCCGTCGTCAATGTCGCCTTCAACAACCTTAGTGTTAGCATCATTGTCAAACTTGTCAGCTACAACGTTGTCAATTGGAAGGACGATCTTATCGCCAGCCTTATCAAGGATCTTCTTGGCAACATCAATCTTGTCTTTTTCAACAAGTGAGTCACCGGTCTTAATACCCTTAGCAGCGTAGAATGTGTAAGCCATTCCACCACCAATGATAATCTTGTCAGCCTTGTCAAGAAGGTTATCAATAACGCCAATCTTGTCTGATACCTTAGCACCACCAAGAATAGCAACGAATGGCCGTTGTGGATTATCAACTGCGTCACCCAAGAACTTGATTTCCTTTTCCATCAAGAAGCCGGCAGCAGCCTTTCCTGGCATGTTAGTAGCAATTCCAACATTAGATGCGTGCTTCCGGTGAGCAGTACCGAATGCATCGTTAACATAAACGTCACCCAAGGAAGCCCAGTACTTACCTAATTCAGGATCATTACCAGATTCACGCTTTACGTATTCGCCATTCTTAACATCTTCATAACGAGTGTTTTGAACAAGCAATACTTCGCCATCCTTAAGTTCGTTAATAGCATCTTCTAGTTCCTTACCTTCAGTAACTGGAACAAACTTAACGGGCTTATCAAGTAATTCAGAAAGACGTTCAGCAACAGCCTTTAAAGACTTAGCAGGCTTGTCTTCTTCTTTCTTAATTCGACCAAGGTGTGAGAACAGAATAGCCTTACCACCATGTTCGATAACGTACTTAATAGTTGGTAAAGCGGCAACGATTCGGTTATCATCTTCAACCTTAGTACCGTCATCACTAATTGGAACGTTAAAGTCAACCCGCATTAAAACTTTTTTACCGTTTAATGGTAAATCTTCAACAGTTAATTTTGCCATAAATTATGTTTCCTCCTTCTTTGTTAAGAAAAAGGGTGGTTGGAGTCTCCTCCTCCCACCTTTTTTATGTCGCTAATATTTCAGCATTCCGGATTAAAGGTTTGCAAAGTGAAGCAAAGTCCGGATCATGTTGCAAGTGAAACCATTTTCGTTGTCGTACCATGCAACAGTCTTAACTAATTGAGTACCATCTTCGCCTTCCATAATTTCGGTTTGTGATGGGTCAAATACAGAACCAAAAGTAGAACCAATAATATCAGTTGAAACGATTGGGTCATCAGTGTAACCGAATGCTGGGTTATCCTTGGCAGCTTCCTTCATAGCGTTGTTAACATCATCAACAGAAACCTTCTTGTTCATGATAGTAACAAGTTCAGTTAATGAACCATCAGGAACAGCAACACGTTGTGCGTGACCTGAAAGCTTACCATTCAATTCAGGAATAACAAGACCGATAGCCTTAGCAGCACCACTTGAGTGAGGAATAGTGTTAACAGCAGCAGCACGGTTGTTACGGAACTTCTTGCCACGTGGTTGGTCAAGAACAGCTTGGCTACCAGTGTAAGCGTGAACAGTAGTCATAGTACCAACCTTGATACCGAAGTTCTTGTTCAACCAGTATGCCATTGGTGCAAGACAACTAGTTGTGCATGAACCAGCTGAAACAATCTTGTCATCAGCCTTCAAAGTATCCAAGTTAACACCAGGAACAACAGTTGGAATGTTACCAGCAGGAGCAGAAATAAGAACACGCTTTGCGCCGGCATCCAAGTGAGCTTGTGACTTTTCTGCAGAAGTGTAGAAACCAGTACATTCAAGGACAAAGTCAACACCGTCGTTCTTTACCCAAGGAATGTTACGTGCGTCACGTTCTGCGTATACAGGGTATTCCTTACCATCAACAACGATACCCTTGTCAGTTGATGAAACTTCGCCATCAAAACGACCTTGGGTTGAGTCGTACTTAAGTAAGTAAGCCAACATTTCTGGTGAAGTCAAATCGTTGATAGCAACAACTTCAATATCATCAGTGTTGAGTTCGTGAATACGACGGAATGCCAAACGACCAATACGGCCGAAACCATTAATACCAATCTTTACAGTCATACTGCAATTTCCTCCTTTAGGAAAAACATAATTAGTGTCTTTGCTAATTCAATCACATTCATACAATACTAACCACATCTAAGCAGTATTAAGCATCTACCAGATCATGACTTAGCAATTACAACCTTACGGTATTAATAATACTCATATTTCACTAACTTGTCTATCCAATTAGCCTGAAAAGTTTTATTTTTCTTGTGAAAACGTTATCATTATTAAAAATAAAAATTTATTGTTGCAATTATAGTTAAAGTAAGATAATATAATATTTGTTGACGCGCCCTTAGTGTAATGGATCGCACGTGAGATTCCGGTTCTCGAGATCCGAGTTCGACTCTCGGGGGGCGCATTTTTTATAAGGAGACTAGCAAAATTTGTTAGTCTCCTTTTTTAGTAATATTTAATATAGAGGGAAACTGGGAATTAACCCATTTAAGAGCCTGATGGGCTAACCTAGAACGACGAATGATGATAAACTCATCAGAGTCGTTCGTAGCCGAATAGGCTTGCTCCGCTGTGTTAGACTCGAAGGCTCGGGTTACGAAATGAAGTGAGCCTATTTGGATTCTCGCGATTAGACTCAGTAGTTTCGAAAATTGCTGGTAATAGTTAAGAAGCCGAGAAAAAACGTCTTGTTTTTTCTCGGCTTCTTAACTATTGTTTAATGATTTCATCAATATTTATCGTCCTATGCTAGTCAGTCTTTCCTCTAAGAAAGTTAACTTCCGGTTGATCCCTATTATTAAATAAAGTAAATAAAAAAGTTGACTAAAATAGATTCAGTCAACCATTACGATATTAAACTACTTTTCTTCAGCTGGCTTTTCCTTAGCCCACTTACGAATAGCTTCAATCTTCTTTTCCTTTAATGCTCGCTTGTACTTAGGAGCAATTGGCCGACGACCTTGAACGCCGTATGGGTGTGCTTTACGCATAGCAAATGCCTCCTTATATATTAAACGTAAATTAATTAACGTTCCAATTATACCGGGCATGGATTTAAAAAGCAACCCTTCATAAGATGCTATCTCTTGTCAGGATTATCATAGCAGCATTTGCTAAAGTAAAAAAATTTCTTCAAATTAAACTATACCAATTTAATAATATCTTTAACAAAATTAATAAGCAAAAGAACTTACAAAGTATACCAATAGGAGGTACTATATAGTCGTAAACAAAAAAGGGCCAATTAAAAGTCCCAATATATGAAAACGAGGTAATTTATTATGACTAAAGATACATTCAAAGCATTCATTAAATTTAACAACACCGACTGGACAACCCTTGATAAAGAATCAGCTGCTACTGAACTCAGTTTGATTGCTAAGGATCTTCACTAAATTAAATTAATACCAACTATGCTATACGGCTCATTATTTCCTCTCCCCCTATCATTAATGATGCTTAGCCGTATAAACACCACGAATTGACCATAATAAAATAATGAGACCGTTAAACTCCCAGTCTCATTTTATTTTTCACGACAAATCATTTGACCTTTTTTGACCAAACGAGTATAGTATTCACATAAGTTAGCAATTAATGCTAACAAGTGCTAAAAATAAGGGAGGCTAATCGACTATGAATTTAGTTCCTACTGTTATTGAGCAATCATCTCGTGGTGAACGTGCTTATGACATTTATTCACGGCTTCTAAAGGATCGGATCATCATGCTATCTGGTCCAATTGAAGACGATATGGCTAATTCAATCGTTGCGCAACTTCTTTTCCTAGATGCGCAAGATTCAACAAAAGATATTTACCTTTACATCAACTCTCCAGGTGGTGTGGTTACATCTGGAATGGCAATTTACGATACCATGAACTTCATCAAGTCTGATGTTCAAACTATTGTTATCGGAATGGCCGCTTCCATGGCTAGCGTCTTAGTATCTTCGGGTGCTAAGGGTAAGCGGTTTGGTTTACCACATTCACAAGTCTTGATTCACCAACCATCTGGTGGTGCCCAAGGCCAACAAACCGAAATTGAAATTGCTGCTACTGAAATTCTGAAGACACGAAAGATGATTAACGAAATTCTGGCCAAGAATTCAGGGCAGCCAATCGAAAAGATTAATCGTGATACCGAACGTGATCACTACTTAACTGCTCAAGAAGCTGTTGATTATGGTTTGCTTGATGGAATTATGGAAAACAATTCTAAGTTAAAGTAACTAATGATCAAAAATAAGCTGAAGGAAAATTTCCTTCAGCTTATTTTCGTTTAAACTTTCTTATTTAGTCAATGCTCTGGTTCGCAGCTCATCCGCATACGCGTTTAGCTTTCGCAAGCGATGATTGACACCAGACTTCGAAATTGGACCACCAGGAACTAATTCTCCTAATTCTTTTAAACTGACTTCCTGGTGAGCAAGCCGCGTTTCAGCAATCTCGCGTAACTTATCTGGCAAGCTTTCTAAGCCGACACTTGCTTCAATGAGCTTAATATTTTCGATCTGTTTAGTTGAGGCATTAGCGATCTTATTCATATTTGCATTCTCACAGTTAACGAGACGATTAACCGAATTACGCATATCGCGAACAATTCGAATGTTTTCAAATTGCAGCATCGAATTAGTTGCGCCAATTAGCGACATAAAGTTAGCAATTTTCTCAGCTTCTTTAAGATAAACAATGTACCCGCTTCGTCGAGCAGTTGTTTGCGCATTTAAGCCAAACTTATTCATCATTCGAGCAATCATCTCATTATGTTCTTCATAGAGAGAATAAATTTCTAAATGATATCGAGAAGTTTCGGGATTATTTACAGAACCACCAGCTAAAAATGCACCACGTAAATATGAACGAACCATCCATTCATCCTTTAACAGCTCAACAGGAACCTGTTCCTTGATTTGCATCCCTTGTAAGATTTGTAAATCATCCAAAACACGTTCTGCAGAATAACGCAAACGAACAATATACTGATTATTTTTCTTTAGTTTCATCTTCCGCCGAACAACAATTTCACTTTCAACGTGATAGAAGTCTTTTAGCAATGAATAAATTCGTCGAGCAATGGCAGGATTTTCAGTTTGAATATTCAATACTAGGTGATGATTACTAATTCCGATTGAGCCATTCATCCTGATTAAAGCCATTAGTTCCGCTTTAGCATTATCACGATGAACCTTAATTGCCGTTAACTCTTTTTTTACTTCGCTAGCATAGGACAATGCTAGTCACCCCCTAATCATGAACTTCATGGAGGCGATTCATTAACTCATTAACAACCTTATCACGGTCATGAAATGCTCCATTATCCTTTAGCTGTAAGAAGTTGGAACTAATAACTCGGCATCCCTGCTTCCGGAGCCCCTGAAAATCATGTCCCACAGGCTGGGAAATTTCGTTCCATTCCTTAAAGTCAATATAATTATCGGGAACTGGCTGAATATTAACCAATACGGTATCAATAAAGTCTTTCCCAAGGTGACGGTTAAGTACCCGAACATGATCGGCATCAGTAAAGTGATCGGTTTCTCCCTTTTGCGTCATAATATTACAAATATAGACTACTTCTGCCCTACTTCTGCATACAGCCTGGGCAACATTGCGAATCATCAAATTTGGCAGAATACTTGTAAACAGACTACCCGGTCCCAAAACAATTTGATCTGCATTTTCAATTGCCTTAATAACCTCAGGAACCGCTTTTGCTTTATGACCGTCATCATCATTTGATGGCGTTACCCAGACACGTTTAATCTGCTTATGGGCCTTAGTAATTTCTGACTCACCACTAATTGTCGAGCCATCCATAAATTCAGCATTCAATGTTAATGGTTCATCAGAAACAGGGAAAACGTGTCCCCGAATCTCCATCATCTCTGAAAGTTCCTGAACTGCATCAAAAATGTCACCCTGCATTTCTGAAAGTGCGGAAATAATAAGGTTGCCAATGGCATGGCCTGCTAAAAATTGGTCAGTCGTTTTGAAACGGTACTGGAAGATTTCTTTCTGTAATTTTGGTAATTCAGAGAGAGCAACCAGAACATTTCGAATATCACCAGGCGGGACCACATTAATATAATCTCGTAGGATTCCCGATGAACCACCATCATCCGCAACGGTAACTACCGCTGTAATATCAGCATTTTGATCGCGTAACCCACGAAGGATAACTGGAAGACCAGTTCCACCCCCGATCACAACGATCTTTGGCTTATGAAACATATAATCCTTCCTCTACTTCTTTATTTTGCCTTATCGACGTCCCGATGGTGAATATTAACTTGATAACCATCAGCTTTTAAATCAGTTGCAATCTTATTTGCAATAGTAACGGAACGGTGTTGCCCTCCAGTACAGCCAATTGCAATCGTTAGACTACTTTTCCCTTCATGAATATAGCCTGGCATTGCCGTTTCTAATAATGACCTTAAATGAGCATAAAATTCCTTTGCTAACGGGCTTTTCATCACGTATTCCTGGACGGCAGCATCATTACCTGTCAAATGTTTAAGCTCTGGAACGTAAAAGGGGTTAGGGAGAAAACGAACGTCAAGCACAATGTCAGCATCTAACGGCAATCCATACTTAAAGCCAAACGACATTACTTCAATATAGAAATTGCTTCCCTCACCATGACCAAAGATTTTATTGAGTCTTAGTTTAAGGTTTCGTGGCGTCAAAGAAGTAGTATCAATCCGAATGTCTGCCTCACTTTTAAGATTATTCAGTAGTTTTCGCTCAGCCGTCACTCCGTCCAATAACCGACCATGAGGTGATAGTGGGTGTGAACGACGTGTTTCCTTATAACGAGAAATCAATTTATCATCGGCGGCATCGAGGAAAAGTAAACTAACCTCAAGATCTTCACGTCTTTTCAATTGTCGAATACTTGGCAGCACTTGATCATAGAATCTCTGGGAACGAGAATCCATTACCATAGCTACCTTATTAAACTGACTCGCTTTTTCCATCACATCGACAAATTTTTCTGCCAAGTTAGGAAGCATATTATCGAACACGAAGTAGCCTAAGTCTTCAAGACTATGAACAGCAACGGTTTTCCCGGCACCGCTCATTCCGGTAATAATTACCACTCGCATCTTCTCTACCATGTTCTCCCCCTCTTTTCTACACTTATACCTAATCATTGTATCACAACAATCCGGGCGTGTCTTTTAATAACTAAAACTAAAGCAGGTCTTATTATTTTTCAGGAAATGCTAGTTAATACTTAAAAGACACAGAAAAAGCTTCAAAGCTCGCCAATCTCGAACTCTGAAGCCTTCTTGAACCATTTTCCAAGGAATCGCTATGCGTTAGTAATGGATCCCTTCCCTAGGTTATTTAGAAACTTTAATGTTGCTTTTTCTCTTCAAGTGCCTTATCCCGTTCTAGCATCTTCTTCAGATATTGTCCGGTATAACTTTCCTTAACCTTTGCAACCTCTTCAGGAGTTCCAGTAGCAACAATATAACCACCCGCTTCTCCTCCCTCGGGGCCAAGATCAATTAGCCAATCAGCTGATTTGACAACATCAAGATCATGTTCAATTACCAGGACGGTGTTTCCAGTATCAACTAATCGCTGTAAAACCGCCAGCAAGCGTTTAATATCATCCATGTGTAGTCCAGTGGTAGGTTCATCAAGAATATAAAAGCTTTTACCTCGTGATTGACGATGGAGTTCGGCAGCAAGTTTCATTCTCTGGGCTTCACCACCTGAAAGTGTAGTAGCTGGTTGACCTAGAGTTACGTAACCTAAACCAACATCTTCAATTGTTTGCAGTTTTCGCTTAATTTTTGGAATTGCACTAAAGAATTTCAAGGCTTCAGAAACGGTCATGTTCAGAACCTGTGAAATATTCTTTCCCTTATATTCAACTTCAAGGGTTTCTGAATTATAACGTGTTCCATGACAGACTTCACACGGAACGTAAACATCTGGTAAGAAGTTCATCTCGATCTTAATAATTCCGTCACCATGGCAAGCTTCACAACGACCACCCTTTACGTTAAAACTAAAACGTCCCTTATTATAGCCGCGCATCTTTGCCTGATTTGTTTGAGCAAAAAGCTCGCGAATATCATCAAAGACACCAGTATATGTAGCAGGATTACTCCGTGGTGTTCGCCCAATTGGCGATTGATCAATATCAATTACCTTCTCGATATTTTTAATTCCACTAATTGATTTATACTTGCCTGGCTTAGCAGAATTATTGTTCAACTTCTGTGCCAGGATTCGTTTCAAAATCACATTAACTAAAGTTGATTTCCCAGAACCAGAAACACCAGTTACGCAGATAAACTTACCAAGAGGAAAATCAACATTAATGTTCTTTAAGTTATTTTCAGCAGCGCCCTTAAGAATAATGTGTTTTCCATTACCCTCCCGGCGTTCTTTAGGAACCTCAATCATCTTTTTACCAGAAAGATACTGGCCTGTTAGTGATTTTCTGGAACGCATAATTTGTTTTGGTGTCCCAGCAGCCATTACCTTTCCACCATTAGCTCCTGCTCCCGGACCGATATCCACAATATAGTCTGCAGCCCGCATGGTATCTTCATCGTGTTCAACCACAATCAAGGTATTCCCAAGATCACGCATCGCTTTAAGGGAAGAAATTAGTCGATCATTATCCCGCTGGTGTAAGCCAATTGATGGTTCATCAAGGACGTACATAACCCCAGAAAGATTTGAGCCAATTTGTGTTGCCAAACGGATTCGTTGAGCTTCACCACCGGAGAGCGTTCGTGCAGAGCGACTTAATGTTAAGTATTCAACACCAACATTTTTCATAAATGTCAGCCGATCTAAAATCTCTTTCAAAATTGGCCGGGCAATTTTTTCTTGTTGTTCAGAGAATTGAACACCTTCAAAGAACGTAATAGCCTTACTAATTGGCAATTCAGAAACTTCACCAATATTTTGACCGTTAATTTTAACTGCTAACGCCCGTTGGTTAAGCCGGTAACCGTGACAAGCCGGACAAGGCAGTTCTGTCATGTACTTTCGCATTTGTTCTCGAGTAAAGTCAGAATTGGTTTCCTTGTACCGACGCTTAATATTATTAATAACTCCCTCAAACGGCACATCAACATCCCGGACTCCACCAAAGTCATTTTCGTAGTGGAAATGGAATGTCTGATCGCCGTTACCATACAGGACCTGCTGCTGTTGCTTTTTGGAAAGTTTATTAAATGGCGTATCCATGTTAATTCCAGCAGCTTCACAGAATTGTTCCAGTAACTGTGGATAGTATTGTGAAGAAATCGGGTTCCACGGAATCATTGCTCCCTCCCGAAGCGTTTTAGTTCGATCAGGAACCACTAGATCCACGTCAACTTCTAGCTTTGAACCCAAGCCCTCACATTCAGGACAAGCACCAATTGGAGCATTGAAAGAAAACAGTCGCGGTTCAAGCTCACCTACAGTAAATCCACAAATTGGGCAAGCATACTTTTCGGAAAATGGAATTGGTTCCCCACCGATCACATCTGCAATCGCGTAACCGTCACTTAACCTCAAAGCAGCTTCAAATGAATCAAACAAGCGAGAGCGAATCCCATCCTTGATAATAATCCGGTCAATGACAACATTAACCGTATGCTTCTTATTCTTATCAAGTTCTGGGACTTCATCTAGTTCATAGGTTTCACCATCTACTTGAACCCGCACAAATCCTTCCTTTTTGATCTTTTCAAAGATCTTCTTTTGGGTTCCACGCTTATCACGAACAACTGGAGAAAGAATTTGAAGTCGAGTTCGCTCAGGGAGTTCCAGTACCCGGTCAACCATCTGGTCAGGTGATTGACTGCTAATTGGAGTGTGATCGTTGGGACAAATTGGAGTTCCTACCCGTGCCCACAACAATCGCAGAAAGTCGTTAATCTCCGTGACAGTCCCTACCGTGGAACGGGGGTTATGAGATGTAGTCTTCTGGTCAATCGATATTGCGGGTGAAAGGCCATCAATTGAATCAACATCCGGTTTATCCATTTGACCTAAGAATTGACGAGCATAGGCAGATAAACTTTCCACATAGCGGCGTTGTCCCTCTGCATATAAGGTATCAAATGCTAGCGAACTCTTTCCCGAGCCGGATAGGCCAGTAATTACAACTAACTTATTCTTGGGGATTTTTACATCAATATTCTTTAAGTTATGGGCACGTGCGCCATGAATAATAATCTTATCGTTTGCCACGAATAATTCACTCCCCCTTATTTTTTACTCTGCTTTATCCTTTTAGTTTTCTTTCCTGTCATCTGTGCTTTTAATTCCATTATCGTATCACGAAGCGTTGCAGCCTGCTCAAAGTCTAACCGCTTAGCTGCCGTCCGCATTTGTTCAGTTAATTCTTCAACCATCTTTGTTTGATCATCACGGTTTAGCTTAGCAAAGTCCTTAGTAGTAAATTCTGTACTGTCAGCTTCTTTTCCGCTATCCTCAGTCTTCGTAGTTGAGGAAATAGCCTCTTGAATTGGCTTAATGATAGTCTTAGGATTGATCCCATGCTTCTTGTTGTAAGCCATTTGAATTTCCCGTCGCCGCTTTGTTTCGTCGATTGCTTTTTGCATTGAATCAGTAACTGTATCAGCATACATAATTACGGAACCATTTGCATTCCGCGCTGCTCGACCAATTGTCTGAATTAAGGAACGCTCATTCCGTAAAAAGCCTTCCTTATCCGCATCAAGAATCGCGACTAAAGATACTTCTGGAACGTCCAGCCCTTCCCGAAGAAGGTTAATTCCTACAAGAACATCGAACTTCCCTAAACGAAGATCACGAATGATTTGTGTCCGCTCTAGTGTTTTGATATCGCTATGAAGATATTTAACCTTCAGTCCAAGATCTTTAAGGTAGTCAGTAAGATCCTCTGACATTTTCTTAGTCAATGTTGTGACAAAGACTCGTTCATGTTTCTCAATCCGCTTATTAATCTCACCAACCAGATCATCAATTTGTCCCATTACCGGTCGAACCTCAATTGTTGGATCCAGCAAACCAGTTGGTCGAATAATTTGCTGAACAACGTGATCTGTTTGTGCCATTTCATATGGACCTGGGGTGGCTGACATATAAACGACTTGATTAACGTGTTTTTCAAATTCTGCTAGTTTTAATGGTCGGTTATCAAGCGCACTCGGTAATCGAAAGCCATAGTCAATCAGCATCTGCTTCCGAGCACGGTCACCATTGTACATCCCCCGAACTTGGGGCATCGTTTGGTGCGATTCATCAACTACTAGTAAGAAGTCTTTAGGGAAGAAATCCAGTAAGGTATATGGTGGCTCTCCAGGTTTGCGTCCATCCATATACCGTGAGTAATTTTCAATTCCGTTGCAATACCCCATTTCACGGAGCATTTCGATGTCATAAGTTGTCCGTTGCTGAATCCGTTCTGCCTCAAGGAGTTTTCCTTCATCAGTAAACTTTTTGACCTGTTTTTTCATATCGCTTTCGATCTGCGGAAGTGCCCGGTCCATAATCTCTTCACTTGTTAAGAAGTGCGTTGCCGGGAAGATCGAAATATGTTCCCGATCACCAATTACTTCGCCAGTAAGGGCATCAACTTCACGGATCCGGTCAATTTCATCACCAAAAAATTCAATTCGCAATGCCTTATCTTCACGTGATGCGGGGAAGACTTCAACAACGTCCCCGTGAACTCTGAATCGGCCCCGTTGAAAGTCAATATCGTTCCGTTCAAACTGAATATTAACCAATTCACGGAGTAATCGATCCCGTTCAATTTCTTGGCCAACTCGTAGTGAGACTACGTGATTATGGTACTCACTTGGATCACCAAGACCAAAAATACTAGAAACAGAGGCCACAACAATAACATCGTCTCGTTCCATTAATGAACTAGTTGCTGAATGGCGTAATTCATCAATCTCATCGTTAATTGATGCGTCCTTTTCAATGTATGTATCGCTAGAAGGAACATATGCTTCTGGCTGATAGTAATCGTAATAGGAAACAAAATATTCAACCGCATTATGTGGGAAGAATTTTTTCATTTCACTATATAATTGTCCAGCTAGCGTTTTGTTATGAGATAGAATTAATGTTGGTTTATTAACTTTTGCAATAACATTTGAAATCGTAAAAGTTTTCCCCGTTCCGGTGGCCCCTAACAGGATCTGGGCCTTTTCTCCCTTTTTGATTCCAGTAGTTAATTCCTTAATTGCTTCTGGCTGATCCCCAGTCGGCTTATAGTCTGAAACTAACTCAAAATTTTTATGAGGTTGACGATATATCACGATTAATCCTCCTCAGCACTCGAAAATGGAAGGCAACAACTCGTTCTTCATTACCTTCCGTCTTTATGATCATAAATTACCTTCTTTAGTTTATCATCAGAACATGCATTCGTCTATCAATATAAAATTTCTAAATTGTCCTACTATAAAACGATCAATATCCGTAAATTAACTTTACCTTAATCATTGTTCTCTACTATTGAATCACGACTTTGCTTGCACATATAATAGTAATGTTTAAATTTCATAAAAGGAAAGTTGGAGATCAATGTTTAGTAGTTTAAAGCAAAAGTGGGGACAGCAATTGGGGACGTTGTTTGTTGTCTTAACAATTATTTGCTTTTTAGGAACCGCAAGTCAGTTTCTCACCCACCTCCAAGAAGCAACCTGGCCCTTTATTCTTTGGTGGATTCTAAAAACGTTTGTTAGCACAGTTGTCTTATGGGTACCAATCGCCATTGGTGCTAATCAACAGCAAAAGCAATTTAACCGTCAGGCAGTTGTCCTTGCTCTCTGGATTATCGGAATTATTACCTTCACCTGGGCAAAGTTTACTACCCAACCAGTAACCACAACCGACCAGCCATCTCCCGAACTCTACGTTGTTCAACAAGTATTTATCACTTGGCTTGTCTGCAGTGGGCTATACCTTTTTGCTCACCCATTACAAAAACTGTGTCATCATTGGTCAACAATTACGCGTCGTCACTGGTTGATTAGTTTTTCATTCATTTTCTTTCTTATCAACCTGATCAGCGGTTATGATGCATTTGGATTTCATCGTGGAACAAGCCTAATCTGGTTCAGCTATCTTTTTGCCCTTGGCGACTGGTTAGCAAATGATCAACAGTGGCTGAAGAAGTGGTCAAACAACCGCTATGCCGGATTAACAATGATTAGCTTACTGGTTTCCTCACTAATTACCTGGCTCAATATGAACCATGTTGATTATAGTCCGCATAGTGATCTTACTCCCAATACGCACTATTTATTAGGAATTAACTCATACCAACCATTTCTTCTCCTCACTTGTTTACTGATGACTGCATGGTTCTTACGAGCAAGTAATAAGAGTCCGAAAGACTACCTTTTACCGATCACCGGGATCCTGCTTCTTAACCTGCTCGGGTTGCCAATGATCTTTACTCCCTGGCTCTTACCACATGTCAATTGGCAGCTTTCACTTCTAATCGGTATTATAATCGCTGTCGTTTTTGCTGGAATTTTAACACTAATTAATTTCCTGGGAAATAAAATAACCTGGCAGTTAAATTATCGTAGCCTTCTTAACCGTCTTAAACAAATTTGCCAAAACTTCTGGCCGATCCTCTTAACCTTTCTCATTCTCTGGCTGATCACTCTCGGTTCATTCGCTATCCTTTGGGATGGTAAATTTACGATGGTTCAGTGGATGTTAACTGAACGACCAAAGATCATTACAGTAAACGTTCTTATTATTTTTGCAATTGCTTTGATCTTAATGGCAATTACTAATCGTTGGTGGTTAAGTTCAGGAATAACAATTCTTTTCTACCTATGCTGGTTAGGCGCTTCGATCCTCAAAATTGCGGCCAGAAATGAACCAATTATCCCTACCGATATTTCAACACTAACCGCCCCTAGTGAAATGCTGGGAATGGTTAATAAGTGGGTGATTGTTTTTACTTTAATTGGCACCATCGTTATTATTACGGTTTGCTGGCAACTAGAAAAACGTGTCGGTAAGTCATGCCGGTTTAACCCATTTGTCCGGATTGCAATTGCGTTTCTTTCCTGTGCCTATCTTTTTAGCTTTAGCTTTGCAAATCATAGTAATTCGATCGTCTATAAACAGTTGCAAAATATCAACGATACTCCATACTTCTACTCCCAATTACGGGGTGCTAAAATGAACGGTACTCTTCTCCAATTTGCCAACAATATTGACGTTCACGTAATGAATAAGCCTAAAGGGTATTCAGCTTCTACAATGAAAGACTTAGCTAACCGTTACTCTAAGTTGGGAGCAAAAATTAATCAAAATCGTACCCATAATAGCGTTGGGAACCAAAATCTGGTGTTTGTCCTTAGTGAAAGCTACTCTGATCCATCCCGTGTCCCAGGAATGAAAGTCAGCGGTAACCCAATTGCCTACCTTCATCAGTTAAAGAAGCATTCAACTAGTGGATTAATGCTTAGTTCTGGGTATGGTGGCGGAACAGCTAATATGGAATACCAGGCCCTAACTGGTCTTTCGATTGCAAACTTCTCGCCAACATTACCAACACCGTATTCACAACTAGTCCCTTACCAAAAGCGGACTTTTACCATTAACAACCTGTTTAATTACAGTATTGGAATCCACCCGTTTTCCGCAAACCTTTATAGTAGAAAAACGGTTTACAAAAAGTTTGGCTTTAATAAGTTTTATCACTTCGATGGTGGCAACAAAATTACCTATACTCAAAAAATTCAGCACAGTCCCCGTGTTAGTGACGATTCTGCCTACAAAGAAGTAACATTAAACCTTAAACGTCAACCCCACGGTAAGTTTGTTCAATTAGCGACGATGCAAAACCACATGCCATATGAACCAACCTACTACGCCAAAAATAATTACCATGTTTCCGGAAAAGGATTTAAAACTCCTGACCAAAAAGCGCAAATTGAAACCTACATTCAAGGAATTCATTATACTGATCAAGCATTAAAAAAGTGGATTACTGAGCTGGATAAGCTTAATCAGCCGACCACTGTCGTTTGGTATGGTGATCACCTCCCCGGAATTTATCATGGCCTGCCGATGGGGAAATATGGTACTCAGCTCCATGAAACTGATTACTTTATTTATAGTAATGCTGCCGCACGAAAGACTAACCAAAATCGCCTTACCTGGCAGCATCGGCTTGTTGGGCCAAATAATTTTGCCGCAATGGCACTTGCTCAAATGGATGTTAAAGTTTCACCCTACTACGCTCTGCTAACGAAAGTTGCCGAAGATATTCCGGCAACATCATTACCGACTAACGGAACCGCAAAAAACAATTCGGCTCATCAAGGAGGAACCGATTTTGTTAACGCTCGCGGAGAACACGTTAAGCTTACTTCAAAGCAAAAGAAACTCTTTCACGACTATCAACTAGTTCAGTATGACCTTACTGCTGGTCACCATTACCTACTAAAAGATTCATTCTTAAAACAAATTGCAAAATAAAAAAGAAGCTGGAAATTAACCCATTTAAGAGCCTGGTTGGCTAACCTAGAACGACGAATGATGATGAATTCATCAGAGTCGTTCGTAGCCAAATAGGCTTGCTTCGCTGCGTTAGACTCGAGCTCGGGTTACGAAACAAAGTGAGCCTATTGGATTTCCGCGATTAGACTCAGTAAGTTCGGAGATCACTAAATATAGATAGAGGGTGAGAAAAACATTTAGTTTTTTCTCACCCTCTATCTATTTAATATTCTACACCGCTAAAGCTATTCTTCTGCAAATTCCTTCAATGCCTTTTCAAAAGCAGCTAGCTTAGAATTAGCTTCGTCAAGTGATGGTGCACTAGTACCAATATAGAACTTTAATTTTGGTTCAGTACCGGATGGTCGGATAGCAATCCAAGTCTCGTCATCAAGAACGTAACGAAGGACATTTGATTCAGGAATTCCAAGTTCACTAACCTGACCATCAGCAGTTGTCTTTGTTCCCTTAGAGAAGTCTTCAGTTACCATTACCTTGTGTCCAGCAAAGTCAGTTGGTGCCTCTTCACGGAACTTCTTCATTAATCCTTGAATCTTAGCTGGACCATCAACACCTGGATACATGTTAGCAACGGTCTTTTCACGGAAGTAACCATACTTCTTGAATAATTCTTGAAGGCCATCATACAATGTCATCTTCCGACTTCTGTAATAAGCGGCCACTTCAGCCAGTAAGGTTAATGATTGAATAGCATCCTTATCACGGACAAATGGCTTAATAAGGTAACCGTAACTTTCTTCAAAGCCAAACATGAACGTGTGGTCAGCCTTACCAGTTTCATATTGGTGAATTTGGTCCGCAATCCACTTAAAACCAGTTAGAACATTAATCATTTCAACACCGTAAC
This sequence comes from Limosilactobacillus portuensis, assembly GCF_028607025.1. Taxonomy (NCBI): domain Bacteria; kingdom Bacillati; phylum Bacillota; class Bacilli; order Lactobacillales; family Lactobacillaceae; genus Limosilactobacillus; species Limosilactobacillus portuensis. Next base: position 1,373,989 of record NZ_CP117296.1, read on the forward strand.
TTTCGGCAATCTTAGCAGCAAAGTTAGTTGAAACAATTGACTTTACAGCAGCAGCATTCTTTGGTAAGGTTCCTGCTTGTTTACGAGCTTCAAGAATGTAAGCCAACATGATTGAGGCAATTTGGTTACCAGTCAGCAATTGGTATTCACCATTTGGTTGACGAACTGCACAGCCAAGTCGATCCGCGTCAGGATCTGTAGCAATCAAAACATCTGCATCAATTTCTTTTCCTAACTTAATGGAACGAACAAATGCCTCTGGAAATTCTGGGTTAGGGTGTTCCAGGCCAGGGAAATCACCGTTTGGTTGTGCTTCAGTTGGTTCGATTGTAAAGTTAGTGAAACCAGCTTGACGTAATGCCCGTTCACCAAGCATCCGACCAGTACCACATAATGGAGTAAAGACAAACTTCATGTCCTTGCCATATTCTTTTGCCAAATCCGGATTAACGGTAACGCTCTTTGCATTAGCCAAGTATGCAGCATCCACATCTTCACCAATAATTGTTTCCGTCCCGTTATCTAACAATTCTTGTTCATCAGCTAATTTGATGTCAAAGATATCGGTAATCTTCCGGATATAACCAGTCATCATGTCTGATTCCTTTGGTGGCATTTGACCACCATCTTCGCCATAAATTTTATAACCATTGTATTCTTTAGGGTTGTGACTAGCTGTAATCATAATCCCAGCATATGTGTGTAGGTGACGAACCGCAAATGACAATTCTGGTGTTGGCCGTAAATTATCGTAAATGTAAACCTTAATTCCGTGAGCACCTAATACTCGTGCTGAATCGTGAGCAAATTGGCGTGAATTATGACGAGAATCATAACTAATTGCAACCCCACGATTTTTAATTTCATCCCCTAGAGAATCCATTAACGTTGCCAAACCTTCAGTTGCTTGACGAACAGTGTAAATATTCATCCGGTTAATTCCAGGACCCATTAGTCCCCGCATCCCGGCAGTACCGAAAGACATTGGTGCGTAAAATGCATCTTCAATTTCCTTATCATCATGCATTGCAGCTAATTCTTTCTTTAATTTTGGTTCAAGATCAGTCCGGTCTTTCCAAACTTGGTAAGTATCTTTCCAGCTCATCAAAATTGCTCCTTTGTTTCTCATAATCTGCTATCAGTATAACTCATTATCAAGTAGCTGTGTTCGTTTACTTCATTGTTTTACTAAAGTTTTACTCCGACTAATCGATCGTCCGAATCCAGTCGATCATCTTTTCTACTTGATCATTCTCGAAGACTAAGTACTGGTCATTTCCGGCCATACTCATCGTATTATTAAATGCCAGAACTGGTTTCCCGCTTTTAAGAAACTGCCTAATTACTTTAATGTCTTTCATCCCCCGATTAACATCAAGATAGGCTTTCGCACAATTAAGCCGGTCTGTCATTACTTGTGGAAGAATTCCCTGATATAACCGAACATTGGGGTACTTTAGGAGTGACACTAGCTTTGGTCCCATTGAAGTTCGCGCGGCAATTTCAAATTGGTAATCTGATAGGGTCGTCACAAGTTCGGTCAAATGGCTAAAGTCCTGGCTATTCGTTAAACAAAATAGTGGACCACGAAGTTTTGACCATTGCGGCTTATTTGTTCCTAAAGTGACGTGATCAATAATATCCCGAATACTCATTCCGTTATAGTACCACCACAATTCACGGTAGCGAACTGTTGAAAGTAAATTCCAGGGCTTATCGTCAGAATCAAAGTGAATAATTACCGGATCACTGATTCGTGCTAGCTCGCTAATTATGCGGTCAATATGGTGATAGACCGCATAACCTTCTATTCCAACCTCATAATTATAGGTACGGGGCAAAAATTTGGCCTGGTGGTAAAAGAACTGACTTAAAACCGATTGATCAGCATTCTTTAACCCAGGTCGTTTACTAGCAGACAATAACTGATCAACAATCCCCTGTTGTTGATTAATTACTGGATTATTAAAATACACTACTCCAGCATTAATTTCACTGTCTGGAGAATTAAGATCCTTAACTGCTGCTACTGGTTCAGAAAAATCAAGGTTAAGTAAGGTAGTTATTGAATGATTAATAATCACATCGCTGTCTAAATACAGTACCTTTTCTCCCGGTAAAAGCTTCGGTAACAATAATTTATTAAACGTCATCGTATTTAAACGATTACTGAATGAAATTTGGCTACCAACGAAAACCGATTGATCCACTTTCAAGTCAATTACACTATCGCCAATTGAATTCAACTGCTGATTAACATTTTTAAACCACTCTTGAGGAATATCAGGATTTAAAATATAAACTTTCAAGCCGCTATTATGATAAAGAAGTGATTTTAAACTAGTAAATAATTTATCAAGGTACGCATAGTTACATTGCATTGCGATTACTGGTACTGACATATTAGTGCTCCTCCTCATTCATCATAACTATACCCTTTTAGAATTAAAAAGAAAATAAGAAAAGGGAGATGACACATGCTTTAAATAGCTTCTGTCATGCTCCCGTTCTCCAGTGATTAAATTATTTACTTTTCTAATGATTGAATATATTGGTAGACCTGTTGTCCGGCGATTGAACCATCACCAACAGCCGTTGCAATCTGTCGTAATGGTGTGTCACGAACATCACCGACAGCAAAGATCCCAGGAACTGCTGTCTTCATCGTGTTATCAGTCTTAACCCAGCCTGCATCGTCAAGAATACCTAATGAGGTAAACTGCTTTGTCATTGGCACGTTCCCAACATAAATAAAGATCCCATCTGCAGCCATAGTTCCATCTTCACCAGTTTGGTTGTTGTGGGTTTTGACACCAGTAACCTTTGTATCGTTACCGACAATCTCAGTTACGCTAGTATTAAAGATAAACTTCATTTTATCGTTTTTCCTTGCTTCATCTTGGAGCATTGGTTGCGCGCGAAGCTTATCACCACGAACCAAAACTGTTACTTGAGATGCTAAATTAGCAAGGTACATTCCCTCTTCAACAGCAGAATCACCACCACCAACAACGATCAGAGGTTTATCCTTAAAGAAAGCACCATCACAAACAGCACAGTACGAAACACCACGACCGCTAAATTCTTCTTCACCAGGAACCCCTAAGTGACGCTGCTCAGATCCTGTTGCGATTACAATTGCCTTAGCAACAAATTGTTCATCCATATCAGTGGAAACTGTTTTGGTCCCATCAGCATTCACTTCAACCTTAGTTACGGTTCCATAAGCATATTCAGCACCAAACTGAACCGAACCATCATACATCTGTTGAGCAAGCTCTGGTCCTTTAATACTCTTAAAACCAGTATAGTTTTCGATCGTTGCCGTATTATTCAAATTACCGCCATAAATTCCGCGATCGAGCATTAAGACGGATAAGTTAGCCCGTGAAGCATACATTGCCGCAGTCATTCCACCGGGTCCGGCACCAATTACTACTACATCATAACGGTCCTTGTTAGCCATTTTAAAGCTCCTCCTTAGTACACAATTTAATTATTATTCATGATAACTTGTTTCACTGTTATTGTCTATCACTATGCTTACTTTTTATAAGTATAGAGGCGTGTTTTAAGCAAAAAAAGATTCTTAAATTCAATTACCTGAATTTAGGAATCTTTTTCTATACTGTTACTGTGTCTAAAGGAGTTCACCGCGACCGCCACCTCCGTCTAAATTGTCCAGACTCGATTGTACCAATCATCATCTGGACTTCCTTAGTACTCGGTGGCTAATCCCGTCGCGGTTCACGTTCTACTTTTTCTTATCCTCAGCTTCAAACTTGGTGCCAAGTTCTTTGATGTATTGACGAAGTTCATCCTTAACTTGTGGGTGCTTCAACCCATATTCGATGTTAGTCTTAACCCAACCAAACTTGTTACCAACATCATAACGGTCACCCATGTATTCACGAGCAAAGACCCGTTGAGTTTGGTTAAGAGTATCAATTGCATCAGTTAATTGAATTTCGCCACCCTTACCAGGCTTAGTCTTTGCTAAAACATCAAAAATTTCTGGAGTAAAGACATACCGACCAATGATTGCTAGGTCACTTGGTGCTTTTTTTGGATCTGGCTTTTCAACAAAACTAGTAACGTTAAAGAGACCTGGTGTGACTTCCTTACTTGGATTAATAACACCATACTTAGCAGTATCTTCATGTGGTACTCGCATAACAGCAAGGGTTGATGCACCAGTTTGTTCGTAACTTTCGATTAATTGCTTAGTTAATGGTTCACCATCATTGTTAATGTTGTTCAAATCATCACCTAACATTACAACAAATGGTTCATCACCAATAAAGTCACGAGCTGTTAAGACGGCATCCCCAAGACCACGTGGATGTGATTGACGAATGAAGTAAATGTTAATATCGGTTGTTTCTTCAACTAACTTCAACATCTCATTCTTATGCTTAGCCCGTAAATTATCTTCAAGTTCTGGATTAGAATCAAAGTGATCTTCGATTGAGCGCTTGTTCTTACCATCAACAACAACAATATCTTCAATCCCAGACTTCCGAGCTTCTTCAACAATAAATTGAATCGTTGGCTTATCAACGATTGGTAGCATTTCCTTTGCTAAAGCCTTTGTTGCTGGAAGAAAACGAGTCCCCAAACCAGCAGCAGGAATAATTGCTTTACGTACGCGTTTCATAATAATAAACCCTTTCCATGAGATTTTTTAATTCCCAATCTCTACTGTATGCATTTTACCATACTTATTCAATTTCTGAAGTAAGATCTCGGCTCATCAGCTGGGAAATTGCGTTTTTTATGTCCTCACCCTCATACAGAACCCGGTATAGGGCATCAGTAATTGGCATCTTAACTTGACGCTTGAGGCTTAGTTCGTGGGCCGCTTTGGTAGTATATACTCCTTCGATTACCATTCCCATATGTTCAATTACATCGTCAAGCTTTCTCCCTTGGCCTAATTGATAGCCTGCACGCCAATTCCGTGAGTTCTTACTGGTTGCGGTAACGACAAGGTCACCAACACCAGAAAGGCCAATAAAGGTCATCGGATTAGCACCGAACGCTACACCAAGACGCCGAATTTCAGCAAGTCCCCGAGTAATTAATGCCGCACGAGCATTATCATGGTAACCGAGTCCCTGAAGTGCCCCTGCACCAATCGCAATGATGTTTTTCAGGGCAGCACCAAATTCCGCACCAATGACGTCATTATTCGTGTAAACCCGGAAGTAGTTGTTGCTAAAAAGCTTCTGAATCTTATCCGCATCATTGATGTTAGCGCATGCGGCAGTCACAGCAGTCATATCCTTAATTGCAACATCTTCGGCGTGGCTAGGACCAGACAATACAACAATGTCTCGCCGATTTTCTTCATTTATTTCTTCCATTAACATTTCAGAAGGCCGCTTATAAGTATTTTGTTCCAACCCTTTAGTGGCATGAACAATTAATGGCCGTTGATTATTCTGCTCCAGAATTTTATTGAGTTGGCCCGCTACCTGGCGAAGTCCCTTAGTCGGAATAACAATCAAAATCACCTGAGCACCCTTAACTGCATCTGCCATGTCAGAAGTTGCCACTAACTTGTCCGAATAAACAAGATCCTTCATGTAATGAGGATTTACATGCTCATTATTTAATTGGTCAACCTGTTCTTGATTACGTGACCACAGCTTAACGTCATGACCGTTTTCAACCAACATATTTGCCAATGTACTTCCCCACGAACCTGCTCCTAAAACTGCAATTTGTTCAGCCATAATTCTTCTCCTTTAACAAATTAAACTTATTGATTTACATACCACGGAAGATCTATCCGTCGCCTTCTAACGATTAAGGTAACTAGTGCCACAACGAAAAAGATTAATGATAACATTTGTGACACTCGAATTGTATTGCCGATCATTAAACTATCTGTTCGCATTCCTTCAATGAAGAACCGCCCCACGGAATACCACATAACATAGGTCAAGAAAACTTCTCCCCGTTTGAATAGGTGGTGGCGGTGACGCAACAGCATTAATAGGGCAAATCCACTAAGATCCCATAGCGATTCATATAAGAAAGTCGGTACGCGATAGTGATTTCCAATATCCATTTGGTTAATAATCCACATTGGTATATGCTGGCTAATTAATGCTGCACGGCTAGTAATTGCCCCGAATGCTTCTTGATTCATGAAGTTTCCCCAGCGACCAATTCCCTGAGCCATAATCAACGCTGGTGAAATAACATCCATCATTGTCCACATTGAAATTCGACGAGCACGACAGAAAAAGTATAGTGTGAGGATTCCACCAAGAATCGCTCCATAGATCGCAATTCCACCGTCCCAAATTGCAATAATTTCTGCAGGATGGTGTGAATAATAACCCCACTGAAAAATAACGTAATAGAAACGGGCACAAATAACCGCAATCGGTAACGCCCATAAAAGGTAATCATAGAAATAATCCTCATTGATACCTCGTCGTTGTCCCTCACGTACCGAAAGAATTAACGCGAGAACAACTCCAGTCGCAATAATAATTCCATACCAGTGAACTTGAATTGGTCCAAGATTGAAGGCAATTGGGTTAAGTGCCAGAAGCGGTAAGCTTAAATTAATCATTGCTTTGCTTTTCCTTTGTATCCCGTGCAGAATTCTGCTTAATTAACCGGTTCAAATTATCATCGAATGTCTTGGTGGCATCATACCCCATTGTTTCTGCCCGGTAGTTCATTGCAGCAGATTCAATGATAATTGCTAAATTCCGCCCAGTCTTAACGGGAACAGAAACCTTGGGAACAATTACGCCTTGAATTGTCTGCTTATCGCCCCGATCGCCTAACCGGTCAAACTGAACATCTGGAGTCCACGTTTCCAAGTGAACAATCAGGTTAATAACATCACTTGGCATAATTGCTCCAGTCCCATAAAGAGTAGAAACATCAATAATTCCAATACCCCGAATTTCCATAAGGTGCTTTAAAATTGCTGGTGCCTTACCAACAAGGGTTTGTTCATCACGGGCATAAACTTCCACCCGGTCATCAGCTACTAACCGGTGACCCCGACGAACTAATTCAAGAGCAGTTTCACTCTTTCCTACTCCCGAATCACCAGTAATTAAGACCCCAACACCATTAATATCAACAAGAACACCGTGTAAAGACTGCCGCGGTGCTAGTCGCCCAAGGAGATAGGAAGTCATGTTACTCAAAATTTGTGATGACGTTAGGTGGGTTCCTAAAATAGGAATTTTAGCATTTTTAGCAGCGACTTGCAGTTCTGCGGGAATCGGTAAGTTAGTTGAAATAACGAAACATGGCGTCTGAGGGGCACACATTTTCGTTAAATATTTCTCGCGCTTTTCGTGAGTTAAATCTTTGGCAAAGGACGTTTCAGTAATCCCTAATAATTGAATCCGCATTGCAGGGTAGTGTTTAAAATAACCAGCGAATTCAAGGGCCGGCCGTGAAATATCACTAGTAGTAATTGGCCGTTGAAGATATTCCTCACCCTGTAAAACTTTTAACCGAACATTATCAACAAGTTCTTTAACAGTAATATGATCTGCCACTATTTCCACTCCTTCACTAATTATTAATGTGATCGGAAATAATCACATTGCAAATCGACATAACAATTGCAATCAATATTGCTGAGCCAAAGGATGAGAAGTGAAAATAATATGATCCGACAAAGGATGATGTTAACTGTAACATCAGGGCGTTAATCACAATACTAAACAATCCTAAGGTAAGCACATTAATGGGCAACGATAGTATTAACAAAATTGGTTTTACTAACACATTCAACACTGCTAAAACAGCACTTGCTAGCAAGGCAGTTCCCACACTGTTGACATAGAACATTCCAGTCCGCGAAAAGAGACCGGCTAATGCAATAAAGAGAATTGTATCTATTATTACACGTTTGATAAATTCCATCTACGACCGTCCATTCTTCTTTATATCTTTCTCTTCAACATCAGTTAATTGCCGTCTTCCTTGTGAATCCCGCGTTTTTTGCGGGGTTGACGTTAAATCAGCAAACGTCTTAAAGAGACCAGCAATTCCGGGATGGGCTTGATCGGGTGGGATAATTGCCAGTAAAACAATGTAAACAATAACTCCAGGAATGATCCCGGTAATTGCGGTAAAGAGAATATAGGCAATCCGCAAGTAAAGCGGCTTAGTATTGAAATACCTAGCAAATCCACTAAGGACCCCAGCTAGCCACCGATCATCGTAGGATCGAGTTAGCTTTTTTGACATAGTTCATCCCTCCTAATAGCTTAATCTTACTGTGTTTTTCCGGTAACTGCAATTAGATTTACTGAGGATTCTTCTGACTTAATTTCCATTGAAGATAGGCATTAATAAATGGATCCAGATCACCATCCATGACCGCTTGTCCATTATGCGTCTCATGGCCACTCCGGTTATCCTTAACTAAAGTATAAGGGTGGAAGACATAGGAGCGAATCTGGGAGCCCCAACCGATTTCAAGCTGTTCCCCTTCAATTTCAGCTCGCTTTTTTGCCTTCTTTTCTTCCTCTAATTCATACAGTTTTGACTTCAACATGTTCATTGCGGTTACCCGATTTTGCAACTGGGATCGTTCTGCTTGGGAAGAAGTAACAATCCCCGTAGGAATGTGAGTAATTCGCACTGCTGATTCGGTCTTATTAATGTGCTGACCACCAGCCCCGCTTGAACGAAAAGTATCAACCCGAAGATCGGAAGGATCAATATCAATATTCACACTCTCATCAAGTTCGGGCATCACATCAACCGAGGCAAATGAAGTGTGTCGCCGGCCTGTCGCATCAAATGGTGAAATTCGGACAAGGCGGTGAACACCCTTTTCACTTCTTAAGTAACCAAATGCATTATGTCCCTTAATTAACAGGGTAACACTTTTAATGCCGGCTTCTTCCCCTGCTTCATAGCTTGCAGTTTCAACGTTAAAGCCATGTTGTTCACCCCAGCGAACATACATCCGCAGCAACATTGCTCCCCAGTCCTGAGCTTCTGTTCCCCCGGCTCCCGGATGAATTTCCAGAATCGCGTTTTTCGCATCATACTCGCCGTCAAGCAACTGATTTAACCGGTATTGCTCTAGTTCTTTCTGTGTTTCGCCAAACGATTTTTCAAATTCACTCTGTAACTCATCATCAGGTTCTAATTCCAACAGCTCGATTGATGTTTGCAAATTACCGATATTATCCCGTAATTTCACAAAGGTATCGCGCTTATCTTTTAATTCATTATTCGCATTAATTACTTTTTGTGCTGCAACATTATCGTCCCAAAAACCAGGTTCAGCCATTTTTTGGTCATTTTCTGCAATACTTTCATCTAAAGCATCGAGGTCAAAGAGACCTCCCGAAGCGGGCAACCTCTTGTTGCATTGCTTCTACTTTTTTCTTTGCTTCACTAAGTTCCAAAACGGTTCCTCCAATATTTAATTTAAACCAAAACGGCAACAGGTACCGCTTTGGGGCCACCTGCTACCGTACCTTGATAGTTAACACTATTTAATTATTGATTAACGGGTAACATTTTGCCGAATTTGTGACTTCATAAAGAGTCGAGTAGTTTCGTATTCGATATCCGCAATCATTTGTTCAAACATGTGGTAACCAGCAGTTTGATATTCAACTAATGGGTTCAACTGACCATAACCACGGAGACCAACAGATTGACGGAACTGATCCATCACATCAATATGATCTGTCCAGTGTGAGTCAACTACCCGCAAGAGAACAACTTTTTCAAATTCAAGCATTTGGGCTGGATCGTAAAGTTGCTTCTGCTTATCCTTGTAGATCTGCTTAGCATATCCCATTAAGAAATCAACCATTTGTCGTGGCGACTTATCTGCCAAGTCAGCAACGGTAATTGTATCTGGCTTAACAATGACTTCTTCTGCGAAATCAATAATTCCTTTAAGATCCCAATCCTTGCGATCGCCTAAAGTATGTTGTTCGACTTCTCGTTGGATTGTCTGCTTAAAGATTGGCATTAGAACCCACTTTAATGACTTATCTTCTGTGATGATTTCCTGACGTTCTTTATAGATGATTTCCCGTTGTTCACGCATTACATCATCATATTGAAGAACGTTCTTCCGGGAATCATAGTTATTCCCTTCAACCCGCTTCTGAGCTGACTCAACTTGGTGGGTTAAGAACCGGCTCTTAATTACTGCATCATCGTCAACTTTCATCCGTTCCAAGAAGGCCTTAATCCGGTCACCACCGAACCGTTTCATTAAATCATCTTCAAGGGAAAGATAAAATTGGGAAAGGCCTGGATCACCTTGACGACCAGAACGTCCCCGCAGCTGGTTATCAATCCGTCGTGATTCATGTCGTTCGGTACCAATAACAGCAAGTCCGCCTAATTCACGGACGCCAGGGCCAAGTTTAATATCGGTCCCCCGTCCAGCCATGTTCGTTGCGATTGTAACCGCACCTCGCTGACCAGCATTCTTAATGATATCAGCTTCCTTTGCGTGGTTCTTCGCATTCAAGACAACATGCGGAATATGTTCTTGATCCAGTAAGTGGGAAAGGTATTCTGAAGTTTCAACAGCCACAGTACCAACTAGGATTGGCTGTCCCTTTTCGTGAAGACTCTTGATCCGCTTAACTACCGCGGCAAACTTACTCTGCAATGTCGGATAAAGCAAGTCAGGTTCGTCCTTCCGTTGAACTGGCTTGTTAGTTGGGATGGTGATTGTTTCCATGTTATAAATCTCACGGAATTCTTCTTGCTCAGTCTTAGCAGTACCAGTCATCCCCGCAAGCTTGTTGTACATCCGGAACAAGTTTTGGTAAGTAATGTTAGCCATAGTCTTGTTCTCTTCTTGAATTTGAACGCCTTCCTTAGCTTCAATTGCTTGGTGAAGACCATCAGAGAACCGTCGTCCTTGCATTACCCGTCCGGTAAATGAATCAACGATCAAAACTTCCCCATCAGAAACCACGTAATCCTTATCCAGAAGCATAATGTAGTTAGCACGCAATGCTTGATCCAAGTGGTGGGTCAATGCAGTGTTTTCTGGATCATACAGATTCTTTAAGTTAAAGTACTTTTCAGCTTTTTGAATTCCTTCATCGGTTAAGGCAACCGTCTTTGATTCAAGATCGACCTTATAATCAACCTCGTTCTTTAACGTCTTAACAAACCGATCAGTTTGCTTATAAAGTTTTGATGTTCCTGTTCCTGGACCAGAAATAATCAATGGAGTCCGCGCTTCATCAATTAAAATTGAATCCACCTCATCAACAAGAGCGTAGTTTAATCCTCGTTGTACCTGGTCTTCTTTATAAACGGCCATGTTATCACGAAGATAGTCAAAACCAATCTCACTATTAGTGGAGTACATAATATCAGCTTTATATGCTTCACGCTTTTGATCGGGCGACATCTCGGAATTATTGACACCAACACTGCAGCCCAACCAATTGTAGAGCTGGCCCATTTCAGTAGCATCACGTTTTGATAAGTATTCGTTAACTGTAATAACGTGAACACCCTTGCCACTAATTGCGTTTAAGTAAACAGGCATGGTAGCAGTCAATGTTTTACCTTCACCGGTCTTCATTTCGGCAATATTCCCTTCATGAAGAACAATTCCCCCCATAATTTGAACATGGAATGGGTAAAGCCCTAAGACTCGTTTGGCTCCTTCACGTGCTACCGCAAAGGCTTCCGGTAACATGTGGTCCAAATCTTCACCTTTTTTGTAGCGTGCACGAAACTCATCAGTCTTAGCTTTTAATTCATCATCTGATAGTGCCGCCATTGGCTTAGCATATTTTTCAACTTTATTAGCGATCTTATTAATCCGTCGCAGTTCACGACGATCGCTTTCAATCCATTTTTTTAGAATGTTAGCCATAAAAGCGTCCTTCCTAATTAACGTTTTTAAATTTTAACTTGAGATTTAGCAACTACTCAAGCCAATTTTAATTTATATTCTAACCTTAATATTCTAACACGTTTCGGGTTAGAGTGCGAGCCAGCAAACCGTGAAGTCTTAAAAAGCTTCCGGTTGATAACAAATTCTCTCGACAAGGGCAACTTGAGAGTTTGTTATTTTGAGGAAGCTTAACTTTTTAGCTATATCGCTTAAAGCATTAGCCAAAAAATAAAAAAGACTGGTTTTTCACCAGTCTACTTAATATTTTATTATTCAGCTTCAATTAAACCGTAACGGCCATCTTTACGACGGTAAACAATGCTGGTTCCGTCAGTTTCAGCATCTTGGAAAACAAAGAAGTCATGTCCAAGCATATCCATTTGGAGAACTGCTTCTTCTGGATCCATTGGCTTGAGTGAGATTTGCTTTGTCCGCACAATCTTCAAGTCATCTTGACTTTCAGCGTCGTCATCGGTTGGGACAAATTCTAAGTTCTTGAAGCCTTTTTCACGGGACTTACGGTTAACCTTAGTCTTGTACTTCCGAATTTGCCGTTCAAGCTTATCGGTAACGAGGTCAACACTACCGTACATGTCATTAGAAGTTTCTTCGGCCCGTAATGTAAGGTATGGTAATGGAATAGTAACTTCTACCTTGTAAGTACGGTTAGGATAAACTTTTAAGTTCACATGGGCTGTTGCTTCTACGTTATCTTCGAAGAACTTTTGTAACTTATTAATCCGTTTTACCACATAATCACGAATTGAATCAGTTACTTCGATGTTTTCACCACGAATATTGAACTTTAACATAGTAATTTCTCCTTTCAGTTCAAGCACTTTGCTTGATCTGGTATCAGAAGGACCACTCTTCTCATATCCTTAACTATATTATAGTGTAGTTAATACTATTTAACAAATGGATCAGGATAATATTTAGATTTTTTTAACGAGCAAGCGAAAGGCTTTGGACACGCTTACAACCATTCTGGTAGCAAAGTTCTGCAGCATGATATAAAGTCCGTCCAGTGGTATAAACATCATCAACCAGAACGATCTGTTGTCCTTGTAAACTAATCCTTTTATTAAGAAAGAATGGCTGCTTGGCTTTGAGCCGTGATTGACGATCTTTCTTTGATTGAGCTACTTTCTGCTTTTCACGATGCTTTATCAATTCTGTATACCGAATATTTTCTAACAATCCCGTTACCTGATTAAAGCCTCGTGTCCTCATCGTATGATTAGTGACCGGGATCGGAATTAAAAGGTCATAATCCATCTGGTTAATTACTGTCTGCAAAGATTGCTGAAAAACCGCTCGTAAATGATACTGTCCTTGAAATTTATACTGTTGCATAAACTCCTTCATTGCCTGGTTATAATGAAAAAGTGGCCGATGACTTAAATACCACCCATATTGTTGCTGCCATCTTTGGCAATCAGCGCATAACTCCCCCTCATTCTCACGACCACACCCTCGACAAACGTCCTTACTAGAATAACGATCAAATTTTTGAAAGCAAACTTTACAAACTACCTGTTCCCTAATTGGGCCAGGAAAAACGATCTCACTAATCGTTAATTTTTTTGTTAACGAACGGTTACAAAGCAGACAATTAACCATGAAGTAAACGCCGCCCTTTCCTATTCATATAGGCAATTTGTCGCTGGGTTTCCCGGACTTGACGACTATACGACTGAATCCAAAACATCACTTTACCGGTCGGTCGACTAACCGAACGTCCTGCTCGTCCTGCAATCTGAACCAGTGCTGACGATGAGAAGATCGGATCATCAGCACCAAGAACAAAAACGTCAATTTCTGGAAAAGTAACCCCCCGTTCTAAGATTGAGGTAGTAATTAAGAATTCATACTTTCCTTCCCGCATTTGCTGAACTTTTTCTAGCCGTTTGGGATCAGCAGCATGGACGGTAGTAAATTTCTTATCGGTTAAAGCTTCTTGTAAACACAAAAAAGTTGGTTGGAGATCTGAAACATGCGGAACAAACAAAAGACACCGGTAATTAGCTAGTGTTTTCATTAACTCATTCAGGAGTTTGTTAGGGAGTCGCTTTCTTTGCAGCTGTTTCCGCCAATCAGATGTTAAGAAAATCTTGATTTGAGGAAGTAGGTTGCCGTGATAACGAAGTGGAAGATAACTAACCATTAATTTTTTCTTGTTAATTTGGCGAATCAACTTTTTACCAGGAGTCGCTGTCATAAACAATATACCGCCATTCTTCTTAACTGCCTGCTTAGTAGCAAAAAGCAACGCCGAATTGGCAGCATACGGAAAAGAATCAACCTCGTCGATAATTAAATTATCAAAGGCATGGTAAAAGCGTAACAACTGGTGAGTTGTGCAAATTGTCAGCTGACGATACTTATATTTCTGTGACTCTCTCCCGTGAAGAAGAGCAATTGAAAAATCAGCAAAAGCCACCTGGAGCCTAAGGTATAGCTCCAGGCAAACATCAACCCGTGGTGATGCAATTGCAACCCGTTCGCCTCGTTTCAGCGCTGCAGCAATTCCGGCAAAAATCATTTCTGTTTTCCCTGCACCAGTAACTGCCCATAACAACTGATGACGATGTTGACCCATCCGTTCTTTTATCATTACCGATGCCTTAGTCTGCAATGGTGATAATTGTCCCGCCCACGTTAAAATCCGCTGAGGAACTTCAAATTGATTTGGTTCTGGAACATGGTAAAATTTATCAAGAGTTGACACCCGTCCTAATGTAACGCATTGTGGGCAATAGTATTGCTGATTAGGCATTGCAGTAAGCTGCTTATTTGTTATCGTCCCGCAACGTAAACAGGTTATTGTCTTTTTTCCTACTTTCAGCGTTGGTAAAGTTTGGATTTGCGAACCATCAATTGGTAATCGTTCTACTTGCGGGCATAATACTCGTCGCCCGTATAATTCACTAATATCCATTCTGATCCCTCCCACTAAGTTAATACGGGAAAAAGCCAAGAATTCACCAAAGGAGTAATAATTAATGTCAGAACCCTTTCTCACTATCTCTAAAAGCACTAGCAATGAGATGATCATCAAAAAGTCTCGTTTTATATGTTCAATTGCCCGGGTAACCTCCGATGAAGCAGCCCAACAATTCATTAACCAGGTTAGTACCGAAAACAGGAAGGCAACTCATAACTGCTATGCCTACATGGTCGGCGATCGTGACCAAATTCAACGAGAAAGTGACAACGGTGAACCTAGCGGAACAGCTGGTGTGCCAATTTTGGAATCACTTCAATTAGCTAAGATTCATAACGTGGTCGCCGTTGTTACCCGTTATTTTGGCGGAATCAAGCTAGGAGCTGGAGGCCTTATTAGCGCTTATAGCAACTCCACCACCAACGCGATTCACAAAGCGGGATTGGTCCAATTAGTTACCCAGGCGATCCTTGAAATTACGGTTAGTTATGCACAACATGATTCCCTTCTCCATTATTTAAAAGAGCATCAGATTGAGGTTGCTGATGAACAATTTGGTGCTACGGTTCAAACAAGCATCTATGTTGATGAGGATCAAGTTGCCGCTTTCACTAAGTTACTAATCAACCGTTTCAACGATCAATTAACGATCAAAAAAGGAACCTCGCGTGAGCACGAGATCCCTTATCTTACTAACTAGCTTAATACCGTTTCGATTACATTAAGAATAACAATAAGCAGTAATAGAATAATAACCCATGTGGTGACCACCCTTGTTTTGTGATCACCACTTTTTAATTTCGACCAATTAAAGCCAATATAGGAACCAATTAAGAGAAAGGTCCCTAAAATTCCAATCAAATCAGAATGAAAGCCCAATTGGTCAAGGCTAAAGCCGCCCATTAAAAATAAACCAACAGCAAACAACAAGCCCAAGACGATATTTCTTTTTCTCACGTTATCCACCCCGTAAATAATTTCCCGGGAAATTTCAAGCCAACCTTTTTTATAACATTGAAAACTGTCCCTGAACTTATTAGTATTCACCAGCAAAATTATTCAATTTACGCCTACTCATGTAAATGATAATTGTAGCTTGCAACAACAATATTCTGCCGAGAATTAAGAACCGTCCGTAGCCGAACACTAGTCTGGTTATGAAGAGCAAGCTGCCATGGGTGCTTAGGGATAAATTGCGGAACTAAAACAGTCGTTGAATAGTTACGGGCAGCTGCCCTTTTAGCAATCACATCTACAAACCGCAAAGTTGGCTTAGCAATTGACCGATACGATGAATGAATATCAACAAAACGAACATCTGGAAATTCAGCCTTAAATTCATTAGCAGTCTTATGCTCTTTGCCTGGATTTTCATCAAACGAAACGTGCATTGCGATCACGTAATCACCAATGGAACGCGCATAGTTAATTGCTCCCCGAGTAACTCGCGTAACGTTCCCAACTAAAACAATAACAGTTGCGCCATCATAATCATGTAACTGCACCTTTGTCTTTTCGGCAACCCGTAATTGTTTGGCAACTTTTATATAGTGACGGTGAATTGCATGAAACATGTAAAGCAATAGCGGCATGATAATTAAGTACGGCCAAACATTACCAAAGTGCTGCCAGAATAATGCAAGAACTAATGCCAGTGAAATTAACGCTCCGACAAGATTAATAAACGCCTTCCCTAGCCATAGACCTTCCCGTTCACGGAACCAATGAATGATCATCCCAGATTGAGATAGTGTAAACGGAACAAAGACCCCGACGGCATAAAGCGGAATCAGCATGTTAGTTTGTCCATGGAAGATCAAAATTAGGATAATTGCGCCAACCGCCAACGAGATAATTCCATTAGAATAACCGAGACGATCTCCACGATCCATAAATGCATGGGGCATATACTTGTCTTTGGCCATGTTAAAAGCAAGGATTGGGAAAGCAGAAAACCCTGTATTAGCAGCAACAGCAAGGATCATTGCCGTTGATAATTGAAGAAGGTAAAAGCCAATCCCATGGCCGCCAAATACGGCAAGGCCAATTTGCGAAAGCACGGTAGTCCGTTTATTAGGAACAATTCCAAAGTAAAAGCCGTAGAAGATAATTGCAATGAAGAAGATTGCCAGGATCGTACTCATAATTGCTAGAGTAACCGAAGCATTCTTTTCCTTTGGTTTATTAAAGTTCGGGACAGCATTACTTACCGCTTCAACCCCGGTTAATGAAGATGAACCAGCAGAGAATGCCCGAACGAACAGAACAAATGTCATTCCGGTAACTGGAGTTCCATAATCAGCAGGTGCTTGGTAATGAACTTGACCCGTGATTATATTATAGGCACCCCACAGAATCATTACAGAAATCATAATTACGAAAAAGTAAACCGGAATTGTCAGGAAATTGGCACTTTCACTCATTCCCCGCAAGTTCATGAACATAATTAAGAGAACGATAACAATTGCAATTGGAACTGAGAACCGGTAAAGTGCCGGGATTGCAGAAGTAATTGCTTCCACTCCTGATGTCGTAGAAACCGCCACGGTTAACATATAGTCAACCAAAAGCGATCCCCCGGCAAATAGTCCACCATTGCTTCCCCAATTTCGGGTGGCAACAACATAGGCACCACCACCACTTGGGTACGCACGAATAATCTGTTGATACGAAAGAGTAATTGCCAATAACAGCAATAATACAATTGCGGCAATTGGAATCGAGTACCACATTGCCATTGCAGATAAGGTTACTAAAACCGTCGTGATCTGTTCTGGCCCATAAGCAACTGACGAAATTGCATCGGATGACAGCATCGCTAATGCTTTGAATTTAGTTAGGTGAGTTTGTCCCTCATCCAAAGTTTTCAAAGGTTTCCCAATTAAAACTCGTTTAATATAACGCCACATACTATCCTCCCAGTATTCATGGAATGTAATCGTTTAATCGATTTCGGATAACTGAACAATAATACAATTATTTTAACTACTTTGCAATCGCTAAAACAAGACGTAATTACTACTGATTGTCTATTTTTCTTTAAGTCGCTCATTCACTTTCTTTGCTACTGGATCTATTTTAGTCATTCGACTGTTGACTGCCCAGGCATAAAAGAATAAGGAAACAAGGATAATCACAATGAAATCAAACGGGTACGGAATCCAGTTTTGACCACCAAAGCCCTCACTTCCCGCGTAAGAAATTAAGGAAATAAAGGCCATATAACAAATTAACCAAGCGGCACTTCTCAGCTGCTGACGCCAGTTTGTCTTTTGATAGCGCCATTCATAGTAGAGATAAATCGGTAAGCCAAGCGCAATCACAAAGATTACCTGAACTGTTGTTGGCCACATTGTCCAATAAATCGCCAATCCCGTTACCACGAATGCAAATGGTGCTAGCCACTTCATATAGTTAGGTGCAAACGGCCGTTTTAAGTCTGGTGCCATTTTTCGTAAAGAAATCACCGTTACTGGCCCGGTTAAGTAAGCGATCAGAGTTGAACCGGTGATGACCGTTGCCAATAAGCTCCAATTTCTGAAGACATTTACTAAAATCGTGGCTAAAATCAGATCCGCTACCATAGCAAACCGTGGAATCATATAACGTCGCTCTAACCGACCAAGCCATTTTGGTAAGTGTCCAGTATGGGTCATTGCGGCCAATGCTCGAGATGCCGTTGCCACAAACGCAACTCCTGTCCCAAATGGTGAAACAAACGCATCCATGTATAAGAGAATCGCTAGCCAATTCAAGCTCAATAGAATTGCAATATCAGCAAATGGTGACGCAAAGTTAATCCCATGCCAGCCGCTCTTTGCTAGTGAAGCAGGACTAACTGCACCGATAAATGCTACTTGAAGCATGATATAAATTGCAGCGGTTATCAACATTGAGATGAGGACTCCCCGGACAATATTCTTATGGGGGTTCACCATTTCACCACCCATATTAATAACTGTTTGGAAAGCATCATAGGACATAATGATCCCTGATACTGCTGCCGCTTCAAAAATCGAACGACTTCCATATGGCATAAACGTCTGAATGTTATGACCAAAGTTCTCAGTATGAAAGCCGCTGATAATCAACATAATAATCGTTAAGGTTGGCAACAAAATTTTAAAAACTGAAATCAAATTTGTAAACCGGGTCATTAATTTAACAGACCAAAAGTTAATCAAGGTAAAAATTACCATAAAGATGAATACAACAAACATCCCCATTGAAGTAATATTTCCCCCGCTAACAAAATGATGCGTCCAATTAGCCCACGACCACGGCCATGAACTCATATATTGAACTGATGCAACTGCTTCCATTGGAACAAGGGTAATCAATGAAATCCAGTTAGCCCAAGCGGCAACAAACCCCAGCAGTGAGCCATGACTATACTGTGCATAGCGACTCATCCCCCCGCTTTCTGGAAACATTGCTCCTAATTCAACATAGGTCAATGCAATGCTAATTATAATTACTGCACCAATAATCCATGAAATAATGGCCGCTGGTCCGGCAACTTTAGCAGCGGTTCCGGCACCAAATAACCATCCAGAACCAATTAACGAATTTAGGGCTAACATCACAGCGGAAAATAACGTTATTTTATGCCCTCTCATCTTATCCATGCTTTTCTCCCCTATTAATTGCTTTTTTGAATAGATAATTAATCATACCACTAACTCTAACACTTTATTATTAAAATCGAAAAAGAGCTAGATTTTTTGATAAACGTATAACTATTATTTATTTTTTGTAGGATATAATACTATTTCGTTTTAATTGATTTATTTCGTACATCGTTTGATAATATAAGTGATATTTGTTGTAGATTAAGATGATGGGAGGAGAAAAAAATGATTGATCATGCTACCAAACGATCTGATGAGATCGTTGTTAGCAAAAAGTATAAATACTTTATGGTTTTTCTTTGTATGTTAACTCAAGCTATTCCGTATGAAGTAGCACAAACAATTCAACCATTGTTTGTACACCCAATCGTTAATACTTTTCATTTTACGTTAGCTTCATACACGTTAATTTTTACCTTTGGAGCGGTGGCTGCTTCGTTTACCTCGCCATTTATTGGTAAAGGCTTAGAAAAATTCAATTTTAAGCTGATGTATCTTATTGGGATCATCTTATCAGCATTGGCTTACGTTGTTTTTGGAATCAGCACTAAGCTTCCCGAGTTTTACGCTGCTGGAATTCTCTGTATGATTGGTTCAACATTCTATTCCGGTCAAGGTGTGCCATGGGTTATTAACCACTGGTTTCCATTTGAAGGTCGTGGTGCTGCGTTAGGAGTAGCCTTTTGTGGTGGTTCAATCGGTAATATCTTTATGCAGCCAATTACCCAAAATCTTCTTAGTCACTACATGACTGGTAATGCAAAGACTGGTCACCTAATTTCCATGGCTCCATTTTTCTACTTTGCTGGAATGTTATTAATTGTTGGTTTAATTATTACTTTCTTTATTCGAACACCAAAGAAAGATGAGACAGTTGTTTCGGAAGCCGAAATTAAAGCTGGTAAAGAAGCCGCAGCAAAGAAAAAGGCCAGTGAATTTCAAGGCTGGACAAGTAAGGAAGTTATTCGGATGAAAGAATTCTGGATCTTCAGTATTGGTTTCTTGATTATCGGCCTTGGTTTAGCCTCACTTAACGAAGACTACGCTGCCTTCCTTGATACTAAGTTGACCCTTACAAAGGTTGGTCTAATTGGATCAATGTACGGTGTCGGGGGATTAATTGGTAATATCACCGGTGGGATCCTCTTTGATAAATTTGGTACCGCTAAATCAATGTCTTACGCCGGAGTAATGTATGTCCTAGCTATTTTAATGATGATTATTATTAGTTTTCTCTCCTTCGGTAATAAGATGAATATGATTGCGGGATGTGGCTATGCCATCTTCACTGGATTAGCAGTCTTTAGTTATATGTCAGGACCTGCCTTTATGGCCAAGGATCTTTTTGGTGCCAAAGAACAGGGGGTTATGCTTGGATATATTGGTTTAGCCTATGCAATTGGTTTTGCGGTTGGCGCACCTCTTTTCGGAATGATCCGTGATAGCGCTAATTTTACAGTTGCATGGTGTGTAATGATGATCTTTGTTGTTATTGGTTTCCTGCTGCTTGTTTCTGCTGCTGTCAAAATAAAGCATCGTCAGAAAGAACTTATTAACGGTAACCATTAGTTCTAATGCATAAAGGAGGAATTAAATTGCCTAGTTCATCATCAACGGCGAACCATCCTACACGGACAGTTAGCAACGCCTATAAATATTTCATGGTCTTCCTATGTATGCTAACTCAGGCCATTCCTTATGGGATTGCCCAAAATATTCAGCCACTATTTATTCACCCATTGGTTAACACATTTCACTTTACACTTGCTTCCTATACCCTAATTTTCACTTTTGGGGCGGTTGCCGCTTCAATTACCTCACCATTTATTGGTAAAGGCCTGCAAAAGTTTAACTTTCGGTTAATGTATATTATCGGGATTGCCTTATCTGCATTAGCCTACGTTATCTTTGGCTTTAGTACCAAGCTTTCTGGTTTTTATACGGCAGCGATTGTTTGTATGATTGGTTCAACGTTCTTCTCCGGTCAAGGGGTTCCGTGGGTTATTAATCACTGGTTCCCACTAAAGGGCCGGGGTGCTGCTTTAGGAATTGCCTTTTGTGGTGGCTCAATCGGTAACATTTTCTTACAGCCAGTTACTCAGGGAATTTTAAAGCATTATATGACAGGAAATACTAAAACTGGTCACTTACTTTCAATGGCCCCATTCTTCTACTTCGCCATCGCTTTGCTAATTACCGGTGTAATTATTGCTTGCTTTATTCGGACGCCAAAGAAAGACGAAGAAGTTGTTTCGGAAGCTGAAATTAAAGCGGGGAAAGCTGCCGCTGCCGAAAAGAAAGCCAAGGAATTCCAAGGTTGGACTGGTAAAGAAGTTCTTAAAATGAAAGAATTTTGGGTATTTAGTCTCGGCTTCTTAATTATCGGTCTCGGTTTGGCCTCATTAAATGAAGATTACGCTACATTCCTTGATACTAAGCTTTCCCTAACTGAAGTCGGCTTAATTGGTTCAATGTACGGAATTGGTTGTCTAATCGGTAACGTTTCTGGCGGAATTCTTTTCGATAAACTCGGAACGGCAAAGTCAATGGCATACGCAGGTTGTATGTACGTTCTTTCTATTGCCATGATGATTTTCGTTAGTCATCAACCATTCGGTGCCCACATCAGTAAAGTTGCCGGAATTGCATATGCGATATTCTGTGGATTGGCTGTTTTCAGCTATATGTCAGGACCAGCATTCATGGCAAAGGATCTGTTCGGTTCTCGTGAACAAGGGGTCATGCTTGGATATATTGGTTTAGCTTATGCCATTGGATACGCTATCGGTGCTCCCCTTTTCGGCATCATCAAGGGAAAAGCCAACTTTACCGTTGCTTGGTACTTTATGATGGCATTCGTCATTATCGGCTTCATCCTCTTAGTCTTTGCCGTTGTTCGGATCAAGCGTTACCAGAAACAATATATAGCTAGTCATAAAGAAACTAATTAATGGAGGTCTTTAATATGTGTACAGGTTTAAGATTTACTGATCCAGAAGGAAATTTATATTTTGGACGAAACTTAGATGTCGGAATTGATTACGGTAAAAAGTTAATCATCACTCCTCGTAACTATCCGCTTCCGTATAAGTTCTTAGACGATAGTAAAACCGTTAAAGCCACGATCGGGATGGGAATCGTCATGGATGATTACCCACTATACTTTGACTGCTGTAATGAAGATGGGCTGTGCATTGCTGGTCTGAATTTCCCTCACTATGCTCAATTTAGTGACGGTCCGGTTGATGGTAAAACTAACCTCGCTCCTTATGAACTAATGATGTGGGTCACCCAAGAATTTTCGTCAGTTGCAGAAGTCAAGCAAGCACTTAAGAACGTTAACTTGGTTAATAAGGCCCTTATTGACTCACTTCCGGTTGCTCCACTTCACTGGCTTATCAGTGATCAGCACGAAGCCATCGTCCTTGAACAATCACGACAATATGGTTTACGTGTATTTGAAAACCATCTAGGAGTCCTCACTAACAGTCCTGACTTTGCATGGCAAATGACTAATCTTTGTAATTACACTGGCTTAACTCCTCATGATGCTAAGCCACAGACCTGGACAAAGCAAAATATCATTCCACTGGGTGTTGGGACTGGAAGCATCGGTCTCCCTGGTGACAGCGTTCCAGCATCACGGTTTGTTAAGGCTGCATATTTAAATGCTAACTATCCTACAGTTGAAGGTGAAACTGCAAACGTAGCAAAATTCTTCAACATTCTTAAAGCTGTCGCTATGGTTAAAGGAAGCGTTGTTAACGTTAAGGGAAAGTATGAGTACACCGTTTATACCGCTTGCTACTCCGCCAAGACCAAGACTTACTACTATAACCTTTACAACGACTTTAACCTTCATTCTTGCCAGCTCACTGATGATCAGGTTAACGGCAATAAGCTAGTTGTAATGGATGCCTAGTTGAATACTGGAAGTTAACTTTATTATTCGGGATGACTATTCTGAATTTAAGAGTTAACTTCCAGTTTTTTTGTTAAAATGGTCTAAAACGAAAGGCATAATTATGAATTACTTCATCACTAGCCGTGAAGACATCAAAACTTCAGCAATTGAACTAGCTCAAGTTAAGCGACTCCAAATTTTTGATTACCTTCATCAACCAGCTAAAATTGTAACCATGTATTATAATTTTGCTCATCTTGATGCGGAGAACAAGCTAGGTACTAGCGGACGGGTAATTAATCTTTTCCAATTTTACCAACGACTTTCTTATCATATGGAGCCGAACTTCGATCAATCCCTTATTAAGCAAATTTTAAATGTTCCAGGCTATCAGGTAAAAGGCAACCAGGCTGAACGCAATGGGAAAGTCAGAATTAGAGTAAATCAAGATAATAACCGTCTTTACTATGTCGATTATTTAGATCAGTATGGGTTTACTGATCGACGTGATTACTATGATTGTGGCTGTAAAACTTATACCGAATTCTTTGAAGATCGCGCCCGGCTAGTTTGTCGACAATACTATGACCAGTCAGGAGCAGTCAAAATAACTTATCATTATCGTGGTGGTCAGGGAAACGTCCCCGTCCTTACTCTGATCCAATTAGTTGATAAGAATCAAGAATTACAATTTGATAACCAAAACGAATTCCGCGCATACTTTCTTGATCAGTTAGTTACTGATGATCCTGACGCACTGTTAATTAACGATCGTTCTGACGTGACATTAGCTGCCTTTCGGTTAATGCGGACCTCACCGCGCCGTTACCAAGTTTTTCATTCCGCATTTACCCAAGATGGGCAAAGTAACAGCGAGATCTCACCTGTTTACCAGCCCATTAGTGAAATGCTAAATCAAGGACAATTAACTGGACTGATCTCATCAACAAAGCGCGAAGCAACTGATGCAAGTCGACGTTTCAATACCAATATGAGCTTTGATCTTCCGGTAACCTTCCTTAGTCAAGCACAACTTGAAAAAGATATTCCGGCGACCCAACGGCAGGCTGGTCATTTTATCGCTGTTGCTCGTCTTACAAAGGTTAAACAACTCGATCAACTAATTAATGTTATCATTCGCCTTCATAAGGATTTCCCTAAAGTACAATTAGAGATCTACGGCTATTCTGATGGTTGGAATAATTATCAAACAGCGAACGAACTTAAAAAGATCGTTAATCATCAAGGTGCTGACCATTACATTCATTTCTGTGGTTATCAACATGATCTAACCCGTGTTTACGAAACTGCTCAAGCTGAAATACTTACCAGCCAGTATGAAGGATTTGAAGTGCAACAAAAAAGTTAGACAAAATTGATTATTTAAGCTACCAAGGTATGATTTCGGTATTCAACCGGAGTCATACCTTTTGTTTTTAAGGAGATACGTTGGTAATTAAAGTAATGAATGTATTGAGCTGAGAGTGATTTTAATTCAGCTAAGTCTTTACATGGTGGGAAACCATCTAATAACTCTGTCTTAAACAGGTGAAAGAAACTCTCCATTGGTGCGTTATCATGACAATTTCCCTTACGGGACATACTTTGAATAAAGTGATTATCAGCTAACTTTTGGGTATAGTACCCCAGTTGATAGTGCCACCCCTGATCAGAATGAATAATTGGTTGAGCATTATCAGGCAGCTTTGTACATAGCTCGTTGAGAGTAGCGGTAATCAACTGTCGATCAGGATGTTGACTCAATTGGAAGGCTAAAACTTCCTTACTGGCTTCATCGATAATTGAGGAAATATAAGCCCAACTGTGATTAGCTAAGCGAACTTGAGAAACATCTGTGTGGAGGACTTGATAAGGAATGGTGGCCTGAAATTGTTGTTTTAGTAGATTATCCGCAACTGTGCCCACATTACCTTCATAAGATGAGTATTTACCACTACGGTGGCGATTATACAGTGCCACTTGAACATCTAATTTCGCCATCAACTTGTTCACCGTCATGTCCGCCAAATGAATGCCCATTGCCCGCAGTTTTTGGTTCACGCGACGATAACCGTAGGTCCATCGTCCGCGGACTTGCCCTTCTTTAGCCACGCTAAGAATCACTTGCTTAACACTCGCATATTTATCATGATGGTTAGCGATGCGCTTGCGCTCATCATGGTAAGTAGCCTTAGGAAGGTTGATTTTATGGAGAATGTCACCAATCTTATAGCGATATTTCTTCGGTAGCGATGCTTGATCTGCCCTGATCTGATCAACTATTTGCGTTTTCTCTTTGCCTTGGAGGGTCCGAACAGGGCCAACGATTTTTTTAAGATGTCACGTTCCAATTTTGTGTCATAGAGTTCTTGGCTTTTCTTGGCAAGTTCTTCTTTTAAACGTTCCACTTCAGTCTTATTAGTAAGACGACGAAGTCGTTTCTTAGTATGTTTCACCTTTGACGGCCTACCTTTCGGGTGAGGTTTCAAGGCTTCAATACCATCTCGCTTGAACTGTGACCGCCAAAGTGAAATTTGGCACGCTTGCACGTCAAATCGAGCCGCTACTTTAACCATCGATTCCTCATGAGTTTGGTAGTAGTCTATCACACTCAACTTAAAATCTGCGGTAAGGGTTCGTGGATGACGACGCCGTTTCAAGGCGTCTATCCCACTTAAGCGATATCTTTGAATCCATTTCCTGATCAGTCGGCTACTGATACTGTATTTGCGCCCCAAGGCTCGAGAACTTTGTGGAGTAGTCAGATATTCGTGGACAATTTTAGCTTTAAAGTCAGGTTTGTATTTAGTCATAAAAAGTGCCTCACAATCGTTAGAACTTTTGTCTAACAATTATGAGGCACTTCAATTCGCCATGGCCCTATTAGAATCGCAGGGGCATGGTTGTCCAGCAATTAGTTATGATATTAATTACGGCCCCGCTGAAATTATTGATAATAATATTAGTGGCAAATTGCTTCCCGCTAATGACTGTGACGCCCTTTATCAAAGTTTGCGCCAGTTACTGGTTAACCCTAAACTATTTCACCGATACACGCAAAATGCTCAACATGCCGCTGCTAAATTTTCCTTTAATAAGGTTGCTAAAAAGTGGCAGGATTTTCTCAAAAAAGCATAATTAAATAACCTTTCTCGCAAAGGGAGTGAGACAGAACTAGCTCGCTAGTTCGTTTTCGAACCCCCGCAAGCACAAATAGGGCTTCAGCGTTCGGATTTTCTGAGCACTGAAGCCCATTTGTGTACTGCGTCGTTTGTATTTTATCTAGGTAATATAACTTATGCCATAACCCCTTTATAGTTTAAAAGAAACAATTATTAGTTTCTTACTATTAATTTCAATTAATCACGTTGTTTCCGACCAATTTTACCAAGTCCAAACGCAGAGAGTAATCCCATGATGCCTAATGCTAATGCACCACGATTATTTTCATTACCGGTTTGAGGTAACTGAGCATTCTTTTGCTTGTTAACCATTACTGGTGAGTCAGAAGCTTGGCCTTGACTAACTGTCCTTGGTTGGTCACCTGTTGTTTGTGTAACTTGCGTCGGTTGGGTAACTTGTGTTGGTTGCGTTACTTACGTTGGCTGAGTTACTTGCGTTGGCTGCATAGCCTGCGTCGGCTGAGTGACTTGTGTTGGTTGCGTCACCTGCGTTGGTTGAGTTACTTGCGTTGGCTGCGTTACCTGCGTTGGCTGTGTTACCTGCGTTGGCTGCGTTACTTGCGTTGGCTGTGTGACCTGCGTTGGTTGCGTCACTTGCGTTGGTTGCGTTACCTGCGTTGGCTGCGTCACTTGTGTTGGTTGCGTCACTTGCGTTGGCTGCGTTACCTGCGTTGGTTGCGTTACCTGCGTTGGCTGCGTTACCTGCGTTGGCTGCGTTACCTGCGTTGGCTGCGTTACCTGTGTTGGCTGCGTTACTTGCGTTGGCTGTGTTGGTTGTGGCAATTGCATGTAAACAACATAACCATCTGGCAAAGTATTGTTCTTTGGCCATTCCATCCCTGTTGGATCAACAGCAACAACACCTGTATTCTTATCCAAGGTAACTTTGTGTTGCCATTGATCATTACTTTCGCCAATAGTATCTGGCGTATCTGCTTTAGCAAACTCATACTTGCCATTGTTTTCGGTAACACCGGAATGCTCACCATCAATTATCCAAGTTTCTTTAGCAGGATTTTCGGCAGTTGGCTCAACAACGACATCGTATTGTTGACCATTAATAGTAACGGTCTTCGTATTAACACGGTTACCATCATGGTCAGTGTAGTAAGTACCAGTTAAAGTTACTTTCTGTGTAGTCGGTTCTTTCAACTCCTGACCTTGAGTTACGTCATCGCTATCATTAACAATACCAACATAGTGAATGGTCCGTTCTGCTTGCTTAGTTTCAGTTTGCTTATTAGCAACTCTCATTAAGTAAACGTATTGATCTGGTGTATCTTCAGAGAGTGGTTGTTTCCCTAATTGATCCGGCTCTGATACTAAAACATAACCGTCATCTTCATAATTCTTCCATAAATCGGCAGTTCTATCAGGTTTTTCCCCCACAATGCCATTAATGTTAGTAACTTCATGACCTAAATCATTACCGTCAGTTGGCTTAAAGCTATCTGTCTGACCTTTAGCTACTAAATCAGTTACATCACGGTAATGGATGCTGTAACTACCCTCTTGCTTGTAAACTAGGTAGCCGTCTTTGACTTTAAATTGACCATCTTTACCAGTAAGCGTTCCATTCTTTAAGGCAGCTTGCCAATCAGAATCTAGGGCTTGTTCACCGTTATTCTCCTGTGATACCAAATGCCAAGCATCCTTACCTTCGCCAATCACTTGTGGCGTATTGATCTCATCTAAGGAAATATTGCCATTATTAACAGTTACCTGATCGTCCTTTGCAGGGGCTACTGGGCTCCATTTGACAGCGACACTCTCGCCTTCTACACCCTTAGCAGCTTCAACTTTATTACCATCCTTATCTGCAATCGTTTCGTGCTCAGCAACTTTCTTACCCGTAACGGCATCTACCCAAACTTCTCCATTAAATTTAGCTGTTTGAGTTGTCTTGTTTTGTAGGTCTTTGCCGTCTTTCGAGTTAGCCTTGTAATATACGTCACGAGTAACAGTAACTGTTAATGTAGATGGATCAACGGCTGGTTTACCATCCTTATCTTTTGGTACATCGTTTGTCTTTGGAGTTACCTTAACCGCTTTATGCTTCAAGTAAACATAAACATCATCAGTAGGTTTGGAAATTGTACCGCTTGTTGCAGAGTCAGGAACAGCTTCCGCTAAAACATAATTATGTTTAGCATAATCCCAAAGCGTGTTGGTGTATTTATCACCATAATTCTTATCAGTAATACTTTGCAGAGTACCTGAAATTTCCGTACCATCACTAGGCTTGAAGTGACCATCAGATTCCTTGCCATTAACATCAATGTAGTGGATATTTACGTTCCCCTGCTTGTGAGTAACGTAGATAGTAAATAACCTAGGTTCAGTTTCACTAAAGTTACCATTGATCTTATCGGTTACCTTTAAATTACTACCTGCTGACGTTTTCAAAACAACATTATAGTTTGGAAGTTCTTTGGCCAAATTGTCTATGATACTTTGATATTTCTGCGCTAAAGTTTCTGAACTCTTGCCTGATGGATCAGACAAACTAGTAGCAATATCTTCATCTTGACCACCAACACCTAGTTTTGTGGTTGTTATTAATGGATTATCGTCAACCTTACCATTTTCGTCTTCTACAAGGACTTGATAGTTTGCTGGATATTTAGCCTGCTTCTTAAGGAATACATAGTAATTCAATGTTGCATATAAAGATCCAGCATATCTCATACCCGCATCATTTCCGTCATATGATCCATTACCCTGATCACTATCTAAAACATCAAATTGATGCTTACCACGAGTTTGCTTATCACGTTGAACAACAACATATCCCTCTTCAGCTAATTTAGAGATAATATCATTATCTTTATTTGTATTATCAAAGGTTTGATCAACATTAGCTAAGTTAAAGATCGATGGTGGATTTCCTTGAGCATCTGTTTCTAATTCTTGCCCCATATAAACACCATACTTACTTGTTGCAGGATCGAGTTTGTATTGAATACCTGCATTTTCTGGATTCAGGTGATCTACTCCAGTTACGTCCACATAGTGAATTTGTACCTTCGCACCACTACCGTCTTCTGGCAATGGAATAGGAGCATAGTGTAAGTTCAAAATTTGAGGACTAGGATCCTGCATCTTTTTAGCATCATATTCAGTATTATCAAAAGCCCAAGTTTGATCAGCTGGAATACTGATATACTGACGTCCCGATTCATCAGTCGATACTTTCCAATTTTCATCACCAGTAATTTTTACTTTGTATGGTGTCGTTTCTGCTGTATACCCATCTAGAGTTAAATAAAGTTTATTATCCCCACCATATTGTGAAGGACCGCTAGCTAAATAATTAAGAATAGGTAGTAAAATACTATCACTAGAATAGTAAAAACCTGATAGTCCTTGACTCGGATCATAATTCTTCGTCAATTCTGCAGTAAATATAAGTTCATGCTTCTTCCCTTGAGAGTCGGTGTACTCATAACTTGCTTTATCAATACGATAACCTGTACGTTGGTATACCAGCAATTGACTTAGGTAAGAATTAGAATCATCTTGTGGTACAGACGGTGTATGTTTAATTGGGTTACCATTTTCATCATAATCAGATTGACCAGCAGTATAGTTAACTGGACTCCCGTTATTGTACAAAGCATTATATGTGCCTGAACCATCCGTTTTAGTCGGTAAAACAGTATTTCCTGTCTCACCTTGCATCTTAAAGTAATCAGTGCCCGACTTATCAGCATCTTTTATCGTTTCAGGTAATGCAAATTGCTTAGTCACAGGATCTCTTCTATATGGGTCGTTATCACTCAAAATATAGAATTCTTGTTTTCTTTCCTGAACTGGCGTATAAACTACAAAGAAATTCTGAGAATACTCTGCTGGAATAATTCCATCAGTAACTGAATCATATTTTCCGTTAGCCCTTAAGGCATCGGCTAAAGTATCGTAAGCGGAAAGAGTCCCATCATTTACATGACTCAATAAAGAGGATTGTGACAATGAATGAACAACTTCATCCTCTGTACTTTCATAGTCTTGAGAAAGGTCCATTAAATTTTGCTGATTTGAATAGTAAATCTTATAGTTATAGCCATCACGCTTCAAATCAGCATCAGTTAGCTTGAACTTGATATCTGTATCACTATTCTTACCAGACGATGAATCTAATATCTGATTTGGTTTGCCTAATCCTTGACCTATCAAAACCAAATTAGCGTGGTTAAGCCCATACTTAATGACGATGTTTTGATCAAATTCAAAGGTGTTTGCTGGAACTTTGTTACTAGTTACTTTTTTAACACCATTATCACTAACATTGTACATTTCACCGGGGGTATCTGAACTAATGTTATTACTATTCAAAGTATTATTAATATAAGCGGCTAATATTGAGCCTGGAACCTCAATTGTTGTCCAATTATTTTGATCTAGTTGGCCAGTTCTGGTATTAGCATTCTGGTATATTAAATCATCTAATACATCCGGAAATTCATATTTCGCTAAAGTTAACCTATCACTACTATCTGAAAGATCATTAACGGTTAATACTTTCCCTGTTAATGGGTTATATGTTCCTGAAATTTCAACCGGATCTAATTCCTTATTATCGTCTGGCTTAAGTGGTACACCAGGATTATCAATATCTTCAAATTTAACAATTCTTTTAACTATTATTTTCTTAGTAAAAGTCTCTGCCTTAACCAGATTATAAACAACCGTATCACCATCAAAATCATATATTACCGTTTTGCCAAATTCGGCCGGATTATTTGCACAATTGTCTGGATACTTAGCATTTGAATTTTCAATGTTAGCACCAGATTCAACATCCAATACATATCCATTCGGAATTGCATCGATCACTGCTTTAGGGATTAAAGTATAATCCTTATTCTTAACGGCATCATCAAAGTCACTATTCTTAGTTGCTTTAATAAAGTCGGTCTTTTGCATTGTATCTTTACCATCTTGGTAAGTATGACTTAATTCAGGAATAGCGATATCTGCCTGACTATTATCATTAAAGTGTAGCTTAAAATTCACAGTTAATTGACCTGTAATTGTAACTGAAGCAGAATCCTTACTTCCGGCAGCTATTACAATTGGCTTTAGTAAATCTGTCCATACAACAGAAGAAGCATATGCCGTCTTATTATTATCACGAACAAAATTAGGGGCATAGCCATCAAGATTAAGACCATAAACTGTATCCCCTGGAATTTCAGCAATCGTGGCCATAACGGTCTTAACCTTTGACCAGTCGTTTATTTGATCAGCACTAACAAAGTGGGTCATCAGGTCAGAGTCATCCGAATTAAGCTGAGTTAAGTTTAGATTTTCTGTCGAATAATAAATTCGTACTCCCTGAGATACTGTTTGGTTAGTAGTAATATTTTTTACTTTAGCTGAATTCCCGCCTTTCAACTTAAAATCAAATTCAGACTTCGTATCATCCGTTCCAGGAACATGAGCAATAATCACTGCATCATGTTCTGCCTTGGATTCAGAATTAACTAAAACATTAGAAAATGTCATTTCTGATGAACCCTTATCATCAGATTGACCTTGCATGGTTAAATCTTTATTTTGGTTACCTTGGGCTTGAGTTTTTGGATAAACACCTGTTGCGGCAATAACATTCCAATCACCCCAAGCAAGCTGATAAGCATTAGTAGAGTTATCTACAAAAGGCAGCTTATCAGGATTTGTCAGTGCAGAATAGCTATTGTTTCTTTCACCATCAGGCAATACTACATAGACCTGATAATCACTATTCAGGTTACTATGAGTAATTAAATTAGAATTATCTAGGTTGATTTTCCATTGTGTACTTGTATCCTTCCGACTAAAATCACCCACAATCTTAACAACATTCCGCCCATTAATTCTCAGTTCAGACATCTTTGTATTCTTAGGTAAGTCTGCACTATTAAAGACTGCATTAGTTGGCAGTACCACATAATAGGTCAATTTTTCTGGATCATTTAGGAAATCGCTCGCATAGGAATATATAGATCCAGCGTTCTTGGTTCCTGGTTGCTTATTAGTCTGGGATCCCGATGCACTAATTTGATTGTTGTGAATTTCAGGTCTTACTGGAATTTTTTCAACAATTTTCTGATTTTGGGTAAAGGTGGCAGGCTCATCTGGTGATGCAATTCCATTGGCAGTTAAATGAAGTTCAGTATGTAAGTTATTACCTGCTTTTACTTCAGAGCCATCTTGATAGTTCTTAGCCAAAACCCCGTTTAAGCCAAAATTATTTACTGAATCAAAGGCAATTAGTTTGTCAAATACTAATTGAACTTTTTTGATCTTCTTTCCAGCAGTTGTGCTAAGTAATGTTGATAAACTACCTGCATTAAACGTCCCTGTCTGCTTACTGCCATCCTCTAAAGTAAAGGTGTAAGAGAAACTGTGTCTTGTATCATTCACCGATAAGCCACTAATATCCATTCCATCAGGAACATCAATTGTTGCCTGAACATCGGATAAGTCATAGGGACTGCTATTGATAATATCGATGTTTTTATTCAAATCATGATTAGTCTTATTTTCAATTGCCGTTACAGGCTTACTAGTATCCTGATTGCCATTTTGATCATATTCATAAGTATCCGGTTCAATGTTGCCTGAGAATATATCACCCGCTGGAATCTTATCCAATCCATGGTCTTGTCCCAGAATTATTACTGACACAGGGTTAACTATATCGCTTACACTATTATTGTTTCCTGTTTCTTGGGTTACTTTAGGATTAACATTACTTGCTAGCGGAGTATCTCCCTTGGGGACATCCATCTTAAACTGGCCAATGATCTCAAAATTTAAAGAAGATGAATATCTAATCTTTAGATTTTTTAGCTGTTCGTTAGACAATTGTGGCAAATTAATCTTTACGACATTACCATCCTGAGTTACAGAAGCATTATATGATTTTCTCAAGTCAGCAATTGCATTATTAGTAGCAGCTGTATTTAAGACAAAATGATCCGGCATCGGAATTTCCAATGTTGTTCCATGATTAAATTGCGGATAAAAAGTACTAATAACCGGTTTCCAAACATAATCAGTATTAGCCAGAATTGCCTTATTCGTTACTTCTTTACCTGCAGTTGTATATATGGCTTCATTACTAGAATATACACCGTCTTTATGTTTCCAAGCTAAACTTACATAAGTAGAAATTTTTTGATTAAATTCAACTGTCTTAAGTAATTGGTCATTCTTATACAAATAAGCCTTACGTTTAAATGTACCAGTTGAATGAAGCTTACTTGTGTCAAAAGAACTATTTGTAGACAAAATAATTGGCTGCGTATTGGCATTATCCTTAGTAAAAGTATCAGTTAGTACCCACTGTTTATTAGCTTTATCGTAAGCTAAACTTCCGTTCCCGTAATCACCTTGGAATTGACCAAAATCAACTGTATCAATTCCATTGCCATCTGAGTCGGTTGCGTCAAAGCCATCACTGGTTTCGGGGATGACAACTTTGTAAATGTCCCCAGCCTTAGCCTCATTGGTATTGAAGTTAAAGGTAATGTCATTACCTGAATTAATATCAGTCTTATCAGCCGTAAATTCAGTATGTTTTACTTGTCTATCCCCGTCTTGGTTTTTCTGTTCCTTAACCGCATCTTGCGTAAGTGGTTGTTGTGTCTGGTCTGAATTAAGGGTTGTCGTTTCCGCAGTTGACTTTGATTTCTCCGAATTCTGGGCATTATCGCCTTGCTTATTTGACAAACTAACCGTCTTTTCAGACTGAATAGCTACCGCTGAAGAGGAGGCACTTTCCGAAGAACCCGTTTCAGGCTTCACCGGCGAATTGCTATCAGCGTGGGCTACCGTACTTCCTCCAATAACAATAGTAGTTCCTAGTAAAACTGAAGCAACGCCAACTGTAAGTTTTCTTAATCCGAAACGTTGACGTTGCTTTTCCATTTTACGTAAATATTCTTGAGTATTTCTACTAGACAATGTCCATTTCCTCCCCATTAGCAAACTATCTAATAATTAAAACTATAACTTCAATCGATTTAATTAATTATACGATCAATTTAACCTATTGAAAACTAATTCCAACAAATCAAACGATAAGCAAAAAGACTGTCAGCCCCTCGCTTTTTAACGAAGGACCGACAGTCTTTTAATTAATTAAATTTAATTTGTGATTAGCGGAATTACATCATTCCACCCATTCCGGCACCTGGTTGAGGAGCTGGAGTTTGGTTATCATTTGGTTCTGGCTTGTCAGCAACAACTGCTTCAGTAGTCAACAACAATGCGGATACTGATGCAGCGTTTTGAAGTGCAGAACGGGTAACCTTGGTTGGGTCAACAATTCCGGCTTCAACCATATCTTCAAACTTGCCATCAGCAGCGTTGTAACCAATTCCTGGCTTTTCGCTCTTTAATTGGTTAACAATTACTGAGCCTTCAACACCGGCGTTTTCAGCAATTTGACGAACCGGTGCTTCCAAAGCATCCTTAACGATGTTAACACCAGTAGCTTCATCGCCAGTAGCCTTAATGTCATCTAATGCTGGAAGAACGTTTACTAAGGCAGTACCACCACCAGGAACGAAACCTTCTTGAACGGCAGCCCGGGTAGCGTTCAAAGCATCTTCAATCCGGTACTTCTTTTCCTTCAATTCGGTTTCAGTTGCGGCACCAACCTTAACAACTGCAACACCACCAGAAAGCTTTGCAAGACGTTCTTGAAGCTTTTCCTTGTCAAAATCGGAAGTTGACTTACTGATTGCTTGCTTAATTTGGTCAACCCGTTCAGTGATTGCTTCCTTGGAACCCTTACCATCAACAATAGTAGTGCTGTCCTTAGTAACAGTTACCTTGTTAGCTTGACCAAGTTGATCAACGGTAGCATCCTTCAAACTCATACCTAAGTCATCAGAAATAACTGTACCACCAGTCAAGACAGCGATATCTTGCAATTGAGCCTTCCGTCGGTCACCAAATCCAGGAGCCTTAACAGCAACAACGTTAAAGGTTCCCCGAATCTTGTTCAAGACAAGGGTTGGCAATGCTTCACCAGTAATATCATCAGCAATGATTAAGAGTGAACGACCTTCTTGAACAACTGATTGAAGAAGTGGCAAAATGTCTTGAATGTTGCTAATCTTCTTGTCAGTAATCAAAATGTATGGGTTATCCAAATCGGCTTCCATCTTGTCATTATCGGTAACCATGTATTGTGACATGTAACCGCGATCGAAGCTCATCCCTTCAACGACGTCAACACTGGTTTCAACACCACGAGAATCTTCAATAGTGATAACACCATCGTTACCAACCTTTTCCATTGCATCG
This sequence comes from Limosilactobacillus portuensis, assembly GCF_028607025.1. Classification (NCBI taxonomy): domain Bacteria; kingdom Bacillati; phylum Bacillota; class Bacilli; order Lactobacillales; family Lactobacillaceae; genus Limosilactobacillus; species Limosilactobacillus portuensis. The sequence goes on from NZ_CP117296.1 coordinate 1,409,852, forward strand.
GCAATCAACTTACCAACTTCTGGGTTAGCAGCTGAAATTGAAGCAATTTGTGCAATGTCGTCCTTAGTCTTAACGTCATGGGACATCTTCTTCAATGCTTCAACAGCAACTTCAGTAGCCTTGTCAATTCCCCGACGAATACCAACTGGGTTAGCACCAGAAGTAACGTTCTTCATCCCGGCATTAACAATTGCTTGGGTCAAAACGGTAGCAGTAGTAGTACCGTCACCGGCAATATCGTTAGTCTTGGAAGCTACTTCTGAAACAAGCTTAGCACCCATGTTTTCAAAATGATTTTCTAATTCAATGCTCTTAGCGATTGTAACACCATCATTAGTAATGGTTGGTGTACCATAGCTTTGTTCAAGGACAACGTTCCGTCCCTTTGGCCCCATAGTGGTCTTAACTGTGTCAGCTAACTTATCAACACCGCGAAGCATTGAGCTCCGTGCATCTTCAGAAAACTTAATTTCTTTTGCCATTTTTTAATTCACCTCATATTAATATTAATGCTGTCATTTATTAAACCTTGATCGCTTATTCAACAATAGCAACAAGGTCCTTTTCATGAACAACGAGGTACTTTTCGCCGTCGTATTCAACTTCATTTCCGGCATACTTATCAAAGAGGACGCGATCGCCTTCCTTAACAACTGGTGCTAACTTTTCGCCATTATCTAAAGTCCGTCCAGCACCAACAGCAATTACCTTTCCTGTAGTTGGCTTTTCCTTAACGTTAGAAGCAAGAACAATGCCACCAACAGTCTTTTCTTCTTCTGTTTCTGCTTTAAGAAGAACGCGATCTCCTAATGGTTTTAACACGTTAATCCCTCCATTTTGATAAATTCCATACTCAAATTAGCACTCTCATGTACCAAGTGCTAATTACATTTTCTACTATACCATTTTTAGAGTTGATTGCAACCAATATGCTCTTCAGCGATGCTAACTAAAAAATCGCCGGTAATTACAGTTAACGTAACTACCGACGATTCTATAATTTAGTTTGTTTTCTCATCATGATTATTTTCAGCATAATTCTTGATGAAGTAAATTAACGTTTGAAGTTCATTAGTTAAGTCAATATTTTGCACTTGAACATTCTTGGGAACCGAGAGACGAACTGGCGTAAAGTTCAAAATTCCCTTTACCCCAACGCTAACTAATTGATCAGCAACCTTTTGAGAAGTTGAACTTGGAACGGTTAAGATCACGGCATCGATCTGCTGTTCCTTAATTTGCTTTTGCATCTCGCTTGCTGGATAAATCGGGATCCCGCTCTTTACGGTATTTGCTAATTCCGGCTTAGTATCGAACGCTGCGCTAATCCGTAAGTTAGTATCTTGATGGAAATTATAATTAAGGAGCGCGCTTCCTAACGAGCCGACACCAACAAGGGCCACGTTAGTAAGGGTATCCTGATTTAGGATCCCCTTGAAAAAGTTCAGCAGGCTCTCAACATCATAACCATAGCCCCGCTTTCCTAATTCACCAAAATAAGAAAAGTCACGGCGAATGGTTGCGGAATCAACCTGGACCGCTTCTGAAAGCTCCGTCGATGAAACCCGTCGTTTGTTTGCACTTAATAGTACACTAAGGTAACGGTAATAAATTGGTAACCGTTTGGCCGTTGCCTTAGGAATTTTCTTGGTAACCATTCTTTGTTATTCCTCCTACGATTTTTATATTATTCAACATTAGTGAGCTTTAAATCTTTACTCAATTTTGCTAGTTTGTGAAATCCAATTCTCTTATTATTCTAGCAACAAACTCTCCCATTGTGAACACTCAAACAAAATTATTTTCAAAAAATTTTCCATTTGCTTAATCGTTAACGTAATTTACAGGTTAATTTTTGTGAAATCAAGGTCAACCAGCGTATAATGGAAAGGTACATCTTTTGAAGAACGAGGTAAACAAAATGATTCTTTTGCAAGCCAATAATGTAATGCGTCGTTTTGGCGCGGATGTCCTCTTTCATGACATCAATCTCCAAATTCAAGGACATGGGCGAACTGCCCTTGTTGGTCGCAATGGTGCTGGAAAAACGACCCTCTTAAAAATGATTGCCGGAATCACAAGCCCCGATGAAGGAACAATCTCTAAGAGCAAGGATTTAACTATCGGTTACCTGGCTCAGGATCAAGGGTTAGACAGCCAAAATAGTATCTGGGCTGAACTTGATCTAGTATTTGCTCCCCTCCATAAAATGGAAAAGCAAATTCACCAGTTAGAAGATCAGTTAGCTTCACTTGATCCAGCAACTAAAGAATTTCAACTAACAACGGAGAAATATTCCCAACTTCAAGCTGAATTCAAGAAACGAGGCGGTTTTGAGTACGAATCGCGAATGCGGGGAATCTTAAAAGTCTTTGGGTTTGGAGAAGCTGACTACCAAACCGCGATCAACTCCCTATCTGGCGGACAAAAAACGAAGCTCGCCCTTGCTAAAATTCTTTTGCAGTCTCCTGACCTTTTGATCCTGGATGAACCAACAAACCACTTAGATATGAACGTCCTTGCATGGCTAGAAGATTATTTAAAAAGCTATCAGGGCGCTCTCCTTGTTGTTTCTCACGACCGCTACTTCCTTGACCGAGTTGTTTCCGATATTTATGATCTCGATAACCATACATTGCGGCATTATACCGGCAATTACACCCAATTTATGCAACACAAGCAGGAATGGCTTACTGCTGAATGGAAGCACTATGAACAGCAACAAAAGAAGATTGCGAAACTTGAAGACTTTGTCAACCGTAACATTGTCCGTGCATCAACCACAAAACGTGCTCAAGCGCGCCGGAAACAACTAGAAAAAATGGAGCGGCTGGATCGTCCCGAGACTGACGATCGGTCAATCCACTTCCACTTTCACAGTGATAAGGATAGCGGTAATGAAGTTCTTGACGTTGATCACGCGGTAGTTGGTTATAATGATCAGAAGCTTGCCGGGCCATTATCTTTCTCCGTTCGTAAGCCCCAACGAGTTGGAATTATTGGGCCCAACGGAATTGGTAAATCAACCCTGCTAAAGTCAATTTTGGATCGGATCCCGCTAATTAGCGGATCGATTAAGTTAGGTGCTAACCTTCAAATCGGTTACTATGATCAGGAACAGCAACAACTTCATCCCGAAAAATCAGTTTTAAATGAAGTTTGGGACGATCATCCAAACATTCCCGAAAAGGATATTCGCTCTCTCCTTGGTAGTTTTCTCTTCGTTGGTGATGATGTTTATAAACTTGTCCATGATCTTTCTGGTGGCGAGAAGGCTCGTTTAGAATTAACCAAACTTTCTTTTAAACCAATTAACTTCTTAATTCTTGATGAACCAACAAACCACTTAGATATTGATAGTCGTGAAGTCCTTGAGAACGCAATTAACGAGTTTCCTGGAACGGTCCTATTTATTTCCCACGACCGGTACTTTATTAACCAGGTTGCTACGGATGTTCTTGACATGAGCGCTACCGGAATTAAGCATTATGAAGGTGACTATGATGACTACCTTGAAGCCGTCAATAAGGAATTAGCTTCAACCGCAGGGCAAGAACAACAAGACAGCTCTACAGCTAAGCCCAAGAAATCCAGCGCTCAACAGTCTTACCAGCAAAGTAAGGAAACCCAGCGTGCCCGGCGAAAGCTCCAGCGACAGGTTGACAAGTTAGAAAACCAGATGGCTTCCCTTGAGGAACAGGAACAAGCACTTCAAGAGCAGATGAGCCAACCTGAAATTGCTACGGATATTGGTAAATTGACGGACCTTCAAAAACAACTAAATAAGTTAAACGAGCAGTCTGAAGAAGTCGAATTGGAGTGGACTAGTGCAGCTGAGGAATTAGAGAAGTTCGATCAAGAAAATAGTTGACTTTTCACCAAGAAGAAAGTAAACTGCAATCAAATGATCCAAGTAGGAAGTTCCAGAGAATGGTGGTCACCGGCTGAGAGCCACTTGCATAATTCCGAATCCTAATCATTACTAATCCAACACGTAAATAATATTTTTGAAAAAGAGTAAAGCATGTCTTTGAACGAGGATGGTAACGCCGTAACTGGTGCCTCGACTTAGGCATGCTTTTTGTTTAGAAGGGATGGTTAATATGGGAAAGCAGCATCAACGCATTGTCGTTAAAGTCGGGACAAGTAGTTTAATCTACCCCAATGGTCAGGTTAATTTACGAACGATTGACCGTCTTGCGTATACTCTCGCAACTTTAAATCATCAGGGGTACGAAATGGTTCTAGTTTCTTCTGGTGCGATTGGTGTTGGTCTTGCTAGCCTTGGCTTAACAAAACGACCAGCTGAAATTGCCCAGCAACAGGCCTTGGCCGCAATTGGGCAAACCGAATTAATGCGGATCTATTCCCAACGCTTCTTGGACTACCAGACTAAGGTCGGCCAAATTTTATTAACCCGCGATGTTCTTGATTATCCGGTTAGCCGTCAGCATATTCTAAATACAATTGAGACTCTTCTTAGTGATGCAGTCGTCCCAATTATCAATGAAAACGACCCAGTTTCGGTTGATGAGCTGGATCACCACACCACTTTCAGTGATAACGATGAACTCTCTGCTCAGGTTGCCACTAAAATTAAGGCCGATCTGCTAATCGTTCTTTCTGATATTGACGCTTTCTACGATCGTGATCCGCATAAATTTACCGATGCACACCCCATTCGTCACGTTAGCGAAATGACTCCAGAATTAGAACAAGCCGCAAGTGGTAGTAGTACCCAATTCGGAACTGGCGGGATGGTCACTAAGCTCCGGGCCGCTGCCACTATTATGCAGGCTAACCAACATATGGTCCTTTGCAACGGCCGTGATCCCAAAATTATCTTCCAAATCCTCGACGGTAACGAAGAAGTAGGAACGAGGTTCGGAAAATAGAGTGTGAGTCGTGACGAATTAGCAATCGAGTACTAAGGAATCCCGGACGATGATTGTCTTACAATCAAGGACGGGATAGTTAGACGGAGATTGCGGTCACGGCGAACACGTTTCGACTCAGTCGCCTAGAACGTTATCTTGAGGGAGCCTAGGCTGAACGCATTTAAAAATAGAGTGCCTTCGCCCCAAAGAGTTTCCGGAAAGCTAGCAATTTCTCCTGACGAAGGCGTCTCGTGCCTAGGAAGGAGGTTGCTAGCTCTAGGAAACTCGGACGAAGCACGTTTCGACTCGGTCGCCTAGAACACTATCTCTAGCAAATTCCTAGCGAGCAGAGACTATATAACAATAGGAGAAAACTCAAAATTCAACCAAGGAGGACTATCTCATGACATCACTTAATCAAATCGGTAAACAAGCGCAAATAGCTGCACGACAATTAGCAATCCTTGATACTGCATCTAAAAATAAGGGTCTCATTGCAATGGCTAATGCTTTAATTGCCAACCAAGCTACTATTCTTACAGCAAATAAACAAGACTTGGCTAATGCTAATGAAATGCCAAAGAAGTTTCTTGACCGCTTAATGCTCAACGAACAGCGAATCACTGACATGGCAAATGGCCTTCGCTCTATCGCCCAGCTTTCCGATCCGACCGCGCAAATTGACCGAGGATGGATTAGTGCTGACGGATTACAAATTATTCAACGGCGAGTTCCGTTGGGCGTCATTGGGATTATTTTTGAAGCCCGACCAAACGTTACTGCCGATGCTGCTGGTCTTACTTTTAAGAGTGGTAATGCGGTAATTCTCCGTGGCGGTAAGGAAGCATTACAAACTAATCTCGCAATTGCCAAGGTTCTTCGCGAGGCTCTTACCCAATCCGGACTTCCAGCCGATGCTATTCAAATGATCGCTGATCCAAGCCATCAAAGTGCTTGGGAAATGATGAATTTAACTCAGTATATTGATGTTCTCATCCCCCGAGGCGGTCGTGGCCTTATTCAACGAGTTGTTAAAACCGCAACCGTTCCCGTAATTGAAACAGGAGCCGGTAACTGTCACGTTTACGTCGATCGTGATGCCGATCTTGAAATGGCAACTGCAATTGCGGTTAACGCCAAGGTTCAACGCCCATCCGTCTGCAACGCTGCTGAAAAGCTACTAATTCATAAAGACATCGCTAAGCAATACTTACCAACTATTACCCATGCTTTAATCGATCATGGTGTTCAACTTCGTGGTGATGAAACGGCACGGGAAATTGTTCCCGAGATTATCCCAGCAACTGCAGAAGACTGGGACACTGAGTACAATGATCTCATTATGGCGGTTAAAGTTGTTGACAGTCTTGATGCTGCAATCACTCACATTAATGACCATAGTACCCATCACTCCGAAACAATTATCACTAACAACTTAGAACGAGGACGAAAATTCCAGGAGCAAATTGACTCTGCGTGTGTTTACGTTAACGCTTCTACCCGGTTTACGGATGGCGGAATGTTTGGCTTCGGTGCTGAAATTGGTATTAGCACCCAAAAGCTTCATGCCCGTGGACCAATGGGACTACACCAACTAACAACGATTAAGTATGAAATTACCGGTAATGGACAAGTTCGAAAATAACAAAATGTGAGCTTTAGAGTTCGGCTTTTCCGAACACTGGAGCTCACATTTTATTTTTTGCACACTTATCTTACTTCATTCGTCCATACATTAATCCTGGCTCTGCATTCAAATCCATTCCAGCACGATCACCATGTTGATAGCACATGTATCCAGCGGCACCGATCATTGCTGCATTATCACCACATAGTTTCAGTGGTGCCTGAAGCATCGTTACGTCTGGATGATACTTATGCATGTCATGATCTAATCGGGAACGAAGACCATGATTAGCAGCAACCCCACCAGCCAAGATCAGTTGCTTTACCGGATAGCGGTCAAGTGCCCGCATCGTTTTTTCTGCTAACACGTCAACAACACTTTGTTGGAAGCTGGCCGCCAAATCATACTTATTTAGTTTTTCACCCCGCTGATCAGCATTATGAACTGTATTAATAAAGGCACTCTTTAAGCCGCTAAAACTAAAGTCATAGTTTGCCTCTTTTTCCATTGCTCGTGGGAAGTGGAAAGTATCTTCCCCCTTAGCCGCCCATTCATCGATCGTTTTTCCAGCAGGATAATTAACCCCAAGAACCCGACCAATTTTATCATAAGCCTCTCCAGCAGCATCATCACGCGTTTCACCAATGATTTCAAATTCATGTTCAGCTTTCATGTAGACTAATTCTGTATGACCGCCTGAAACAAGCAATGCCATTTGTGGATATTTAAACTCGCCGACATACCGAGCAGCATATAAGTGACCAGTCATATGGTTTACCGGCACTAGTGGTAAATTATGTGCCCACGCAATTGCCTTGGCTGCAGTAACCCCGATTAATAATGAGCCGACAAGTCCCGGACCATAAGTAACCGCGACAGCTTTTATATCGTTATATGAAACATTAGCTTCTGCTAGTGCCTGGTCAGTGCACCGGGTAATCCATTCAATGTGGTGCCGACTAGCCACTTCCGGAACAACACCGCCAAATCGTTGGTGACTATCAATCTGGGTTGCAACAATATTTGACAAAATCTTGGTGCCATTTTCAACAACCGCGACACTTGTTTCGTCACAGCTCGTTTCAAATGCCAAAATTAACGTTCTATCTGCCATAACTAAGTATTTTCCCCTCTATTACAATTTTACTTCCATCTCAACCGCGTCTTCACGGTTATCAATATAGTAGTGCGATTTTATGCTGGTTTGATGAAACCCAAGTTGTTCATACAGTTTTCGTGCCCTTAGGTTATGAATCCGGACTTCTAATGTCATTCGCGGATAACTATGGTTGCCAGCATAAGCTTTTAAGGTTTGAATCAAATTAGCACCGATTCCTTGATCTTGATAAGCCGGACTTACACCAATATTAGTAATGTGACTTTCATGTTTATACCAGTTAAATGAACAACCAGCATAGCCAACAACCTGTCCATCATAGACCGTTACAAGATATAAACGATCGTGATCCCGTTCTAGTTCAATTTGAAAAGCATTGGCGCTCCAGGGAGCCGTCCCGTAAATCAATTCTTCAATTCTAATAATTGAAGGGATATCAGTGAACCTTGCACGGCGAATGGTAAACTGACGCCCATTGATTAGCTTCGTTTGTTGATCAAATGTTAATTGACCTGCTTCCCGATGATGTTTAAGCCAGTTTTTAAACTTCGCGAACATAATTTTGCCTAGTCTCACCCGGATGAAGTTTTTGCCAATTAGCCTCAGCCTCTGTAATCCGTAGATAATGCGGAATCAGCGAATCAATATCTGCAACTGGCTGAGCATTTTCTCCAACAAGTGCTAACTGGTAAGTTGAAGGAATGGCAAATGGTCGTGGAGCTAACTGGATGTTAGCTGGCATTTCTCCCATTGTCTTCTCAATCCGTTCAGTTAAGTGCCCAACTAACAAAATTGGCTGCTGTAATTGATCAAGCTGCTGCAGGAGGTCCTTCATTGCTAGATGTTGATCGGGAATCCGATTAATCAATTTTCCATCTTGCCACTGGTATGCACCTGCAAAAACATTTCCGCGCCGGGCATCAAAAAATGGCACAATTACTTCTTTAGTCGTTGGAACAACATTCCGTGCTAATACTTCAAGGCTCGAGATACCGACTAACTCCTTCTTCAATGTGTCAGCGAGTACCTTAGCGGTTGAAACTGCAATCCGAATACCGGTATACGATCCCGGTCCCTGAGCAACAACGATCCTGTCAACGTCTTCTGGTTGCCACTTAACAAGTTTAAATAGCTTATCAATTGCTGGCATCAAATAAATACTATGGTTACGCACCATGTTCAATGTTTCAGTTGCCAAAAGCTGATCATCCTCAACTACCGCAACACTCATTGGATGGTTTGACGTATCAATGGCAAGTACTTTCATTTCTTCGATCATCCTTTCAATCATCTAACATCTTATCACACCAACCACTTTTTGCATTAATTTTACGCCAAAATAAAAAGTAGCGGTCAGCTAAACTCCCCCTGCTAAACGTTACTTTTTAAAGGTTTATTATTATGAGTACATTCTAGGTTTTACTAATTAGTCGCGGTCATCATAGCCCTTTGGGTGGGTTGAATGCCACTTCCATGCAGTTGCGATAATATCATGAACATCATCGTACTTTGGATCCCAGCCAAGAACGTTCCGGGCCTTGTCACTAGCGGCAACTAATGAATCAGGGTCTCCTGGACGCCGTGGACCGATCTTTGCGGGAATTGGTTCGCCAGTAACTTCCCGAGCTGCTTCAAGCATTTGCTTATTAGAGAATCCGGTTGAGGAACCAAGGTTAAAGGCATTACTTTCATTACCAGCTTCAAGGTACTTAATTGCTAGGATGTGAGCATCAGCCAAGTCCATAACATGAACATAGTCACGAACATTAGTCCCATCTGGTGTGTTGTAGTCATCCCCAAAGATACTCAATTCGTCACGCTTACCTTGAGCAACTTGCAAGATAATTGGAACTAAGTGAGTTTCGGGACCGTGATCTTCACCAATAGTGCCGTCTGGTGCAGCACCAGCAACGTTGAAGTAACGAAGGGCAACAAACTTAATCCCGTAAGCCTTGTCAGCCCAGTGCATCATCTTTTCCATCATCAGCTTACTCAAGCCGTACGGGTTAATTGGATTTTGTGGATCCGTTTCCTTAATTGGTATATGCTCTGGAACGCCATAGGTAGCAGCGGTAGAGCTAAAGACAATGTACTTAATATTGTGGTCACGCATTGCTTCAAGCAAGGTAATCATTCCACCGGTGTTGTTATCAAAGTACTTCAATGGCTTGCTCATTGATTCAGGGACAATTGAAAAGGCAGCGAAGTGAACGACCGCTTCAATGTTTTCATTATCAAAGATCTTGTCCAAAAACTTCCGGTCGCGAATATCCCCTTCGTAAAACTTAGCTTTAGGGTTAATTGCGTCACGGTGACCTGTAGAAAGATTATCGGCAACGACAACTTCTTGACCATGTTCTACTAAATCCTTAACCATGTGCGAACCGATATAACCGGCACCACCAGCAACTAAAATTGCCATGTTGTTTCCTCCTTATCCGACAACATCTGCTAATACCAGACTGTCTACTAATTCCTTGTTCAAATACGATTGTAGCACTTTTATAATTGGTCGTTTAGTAAAATTAAGTAAAATTTTAGTAAATAATGTAACCGATTACAGAGTGATTAAGTTTTCTAAACTAGTTTCATGCTCAAGGTACCGAAATAGTAATCCTTCGCGAAGACCACTATCACTAAATTGAATTTGTTGAATTTGCTGCTGGCGGACAATACTCATTAATGGTAATAAACCCCCAACAATAACATCAGCCCGTTCTTTATTAACACCACGAATTCCAGCCCGTTCACTTCGCGAGCTTCTTAATAGTTGCTGCATAATTGCGAATGCCTCATCAGGACTCATTGTTAACCCATGGACTGGTGCAACCCGGCTTGAATTAACTGCTTGTTGCCAACGAAAGATCTTCGCTAATGCTCGGTTGCAACCGCCTAGTGCAACTAGTTCACCATGGCGAATTCGATTTAACCATAATTCCTTACTTAGGACCTGATCTACCTTTACAATTGCGTTAAACAAGTTAGCAGCACTAATTTGATCGCCAAGTTCATACCGTTGTGAAAGTAAAACTGAACCGAGCGGGATACTTACTACTTCCTCAGCCTGACCATCATTAACCAGGATAATCTCCATACTAGCACCACCAGTATCTAAAATGGCACCATTCTTAAGAGCTAGAGTATGACTAACCCCGATATAATCAAGGTAAGCTTCTTGTTCACCAGAAATCACGTGAATTACAAAGCCAGTTTTTTTCTGCACTTGCTGTAAAAAATCACTTTGATTCTGTGCCTGACGAACCGCTGCTGTCGCCACAGCAAGGATTTTCAGATGCTTATACTGATCACAAATCTGGCGAAATTCGGTAAGAGCTCTTAGCGTTCGTTTAATTGGTTCCGGTTTTAAAATCTTTTCTGGTCCCATCTCTGACGAAAGACGAACATATCGTTTCTCGTACTGCTTTGTCTGGTACGAACCATCAAGGTTAATCTGATCAATCTTTAAGCGGACTGAGTTAGAACCAAGATCGATGATTGCTAAGTATTGAGAATCCTTACTCATGATGTTCACCCTTTCGTGAATCAAGGTGGAGACTTGGAACGTGGCGACTTAACGTTTCAAAGACATTTGAAAAATGACGTTTCGATTTTTCCTGACGTTTCGTTTGCTTGCTTTCAACATTTGCCCGTTGAACAAAGAATTCTTGGGCATTAAATGGCTCTTCACCATGATTATCAATTCGTTCATAGTGATCGCCAACAAGGATCCGGGCTTTGACGTTATCCTTCCACATATCGTCAAGAATTGAAATTGCCTTGGCCTTTGTATCTGCTTGTTCTACCGGATAAAGTTCCTCAACCCGCCGATTAAGGTTTCGGGTCATCATATCAGCACTTGAAAGGTAAATTTCTTCATTACCGTTACCTTCAAAGTAGTAAATCCGGGAGTGTTCAAGGAACCGACCAACAATTGAGTGAACCTCAATATTCCCGTGCAGTTCCGGTAAATCATTCCGCAAACAGGTAATTCCCCGAATAATCAGCTGAATCTTAACTCCCTTAGATGCTGCTTCATACAAGTGAGCAATAATTTGTTTATCCGAAAGTGAATTCATCTTCATTCGAATTAAGGTTGGATTGCCACTCTCAGCAATTTTAATCTGCTGATCAATCTTCTGGTTAATAAAGTTCCGAATCCCGTTTGGCGAAACCCGAATCTTATTGAAGTATGGTGGTCGAGCAAATCCAGATAACATGTTAAAGAGGTTTGTCATATCCATCCCAATTTCCTGATCACAGGTAAGAAGCCCCATGTCAGTGTAGAAATGAGCAGTCACATCATTATAGTTTCCGGTCCCAAGGTGCATGTAACGACGAAGGCCATCTTCATCCCGCCGAATAACCAGGGCAACCTTACAGTGTGTTTTAAGACCGACAAGTCCGTAAATTACGTGACAGCCCATTTGCTCTAGTCGTTGAGCCCACCGAACGTTGTTTTGTTCATCAAACCGGGCCTTAACTTCTACCAGAACAGTTACTTGTTTTCCTCGTTGGGCAGCCATCCCTAAATACTTAATAATCGGTGAATTCCCAGATACCCGGTAAAGGGTCATCTTGATCGCAAGAACCTCTGGATCAAGGGCAGCCTGGTGAATAAAGTTAACTACCGATTGGAAACTATCATACGGGTGCTGCATTAAATAGTCATGCTTCCGGATAGCAGCAAAAATATTGTGTTCCATGTCTAAAGCAGGATTTTGGTAAGCGTGGAATGGTGGGAAACGGAGATCGTCATGCCCATCAACCATCCCCAAAAGCTTCTTCAAGAAGGTTAAATCTACTGGACCATTTACCCGGTAAATTGAACGCTCATTCACGTGCAGGTTGTCAATCAACTGATCCTCTAGCCACTCATCAATTGAATTTTCTACCTCAAGCCGCATTACCTCACCATGTTCCCGTTCACGTAACTGATGCTTAACGGCTCGTAACAGGTCAGAAGTATCTTCTTCTGCCACATCTAAGTCCATATCCCGCATTACTCGGTAAGTTGCTGAAGCTAAAATTTGATAACCAGGAAATAGCTGACCAAGGAATCGTTTAATCACTTCATCAATTAAAATAAAGTTATTCTCTCCCGGCAAACGAACAAGTCGCTTATAAATAGACGGAACACGAACAGTCGCAAACTTAATATCCGATTCTCGACTATCATCGTGAGGTTCAAGCTGGCGACTCTTAACTTCCTGATCGCCTTCAAGGATTTCTTGTTCCTGAACGGCTTTCTTTTGCTTTGGATCCCGCCGTAATTGAATGGCAATGTTAAGTGAATTGTTAGCAATAAACGGGAATGGTCGTGATGTATCGTCAGCCATCGGTGTTAATACTGGCATTAGTTCATCGCTAAAGTACCGCCGAATAAATTCCTTTTGCCGATCATCTAAATCAGCTAACTGCATAATCTTAATATGGTGTTGTTTTAGGTCAGGAATAATTTGCTTGTTATAGACTTCATAACGTTCCTTTACCATCTCATGTTCTTTTTTATTAACAGCCGTCAACTGTTCCTCAGGTGTCATTCCTGATGCATCCGTCGTTGTTACATTAGCAGCTGCCAATTTATGAAGTGACGCAACCCGTACCATAAAGAATTCATCGACATTACTTTGGGTAATTCCCAAGAAGTTTGCCCGTTCAAGAAGCGGGTTACTAGTATCTGTTGCTTCTTGAAGAACCCGACCATTAAAATCGATCCAACTAAGTTCCCGGTTAACGTAATTTTGTGGTTTATAAAATTCCTTGTACATTTTACCGCCCCTCTTTTTCCTTCAACACCGGTTTAATACCAAAGACATCACCAAATAGTTGCGACTTCTGGCTAAATGACCAGCTTTCTAGCACTAGATCATCTGAGCTAGTCGCTTTGATAATTAAGCGGCCATTTTTCAGTTTCAACTGAATTCGACTAATCTTCTGCTGCCGTGAATCATCTAAGGAATCAACTAACCTTAAGATTGCTGCTAATTTAGCAACCGGCATTTGAATATCTTCATCCAGGTGACGATAGTGTGACTGGTTGATAGTTGGACTTTCCGTACTGTGATAACGGGCAACCTCGGCAATAATCAGGTTGTCTTCATCTGAAAGCCCAATCATCGGGTTAGCCTCCAAAATATATGCCGAATGGCGATAGTGACCTTGCTGATTTATAAAATTCCCAATATCATCAACTTTAGTTGCCACTTCCAACAACAACCGATAATGATTACTTAACCGATGAATTGGCCGTAATTCGTCAAAAAATTGAAGCGCATATTTCTTCACAAAGTCTGCATGAGCAAAATCAATTCCGTACCGTTTAGCAATATTATCAGCAGATGTCCGAATCATATTATTTACGGTAGCTTGAGAAACGTCATTATCTGTTGCAATCCCGTTTGCAATCCCATCCATAATTGAAAGGTTAGTAACGTAAAGGCTTGACGGGTTAATCAATTCTGACATTCGAGCAATTACCAAATAGTTCGGTAAAATATATTCATCTTGCGCCTCCGCTAGATCAATATCATTGTTGTACATATACCGATCTTGAGGAATCAGTAGGTGATTAAACGTTTCCCGAAACTTTTTCCGGTCAATTTCGCCAATTTTTTGGTGTTTCTCTACATAACGTTTTGCCAACGAAGGTGCATTCTGGACAATCATCGTTGTCTTCTGCTGTTGTGTTAGCTCAGGTGCTAAGTAACCAAGCTTACTACCGATATAATCCTGAATAATTTCTGTCGGATTGGTCGTTGTTTGTCGTAGCTGGTTAACTAAGCGATGGATTTGAGCACCACCAAGATCAATTTCCCATGAAGTTTCAAAGTTGCCATGGTGGAAAAATGCCAATGTTGAGCTATCTAAACCAATACTCAAAATATACAAACAGTGTTTACTTAGCCTCTTAAATTCTGGTAACTGATCAACAATATAACTCATTGACTGGGCCATTAACTGATTATTATTCAGCCACTCAATCTTCAGCCCAGTACGAACCTTTAGCTGGTCCGCAACATAACTAGCAGTAACGCTATCCATATCTTCATAAGCACCGTAGAACCTAATATTATCAACTTGATAATCACTGATCAGTTCCTTAAATCCTTCTATATTATCGGTAATTGCCGCCATATTTTTTCGATAATTAGCGGTTTTATCATCTTCACCGATATCAAATAACCCTGAACGGACGTCATTAATTACCTTAAGGCTTGGGAGCTCAATAATCCGTAAGAAAATCTGGTCCGGTTGTAAATAAATTACTGCCGTCAACGAATTTTTCATTCTAATCACCCCTCAATGTTTTTCCACTTTAAGTCTACCATTAATGAACAAAAAGAGAGTGCTAAAAAGGGTTCAGAAAAAAACAAAATGTCTTTTCTGAACCCTTTTTAGTACAGTAGTTTTTGAACATCTTCAATTCGATAATTTTTTAACTCAACCAGCTAAACTCAGCCCTCGTACAAAGGGTACCGTTATTTTTAATCTGGTGAAGACTAGTATGCGAATCTACCATCATGAACTCACTAGTAATGTCGTGGTCGGCACGAACTTCTTGCTGATATTGAATTGAAAAGGACTTTAACTGATGAGTCGTTAAAAATTCTTCACCAAGCGGATCCAAGAGCCAATCAAAGTAACGAGCATTATTGACATGGTGATTAGCATCTAAGTCAAAGTAGCGAACATGGTATTGTTTCCCTGATAAGGTTGCGTCTTCTGGGATTTGCTTAGGTCGCTGCCCGCGTGGCACCCGTTTAACTTGTGGTGCCTGGTAAGCTGCAATTACCTTTTCAGGAATCTGCTCCATCTTTCGACTAGTTAAATTCATAAATACTAGTAACGCTTTTACATGGGCATATTCTTTTTGACCATCCTTATCACGAACCCAAAACTCACGGGTAGCAAAAAAACGGTTATACCCTGTTGCTCGTGTCCCCAGAATAACAGTGTCACCACTTCTCAAAGATTGAAGATCAAGCTCCCCTTCAAAATTCACAAAGACCCACGAACCACCTGTCGATTGAACGACTTCCCGATTTAATCCTAGTTTGTTGCTTTGTTCATCTGCAACAACAGAGAGCATACTCATTACCATACTCAAAGTAGGGTGATCTAATTCATCACACTCATAATAAGTTAGTTGATGCGGAATTTCATATTCTTGTGCTGATTGTTTTAATTCCATTTTTACTCCTAAATATTATGGTACTGCTTATAGAGTTCCTGACGGTTTAGCTTATTTTTCTTAGCAACTAGTTTAATCGCCTCATTAGTAGACAATCCCTCACTGATTGCCTGATCAATTTGTTCAACCGGGGTACCAGTTTCTTCTTCCTCTTCTTCATCAGGATGAGAATTTCCCGCAACTAACACAACGTATTCCCCTCGTGGCTGGTGTTCATCATAAAAAGCAATTATCTCAGCTAAACTTCCCCGACTAAACTCCTCATACCGTTTAGTCAATTCACGAGCTAAAACTGCCTGCCGATCGTCACCAAAAACTTCAGCCATCACTTTAAGAGTTTTTTTCAAGCGATGAGGTGCTTCATAGAAGATCATGGTCTCTGAACGATTCCGCAATTGTTCTAATTCCTGAACTTGTTGCTGGTGCTTCCGTTCAAGAAAACCATAAAAGTAAAACGGCTGGGGAACGAGACCAGAGGCAATTAATGCTGTCAAACCAGCGTTAGCACCGGGTAATGGAACAACCGGGATTCCCTCTTTTACTGCTGCCGCAACTAATTCTTTTCCGGGATCAGAAATTGATGGCATCCCCGCATCACTACATTGAGCAATCGTAATTCCGGCTTTTAATTTACCAATTAATTCTGGAATTCGTTGTTCCGTATTATGTTCGTGGAAACTAATCTCAGGCGTGTGAATATCAAAGTGATTTAATAATTGTTGAGTATGCCGCGTATCCTCAGCTGCAATCAGGTCTGCTTCCGTTAGCACTTTAACTGCTCGAAATGTCATATCGTCTAAGTTGCCGATCGGTGTTGGTACAAGGTATAACGTTCCCGAATTCTGATTTTGAAAGCTACTAACCTGTTGCATTTTCCTCTCCCTACTTAATTGTTGGCTGATCATGACCGAAAATCGTATCTAAACAAAAAGTACACGATTCATTCTGTTCAAGCCGCTTTCCAAAGTATTCACTGCAAACATGAAAGCCTTGCTGGTACAACTTTTTTAAATTTTCCCGTGAACCGGAAAGATGATCATCATGCTTTGGCTGATGCATCTTCTTTAACATCGTTCGTAAATGGTCATTTTCAATTGAAAGTTCAGCATTAGTTTCCATTAATTCTGTCACCTGGGCCTGGAGCTGTTCCATATTAGCAACTAGGTCATGCGTTTGCTTAGTTACCTGAGCGAAGCGATCATAAATATTACTTGGATTACTATGTTCACTCATTGTGATTATCCTCCTATGCCGAAAGTGCTTGGGCAATTTTGATGGTTAACTGTTCCGTAACGTTCTGAAATGCCATGTTTTGATCCAAAAGATGTCGACTAGCCAATGTTTCCTGACTAATTTCCAACAATGTCTGTACAGAATATTGTTGAGCAGTTGTAGTTAGGAGTTCTTGATCCTGTAAAAAGTGCAGATCCTCTTCAGCAGTCATTCCGTTGGCAATCAATAACGTATCTCGCCAAATCAATGCCATGAGATCGAGAATCAACTGCTGCTTTTGGCGATCAGTTGCTAGCTTAACGATCTCTGTTTGAACATCAACGAAGCCTAGCATGTTTGCATTACTGATGTGCCGATACCACAGCGAGATTGCTGCAATCGCCTGCTTTAACCAGTCATCTTTTCGCCATTCCAGAATCTCGCTTACAGAGTCGGTTAACCCAATAGCAACGCTTCGTTCTGTTCGTGGAATTTCTTGCTTAGCTAATGCTTTTTCAAGTTCAGCCCGCGCTAAAGGACGCAACTCAATCACTTGTGTCCGTGAACGAATTGTTGGTAACACGGCACTCTTATTAGTGGTTAACATCAAAATGTAAATTCCTGGGCTCGGTTCTTCAATAAATTTTAACAAGCTATTGGCAGCATTATTCGTCATCTTTTCGGCATCATGAATAACAAAGAGCTTTTTATTGCCCTCAACAGCACTTTTGGTAAATTCATCCTTTAAGTGACGGATCTCATCAACCTTAATTTGCCGTCCTTCTGGTTTAGCAACGACCACATCAGGATGGTTGCCGCTTAAAATTCGCTGACATTCAGGACAGGTAAGATCAGGCTCACCATTTTGTAAATGAAGACAGAAAAGGCGTAGCGCTAACCACATGGCCAATTGACTTTTTCCTGAGCCGGTTGGACCAACAAAGAGGTACGCATGCGCTAATTCATGATTTTTTATTACCGTTTGCAATTGCTTAACAATTAAAGGCTGCAAACGCTCTGCCTGCAATTGGTCAGCCACTTCTTTTCACCTACTCAACTAAAACTTATGGAACTGTTCTACTGGCATTACAAAGACAGTTGCTCCGCCAATTTGAACATTAACCGGAAAGGCAGAACCACCTTCAACATCCATGTGCATTTGCGACGTAACATATTGTTCACGAGATTTAGCGTTCTTCTTAATAATATCAAGAACGTCTTGAACGCGCTCATCTTCAATTCCAATCAAAAACGTTGCGTTTCCTTCACGAAGAAAGCCACCGGTTGTAGAAAGTTGAGTCATCTGGATATGGTTGTTGGCAAATGCCTTCCGAAGCCGATTACTGTCCTTGGATTGAACAATCGCAATTATCATTTTCATAATAAATCACCTTTCTTTAAATGCCACTAACTTAAAATAAATCGTTAAACTTTGCGTGAATCGTTTGTTTAACATCGCTAATTACTTTAGGCAGTGACTGACTAGCATCAATCAACTTAATTCTTTCTGGATTTTCTCGTTGAAGACGAAGAAATGCTTCACGAACAGTTTTATGGAAACTTAACTGTTCTTCGTCTAACCGGTTAACTTGGTCAGCTCGGTGTTTAGCAATTCGCTGCAACCCCAACTTTGACTCAACATCCAAATAAATAGTTAAATCAGGCAGCAGCCCGTCAATTGCGTACTGGTTAATTTGCCAAATTTTCTGCTCACCAAGGTGGCGGCCAGCTCCCTGATAAGCAATTGAACTATCGACATAACGATCACAAAGAATTACTTTACCTGCCTTTAAGGCTGGCAAAATCTCTGAAACGATGTGCTGACGACGGGCAGCCGCGAATAATAGCGCCTCCGTCCGGCCATCCATATCAGTGTTATGCTCGTCAAATAAAACTCGGCGAATTTGCTCAGAAATATGGTTGCCTCCAGGTTCACGCGTATACATTACCCGTTCTTTACCAAGCTGTTGCTCTAACTCAGTTTGAATTGCGGCAATTACACTTGTTTTCCCAGCACCATCTGGTCCTTCAAATGAAATAAATTTTCCTACCATTAATCCTCTTCCTAACGATCGATTACGCTCTGGTTTAGTTCACCATGTACTTTAAATTTGCGTGCAATTCGGTAAAGGTACAAATATTTTTGTTCTTGCAAGCGACTTCGATAATGAAGTTCCGTACTTGCATTTGCCTCGTAAACGGCCCGCTCTGTTTCCTTTGCGTGATCCCAACTTGCCTTTGTTTCATAAATTAAATTCAGTAGTCGCTGGTCACGCTCTTGCTTTACCTCTTCTTGATTCCGATGATGAAAAAGCATTTGTTACATCTCCGTTCGTCCTTGAACAGCCTTAAACAGGGTTACTTCATCCGCATAGTCGATATCAGCCCCGACAGAAAGTCCATGGGCTAACCGCGTAACTTTGATTCCGGCAGGTTTAATTAATTTTGCAAGGTAACTAGCAGTTAACTCGCCATCCGACGAAGCGTTAGTTGCAATAATCACTTCTTTTATCTCATCGTCCTTTTTCAGACGATCTAATAGGCTAGTAATATTAATATCTTCCGGGCCAGTCCCTGCAACGGGTGAGATTACACCATTTAAGACGTGGTACAAGCCATGGTACTCATGCATTCGTTCCATTGCCATAACATCCTGTGATTGCTCAACCACAAGAATTTGTGAACGATCACGAGTCTTATCTTGGCAAATTGGGCAAGGATCGTCTTCCGTAATGTTGCCACAAATACTACAACTATGGAGATCACGCTTAGCTGATAATAATGATTTAGCAAAGTTTGTAACGTCATCACCTTGCATCGTCAGTGTATAAAAAGCTAGCCGGGTAGCCGTCTTTTGACCGATACCCGGTAGTTTTGTGTAGCTTTCAATTAGCTTTGCTAGCGGTTCAGGATACTGCACTCTTACATCCCCAAGCCACGAGTGTACTTACCCAAGGTACTTTGGGTAGCATCGTTGACCTTCTTCATTCCATCATTAACGGCTGCCAGCACAAGATCTGAAAGCATATCAATATCATCTGGATCAACAGCTTCTGGCTTAATTTCCAGATTAACTAACTTATTATCGCCAGTAAAGGTTGCGGTTACCATGCCATCTGGTGCTTGGCCAACGAATTGTTGCTTAGCAAGTTCTTCGTGTTCAGCCATCATTTTCTTTTGCATTTCTTTAGCTTGTTTTACCATTTGTTGCATGTTCATACCGTTCATCATAATTTATCATTCCCCTTTAATTATTTTCTACCTTAACAATATCACTACCGAACAGCTCTTGGGCAGTCGTAACCAAATCTTTTTGCTCGTCTGCCTTTGGTTGTGGTTCTTGAACCGCTGCCGGCGCAGTTGAAACCGGCTCCTCTGCTGGCGCTTCAGCACTTGCTGTCGTGAGTTGCGGGTTATCACCAGTAGAACGAGAAGCCCCTTTTCCTAAGCCATGACTTTGAATATACTCTTTCCGTATTTGCGGCCACTGATCCTTAGGGACAAACACAACTCTTCGCTGATCACCACTCAGGCGTTGCAGTCCATCTTCCATCGCTTGAATTAAAGCTTGATCATCAGTTGCCTGCTGAAAAAGGAATGCATAGTCAAATGCCACGATAATCCCATCCGGGCTGGCAGCCACAGGTTGAGAAACGTGTAGGAGAGAGCGCTGAGGGACGCTAAGCATATTAAGCATATCTCCCCAGAGTTCCTTCATTTTAGCAAGATCCTGACGCGTAGCAGCCCCAAGAACCGGATAAATCTGGTGCAAATTGACCCGATTACTTCGTGATTTAACACGTGGCTGCCCTTTAACTGCTTTAGAAGAACTTTTAGCAACCGGCTTAACAGTTGGGGCTTCTTGTTGCTGAAGCTCTTTAACAGTTTGCTGCAGGGCTTGAATCTGCGCTTGAAGTTTATTAACTTCCGCTTGATTTGCCTCTTGATTAGCTTGGGTTGGCTTTGACACGCTAGCAACAGGCTGATCTGCTTCCGGCTGGGATAACTTAACGGTTAAAACCTCTAAATAGACATCCGGATGGGTCGTAAATCTCATTTCCATCTGAATATTATTTAGATCATCAATCATTCGGTATAACGTTGTTGACGAAGCTGCTTTACTTAGTTCCGTAAAGTCCTCATCTTTTAACCCCGTGCTCTCAACCTTTATCAAATCAGGCGATTCTTGATACAAAAGGACATCTCGAATAAATGAGATTAAATCTTCAATAAATCGCTGACCATCTTTCCCCTCACCAAGGATTTGCTTCATTGTCTCTAACGCAGAAGCACTTTGGTTTTGGCAAACCTCCAAGAAATACTTCTTTAAAAGTTGTTTAGTAACACTCCCCGTTACTAAAAGGGCGTCATCAAGCTTAACCTGATTATCGCTAAAGGAAAGAACTTGATCCAGAATACTTAATGCATCCCGCATCCCACCTTCTGCAGCATTTGCGATTACCCATAATGCCTTTTCATCATACTCCACCTTTTTCTGATCCAAAATGTACTTCATGCGTTCAAATGAATCAGTAGCTGAAATACGACGGAAATCAAACCGCTGAACCCGAGAAATAATTGTAAGCGGGATCTTATGCGGCTCAGTTGTTGCCAAAATAAAGATTACATTGGCAGGTGGTTCTTCCAACGTCTTAAGCAAAGCATTAAACGCCCCTGTTGAAAGCATGTGAACTTCATCAATAATGTAAACTTTATAGTCCGCTTGCGTTGGTGCATACTTCGCCTTATCACGAATATCACGAATCTCCTCCACACCGTTATTCGATGCAGCATCAATTTCAATAACATCATTTAATTGGCCGTTAGTAATTGCTTTACAAGTATCACACTCATTACATGGCTCACCATCTTGAGAATGATGACAATTAACAGCCTTGGCGAAAATCTTAGCCGCAGAAGTCTTCCCAGTCCCCCGTGGCCCAGCGAAGAGGTAGGCATGACTAATTTGGTGAGTAATAATGGCGTTTTTGAGTGTCCGGGTAACAACTTGTTGACCAACCATATCGTCAAACCGTTGTGGACGCCATACACGATATAATGCCTGGTAACTCATTAATCAGCTTCCTTTCCGTAATTTTAATGCTGCTTAATATTATACTAGCTTTTATCAAAAGAAAAATCATTTGAACTGAATTTAAGACAAATAAAATTTTCAATTATAAAATTAAAGAGGCCAGGAAATAGAATCCCAGCCTCACGGTTAATTTCTTAAAAAACTTAGAGCACAAGATACATCAAACTTAGTGCTGCTTCCTTCCGGACCTGACACGGTTCGTAAGCATACCCTTGCTCTAAGGCCTTACGGCAAATATCATCATACAACATTTTATTTAGAATTACTAGTCTTTTTCTTTTTTCGGGCAAGTTTGCGTTTTTTTCTCACTGTCCGAAAAAAATCCTTTAACATTTGACTACACTGTTCACCAAGAACACCAGCGGTCACATAAACCTGATGATTCAATCGCTCATCACCAAGCAAATGATACAAACTATCGACCGTTCCTGCTTTAGGATCAGTCGCCCCGTAAAAAACATTTCTGATTCGCGCATTTACAATTGCTCCGCTACACATCATGCACGGCTCAAGAGTAACATATAGGTCACAATCTTCAAGACGCCAACTATGAAGGTAGGAACAAGCTTCCATAATTGCTAGCATTTCTGCATGATAAGTCACGTCCTGAAATTTTTCCCGCATGTTATGACCACGACCTATAATCTTACCTTGATAGGTCACTACCGCACCAATGGGAACCTCGTTTAACAACGCTGCTTTTTTTGCTTCAGTAATGGCCGCTCGCATAAACTTTGCTTGTTCTTCTCGGGGAACTGTTACTCTTTCCCTCATCGTAAAAATTCTCCTTTAATTCATGTTAAATTTCTCTTTTCAGTGTATAATATTAATTTGTTGATCAATCTATCATTTATCAAGAAATAAATCAAAAAGTTTCACATACATAATTGCCCACCTCATGTGCTATATATTGTGTTTCACCATTTAAAGTCACACAATATATAGCACTTTTTCATTGATTTTTTACATAAGATCGCTATACTAGAAAACATCAAATAAGACGAGTGAGGGGATCAAAATGGTTACTGTGTTTTCCAAAAATAACTGCATCCAATGCAAAATGACGAAGAAATTTTTAAAAGCCCACAACATTAATTTCGTTGAACATAATATTGATGAACAACCAGAATTCATTAACAGTTTAAAGTCAGAAGGCTTCATGGCAACTCCAGTCGTTAAATTGCCAAATGGTAATGCCTTTTCTGGTTTCCGTCCTGACGAATTAAATAAATTAACTCAAGCTATTTAATCTAATCGCAAGGACTATTCAAAATTCATCAACCTATACCGAAATTTGATGATTTTAGAGTGGTTAGTGATAGAAAGTATTTTTTATCGCAGCCACTTTTTTTATTCGCTATTTTTAATGAATAATAGAAAGTGAGAAAAAACATGGCACTGTCTGATATTGATTTAACACAAGTTAAGTACTATGACCTTAATAATGAAGTTAATATTCCCAAGGATGGCAAGATCCAATTAGACAAGGATCAAGCTGCCCTCAAAGACTTTATTGAGAATAATGTAAAGCCTAATACCAAGCAATTTGCTTCGGTAACCGCTCGCTATAAGTGGTTAGAAGACAATGACTATATTGAAGACGGTTTTATGGACAAGTATAGTGATGCTTTTATTGAAAAGTTATACGACTACTTGAAGCAACAAGATTTTCATTTTCATTCATTTATGGCCGCTTACAAGTTCTATGCTCAATATGCCTTGCGAACTAACGACAAGGAATATTATCTCGAGAACTATATCGACCGGGTTGCAATGAACGCCCTTTACCTAGCAAACGGGGATGAAGATTTAGCAATGATCTTGGCTGATGAAATTATTCACCAGCGCTACCAGCCAGCTACCCCAACCTTCTTAAACGTTGGTCGGAAACGGCGGGGAGAGTTCGTTTCATGCTTTGCCATTCAGCCAACAGATAACATGAACACAATTGGTCGGACAATCAATTCCGCACTCCAGCTTTCTAAGATTGGTGGCGGTGTGGGAATTAATTTAAGCAACCTCCGTGAAGCTGGGGCCCCAATCAAGAAAATCGAACATGCTGCTAGCGGGGTTGTCCCGGTAATGAAATTGTTAGAAGATAGTTTTTCCTATTCTAACCAGCTGGGACAGCGTCAAGGTGCCGGAGTTGTTTACCTTAGCGTCTTCCACCCGGATATTATTGAATTCCTAGGTGCCAAGAAGGAAAATGCTGACGAAAAAATTCGGCTAAAGACTCTCTCACTTGGAATCACCGTTCCTGATAAGTTCTATGAATTGGTTGAAAAAGACGAAGATATGTACCTTTTTAGCCCTTACGATGTAGAACGGGTATACGGTAAGCCATTCTCCTACGTTGATATTACTGAAGAATACGATAATATGGTTGCTAACGATGAGATCCACAAAAAGAAAGTGAATGCCCGTGACCTCGAAGATGAAATCAGTAAGCTTCAACAAGAATCTGGCTATCCTTACATTATCAACATTGACACCGTTAACCGTGACAATCCAATTGACGGTAAAATCGTGATGAGTAACCTCTGTTCTGAAATCGCTCAGGTTCAGACCCCATCTGTTGTTGCCGATGATCAAAGTTACGAAACGCTTGGTACTGATATTAGCTGCAATTTAGGTTCTACTAATATTGCTAACATGATGAATACCCCAGATTTTGGTCGTTCAATTCGCGCAATCGTTCGTGGTCTAACTCGGATCAGTGACGTTGAAAGCCTCGATGTGGTTCCTTCAATCAAAAAGGGGAACGAGCTTAGCCACTCAATTGGGCTTGGAGCAATGGGCCTTCATGGCTACTTAGCAAAGAATCATATTCAATACGGAAGCCCAGTTGCTGTTGAATTCACCAGTGTTTACTTCATGTTGCTTAATTACTGGTCATTAGTTGCATCAAATGAAATTGCAAAGGAACGCCACGAAACGTTCCATAATTTTGAAAAGAGCAAGTACGCTGATGGTTCATACTTTGACAAATACGTAAGTAAGGATTGGGGTCCTAAGTCTGACCTTGTTAAGAAGCTTTTTGCAAACATCCATATTCCAACAATTGACGACTGGAAGAAGCTAAAGGATGACGTTATGGCTGATGGATTATACAATGAATACCGGTTAGCGGTTGCGCCAAATGGTTCCACTTCATACATTAACGATTCAACTGCAAGCTTGACACCAATTATTAATCGGATTGAAGAACGTCAAGAGAAGATGATTGGGAAGATTTACTATCCTGCTCCATACCTTTCCAATGACACAATGCCATATTACCGTTCTGCATATGATATGGATATGCGGACAGTAATTGATACTTATGCAGCTGCTCAACAGCACGTTGATCAATCTCTATCGCTCACCCTCTTCGTTCGTTCAACCATACCAGAGGGTCTCTATGAATGGAAAAATGGTCGAACAAATAAAATGACCACTCGTGATCTCAACATTCTGCGGCACTATGCTTACAAGAAAGGGATCAAGTCAATTTACTACATCCGAACATTTACCGACGACAATGATGAAATTGGTGCAAACCAATGTGAAAGCTGTGTTATCTAAGCGGGATTAAATTGATTTTCAGATCGATGCTTGCTAAACTTAAAAATATATGAATTTTAAAAATTCACGTCTTAAAATGGTGATTGTGAATAAGGAGCCTAATAAATGAAGCTTGAAGAATATAAACCTTTGACAGAATACAAAGCGATTAATTGGAATGAAGTTTCCGATATGATCGACAAAGCAACTTGGGAGAAACTGACAGAACAGTTCTGGCTCGATACGCGAATTCCTGTTTCAAATGACTTAGATGATTGGCGAGAGCTTGATACCGATCATCAGTGGACTGTTGGTCACGTTTTCGGGGGATTAACCCTTCTGGATACTGTTCAATCTGAAGCTGGTTTAACTGCCTTAAAGCAAGACGTTAAGACACAGCACGAAACAGCAGTTTTAAATAATATCCAATTCATGGAATCTGTTCACGCTAAGAGTTACTCAACAATTTTCTCAACATTAAATACCCCTGAAGAGATTAACGAAATTTTTGACTGGTCAGATTCTGAAGAGTTCTTGCAAAACAAGGCGGTTCAAATTGCTAATATTTACCGTAATCCAGAAGAAGATCCATTAAAGAAGAAGGTTGCCAACGTTTTCCTTGAAACTTTCCTCTTCTATTCTGGTTTTTATACCCCACTTTATTATCTAGGACATAACAAGTTGAACAACGTTGCCGAAATTATTAAGTTAATTTTACGGGACGAGTCAGTTCACGGAACTTACATTGGTTACAAGTTCCAAGTGGGAATGCATGACCGGACAGAAAAGCAACAACAAGATATGAAGGATTGGATGTATAACTTCCTTTACGAATTATATGATAACGAAGAAAAGTACACCCACTTGCTTTATGATCAGGTTGGCTGGACCGAAGACGTCTTAACCTTTATTCGTTACAATGCCAATAAGGCCCTGATGAACCTCGGACAAGACCCACTCTTCCCCGATACCGCTTCAGATGTTAATCCAGTTGTTATGAACGGGATTTCCACATCAACTGCAAATCATGACTTCTTTAGTCAAGTAGGTAATGGCTACCGTTTAGGGGCTGTTGAAGCGATGAACGATGACGATTACAACGTTGCTGATCCAAACGCTTCAAAAGATAAGAACGATAAAGAGTAAAATTAAATATCCTAATAAAAACTGCAAGATAATCACTATTTGAGATTATCTTGCAGTTTTTGTTTAGCCTGTTCAGCTAAGAACATAGCTATCAAATATGCACTAAATATTTTTATTATAAGATTGTGAACTACATTTCAATCAATAATAAATAAAAGATCCTTCATTAGTGGACTAGTCCAAAAATAATACCAATATTTTTATTGTTTTCTCAGTCATTGAAGTAATAATATTGGAAACGCTAACACGACTTTTTACCATTGTTCATTCAATCACATAGCTATTTACTTTTTCAAAAAATATAGTATATTTATTTATGTTCAATGATTAACAAAAACTATAAAAACTAAAGGAGCTTATTCTCATGGCTAAAGATAAGAAAAATCTTGAAACTACAACAACTGTTGATAAAGAACAAGAAGCTCAAACTATGATTAATGACTTGGTAGAGCGTAGTCAAAAGGCTTTTGACAAATTACGTTACTACAGCCAAGAACAAGTTGATAAGATCTGTCAAGCAATGGCATTGGCAGCAGAAGAACACCACATGGATTTAGCCGTGGACGCTGCAAACGAAACTGGTCGTGGTGTTGCTGAAGATAAAGCAATTAAGAACATCTATGCTAGTGAATACATCTGGAACAACATTCGTCATGATAAGACTGTCGGTATTATCAAAGATGATGATGAAGACCAAACAATTACAATTGCTGATCCACTGGGAATTATCGCTGGTGTTGTCCCAGTTACTAACCCAACTTCAACTACAATTTTCAAATCCATTATTTCTGCTAAGACACGGAACACAATTATTTTCTCCTTCCACCCTCAAGCTTTAAAGTCATCAATTAAGACTGCAAAGATTCTTCAGGAAGCTGCAGAAAAAGCCGGTGCTCCTAAGGACATGATTCAATGGATTCCACAATGTAGTCTCGAAGCTACCAATGCATTACTTCGTCACCCTAACATTGCTACTATTTTGGCAACTGGTGGTCCTGCATTAGTTAAGGCTGCTTACAGTTCAGGTAATCCTGCATTAGGTGTTGGTCCTGGTAACGGTCCTGCCTACATTGAAAAGACTGCTAACATTGCTCGTTCTGTTTACGACATTGTTTTATCCAAGACCTTTGATAACGGTATGATTTGTGCTACTGAAAACTCAGTAGTTGTTGATGACGAAATTTATGACCAAGTAAAAGAAGAATTCAAGAAGTGGAATTGTTACTTCGTTAAGCCAAATGAGTTAGATACCTTCACCGAAGGATTTATTGACACTAAACGGCACCAAGTACGTGGCCCAATTGCCGGTCGTTCTGCTAACGCAATTGCTGAAATGTGTGGTTTGAAAGACGTTCCTGAACACACTAAGGTAATTATTGCTGAATACGAAGGTGTCGGTGACGATTATCCACTTTCAGCTGAAAAGCTTTCTCCAGTTCTGACCATGTACCGGGCAACTTCTCACGAAAACGCCTTTGATATTTGTCGTCAATTACTTCACTACGGTGGTGAAGGACACACTGCTGCTATCCATACACTTGATGATGATTTAGCTACTAAGTACGGCCTTGAAATGCGTGCTTCTCGGATCATCGTTAACTCACCATCTGGTATCGGTGGTATTGGTAACATCTACAACAACATGACCCCATCCCTTACTCTTGGTACTGGTTCATACGGTGGTAACTCAGTATCACACAACGTTACTGACTGGGATCTGTTAAACATTAAGGTTATTGCTAAGCGTCGTGAAAACCGTCAATGGGTTAAGATTCCCCCAAAAGTATACTTTCAACGCAACTCACTAAAAGAATTGCGCGACATTCCTAACATCGACCGTGCTTTTATCGTTACCGGTCCGGGAATGAGCAAGCGTGGTTACGTTCAACGAGTAATTGATGAATTACGTCTTCGTCAAAACGAAACTGCTTTCTTAGTTTTCGATGATGTTGAAGAAGATCCATCAACTAACACCGTTGAAAAGGGTGTTGCCATGATGAACGACTTTAAGCCGGACACCATCATTGCCCTTGGTGGTGGTTCACCAATGGACGCTGCCAAAGCAATGTGGATGTTCTACGAGCACCCAGAAACTTCATGGTACGGTGTTATGCAAAAGTACCTTGATATTCGTAAGCGTGCTTACCAAATCAAGAAGCCAACTAAGTCACAATTAATTGGGATTCCAACTACTTCAGGAACTGGTTCAGAAGTTACCCCGTTTGCCGTAATTACTGATTCAAAGACCCACGTTAAGTACCCACTTGCTGACTACGCATTAACTCCAAACATTGCGATTGTCGATTCACAATTCGTTGAAACTGTTCCTCCCAAGACCACTGCTTACACGGGCTTGGACGTCCTTTGTCACGCTACTGAATCATATGTTTCAGTAATGGCAACTGATTATACTCGTGGTTGGTCACTTCAAACTATCAAAGGAGTTATGGAATACCTTCCTAATTCTGTAAAGGGTGACAAGCTTGCTCGGCGAAAGATGCACGACTTCTCAACCATGGCTGGGATGGCATTCGGTCAAGTATTCCTTGGAATTAACCACTCTCTTGCCCACAAGATGGGTGGAGCATTTGGCCTTCCTCACGGTTTATTGATTGCAATCGCCCTTCCACAAGTTATCCGGTTCAACGCTAAGCGACCACAAAAGCTTGCTCTCTGGCCTCACTACGAGACTTACCACGCAACTAAGGATTATGCTGACATTGCTCGTTTCATCGGTCTTCAAGGAAACTCTGATGAAGAATTAGCTGAAGCATACGCCAAGAAAGTAATTGAACTTGCTCACAAGTGTGGTGTTAAGTTAAGCCTTAAAGACAATGGTGTTAGCCGGGAAGACTTTGACAAAGTTGTTGATAAGCTTGCCGTTCTTGCCTACGAAGATCAATGTACAACTACTAACCCAGTTGAACCACTCGTTAGCCAGCTTAAGGAACTCCTTGAACGTTGCTACGAAGGTACTGGTGTAGAAAACGACTAATCAACTGATTAAATTCAAAAAGAAGATCGAGTTTTCTCGGTCTTCTTTTTTGCTACTTAAATTCCTTACTTTAATACCAGTTCCGCTTTACAAAATTTTCTCATATTGTCCCAATCAATTTCGTAGCCTAGCCCGGGGCGATGAGAAACATTGACGTAAGTTCCATCTAGCTCAACTACTGGTTTGATAATATCTTGATTATAATAACGAGTTGAGGCAGCAATATCATTAGGAAGTGTATATCCTTGAAGAGTAGCAATCGCAACATTTTCCGCCCTTGCCACTCCAGAATCTAACATTCCGCCACACCAACATTGAATACCATGCTTACTTGCATATTCCTGAATTTGTTTTGCTGCTCCTAGTCCACCAACCCGAGCAACTTTAATATTAATAATACGACCACTACCTAATTGAATCATTTTCTTAGTATCAGCCAAAGAAAGGATACTTTCATCCAGACAAATTGCTGTCTTTAATTTGGATTGAAGTTGTGCATGATCAACTAAATCGCCCGGCTCCAACGGCTGTTCAATCATGAGTAACCCTAATTCATCAAGCCGTTGTAACATTGGTAGATCTTTTAAGCGGTATGCCGAATTGGCATCAGCCATGAGCATTGCTTCTGGGAACTCGTTTCGGACAGCTTTAATGAACTGATAATCGGCTCCCGGTTTTATTTTCATTTTTATTCGCCGATAGCCATCATTGAGATAGCCACGAACTGTTTCAACTAATTTCTCCGGTGAGGATTGAACACCAATACTAACCCCAACTTCAACTTTCTGTTTGTCTCCGCCTAATGCTTTTGCTAACGGCAGCTGAAGCCGTTTAGCATATAAATCCCAAAGTGCGCAATTTACACATGCCTTACTCATATTATTTCGCCGAATATGACTAAATAGTTGATAAATATCATCTGGATGATTAATGTCATGGCCAACAACTTTGGGCAATAATTGTTCTTTTAATAGGTCCCATGCTCCTGAGCGAAATTCTTCATTATAAAATGGAACATCAAAAGCTGAACACTCTGAATATCCACAATTGCCATCCTGATCCGTCAATTCTAAGATAATCGTGCGCTTATACTTAATTACCCCGAAGCTAACCTCAAAAGCATTCCTTAAGGGTAAATCAATTTTAAATAATCGTGCTTTTTCAATTTTCATCTCATCACTTTCTCCTACTAATTTGCCTTTTTACCATGGATAGTTAATGAAGCAACAAATGCCAGTAATGCAAAGAACGTTAATACCAAGAAGGCTGCAGTATAGCTATGAGTAACTTGGATAACAAGGCCAATTAAAATTGGTGCTAAGAAGCCCGCAAGTTGTCCACCAAAATTAACTACCCCAATTGATGCCCCGTAATTTGTTTTTGCAACCAATTGTGCCACAAACGCATAGGAGGCAGCGAAACCAATTGATTTAGTAAAGTAGGCCAATACTTCAAAGGTAATTACTCCGGTCAAGCTTAGCGAATGGAACATTCCATACATGAATACCATAGTCACTAACGCTGAAAGAGAAATTAACCATTTCTCATGACCGGTAAAGAACTTAACCATGATGAATCCGGCAATAAATGATCCAATCCCTGCCGTAATGGAAGGAAGGGGAACTAACCAAGCAATTCCTTTTAGATTAATGTGGCGTGCTTGAAGAAGATAAGTAGGCATCCAAGTATCTAATCCCTTTGTAATCACGCTAAAGCCAAACACAACTACCGAAAAGCTTAATACTCGCCAGTCAAACTTTCCTTTAACCTTTTGATCTCCTGTATCATAATCTGGAATTTCGCGATTTAATGGTCGTTCGAAGAAGTAATAGAACGCCAAATAAACAAGGCCTAACGCTCCAACAACATGAAACGCGCCACGCCAACTTAACAGAGCAATCAAGGGAGCCACAATAAACGGTGCTAGTGCGTTTCCAATATAATTAGATGAAATAGCAACCGCGGATGCTTGACCACGTTTATTTTCTGGAAATGCCAAGCGAACCTGTTTCATTGCTGCTGACGGATATGAGCCTTCACCAATTCCAAACAGAACCCTAATAATAATCAGCGAAGTAAATGACCAGGCAAATCCTGTCATCACAGTAAATACTGACCAGGCCAAAAGCGAAAGCACCGTCATCCATTTAGTGCCAAAGCGGTCAACCAGCCAACCACCTGGAACCTGCATTAACGAATAACTAAAGAAAAACGCAGAGCCGACTACTCCTAATTGAGCCGGAGTCAACGTAAAGCTTTTTCCAACATAAGCAAGCGCAATATTCATTGCGGAACGATCAATAAAGCAAACAATAAATCCCAAGAAAACCAATACTAGTGTTCGATATGACTTTGGCCTTTCATTCTGGCCCATTAACTGTTGTGATTCATCCATAAGGTAACCTTCTTTCCATTATTTAGAATTTAAATTTCGACAGAGGTAAGTAATAATTTTTATTCCATCAAGAAAAGCATCAATTGTTATATTCTCATTTGGTGCATGGTTATGCTGATCATAATTTGCCAATGGAATAGTAAATGGCGGAATCCCGACAATATCTTTCCAAATATAATTGGGAACACTGCCAGGCATTACCGGCTCAATCAGTGCTTTACCGGTGGCTTCTGTAATTGTCGAAACCAGCCGAGGGATTAATGGGTTGCTGGCTGCAATTTTTACAGGATCAAGCTTAACCAAGTACTTAATTTGGATTTGTTCTTCATTTAATTCCGCTTTAAGCGTGTTGTTAATTAATTTAATTACCTCATCACATGTCTGATTAGCAACCAAGCGGCAGTCAATAATTGCAGTTGCTTTACCAGGAATAATTGTTTTTACCCCGTTACCCTCATAGCCACTACTCAAACCATTAATTGTCATTGATGGTTGAAACATTAGCCGATAATAATAATCAAATTTATCCTTATAAATTGGTGCTGGAATATTGTACGGACTTGGCAGAGCATTTAGCCACTCTCGTTCTTGACTGCTTGGCTCAGCCACTTCTTTATAAAATTCCTTAATTCTACATTGACCAGTTAGTGGGTTAATTAACTTATTTAAAACCCGCATAAGCTCAACAGCCGCATTCTTACTAACATTTCCAAAATTCCCTGAATGCAGGTCGTTTCCGTTAGTCCTTACTCCTAATCTAAACGATAAGACACCCTGATTCCCTAATCGTAAAACATGGTCTCCTGATTGGCTCATTGATCCATCCATTACAAAAACTGCTGAAAGGTTATTTAAGTATGGATCTTTCAAAGTACGAACTGTTTGAAGAAGGTGCGGACTCCCAATCTCCTCTTCACCCTCAATGAGAATTTTGGCTGTAAAAGGTAACTCCCCATATAATTGCTGATAAACATAAAAGCCACATATTTGTGCCATTAATTGGCCCTTATTATCGCCAGTACCGCGACCATACAAACGGCCGTCACGCTGAGTTAATTTGAATGGCTTTACTTTCCATTCAGCCAATTTTCCTGGCAACTGAACATCATAATGCCCATAAAACAAGTATTCATTATCCTTCCCTGGAGAAAGGGTTGCGATAATAATTGGATTACCAGCCGTTTCAATAATCTCAACTTTCGCATGAATGAATTGTTCTAAAAGTTCTTTCAAGAATTTAATCGTTGCTTGGATTCCTTCTCCTGTTTGACTAAGGCTTTTTTGACTTACAAAGTTAGCTAATAGATTAATAAACTGCTGCTGATTTTTCCTAACATAGTCATCAATCGTCATTTCATCACCTCCAAAATTATAATATAATTAGAATATTCTCATTTATTTTTAAAATCCAATATTACTTTTTATGTAGTTAATAACAAAATTGCTATGAAAGAGGTAACAAAGATGAACTTAACGCAATTAAAATACTTTACCGAAGTCGTCAAAACAATGAATATGACAAAGGCAGCAACTAAATTACATGTTGCTCAACCATCTATTAGTCGCAGTATTCGGGAATTAGAGAACGAATTAGGCGTTTCGCTATTTATTCGTCAAGGGAAAAAGTTAATCTTAACCGCTCAAGGTAATTATTTCTTTACGGTAGTTAATCGTTTATTCAATCAACTACGGTTAGCAAAGGAAAATGTAAAGGCAATTCACTCACTTAACAATAAAAAGATTACTATTAAGATGTGTGAAACTACTCCCTTACTGGTTTCATTTCTCAAAATCATTCATCACAAATATCCCCAAATTAATCTTCAATTTATCCAAAGTAAGATCGACAACGATCCTCGTCATTATGATTTTCAGCTTGTGCCTCTACCGGTTCCTGAGCAACATAACGAATTGTTACTATCCGAAGAAGTCTTTTTGGCAACGAGTAAGGAAATTTCACAGTCAACATTTCAATTGGAAAAAATTAACCAACTACCCCTAATTGAAATGAACGAGTCACCATTTGCCGACTTTATCCAACGCTTTCTTTCTGCACAAAGAATAGATCCTCAAGTTGTCTTGCGAACAGGCGATCGTAATCTCATGATTAATTTAGTAGCTCAGGGCTATGCTTCATGCTTTGTTCCTGAGTTATCCTGGAACTGTACAACTAACCTTGAAAAGATTTCATTACATAGAATTGGGAAGAATGGCTTTCATAGAAGGATTTATCTCTCCTATCCTTATGGGCCAAGGACAAGTATCCAAGAGCAAGTTGCAACGCTCCTTCTTAATTACTGTCATTCCTTAAAAAAGGCATAGTTAAGCCCTCCTTTGCGTTCGCAGAGCAATTCATAATGAATGAGGAACTCACCTCAAGTGATCGTTTGAATAAAATAAATACAAAAAGTCCTTAGTACTAAGAATTTCCTAATACTAAGGACCATTTTTACTTATTCCACTGCTTTAATGTTAATTACCGAATTATCACCGTCATTTGCCTCCAAGCGAAGAAGGTTCGTTGCTGATTCATTTTGCTGAAGGTCTTCAGCCCCATGGTCAACCCCATCGAGTTTATTATCCCCATCATCAGTATGGAGAATAAAAC
The DNA here is from genome assembly GCF_028607025.1 of Limosilactobacillus portuensis. NCBI lineage: Bacteria > Bacillati > Bacillota > Bacilli > Lactobacillales > Lactobacillaceae > Limosilactobacillus > Limosilactobacillus portuensis. The sequence goes on from NZ_CP117296.1 coordinate 1,444,658, forward strand.
CATCAGCATGCGAAGCAATTACTTTATTGTCTCCGTCATCAGTTTTCACCGTATAGTGCCCCTTAAAGATGACTCTGTTACTGGTGAAATCACCGTCACCAAGAGTTGTCTTTCCTTCAGTTACAGTGAGATTGTTATAAACAACGTCACCATCAGCAACGTTAACATCCATGTTCTCCAAATCAACATTCGTAATACTCAAATCGCCATCAGCAACATCAAGTTTCCCGGCTAATTTAGTTCCCTTAGGTACTGTAATAATAATGGTATCGTCACCATTATTGTAGGAAAAGAATGTCCCATAAGCCTCACCTTGATGAATGGTTGCAGACTGATTAGTTACCGTAACCTTAGGAAGTCGTGCATTACTTCCCTGGTAACTAATTGAGAATTTTGAACCTGTCTTGATTAAAACGTTAGCACTTGAGCTAGTAAGATTAACTCTATTAAATTTAGCCGTGCTTAATTTTTTAGTAACTTGTTTCTCAATTACTGGGGTAGCTCCCTTAAAACTAACATTTTTCATTCCGTGGCCAGCAAAGCCAACTACCATTAAAACAATCCCAATAACTAGTATCCCTAGACCAATCTTAAATGTTTTTTTCATGCTTCTCAGCCTTCCTTTGAAGTAATTTTTGGTAAATATACTTAGCTAAATTAGCAATTGCCTGTGCTAACCAGCGAATAATCCAATATCCTACAGGGATACATAAGAGTAAAACACCAATCATTGTTACCCCAATTCCGGCATAGAGGATCCCCGTCATTGGAGCAGCAACAAGAACTCCAATTCCTGAATAGATCATTAACCCACTACCAAAAATCAAGCCAACTAGGGATCCTAATATTCCCACACTGACCCCAAAGACAGCTGCCAGAGCACAAATAAGAACGATTAACGCTCCCAGACTCAACACAAACGTAATTGGTGATGTAATAATTGCAATAACTACTAACCAAAAGACCCGCCAGTTGGAACGGGGTGATGCTGTATGACTATTCTTAATTTCCTCATTATTAGCCTTAATTGAGTAATCAGCTAAAATCTTGTGACTTAGTTGTCGTGGATTTCCCAGTTCCTTAATAATTTGCTGGTAATTATCATAACCAGCATCCTCAATATATTCATTATAAAAATCTAACGCGTCCGTTCTTTCTTCAGCAGTTAATGGCGCTAAAAAGCTTTTCAATTCTGAAATATACTTTTGGCGAGCATCCATTATTTTTCTCCACCCTTCTGATAAAAAATCTGATCCAAGTTTTGCTTATACCCTTCCCATATTCGTAAGATTTCCTGTAATCTTTGTTCACCAATTTCTGTTATGTGGTAATAACGTCGGTTTCTCCCTTGAAATGGCTTATCATAAGTTGTCAAATCGCCATTCTTTTTTAAACGGCGAAGGACCGGATACATTGTCGACTCTGAAACATCAATCACATTTTTCACCTTTTGCGTTAATGCATAGCCGTAATAATCGTCTTGTTTCAGAATCGCTAAAACCAGTCCATCAAGGAGTTCAGCTGTTATTTGAATTTTCATTTATTCTTCCTCCTTAATACATCCAATATTATATAAGATATAATATTGGCTGTAAATATAATAATGAATATTTTTAAATTTGATTAAATTCATCACTGATTATCAGATGCACGATAATCTTGTTTGATAAAATATAACTTACCTAATAAGTAGTTAATAAGAAGGAGGCCCATATGATAAAAGAATTTAAGGACTTTATTGCGCGCGGAAATGTTGTCGATATGGCAGTCGGTATTATTGTCGGTGCTGCGTTTACATCGATCGTAAAATCATTAGTAGATAACCTTATTAATCCATTACTCGGTATCTTTATCGGTAAGATTGATCTCTCAAACCTTACCTGGACAGTTGGTGAAGCTCAATTTAAGTATGGGAGCTTTCTCAATGCAGTCATTAATTTTCTGATCATCTCCTTTGTGGTTTTCCTGATGGTTAAAGCAATTAATCGTTTTCGCATAAAGAAAGATGAAGCGCCTGCCAAACCAAGCGAGGAAGTTCAGTACCTAAAAGAAATCACTGAACTATTAAAGAAGAAAGAGCGAAACTAAACTAAATCCTGCCAGTGAAATTATAACTTTCATCGGCAGGATTTATTATTTTTATTATTTACTTATCATTGGATTTACAGCTATTTTCCTGTTAATATAACTTAAAGGGGGTAGTAATAAGTGAGGTGATTATTGGCAGGACTTCTGAAGATCTACCTATATCGTTAACTGCAAAGGAATCCGTACTACCCACGTTGACTTACTAATTAAATATCAGCAATTATTTTCTAAGGTTAGCTCTTATTAAATAAAGGCATTTAATTAGTATTCACCTATTCCCTTCACTAACCGGTATTGGCTAAAATTTTGTTCTTGTTTAACATGTAACTGCTAGTCTTGTTTCATTCGCATGAATTGTAAAGGAGAGATGCATTATGTTTAACACAATTTTTTGGATTTTAGCTATTTGGTTCGTTGTTAACGTTATTTGGATGTGGTTCCAACTCGACAACCAAACCCTTCAAAAGACATTTGCTTGGATTAATGTCTGTGCTGTCTTCATTGGATTCTGGGTTTACTATGGAGTAACCCACGATGCCAGCATGCTAAATGGCTGGTTCGTTGCCTTGAATTGGATCAACATCGTTCTTGCCACTATTCAATTCTACTTTGGCTACCGGATTGTTACTACTCACCACACTCACCCGGCAAACTAGTTTAATTGATGGCACGGCGACTAGCTGATTTGTTCACTAAAAAGGACGTAACGAGGAAATTTTTCCTGGTTGCGTCCCTTTTCTTGAGCTTAAATAAGTAGTAATCACTACTTTTGTGCCCGAGCCATCGCTTCTTCATAATCTTTAGTTCCAACAAAGACTTCATGGGTGTAAGGGTTGATTCCCATACTAGTAGCCCGTTTCCAAATAATGGCAAAGACCACAACGTTAATTGCAAGCGATAGGATCGCAATTACCCCCATCATTGTCGGATCAGCAGCTCCTGGATGAACTGCCGGATTCATTACGCCGTTCTTGTACAGAACAGGTAAAACTGAAAATCTTCCACTATCCTGAAATTCTGGAATGACTTGAGCAAACATACACCAGATTGCTAGCGTATTTGCCCGGTTTTGAATCCAGCCACCCTTGTTCCAAATTGCGGCCGCAAACGTTGGTGCAAGCAAAAGAGCAACACCACAGTACCATGAATGGGTCGGAAGATTACTATAAGTATACTCAAAGTTCCAAACGTCATATGCCAGAATAAATAGCCAAATCATGTCAGGCCACAGCATGTCGTCCTCGTTCTTTGAGGAATAAATTCCCCACCAACCAGTCATACAAAAAACATTAATAATCCCGGCAATACCATTAAGGACGTTCCACCAGCCACCGTAAAGCCAAACACCCTCAGAAGAAAGCCACCACTGACTTCCGGTAGTTTGTAACGCGTTCATTCCCCGAATAGCTGATTCAAAGTCGCTTCCCACAGCGATAAAAATATTAATTGCAACAATTACAAACGGGAAGCACTTAAACCAGTATGCTTTTCCTAATTTACCCCAATGATACTTAAGGATCATAAAACCAATACAGCCAAATGTCGCAGCGTATAACTTCGCATAGTGAAACCAGCTATTCATATGGACATAGGTCTGGTTATGTAATGCCCATGCCTGTCCTTGAGCAGCACCTATATAAATTGCTGTGAAGTAAATCGTCAATGCAATCGGTAAGACAACGAAGAAAAACAGGCCCCCAGCTCTACTACGCCGTGCTATTTCATTTGTGATAATCAAACAAGCAAATACTAATACCCAACCGAATAATTGCCAACCTGATTGGCTACCATAAATTTGAAATAACATACTATCTCCTCCCTATAGTGTATGTTAGCGGTTACATAGAACCTACTTTTATTTTATAAAAGGATAATAGAGATAGCAAACTCATTTTGGGATATTTGTCTTATAAGGCGACATTTTTAAACAAAAAGAGAGGCTGAACATAATTGTTCAACCTCTCTTTTTGTTTATTTGAAGTTAGACTACTTAAGGGTAACAATAGCACCAGCGGCTTCAAGCTTTTCCTTGATGTCGTTAGCTTCGTCTTCCTTAACGTCTTCCTTGATTGCTGAAGGAGCACCGTCAACAAGGTCCTTAGCATCCTTAAGGCCAACACCAGTGATGTCCTTAACAGCCTTGATAACCTTAACCTTAGCAGCACCTGGTTCAGTCAATTCAACAGTGAAGCTGTCCTTAGCGGCAGCAGCGCCACCAGCAGCACCTGCAGCTGCAACTGGAGCAGCAGCAGAAACGTCGAATTCTTCTTCGATAGCCTTAACAAGATCGTTAAGGTCAGAAATTGATGCTTCCTTTAATGAAGCAATGATAGCATCCTTATCAAAAGCCATGATTATATTCCTCCAATATTTAGGTAATTAATTTTGATTTGATAATATATGGTAATACGACAATTATGCGGCTTCGTCTTCCTTGTCGGCAACGGCCTTGACTGCACGAGCAATCTTCCGCATTGGGTCTTGCAATGCAGATGCAAGCATTGACAACAGATCTTCACGACTAGGCATAGTAGCGTATTCGTTAATTTCATCGAGAGTCTTAACTTTCTTTTCGATGAAACCACCCTTGATTTCAAGAGCGTCGTGGTCATCGGCAAAGTTCTTCAAGATCTTTGCTGGAGCAATTGGGTCTTCGTCAGAGAAGGCAACAGCAGTTGGGCCAACAAAAGTGCTCTTAAGATCTTCGTAGTCAGTACCTTCAACGGCACGGTCAAGAATCTTGTTCTTGATAACTGACATCTTAACACCGGCGTCACGAAGTTGCTTACGTAAATCAGTAACTTCAGCAACAGTTAAACCACGGTAGTCAACAACGATAGCTGATTCGGCATTGTTAAGTAATTCAACAGTTTGCTTAACAACTTCAGCCTTTTTAGCAATAGCTGCTTCACTCATGAATTTTCACCTCCTGCAATGTAGTTTGACCGGATTTATAAAAAAATCCCTATGACCGCAGACATAGAGAAGGAACTTAATTTCTTCCTCGGCAGGCTATATCATTAAGGCTTTCGCCACCTGAGTCTTAGGCAGAGTCATATTTAATCAACTGTTGTAGTATAACATTTCCCTTAATCCTTGTAAAGAACTATTTGGCTTTATTCATTAGGAACCGGAAATTATTCCCAAACGCGCCAGATTAGTTTTGTTGTACAATTAACTTACTAACTTACTTCAAGGAGTGCTAGATGCATGAAAGACTATGGCTTATTACTTGTTAACCTCGGTTCACCTGCTGAACCAACAACACCTGCTGTTAAGGAATATCTTCGTCAGTTTCTCGGGGATCGCAACGTTGTGGAAATGCCACCGGCACTTTGGAAGCCACTTTTAAATGGCATTATCTTACCAACGCGATCATGGCGTTCCGCAACATTTTACCGTGATTGCTGGTTAAAAAATGGTTCGCCATTAATTGTTAATACTAAAAAGCTAACGGCAAAAGTTCAACAAATGCTTCCTGAGTGGTCGGTTAAAATGGCAATGACTTACGGCAAGCCCAGTATCAGTGATACTCTCCAGCAAATGAAACAGGAATGTAAACACATTATTGTTCTTTCTCTCTTTCCCCATTTCACTAAGAGTACAACCCAGTCCATTATTGAGCAGGTCCAAGCTGTTGATCCAACTTTACCAATCATCGATCGTTTCGCTGACGATCCACGGTACCTCACTGTTCTTAGTCAGCACATTCAAGAAGCTTGGGACAACGGGAATTACGACATGTTGATTATTTCTTATCATGGTATTCCCGTTTCAATGGTTAAACACGGCGATCCATATCAGGATGAAACTGAACGAACTACAATTGAACTAAAAAAGCGGCTTATTATTCCCGAAAACCAAATTGAAATGGCTTACCAATCTAAATTCGGCCCAATGCCCTGGCTAAAACCTTATTTAAAAAACCGCCTGCTCCAATTAGTTCAACTTGGTAAGCGGAATATCTTAATCGTTGCTCCATCATTTGTTACCGACTGCTTAGAGACGATCGAAGAAAATTCAGTCCAAAACTATCAAACATTCCGTGAAAGTGGCGGCAATACCCTTGATGTTGTCTCATCCCTCAACGATGACTCCCACTTTGCTGAGTTTATCGCTGACCTCGCTAAGGAGCGACTAAGTTAATGAAGAAGAAAAGTTTAGATGAAATCAACGGAAGCGTCAACGTCCCTACCGTCTACGAATCAGCATTTTGGCAAAAATTTCTTGCGTATAGTGGCCCAGGCGCGCTTGTTGCCGTTGGTTATATGGATCCAGGTAATTGGCTAACTTCACTAGCTGGTGGTGGACAGTATGGCTACACGTTATTAAGTGTCCTCTTCGTGTCAATCATCGTTGCCATGATCATGCAGTCGCTCTCAATTCGCCTCGGTGTTGTTACGAGGACTGATTTAGCTCAAGCAATCGCTCAACGGGCCCCTAAATCGGTGCGGATTAGTTTATGGTTACTAAATGAACTTGCCATGATGGCAACAGACTTAACCGGAGTAGTTGGAACTTCGATTGCCCTCTACCTCCTTTTCCGTCTTCCGTTAATTGTCGGTGTCTTCATAACCGTTGCGGACGTCCTGATTGTTCTTGTTTTTTTGCGGTTTGGTATTCGCCGTGTTGAATTCATTGTTCTGACAACAATTCTTATCGTTGGCACGATTTTTACGATTGAAGTTTGCCGGGCACACCCGAATTGGCTTGCAATTCTCAACGGTATTATTCCACAATCAAAAATTATCACTAACCATTCAGAATTACTTATGAGCCTCGGCATCATCGGAGCAACAATTATGCCCCATAACATTTACCTTCATTCGGCCTTAGCACAAAGTCGGCGTTACGATGAACATGACCCGGCACAAGTTACTGAGACACTTAAATTTGCTAACTGGGATTCAGTTATCCACCTGATTGCTGCCCTAATTGTTAATGCACTCCTTCTCATTCTTGGCGGAACCCTCTTCTTCCACACTGCAACATTAAACAGTTTGGCAGACGTCTTCTATGGACTGAAAAATCCCCATATTGTTGGTCCACTATCTAGTCCCGTTATGAGTTGGCTATTTGGCTTTGCTCTCCTTATTACGGGGCTGATCTCGTCAATCACCAGCACTTTAGCTGGTCAAATCGTTATGGAGGGGTACATCAACATCCGTCTCCCGTTATGGAAACGCCGCTTGCTTACCCGTTTTGTAACCCTAATCCCGATCGTTATCATCGGTTGTCTAATCCGCTTTAACGAGCAGCAATTTGAGCAATTAATCATCTATGCCCAAATAGTTCTCAGCATTGCACTCCCTTTTACCCTGTTCCCACTTGTTGCCATCACGAGTGATCAAAAGTTAATGGGAAACCATGCTAGTCCTACTTGGCAAACAATTATTGAATATGCCCTTGTCCTCCTATTAACTGGCTTAAATATCACAGCATTGTTCTAAGGAGAAAGTAATGAAGAAAAAAACGTTAACATTAATTAGTGGGATCGTCTGTTGGTTACTATTTGGGATATTTCTAGCTGGTGTTATCCAGAATGCACACTGGATTAATCAAGTGGATCGTTTTGGTTATCAGTTAACCCAGCCCACCTACCATTTAAAAACGCAAATCATGATTGCCCTAACATACTTTGGAGATCCAATCATCATTCAAGTTCTTACCATTTTCCTTGCTCTCTACCTCTGGTGGCAAGACAGGTTCAACGAGAGCTTATGGTATGTACTTCTTCAATTTATTGGTTACTCACTAGTTATTTTGACTAAGTATAACGTTCTCCGTGCTCGTCCAAGTAATAAGCTTTTCCCGGCTAACGGCTATAGTTTTCCTAGTGGGCACACTTTCGCTACAGCAATCTTTGTTTTTACCCTACTTGCCGTGATTCTTCCTTACCTTCACTTTCAAGGAGCAAGAATTGGGGTAACCTTAATATTCTTCCTCTGGATTATTATAATTATGGTTACTCGGGTTTATCTCCGTGACCATTTTACAAGCGATGTCATTGGCGGCTTCTTACTGGCAAGTGGCTGGTGGCTAATCACCAAGACGTTTCGTCACCAACTTTCTCAATGGCTGATCAAGCCGATTACAAGAATTCAAAGTAGGAATTAAAACAAAAAAAGAACTCAAGAGAAGAAACCTTCTCCTGAGTTCTTTTTAGGTCAGGGCGGTATGTGGGATTCGAACCCACGCGTGCCGGACCCACAAACCGGTGTGTTAACCAAACTTCACCAATACCGCCATAATGACTCCAAAGAAAATAATATCACATATTGGTTCAGTAATACAATAAAAATCAAAAAGACTTTGTAATGATTACTAATTTGGTATAAATTAGCACCATCCAAAGCCTTTTCAATCAGGAACATCATCATTTGCTGTTAGAAGAATTAACCAGAACTTTTAATTACTTTTCTGCTTTTTTACTTATCTGATCATTTTCTGCCATTAATTTCTTAACTTCTGGAGTCCATGAATCCTTTCGAATCCTTACAAACCAGAATGGTAGAAGGATTAATACTGCACTAATAATTGCAACAATGATAAAGTCCTTCAGCGTCCCTACAGCGAACGTTGCAACTAGGGCAATAATAATGGTAGCAATTAAGATCAGTGCAATTAACCATGCTACAAAAGTATTACCGACCTTAAATGGCCGTTTCAAATTTGGCTGTTTAATCCGCAATTTAATGAACCCGATTGCCATAAAGATATAAACAGCACAATAAAGAACAGTGGTAGCATTAACTAATTCCAAGAATGCCGAATTAATACCTGGAATTAGTAAATAAACAAGTGCAAAGAAAGAAATAATTGATGCTTGAGTAATCAGAATAGTATGTGAATCACCAAAACGATCTGTCTTCCAGAACTTAAACTTAGGAGGATATAATCCCTTCTGAGCACTTGAAATAATGGTCTTACCTGGACCTGATGCCCATGCCGATAGCTGAATACTAACACCAATGAAGACTAAAATACTAAATACATTAGCGATCCATGACGGCAAGCCTAAAATTTTATCATATACGATAACCGGTTGAACAATGTTATTAAGATCAATTTTACTTGATGAAACAACAGCAGCTTCGAGGAACCCGTTAACGATATTAAGAGCAAACATAAAGACTAGTGTAACCAAAACACCAATTGGGTAGTAAGATACCTTTTTAATCCGTGTAATATAAACAGAAGACATTTCAATTCCCGTATAAATAAAGATAATTGGTGAGAAGAAGGCAAGTGATTTCATGTCTGTAGGATCTGGTAATAATTTACCAGCTGAGAAATTACCCAAAATTGATGAAGGGTGAATTCCTGATTTAATAACTGCCCAAATTCCCAAAACAGTCATTATAACCAGTGGGATATAAATTCCAGCCCAAGCACCTATTTGTCCAGTAATCTTCGCCATATCAAACTTCATATTAAGAAAGGTAATAATCCAATACACAACTAAGATAACAATTAATGTAAAGATATTATTATTACCCAAACTTTCTCGGTTAATTGCAGTTACTAAAAGCGGTGCAAAGCTGAGGCAACCATAACCATCCCTGGGAACATTTGAACCCACAGTAACCAAGAAGTGGCAAAGCCATAACTTCCTCCTAAAGAGCTACTAACCCATAATTCTGGTCCCCCTTTTTCAGGGAAGGAACTACCAAATTCACCTGCAATCAGGCAAATTGGTAAGGCAAATAGTAAGCTAGCTACTCCCATGTAGAAGAACATAGTCCATCCAGAACCAGCTACATCAGGGATATTACGAATACTTGCCGCCAAAGCAACCGTCATCCCAATAAAAGTTATGAGGCTAACCTTTGACGTTTTACTTTTCATACGATAAACTCCCCTCTAATAATTAAAGAATCTCATTTAGCTTCTTTTCCATTGACTTAGCGATACCTTGTGAGTAGAAGTCGAAGAGTTTAGTATCATTTAAGTAAGGTGTCATAATAGCAGCCCGCAACAATGTTACTGCGCCAACTTTATTCCACTCGTCTTCAGAAAAGCCAATCCGCTTAATAAATGGAACTGGTGAATCTCCATACGTATCTTTTCTAAAAATAGTATGGGATGTTATGAAGCGATTAGAATAAACATGACTATCATAAATTGATGAGAAGTTAAACATCTTTTCGTTCAATTCATTTGTCTTCTTTAAGCTAGTTTCACCATTAATCTTCAGAACCCAATCAACCATATTAAAGTCTGGGTTATCAAGAGGATATACATCGACTTCCTTACCCTTAACATTAAACTTTAACTTCTTAAGGAAGTCACGGAAGCGTTGAGCAGTTTCAATAGAAGAACCAATTAAACGACCATAGCCAGTTACGTTAAGTGGTAATGTCCGGTGAGCAGCCCAAACAGCGGCAGCAGTAGCACCAGACTTTGACCCACCAATAATATAAGATCCAAGCATATCTGGAGCTTCAGTAGTTTTCTTTTCGAAAACATATGGTGCAAAGTAAGAAATAACATTTCGCATGCTTTGATACTTAATAGCAATTCCACCAGCTGAATATGGAACATACCCCATCTTGTGAGGGTCAATAGTTACTGATTCAGCATCCTTGATTGCTTTGAAACCACGATATACATGCTCAGAGATACGAACTGGGTAGTTGAAGACGTGGTGCTTTTTAAGCATGTCAGCTAATTGATCGTATTCAACAAAATTGCCATTTTCGTCCTTAAACAGTGCACGACCATAGCCACCGTAAGCAGCATCGACGTGAAGATAGAAGTAGACACCTTGCTTCTCCATTTCTTTACGGAATTTAACGATCCGATCAACCTCATCAACTTGACCTTCTTCAGTAGTTCCGACAACGGCAACTACTCCGAGAATTGGGGTCTTTTCGGCAGCTAACTTCTTAATTGTCTCTTCTAGAATATCAATGTTCATCCGAAAATCGCTCTTTACTGGAATTTGAATCATTTGGTCAAGACCAACACCAGAAATATCAAGAGCTTTGAGCCAAGAATAGTGTTTAGTATATGGGACAATGAACTTTCCTAGTTTTTGAATATTCTTACCGCTTCGTGATGAATGAGCCTTAACAGCATTAATTTCATCTGGAGTAAGTGTTGCTAAGATCTTAAGCACCTTTTCAACTGACATATTAAGGAGTTCCCAATCGCTTAAGCCTTTAACTTTATCAGGAACAACTTCCTTAAAGGCTAATGTCATTGACTTAAATTGTCGAGCATACCATAATCCCTCAAGATTAGCCATCGAACCATCATGAGTAATGTGACCCCAGCCATCTTTATAATCAAATAGCTTAGCAAAGTCTTCTCCAACTTCCGATTCCATCTTTGAAGTGGCAACTGATGATTCCAAAGCAACGTTATTACTGTTCCACAACATGTAATCTTTCGATTGCTATAATCGTTGATATATCAACGTTCGTCAATCAGTTGGTGTCGCCAAAGTGTCCCAACTACTTAAAAAAGAGCAATTTGAGTATTCAGATTGTTCTTTTTTTGTTTTAAAAATAATACCCGACACCTCAAAGGAAGTGCCGGGTTATCTTGTTCCACTCAAACTTAACTTACCTGCATTATAACATAAACTGCTGTTCACTTTACGGAAATAAAAAAGACGATATACTTTAACTGTCAAGTCTAGTATATCGTCTTTACCATCAGCTCTTCCTGATGGATTTTTTTGTTTTAAACTAATGATAACTTTTGTAAGGTCTTTACTAATTTAGGGTTTTCTAATAATTCATTCATAGTTGATTTAGGATTAATATCAACAGTTTTATTTACAACCTTGCTTATTTTTTTACTTGGAACTTTAACGAATTGTCCTCTTAACCTTTGATTCATTATATCAGCTCCTTTCAAATTGATATCAGTATACTACTATAGACATTTGTAACAACCAAATATCCGTAAAGCTTTTCATCATTCATAATATATACCTCAAGCAATTATTATACGACAAAAATCCCTAGTGGTCATTGCAGATTGTGCAACTACCACTAGGGATTGATTCGTTTATTCAAATTTTCCGTATGCTTCGTTGGTGTAGGCGTTTCGTACTGCTACATAACCATATTGACCGTTACCACGTGGCTGACGAATATAAACAAAACCATTAGTCCGAGCCCAGGCATCGTACTTCACGACATCACCAGCATGTAATACCGAGATTACTGAACTAGAAGGAGTAGCGCCCCAACGAAGATGTAAATCAGTATTAGCGGTAAACTTACCATTCTCAGCGTGCCAAGTTACTCCAAGAGAGTCTTGCCAAGTTGTCCCAGCGTATGATGGAACATTGGAAGTCTTTGCTTCGTTTTTCTGTGGTGCTGGTTGAGCGGTATGAGTAACAGTTCCATCACCCTTAGCGATTGCTTGCCAGCCATTAGCATCAACATAGAATAAAGAACGGTCTTCAGTGTTACCCGTGAATTGCCAACCAGTAAGATCTTTCCAAGGAGCGAAATTATAACTAGACAAGAATGGTGGAACTGTCCAAGAATTAGTGTACCAAGGATAACCAGCGCCCCATAATCCACAAGTATCTGCACAATTAGCTACTTGCCATACCGCAGAAAATTGTACATAAATAATCGGCCAGACACCAGTCTGACGGTGAATCTCATTAACAAATTGACGACACCAATTAGTGTTACCCCACGAAGCATTTTGTGCAGATTCCCAATCCAAGCCAAGAATTGCCTCATGGACGTAGCCCTTAACATTCTTCAAGAAGTAGTTAGCTTCTGAAATTGGGTCCCCACCGCTTGCATAGTGATATACACCTAGTAGTTTCCCAGCCTTTTTTGCTGCTTGATAGTCAATATCACAGAACGGGTTAACATAGCCCGTCCCCTGCGTGGCTTTAACAATAACAGCGTCCGCATTATCATCTGTGGCGTACCAGCGAGGTGAGCCTGAATAAACATCTACTACTTTTAATGGCATAAGATAACCTCCTTATTTTGCTTCAACAGGTTGGGTGTTATTTACGTTGTCTTGAACTTTTGGTTTATCTTGATTCGGCTGTTCAAGATTCTTAAATACATACGGTTTCTCATTACTTGTAGGCGTTAATGGCGACTTTTCGTAAGCTGATTGCACCGCTGATTCAATTGCCTTGACATCAACGTTAGTAAAGCCTTGCTTAGCAAGTGCATCTTGTACAATTGCCGTTGCTTGGGCGAACTTAGCATCACCAGTAATGTCCTTACTTACTAAGGAGTTGACTGCCGTATTAGCAACCTGTTCAATGAAGCTCCACAGCTCTTTTGATTGAGTAGTTTTGGCATGTTGAACCTTGCTGTGTAGTAAGTTCTTCCCTGCATTCATGAGATAAAAAATAGCGGTAGAAACAACCGCTGTAATTACATATTCCGGAATTGCATTAATAATTTCATTCATCTTCGTTCCTCCAAACTAGTGATTCTCCGTTCATGATCTTTTAGTTCTTCATCATGTCGAATAAACTTCTTATCACCATTTTCCAATCGTGCTTCTGCCTTTGCCTGACGACGATTAAATTCAGTTAAATTGTCGTTAACGTCACTTAGTTTTCGTCTAATCGGGCCAAAAAGCTCAATATCGAGCTTCTTGATTACCCATCGAATAATCCCTACTATCACTATCAAAATTGCAGCTATCGATCCCCACTCGTCCCAACTTAAACTAAACAATGAATGAGGTGTAATCCAACCCATTTCATGCTCACCTCCAAATTTTTGGTACAAAAAAAGCGCCAACCGAAGTCAGCGCTGAAACTATTACTTGAACAGTTTATGAATTAGATGTTTAATGTGCTTACTAGGCACAATCAAGAAGATTACACACCAGTGCATGGAGTCACCCCCCATTCTTGCACATAGTAAGAGCTGATTAGACCCTCGGCGTGCTTGTCTATTGTATCATAATAGGTTTATGTTATAATACATGTATCAAGAAGATTATACCGGCGTGCAAATCGGTTTCAGTTGATTACTTAAACCGTACCGGTAAACTTGGGCGCTTAATAGGCGTCCTTTTTTAGTTTAAACTTTATCTAATTAATGATATAATGAATTTGTCTTATTAAAGACACATTATTTATTGGCCCTTTGAGGTCGCATAGTTATCCTTCCCAAAGGTAACTACAACAAACATATAGAAAGTGCTAATTCTCCGATTCGGATTAGCGCTTTTTCCTTTTATAGCCGCCCATAACAAAAGCCCCGTTGTATTAACAGCGAGGCTTATTTATGTATTGTGTATTTCTTTGGCGACTATGTGTTAGCTATATCCAGCTATCTAATTTACTATCTAGGCAACCGTAACTGGTGCCACGTAATCCTTACCAGTAATTTGCTTGTACTGTTCTGGTGTGATTACCACATTAACATACCCTGTTACTACATTACCTAGGATAAACATCGTTTTAACAAATTCCATCCAATCCATAATTAGTTACCTCCATTTTCTTTCTTATCTTTCATGGTTAACTGTGCTAACTGCAAGCCTAGCTGATTAATTGACTGCTTTAATTGCTTATTTTCAGCTGTTAATGACGCAACTTGTAAACCAAGGGTATTCATAGCCTGTGCACTTTCACTTGGTTTAATGTTAGCTTGCTGTTGCTGAATTGTGGCTTCCACTTGTTGCTGGAATGTTGCATCGTCCATTCCGCCAACCCACTCAGTGCCATTGAACTTTTGATAGCTCTTGGTTGGATCTGGCGCTACCGTTGTCGTATATGGCGGTAAATTGTTAGCATCTGCAACTTCAATTTCAGCTAATTGATACCCGTAATGTTGATCATACATAAATGCTTTCATCTTACTTTACCTCCTTTTATGATTCATACTTAGTTTGTACGACTGTCCATTTGTCCCATACACCGCCAACATGAAGTCGCATGAACATCCAGCCACCACTGCTAAAAATTAACTGTGTGTTAACGCCGTTGCTATTTCCCAGCTGGATAAGGTAGCCCCATGCAGTTGTGTTTTGCATTGCTTTAGGCCAATTACTATTCGCTGGCACCGTGCTATCACTCCAAAAGCCAAAATTATGCACTCCCGCACTGACATTATTAAGATCAGGATTATCTTTCCCAATAAAGTTGCCAATTTGCAGTGTATTACTATTCAACGTGTCTAATTGATTGTCTTGACCAATATTCTCTTCAAGTAGTTTGTTAAAGTTTTCAGCAATCTTTTCTGCACCTAAGTCCATACCAGTAAAGATGCTTGCAATATCTTTTGCTGTTATTGCCATTAATTATCATTCCTTTCCCTTATAGTAAAGAGCCTTGTAGCCCTCAAAGACTCCAAAGCTCTTGTCTGGTAGTTGTTTCATTGTTAACCCGTCACTCATCAAGTTAAAGCTATTAGTGATCTCAATCGTACTCATCCCATTAGTCGAGCTAGCCACTTTTGCTGGGATAATTTGTCGATTGCCACCACCGAACATACCCTTGGGTTCCGTCCCAATTGGGACTAACCCTAATGCATATTCAAGGTAGACTAATGACACCGTTGTCCCAGCAGTTAAGCTAACTGGCACCTTAACTTGAATCCCCCGAGTTTTAACCGTCAGATTTGCCCTTGGACTTTCACGGAAGCCATTAAAGGACGCCACTGACAAATTATAAGCAGTGTTGGGAGTTAATCCCGTTACTTGATACTGCTTATTGCTTACCGTAGCAATTAGCTGGTCGCCATTCCTGATTCGATACTGCATTCATCATCAGTCCCAACTTAGGTCAACACTATTAGCAGTAACGTTCTTAGCAGCTAAATTATTCACGTTAACCAGCGCTTCGTAAACCGTTAAGCTAATCACGTTAGAAACCTTTTCGCCAATCTTTGCGGTAATGGTTGCCGTCCCTGGAGCAATTGCTTTGACGTTCCCCGCACCATCAACCGTTGCCACTTGCGGGTTTGATGAGGTCAATACTGCTGCACCGTCAGTTTCATTAGCTTGGGTAATCGTAACGGTAACCTTAGCGGTTCCACCAACTTCAAGTGCTGTCTTATCAATTGCCAAGGTAATACTTTGAACCGGAATAGCACTTGTCTTAACCGTGATCACGTTCGACTTAGCACTTTCTCGCAAACCATTATAGGAACTTACAGCGAAGCGATAAGTTGAGTTAGCTGTTAAACCAGTAACGGTGTATTCTTTCTTGTCCTCAACTTCGGCAATCTTCGTCAGTTCACCGTCCGTTCCTGTTCCTTGATAAATATAGTATTTCATTAACTAATCCCTCCACAATAATCTTTGTGTGTGTTCATCAATGTAGACCGCCCGGAGGTCGGTTGGACTCGTTGGCTTTGAGAAGTAACCCGTATTCGGTGATAGGTAAGAATTACCTTCTCCATCACCTGCTTGGGCTTTAGTGTCATCAATTGGCATTCCCAAGTCAACCTTGATCGTCCGGTTACCATCAATCAGATACCAAGCGCCAAACTTATAGTGCGGTACGGCATCAAGATAGAAGTTCCGGGGAATCTTAACCTTAATCGTGTTTGCATCGGGGTACTCCGCAATGCAATTAATCAGCTTGGTGTTTGTTTGCCCGAAACCATGACTGGTCTTTCCCAAGCCATCCCGTTCAGTCCCGATAGCGTCCTCGTAGTACAGCACTGCTGGACGTAGTGGGTGTTCGCATTGATTATGCTTAATCTCAATCGTGTAGCCATAGAGGAAGTCTTCCAGGCTGTCCGCACTCAACAAGGATGAGTTCCGTTCCGCAACTAAGCCCATATCAGTATTAATGCTAATAACGTTCTGCTCATCCGGCGTTTCGTCCTTATGCTTAACCCGAATATTCCAGTAAGCCCCATGACCATCATCGTAATTGTCCCAACCATGTGTGATTGCAAGGTCACCGTCCATTAACGCTGTGTACTTCTGCATAGCACTAACGGTAGCAAAGTGGAATGGCCGGTCATGGAATTGGGCTTGTTTAAGAATCTCTTGAATCTGCTTCGCCATCGTTAGCAGCGATGAATACTTCGTCATTAATCCTTCTTTAGGATCATCAACGGCTGCTAAGGCATCTTGTAGTGATTGCTTATACTTCGCTAACCATTCAAGAAATTGTTGCTTAGTATCATCACCAAGCTCAGTCAACATTTTATTAGTATCGTCAACAATTTTCTTTAGTTGCTTAGTATCAACATCAGCTTCATCTTGAAGCTTCTTCAAAATATCGTTGAACTCATCAATAACCGACTTAGCATGTTTTCCCATGCGAGCGTAGAAGTTACTCCCCATGACTACTAATAGAATATTAACGGTTGATACAATCTTGCCGTCAGGACTGATAAAGCTGAAATATGCTTGTTCCCATTGACCGTCACATTGAAAAATGTTCGCATCAAAGTAAAGGGTAATCCGCCCGGTCTTAATCATATCAAGCTGTTGTGAATCGTCCATCTTCATATATGACCGAAAATCATTGTGCTGAAAATCAGTACCTTGAAACAGAACTCGCCAACCAGTCATATCTTGTGGAAGTGAATTTGAGTACACCCACAGCTTGATATAGCTATCAACATCACCAACACGTCCCTTAAACTTATCTGTAATATCAATCGTTTCATCTTGATCACGTAATAAGTCCACCGGAATATATTGATTTAATTTTGCTAATTGTGTTGCCACTATTTCTCACCTCCTCCTAGTTGGTTTAATGCTTCATCGCTCAATCCTAAAGTACCGGTCAGATTATTTTGTTTCTTATCTAAGCCGTCAATAGCATCACCAATGATTGTAAAGTTCTCAATTAACTGTTTACGCAGTTCTTGACCGTCTAGCGACAAGTCATGAATGTGTAGTCTGTCCTTTATCGCCATTTGTATCTTCCCCTTCTTCCGTACTCAACTTTAATTTGCCATCGTCACCAGCAGTTAAGGTGTAGACTTTCCCGTTAGGAGAGCGCAGTTGTACTCCATTAGTAGGGATATCATCAGCAGTAACTGGTGGATTAATTTCGTGTGACTTACTACCACTACTACCGTTACCACTATGAATAGCCGTTCTTGCGGCACTATCTCGATTACTCCATTCATCAGGGCCAAAAATCTTATTGCCAAATGTGATGGTATCGGTTTGAGTGGTCGTCGGGTCCTTATACTGAGTGAAGCTCTGAATACGCACATTCACGTCAATTCCAAAGCGGTCACGTAACCAGCCATTGTTACCAATTGCAATTTCGTTATTAATTCCACTCAGATTATTTTTAAAACTTACCCAATCCATTGTGTACTGAACATCCGGGTAATCGTGGAGTTGAGCCTTCATGGCATCTTTTAAGGCATTCTCATCTGTGATGGTGTCACTAGTAAACGGGTCCGCCCAGATTTTGTCCCACTTATCATCTGCTGCCATCGGACTATCATATTCGCCCTGACAGGTATATTGCGGCGGCTGGTCAGTCGTATCAGTTGTTGACGAATCATCAGAATCACTATTACCTTGAACCTTTGCTGCCATCTGTGCATTTCTTACACCAAAAGCAGGTGGCCACGCATTAATTGCTTGAATAACCGTTCCCCGTTCTGGGTTAGCTGCCATTTCAAGCGTGTTACTATCAAGAGCTAATGCAACATGGTAGGTTGAGCCTCTCGCACCCCAAAAGAGCATATCGCCCTCTTGATAAGGCGGACCAACTACTTGGCCTTGATACTCTTCGTAAGTAGTCGGTTGATGCATCGGAATACCAAAATGATTGTAGACATAAGCGACAAAACCGGAACAATCCCAGCCACTTGGTGTATTACCACCCCAGACATAAGGTGTTCCGGCATACTGACGAGCAAATGAAGCTACTGCTCCACTACCACCACCGGAATCACCGCCTGTGTTGTCTTGCTCAATCTCTTTACCAGTTCCCTTAATGGCTGTTTCGATTGTGGTGTAGTCCTCGCTAACTTGAATCTTTGAAGCGTTAACCTTGTCAATAAAGACAAATGAGTTGTCTTTACCAATCTTGGTTGCTAAATGAATTGTCGTGTTGTCGAACCAGAACTCAATGCCAAAAGCTTCAGCAATTGAACTCAGTACATCATCACCATGTGCATTGCCTAAGGTATCAGAGCCAAAATCATGGTCGCTAATGTTACCGTCAATTGAATAACTGAACTTACTTCCTGATACTAAAAAATCACAGCAAGCCTTTAATGATTGACTACCTGTGATTGTGTTATCTAAATATAAATCGTGTAAGTCATGAGCAATATGAATAGTTGTCACGGCATATACTCGGTATTTATTCGTTGGTACGGGGTTAGAAGTAGCAATGCGGTATTGTTGACCTGTTGTCGGGTCAGTAATAATTGCCCGAGGAGCAATCATCTTTTCAGCTACTTCATTATCCTCATTGGCAATAAAA
The DNA here is from genome assembly GCF_028607025.1 of Limosilactobacillus portuensis. Classification (NCBI taxonomy): domain Bacteria; kingdom Bacillati; phylum Bacillota; class Bacilli; order Lactobacillales; family Lactobacillaceae; genus Limosilactobacillus; species Limosilactobacillus portuensis. The sequence goes on from NZ_CP117296.1 coordinate 1,464,123, forward strand.
CTGAAGTTAAGTGTCGGATACGATTTTAACGTATCAGTAACGGCTACATCATAAGCATGTACTGCTGTTACATTCCCAGCTGGTGAGCGAATTGGTAAACTAAGCACGTGATCATCCCCCTAGTAATAAAACCGTGTATCAAACTTAATCGTGAAGTTACTAGCACCATCAAGGTGTAGCTTGTTAACTCCCGTTGCAAAATCTAAGAAGCCATGATTACCAGCATCATAATTTTGCGTACCGTTAACCGTTGGCATTACACCCTCAATAGTTAGCTTATCGTTAGCTGTGAGGGCGTTTTTATATTGAAATGATTGTCCCGTTGTCTGATTAGTCAGCGTAATACCATTTGAAGCGGTGCCTTGAAACTCAATCTTAACCGGATGTTCTTCTGCCGTAAGTTTGATAATCCCGGCGTTGAGGAACTCAAAATCACTTTGATTAGTAAAGGTATATTGCCATTCATTACGAAATAGTCCCATACCTAAACCAATTCCTTTACCAGTCTCTTTATCAAACTCTTGGGTGGTGTAAGAACTCTCGGCATATCCGGTCGGGCAGTCTAAGTTAATCTGCACGTTAGATGCCCGCCAAAATGAATTATCACGGCTAACGCTAACTGGTTCAGCATAAACCTTCCAACGAATTTCTTTATTAGCGGTGTCATAAACATAGAATGCTTCATGACTTTGGAGCATTCGATTAAGTTTCATTCGTTGCAGAAACAAGTCGTTAGAATCAATTGCCAACACATTCAAAGTTAACGGGATAACTAGCTGTTGGGCTTGAACACCAGTCATTAAGGCTCCGTACTGCCCGACTTGCTGGTAGTTGTAATTGTAGTTAGTCGTTGGTACATCAAACTTCTTTACCCGGAAACCAAGCTGATCTAAATCAAAAATAGTCCCATCGAGTTTTTGAAAAATTATTGTACTCACTAATAAACACCTCCCAGTGGTTGAGCACCTCCAACAGGAATAGCGCCACCGTTAGCTTGAATATTGATTTCATGACTTCTGATTGCTCGCCAAGTAGCGTAGGTAAGGTGACCGATTGTCTTACTATCAACATTCATGACAACGTTTAGATTACCGTCAATCTTTGTCGAACGACTAGCCACAGAACTAGCGGTTCGTACTTGATTAGTTCCCTGATTGATAACCGGCACTAAATTATTAGCGCTATTCTTGGCAGATTCAATCAGCTTGCTAAGAGTGCCGGCAAAGCCATTCGGGTTAATTTTGGCCCGTGCTTCGATGGCTTCGGCAATATGACCTTCTGAACTATCACGGGCTGGATTAATCGCAACTTCAGGTTCACCCGGTACTTCACCAAAGATAGAGAACTTATCAGCCCAACCACCATTAGCAAAACGACGACCACCTGTCGGCCCCCAACCGCCAAGAGTTAGATCAGAACGCCAAGTAGTATCGTTGAACATTGCTAGTAACTGGTCTAATGGGCTAAGAATATTTGTATGACCAGGCATTGCATAATGCATAAACGTTGGCTCAATAAATTGCAGAACCCCTTTTGATGGGTGCCCAGCTTTCGCATTACTGTCCCAGTTATTAACAGCGTTAGCTCGACCTCCAGATTCATGTTGAATAACATTCAGAATATGAGATATATCACCAGCGCTAACATCAACATGCATCAATTTAGCGGCTGCTTCAATCATTTCAGCACTAACTGAACCGCCACCCATAGTTTCCATGAATTTGTCGGCCATCTTTTTGATGAATTTTCCAATAGCGTCTTTAGCATAATCAAACGTTCCGTGAGTTGTACGCTTAACACCACCAAACGATGGCTGAGAGCTTAGCATACTATCAAGACCTGTCTTTTGCTTTAACCAGTCCCATATCTCACTAATACCCTTACCTAATAGGTCAAGAGCATCTTCAGCACCATCTTTAACATCATCAACAAAATCAGCCACCTTAGCACCAGTACCTTTTGCATAACCCGGCAACTTACCACCATTCATTAGCATTGCAGCTTTTGACTGTTCGTGAGTCAGAATTGAAGTACCCGCAGATAGGTAACGTAATTCAGGACCATTTGCACCATAGATTTCATAGCCTGTTGGGGTATGTGCAAGTTCAAATCCTTCTTCACCAACCATTGCTAGTTGATTGTTCATCAAAGCACCGGTACCAGTTGCATATCCTGTAGGAACGTTTGGCATATTGTTAGTGCTTTGTTGGAAAAACTTCAGCACGCCTTTAACACCGTTAAGGAACTTATTCCATATTCCACCAGCACGGCTATAACCTGAAGAATAATTGCTATTAACGCCTTGCATTTCAGTTTGTGAAGCTGTGATATGCCCAGTAGCTTGGTCCATTGCAGACCGATTAACTTCATTCTTTTGGTCTTCAATTTCTCTTGAAACTTTACGGTGCTGTTCACGGGCGGTCTTTGTTACTGAGTCGTATTGACGGTCAGCTTCTCTAACAGAGCCGTCACGTTGTTTCTTAGCATTATCAACAATATTTTCATACTGCTTTCTGCTAATGGTGTGATTCTCTTTGTATTCCCGTTCAGCCGTTTTAACAGTTTCTCGGTACTTCTGCTTAGCAGCTTTAACAACTTCATCTCTAGCCTTTTGAGCTGGGCGGACAGTTGCTTGATACTGCTTATTAGCGTCACGCTGTGTCTGCTTTAAATCTTGTTGACTTAACTTACCTTTTTTCTTGATTAAGTCCTTATAGATTTTTTCTTGCTGAGTGGCACCTTTCTTGACACTGGCATTAATCTTCTTATCAGCTTTCATCTGATCCTGAACTAAGACTTTTGTATAACGCTGATTCTCTTTCTGAAGTTCTCGAATTCGTTCCTGATTATATTTCTTTGAATTAGTACCATACTTACGGGCTATTTCTTGAAGTTTCTGAGTGCCACCGTTTTCGATATTTTCTAACTTTTTATAGTGATTGTTAGTATCTTTCTGCATGGTACTAAGCGTTTTCTGCTCTTGCTTAATACGAGCATCGTCAGCTTTTTTCTCAGCTTGTAGTTTCTTGTTAGCTTGCTGTTGAGTGATAACCCCTTCTTTAACAAGCTGTTCAAGATCCTTCTTGGAACGAGCTTCCTTATCCGAATAATATTTCTTCAAAGACCGGCTCATATCGCTATAAAGCTTGTCAGTCTTTTGTTTAGTATCCGCAATACTTTTTGGATCGACACTCATTTTAATAACAGTACGAGTAATCTTATTAAGATCCGGGCGAATCGCTTTCGAGGTACCTTCCGTATCGGCATCAACCTTAATCTTAGTATGAGCAACTATTGAGTGACCTTTTAAGGCTTTATTAGCTGCATTACCTGCAGCCTCACCAATCTTCTTGCCAAGCCATTCACCGGCCATTGCGCCAACTGCTGTTCCACCTGGCCCCATAAATGAACCAGCAAAGGCACCTAACGCAGTACCCGCTACTGAGCCAACAGACCCGCCAACTTTTTGACCGGTATTGTGATTCGATAGTAGTTCAGTACCAACTCCAGCGGCCGCAGTTAGCATTGGGACGGCTTTATTAGCTCTTAATACACCCAATGCACCACTAGCTGAGTTAAGTCGTGGCAACATCATACGACCAGCGTTTTGTTCAGCACTATTCGGTGTTAAATATTGTGGACCCGCCGAGCTACTACCTAATGCATCAACTGCTTTTTGAGCAACGCCAAATGAAAGAACTGCATCCCTAGCTTTTGCCATCCACATGACAAATTCAGAAATCCGCTTTACAGCAAACATTGCCATCAATGCAACTGTAAAAGCTCTAACAGCTCCTTCGTGAGAAACTATTGCCTTAGTAAGATTGTCTAACAGAGTTAAAACGTCTACCGTCTGTTTTCCATTCGTTCCGACAAGCCCAAACATAGTACCAATGATTCGCAAGAAATCTCCGAATACTTGCCAAACCGTATCACCCATAATAGCAACTAATTTAATAAGATTACCCGTTAAATCAACGATAGTGTCTTTATGATTGCCAATATAGGTTAATAGCTTAGCCGCACCGTCCATGATCGTACCGATTGCATTACCTAGCAACTTGGAATAACGAGAAATCATCTCATCGGATAGCAAGTCACGAATATCTTTTGACATCTGCTTGTTAGCTTTGAATGAGGTATTCATGACCTCACCCCAGAGAACGGACCAGCGTTGTTTGATATACATTTGCATACCAGTGAATGAGGTCATCGCTTCTTCAGTTGAGTTCTTGTACTTATTACTTAAGTAGTCAAGAGCTTTTTCAAAATCACCAGCTGTTAGTTTTCCTTGCGCTGATAACTGGTACAACTGCTTCATTGATTTACCAGTTGCTTTTTGCAAGGCTTCACCAAACATTGGGAACCGGTTAATCATGACAGACATATCTTCAGCGTTAGCCTTACCACCAGCAACGATCTTGGCGAACTGTTCACCAGCTTCAGCTAACTGGTCATTGGTCATATGGAGCGTTGAACCTAAACGAATGAAGCCATTAGTCCAATCTTTAGTTTCTTTAACGCTTGAATGAACGTGATAGAACGATTGAGCCATTCGGTCAATGGTACTTGCTGCATAGATAGAGTGCTGAGCCATATCATTGATATAGTTAACCAGCACTTTACCATCTTTCGGTGCTTCAGTGGTTAACGCCGTCCAAACCGTCTTCATTCGGTCTTGTTCAACGTTGTATTCCATACCAGCACGAGCGGCTTCTTTTAATCCATTACCGATTGCATGAATACCATTAATCGCCATTCCACCGATAAAGGTACCAGCGATCATATCTTTCAATCGCCCAAAACTATTAGTGGTCTGCTTGGCTTCTTGCTGTAACTGACGCATAGGGAGTGAAGCCTTGTCGTTCAGCTTAGCTTCAGTGATAATTCTTGCGGGAACTTTTCTCAATAATTCCTCGTAGTTAATCACTTCGCCACGTTGTGCTTGAGCAATTAATTCAGTGAGCTGTTTTTTAGGTATCTTTTTCAGTAACTGATCAAAGTTAGTAATACCCTGTTCTTTAGCTTGAGCGATTAACTCAGTCTTAACTTTTTGGGGAATTTTAGTGACCGATTTTTGCAATCCGTTAAGTTTCTCGTTGGCTGAATCGGTGTCAACCTTAGGCTCTATTTTGGGCTTTTCTTCACTGAGCTTCTTGCTCTTTTTTTCCAAATCGCCTAAGGCTTTTTCGGCTGGTAGTTTTTCAACATCAATATGAATAACGCCTTTTTCATCAGTCCACCTATTAATGTTGGTAACCATTTCCTTCGTCTTTTCAGAAGCTTTCTGAACGTTATTCTCAATGTTCTTTTCAGCTTTGTCACCAGCACTTTTACCAGTGTCTTTAAGGACTTGATCAAGTTCTTTTGATGCCTGTTGTGCTTGATCCTTATGCAAAACAACGTCAATGTTGACTGTACCGTCTGCTGCCATTTATATCCCCCCTTTTGTTAAGATTGCGCCCAATTTCTCAGAGTATTCATAAAGCCCGTGAATTGTTGTTCACGGGCTTCTTCAGTCCTATTCTCGTTAAGTTCGTAATATTGTTTTGCATTAAGTGCATCAGTTAGTTCTTGACCCTTTAATTCACTGGTATCTCGCATTCTAATTTGAATAATCCTACTCATATAAGTTTTATCATTCAGGCCAGCAAATAATGCCTTGAATTCGTCCCAGTGCATTTTTCCTTTCTCTTGAAGCAAGTTAATGCCGTACTGTTCACGGAAACTAGCGTAAATGGCTTGTGCATCTTGAGTATACGAATAGTATTTTATGGCTGGTGTTGGGGTGCCTTGCATATCTGAGCTAGATTCATCTTCACTATCGTTGCCATACGGTTGTTCTCGTAGGTAATTGCTAATCTGCTCAAAGGCAGAAACGGCGAAATCAGCGTCTTGTGGCTTAAAGCCAAAAAACATTTCAAAGGCAACTGACACCTTTTCCTCAGCGGTAAAATGTTCATCATCTAGTAACTGATAGAAACTAATTACCGTATCAAACGAGAGGTCAATTGGGTATGTCTTGCCTTGATACTCAAACTCATTGTTTAAGCCAGTCGGGTTACTTCTTGGATTCTCGCTTCTTGTTAGCGATAGCATGTTCATTCACCCGCTTCTTTTTACCTGTGTATTGAGCAGTACGGGCTTCATGCTTTTCACGTTGGCGAGCTTCGTTAGTACCATCAAGTTTTTCCTTAGTTTCACGCAAAACTTGGATCGTCTTAAACAGTGCATATGATTGTTGATCGTAGTAATCATAAATAGATTTACCCGCACCTTTAACACCAAGTACATCATCTAGTGCATCAAACACATCGCTAAGTAATGCTTTTTGCTGTTCTTCAAGGTAATTTTTGCGTTGATCAACAGTCATTTCATCTTCAAATTCCTTGGAGCTTTCTACCTGTTTATTGTAAAAGTCAGAAATCTCTAATTGCAGATTACGCAAAGCACGATCCATTTCATCATTAAATGTAACGTGATAGGTTTTACCACCAATAATTACACTTCTCTTGAAATTAAACTTGAATCGCTTATCTAAATCCATATTGATTGCAGACATCTTATGTATCCTCCTATCGTCTCACTTTGACTCGTCTCTGTTGTTTCTTAGTTACTACTTATTAGCGCTTGCTGGAACAAACTTAGGCTTACCGTTGAACACGGCTACAAAGCTGAATGTTTGCTTAGCACCTGGTTGACCACCAGCTGGGACAATGTTAGTTAGAGTGACAATCCCGTATACCTGTGAACCATCTGCAAAGGTAACCCGCATTAAAGTCTTTAAGTTGTCACCAATTTCTAACATCTTAGAAGCAATGTAGTCTTGCGCCTTATCACCATAGACACGGTGACCTGCAACAGTGAATTGGTAACGCTTAGAGGTAACGTCTGAAGTCCCAAAACCTTCACCATCGTAATATTCATCGTTAGCGGTGGTGTCGTTTTCAGCTGGGGTTAGGTTGTTAATACCAGCTGCTAAACGTGCCCATGCCGCCTTAGTAATATCGTTAACGTTATCTAAACCATCGGTAGCAATTTCAATCTTGTTTTGCCAGTTCAGTAAGAACTTACCGATATTAGTAGGTGCAGTATCGTCACCTGCTAGAGAATTGCTGTTCGTTGTCGTGCCAGCAGGTTGTGGTACTACATTACCCGCTGTTCCTGCTGCACTTGTTGGAGTTGTATTTTCATCAGCCATAATTTATCCTTCTTTCTTATTTTTCAAAAGTATCAACCGTAATTTTAAAATCAAAAACATATGTTACTGTTCCAGTAGTATCAGCCATTGCTGGGTGCGGGAACGAAGCAATCTCTAACGTTGAGAAAACAAAAGAGCCATCTTTTGAGATGACTCTAAAATCGTTATCGCCAAGTACGTTGGCAATCTGCCATAGCACTTGATTAATCAATCCTTCATCACTACCTCGCATGATTACTTCCATGAGGTATTGCTCAGTCTTATTACCAGCATAATCACGCTCAATCACATTAGAACCCGGTAACATTTGCAAACGAAGCTCTGGGTCATGCTTACCATTCAAGTAGCCGAGCAAGCATTTAAGCGGTAAGGCTAGTGAATTAATTGAGTCTTTAACTCGTTCTTTTAAATCCATTAGTGACCTCCTAATAATGAATCATTAACTTTATTCAGCCAGCGATTCATATATAAGTTCTTGGCTCGTAGATCCCAACGCCGTGACGCTTGCGGGTGTTCTGAACGAGTGTAATTACGAATCCGTGATTGTTGACCGGTCTTGTAGTTAGTAATAAATCCATAGAACTGTGCCTTAGCATACGGCTCATCATAAACAATTGTTTGTTTATTACCACTAATATGAGCCGAACCGGCTAGGTGACCCTGTTTGTATGGTACAAACTGGTCCATATCCTGCATGGCTTGGTTTGCAACAACATAGTTAGCTTTTTCTAGGTTAGCTTGACTAAATATTTCGGCTAGCTTTTTGCCGTTATAACTAACTCGTACACTCATCACAGCACCTCCAGTTCATACGAATACACCTTATTACTGTAAGGCTCTCGATTATCCACAATATTAGTAATCGTGTAGTCTCGTCCCTCAAATTTAAGGTGAGTTCCGACCCAATCGGGAGTAATCTTCGGTAGTGGCTCTGAAATACCAGCAAACAAAAAGACAATCGCATTAGCTGTGATTGTCCGGCTGTTATTTGAACCTGAATAAATCGTTTGTGGTTGAACCAACACGTTGTTGATTACTTGTTCCACAGTCTTTTGCTTCCCGTAATCGTCCTCTTCGCCCGTTGGCACTTTAAGCACGATGGATTGATTACACATCTTTTTAGGAATGCGTGGCAACATACCAATCACTCCCTCGGCCTCGATAAAGCAAACCATAATGAGCTAACAAACGGTAAGCTTCACGACAGACACCGTGAATCATTCCGTTTGTTGATGTATGGTTAGTTGGTTGTAAGGACAGCCGGCCAATCGAAATACTATTGAAGTCATCCCCGTTAACATATGAGGAGGTAATCCCTGTTTCAACAATAAAATCAATCTGTTCGCAAATAGCCGCTTTATAGGCATCTACTCGCTTCAAATTCTTGTCTTGGCTAATATCGTGATCGTTATAGTAATAATCAATCACGCCATCAATTGCTCGTTGAGCTTGTTTCTCAATTGAATCAAAATCAGAGGCAGATTTAAAAGCTGTATAGCCTAAATCGGAATATTCACTGAATGTTAGGTGTGCTGGATAAGCCATTACTTACCACCACCGTTAACTACATTGAGTAAATCATCCTTACTCATTGTTGAAGTGTAAGCCAAGCTGTGAGCGTCCATATAAGCCTTAATTTGATCTACTGTTTGAGCAGTCGTTGGCTTCACGCTACCATTTGGATCATAAGTTGGGACTGATTCCCCGCCTTGATTAGATGGTGAAACATTTGTCGTCCCACTATCAGTTGACGGGGTTACGCTTTTGGGGAAGCTGCTACATAAATAGCCTTCTTGGCATTGTCAAATACTAGAATGTCGTAGTATGACAATCCCTTAATGGTTGTCCGATAACCAGAACGGTCAGTAGAAGCATCAAGGACATCGACAGTATCGTACTTAACGATTGGTGCTAATGCGTAAAGTGGTACTGCCATGAAGTTAACGTTATCAGGAATAGTTAGCCCTGAAATACGGTCCTTGGCACAGGTAAGAATAGGAACCCCACCGTCAAGTTGACCAACACGCCGGTCAATTCCATTAATTTGTTGAGTGTTAGTGGAGAAGTTCTTAGTAACACCCTTAGCGTTCTTTAATGCCCGGTAATATCCAGCAGAAGCAAAGATAACATATCCACCAGGAATTTCATTATCAATCATGTATTGTTCAAGGTCATCATAGGCATCAAGAGCGTTGTCGCTAGTAATTGTGTCAGTAACTAACTTCCCACCATTCTTAGCGGTGTCATAAATCTTTTGAGCAGCGAACTTGTCACGATGAGGAACGGTAATTAACCGTTGGTGTTCACGAACAACGTTAGCTACTTGATAAGCCCCGTTTTCGCTCATATCAAGTTGATCTAAGTCATATCCGATCCAATCTTCTTGGGTGAGGTCAAACGTTTCCTTTTCAACGTTAACGTTATGCCGAGCATTATCACCATTCCGGTTATATTTTTCAGCTTCAACAAAGCCTGAAAACTTGTTTACTCGTACAGTATGAACTCCAGTAAAATCAGCAGCAGTAATCGACTTAGCACCACCAGTCAATGGTTGCCAAATCTGAGAATCAGCTGCAAATTGTTCATCAATTGCATTTAAGTCTTTTTGATCTAGTGCAAGCATTTATTTTTCCTTCTTTCTTTAATCCTTAGCTTCTTGCATTCGTTGAGCGATATTATTCACGATGTCATCACTACCAGAGTTACCATCATTGCCGTTATTAAATTCATTGCTTAATGAAATGTTTGGCTTAGGCTGTTCAGCGTCAAACAGATAACTATTATCTTTCTTAACGGCATCAATTTGTTCTGATAAGCCGGTCAATGAGCCATCTTTATTCACGCTCACTTTGTCAGTGTCGATTAATGGAAGCACGGTCTTAATGTTCTTCGCTTTGGCATCACGCAATGCACCTTCAATTTTGAAGCTCTTACTTTGGCTTGCTAGTTGATCTTGGTACTTTTGTGTTGCCGTTTTGTTATCTTCTTGTAACTGCTTAATCTGGTCCTTTAATGCATCGTTATCCTTAACAGACTTCTTCAAGTCGTTTAACTGATTGTCACGGTCAGCAATTTGTGATTGCAAACCATCACGTTCATTAGTTAAACTTGTAATCTTTTCATTCAATGCATTAATATCTTTTCCATTTTGGCTCATTACAAAATTAATCTGAGTCTCATTAAGTCCTTGTTCCTTTAAATCGTCACGCTTCATTGCGATCTCTCCTTTACGTTAGTTGTTTACGGAGTTACGAACTCCGGGAATTGATTGCATAACAAAAAGACAGTTTTACGACGTGTCCGGGTCGAATATTATTTTCTAATTTGTTATCTTTTCCAGTTTAATATTACCAATCGCTTTTACTATCTTTGGTATAAGTTCCAAATTCTCAGTAGTAGCCATTACTGGTAAATCAAAATCAATGTGGAATTTCATTTTTTCAAAAGTATTAGCATTACCTTTAAATTCAACATTTTTTAATCATTGGACTGATTAAATCCATCTTCTCTTCACCGTCATACGTTTCAAAGTGTTCTTCCATAAATATCACTCCGTTATTTTTTCTCTGTTGTAATCACGGGTAAGAATCGGCGTTTTATGATTTTCGTTCGTTTGCTTGATAAACTCTCGCATATTCGCCTGTCGTGCCCGTATCAGCGTTTTACACTTAGTTACTTGTTCTTCATCGCCTAATTCTTTAGCAGCTACTAGACGGTGCTTGGCGTCTCTGATAGCCCGTTCACGTGCTCGTTGTTTCTGAACTATCTTTCCGTTCTTAATCGCCTGTTCGGGGTCATATTGGGGTTGATGATTCACGTTAACACCCGGAACAAACGGGAACAGTCGATGATGACAATTAATCCCTTGGGTTCCTGCTGGTGTTCCATAGCCGTGATTATAGATACTATCGTATTTATCGTTATAATCAGGGCTTTCAGGTGGGACGATGTTAACCACGTGTCCTTGAATCCAAGCACAAGCCGGTCGACTGTTAGGGTGGCTACTCATCAATGCTAAGTGCATATCAAAGTCCCTCATCCTGCTAAGTCGTAAGTCGTTGTAAGTCCGATTAACTGTCGTATTGATTACCATTCGAGAATAACCCTCAATGCTCCAGTTATGACCGGCTTTATCAACTAGCCTTGTAGGCAAACCACGATCAACCGCACGATAGACCGCACTTTCGACAGCTTTTTGGTGAGTCATTAGACCAGATACCGTTGCCAATGTTGATTCAGTAAGTATCTGCCGATATACCCTTGTCGTTGCCGTAGCTCCATAATTACGGCTGATTAATGATTCGTTAATGTTATTGTTCAAATCAGACCAAGTTTGGCTCACAACGGCTGTGAGAACATTCTGGGTGTCACTAGATACTGGTTCTTTTCGCCCTGTTGCCTCTTGCAGCTCGCCATCAACTTCATTGATTACTTGAATACCATGAAACTTAATCAAGTCCTTGATTGCTTTTTCACTTAAGCCATCAGCATGTGCAATTAGCTTCATAGTTTGCTGATTAAGCTTTCCCATTTGAGCTAACTGTTTCGCCTGCCAAGTAACAACATCATCTTTACTAACGTGCTTGTAATCTCCAGCCTTTAACGTGTCAATAATCGTGTTAAATATCTGTGATTGCAGTTGTTCGTAAAGGTCGATGATTTTATTACCGGCTTTTTGGAAGTCGTCACGTGCGGTCATGATTAATCAGCTCCTACATCATCGTCACCATCTGGTCCCCTATTCTCTTCAAAACTGTTAGGCGTATACTCTGGTTGCTCCTTTTGAACTTGTTGAAGCCATTGTTGAGCATCCTCTTCGCTTAGTCCCTCGTTACGAATCAAGAACTGCAATTTAGGCATAACACCAGCCGCAACAAGTGCTAAGTCGTTGGTTTGTTGCTTATCTTTATCAACGAAAACGCCATCGTCAAAATGAACGCTTAATCCTAATTCATCATCAGCATTAAACTTGCATCTTGCTTGACCATCGCTGAAGAACTCTGGTGTACTAGCAACTTCTAAAATGGCCGTAACTAACTGATTAAGAAATAACTCAACTTGGGTCAAGTAACTTGAACGAGTTTGGTAAGTGGTTGAGTTCTCACTAACAATTTCAGTAGCGGTTTTAACCGACTGACCATCAAATGAAAATGTTCCGGCACTAAATCCAGTCTGTTCTTCAAACTCACGTAAGAAGTAATCAATAGCTTCTTTATATTGCTGAGTTCGAATATCACTAGTTAAATCGGTAATATTCATGCTGTCAGCATCCCCATAGAACTGTTCATACACATCCATGTCGGGATCAAACATTAACGGGTGTGTTTCATCATCATTAGTAGTATTACCGAACTTATTACCCGGTCTTAGCATTTCAGCAGGGACCGCAATACGACGCTTGCCCATTTTAATTTCATGCACAAACTCATCGTGGGTAGTATTAATTGCATTGATGATATTCTTTGAGTTATCAACAATCCCCATTCCAAGCGGACTATCTAGGTCTTTGTTATTTGCTCCCGGTGTACGGAAGTAAGCAAACAAAGGCTTTTTAATAATCCCGTTATTAAAGGTGATGGTTGGCTGCATCTTTGGATAGAGGGTGCTAAGCGGTACAGATTGACCGACAACATCTCGTTCAGTCGAGCGATACAATTCGTTAGTAATCTGGTAGGTATTGGTGTCTAGCCATTGGTGGAACTCTAATAAGGTGTAATAAACTAATTGCTTATTCTCGGTTCGAGCTGAACGACTGGCAAAAACACATTCACTAATATTGTCAGTGTTGCTATGTAGTGGATAAAACTGATCCGCATTAGCCCAGGCAATACGAATATTATCTTGGTCGTCAACATAAGGACGTGCGGCTAATCCACCTAGTGCAACACCTGTTTCCAAATGCTGCTCAAATTGCAGATTGAAATGATTGTCGTCGATAATCTGGCTAAGTAATTCATCATTAGCATGATCCTTTAACGATATTTCACATTGTTCATTAAAGATGATTGAAGCTAATCGTTTAGCTGATAACTTAGTGATGTTTAGCGTATTCATTTTACGGTGTCGCTTATGTCCGTAACTATTTCGGTACCAGATAACCGGTAAATCATCACGATAATACTTTTTAGCTTCTTGAATACGGGTGTACTCTGATTCAGCGATTGCCACTCGTTCATCATCAGTGATTTTAGTTAAGCTCTTAGTCATACCTAGCTTAGCGCCTCCTTTCCATATAAGATTCTTCAGTGTTGTTAGAAAGCTCATTGTGTCACCTCCTACCACTTCAGCCCAAGGTCACGTTCGTTGTCACGTACAACGTATTGGAACATATCACACGTGTGGTCATCTTCCTTAATGACTTTGGGATCGTCACTTTGTAACGTATTCTCATCCCACTGGTACTTTTGATGTTCAGCAATAAAGATTTCATTTTCAGGACGTTTCAGATAATAAAAACGACCTTGTGCTAGTAAATCTTGCACTCGGTCAATCATATCTACCTTTTTTAGCTTATTAACTTTATGCCAGTGAATACCATAATCATTGTAGAACTGATTGTCTAACGCCCCTTCTGCTGAGTCGATAGTCATACGTGTAGGCTGTTTTCCTATCCATTCAGTAACTTTATCAATAAATGACTTCAAGTCCTTAGAAAGCTCGCTAGGTGGCTTTTTATGTGATTTACCTTGTGGACTGTAATAGTAGGTGTCGAGCAGTATCAAATTACCCTTTTTAGTTAATCCATAAGCACCACAAGTAGTTGCCGAAACTTCATGCCCTGTATCAACAGAATAATAAACATTAGTGATGTAGTCATCATCTGGCAACTTATCTATAGCTTGGAAGTTATCCATGTTATAGATATTTGTTCCAAGCCCAATAACTTCCCCAAGATACATCCAACGGTAATAGTCATAATTATTTTGCTTAACGGTATTGATTTCATCAATATAATCTTGTGACAAGATGTTGGGAAGCGTGACGTCCTTATATGTAGAATGATCGACAAGCCAATTAGGTATTCCTTCTCGTTGTGTAACCCATTCGTTAATCCATTCATAAGGATTTTTAGGTGGGTTGTAGCTGTAATATGTAACAACATGAGCGCCAGGTGGTAGTTGTTTACGAGTAAACGAAGCTCGTACCATATCAACCTCTTGCCAAGAATCAAACTCAGCTAATTCTTCAAACCAAAGATAACGTACATATCCCTTAGCAATCATCATTGACTTTAATTTCTGCGGGTCATCAACCCCACTAAAATAGAAAGCCGTTCCGTTGCGTTTATCAACAATTCGATATGGTGATTTTTTGAACTCAAAAAGGCTATCTACATGCAACATGTAAATGGCCCATTTAATCTGTTCATAAACTGACAACTCAATCGTATTGGCAACCTTACGCATAATTAAAACGTTAGCTTGTGAATCCTGTAAAAAATCCATCACTAATTGAATACTAATTACAGAAGACTTAGTAGATCCACGTCCGCCTTTTAGAACCTTATTTAAGCAATGAGAAAACAGTATCCGATCAAAATGAGGGCATATCATGTTGTCAGCATTAATTGTTATTTGCTTCTTCATTTTCTATGCTCCTATCATTTCTAACTATATTGATTGTTAAGTCATCGGTTACATCATTACTCAATTGTTCAGCCTTACGTTCTGCAATATCTGCCTCAGCATTAGCCTTGCGAATCTTGGCTTTATCTAACTCTGGTGTACTATTATCTGACAACATACCAGAAAGCTTCAAAATTGAGTTGGCAGCTTGAAGCTGAACCATCTCCGACTTAGCTTCTAGCAAATCAACAAGTTTCTTTAATGCCCTACTTTCAAAGCTTCTTTTGACGACCAAATGGTTATATTGTTGTTGAGCCGCCTTAAATAATTCATCGTTTTTCCAATTATCTAGTGTGGATCTACGCCGTTGGACAGCTTCAGCAATTTGTTCGTCCGTTAATTCGTCTTCAAATAGCAATCTAACGGCTTTTCTACGACGTTTGTCCAATTGATAAAAAGGACCAGATTGTCCAATTTTGTCCAATTTTTTCATGGCATATCGCCACACCACCTTTCTAATCGTAAAAACATTTGCTATTTATTTTTATGTACTTTAAAAGCTAGTAAGCGTTGACCTGTCAGCTTTTTCTTTTGCTTCATATGTCTATCAGCTCGACATAGCATCATGTATTCTTGCTTAGATGCCACCAAGCCAAATCGTTTAGTTTGATACATCATAATGACCTCACAAACTTATGAAATTCATCATGTGCTTTCTTCTTTTTGTTGATTGTACTTTGAAGAGCTTTTTCGACTTCTTGCCCTTCTCTTTTTCGGCTTGTCTCTACTGCTAAGTTTTGAAACACTTTGCAGATTGCCATAATACCTTTAGCAAGTTCTTCTTGGCTCATATGTATTCCTCCAAACAAAAAAGCCAGCGCTAGGCTGACTTGTTATTAGAAATTATTATTATAAAACTCAGTTAATTCGCTTAATCTATCTTCATATCGTTTTTTCTGTACACCATTCGGTATTTTATTATCGATTTCATTTAATCCTTGAAAATCAACGTATACATTATCGTTATCTAAGTAACTTTTTTTAGAATAATCTGATATTAATCCTGTATGAATATAGGAGCTTGGTTTAGGTAATCCCTCGACATCCTTAGTAATAATATCGAGTTCCGATCCAAATGCAGATAAGGTTTGGCCTTTAGCACCGTCTAATAGAGGAATTAATTTTGCATTGTCGTATCTACCACTCTTTATTAATACCTCCACTCTAGTAACAAAGTCGGCTAATATTTCTGATTTTGGACCTATATTTAAATATCCTGCCGAATCTGTTTGACCAAGAGTAATCTCAAGCAATGGATAAATTGTTTCTTTGAATTCTTTATACTGAACTTCTACTTCTGTTAACTTCTTTGTAACACCAAACCATTTTGTGGTTAGCGATTTTATCTCTGGCAACCACATAAATGAAAGCATCGCAATCACTATGCACCAGCATAGGATGTAACCAATATTTTCTTTTAGCCACATCATAATTACTGTACCTCCAATTAATAATCCGGAAAGTACCATTATTTTAATTTTGTTTTTCATAAACATCACCGATAACATAATACAAAAAGCCCAGTCATTTGACTAGGCTTGGGTGATGTATATGTGTGCCCGGCTTTCCACACCAGACACGCTCCAGCAAACGTGTTGCATTCACACCAATATATGATTATCAATATATTTTGTGGTGCTTGCTGAAGCTCGTAAGCAATCGAGTTGACGTGTCTAAAAATATAGTAGTTATTCTTAATGATTGCTTACTATGCTAAGAGCCGGAATCGAACCGGACTTCATGCGCAGGCTTCCGTTGAATCGCATAAAATTTCCACCTGTGCTCTCACCAGAGAACGTTAGCGACAGAGAGTTTGTGAAAAGCAGGTGACTATCAACTCCTTTAAATTGAATTGA
Source organism: Limosilactobacillus portuensis (assembly GCF_028607025.1). NCBI lineage: Bacteria > Bacillati > Bacillota > Bacilli > Lactobacillales > Lactobacillaceae > Limosilactobacillus > Limosilactobacillus portuensis. Next base: position 1,480,805 of record NZ_CP117296.1, read on the forward strand.
GTGTCATCTCTATCTCTCTGCTTGAAGCACTGTTAAACATTAAAAGAGGAGGCTTAACATCTCCTTTAATTTATTGTGCTTCAATATGGAAGGCATAAGACAAGTGAGGTGCTAGCTTCACCTCCAGATATATATTGCCTTCCAAAGTGAACACTGGGAACTGCCCCCACAAGCGTTGTCGCTTGGTGTCTACTTTCACGCATTCACATAATCAGAACTAATTAACTACCGCACCCGGTCGTAGTTTTCCGCCTACTCCTGTAACGGACGTTAGTGTTCTGAATAATTGTAATCTTCTAGCCGTTGAGTTAGATTACGTACTCTTCTGCTGATAACAGCACGGCTACCGTGAGACTAGCAGAGCCGGTATACATAAAAACAAAGGAAGTGTTTCTTTACGTCATCAAAATGTGTATGGCATTAGTACATGCTAGTCTCAATGTGCATTATAGGATTTGCACCTATCTCCGGCTTGATTACCGTTACACACTACCTACGCTTAACAGAGAGACCCTGAGTTGCTGGTAGTAACTCGTCTACTCCTCTGCCAAAGTCAATAAAGTCGTATTATTAAGCAGTTTAAGGACATGAATGCTGAAGTCATTCGTGCTCGGGTCACATGTATTTGGTAATTGTGAGTTCAATTAATTTTTTGAACAATACCATAATACGGCTGTTTTTAAGGCGAAACCGGTCAAATGCCGGCAAATTCCGGACAAAAACCGGACAACTTCATTTTATGACACGAACTGAGTCATCAGGACACATCAACGCACCTTCCCATAACGCTTGATCTTGCAGTCTTCTGTACTGTCTATCGTCCATATAGGTGTTGTACCGCTCATTAATGTAATTCATTGTTCTAATTGCTGACCAGTTCTTAATAAAGCGGTGAAGCAAAATATCGCCTAAGATTTCTTCTTCCTCTCCCACGCTCATCAATACCTCACAGCACTTGATTCTTGTCTTGTACTGATAAACGGCTTCAGCGTGGTTAACGAACTTCTGGTCCGGATCATGTGGCGTCCCATCGTTCGGTTGTCCGTCCATACTAGGCGACTTCAAACCTGGGAACCGTTGCATTGCCTTAAGCTTGTACTTTTTCCATTCTCTTAGATACTCCTTGAATGCTTCCTTAGTGGCTTCTTTATCCAAATTACCAAATACGCTGTCAACCACGCTCTACACCCCTCGTCTCTTGTGATATAATTGATTTGCTTTAATTAATATCTCAAGGGCGCTCTCACGGTAGAGCGTCTTTTTAGTTTCTAACTAAATAAATTGCTTATCAGTGAAGCAATTGGTGCACAAGCATGAATAACATTAACAACCAAGCACCCCAACATAACTAAACTAAGAGCCCCGCCAATCATTGATGTGCTCATACATGCAATTGAATAATCAGGCTCATGCATTCTATCAGAGAATGTTTGCTTTTCGGACTTTTTAAAAAAGTAAATTGATAACCATATCGTAGCTACTAAACACGTAATAAATAAAATGCCACACAATACCGATAAAACTATCGCCGACATTTGATACTGCTGAACCATCGTTTTAGCAACGGAAGGTAATTCGCTTAATTGCCCATTTAACGTCTTTAATAATTGTTGTTCTGCCTCATGTTTCATTTACTTTTCTCCTGTCGCTTCAATTCATTTTCTTTCCGCCGTTCCCGTTTCTTCCGGAGACGGCTTTTTTGTTTCTTTTTCTTTGATTTCATAATTTCTCCTAGTCTGGTGTGTTTTCTAATGAATCAGCACTAACTTTTACTGCTTCGTATTGATTAGCCCGTGGCCCAATCGGCTCAATTTCAAATACGTGATAACGGCCTTTAACTTTATTAGCAGTAATTCGATACTTACGGCCCATACAATAAACCGGTGTTTGTTCTTTCAACGCCTTTACTGCTTGTGAATACAACATGCTTTCTTCACCTCAATTTCTACTCGTGGTTTGTCTGAATAATACTTATGTGCTACTAGGTCGACTATCTGATTATCGTCTTCCCACAGAAGCCCATTTAAGCCATCCAAAGTAGATTTAATGTAATTATCCGTGTCGGGCTTTACAACAGGTCTGTGGCTACCTGACAAGCGCAATGCACGCTCTTTTTTTGATAGGCTCGATTGCACATGACGAAAGAAGTTCAATTCAACCTTGAGCGGACCAGTTAACGGCGCTTGTTTGTATTGAAACTGGCACATCATCGCTAACTGCTTTTTGTACACTGACACCTTCTTAGGGTCATACAAGCGAATACCTCGCCCCATTCTGGTTGCTCGTGGTCGTGCTTGTTCAACTGGTTCAATCTCGAATACTAGTTTCACTTGCGATTAATCCTTTCATGCGTATCGTCAACCTTAATCGTTGTTACCACTCCCAGCACGAAGCCAAGCGCTCCCGGTTACTGTGATTGCTAGTAAGTCATATATGCTCATTCTCTATCTCCTATAACCGTTAACCGAAGCGAACACTTTAACTATTCTCCTCATCATGGAAACTCTTCGCTTCTCTAATTGAGTCATCCCCATCCATCTAGCACGTTCAATCCCACGCCTACGGGTTCGCTTAATTCCACTTACTCGTGCATAGCCTAAAAGAAAAGCTCTTGCTTCTTTTTGTCTTCCAGGATGTCTTCGATAATATAAGTCAAACTCAACCATTGGATAATAGTTGCTTGGCTTATAGTGTAGTAATCCTTTAACAGGTACTGATGATGGCTTGCCGGCGGACCAACCAATCAGCTTAGCAGATTCTGAACTACCCTTTTCCTTAGCAAAATATTGAATATCATTCATCAGTCGCACCTCTCGTAAGTTGATCGAAATACATCATCTGCAATTGCATAGCTTGGAAACGGTGGTCTACCAACAATCCAATCTCCAACGTGAATTTGATGTTCAACTGAACTTGAGGGTTTTGTATACCAATAGCGACTAATTAAGTTTTGAACACTAACATAATCACCGTCTGATTTAATATCGTGAATACACCACTTTTTAATCATTTCATCCGACCCATCAAACTGTTCAGCTTCAATTAAGGCTGTTTTTTTGTATTTGTGTAGCATTAGTTCAATAGCATCTCCTCTGCATAGTCTTCTGGTTCGACTGGACCATTAATAGCTAAATCAAGCTCAAACTCTTTTCCGTGCTTAACTAGGACAGGATTTCCCCACTGATTAAGCACAATGCAGTAATGTTCATCTAAATCAATTCTCATCAGTCGTCCTCCACGCAAGCAACGCAATCATAATTGAGTAATATTTTCTTTTCAGACGCTTCTATGAGCAAAAATTGTGGTCTTAGCCATCTACTAGTATTAAAGCCTTTCATAACTTCATCGAAGTCAGCAGTAATCGTAATTGTTTGCCCATCCGTCAAGTGAATCTTAGTCATTGTTATTCCTCCACCGGTTCCTTCATTGCGTCAATTGCAGGTGCTAATAATGGCTCACGTTCCACAAGCACTTTTAAATCGCTATCGTTATACTGCATTGCTTCACTTTTTAGATTAGTGAAATCAATAATAAATTCATCAAATCCTGTAATTATTTTTTTAACGTATTTAGGCATTTGGTCAATTTTGCGCTTAGCCACTAGACGATACCTCTTTTCAATAGCACGATCCTCAATTGGTGTTTTAAAGAACTCTTCAATTAATTCTGATAGATACTTACTAGTTTCCTTGCTAATGAAGTCATTAGCAGAGGTAAACCAATCTATTCCTAGGAAATTCGTTGCATCAAGTGGGATTCTAAACAATAAATCATTTTCGTTATCATAAACACGAATTAAGCTATCGCAACGATTTACTACTATTTCATCATTATGATTTGCTTTATTAATAAATTCATCAATTTTCATTTGCGTCCCTCCAGATCTTACACGGCATTGTCGTTTCACCGCCAAATCGCATTAATTCCAGATTTTCGATTGGATAGCGATATACATTCCACCAATCAGGTCTATACGTCTGTACTTTGAAATTTAGAATGGCGTTGTTCTCTTTCAAAATTTCCCTAAACTTTTTGACAGCTTCTTTCTTCGTGTTAGCAGCTACCATGTACTCTTCTACGCAATCATCACGGACGTAATCCTTTGACTGAAACATATACAGGTACATTTTTACCATCCCTCTCTCATTCGTCCTCCACCGGTTCCTTCATTGCATCAATTGCAGGAGCAATGTTTGGATACCTCTTTTCAATGTCCTTTAGATCTTTTTCTAAAAAAATAGTTGGTTCACCATAAACAAAAGAGAAACTATCCATACTTTCTTTAATCCGTGCAACATACTTTGTAGGATATGTTCCTGTTAGCTCAAAAGAACCAGGAATGGCAACTAGGCGGTACTTCTTTTCTGGGAAACGTTCCTTAACAGGTGTTTCAAGGAACTCTTCAATCAGTGCTGATAGCTTCTCACGATCAGCGTTTGCGAAATACTTTCCTTGATTATCAACGTAGAAATATACATCCATAAAATTAGTGGCTTTTTCAGGCACCAATAGAAGTTCATCGTCATTACTGGAGCTTATTAAGATTCCGTCATCTCTTTTAATTGCTTTTAAATCCAAGAAAGAACTGTTTATTTCCTTGACAAGTTTGTTAATCTTCATTTTTACCATCCCTCTCTCATTCGTCCTGCAATGAACGCTAAGATAATCACTAACGCCACTGGCAAAATTACCCAGCCACCAGCAAACTTCATCGTCGTTACTGTAATCAGCGTAATCGCAAACCACAGCACCGCATACAACACACTATCCATTCGTTTCATCACTCCTAAACTCATCTAAGCTAACACCTAATACATCAGCTATCTTGACCATGTTTGTAAAACTGGGTTCTGATATTCCTCTGCTATACGAGTAAAGGGTGTTATCTAATATTCCCGTTAACTTTGACAAACGATATATCGACATTGATTGTTTGTCTAATTGTTTTTGCACTAATTCCCACAACATATAGCTATCAATCCTCTTTTTAACCACAAAATAATGTGGTATAGTTATTTTCGCAATTAATAATAAAAACTCCTTTTGAATAAACAATTAATTGCAATTCAGTCACAAGTGAGGTGAATTAAATAATGTATTTCTCTATTCAAAAAGCGACCAATGGTCAATACTATTTCTTAATTAAATCTGATAATCATGAAGTAGTTGCTACTAGTGAAACCTACTACTACAAAGAATCGGCCGAGCGTACTATCAATTCAATTAAGCGTGGTATTAATCCCGATACAATGGTTATTGATGTTACAAAGTATTAATAATACGTTTGATTCTATTTGCTAGAGTTAGATTTTCAGCTGCCTGTTCTTCAAGTTGCTGAACAATCTTCTCTAGCTCTTTTTTGTTCAAATCCATTATTCAAGTTCACTTCCCCGTTGCCATTCGGCTATTAATTCCTGCACTCTTACTAACTGGTCATGCTCATAATCACTGTTAACACCTATCCGTACCAGCTTTGTGTACTCACGTTGACTACCTAACAGCTCACATTCACCAGCAAATCCTTTGCCGACAAAGCGCATCTTGTAGTTGTTTAACTGGGTTACTGCCACACCAAGGTGAGTTAGTGTCATTTTCAAACCTTTAAAGTTCAATCCAGCTCACTCGCTTTCACTTCGTAAATATCCGGAAACATCTGGTCCACCTCTGCAACTTGTACGGTATGATTCAAGTAATTAATGCCAATAATCTCACACAACTTGCCTTTGTAGTGTACGTTAGCTCCAGCTTCGTACAGGGCTTTCAGTCGTTCAAACTTCATACGCATTTCTCCTAGCCATCTTGGCGCACTCATGCTTAATCCTGATTGCTTCATCGAGCTTTTTTTTCCCAACAGGCTCACTCAACAAGCTTTCAAACTTCTTTCGGTCAAACGGCACTTGGTATTCTTCACCTCGTTCGTCAAGGCACCCAAGATAATACACAGCTACACGCAGGTTAGACTTAACAGACCCACTAGCTTTGTAGTAAACGACACCATCATCGCCAATGAATTTATCTTCGGGTAAAACTTCTAGTTGCTTAATCGTGGAAGCCCATTTTCTTCTAGCTGCTGTTATCATTTGTTCCACCTCACTTTGGTATTGGATCCATGCTGTCATCTGGCATTACATAGCCATGCTGAATACGTGGATCAGGATTTTGTTTGGACTTATCCTCAAGGTCTTTTCGCATCCACTCTGGTATTGGTTCACGCCTTTTTGGCTTGTTGAACGACCTAGCCCCGTATTCACGACTAGCCTGTTGTTGATGCTGATTTTCTCTTTTTTCAGCCTGTTCAACGGTGGTTATCCCTTCTTGCTGGTAACGTTCAAACGTTCTGGCTAGGTAGCGATCGGCGCCCTTAGAGTTAATATTTCGCCGTAGTGCAAAAGTAATCGCATGTATTACTAAGTCAGCGCCAAACTGGTTAGTCCACTCGGTTAAATCTTGTTGAGCAATTCCGTTTGGAAATCCCCAATTTGACTCCCAGAGATTAAAAACATCTGAAATTGATTTTTCATCGCGTGCGTCACTTAACACTTTATTATTTTGTTTAGTTTTGTCTTGTTTAGTTTTATTAAGGGGCACACTGTTATCACTACTGTTATCCCCACTAATATCACTACTGTTATCACTACTATTAACACTACTGTTAAATGCACTCTTATCACTACTAAGGTCTAACAGCTTGTAAACAGTGGATTTTCTTCGTCCTCTGGATTTGAAATCAATCAACCCTAGAGCTTTCAGTTTTTCACGTGCCTTTACTATTCCATTGGCTGATAAGCCACTGTATAGTTGTAAGGTTGCACTTGTTGGATCAAAGCCATCCGCCCAAGATTTTTTCTTGCCTGTTTTGTCTTTGAAATTCATATCAATATTTTTTAAATCCAAGAGGGCATGAAACAGCGCAATTTCTCCTGTTGTGGGATTTAGCATTGGAATCTGTCGTGCAAAATTGATACTGATGCTCAGGTAATTCATGACTTCACCTCCTATTCGTTATAGTTTCCTTTGATACCTAGTTTCTTTAAATCTTCCTCACTTAACTTGATACCAGGTTTAGTTAAGTGATACTTCTTGCAGAACTCACTAGGACCAATTTTGTGATATTCGGTATGGTGAATCCTACATAGTGCCATTACTCGGTGCTTAGTATGATCCACCTTTGTTTGATCTCTTCCCATGCCTACCGTGTCGATATGGTGAACATCTGCATGCTGTCCGCAAATTAAACAGCTCTTATGCATTACGCTTTGATACTGGAAGTGTTCTTCGTTTCTCGGCAATAATTCATAGCCCTGTTTAACCGGAACCTCATTGTCGAAGATAAAATCAATCACATAATCAATCATTCTTTTAGCGTCACTGACCGTATTGGTTGTGTTATTACTTAAACTAATTTCTTGACCACATGTTTTTTCCCAGTAAAGATTGTGGAAATATTCATCAAGGTAATCCTTAGCCTCACCGGACCAATTAATGATGTCGCCAAGCAACGCATAATAGAGTCGTCTTTGACGTGGCCTTGCTCTTCTCGGGTCCACATAGTTAACTTCAACAGGGACACCTTGAAGGTTGCCATCATTAATTGTTGCGATGTGTTCCCAGTTAGGTTCAACATCATATTTAATTATTCCGTAGCCCTTTTGAATCCAAGCTGACCCTGTTTCCATCATTTGTCAGTCCTTAGAACGGTAGTTGACTGTCATCAATATCAATTGGTGCACCGTCACCACCGTATGATTGTGCTTGACTTTGATTATTGTTGTAGTTGCTATTACCAAATTTATTGTTTTGATTATTGCTTTGAGGTCTCTTGATACCATTAGGTTGACTACCGTTAGCAAGCAACTGCTGGTAGCTCTTAACATTCAAATAATAGTTGCCGTTATCACTTCTTTGCCATTCAGTTTCAACAGCAAGCCGTTGATTAGTCATTTGTTGAACAAATTCTGGAATAGAATGAATTTTAATTCCGTCTTGAAAGCCTGCTGCCATCATCGCAGTATTAAATCGCTTAACTGATAAGTCATGATTCTCTTGAGTATTAGCAGTCCAAGTTAATCGGTCAAAAATACGTTTACCCTTTTGTGTTCCGTCAAGCACCACATAATTCATTGAAGCCATTGGATTATTATTGCTAGAATTTTTTGCGATTGATTGTGGTGAAACAGAAACGTTATAAATACCAGCTTCATCTGGTACCTGTGATCCGAAAACATTTCTATGATTAGTTATAAATAATACTGGTTGGTTATCCATGATTAAGCAGCTCCTTTTTCTTTTGGTTCTTCTTGTTTAGGTTCGATTAATTCTTCCGCACGAAACTTCTTTCGTTCATCAATTCGATTTTTACCGTGATTACCGCTCTCTGGGTTGCAATCAATCCAGCGCTGGTCATCTTCAACGTACAAGCGTCCAACGAAATCAAATACGCTAGTAAAGGCATTAAACGTTTTCTCGTTCATATCGGCGCCATAGCGTCCTGCTCCGGTAAGACCTCCTGCACCATTATCTATTTGGTGTGCCGTTGCGAATATTGTCATATTGCTTTCTCGCAACATAGTTGCTAACTGACGGAACCACAACTGCAACTTTTGATAGTTTTGTCGATTATCTTTCGAGGCATGGTCAATGTTATCCAGTACAATATTTTGCAGTGAACTAACGTTGTCTAATGCAATTGCATCGTAATCACCGCTATTAATAACTCTTTGAATAAAACCAGTTACTAAATTTTGAACATTAGCAAAATCTTGTTCTTCAATGACCATGAAGTCTGTATCTTTCTGACCTCGTAATGGATTGGTTGAGCGGTCAAAACTAAATAAAATCTTCTTACCTTGAAATTGTTTAAACAGGCTTGTCTTACCTGTTCCACCATCTCCATAAATAAAGTACATGTGTGGAACTTCTGGAATTTCTCCAGCTTTATAGAACTTCATGATGAACACCTCACTTGTCCAATCGAATGACTACTTGTTTTTGACCACCCTTGATACCAAATAAGCCATTAATAATTTCTCCGGTATCATTCAGTACCACCTTGCCATCATCGGTAATAGTGGTTGCTTCCTTGATTTTTGGCTTATCTAATTCAGTTACAGTTTTAAGTAGTTCACTCGGTAATGACTTCATCGCTTTCTGTTGGATGCTTTTACTTCCCCACTTCCAGCTATCCTTTGTGGTCCGTGCTTGAACATTCCCCATTGAGGTAGTCACTGATGTTTGACCATTCTCGGTATCAATAAACCCAAGTAGTTCTTGTTTAAGCCGTTCATTATCTTCTTCAAGCTGATTCCGCTTGTAGTCATAAAACTGCTTAACTTCTTGCAGTTCAGAGCGTTCGGACTCATCAATTGCTTCAAGTTTCTTCTTGTTAGCTCGATATTCACGCAGGCGAAGATTAATAGCCGCCGCTTCATCGAGTGCATAATCGGTTGTTTCCATTAGTCTTCCTCCTCGTCTTCGTCACCGTAGTAAGTACCATCGTCATATGGTGTATGGTCAATCCAAGGACAATTAGACATGGACTCACTATCGTCCTCAAACCACTTATCCCAATTAATGTTATTCACTAGATCCACCCCATTTCTTCAGCAAATCGCTCATCAAAAGAATCTGCTAGAAGGTAATAAACTTTGATGCGTCCGATCTGAGTTGGAGTAGTCTTAACCTTAGCTAGAGCAAGCTCATCAGCTAACTCTTTCCGATAAGCGTCACGCTTACCCATGTAGTAAGCAGCCTTTAATGGCATATCTTTAATTGCATTCAAAATGTTTTCCATCTATAATTAACCTCGAATCTATATTTGATTTATTACTTATTTTGAGCATTCGTTTTTGCGGAACGAGTGCTCTTTTTTTGATCCATGTGATTGAGTAGCAGTAGCAGCGCATAAATCATTGGGATAAATAATGCCCCGTCATATGCACCGATTGAACCGCAGTAAACCATCCACGCTCCAAGTGCGAATGCTATCAACCGTGAGTGCAGAACTTCGTTAATCATGACTTCTTACCTCCTTTCAATGTGATATGCTTAACTCATCTCCTATGAAAGGAGGTGAATTGTATGACTGATAAAGAACAACGTGCTCATGATTTGGCAATGCTGATGCTTAGTCATGGTATTAATCATTTAAGTGCTGACGGACAAGGCTTTTCATTTGAAATGTGGGAAAAAGCCGTGTCAGGTAATGCAGATGGATGTGATGCTATTACCGATTACTATCAGCGTGCTTACAATGGTTTCTTGAAGTCACTTGAAAAGAAAGACTTTTAATTAGGCCAGCTCTTATCGTTGATAGTGAGAGCTAAGATTATTTGAGCAATTTTACTGATTTGCCTATCGGTAAAATTGTTCTTTTTTAATGATTCATAAGTTTCTAAAGCACATTTAATTGAGCTATTTTTAATCATTTGTTTCCTCATTCCTTTAGGTTGAAATACAATCCAATTAATGATGCTGCTAACGTTATTAGTTGAAAAAACAGTATCCATGCTGTCATTTAGTCATCTCCTTTCGAGGTGGCTTTTTTCTTTACCTCTTGAAACGAATTACCCAGCACAATCAGCATTGCGATTGCTACTGCTGCAAAAAATACTATCTGTGTCATGATTACCTCCTTATGCTGTTTTAGCTTCCCAGTCGATGTCATATTTATGTTTTTCCATCCACCGGGTAGCTTCGTAAGCAAAAATAGTAGTTCCTTTGATGCCATCAGTTTTATGTGGTGCCAAGCACCAACCACCATTTGCATAGTCTGTTTCAGGAAACTCGTCAAAAATGAATGTCCGTACCCAAGTTGGTGACTTGCCGCCACAACACTTCTTACGAAACTCGTCCATTGTCCAGGTAATTCCTTGCAAATCACTCTTCGGTACGAGATTCATTTTTTCTACTACCTCATGCACAGCAGAATTAATTTGCTCATCTGGAATGGGAATACTCAACTGTGCCATCTGATCAACTCCTTTCTTTTGCTATAATCATCTCGATAGGAGGTGATTAAATTGAATTTAAATATAGAATTACGTCCATTGATGGAATCAGCTTGCCAAACCGCTCTTAAAGAGTTGGATAGAGACAACATTAAGATCGACATGACCAACCCAACAACTCTTATTAATTCCACAGCCGACTCTTGTACTAAGGAATTGTCTAAGTACATCAATATAGAATTGAAAAGACAGTTGAGTGAAATTATTGGTCGTGCTTTGAAGAGTTAAATGAGCCTTTAGCTACCGTTTTTCCGTCTAGGCTTACCGTAACTTCCTCAACAGGCATGTCTATATCAATTTCATCTGGTACGCATTCAATCGTTAATTTAGGCTTGGCTCCAGCTGGCATATCAAGTTTCAAGCTAGTAACACCATGTCCTAATTTTTGACCGTTAATGTATACCGCTGATTCAAACGAATAGCCACAATCATTTTGACTGGTTATTCGTTTTTTTATTTGTAATCTAATAGGCTTCATTCGTTGTCTCCTTGATTTGCTATAATCACCTAGAAAGGTGGTGATATTTTGAGTTTTCGTGCACATATTTTCTTCAAGAACAATCCAATTGACCAACCATTAGATGTTGCGAATATTTTCAAGATTACTGTGGGACAAAATGAGGTCCAACCCAGTAAACTAAACGTTGATAGTTCAGAGACAATAGCTCTTCATTGTTATGGTAATAGCTTTAGTGACAAAATAAGACATTCTACAATGGTTTTAAAAAGCTCAGAACTTTTAGCAATTGAGTTTATTGAAGAAACTAACGACTAAGCATTAAATACAGCTTGATTAAGATAGCTTTCTTAATCAAGCTTTTTGTTTTTAACTCTTCTTCTAGAAGTTCAAGTACCATTCTTTGCTTGAGTTCAATAATCTCTGTATTCATTACACCGCCTCCTTGACTACAAATTAATATCAATTCATCAAATTCAAGCATTTTTTGAAGTGATTTTGTGGTTAGAAAGCGCAAAAAAAATCTCATCTTCACTTACATCCAGAGCCTTAGCTAATTTGCTAACTTTATCAAATCTAGGATCTGTTTTTCCAGTTTCCCATTTTGATACTGCACCGTAGCCAACACCTATTAATTTTCCTAATTGTTCTTGGCTTAGCCCTTTACGAACTCGCAATGCTTTTAACTCATTTCTCATACCTTGTCCTCCTTTCAACAGTTTTTATATTACTACATTTTTTAATCAAAGTAAAGCCTTTAAATACATTTATTTATCATTTTAACTATAAAATTGTAGTTGCACTATAATTATAGTTAAAATGAAAGAAGGTTTAACAATGGAAACAGGGAGGATAATTAAAGACTTACGTAACGAAAAAAGATTATCGCAACGTGAATTAGCAAAGATTTTACATGTGTCACAGCAAACAGTAACATCGTGGGAAATTGGAAGATCAGATCCTAGCAGTAGTGCTCTTGAAGCCTTATCAGATTACTTCAACGTATCAGCTGACTATCTCTTAGGTAAAACAAAAGCTAGGAATCCAGAATCACATGATTTCTTTGATGTCATGTCTTTTGACGGTCAACCACTGGATGAACACGATAAAAAATTACTCGCTGATATTTACAGAACTATTCAGGCTAACAAGAAGAAGTGATCGTTATGAATGACATGGAGAAAATACAAGCCATGTTATCCGAACTTCACGTTAGCGTTGTGTACGGTCCTTTTCATGAACGTGGCTTTTATCATCCAGAAACAAACAACATCTATTTAAGTACCTTGCTAAATAAAACCGACCATAATTTTCATGAAACGTTTTTACACGAAGTTGCTCATGTTTCTAAGCATTATAATATGTTTGCCCTTTACAAGGCTTCAGAAGTTGCTCGTCTTAAAATGGAACATGAAGCTGAAGAATTTAGAATAGACTGCTTAGTTAGAGAGTATGTTGCTGAATACGGAACAGATCATGATATAGACATTTATAATTTTATGGATAATAACGACATCAATTTTTGGGACGAAAAGGATGTTCGTTCTGCCTTTAATAAGGAATACGAAAAATTGAATGAGGAGTAATTATAAGATGATTGCATTTACCGCTATTTGGTTACTGTTGGGATTAATTGCTATTTTAGTTCTGCTTACATTAGCAATTAAGAAAAAATTCAAGTGGAATTTTTTTGGATTGACTTTAGCTATTTACCTTTTACTTTCATTTATCTTTTTGGTAGTTGCCGGATCACCTTCGTCAACGAATTCCGCTAAGGAGTCTAACCAATCATCGCAACAATCAACGGTTAGAATTTTTAAATTAATATACAGCGATGACGATGACTATAACGGTGAAATCCATTTTGATTCTAATAAGGATGGAAAGTACACTGTTAAAATCAAAGGGCTTCAAAACGGTAAAGTAAAGCTAAAAAATGCAGACGACAGCCAAGAAAAGTTTAAAACACAGACTTTTACTATTAAGAAAGGTCAAACTCTAAAGATACCAATTACATTGAAGAGCGATGATCTAGTCCACAATTTTAAATTGGAAGATAGCAATGATAACTCTAAAAAATTTTCAATTTATAACGATTCTGATAGTGCCAATTCAATTATGAATTCAATGAGCGCCAGTGAATCGTCAGAAAGCGAAAACGATAAAACTAATAGTAATTTTGAAAAGGCATCAAAATTTGAATCACAATTAAACACAGCAATCGAAAAATCTAATGGTGCTATTAGTGATATTAAATGTGACATAAACCCGACAACCGGAAAAATTAACTCTGTAACATTTATTGTGGATGATAGTGTTGCCTACGCTGATAATAAAGATATTCAAAAAATTAGAGATAAGGCTGATTATGCGGTAAGCTCCATAGCTACACAGAATCACATTAAACATGTACCTGATACACACATTCAAACAGAATCTGGTCAAACACTTAAGTAAATTGAGGAAAATGTTATGAAAAAAATAACTTTATTATGTATTGCTGTTATTACCTGCTTATCACTCTCGGCATGTGGTAAACAGGCAACCAAAAAATCTGATTCATCAAGTAAATCAAGTAGTAGCAAAGTTGTTAAAAAACACAAAAAGAGTAATAAACAATATAAATCTGTTAATTCGAGCAGTAGCTCTAGTCAGCAGACACAAGTTCAGTCATCTGCTACTCCTGTAAAGCAAGCTAATCAGTCTAATGCTCAAAATTCGTACCAAGCATCTAATAATCAAATATCTCAAAATAATGCACCTATTAGTGAAGATCAAGCACGAACAATGCTTGGCGGTGCAAATGGTGATTTGCAAGCTACCAGAACCGGCAATGGTTGGACTTTTTCTGGCAATGGTTGGACTTTTTCTGGCAATGGTTATACGGCTACTGTTAATGATGATGGAAATATCTCACACAATTAATTTTAAACCGGTCGAAATCGACCGGTTTAAAAAACGAACGTTAAGAACATACGTACGAAAGAAGGTAGCATAATGGCTCAAATAGTTAAACGTGGTAAAAACTATATGGTGCGAGTGACGTGGCGTGACGCTTCTGGCAAGCAACATAAAAAGTCAAAATCCGGGTTTAAGACTAAATCAGCAGCACGGGAGTATGGTGCAAAATTAGAAATTCAAAAATATAATGGCGTTCTAACCTCACTTAACCCCACGTTCTTAAAATACTATCAGGACTGGTACGACACTTATAAGAAAAATAACGTCTCAACAGCAACCGCTAAATTCTATAGTTACTGCATCAACGTTATTAATCAGTATTTTGGCAATTCTAAGCTAGAAAACATCACAAGGAGGCAGTACCAGTTATTCATCAACGAGTTCGGTAAAAGCCATTCAAAGCCAACCGTCAGCAAGGTCAACAGCTACCTTAAGACTTGTGTTAAATCTGCAATGGCTGACGGGATCATTCATAAGGACTTCACTGCTAATGCTCAATTAGTGTGGAATGATGAGAATGTTAAAAAAGTACAGTATCTTAGCATTGATGAGCTAAACAGATTAACTAACGCCTTAGAATTTAAACTGACTCCATACTTCACAACTCGCTATTTGATTTTGACAGCAATTTATACAGGAATGCGGTTATCTGAAATCGCTGGTTTAACTTGGAACGATGTTAATTTCAGCTTTAAAACGATCACGATCAACAAGTCATGGAACTACCTTTCAGGAACACCAGACAATCCATTCAAGCCAACCAAAACGCAATCATCAAATAGAATTATCCACGTTAACGATGAACTTCTTGACCTGCTATCACAGTTAAAAGACAATGATGAACAGCTTGTCTTTATGAACCCGACTTACGGTAAAATGCCCGGCTCTTCATCTGTTAACCGTACGTTGAGAACGTTTCTAAAGAAGTGCAACATTGACAAGCCTAACTTTCACTTTCACAGCTTACGTCACTCTCATGTCGCTTACTTGCTAGCTCATAACGTTCCATTATATGCAATAAGTAAAAGGTTAGGGCACAGTAACATCACCACAACCGCTAATCGGTATGCTTATTTAATTGACGAATACAAAAAAGAAGGAGATAAACAAATCGACAATGCACTTTCACAACTTGGTGTCCCGAAAAGTGTCCCAACTTCAGAATTGGTAATGAAAGATAATAACTAGAAACAGAGTATTTTGCTCTTTGAAATCGGTAATAATCGGTAAAAATTACAGTAAACGCTACAACAAAGCATAGCAATATGCTAGCATGGCTGGCATCAATGTATCAGAGTTCATTTGACCCCAATAACGACCAGCTGACATCCAAGGAATAGTACCTGGACGTAACCGTTGATCAAGTTCAGTTAACACTTCATGTTGACGACGCAACGAATCTTGATATTCTTTCTTAGTTTGATCACTGTCAGTAATTGCTGGAATATCTGAAGGAATATAATCTTTCCGCCAGCCTAAATGGTTAGTGACTAATCGTTTTAATTCATCCATATAGACTGAGCCATTTTCTGATTTATCACCAATAAATAGTGATTTATAATTCATATCTTCACTCATTACTTGTTCTCCTTCCAGAATAGCGATCTCTTAAAAGCGCTTTTAAGTTTATAAAAATATAAAAATAATTATTTTCATATTTTTATAATAAACGATCTCTGTCATTTTACCAAACAAAAAGCCATATCAATTTTATAAGTCCTTAAAAATGAGCGAATAAATAATATAAGTAAAATAAAAAAGCATTATCAGGGTACTTTGCTAAAGCATTACCCTAATAACGCAAAAAAGATGGAATCAATCTGATTCCATCTTTTTATCTTCTAATTATTCAATTTAGAAGCTTTCCAAATCAAGTGTAACACTTGGTCCGAAAGTTGAAGCAATTGAAGCGTGTTGTACGTAAGTACCACGTACAGAAGCTGGACGAGCCTTCATAACAACATCTTCAATAGTCTTTAAGTTTTCAACTAACTTATCAGTATCGAATGAAGCCTTACCGAATGGAACAGCAACATTACCATCACGGTCAGTCCGGTAAGTAACCTTACCAGCCTTAGATTCTTCAACTGCCTTAGCAACATCCATAGTAACTGTACCAGTCTTTGGGTTTGGCATTAAGCCCTTAGGTCCAAGAATCCGACCTAAACGACCAACAACTGGCATCATGTCTGGAGTTGCGATTGCAACGTCAAAGTCTAACCAACCGTCTTGGATCTTGTCAGCCAAGTCAGCGTCACCAACAAAGTCAGCACCAGCATCCTTAGCAGCCTTAGCATTGTCTCCCTTAGCGAAAACAATAACTGTTTGATCCTTACCAGTACCGTTTGGTAAAACAACGGCACCACGTAATTGTTGGTCAGCTTGCTTAGTATCAACGTTTAACTTAAATGCAACTTCAACAGTTGAGTCAAAGTTAGCGAAATCAATATCTTTTACTAATTGAACTGCGTCGTTAACAGCGTACTTCTTCTTGCTGTCAACCTTTTTAAGCGCATCTTGGTACTTCTTACCACGATTTTTAGCCATCTTGTGTTTTCCTCCTTGCAAATGTGGTCTAGCGGAGTTAATACCTCCCACGGGATGTACTACTTTTATAGTGCATCCGGCCTGCTTCTCAGCAATTAGTCTTCAACAGTGAAGCCCATGCTCCGTGCAGTACCTTCGATCATGCGCATAGCTGCTTCAACGTCAGCGGCGTTTAGATCTTGCATCTTAGTTTCGGCGATTTCCTTAACTTGAGCCTTGGTTACAGAAGCAACCTTGTTAGTGTTAGGTTCACCGGAACCGTGTTCAACACCAGCGGCCTTCTTCAATAAGACAGCAGCAGGTGGCGTCTTGGTAATGAAGTCGAATGAACGGTCCTCATATACAGTAATAACAACTGGGATCAACATTCCTTTTTGGTCTGCAGTCCGAGCGTTAAATTCCTTAGTGAAGCCCATAATGTTAATACCTGCTTGCCCAAGTGCAGGACCTACTGGTGGAGCTGGTGTAGCAGCACCGGCAGGAATTTGCAACTTGACAACGTTAGCTACTTTCTTTGCCACGAGACAAAACCTCCTTAGTCCGTGTTGTGGTCATGATGAGGCAGTAAATTTACCTCTCCCACAGTATGTCGAATAGCATACTTAGGTAACTTACCACATTTATAATTAAAATTCAAGGTAAATAGTGTAAAAATAAGATTATAACGTGCTATGCAGCACAATCGAGAATAGTTCACCGCGACCGCCACCTCCGTCTAAATTGTCCAGACTTGATTGTAAACAATCATCGTCTGAACTTCCTTAGTACTCGGTGGCTAGTACGTCGCGGTTCACCCTCTCCTTTTATTCCACCGTATCAATTTGGTCAAAGCCTAATTCAGCGGACGTTTCACGACCAAACATTTCAACGTTAACCTTCAACTTCATCTTTTCATGGTCAACTTCTGTAACCTTACCGGTTAAGTCAGCAAATGGTCCGGCAATCACCTTAACGCTATCACCAACACTAACGTCAATATCGTGTTGAACGGTTTGAACACCCATCCGCTTCATGATCCGATCAACTTCTTCTGGAAGTAATGGGGTTGGCTTTGAACCACCACCGTGAGAACCTAAGAAACCGGTAACACCAGGTGTATTCCGCGCAATGTACCAGGCTTGGTCAGTCATAACCATTTCTACCAAGACGTAACCAGGAAATGTCTTTTCAACTACTTCCTTAGCTTGACCGTCCTTAACTTGACGAACCTCATCTTCAGGAACAACTACTCGAAAAATGTAATCTTGCATCCCCATTGATTGAGCACGTGACTCCAGGTTGCTCTTAACCCGGTTTTCATAACCTGAGTATGTGTGTAGAACGTACCAGCGTTTTTCATTTGATTCCACGATGAATCCTCCTTAATTAAAATTAACTCTCATTTTCAATTTCAAAATAAAAAACCTCGCGGATCCCCCACGAAGCTTGTTGAATTTAGTATAACAAATCTCTTATAGTTTGACCACTGCTTAGACAAATAACTTCATTAAGAGTTGAATTAGCCAATCAAACAGGGCAAAGAATAAGACGAAGAAAAGCGTTAACGAAATAACAATGGTTGTATCACGCCGGTTTTCACGAGCAGTTGGCCAAACAACCAGCTTCATTTCGTGGTTTACACTTTTAATAAAACGAAACAGATGCATAATTTCCTCCAGCTAACTAACGGGTTTCACGGTGAAGAGTATATTCACCACAATGTTTACAAAACTTTTTTAATTCTAATCGTTCTTGTCGTTGAGGATTAGCGGTAATTGTATAGTTATGAGCACCGCACTTCGTACATTCCAGTGCAGCTTTCTTTTGGGACATACTTTCACCTCCACACATAATTAAGATTAGCATGTTCCATTTACTAAAACAAGTCTTTGCGTTATGTCATCAGTAATTGTTATCAAGGGCCAAAAGATTATGCTTTTTTACGTTTAATGATTAGAAAAAGACTGATTAAATTACCAGCCTTGTTCTTAACTTATTGATCCTTTACCCTGATCACTCACCCGCTAAAATCTTGATTAATTTTGTCCGGGCTCGTGAAAGAGCACTCTGAACCTGTCGCTTGCTACATCGAAGCTTTCGGCACACATATTCAACCGATTTTCCAGTAACAATCAGCGCCAACACATCTCGTTCAAATGACGAGCTAACTCTAATGATCTCTTTAATACTCTTATGACAATAGACAATATCTTCTAGTAAAATTTCTCCGCCAATCATTGTCTCACTATCACTTTCTCCCAAAGAGTCCAATTGATCAACCGGGATCCGTTTATCTGCTTGCCTGGCACGATACAAGTCAAGAAGGCGATTGATTAAGCTCTGCTTATAAAAACCGCTAAATTGATTAATATCTTTGCCGTTATATGAATAAATAACCTTTAGCAGGACAAGTTGTGCCTCTTGCTCCCAATCCTCAAGCTCTAAATCAGCAATATAAAATCGCTGCCAAAGTCGCTTAACAAGTGAAGAGTAACAATCAAATAATGCCATAAATTGATCCTCGTTGCCGACTTGTGCCTGAGTGAGTAATTCGAGATTAGCTGAATGATTTTTTATCATTGTTTCACCTTAATTTGATTAAGGATCACCTTTCTTGAATTTGGCTCCTTCACCCATTCATTGATTGCCTGGTCGAGGGATTCCCATTCCCATCGTCAGGAAGATTCTCAATTCCTAGTACCGGTTCCTTATACTAAGCCTCTCGATCTTGGTGACTAATGCCTGAAAATAATCTACCAAACTTTTAGTAGTTTGAGTAGCACTTTCTTGTGATTTGGTGAACAACCATTCAAATGATAGTTAATCAACAAATTTAGCTGCATAAAAATTTGCTTTTCTAACATGAACACAATCGCCAGAATAGTCTTTTAATGCGACAAGTGTTTCAATATACCAATTATTTGTTGTTATGGGATATTTTATAATTTGAAAAAATTTTGCTTTTTGAATCCCTGTTTAAGCACGTAAGGTGAATTATGCAATTTCTCGTTATCATAGTTTAGCCATTTTTATATACGCCTAGTATCACATATGCACGCTAAGTTTATCTTTCCTCGCTAATATTAAAAATAATAGTGATTATGAATATACTGAACAAAACTATAATTACTAGGTGAACTTATGCTAAAAAGAATTCCTTTTCATGGTAAAACAACT
Source organism: Limosilactobacillus portuensis (assembly GCF_028607025.1). Lineage (NCBI taxonomy): Bacteria > Bacillati > Bacillota > Bacilli > Lactobacillales > Lactobacillaceae > Limosilactobacillus > Limosilactobacillus portuensis. The sequence goes on from NZ_CP117296.1 coordinate 1,500,932, forward strand.
AATATCCATAAATTAGCTACAATATATAAAATTTCTGCCAAGGAAATCACTTTTCGTTATGAGCATGGCTGTCGCAAAGATAATTTAGTAGTCAAGCATGTTTATGATGAGTCTCCTTACAGCTTCATCAAATTTAATAACAAAAAAATTACTATTAAAGAATTCCTAATAATGTATCCCAACTTCAACGTTTTCATTATTAGGAATCGTTTTAATGCCGGGAAAAGCTTAATTGCTCCCTTAACTAAATACGAGACTAATCAATACCGCCATTTATATAAATAACTAATGAAATCGATCCATTTCAATTTGGTAAAGCTTCATTAATTCTACTGGTGACTTAGTTTGAACGAGTCCTAATAATCGCTTGACATCATCAATTCCGATTGAATTGTTGCTATTCCCCCAAAGTACCAGAATATCAATTATGCCATGTACATAAATATTTCTTATAAATCTTAATGTTAAAGAATTTTCCGTTTCCATTTCTTCTTGGAATAGGTATGGAAAGCGGTTATTAAATTCCTGATTGCCTAACTTAACCACTTTTTTATAAAAATAAATATCGCCATTTTGGGATAGTAACCCAGAGAAAGCCGTCTTATTTCGGTTACAGTACGCAATTGTATTATTAAAAGCAATGTCAGCTAACTTATTAATTTCTTCAGCGCTAGGAATATGCTTAATTTGTGTAAGTTTTTCACGATCAATTGCCAAATTTTCTTTTAATCCCTTAAGCAATTGAGTCTCAATTGTATTTAGTAGATCATGCTTTCCTTTATAGTATGCATAAAAAGTTCTTTTGCTAATTTCAGCATACTCAACAATCTCGTTAACATTGCATTTCGTAAATTCTCTAACCTTAAGAAGATTGAACAATCCTTCTTGAATTCTTCTCTTTGTCGTTATTGTTCTTATATCCATGTCTCCCAACCCTTTCATTACAAAAAAGTATTATATCTCATGTCGTAAGGGAGCTTAATTTTTTTACACTAATTGTGCATTTACTAAACACAACGGATATTTACGCTTAATTTTCTATTGCACAATTCAGTCGCTTGATATATTTAAGATAAATCAATTATTAAGTGGTGAAAATCAATGAATAAGAATAAGATTATTAAGCGATTTGAAATGCTATTAATAATACTGACCTTTTTAGGAAATTTCGGTACCGTTATTTATGATGGAATCATCGACAGTCATCAAGCTTCTAATAATTCGCAAAAGGTATTATTCCAGACGCGCCACTACTACAATCTGGATGCGAGGTTACGCAATCTAGGATACGCATTGCTAATTGTTTCATTAACCGAAGCTGGTCAATTAATCTTAGAGAATAAGAAGTAATCACCTATGAAAAAGGTTCAATATCTTATTCTGATAATAATTAGTGTATTTTTAACTGTTTTTTCGATTCCGCTACTATTTCCGCAATTATCACTATTGCTTCAATCAGCAATCATCAATTACCATAGTCCTAAAATTGTTAGTGAAAGTCCACTTCCTAAGGCAATAAAAAAATGTGATTGGGAATCCGTAAAGTTACTTAGTTTAAACTCAATAATTATAGGTTCGATTAGAGATTCTCCGGAATACGTTGGTGCAATCTTAGTTCCCTCACTTAATATGAATGTTCCGCTCGCTAATTATACAGATAACGGAACTTATACATTTGGTGCGGGGATGCTTGAACCGCATTATATAAGCAGTAATAGTCATTTAGTTATTGGCGCCCATAATCTCGGTCATAAAAGCTGCTCTGCATTATTCACTCCACTAGCTTTTCATTCTTTAACGGGACGAAAAGTTATAATTACAAATTTCAAAATTGCTAAAGAATATAAAATCGAAAGCAAACAGGTTATTTCACCATCGGATGTGGAGAAACCATTTGAAGGCTCCAGTGATTCAATATCATTAATAACTTGTACCTTCAATAATAAAAAAAGGATCCTCATTAACGCTAAACTTATTAAACAATTATCAGTAAATAAATTAAATAACCAAGTCCAAAACGCCATCCAGCAAAAATACCAAATTAACGCTGTTGATAAAATTCATCTAAACAATTAAATCCTCCTTTCTGCTCTAAACAAGCAGAAAGGAGGATTAATTTTTCTATAATGGGTGGCGTGAATTGAATCCTTGGTAGACTAACAGACTCGCTGCCACACTTGCATTAAGACTTTGAACGTGACCAATCATTGGAATAGTAAGCATCTCATCACAGTTTTTCTTCAATAATGAAGAAATTCCCTTTCCTTCATTACCGATAACTAATGCTACCGCTCCCTTTGCATTCCAGCGTCGGTAATCAGTCCCCTTCATATCGGTTCCAAATAACCAAACTCCCCGGTCCTTCAATTCTTGAGCTGTTTGAACCAGGTTAGTAACTCGGGCAACCAGAACGTGTTCAATTGCTCCAGTAGATGTTTTAGCAACAACCGAAGTTAACCCAACAGCGCGACGCCGGGGAATAATAATTCCATGAACTCCGGCCGCATCGGCTGTCCGAATAATTGAGCCAAGATTATGCGGATCCTCTAATTCATCAAGAATTAGGAAAAATGGATCTTCATCATGTTTAGCAGCATTTTCAAACAGGTCATCAATCGTTGCATAGTGGTATGCAGCAACTGCCAAAGCCACGCCCTGGTGATTTTGGTGTTCGCTCATCTGATCGAGCTTTGTCTTGGGGACGTTTGAAATTACTAACCGCTTTTCCTTTGCTAATTTAATAATTTGTGAAATGGCATCAGACTTTAATCCTGATTGGATAAAGACCTTATTAATTTCTTGATCGGACTTCAGTGCCATCACTGCCGGGTGGCGACCAATAATAAAATCATTGCTTTCAGTTTTCATGCTTCGTTCTCCCTGCTTCAACTTGCTGAATGCACCATTCTGCTAACTCTTCGATTCGGTCTTGTTTCCCCGCCAATTGCAGGTAACCCATCATTGCTTCAAAACCAGTCGATATCCGATAAGTCAGAACAGAAGTATGTTTTGCGTGTGTGTGACTGTTGGCGTTTCGCCCCCGTTTAAAGTAACTCCACTCATCCTCAGTTAGAATGTCATCCTGCTTCATCAGATCAATCAATGCCGCTTGCGCTTTTGCAGAGACATAATGAGTTGCAATGTGCTGAAGCTTAGTCGGCTTTGCTAGCCCCTGGCTCAAAAGATGCTGACGAATAAATACTTCGTAAACAGCATCCCCCAAGTAAGCAAGGGCAATCCCGTTTAATTGTTGATAATCTGCTTGTTCCATTAATTTCCTTCCTGTCTACTTCTTTACTCGTTTGAACCGCGTTCCTTGTGGCGTATCTTCAAGAATAATTCCCTGTGCCTTTAATTCGTCACGGATTTGATCGCTCCGGGCAAAGTCCTTATTCTTCCGCGCTTCATTTCGCTCATCAATCAACGCTTGGATGTGTTCATCATTAAGTTCATTATCACTTGATGCTAACTTCACACCAAAAATACTAACTAATTCAGCAATCAAATTCTTCATTTTGGTTAGTGCATCCGCCTTAACCTCTTCTTGTTGAGCATACACATTAGCAAACTTAACTAGTTCATAAACAACGGTAATCCCATTTTGGACATTAATGTCGTCATCCATTGCTTCCGTAAATGATTGCTTAAAATCAGCTAATTTTTGGGTAATCACTGGATCAGCGCCATCTTGGGCATCCTTTTGGCGATAGGTTAAATTATCAAATGCTGTTTGGATATGTTCCAAATTATTCTTAGCGTCAATCAGATTGTCCTCGCTGTATTGAATTGGTCGCCGATATTGAGTAGTTGCCATAAAGAACCGCAATACTTGAGGATCGACCTGCTTAATAATGTCATGAACAGTGATAAAGTTATGCAGCGACTTGCTCATTTTCTCATTGTCCTTGCCGATGGTGACAAAGCCATTATGCATCCAGTAACGGACAAATTTCTGCCCAGTTTCCGCTTCACTTTGAGCAATTTCATTTTCATGGTGGGGGAATTCTAGATCTTGACCACCACCATGAATATCAATCGTCTTTCCCAAGTACTTAGTCGACATCACTGAGCATTCAATATGCCAGCCTGGTCGTCCCTTTCCCCATGGCGAATCCCAGTTAATTTCACCCGGCTTGGCAGCTTTCCAAAGGGCGAAATCCATTGGATCCTCTTTTTTATTAACTTCATCGGCACTAACATGTTCACTCGCCCCAACTTCAAGATCATCAATCGACTGGCCTGATAGTTGACCATAGTCCTTGAATTTCCGGGCACGATAATAAACATCCCCGTCTTTTTCGTATGCATACCCCTTATCAATCAATCCCTGAACAAATTTGATGATTTCAGGAATGTTTTCGGTTGCTCGCGGGTGCATTGTCGCTGGTTCGATATTAATTGCCTTAGTATCTTCCATAAATGCTTGAATGTATTTATCTGCTAATTGGGGAACTGTAATTCCTTGCTCATGAGCGGCCTTGATCATCTTATCATCAACGTCGGTAAAGTTAGAAACATAGTTCACCTTGTACCCCTTAAATTCAAGGTAGCGCCGCACTGTATCAAAGGCAATCGCTGAACGCGCGTTACCGATATGGATATAGTTATACACCGTTGGGCCACAGACATACATGTTAACAACTCCTGGGGTTTGCGGTTTAAATTCTTCTTGTTTACGAGTCAATGTATTATAAATTGTTAGCATGACTGTCTGCTCCTTTCATATCTATACCCATAATACTAACATATCTAGTTAAATGAACATATTACTGGATCTTTTTTCGAGAAAAAAGTTTTTTTACTTAATAGTCACAATTTCTTCACATTCTCCTGGTAGTATATAAAGCGTAGTAAAGATATAACCTTTACTACTAATGAAACCTATTATTTTTCAATTACTCCTCCCAATAGTAACCGAAAAAATAATTAATATGAGGATACCCCAAGTCCTCGTAATACTCCTCAAGAGATAGCTGTTTCTTAAGCTATCTCTTTTTGGATCATAAAAAGCGGGAACGGCTAAGATTTAGCTGTTCTCGCTTTTAATTTTAAGATGATTAACAACTTCTAATGCAACAGAATCTAAACATGTTCGCCGTGACCGCAACTTCCGCCTAGCTATCCCGTCCTTGATTGTAAACAATCATCGTCCGGGATTTCCTAGTGCTCAGTTGCTAGTTCGTCACGGCTCACACTCTATTTACTAAAACAATCCCTTTATCCTACCCTGAGCGTCGATGGACATGTTGACGGCAGCGGGAGTTTTGGAAAGGCCGGGCATGGTCATCATGTTACCTGAAAGGGCAACGATAAAGCCAGCACCGAGCTTAGGAACGAATTCCCGAATATGGAAGGTAAAGTCTGTTGGTGCCCCAAGCTGAGTTTGATCATCAGTAAAGGAATACTGGGTCTTGGCAATGCAGACGGGAAGATCATTCCAGCCTAACTTTGCAAACTGCTTCAATTGCTTCTTCGCCTTTTTGCTAAACGAAACTTCTTTAGCTCCGTAAATTGTTTTGGCAATTGTATTGACTTTTTCTTCAATCGAATCACTAGCATCGTAAAGGGGCTTGAAATCACTCTTTTGGTCAGCTAAGCGAACAACTTCCTTAGCAAGATCTTGGGTTCCCTTGCCACCCTTAGCCCAACTATCAGCGACCACAACGTTAACCCCGAGCCGCTTGCAATTGTCTTCAATAAACTTGACTTCAGCATCAGTATCATTAATGAAGTGGTTAATGGCAACTACTACTGGTAAGCCATAACGTTGCATATTCTTAATATGACGATTTAGGTTAACGATTCCCTTTTCTAATGCTGGTAATTGTTCTTCCTTAATTTCGTCTAAACTAGCACCACCATTATATTCAAGCGCACGAACCGTAGCAACAATGACAATTGCATCTGGATTCTTTCCTAATACCGGTCGTTTAATGTCAAGGAACTTTTCGGCCCCCAAGTCAGCCCCAAATCCAGCTTCTGTAACGGTGTAATCTGCCAATTTTAATGCTGTTTGGGTAGCTAAAATACTGTTGCATCCATGAGCAATGTTAGCAAACGGGCCACCATGAACAATCGCTGGAGTATGGTCAAGAGTTTGCACAAGGTTAGGCTTAATAGCGTCCTTTAAAAGAATTGTAATCGCATCTTCAAAACCGAGTTGGCCTACAGTTACTGGTTCCCGGTCATAGGTGTAACCAACAACAATTCGGCTGATCCGCTTCTTGAGGTCCATCAAGTCAGTAGAAAGACACAAGATCGCCATTAATTCTGAAGCAGCAGTAATATCAAAGCCGGTTTGCCGCGGAACTCCTTGCATAATTCCACCAAGACCAGTAATAACATTCCGTAATGCCCGGTCATTAACGTCTTCTACCCGTTTCCAAATAATCCGGCGTGGGTCGAGGTTTAATTCGTTTCCCCGCATTACATAGTTATCAATTAAAGCAGCTAATGTGTTGTTAGCGCTAGTTAGTGCATGAAGGTCACCAGTAAAGTGCAAGTTAATGTCTTCCATTGGGATTACTTGGCTATAACCCCCACCGGTTGCCCCACCTTTGATTCCGAACACAGGGCCCATCGAAGGTTCCCGCATTGCAATGATTGTTTGGTGGTTTAATTGGTTTAAGGCATCCCCTAAGCCAACCAAGACAGTTGACTTTCCTTCACCGGCTGGAGTCGGATTGATTGAAGTCACAAGAACTAGCTTATGCTTCTTCCCTGGTTTTTCGGCAACTGGCAATGAAATTTTAGCCTTGTACTTCCCGTATTGTTCAATCTGGTCATCATCAAGACCAATTGATTCAGCAATCTTATTAATCGGTTCGAGTGTGGCTTGGTCAGCAATTTCTATATCTGTCATTTCAATCCGCTCCAATCTTAAATACGAACTTTAACTAAAAAAACACCGTTAAAGTTAAGAATTAACTTCTACGGTGTCTAGGATAAAAGATTCTCAGTCATTTGTAAACAACTATTTAGACTCTTTATCAGATTTTGCTGATTTTTTATTGTCCTTTGTGGATTCGCTATTTTTTTCGTTGATCCCCCGACGTGAATGGAGTGGTCGAGCAAAGATCATCCGACCAGCATCAGTTTGCAATGCGCTAGTGACCTCTACTTCAATTCGTTCATTCATAAAGTAACGACCATCCTCAACGACAACCATGGTTCCATCATCAAGGTACGCAACCCCTTGCTGACGTTCAGTCCCGTTCTTCACAACAACAACCTTGAGCGTTTCACCAGGAATTACCCGTGGGCGCAACGATTTAGCAAGATTATTAATATTCAGAACTTGGACATTTTGGAATTGAATAACCTTATTCAAATTATAGTCGTTAGTGACAATGACCCCGTTAACCTTCTTAGCTAACGCAATCAATTTACTATCAACTTCCGGAATATCTTCAAAGTCGCCATCGTACATTTCAATTGGCACGATCTTTTCTTTCCGTAACTTATTTAGGATGTCTAATCCTCGTCGTCCCCGAACTCGCTTAATACTTTCACCAGAATCGGCAATGTATTGAAGTTCATAAAGAACAAAATTAGGCACGAGTAATGTCCCTTCCAGAAAACCAGTCTTTACCAAATCATAAATTCGACCATCAATTAAGATGTTCGTATCTAGGATTTTGTAATGATGATAGTTCTCATCCTTTTGGTCAATCACTTCGGTATTCGGATTTTTCGGCCGAATTCGGTGACCAGAAAGTAAATTTTTCCAATCATCGAGTCGGGTTGTCCCAATCCGGTAGCCAAAATAACTAAAGATGATCATTAACAAGATCGGTAAAACATTATTAACAACTGGGATTCCCGTTCGCCATAGCGGAATCGAAATTAACACCGCGAGAACTAAGCCAACAATTGTCAGTAGCGTCCCAAAAAACAGGTAAACTGGGCTTAAGCTTGTCAGACTCTTTTCAATCCGTGCAACTAACTGTTCAGTTGGTTTGGCAAGTGGTAGTGAAAGGAGAAAGAAAATCAAAGCACCAATAACGATATCCATAAAGACTAATAAGGCACTATTTAAATGAAAATTAACTAAGTCCCAAAATAATGGCAAATAATAGAAACCAGTTGCGGCACCAACAATAACGTATATCAACCGAATAATTCGTTTTCGCATATTACATCCCTCCTTTATAAATTAACCTAATGCAAGACGCAATGCTTGGCGGAGGGTGGTTACCCCGACAACCTCGATCCCGGTTGGTGCTTGCCACCCTTTCAAATTATTCTTTGGAACAAAGATTCGTTTAAACCCAAGCTTCTGTGCCTCGGCGACACGCTGTTCAATCCGGTTAACCCGCCGAATTTCACCAGTTAACCCGACTTCCCCAACGAATGCATCCGTGGCTTGCGTTCCCTTGTCCCGATAACTCGATGCAATACTAATCGCAATTGCCAGATCAATTGCCGGCTCATCTAATTTTACACCACCAGCAGCCTTCAGGTAGGCATCCTGATTTTGGAGCATCAAGTTAGCACGCTTTTCAAGAACCGCCATGATCAATGATACCCGATTTCTGTTCAAACCAGTAGCAGTTCGCTGAGCATTTCCATAAACAGTTGGCGTCACCAAAGCTTGAATTTCGACAAGAATTGGCCGCGTCCCTTCTAATGATACAACGACAGCCGAGCCAGTGGCATCTTTTAACCGTTCTTCAAGAAAAATTTCTGAAGGATTTTTTACCTCTGACAAACCATTCGTATGCATTTCAAAAATTCCCAGCTCATTGGTTGACCCAAAACGGTTTTTAACTGACCTGAGGATCCGGTATGTGTGGTGAAGATCCCCTTCAAAGTAAAGGACAGTGTCAACCATGTGCTCTAAAATCTTTGGCCCAGCAATTGCCCCACCTTTAGTAACATGTCCAACAACAAAGATCGTAATATTATTACTCTTCGCAATTTGCATTAACTGAGCGGTTACTTCACGGATCTGCGAAACACTCCCGATCGCTGAAGTGACATCCGTTGCCTGCATCGTCTGAACAGAATCAATCACCACGTATTCTGGTTTTAGTTCACGAATCGTGTCTTTGATGCTGTCCATATTGGTTTCTGGGTAAATATAAAAATCATCTGCTGCCACATCAAGCCGCTCTGCCCGCATTTTGATTTGAGTAGCACTTTCTTCTCCAGAAACGTAAAGGACCCGGTGATGTTCACTCGATAATTGTCCAGAAACTTGCAGGAGCAACGTTGATTTCCCGATACCAGGATCCCCACCAATTAAGATTAACGACCCCGGAACAATTCCGCCACCAAGGACCCGGTTTAACTCGTTCAATTTGGTTTTTACCCGGGGCGTCTCGTGACTATTAATTTCACCAATTTTCTGTGGCTTAGCAACCAAACCAGTTAACGTCGTGGTTGGCCGTTTTGTGGCTGCACTAGAACTTGAAGACTGGATTTGTTCTTCAACTAACGTATTCCATTCACCACAGTTAGGACATCTTCCTAAATACCGTGGTGAATTATAGCCACAATTTTGACAAACATATTGTGTTTTTACTTTGGCCATTCATGCCATCCTTTCATTACCTAAACTTACTTACTAACAACGATCCTGAAATAAAAGTGCGCCCTACCAATCCTTTTAAAAAAAACTATTGGACCGTTCCACCAACGAAAATCTGGACATTTTGAGAAAAATTTGCCTAAAATTATTCCGATTTTATTCAAGATTTGCTATATTACTTTTTGGTTGAACCGAAGCCACCAGTCCGCCGTGCGATTGGTTGTTTCTCATCATCAGCGACAAGGAATGGCATAAAGATTCCTTGACCAATTCGTTCACCTTTCTTAATCTGATAATCCGTTAATCCATAGTTAATGAGTTGGAAGAAGATTTCGCCTTCATTACTATCATTATCATAATAATCAGCATCCACAATGCCGACACCATTTGGAAGGATTAACCGACGCTTTAGCGGACCACTAGAACGATTAGCTAATAGCAAGAATTCATTATCCTGCATGTAAGCCTTAATTCCAGTTGGGACTAGATATGGTTTAAGGCATTGATCAGCGTGTTTAAGTTCATCAGGGCTTAGCTTTGATTGCTGATGGATTTTCCAAAGGGTCTTTAAAAAATTCCCTTTCCAAATTGATGGCAGGACAAAATCCTCTGCGGCTTCAAAGTCATAACCAGCTGCATTGGCAGTTTGCCGACTTGGTAAATGAAGCCCCTGATCCTGCTTGCTTGAAACAATCTTAAATCCGCGTTTCATTTATATCACCTAATCCTTTTTATAAACTATCTACTTATTATAAAATAGATATAGGATTTATGGTATTGCTTTACACTGAATAGATTTGGAATGGATGTGATCAAATGGATTACAAGGTTGAAGAAAACCGAATTGTCGCTAGTGATGATCAACAACCCTTCGTGGGCGAAATAAGCTTTCCAAAAATAACAGGGGTGCCTGATCGGGTCGTTGTTGAGCGGGTCTTCGTTCACCCTGATTACCGTGGCCAAGGGATTGCGGCAGAGTTGGTTCGCCAATTCGTTAAGTACGCCACTACCCATCAACTAACCGTAAAATTAATGTGTCCTTATGCTGTCAAACAGTTTAAGATACATCCCGAATACCAACAATTATTATTACCTGAAGATCGTTTCTAAGGAGGAAACTCATGAATCAAGATGAGCTAAAACAACAAGTTGGCCGTGAAGCAGTTAAGTACATCCGTCCAGGGATGGTTGTCGGCCTAGGAACAGGGACAACCGTTCACTGCTTGGTGGAAGCACTCGGTGAGCATGTTAAGAATGGTGATTTATCTGATATTGTTTGTGTTACAACCTCAAACAGAACTACTCGCCAAGCTCAAAGTCTTGGGATTAAGGTTGAAGAAATTGATGATGTTGATCATATTGACCTTACTATTGATGGGGCTGATGAAATCAGTGATAATTTCCAAGGAATCAAGGGTGGCGGTGGCGCTCTCCTCTGGGAAAAGATTGTCTCCAACTATTCTGACCACGTAATGTGGATTGTTGATGAATCAAAATTAGTTCACCACTTAGGAGCATTTCCACTACCAGTTGAGGTTACTCCATACGGAAGTCAGCACCTCTTTACTAAGTTGGCTCGACGTGGTTACAACCCAACATGGCGAATGCTTCCTGATAACAGTGACAAGTTCCGGACACACCAACGAAACTTCATTATTGATCTCCACCTGGAAGACATTAATGACCCATTCGCTCTTCATGAAGAATTGATCGGGATGGTTGGTCTAATTGAAGATGGGTTGTTCCTAAACCAAGTTAATGACATTCTTGTTGGTACCCAAGATGAGCCAAAATTCCTTCATGCCCGTCCATAATGTAAGAACGTAAAATTTAATAAATGATCTTAATGAAGCTGAGAAAAACGTTTGGTTCTTTCTCAGCTTTTTACTATTACCAGCAATTTCCGAATTTACTGAGTCTAATTGCGGGAATCCAAATAGGCTCTTAAATGGGTTAATTCCCAGCTTCTCACTAATTTTCCCTACCACCATAATCAAGAATTAGCTCCCATAACTTTTCTTTAGCAGGTGAAAGGATCTCATTACGGCGCGCGACTAGTGAAAGATGAAATACTGGTTGCTGCGGATCGGCCAAGGCTACATTAACCAACCGATCGTTAGGCGTAATCGCTAATTCAGTCAAAAATGAAATTCCTAAGTTTTCGGCCACCATATTCTTAATAATATGAATATCATTCGTTCGGTAAATAACTTTGGGACGGATATGGGCAAGCCGACACATTTTACGAAAGGCTTTTTCATGAATAAAATCGGTATCTGGCAAAATAAACGATTGTCCCTTCAGATCAGCAAATTGTAAATTCTGCTTCTCTGCCAATTGATGCTCCCGACTCATAATAATGTGAAATGGGTACTGCGCAAACTCCTTAACCGACAGTTCTGGTTGCTGAAGAGGACTGGCAGATCCCAAGAGAGCCATGTCGAGTTCGCCCCTTAATAACATTTGAAGTAAGTTCTCCGATCCCTCTTCGGTAACCTCCAACTTACCAATTAAATTTGTGCGAAGCAGCTGTGGAGTAAGTGGTGGAAAATAGTAGTTACCGATAATTGGTGGCAAGCCAAAGCGAATTTTATTTAGCTTAGCGTGGTCAATCTCCCGGCGTGCAATCGCTAGTTCACGTAAAATCATGCGGACATGTTGAGCGTACTGCTGGCCGACCTTAGTGACGGTTATCTGGTGATGAACATGATCACGGATGAAAAAAGTTGTCCCGTACTCTTCTTCTAGCCGGTTAATTGCCATCGTAATTGTTGGCTGACTAACTTGAAAATGGTCAGCAACCACCGAAAAATTTTTATTTTTAACAAGTTCAATAAAATATTCTAAATCTCTAATTTTCATTTTTTACCTCAAGAATGGATTATTTCCCTTAGTATATCAATTTTATTTATAGGATAGCACAAATTTGACTATACGCTAATTTGCTTCATATCATTGCAATATCAATAATAAATTAAAGGAGATCCTTTGCAATGACAGACGCAATGTCAATTCTTAATAATCCCTTTAAAAACAAGGGGACTGCATTTACATTAGATGAACGGAAGAAATTAGGGCTAGTCGGTACTTTGCCACCTCGGGTAAAGACAATTGAAGAACAAGAAGCTGATACCTATGCCCTCTACCAAAGTAAGACTTCCCGAATTGAAAAGCGTCACTTTTTAATGGAAGTGTTTAACGCTAACCGAACACTCTTCTTCTACTTAATGAAAAAGCACATTACCGAAATGATGCCAATCGTTTATGATCCAGTAATTGCTGAATCAATTGAAAAGTACAACGAACGATACCTTCGCCCCCAAGACGCCGTTTACCTCTCCGTTAAGCACCCTGAAGACATTGAGCAAAGCCTTCAAAATGTTAGTGCTGATCGCGACATTCGCCTAATCGTTGTTACCGATTCTCAAGGGATTTTAGGGATTGGTGACTGGGGTGTTGATGGTGTTGACATTGCTGTCGGTAAGTTAATGGTTTATACCGCTGCCGCTGGGGTTGATCCTTCTCAAGTCCTCCCAATTTCAATTGATGCGGGAACCGATAACGAAACATTACTCAATGATCCAAACTACCTTGGTGAACGGCACCACCGGATTACTGGTCAAGAATACTTTGACTTCATTGACCGGTTTGTTGAAACGGTTGAAAAACTGTACCCAAAGAGCCTGCTCCATTTTGAAGACTTTGGTCGGGGAACGGCAGCCCGAATTCTGGATAAGTACCATGACAAAATTTTAACCTTCAACGATGATATTCAAGGGACCGGGATCATTGCCTTAGCAGGTGTCCTTGGTGCATTGAACATTTCTAAGGAAAAATTAGCTGACCAGAAGTTTTTAACATTCGGTGCCGGAAGTGCTGGGATGGGAATTGCCAAGATGCTGTTTGATGAACTGGTCCGTCAGGGGATGGATCCGGCTGAAGCTAAGAAGCACTTCTACCTTGTTGATAAGCAAGGCTTGTTATTTGACGATACGGAAGGGCTCACGCCAAAGCAAAAGCCATTTACCCGGAAGCGGAGTGAATTTAAGAATGCCGATGAACTAACTAACTTAGCTGCCGTTGTCGAAGCTATTCACCCGACTGTCATGATCGGAACTTCTACTCAACCAGAAACATTTACCGAAGAGATTGTTAAAGAAATGGCTGCGCATACCGAACGACCAATCATCTTCCCCCTTTCCAACCCAACTAAACTTGCGGAAGCACGGGCAGAAGATTTATTGAAGTGGACTGATGGTCGTGCTTTAGTTGCTACCGGGATCCCAGTTAATGATATTGAATACAACGGAACTACTTACAACATTGGTCAAGCAAACAATGCCTTGATCTATCCTGGAGTTGGTTTTGGTGCAATCGCAACCGAATCAAAGAAGATCAATAATGCCATGCTAGCTGCCGCTGCCCACTCACTTGTTGGGTTGGTTGATCCGGATAAGCCCGGTGCTGCGGTTCTTCCTCCAGTTAAGGATATGGCAAAGTTCTCCAAGACGGTTGCCATCGCAGTTGCCCAATCTGCCATTGACCAAGGCTTCTCTTCGGCAAAGGACGCTCAAAAAGCGGTCGAAAAGATGACCTGGGAAGCGAAATACTAATATTATTAACGACGATCAAGTCAAGTTACTTGGTCGCCTTTTTCTTGAGGAACCACTATAATAGTAAGTAACTATTTTAAGGAGGGTGACCAATTGTGAGTTTTGAAATTGATAATTCCGCAATTAATTATTTCCACGAAGATTATGATCAACGAAAAGAATCCGCTGTCCTCGAAAATGCCGTTACTAAGAATGGGGTTAATGCCGCAAGTTTTAACTGGCACTCAATTGCTGACAATGCTCCCCACTTTTCAATTGATTTGAAGACTGGTGACGTTGCTGACCAAAAACAATCAGGACGTTGCTGGATGTTTGCCGCTCTAAATACGATGCGTCACGACATGCAACATAAGTTTAACTTACCTGATAACTTTGAACTTTCTCAATCCTACCAATTCTTCTGGGATAAGTTTGAAAAGGCTAACTACTTTTACGAAAATGTGATTAAGACCGCTAAGCTACCTACGGATGATCGCAAAGTAGCTTGGTTAATGGCTGCCCCACAATCCGACGGTGGTCAATGGGATATGCTCTGTGCCCTCATTGAAAAATATGGAGTCATGCCTAAGTCAGCAATGCCTGAATCATTTAACTCCAATCGTTCTAACGGGATTAATAACCTCTTAAACAATAAGCTACGTCATGACGCTGTAATTTTACGGAAGATGGTTAATGATGAACATGCTAGTGAGAACGACCTCAATATTAAGCGGAAGGAAATGTTAAATGACGTTTATCGGATGCTTGCATATGCCTTTGGTGAACCAGAAAGTCACTTTGACTTTGAATACCGGACAAAGAAGGATAACGAATTCCACCGGGATGAAAACATTACCCCACAAGAATTCTTCAAGAAGTATGTCGGCTGGAACCTTGACGACTATATTTCGGTAATTCAAGCACCGACTGCTGATAAGGAATACTACAAGACTTACACAATCGACATGTTAGGTAACGTTGTTGGTGGTCGGCAAATTAAGCACTTAAACTTACCAATGGATGAATTTAAGAAGCTGGCGATCGACCAACTTAAGGCTGGTGAAAGTGTTTGGTTCGGTTCTGACGTTGTTAAATATTCAGAAACTAAGCTTGGAATTATGGCATTAAACACTTATGACTATGCCAAGTTATTTGACACCGACCTAGAAATGACAAAGGCCCAAGCACTGGACTATGGTCAAAGCATGATGGATCACGCAATGGTTCTTACAGGTGTCGACCTGGTCAACGATCAGCCAACCAAGTGGAAGGTCGAAAACTCTTGGGGACCAAAAGTTGGTACTAAGGGTTACTTTGTAATGAGCGATGCTTGGATGGATAAGTACTGCTACCAAATTGTCGTTAACAAGAAGTACCTTAGTGACAAACTCAAGCAAGCCCAAACTCAAGAACCAATCGTCCTAAAGCCTTGGGATCCAATGGGAACATTGGCGTAGGAAGAGAGTATCTTCGCCCCAAAGAGTTTCCGGAAAGCTAGCAATTTCTCCTGACGAAGAAGTGAACCAGAAAATTTATTTTCATCTGTGAACCCTCGCAAGGCTGATTAGACTTCTTGCTATCAACTTGTTGATGAAAGAGGTCAATCAGCTACTGCGCAGATCTTGACTTAGCTGCCTAGAACATCAGTATAGGAAAGATTAGAGTAATTATATAAAACGAAAATTCCCCTAATACTCAGGTAAATTCCTGAATACTAGGGGATTTGTTAGTTAATGGGATGTCTACTGCAACCGAGCCTAGATCTGCTCGCCCTAACCTTCCTCGAGCTAACGACCTCCACCTCCGACGGCAAGACGCCGTTCGGTGGAGAAATCGTTAGCCACCGGAAGGTCTTAACGGGCTCACACTCTTATTCTGTAATATCCGCGCCGAAGTACCTTTGGGAAAGCTTCTTGACGGTACCGTCTTTTTGAAGCTTCTTTAGAGCCTCGTTATATGAAGATTGGATTACTGAATCCTTTTTATTGAAGAGTGCCGAGATTTTAGTTGGTTTAGCTTCGCTGGAAACGTCAATCATCTTCAATCCCTTTGTGCTGTTCTTCTTGCTGTAAGCATACCAAGCTTCACGGGAATTAACTGTCCCTTCAGCACGCCCCTGTTTTACCATTGCTACTGAATTGCTAAACTCGCCATTAGGAACAAGGGTCCCGTGATACTTCTTCACAACATCGGCATTGTTGGTTCCTGTACCAGCAACGATCTTCTTACCGCTGATTTGTTTCAAATTCTTAATTTTACTATCTTTAGGAACAATTAAAACGTACCGTGACTTGATATATGGGGTCGAGAAATTGTACTTCTTTGCTCGTTCTGGAGTTTGCGTAATATCATTCATTACCACGTCATACTTTCCAGAGCCTAACCCCGCTACCAGAGAATCCCATTTACTAGGAACAAACTTAGCCTTCAAGCCCATTTTCTTAGCCACGGCTTTCCCCAGCTCTACTTCAAAACCAGTTAACTTATTGTTCTTCCGATATGAGTAAGGAGAGTATGTTCCTTCAAGCCCAATCGTCAACTCACCTTTTTGCTTTAATTCTGAGTTCACTTGTGATGACGCTGCGTGAATACTACTAATGCCGGTGGTTGTTCCGACCGTAAGCGCTGCTAATGTTACTAATACCTTTTTCCAAATCTTCATCTTATCTTTCTCCTTTTATTTTAAATTCTCCATGGTCATTGAGGCGATAAAGTTCCTAATCCGTTCATTGGGATTTTCAGTAGAAAAGAATTCTTTTGGTGCCCCATCGTAAATGATTTCGCCACTTTCTACAAACACAATCTTGTCAGCAATTTGTTTAGCAAACGCCATGTTATGAGTTACAAGAACCATTGATTGCTTCTCCCGCGCTAACTGTAAAAGAACCTTTAGCACACTCAATTCTAATTCCGGATCGAGAGCTGAAGTTGGTTCATCTAAAAGAACATACCGTGGCTTCATTGCTAGTGCCCGGGCAATCGCGACTCGTTGTGCCTGCCCACCGGATAGTTCACTTGGATAAGCGTTGCCATAATCAGCCATCCCCACTTTTGCCAACATTTCTTTAGCTAACTCATTAGCCTGTCGACGGCCCATTTTCAGAACCTGAGTTGGTCCTTCAGTAACGTTATTAAGGACTGTTTTATGGGGAAACAAGTTATAATCCTGAAAGACCATTCCCGTTTCTCGCCGAATTGCTAACTTTTCTTTATTGCTAACGGGCTGGCTAAAGTCAATTTGGTGACCATTAAAGTCATACTGACCACTCTCAGGCGTAACAAGAAGGTTTAGCGAACGTAAAATTGTCGACTTCCCTGAACCTGATGGCCCAACAAGAACCGTAATCTGACCTGCAGGAAACTCTAATGTAATATCTCTCAAGACATGTTTGTTACCGTACGTTTTATTAATTTGGGTCAATTTCATCAATCTTCACCTACTTAACTAATTTCTAGCTGACTGCCCAGCCGCTTTTCGAGATAGTGCTGGAGAACTGAAAGAACCGTTGTAAATACCGCATAGATTAAGGCAACTAACGTATACATTAATAATGGTTGATAATTAGCCGCTGCAATCTGTTGACTGACTTCAAACATTTCCATAATTGTAATCGAGGCAGCCAGTGAAGTATCCTTCACTAAGCTAATGAAACTGTTTGAAAGTGGTGGCAGGGCAACCCTAAGAGCTTGAGGAATAATAATCCGCCACAAAATTTGCAGGCGGGTCATCCCAATCGCCGCTCCAGCTTCCCACTGACCATGATCAACAGAACTAATTGCGGCCCGAATGGTTTCCGAGGCGTATGCTCCAGTATTAAGTGAAAAGGTAATAATCCCTGCCGTAAATGGTTCAAGCTTAATCCCGTGAGGCAATATTCCCCGGATCCTTAAATACGGGAGACCAAAAAAGACGATAAATAATTGGACCAGTAATGGTGTCGACCGGAAAAGCCAAACGTAAAATTGGACAAACCACTTGAGAATTATAAATGGTCCTCGTTGGTGTGACAGCCGAATCAATGCGGTTACCAACGCAATAATCAAACCGAAGAAAAATGAAATTAACGCTAAGGGAATTGTATATTTAAATCCCGCTGCTAGAAGTTGAGGTAACGATGTCGTGATTATTTCCCACATGGTTCACTAATCCTTTCTTAGTTAATCTAATTGAGCTAACGCTTGTTTTAAGTCAGCAATAATATCTTCAGGGTCTTCAATTCCCACAGATAGCCGAATTAGTTCATCCTTAATTCCGTTCTTCAACCTAATTTCTCGTGGAATTGAACCGTGAGTCATTACTGCAGGTACTTCAATCAAACTCTCAATTCCGCCAAGACTTTCTGCCAAATCAATCAATTGAAGACTTTCAACGAACTTTTTGGCATCAAGGCCAGCCTTTAATTCAAAGCTAATCATTGCGCCAAAGTTTTTCATCTGCTTTGCCACAATTGAATGTCCTGGGAAATCGGTTAACCCTGGGTAGTAGATTTTTCCAATCCGGGGATCATGTTGTAAGAACTTAACTACCGCAGTTGCATTTTCCTGGTGAACCCGCATTCGTGCACCAAGGGTCTTAATTCCCCGTTGTAATAGCCAACTGTCATCTGGACCTAAAGTGCTACCGATTGAGTTCTGCAAAAAGGCCAACTGCTCAGCGATCTGTTGATCTGTCGTTACAGCTAACCCAGCAACAACATCACTATGACCGCCAAGGTACTTTGTTGCGGAGTGAACTACGATATCCGCTCCCAAAGTTAATGGTTGCTGATTGTACGGTGTAGCAAATGTGTTATCAACAATTGTTCTTACGCCGTGTCTCTTGGCAATTTTGGCGATTGCTTCAATATCGGCAATTTGAAGGAGCGGATTAGTCGGTGTCTCAAAATAAACGGCAACCGTATTATCTTGAATTGCGTTTTCTACCGCATTCAAATCTTGCATATCAACGACTGTAAATTCGAAGCCGAACCGCTTTAACACCTTATTAATCAACCGGAAAGTCCCACCGTAGACATCACTCCCAACAACGAAATGATCACCTTGAGAGTAAAGTGAAAAGACAGCGTGAATCGCAGCTGAACCAGATGAAAACGCAAAGCCGGCAACCCCATGTTCCAATTCAGCAATCAACTTTTCTAATGAGGCTCGGGTAGGATTTCCCGTCCGTGAATATTCCCATTTTGGCTGTCCGCCAAGTTGATGTTGGTGGAAAGTAGATGACCGATAAATTGGTGTTGATACGGCTCCGGTTGTTTGATCTTCGCTATTACCGCCGTGAATTAATTGAGTATTGAATTTCATGAGATGTTTTTCCTTTCTTAAACGCAATGATTATTTCGAATAAATGATCCAAAAAAGGCGCAACCTCAAGTTAAACTTGAAATTGCGCCTTATGTACTTACCCCGACAATATTAGCAGGCCAAATTAACTTTGGGTACGCCAAAACGTGGGTCGCATAAGACGCGATCCACTGCAACAAACAACTGTGTTAACGAATTGAATGTTTTTCATGACGTGTTCCTCCTAATAAAGTATGGATAAAATATAACTTATTTATTGTAAGTTGTCAACATAAAAAATTAAAGTAATGGATCATAGCGGACTGAATCGGGATTCTGCGTATCGTTAAGGTAAGTTCTCCAGTCGGTTTATTCTCTTTTACATTCTTTTACATTTCGTTTTTCTTTTACATTTTTTTACATTTTCACGCAAACGATAATAAATAAAAATAGCACCCGACCTGCTCAGTCAAGTACTATCACAATTATCATAGTAGCTTTTTCTCTAGAATATAATCACTGGTAATAGATTTAACTTTTTAACATAACCTATTAATTATTAAAGTTTCAGCTTCTTATCCAAGAATATCAGCACATGATCATAGATTGCTTGGCTCCAGAAGTCGCGCTCGTGATTGGCATTAGTAACCCGGTAAGCCTCAACCTCGGCACCAACTGATTCCAGTTTTTGCGCCATCTCTTCCATTTGGTGATATGGAACCACCTTATCTGCATCCCCATGGAACAGCTGGAATGGCGGATATTGCCTTCCCTCAACCACCCGGTAAAGTGGACTCATTTCATGCATAATCTCCGGCCACTTCTTTTTATCCATCCCAAAGAGGCAGTATTTCAAAATATCATTCCCCGGAACCTTATCGGTATACTTAAACGTCTCTTCAACGTCCATTGGGGCGAAGCAAGAGACAACTGCTGAAACCGCATCTGACTGATCATCATAATCAGCCGTCTTATACTTTGGATCATCCCCCGTAAGGCCAACTAACATGGCTGCATTGGCTCCTGAAGAAGTTCCCCAGATTGCCACTCGTGAAGGATCAATCGCGTACTTCTTGGCGTTTGCCCGTAAAAAGCGGATCGCTGTTTTGACGTCAGCAAGAAATGCGGGGAACGGATGCCCATCTAAGGAATTACGGTGTTGCACCGTTGCAACTATATAGCCGTTCTTTACAAACTGAACCAACTGAGGAATCTTCTCCCCAAACGTTGGTAACCGCCATGAGCTCCCCTGAACAAACACAATCAGTGGTCGTGGCTCAGTAGTGTACTCTTGAGGGTAGCGTTGTGTCCATGGGGTTAGAACTTCAAGTTTTAATGCTTGACCATCTGCCGCAGCATAAACGACATTTTCAATTAAGCGAACCTGTCCACTAAGAGTCGGGTTGTTCTTAATCTCATGAATTACCATTCTCTTCACCATCCATTGTAATAAAAGTTTTCTTAGTAATATTTAATGCTGGATCAAATTCATACAGGATCGGCTTCCCGTTTGGAACCTCCACCTGGTCAATTTGATCGTCCGGAATTTGATCAAGGTACTTAATTAATGCCCGTAATGAGCTCCCGTGAGCAACAATTAGTTGGTTCTTGCCGTCCATTAATCGTGGCGCAATCTGGTCTTCCCAGTATGGCAACAACCGTTTTTGGGTCATTGCTAGACTTTCGCTGTATGGCATCTTAACACCAAGACGATCATAGCGCCGTTCGTGTTGCCGCTGCTTCAATTTTGGTGGAACCTCACTGTATCCCCGGCGCCACCGATGCAATTGCTCTGCACCGACCTCTTCCTTGACCTTGGCCTTATTTAAGCCGCTAAGGGCACCATAATGACGTTCATTTAGTCGCCAGGTTTTATAAACCGGAATGTAAAGCTGATCAATTCTTTCCAGAATAATGTTCATCGTCTTGATTGCTCGTGACATATAAGAAGTATGGGCATCATCAAATTGAATCCCCATTCTTGCTAATTCATCACCAACCATCTGTCCCTGTTCAATTCCCTTTTCAGTTAGCGGAACATCTGTCCATCCTGTGAAAATATTATCGCGATTGGCCTGACTTTGGCCATGACGTACGATTACTAACTTTGCCATTCTTAGCCACTCCTTTGCCTCTATCTATGATACAGCAATTGTGTACAATTGAACAGGATTGGGCAATGGCGTTTTTGGGTTTAATCCAGGAATAGAATAAAAATAAGGGAAAGTGCCCCTTTCAGCCGTTAAATCAACGTTGAGTCGCACTGTCCCTTATTATTTTTTGTCGCTAATTCAAACTGAACGAAAATTCAATATCATGGTCAGCTGGAATATGATATTGTTTTTCAACATCAGCGCCCCAGCTATCAATTCCACCGACACCACGAACTGCGCCGGCAATCACTAGAACTGTCCGCCGAGCCAATGGCAATTCTTCGATATGGGTTGCCGATTCAAGCTCTTCCGCAGTATATGGTAAGCAACTGAAGTTAAATGGCTTACCTGACTGACCAACCTTCAAGGAGAACGGTTCTGTTGAATGGTCAGCATTATTTTCAGTTATTTCCCGGGTAATTTTAAGCTGTTCGGTTTCCATATGCATCCCATTTTCCTGAGGAACTAGGTACTTAGTTACCGGAAGGCCATTAACATGGTATTTCCCGTGTTCAGCACCAGCCATTCGGTCAGGATAGGTCTCACCAGAAAGCCCTTCATAATCAAAGCCAGTTGCTGTTGTTGGCATAATGAAACGAAGGCCAAAGACAGGTAAACTAGGAAGATCCTGGTGACCAAAGTAATGAGCCTTAATCTTAATTTGACCGTCACTAGTCACTGTATAAGTTACGGTAACCTTGGTGGCAGGAATAGTTAGTGTTTCGTAAGTAAATGTGATTTTTACCTTATCGGCAGTTTCGTGGTTAGAGAATTGGTTTGTCTCTGGGGCAATTGGCAACTTTTCAAAATGATGGTCATCAACCGTTAAGTCGGTTTGATCGCTAAGACACTTCGTAAAGGTATCCACAGCTAACCATTGTGCTGACTTAATATTAAAGCCGCTTCCCCGATCATTATCAGTGGTTGCTCGCCAGAATGTTGGTGTCGGTACGCGGTAGAGCCACTCCTTACCGTTGAGCTTTAGTGATTCTAGGCCGCCCTTTTCGTAACTAAAGATATAGTGAAAGCCATCACCACCAAGTCCCAGCGTTCCGTCACCGTAGATCACGTGTAATTTATTTGTGTAAGCCATAGTAATAACGTACCTCCTGCATAGCTGGTTTTGGTGTCCGGTCAGCAAACATTAGACCATCGCCAGAGAACTCATAATCTGAATGACGATCATCAAAGTCGCCACCATACCGCATAACCATTTGTCCACTAATTGAGTCCTTTACCTGGAGTGCTTGGTCGATGAAGTCCCAAATGAAGCCGCCAAAGTATTGCGGATACTTATCAAGAAGCTTAATGTATGAACTCATTCCACCAGCAGAGTTCCCCATATCATGCATGTATTCACATTCCATAAACGGCTTGTCTGGATTATTCTTTAAGTATTCTTCAACCTGCTTTGGTGGCAAGTACATCCAACTTTCAACATCTGAGATTTGATTCCGATAATCCTTAGTACCACCCTTTGGCAGGTAATTAGCCGGATCCAAGCTTGGAATTTGTTCACTATAATCATGCGTATGACAAACGCCCTCATAGTGAACTAGACGGCTATCATCATGGTCCTTGTAGAATTGTTGCATGGCTACAAGGTTGTCGCCAGCAAATGATTCATTCCCAAGTGACCAGAACAGGATCGCCGTGTGGTTCTTGAAAAATTCATAGTTGCTTCGTGCCCGGTCAACAACCACTTCTTTCCATTGAGGGACTGAACCAGGAACATTATCTGATGGCTCAATTGCGCCCATCTTTTGCCAAGTAGCGTGTGATTCCAAGTTATTCTCGGCCATCATGTAAATGCCGTTTTGATCGCAGAGGTAGTACCACGGAATTTGATCTGGGTAGTGACAGGTCCGCACAGCATTAATATTATTTTCCTTAAAGGTATGTAGATCACTCAGCATGTCCTTCATCGTTACTGAACGACCACGGTGATCATCCCACTCGTGACGGTTAACCCCATTAATAATGAGCCGCTTCCCATTTAACAGGACAACATGTTCAGGACTGCTTTCAATTCGCCGGAAACCAAATTGATACGGAACCAACTCGATTAGGTTCCCTGCTTCATCCTTAACTTCAATGATTAATTGATAAAGGTATGGGTCATGATTATCCCAAAGGTGAACGTTCTTAAACTCGTGCGGTTCAATCGCAACCGACTCGTCAATCGACTTAGTTTCATCCAGTAAAGTGCTCCCATCATGGTCCTTAACCATAACATGAACGCTTCCAGCCTGTTGACCAGCAAAATTAAGGTCCATTGATAATTCACCATCACGGTAATTATCAGCAACCCGTGGCTTCAACGTAAAGTCTTCCAGGTGCGTTACCGGTTGGGCCAGTAGTTCAACACTTCTAAAAATACCAGAGAAACGGAACATATCCTGATCTTCAATCCAGGAAGCAGTACTGTGCTTAAATACCTCGACCGCGATTACATTATCTTCGTCCTGAATATATGGGGTGAGATCAAATTCAGACGGCGTAAAACTGTCTTCAGCGTAGCCAATGAAATGACCATTCAGCCACAAGTACATTGACCGTTCGACCCCTTCAAAACGCACCCGAATTTGCTTACCTCTTAATTCATCATTCAAATCAAAGTGCTTCAGGTAAAGACCAACAGTGTTATCTTCACCCTCGCTAAAGGAACCTTCTTCAGGATCGTCCTGACTTAATGCGTATGCCGGACGACGATAGATTTTACCTTCCCACGGAATTAAGGTGTTAATGTAATTATTCTGTGCATAGTCGCTTAACTCAATTTCACTTGGAACTTCAATCTGATCAAAGTTGCTAGCATCAAAATCAACCTGATAAAAGTCCTTAATCCTTTCCTGAGGCGTTTGGGCAAACTTAAATTGCCACTGACCATCAAGGCTCTGTTCAAAACTACTCTTGTGGCGTTGCCATTCCGCATAATTGCGGTAAAAGTGGTGGTCACTATGTGCTGGCAATTGATTAACCCGAAATGTCTCCGGATCATCCAACCATTTTATCTCTGCTTCCATCGACGAAATGCCTCCTCAAAAAATCATTACAATTTAAGTATAGCGCTTTCATCAGTGTAAAGATAGGTTTTGCTAGACAAGAGCAGCTGATAATGACCAATTTCTATGATGAAAAAAGCATTAACTAGCCATTTTTAAGAATGCTTAAAATTTTTAAAAACAAAAAAGCACTTAACCAAATAGTTAAGTGCTTTTAGTAGTGCGGCCGAGAGGACTTGAACCTCCACGGTCATAATCGACCATAAGATCCTTAATCTTACGCGTCTGCCAGTTCCGCCACGGCCGCATATCAACCAACGAATATTATTATAGCAAGATCCCTATTCGTTGGCAACAACTTTTTTTAATTTTTTAGGATAAAATGGTGACCGCACCGTCTGCAAACATAACGGGCAGTGTTAAACCGGCGTTGACGCGCGATCCTAATCCCACATCCGGTACATCGGTAATACCAATAATGACGGGAAGTTCGTCTGGTTTTCGCTTTACTCGTCGCTGGTGCAAAACGTGAACCACCAACCCTAGCTAACAATCGACGAAAATCTGTACTCCGGTGGCGATAGTCACGTCCGGTTAAGTGAAGGTGGTAGTGACAAAGCTCATGAAGCACTACTCGTTTCAAGTTAGCCAAATCAAATTCGGTGTACATTAGTGGGTTAATGTCAATATGATGATCATTTAAGTGATAACGACCACCAGTAGTTCGTAAACGCGAATTAAAGAAGATTTGATGTTTAAATGGTCGATGGAAACTTTCCATCGACCATTTTTCAGTTAACTCTTGTAATTGTTGATTATTCATTTGTCCCATCTTGAGGTGCAATCATTGTTAGTTGGATCCGTTGACGCTTAAGATCAACATCATCAATCCAAACATCAACAATATCACCAACTGAAACGGCTGCTCGTGGATCCTTAATGAATTGTTTACTCATTTTGGAAACGTGAACCAGGCCATCATGTTTTACACCAATATCAACAAAGGCACCAAAGTCGACAACGTTTCTCACTGTTCCCTGGAGTTTCATCCCCGGCTTTAGATCGTCAATCTTCATTACATCTTGGCGAAGTAGCGGTGCGGGCATCGAATCACGTAAGTCACGACCCGGCTTTTGAAGCGATGCGATAATGTCCTTAACCGTTTCTTCACCAGCATTTTCCGTAGTAAAGTCATCAACAGCAATCTTCTTTAACTGCTTTTCGGCAGCGTCAGAGCCAAGATTATCAACATTAATCTCAGCGGTCTCCATAATCTTCTCTGCAATTGGATAGCTTTCCGGGTGAACATCGGTATTATCAAGCGGGTTATCACCATTAACAATCCGTAAGAACCCAACCGATTGCTGATAAGCCTTAGGACCCAATCTTGGAACATCCTTCAACTGCTTTCGGTTAGTGTATTTCCCATGCTCATCACGGTATTTAACAATGTTCTTCGCGGTGGTCTTGTTTAATCCAGAAATCTGGGTTAACAGTTGGTAACTCGCAGTGTTCAGGTTAACTCCCACGCGGTTAACTGCCCGCTCAACAACTGCATCAAGCTCACCAGCTAGTTCCTTCTTTGGCAAGTCATGTTGATACTGGCCGACACCAATTGCCTGTGGTTCAATTTTCACTAGTTCAGCAAGTGGATCCTGAAGTCGCCGACCGATACTAATTGTACTCCGTTGTTCAACGTGAAGATCCGGAAATTCATCCCGTGCTTCCTTACTTGCCGAATAAACGGATGCCCCTGCTTCGTTCACAATCACATAGTAAACCGGTCGTTTAATCTTCTTGAGAGTGTTCACAACAAACTGTTCCGATTCACGACTAGCAGTCCCATTACCAATTGCGATCATTTCAACATGGTATTTTTCAATTAAATCAATTAATTGTCCTTCAGCCTTTGCCCGCTCTTCTTCTGGGGCCGGTTTATGGGGATAGATAACCGCCTTAGTGAGGAACTTCCCGTTTTCGTCCAGTACAGCTAACTTACAACCAGTCCGGTAAGCAGGATCAAAGCCCAGAACGACTTTCCCCTTAATCGGTGCCTGCATTAATAAGTGATAAAGATTTTCACCGAAGACCTTAATTGCTTGCTGATCAGCGTCTTCTGTTAATTGACGACGAATTTCCCGTTCAATTGCTGATCCCAAGAAGCGCTTGTAAGAGTCTGTATAGGCATCCTCGATTAATTTAACCGCGGCGTTTTCCTTGCTTGTCCGAATCAACCGAAAATGAAGATAATTCAGGACCGCATCATCATCAACGCTAACTTTAACGTTCAAAATGCCTTCCTTTTCTCCCCGGTTAATTGCTAATACTTGGTAAGAACTTAAATCCTTCACCGGACTTGCAAAGTCATAGTATTGTTCATACGTCTTTAACTCGTCCTTTTCCTTACCATTACGCTTCACCGTGGTCACTAATTGACCATGTTGACTCATAAAATTCCGCAACCAGCTCCGCACAGTTGACATCTCACTAATTGCTTCTGCCAGAATTTCGTGTGCACCATTCAATGCATCTTCAACAGTCTTAACGTCATCGTTTAGGTACTTTGCTGCTTCAGTTTGTGGATCAGCATCAGGATAAGTTAATAACCAATTAGCGAATGGTGCCAGACCATGCTCACGAGCAACTTGCGCCTTTGTTTGCCGTTTTTGCTTATATGGCAAGTAAAGATCTTCAACGGTCTGTAGCTCAGTTGCCGCTAAAATTTGCTTTTCCAGAGCAGGAGTCAGCTTACCAGCTTCCTTGATTTTATTAATAACGGTTTGCTGCCGATCAAGCAGTGTCGTCGCGTGCCGATATTGGTCATGAATTTCTTGAAGTTGCACTTCATCCAACGTCCCAGTCGCTTCTTTTCGGTACCGGGCGATGAATGGAATGGTATCTCCCTCATCCATTAACTTCAAAGCTGCTTTAATTTGTGATTCATGCAGTTTTGGAAGTTGCTTGTTTACTAATTTAATCGATTTTTCGTCCATACAATCCTCCGTCAGTAATTTTACCGCCACCAAGTATCAGCGGGATTAATTGGCTGATGACGCTTGTGTTGTGTTCGCTTGTACCAGTTTTCAATTGTCTTGGCTGCTTTTGAATCAACATCCTTACCTTCGAGATAATCATCAATTTCCTGGTATGAGACTCCCAGTGCTTTTTCATCAGGCAACATTGGCTTGTCGTCTTCCAGATCAGCAGTCGGTACTTTTTCATACAAGTGTGCTGGCGCATTTAAGTATTCTAATAACGCTTTCCCTTGACGCTTATCTAATCCGGATAACGGTGTAACGTCAGCACCACCATCCCCAAATTTAGTATAAAAACCGGTAACTGCTTCAGCCGCGTGATCTGTGCCGACAACCGCACCACCGTGTTCACCAGCAATTGCATATTGAACAATCATCCGTTCACGAGCCTTAATATTGCCCTTATTAAAATCACTGATATTGGTGCCTGCCATAGTTAATGATTCAAGTAATGCATCGGTTCCCGGTTTAATGTTAACCCGCATCATCTTATCAGGATGAATAAATTGGTCAATTGCCATCATCGCATCAGATTCATCCGCTTGTTCACCATATGGCAACCGGACCGCAATAAATTGGTATCCTTGATCGTCAGTTTCTTGACGAAGCTTTTCCACTGCTAATTGTGATAAACGACCAGCCAATGATGAGTCTTGACCGCCAGAAATTCCCAGAACTAGTGTCTTCATCCTCGTCTTTTTGAGGAAACTAGCTAAAAAGTCAACCCGCCGTTCTACCTCAGTTGCTGGAGCAATTTCCGGCTGGACATGAAGAGCTTTAATGATTGTTTCTTGTAAACTAGTCATCGCTATGCCTCCCCATTATCAAGCGTCTTTACATATTCGTGAATCCGGTGAATCATGTTGAGCTTATTGTCGTAACACTTCTGTGAAAGATCTACTGGATATACTTCTGGGTTAAGATCACGTTTGTATTCATCCCAAAGGGCATCCAAGTTTTGCTTTCGCCGTTTTCGTGTCTCCTCTAGGCTTGGTTCATCATAAACAAATTGCCCATCTTTCCAAATATCCTTCAGCATTGGCCGGGCCTTAAAGTCATCCACATCCTTTTGCTGAAGAGGGAAATCAGGATTGAACATATTTAGTGAGCGTTGGTCGCGCGGATCTTCATCAGCTAAGGTAATGTAGTCACCTTCACTCTTGTTATCCGCACAGTCATTAATCCGCCAAACCTGCTTTTTCCCAGGAGTCGACATTTTGCTAATATTATTCGATAGCTTAATCGTATCAACCATCTTGCCATTATCATCTTCAATCGCAACGAGCTTATAAACTGCTCCTAACGTTGGTTGATCATAAGCGGTAATTAGCTTTGTTCCAATTCCCCAAACATCGATCTTGGCACCCTGCATTTGAAGATTTTGAATTGTCTTTTCATCAAGACCATTTGAGGCAAAAATTTTAGCATCCTTAAAGCCGGCATCATCAAGAAGTTGCCGAACCTGCTTTGAGAGGTAGGCCATATCGCCACTATCAATTCGTACTCCAAGGAAGTTGATTTTATCGCCGAATTCCTTTGCAACCTTAATTGCAACTGGAACCCCACTCTTCAACGTATCAAAAGTATCCACAAGGAATACACAATTATGGTGAGTTTCAGCATAGGCCTTAAATGCATCATAATCATTATGGTAAGCTTGAACGAGCGCGTGGGCATGGGTCCCAGAGATTGGAATTCCAAATAGCTTACCGGCACGAACGTTACTGGTTGCGTCAAACCCACCAATATAGGCAGCCCGGGTTCCCCATAAGGCCGCATCAAATTCCTGTGCCCGGCGTGTTCCAAATTCCATTACCGGTTGATCCCCAACAATCGATTTGATTCGCGAAGCTTTGGTTGCAACCATAATCTGATAATTAATAATATTTAACAGTGCTGTTTCAACTAATTGAGCCTCTATCATCGGTGCATCAACTTGCAGAATTGGCTCATGGTTAAATACCAAGTCGCCTTCTTCAAAGCTCCTAATTGAACCAGTAAACTTAAAGTCTTTCAAGTAATCTAAGAAGTCATCAGCAAATTGACCAGTTGACCGGAGATAATCAATGTCACTTGCCGTAAAATGAAGACTTTTAATATAACGAATAATATGATCCAGACCAGCAAAGACTGCATAACCATTTTGAAATGGCATTTTGCGGAAAAAGGCCTCAAAAACGGCCTGGCGGTTTCCTTGCCCTTGCTTCCAATATGTTTGCATCATGCTAAGTTCATACGCATCGGTATGAAGAGCTGTACTATCATCTGGATAATTAAATTTCATTGTTCAGTATCCTCTCACTTATGTTAATAACCAACATTGTAGCACGATTTTTACTTTTCCAAAACGAACTCAAATCGTGAGCCAACGTATTGAGTATGGACGTATTCAAATGGTGTTCCATCCTGCAAATAAGATAATTGTGTCATTCGTAATAATGGATCGCCACGCTTAACATTTAAATAGGTCGCAATTCGTTCATTCGCTTTAGTCGCGGAAATATGCTGAACTGCATGCCCAGGATAAAGGTGCGCCTTGTGTTCAAGAGTTTCCCAAAATGAAGTCGTTACTTCTTCTTTGCTTAACCCCTTTACTAGGTTAGCTGGGATGGTTGCTACCTCAAAACAAATCGGAACGTCATTCCCTGACCGAATTCGCTCCATCCGGACAACCTGATCCCCTTCTTTAAGATCTAATTTTTCAATTTCAACTTGAGAAGGGATCGTTAAATGGTACGAAATAGTGGTACTGGAGGGAACCTTTCCCAAGGACTTCATCAGGTCCGTAAAGCTTGTTACTCCAGACATCCGTTCCTGAACTTTCCGGTTAGCAACAAATGTTCCGGACCCAACCCGGCGTTCAAGAATTCCTTCATCGACAAGTTCTTGAATTGCTTGCCGTAATGTCATCCGGCTAACATTAAATTGACCAGCCAGTTCCCGTTCAGCAGGAATCTTTTCGCCAACTTTCCATTTACCATCCTCAATGTTCTCCCGTAATTGATTATGGATTTTAATATATATTGGTGAACTCATGCTGCTCGTCCTCCTTACACCATTTAGAACAATAATTAGCTATTTACAATTGTAACATCAATTAATAGGATTAGACCAATTTCAAAACAATTATTAAGAAAAAGGTTCTAACGTTTTTTAGTAACTGCCAGAACCTTTTCAGTAAATTTATTAATTTTCGTTACGAATTTTCATTGCCCGTTCAAGAGTCCGGTCAACGATAATTGATTGTGAATCAGCAACCGGATACTTAGTTTCAGGATCCATCTCTTCAGCATAGGAAAGCTCCGTGCAGCCAAGGATAACAATGTCACAGTGCTCTTCCTCAATCATCTTTCTAACAAGCTCATGGTATTTTTCACCGTTGGAATGACCACTTTCTTTAATATCATGGTAGATTAAGTCCTCAGTCATTTCCTGAATCTCAGGAGTAGCCTTGACTTCCTCATAACCCGCGTTTTGGATATAAGAATCGTAAATCCCAGATACCATTGTTCCATCGGTCCCTAAAAGACCAACTCGTTTTGCATCAGGCTTTAACCGCTTAATTTCGTTAACTGTTTCTTGAAGCATGTTAAGAATCGGAATATCAGTAGCTGCTTGTAGCTCATCAAAGGAATAGTGGGCCGTATTGCAAATTAAAACAAAGAACTCTGGCTTAAGGAGACTCTGCTGTTTAATATCCTCAATTAAGGCCTTGGTTGGACTTGGCTTACTGTGATCAAGGATCCAGCTTGTCCGGTCAGGAACCGTTGCGTGGTTAACCACGATGTAATCTAAATAATCCTGATCACGCTTCGTTGGTGTTCGTTGATCTAAAATCCGCATATAACTTTCAGTGGCTAATGTTCCCATTCCACCAAGAACTGTAAAAAATTTTTTCATGATTATAACCTCACTTTATGGTTTCTGATTTCTTATCTTAAGCTAATAAAGCAACAAAAATTGGTCCTAGTAAGGTAATCCCGACATTTCCCATAATGTAGGCCGGTGTTAATGCAGCGGCAAAATATGCCCCACCTTCTGAGCCGGCTTGATCAGCAATCTCTGTCATTGCTGCCGCACAAGTTCCTGAACCTGTTAACCCACCAATTAGTGCTAAGGGTTCCATATGGAGAATATAACGACCAAATAGCAACGTTAACAGGTGAGGAGCAATCGCAATAACCGCGCCAATAAACAACACGCCAATTCCTAATGACTTAATCGCACCAGTGAACGCTTGAGCTGACTGAAGGCCAACCGTCCCAACGAAAAGCGTTAGTCCCAAATTTTGGAAAAAGGCGGTCACTGTTGGTGGAATTGAATCGTGATCACGGTGACGGGAAATCCACGTACTCAGGGCTAATCCCATTAATAACGCGGCAACACCATTTCCTAGTTGTAACGGAATTCCATTCAATTTTAGTCCTAATATTCCTAATAAGGAAGCACCAGCAATCCCCAGTGAAAAGAGTGAATAGTTAATGGCTAATGCACTGGTATGCCACCGTCCCATTTTCTTTAAGATCGCCGATGTTCGTGATGTGTTCCCGGTTAATGAAATTACATCTCCGGGACGCAGTTGATTAAATAACTGTTCATTTCCCGTGTCCGGATCCTGAATATTAATGAAAACTCCATGTTGCCGTAAATGAGCTAACTGGGTCGGCTTGAAGTTCTTTCCTAAGACAAATTTCCGTTCTCGTGGTGCCTTTGTTGGCGTTAGAACTTCGGCAATTCCCTTAATACCGTGCATTCGGTCAAAGTGAATCGCATACCCAATTACCGTTATCAGATCGCCAGGCTGCAATTGATATTCCAAGTGGTCAGTCATTTCATCGCCATGAAAGGCAACCAACACAATTAGCCGATAGTGACTCCACTTGTTAAAACCACCAATTGTTTTACCGACCAATGGCGAATCGTCATTCAAGCGATACGTCCGTCGCCAAGTTGGGTTAGGGTTCTTGGCATGGAAATGATACTTCCGTGCCATAAGCGGTCCCCGTGTATTTACCTTAATTCCAAGGAGCTTGGGAGCAATATCCCGAAGAAAAATAATAACCCCTAGCGTCCCAAAAACATAGGTTAATGCATACGCAACGGGCAATTGCGCCTCATAAGTTGAACGAACAGCACTGCTTACCGGTAGAGCGCCGATTGTTCGCAACGAACTAGCAACGGTTGAAGACTGAGTCAATGAACCAGCAATAATCCCCGAAGCAACCCCTGGTCCAATATGAAATGCTACAAACAATCCCCATGAAACAAGAAAAGCCGCTACCAACCAAAAAATACTAATAATCAAAATCCGTGACCCGAAGATCTTCAGGCTCGTCATCATCTGTGGTCCTATGCGGTAACCAACAGAAAACATAAAGGCCCCGAAGAAGATTGTGCCAAGCATCTCATCACGCGGGAAGGCACCAATTTGACCAACAATCAACGTCACAACCAATGTTGCCACCGTTGCGCCAATGCTAAACCGACCCCCAATTTTATAATCCCCAATTGCAAAGCCTAAAGCCATGCAGATAAACAAGGTAAAAACCTGGTTATGAACCATAAAGTGAATAATTGTATCAACCATAAGAATTTCTTTTTTATCCCTCAAACAATTCCTTGAATCTGTTCATTACAGTCATTCATTTTAACATTATCCACGGCTTAAGGCTATCTACTAGTTAAGCTTATTCTTTTCTTGAATTCGATAATTCAAAATAACGGTAATAAGGGTCACAAAAGCCAAGCAGGTTACGATTAAGTAATCAATACGGCCCCCGATCATTGTCCGGTTAATTAACGAACCGGTTGATTGATTCTGGAAATAGGCAACCAAAGATGCCAGCAATCCGGTTCCCATTGATCCAGCAAATTGCTGAATCATGTTAAATACCGAATTAACATCAGAACTATTTTCCTGCTTAACCAGCATTGAAGCATTTGAAATTGTACAAGAAAACGAAAGATTAAAACCAACTCGTAAAATCAAGAAAAAGATAGCAACGGTTAACGCATTCAGGCTAGATTGAAAAAGAATAAAGCATGACGCTCCAATAACCAGTAAGACACTCCCGGTAATAACCGGCTTAGCATATCCCTGCTGATCGGCCCACCGACCGCCAAGTGGCGCGATAATTGCCCCAATTGCGGAACCGGGAAGCAATACTAAACCGGCAACCATTGCGGACGAATGAAGAACATATTGCATGTAGACCGGAATAACCAACGAGATTCCAATATTAATAAATTGGAGATTAAAGTACGTAATGGTCGAGAGCCGAATTGGTACTACCCGAAAAATTGAAAGATTTAATAATTGAGAGTGTCCTGAATCATTAACGTAAATAAATAGCAAGGAGAAAATTATCCCTAAACATAAACTAAACCAGAATCGACCCGTTAAGCCGCCATTACCGATCAATGACACTGAATACACAACCAGAACTAATGCCAACCCTAATAAGAATAAGCTCAAGTAACTAAAATGCTTGGAATTGCCAATTGGCTGAGTATTAATTGTTAGTTGACCAATAATTAAACTGATTAAGGCTAACGGTAAGATTAACCAAAAAATCATCCGCCAAGACATTGTTTCTGAAACAATTCCACCGTATGTCGGCCCAATTGCGGGAGCAAACGAAATTACCATTCCTGCAAATCCAGTCATAATTCCCTTCCGATTAGCTGGAATTTCCGTAAAAATCAAATGGAAGAGGATTGGTGTTGACAGTCCCGTAGCCATTGCTTGAATTAACCTTGCAACTAGCAATACCGGAAAGTTAGTTGCGCAAGCGCCAATTACATCCCCCACAACAAACATTCCAACAGCAACAAGCGCTAGTTTTTGTGCAGGAAATTGGCGTAAAAGATATGCCGTTGTTCCCATAACAATTGTCACCATCAACAAATATCCAGTAGTAATCCACTGGATAACGTCAAGAGAAACGCCAAAAAACTTTACTAGTTCCGGATAAGTAACGTTCATTGCGGTTTCGTTTAAAATT
Source organism: Limosilactobacillus portuensis (assembly GCF_028607025.1). Taxonomy (NCBI): domain Bacteria; kingdom Bacillati; phylum Bacillota; class Bacilli; order Lactobacillales; family Lactobacillaceae; genus Limosilactobacillus; species Limosilactobacillus portuensis. Next base: position 1,535,533 of record NZ_CP117296.1, read on the forward strand.
CCGACAAAGGTTAATAATGCCATGGAAAAAATCGCCGCATAGGTATGATTACCCTGTTTTATCTTCTCTATCATCTTTTCACCTCAATTTAGATCAAAAAAAGCCATGGCGATAAACTCCGCCACAGCATCTCTTATTATTCTAACAGCTGATTATTCTTTTTCCAATGCCATTAACCATTCTTTCGTTCCTTGATCTAATTGAGGGTCAATTGTTAACGGAAATGGCTTGAACAAAGTTGCGATCTGCTGCCAGTTAATTTTATTCCCTTGATAAACTGCCTGGAGAAGACGACTTTTCGTCATTTCTTGAATTTGCTTGCTGACTGGACGATTTAAAAACGTCATTGCAGTCGCCTTAGTCGCTAATTCTTCTGCCACCATTTTAGTTAAATCTTCTTTAGTAACCGTTCCTGAAACAAGGATTTGCTTTTTTAGCGGTACTCCTGGAAGTTCACGACGAATAAACTGCTGAAGGACTTCCCATCCCGCAATGATCTGGCGATAAAATTGCCAAGGAACTCGACTATTTAATTTTTTCAATAGTTCTGGAATAGTGGCATTCAAATCTAGGTTCCGTTTTTGACAAGCATCGAGGATTTCAATTAGGAACCGCTGATTACTTTCTTGGATGTCCTTTTCCAACCTTTTCTTACTTGTCAAATTGAATCTTAAGACTACATAGTCCACAAATTGTTCATCATCAATTACGTTTTGCTGAGAATGCTGCTTTACCCTAAATTGATTCAGCTGTTTTAGACGACTAGACTTGGCAAACTGCCCTTGCTTAGGCATTGTAATTTCCCCTTTACATTAACCAGTTAAATATAAACAAAAAAGCCACCAACCAAACAGTTGGTGACTTTGGCAGTTGGGCTAGCTGGATTCGAACCAGCGCATGACGGTACCAAAAACCGTTGCCTTACCGCTTGGCTATAGCCCAATAATAAAAGTGGAGGAGGGTGGATTCGAACCGCCGAACCCGAAGGAACGGTTTTACAGACCGTCGCGTTTAGCCAGACTTCGCTACTCCTCCATAACAACGTGATAGTTAAGTAGTAACAATCAACGTTTATTATAATATCGAACTTTACTAAAAATTGCAAGGATTTTTTGAGAAAAATTAAAAAGAGCTTGTGGCATAAATACTTTTACTAAGTTCAAATACAAACAGCGCGGTACGCAAATGGGTTCCAGTGTCCGGTATAACCGAACTCTGGAACCCTATTTGCGCTCGCGGGGGCGTGAAAACGAAGTCATAAATGACTTCTGTCACGCTCCCTTTCATCTTTAACAATTGTAATTTATAAATGGTTTAATTTACACCATCCATCAAACTGTGAATCTTCTTAACGAAGAACATCAGAATGATACCAAAGACGATACTTACGATTCCGACAATCATGAAGTAAGGTACTTCAGTTGCGGATGAGTAGTACTTAACGATTTGGGCATTCACAGCTTGACCAGCTGAATCGGCCAAGAACCACATACTCATCATCTGAGACTTAAAGGCCTTTGGTGCAAGTTTAGTCGTTACTGACAAACCAATTGGTGAGATTAACATTTCACCAATTTCAACAATAAACCATGAACCAACTAACCAGAATGGACTAACCCGACCTGCTGTTCCGTACATCATTCCTGGGAAAGCCATTAAGATGTATGATAATCCAGCAAAGACAAGCCCTGCAGAGAACTTACCAGGGGCACTTGGTTGACCCTTCCAGTGATCCCATAGAGCAACGAATACTGGTGTCAGGATCATAATGAATAATGGGTTCAAGGTCTGGAAGTTAGCAGCTGCAAAGTGCCAGCTACCAATGTGAAGAACTGTCCGTTGTTCAGCAAATAATGCTAAAACAACTGAACCTGACTCTTCAATTGCCCAGAAGATTGCCGCTGCAATAAAAAGTGGGATATAAGCAATAACCCGTGACTTTTCAGGCTTGGTAACCTTCTTGGAATTTAACATCATAATGAAGTAGTAAATTGGCAGTGCAATTGCAATAAACGTAATGATGTTAATGATATTCGTAATATTAAGCTGACCCATAGCAGCTAATAACCCAAGGACAACGACCAAGACAGCAACACCAACAAGTGTCCAGATAATAATTGGCCGTAAATCGTCCTTTTCAATTGGGTCATTAGGATAAAGACTATCCTTAGAAAGGTACTTCCGACCATCAAGAGTATATTGCAGTAACCCAAAGAACATTCCGATTGCAGCTAGTGAGAAACCAGCATGGAAGTTCATTTCATTACCGAATAAGTGGAAGCCGAAACCATTAGCAGCCCACGGAACAGCCCATGGCGCAACAGCCGCACCCAAGTTAATCCCGAAAACAAACATACTAAAACCAGAATCACGCCGTTCGTCATCTGGACTGTACAAGCCCCCGACCATTTCAGAAACGTTTGGTTTTAATAAACCAGTACCAATAACAATCAACACAATTGAAACGTACAATGCAGTAACGCCAGCTGGCAATGACAAGGCAATGTGCCCAAACATAATCAGCACACCACCAATGAAGACAGTCTTCCGAGAGCCCCATACACGGTCAGAAAGCCACCCACCAACAACACTTGATAGGTAAACTAATGAACCATAGATCGCCATAATTGAAGCAGCTGTGGCTTGGTCCATGCCCAAACCACCCTTAGTTACGGCATAGTACATGTAGAATAGCAGGATGGCACGCATCCCGTAGTAACTAAACCGTTCCCACATTTCAGTGAAGAACAGAGTAGACAGCCCTCTTGGTTGCCCAAAGAAGGCTGTATCTAAGTTTTTCTCTTTACTCATACAATTCCTCCAAATAATATCTTCAGGAGATAAAATAAGATGTGAAGGTTAATTATTTTTTAAAAACTTTCACATTAAAAATTCAGAATATAATTATTATAGGCGTCTAATTTGAAAGCGTCAATTCAAAAATAAATTTTTAATGAGAATAAACAGCGATAGATAGCCATTTATAGTACAATTATTTAAATTTAAGGATCAGGTTATTAACAGTCTCACTACCATTTAATTAATTATTTTAAGTTAGTCGTTATTAAATGACTAACTTTATAAAGTTGTTCTCATTTTCACTGCATAAAAAAACTGGAAAGAAATAATCTTTCCAGTTTCACTATCAACTCCGGCAGTCAGACTCGAACTGACGACAACCTGATTAACAGTCAGGTGCTCTACCAACTGAGCTATGCCGGAATAATATATTATTGCTATCTCAACAACGAAATTTATTATACAGGAAAATAGCGAAAGTAGCAAGCAGAGATTTCAATTTACTAATTATCTTTTCTCATAATGATGAATTATTTGCTGGTGAGCAATCTATCAACTATAATACTTATGAAAAGTAAGAGAACTTTGAGGAGGCATTTAATATGGCTAATACACTTGTTCTTTATCTCTCCGCTACGGGAACAACAAAGAAAGTGGCAGAAAAAGTAGCAGAAAAGCTTAATGCTGATATTGCAGAAATTCATCCAGTAACTCCATATACTGATGAGGATCTTAATTGGCATGATGAGTCAACCCGAGCTACAGTTGAACAAAAGCAAGAACATGATGGTCGGGTTCCAATCAAGAGTGACTTGCCAGCACTTGATAGTTATGACAATGTGGTAATTGGTCACCCAATCTGGTGGGGAATTCCGCCACGCTTAATTGCTGCTACCATTGATGCCCTTAATCTTAACGGCAAGCATTTGGCAACCTTTGGAACATCGAGTAGTACAGGCTACACTCGAGCACAATCCAATATTGAGCGGACAATTAAAGAAAATAATTATGACGTTAAACTGAATAAGGGTAACGTCTTAAATTCACAATCAGCAATCGATAGCTGGTTAAACTCGCTATCCTTAGCTCATTAATCATCATTAAAAGATCCGAGATGCTAGTTCATAGCGCTTCGGATTTTTTAGTTATTAATTTAGTCTCCACCAGCTCTTAATTAAGATCAAAAAAGCTTTCAACAACGTTCATAAGACTCGCTGTTGAAAGCTTTTATAATGATTCAAATGCTAACTAGAGGAGTCGAACCTCCGACCTTCTCTTTACGAGGGAGATGCTCTACCAGCTGAGCTAAGTTAGCAAAACCAATCAACGAATACTATTGTATCATGCTAATTAGTTAGTGAAAACACTTAATTTAAATTAAACTATATTCTCCTATATCAAAATTCATTTTACCTGAATCGATAGAAAAATACGATATCAAGAATAATCACCACTACAGTATATAAGGTACCGAAAGTTTGATGACGCTTTGGAATATACATATACTTATCTTTCTTGCCAAGCACTTTTGATAATGCTTAGTGTTTCCCCTATGTATTTACCATCTTAAATACATGAGCAATAAATTGCCTCATCTCAAAATAGGTCAAGGAAATTTTCTTTCCATATTTTTTCATAAAACTTAATTGTTTGCTTAGCCGTCATAAATTGATTATCAAACGTACTACTTGCACCACATTTCATTGATAGTTGATAGCCAAGGCCATGTGCCATTTTAATAGTGGTATTTACACAAAATTCGGTTTGTGCACCACAAATTTCTAGTTCACGTACCTGAAGATTATTTAACACTTCTTGTAACTTTGTCTTGTAAAATGAGTTGAGATGAGTTTTATTAATATAAAAATCATTGTTTTGATAATTTAATTCACTAACAAGTTTCCACTTGGTAGAGCCTTTTAATAGTGATGAACTTTCATGTTGAATAAAAACAATTGGTAAATCTTGAGCACGAAAAAATGCTATTCGCTCGTTTATAAGCTTTATAAGAGATTTTAAGTTAAAGATCTCTTCAGGCTTGCGGCAAACACCGTTTTGTAAATCAATTACTAATAATGCCTTAGTCATCAATCTTCTCCTTTTAGGACAAATAGTATAATAAAAAAAAGAGGCACCGATTACAATCAGTACCTCTTTATTAACTCCGGCAGTCAGACTCGAACTGACGACAACCTGATTAACAGTCAGGTGCTCTACCAACTGAGCTATGCCGGAATAATCGCGTGGCAACGTCCTATCCTCGCAGGGAGCGATCCCCCAACTACTTTTGGCGTGTTGAAGCTTAACTTCTGTGTTCGGCATGGGAACAGGTGTATCCTTCAAGCCATCATCACCACACTTACCCTTCCGGGCAAGAGCTTGCGCTCTCAAAACTAAACAATATCGCTCTTCTTCCAAACCTTACCGCTTAACTTGGTTAAGTCCTCGACCGATTAGTAATGGTCCGCTCCATGCCTCACGGCACTTCCACTTCCATCCTATCTACCACATCATCTTTGTGGGGTCTTACTTCCCGAAGGAATGGGAAATCTCATCTTGAGGCGAGTTTCACACTTAGATGCTTTCAGCGTTTATCTCGTCCATACATAGCTACCCAGCGGTGCTCCTGGCGGAACAACTGGTACACCAGCGGTATGTCCATCCCGGTCCTCTCGTACTAAGGACAGGTCCTCTCAAATTTCCTCCGCCCGCGACGGATAGGGACCGAACTGTCTCACGACGTTCTGAACCCAGCTCGCGTACCGCTTTAATGGGCGAACAGCCCAACCCTTGGGACCGACTACAGCCCCAGGATGCGATGAGCCGACATCGAGGTGCCAAACCTCCCCGTCGATGTGGACTCTTGGGGGAGATAAGCCTGTTATCCCCAGGGTAGCTTTTATCCGTTGAGCGATGGCCCTTCCATGCGGAACCACCGGATCACTAAGCCCGACTTTCGTCCCTGCTCGACCTGTCTGTCTCGCAGTCAAGCTCGCTTGTGCCTTTACACTCTGCGAATGATTTCCAACCATTCTGAGCGAACCTTTGGGCGCCTCCGTTACCTTTTAGGAGGCGACCGCCCCAGTCAAACTGCCCACCTGACACTGTCTCCCAGCACGTTCAGTGCTGCGGGTTAGAGTGGTCATAATGCAAGGGTAGTATCCCACCAACGCCTCCGTCGAAACTAGCGTTCCGACTTCTATGGCTCCTACCTATCCTGTACAAGCAGTACAAACACTCAATATCAAGCTACAGTAAAGCTCCATGGGGTCTTTCCGTCCTGTCGCGGGTACCCTGCATCTTCACAGGGATTTCAATTTCACCGAGTCTCTCGTTGAGACAGCGCCCAGATCGTTACGCCTTTCGTGCGGGTCGGAACTTACCCGACAAGGAATTTCGCTACCTTAGGACCGTTATAGTTACGGCCGCCGTTTACTGGGGCTTCAATTCAGAGCTTCGCCGAAGCTAACCCTTCCTTTTAACCTTCCAGCACCGGGCAGGCGTCAGCCCCTATACTTCATCTTACGATTTTGCAGAAACCTGTGTTTTTGATAAACAGTCGCCTGGGCCTATTCACTGCGGCTGGTCTTGCGACCAGCACCCCTTCTCCCGAAGTTACGGGGTCATTTTGCCGAGTTCCTTAACGAGAGTTCACTCGCTCACCTTAGGATTCTCTCCTCGACTACCTGTGTCGGTTTGCGGTACGGGCAGTTAACGTGCTCCTTAGAAGCTTTTCTCGGCAGTGTGACATCGGCAACTTCGCTACTGTAATTTCGCTCCCCATCACAGCTTGTCAACCCGGATGTAAGCATTTGACTCACATCCTGACTTACTGCTTGGCCCCACTCTTCCAATCGTGAGGTTTGCTTAGCCTCCTGCGTCCCTCCATCGTCAAACGCAGTTAACTGGTACAGGAATCTCAACCTGTTATCCATCGCCTACGCCTCTCGGCCTCGGCTTAGGTCCCGACTTACCCTGGGAGGACGAGCCTTCCCCAGGAAACCTTAGTCATTCGGTGGACAGGATTCTCACCTGTCTTTCGCTACTCATACCGGCATTCTCACTTCTAAGCGCTCCACCAGTCCTCACGGTCTAGCTTCACCGCCCTTAGAACGCTCTCCTATCACGTGCACGTAGTGCACATCCACAGTTTCGGTAATATGCTTAGCCCCGGTACATTTTCGGCGCAGAATCACTCGACTAGTGAGCTATTACGCACTCTTTAAATGGTGGCTGCTTCTGAGCCAACATCCTAGTTGTCTATGCAACTCCACATCCTTTTCCACTTAGCATATATTTAGGGACCTTAACTGGTGATCTGGGCTGTTCCCCTTTACACGGTGGATCTTATCACTCATCGTGTGACTCCTGGGCATAAATCAATGGCATTCGGAGTTTATCTGAAGTTGGTAACCTATGACGGGCCCCTTGTCCAAACAGTAGCTCTACCTCCACGATTCTTTTTCCCAAGGCTCCCCCTAAAGAGATTTCGGAGAGAACCAGCTATCTCCAAGTTCGTTTGGAATTTCACCGCTACCCACACCTCATCCCAGCCATTTTCAACTGACACGGGTTCGGTCCTCCAGTGCGCTTTACCGCACCTTCAACCTAGACATGGGTAGGTCACCTGGTTTCGGGTCTACAACTACATACTTCGTACGCCCATTTCAGACTCGCTTTCGCTGCGGCTCCGGTTTTTCCACCTTAACCTTGCATGCAATCGTAACTCGCCGGTTCATTCTGCAAGAGGCACGCCGTCACCCATTAATGGGCTCCGACAGCTTGTAGGCACATGGTTTCAGGAACTATTTCACTCCCCTTCCGGGGTGCTTTTCACCTTTCCCTCACGGTACTGGTTCACTATCGGTCACTAGGGAGTATTTAGCCTTGCGAGATGGTCCTCGCTGCTTCCGACGGGGTTTCACGTGTCCCGCCGTACTCAGGATCCTGAACTGAGAGAGTGCCGTTTCGTCTACTGGGCTTTCACCATCTCTGGCACAGCTTCCCAACTGTTTCGACTACGTCGCTCTTTGGTAACTCAAATGTTCAGTCCTACAACCCCAACGAGCAAGCTCGTTGGTTTGGGCTCTTCCCCGTTCGCTCGCCGCTACTAAGGGAATCGATGTTTCTTTCTCTTCCTGCAGCTACTGAGATGTTTCAGTTCACTGCGTCTACCGCTTGCTAGCTATAGATTCACTAGTCAAGCAACCAACGACTAAGTTGGTTGGGTTTCCCCATTCGGAAATCTCCGGATCAAAGCGTACTTACCGCTCCCCGAAGCATATCGGTGTTAGTCCCGTCCTTCATCGGCTCCTAGTACCAAGGCATTCACCATGCGCCCTTCATAACTTAACCTTGATAATCACTTCGTGATTATCCGATTAATTGAGTTAGCGATTAATTTCTAAAAAACTCAAAATAACGCGGTGTTCTCGGTTTGTTTTGTTAATTAATAAAGAAAATTGATATTATTTAGTTTTCAAAGTGCAAGCTCGCTAACCTCACGGTTAGCAATGGAGAATAACGGAATCGAACCGATGACCTCCTGCTTGCAAAGCAGGTGCTCTCCCAGCTGAGCTAATTCCCCATATATGGGCCTAAATGGACTTGAACCATCGACCTCACGCTTATCAGGCGTGCGCTCTAAACCAGCTGAGCTATAGGCCCAAATAAGCGTCATAATCTTGTTTTGAGAGTAAATCTCTCAAAACTAAACAAAGTTTCCACAATGTGTAGGTTTCCGTTTTATTCCTTAGAAAGGAGGTGATCCAGCCGCAGGTTCTCCTACGGCTACCTTGTTACGACTTCACCCCAGTCATCTGCCCTGCCTTAGGCGGTTCCCTCCAAATGGTTAGGCCACCGACTTTGGGCATTGCAAACTTCCATGGTGTGACGGGCGGTGTGTACAAGGCCCGGGAACGTATTCACCGCGGCATGCTGATCCGCGATTACTAGCGATTCCGACTTCGTGTAGGCGAGTTGCAGCCTACAGTCCGAACTGAGAACGGCTTTAAGAGATTAGCTTACTCTCGCGAGTTCGCAACTCGTTGTACCGTCCATTGTAGCACGTGTGTAGCCCAGGTCATAAGGGGCATGATGATCTGACGTCGTCCCCACCTTCCTCCGGTTTGTCACCGGCAGTCTCACTAGAGTGCCCAACTAAATGCTGGCAACTAGTAACAAGGGTTGCGCTCGTTGCGGGACTTAACCCAACATCTCACGACACGAGCTGACGACGACCATGCACCACCTGTCATTGCGTCCCCGAAGGGAACGCCTAATCTCTTAGGTTAGCGCAAGATGTCAAGACCTGGTAAGGTTCTTCGCGTAGCTTCGAATTAAACCACATGCTCCACCGCTTGTGCGGGCCCCCGTCAATTCCTTTGAGTTTCAACCTTGCGGTCGTACTCCCCAGGCGGAGTGCTTAATGCGTTAGCTCCGGCACTGAAGGGCGGAAACCCTCCAACACCTAGCACTCATCGTTTACGGCATGGACTACCAGGGTATCTAATCCTGTTCGCTACCCATGCTTTCGAGCCTCAGCGTCAGTTGCAGACCAGACAGCCGCCTTCGCCACTGGTGTTCTTCCATATATCTACGCATTCCACCGCTACACATGGAGTTCCACTGTCCTCTTCTGCACTCAAGTCGCCCGGTTTCCGATGCACTTCTTCGGTTAAGCCGAAGGCTTTCACATCAGACCTAAGCAACCGCCTGCGCTCGCTTTACGCCCAATAAATCCGGATAACGCTTGCCACCTACGTATTACCGCGGCTGCTGGCACGTAGTTAGCCGTGACTTTCTGGTTGGATACCGTCACTGCGTGAACAGTTACTCTCACGCACGTTCTTCTCCAACAACAGAGCTTTACGAGCCGAAACCCTTCTTCACTCACGCGGTGTTGCTCCATCAGGCTTGCGCCCATTGTGGAAGATTCCCTACTGCTGCCTCCCGTAGGAGTATGGACCGTGTCTCAGTTCCATTGTGGCCGATCAGTCTCTCAACTCGGCTATGCATCATCGCCTTGGTAAGCCGTTACCTTACCAACTAGCTAATGCACCGCGGGCCCATCCTGAAGTGATAGCCGAAACCATCTTTGAAACGAAAACCATGTGGTTTTCGTTGTTATGCGGTATTAGCACCTGTTTCCAGATGTTATCCCCCGCTTCAGGGCAGGTTGCCCACGTGTTACTCACCCGTCCGCCGCTCACTGGGAATCCAACGTCAATTCAGTGCAAGCACGTCATATCAGTTGGGCCAGTGCGCTCGACTTGCATGTATTAGGCACACCGCCGGCGTTCATCCTGAGCCAGGATCAAACTCTCATATAAAATATAAGAACTTGAATAGCTCTAATTCAAATTAATTAAGCGAATTGACTTCGCAAATGTTTTGCTTCAAATCATTATGATTGAAGACCCTACACATTTGATTCGTCGAAACTTTGTTCAGTTTTCAAAGGTCTACCTTAGTCAGCAACAAGTGTTGACTAACAAATTTGTTATATCAGATGCTCTTTGTAATGTCAACAACTAATTTTAATATTTTAACTAGCTGTCATACTTTTTAACAAGCAACTTTTATAATATATCATGTTGTCTCGCTTAAGTCAACAATTAATTTCAATCAACATTTGATAGAAATCATTACCTCGCAGACAACGTTAATTACTATACAAGCTCATCATTAATAAGTCAACGTCTATTCTAAAAAAATTAAACAAATTTTCTATAAGCGAATTTTGTGATTTCTTAGTTCATTATTGTTCATAATATTTGCCGTTTTAACGTAAAAAATAACGATCGATCAATTTAAAGTTCGATCTATTTTCAATAACGTTTACACCTACACATGAAAATGTTTCTTACTATATTCATCGCAAAGATTTTATTACTGACTAATCAAAATTTTTTCACTCCTTTATCTATTTCTAGTAATTCTAAAATTCATCAACAAGATAACCATCCCTTGGATCTTCAAACACTATTAACATTCGTTTCAGATTAATTTTCTCTCTACAGAAATCTAATATAAAAAGACTCCGCATTGCCTTTTAAGACATTGTGAAGTCACTATCTGGTTCCATTATCGTTGTTCTTCTGGTACCCCCGAATAAATTCGGTCAACTACTTTATCAATTGGATCAATTTGATGAATGAAAGAAATGCCAAGACCAAGTGAAGCATATCCCTTACTGAGATCACCATCAATCATTCCATCGTGCATTCCGCGATAAGCATTGGCAGTATGCCACACTTCTTCTTTACTTTTACCTTCGTCGGTTAATCGAACTAGTCGATTAGGTAATTCTCCTGGAAGAGAGCGATAATATTTCGGTTCAGCACTAAACAATACTTCGTCATATGCATCATTTTCTATAACCGCTTGCTTAATATTATCAGCCATTGGTGATTCTTCCGTTGCCAAAAAAGCAGTACCTGCAAAAATGCCATCAGCGCCTAGAGCAAAGGCAGCTTTGGCGGTACGAGCATCGACAATTCCTCCAGCAGCCATTACTGGTATTCGACCATTAACTATATCAACCACATACGGAACTGCAGAAAATGTTCCTACAGCTTTGTCTGGAACGGTTCCACCTTCGTCAAAGCCTGTTGCGACGATAACGTCAGCCCCCATTTGAACACTTGCTTCAACTATTTCTTTTGTTGGCGTAGCAGGACGATAAATAATTTTAATACCGTTATCGCGTAGCTTATTAAACCACCGAGAAATTGGTTTAGCAGCATAGATTACCGCGGCAGCAACCTTCTCTTTAGCCATTAATTCAATCATCCTACCAGTAAAAGCACCTTTATCTGGATCAGGAGTAAAAATAAGATTAATTCCAAATGGCTTTTTCGTTAGTGCTTTAGTTTTTCGAATTTCCTTTTGCATGTTCTCAAAGGTCTGATTATGACTTTCTGAGGTATCAATTGGATACTGACCAGCATTAATCCCAAGTGTTCCCATTCCTCCAGCATTAGAAACGGCAGCAACCATTTCTGCATTTGTTAACCAGAATAACGGACCCTGGATAATTGGTTTTTCGATTCCTAATTTTTCGGTAACTTTATTCATCATGATCCCTCCATATCGTTTATACTATTATTATGATGTTATAACCATAGCAAGTAAAATAGTAATAGTTAGTGAAATTATTACAGATGAGGAATAATAATGAATAATTTAAGACGAGAAATTCAAATCTTAGAAGGTGCCCAATACACCGCTACCTTAACCACCCTTGCTGAAAAATTATATTTAAGTCAGCCTTACATCAGTCGACTAATTAAAAAAATGGAAGACAATTATCAAATCAAATTAGTTAATAGAACTAATCCACTCTCTTTAACAAAGGCAGGAGAATCAATTCTTAATAACATGAAAGAAATTCAAGCCGCCGAAGATAATCTCCATACCAATATTAGGAGACTCAAGCATCAAGAAGAAGGGGTAATTACAATTGCTTTTTGCTCTCTAATTGGCTTGTCAGTAACTAATATCATTGCTATCCTCCATCAAGCCTTTCCTGAAACACTATTTAAGGTTACAACAACTGCTAATGAGCACTCCTTAACTAGTAAAGAGGTCGATATTGTAATTGGTCAAAAATGCAACAATCCGCTTTTTCAGATTCTGCCATTTGAACCAGCAGAAATGTCACTGCTTATTCCAGATACTTGTCCCCTATACAACCCCCATCAAAAAATTATTTCTTTTTCTGAAGAAGGATTATCGAAACTAAATAATAGCAACTACATTGCCGTTAGTAATGCTTCTTTCTTTCAGCAGCAAGTTAATTATCTTCTCAAGAAAAATCATATTTCTATTAATAAGTTAGCTGAAATGCCAACAAGTAGATTAGCAACCCAACTAGCACTCAAGACTAAAGCAACAACAATCACAACCACCAAGATTGCGCAAGATAGTTTAACTAAAGAAAGTGCATACTGTCTAATGCCGCTCCCTCGCAACTTGATTAATCTAACTCTTGCCGTCTCTTACTTACAAAGTGCACCAGTATTAACTAGGCAGGTAGCACAAAAAATATATGATCTAGTGAAATAACCAAAAGAGCCACACCTCTCTCAAATTTCAAGAGGATGTGGCTCCTTATATGTTACTTCTTCTTATTCTTTTTCTTCTTACCGTTCGTTTCTTCCTTTTCTGGACGCATTGTTGGGAAAAGGATGACATCACGAATAGACTTAGCATCAGTTAATAGCATTACTAACCGGTCGATACCGATTCCGAGACCACCTGTTGGCGGCATCCCATATTCAAGGGCCTCAACGTAATCTAAGTCTACTGGTTCTGCTTCATCATTACCATTAGCCTTTTCCTTAGCTTGCATTTCAAAACGTTCCTTTTGGTCAATTGGATCGTTTAATTCACTAAAGGCATTCGCTAATTCACTACCGTCAACGTACAATTCAAATCGATCAGTCATTGCTGGATTTTCCTTGTTCCGCTTTGCTAGTGGTGAAACTTCAACTGGGTACTCATAAACAAACGTTGGTTGAATCAAGGTATCTTCAACGAATTCTTCAAAGAAGGCATTCAAAATATGACCCTTTGTCCAGTATGGCTTATATTCAACCTTATGCTCGTCAGCCAGCTTCTTGGCGTCATCATCAGTCATTGATTCATCGCTAAAGTCAATTCCTGTCTTTTCCTTAACAGCGTCAACCATTGTGATCCGCTTAAATTCACCACCAAGGTCGATTTCATGTCCTTGGTAAGTAATCTTGCCATCATCAGAGACAACCTTAGCCGCTACCTTAACAATCCCCTCAGTTTCATCCATTACGTCACGGAAGTCAAAGTAAGCAGCATAGGTTTCCATTGTGGTAAATTCAGGGTTATGGTGTGGATCCATCCCTTCATTCCGGAAAATCCGGCCAAGTTCGTAAACCCGTTCAAAGCCACCAACAATCAACCGCTTCAAGTAAAGTTCGGTTGCAATCCGCAAGTACATATCAATATCCAATGCATTGTGGTGGGTAATAAATGGTCGAGCATTTGCACCCCCTGCTTGGGTGTTCAAAATTGGTGTTTCAACTTCAGTAAAGCCATGTTCATCCATGTAACGACGAACTGCTTTAATGATCGCTGTTCGTTGGTGGAAGCGCTTGAAGCTTTCTGGATTTGAAATCAGGTCAAGATAACGTTGCCGATAAATTGTTTCAGGATCGGTAACCCCTTCCCACTTGTTTGGAAGTGGCCGAAGAGCTTTAGACAAGAATGTAATCTTGTGGGCCCGAACAGTTAATTCTCCCGTATCGGTTTTGATTACATCCCCTTCAATCCCAAGAAAGTCACCAATATCAGCACGCTTAAAGATATGGTATGGTTCATCACCAACCATGTCTTTTCGAGCATACACTTGAATCTTACCAGTTCGATCAACGAAATCAGCAAAGCCAGCCTTACCGCTACTCCGCTTCCGCGTCATTCGACCAGCGATAATCACCATTTCGCCCTTTTCGCTTAGTTCTTCCTTATCAAATTGATCGTACTTATCGTGCAAGTCTTGAGCAAGGTGATCCCGCTTAAAGCGACGACCGAATGGTTCAATTCCCGCCTCTTTAAGTTCTTCCATCTTTTCGCGACGAACGCGCATTTGATCTAATTCTTGTGACACGTACTTTCTCCTCCTCTTAATTAAGCGTGCTTCCGTTGCTCTTTCTTCAATTCACGCTCAGCTGTTTGTTCAGCAAACCGATCAAAAATATCATTCATTTCCTGACGAGTCTCCGCTTCAACTAACGAAGCTTTGGTCCGGGCAGAACGTGGAATTCCCTTAAGATAGTAAGTAGAAAGGCCACGAAATTCCCGAACACCCTCATATTCACCTTTGAGGTCAATCAACCGATTAAGGTGTTCCTTAGCCATCTTAATTTTTTGTTCAGGTGTGGCTTCAGGAAGAAGCTCGCCAGTTTCCAAGTAATGTTCTGTTCGCTTTAACATCCATGGGTTACCAAGAGCTGCTCGACCAATCATTGCAGCGGTTGCTCCCGTCTCATCCAGAATCCGCTTAGCATCTTCTGGAGTCCGAACATCACCATTAGCCATAAATGGAATTGATAAATGATCTGCTACTTCTTTTAGTATATTCCAATCAGCGTGTCCCGTATACATTTGTTTTCGGGTTCGACCATGCATTGCTAGAGCTGCAGCACCTGCCCGTTCAGCTGCTAGGGCATTTTCAACTGCATAGATATGCTTATCGTCCCAGCCAGTCCGCATTTTTACCGTAACTGGTTTTTTCACTGCATCGGTAACATATGATACCATTTCGTAAACCTTATTGGGGTCAAGAAGCCAGCGGGCACCAGCATCCGTTTTAACAACCTTATTAACTGGGCATCCCATATTAATATCAATCACATCAGCTGCTGTATGTTCATCAACATACTTAGCGGCCTGAACTAAGGTTTCCTTTGTACCACCAAAAATTTGAATTCCCATCGGGTGCTCACTTGGATCGACATCCATCATGTTCAACGTTTTCTTGTTATGGTACATAATTCCTCGATCAGAAATCATCTCGCAGACTACGTATCCTGCACCAAACTCCTTGCAAATCACCCGAAATGCCGAGTTGGTAACTCCAGCCATTGGGGCAACCACAACTTGGTTAGGAATTTCGACAGTTCCAATATGCCACTTCATTTTTTCACCTCATTATAAAATTAATGTGAACTGCACTGGCTAATTCTTCGTTCAATAACCAAATCATGATAGCACATCATCGATTTTTCACCAAATAAATTGGGTTATTTAGATTCCTCTTGGTTCATTTTGGCATAGATATCTTTTAATTTCTGCTCATTAAATTCATACTTCTTACCACAGAATTGGCAGACCGCTTCAGCATGGTGATCTTCATTGATCATCTTTTCCAGATCCTTCTTTGAGATACTTGCCAACGCGTGAGCAAACCGTTCCTTACTGCAATCGCAACGGTATGAAACTGGCATCCGGTCTAAAATCTTCAATTGATCACCAAAAATTCGTTTCAAGATATCCTCAGGAGTATCACCGTCCCGAAGCATTTCTGATACTAATGGCAACTCCTTCAATTTCTTTTCAAGTTTACTAATTTCTTCATCACTTGCCCCAGGGAGCACTTGAATCATAAAACCACCAGCAACTTCAATTGATTCATCAGGATTAACAAAGACAGAAAGACCAACCGCTGACGGAATCTGTTCCGATTGTGCAAGGTAATAGGTAAAGTCATCACCAAGTTCACCAGAAACCAAATTAACCTGCCCGGTATATGGCGTCTTATCTCCAGGCGCCATTTTGGTAACGGATAATGTTCCGTGTTTGCCAATCGCTCCAGAAACATCGATCTTTCCCTTTTCATTTGCCGGTAAACTAACGTGGTTATTCCCCATGTAGCCCTTAACGGTTCCCTGAGCTGTCCCATCAGCAACAATAAACCCAACTGGACCATCACCCTGAATTTTAACGGTCATCCCTGCTTCACCTTGGAGACTGGCAGTTGCCAAAAGGAGAGTTCCAATTAGTGTTCGACCAAGAGCAGCTGAAGAAGCACTCCAGGTATCATGAATTTCATGGGCCTTTTCGACTAATTGACTGGCATTAACCGCATAAGCACGAAAC
This sequence comes from Limosilactobacillus portuensis, assembly GCF_028607025.1. Classification (NCBI taxonomy): domain Bacteria; kingdom Bacillati; phylum Bacillota; class Bacilli; order Lactobacillales; family Lactobacillaceae; genus Limosilactobacillus; species Limosilactobacillus portuensis. The sequence goes on from NZ_CP117296.1 coordinate 1,551,967, forward strand.
TTGCCGTCCTTGCTAATACTTTTTACTAAATAGTCTGTTGATTTCATTTTTATCATCCTTTCACGTAAAAAACAGGAAGAACACGACCGACCTCTCGGCTTATTCCCCCTGTTTCTCAATCTAATTATTTATCACGCTCATCCGGAGCATCGGAATGATCGGAATCAGAATCTGCATCACTAGCAGATGTTGGTGCATCAGCTGCCTCACTATTTGGAGTATCAGCAGCTTGTGAAGCTTCATCATCTGTAGCTGAACTACTTGCTTTTAGTTGTTCAGTTGCGTTACTGTGCTTTTCATCTTCTAATCTTTCCAAGGCACGCTTTGACTCTTCAAAGGTTTGTGCACGGGCTTCTTCATCAGCCGCAGCAATATCCTTATCAGGCAATTTCCCAGTCTTATAAAGACTAAGAATTTGCTTTTCGTCAAGTGTTTCATACTTCAGTAACGCTTCAGCAATCAGCTTATGTTGTTCACGGTGGGTCTCGATGATGTGAAGAGCTTGTTCGTGTCCTTCACGAAGGATCCGGCGAACTTCCTCGTCAACTAAGGCAGCAGTCTTTTCAGAGTATGGTGACTGGTCGTAGCCCTGACCTATAAATACTTGACCAGAACTTTGTAATTCAACAGGACCAATCTTATCACTCATCCCGTATTGGGTAACCATTGCCCGCGCAATTTGAGTTGCTTGTTCAAAGTCATTAGAAGCACCTGAAGATTGAGACTTGAAGATTAATTCTTCAGCTGCACGACCACCCATTAATCCGGCGATCTGTTCTTCAGCGTTCTTCTTAGACATTAACATCTGATCTTCCCGCGGCAGCATAATAGCGTAACCACCAGCACGACCACGAGGAACAATTGTTACCTTATGGACGACTCGGGCATCATTCAAGACAAGCCCAACAATTGTGTGCCCTGCTTCGTGGTAAGCAACAGTCCGCCGTTCTTGCTTTGATTCCACCCGATCATGCTTAGCCGGACCGGCAATTACCCGGTCTTCAGCCTCATCTAGATCAGCAGCATCAATTTGCGTCTTGTTTCGGCGAGCAGCTAATAGCGCAGCTTCATTTAGCAAGTTAGCCAAGTCAGCACCGACGAACCCAGGCGTTTGCTTTGCAATTTCCTTCAGATCAACGTCATTTGCCAATGGCTTATTTTTAGCATGAACACGGAGAATAGCTTCACGTCCCTTAACGTCTGGACGACCAACTAAAATCTTCCGGTCAAACCGACCTGGACGAAGCAAAGCAGGATCCAAGACATCAGAACGGTTAGTAGCAGCCATTACGATGACACCTTCGTCACCTTGGAACCCATCCATTTCAACCAGTAATTGGTTCAGGGTTTGTTCACGTTCATCATGGCCACCACCCATTCCGGCACCACGCCGTCGACCAACGGCATCAATTTCATCAATGAAAATGATTGCAGGGGCTGCTTTTTTAGCCTGTTCGAATAAGTCCCGAACCCGGCTAGCACCAACACCGACAAACATTTCAACGAAGTCAGAACCAGAAATTGAGAAGAATGGAACTCCAGATTCACCAGCAACCGCCTTTGCAAGCAAGGTCTTACCAGTACCTGGAGGACCCTCAAGTAGAACACCAGATGGGATCTTAGCACCCAAACGAGTGAACTTCTTTGGATTCTTTAAGAATTCAACAACTTCAACCAATTCTTGTTTTTCTTCTTCTTCACCAGCAACGTCAGAGAACCGAACCTTGTTTTTCTTGGCATCAGCAGGCTTTGCTTTTGTCTTACCAAAGCTCATTACTCCACGACCGCCACCACCTTGGCCAGCTTGGCCCATCATCATGTAGAAAAAGAATATCATGATGATTAGTGGCAAAACAGTTAACAGCAAGTTCATCCAAACACTGTTAGATTCCTCTGCCCGCGTACTGATCTTAACGTTATCCCGGTTAGCATACTTTTGCAGTTGACTAACAGTTACGTCACTTTGTAATACCGAACTTTGGAAGTGGTTAACTTTACTGTTTCGTTGCGTGGCAAAACCAAAACTATTAGCAGAGTTATTATCAACAGATTGTGGTTTACGATAAGTACCAGTAATCTTATAAACTCCACCATTTGGCTGTAGCTGGAAACTCTTAACCTTGTTACTCTTCAATTCAGAGATAAACTCTGTTTGTGAGACAGTCTTACTTTGTCCATTATTTTGGCTTCCACCAAAGAAGAAGTAAGCAATTCCCATAATACATAAGAAAATCACTGCGTAGAAGAGAACGTTATGAGTAAAATTATTGTTTCTCCGATTGTTATTCATAACAACCTCCTATCTACCAGCAACAATAGTGTGGTTACAATTGTAGTGACTATCATAGCATAATTGACAAATATTGACCAGCCAATTATCACGCTGATAATCACCACCCATCATTGGTCAATTTTACATTTTTTAAATTAACTTTTCCACTGATTTGACAGTAACTAATCTCAAATAAAAAGGCGAGAAAAAATTTTTCTCGCCATCACCTTATTAATCCTTTTCATAAACAGCTGGTTTCAAGATCCCAACATACGGAAGATTTCTGTAATATCCTTGGTAATCCAAACCATAACCAACTAGAAATTCATTGGGAACATTAAAGCCAACATAATCGGCCTTCACTTCAACTTGTCGTCCCTCAGGCTTATCTAATAAAGTACATACCTTAACACTCTTTGCACCACGTTCTTTTAAGAGATCGATTAGGTACTTTAAAGTATGACCAGTATCAACAATATCTTCCATAATGAGGATTGAACGATCACGAACATCTGACTTCAAATCCTGAACCAGTTTTACTTTCCCAGTAGAAGAAGTTCCGCCATAGTAACTAGAAACATCAATAAAATCAAGTTTTGCCATTATATCCATTCGCTTGATCATATCAACAGTAAATAAAACAGCACCAGTCATTACGGAAATAATCAATGGACGCTGATCCTTGTACTCAGCAGTCAGTTGTTTAGCAAGTTCGTCCATCCGCCGATTAAGTTCTTCCTTACTGTATAAAACTCGTTCAATATCGTTATTCATTCTTTTCTCCTCTTCAAATCGCGCCTGCCAATAAATAGTCGTTGCCACCGGGTAGGGTAGTCGCGGGGACGAGTAAACCATCCCCATTTACGCCCAACAATCCAGACAACATTATTTTGAGCGTCAACAATTACTAACTGTTGATTACGTCTTGATAACGGCACTTTCTGATCAATTAAAACCCGACCAACTTTTTGGTGACCGCCATTCTTCAATGGTAGCCGATCTCGTTCTCGCCACCGCCGAATTGTTAATGGTAACTGCTCAGGTGATAACCACATTTCTTGACAGTATTCTCCCTGGTTAAAGAAGGTCCTATCCTTAGCGACAGCGATTTGATAATCGTTTTCAATTGAATACCAACGGCCCAATTTTACCACAGAATTTATGGAAGTTTGAGTTTTTTGTGGCGATTGATTAACATTTTTTATATATAGTTCGGAATAGTTCTTAAATAGTGCTAAATCAGGGGCAACCTGGCGTTCAAACTGGGGTAAATGACGATTATTAATGTCTGCAAGTAACTGCTCAATAAAGCCCCGTTTCAGCCCTAAGGCGCCAGTTTCCTCCAGCCACTTTACTAAAACCAGCCGCTCCTTAGCTAGAGATAGCTGACCTAGTTTTTTTATATCCAGATGGTCATTCTTGTTACTAAGTTTTGCTAGTTGTTCTTGAGCAAACTGGTTTTCAAGTTCAACTGCTAATTCTAACTGCTCATGGTAACTATTTAAAGAAGCTAAGAAATTAGCATTTTCTTTTTCTAATAATGGAATAACCTGATGACGAAAACGATTGCGACTAACATTCAGTTCGTGGTTAGTTAAATCTTCATACCACTTCAAATGATTATTGATGGCATATTCACGCAATCGGTGTTTAGGAAAAATTAAAAGAGGGCGTTCAAGCACTCCTGATGCAAAGGGCCGCTTTTCCTCAATCCCGATTAACTGGTGTAATTGACCACCACGGGTAAGCTTCATCAGCATTGTTTCAGCAAGATCATTTTGGTGATGAGCTGTCAATAAAATTGTTGCTTGCTCTTCTTTCATCACCTGAGCAAAAAACCGGTAACGCATTTTCCGGGCAGCTTCTTCAATCCCAGTTTGTGGATGATCAGCTAATGACCAATGATGAACGAGCAGTTTGAGCTGGTGTTCATTGCAATAATTTCGAATAAATCGCTCCTCTTCCTCACTCTGCTTTCGTAACCGATGATTAACATGGGCAACAATTATTTGAGGGCGGATACTTACGGGAAGCTCCTGTAGCAACGCTAACAAGACCATTGAATCTACTCCCGTTGAAACCGCCACGACCACTCTATCATTTTTATTAAAAAAGCGACCCCGTTCCAGGTGCCGCTTAAATTCGTTGTTTAATTCCATCTTAGCTCCGACGACCACCACGACCGCCACGCTTACCATCAGTTTGACGTTTTAATGTTGAAAGGCGGGATTCGCTTTCTTTCAAGTATCCAGCTAACATTTCATCAAAATTTTCGTGGTGTCGCGATTGGTGATGGCCTGAGTTGAATCCACGGTGGTAACCATGCTGACCTTGACGCTCAAAATCATTATTCCGGTGTTCATGATGCTCGTGATGGAAGTTATTATGACGATGCTCGCGATGTTCGCCACGTTCGTCGTCATGATGGCGTTCTTCCGCATCCTTCATGGATAAAGCAATTTTGCCATCATCGCCAACTTTAGTGACCTTAACAGTCACGGTATCACCAACTGATAATACATCATGAATATCTTTTACGTAATTATTTGAGATCTGACTAATGTGTACTAAACCAGTTTGGTTATCATCCAAATCAACAAAGGCCCCAAAATTAGTAATTCCTGAAACCTTACCCGAAACCTTTGCTCCAACTTCAATTGACATGAAATTAATTGATCCTCCTCAAGCCACAATATTGTGATAAATGTACGTTGAGTATACCATACTTCAAACCAGAAAAGGTGCTAAAACTAAGAAAAAACAGGAACAAGTTATCCATGACCCTGTTCCTGTTTTTTATCGTTAATTATCTAAATTATAAACTGTCTCGCCCTTCTTCGTATAGTTATACTTTGAGCGAATTATTTGTTGCAGATAATCGGGATTATGTAATTGCTTTTTTTCTTGTTTAAGGTCTTTTCCAATATCCCTCTGACGAGCTAATTGCGTTTTTGAAGTACGAATACTTGCTTCAATCTTTGCTAAAGACCGTTTGCTTTGAATAATTTGAAAACCAAGAAGCAAAAAAACAACCGAGAAGATTAACAAAATTCGTTTACAGCGCTTAATGTGCGCACGACGAACCAACTGCTGGTTAACAGTCATTTGTTGCGCATAAGGCGTATTAATTTGTGAAATTTTGTCAGATCGACTCCTCATTTTAGTTGCCCCCTAATTTGGCTTATCACGGACTAAGTATAACAGCTTTTTAGGGAAATTGTCTATAAACATTTAAAATTATTAAATATTTTATTAATAACTGTTCAAAATCAGCGTTAATCAAAATTTTCCGCATAGGTTTCATCAATAATTTTGTACATATTTTCCGCTTCACTCTTCTTGGTTGTTTCAACAATTTGGTTAACTTTAACCGTTTCAGTCTTATTACCAAACTTAATTGTTAACGTATCACCCGCTACAACCTGACTTGAAGACTTTGCTGGCCGATTATTAATTAAAATTCTTCCCTGATCAGCAATCTCCTTGGCAACGGAGCGTCTCTTAATAATTCTTGATACCTTGAGAAACTTATCTAATCGCATTCGATCCTCTTCTTTCTATTTATTTTTCTTTAAATTGCTCAATGCTGTGACAAACTTAAGAAGCTGATGAAGCCAATCATCAATCGTCATTTTCGGTTGAATTACCAGCCGGGCATTTAATTGCCGATCATTTTCACCAATTGTTGCCTTAAATTTTGTCTGAGCTAACTCTTTAATAATTTGTGGCGCCGTAATGTTCCGGCTCCCCTTTTCTGTAAAAGTAATCATGATCTGATCACGTTGTCGTTTGATACTTGCAATCATCGCTAAATCCGCATGTTGTTTCAACTGACTAATCAGGAGTAAATTCCCGACAGCCGTTGGATAATCACCAAAGCGATCAATTAAATCACCTTGAATATCAAGGAGTTCTTCATCACTGGCCGCGGTGCGGATGGTCTTATATAACTCAATTTTTTGTTGTTGATCGTTAATGTAATCATCAGGTAAGTAAGCTTCGACACACAGTTCAATTTCAGCATCTGACTTATCAACTTGCTTTTTCCCCTGCTTCTTGGCAACAGCATCACTCAGCATTGAAGAATAAAGGTCATAGCCGACTGAGTCAATAAAACCGTGTTGCTGCTTTCCCAGAAGATTTCCAGCACCACGAATTGAGAGGTCGCGCATCGCAATCTTAAATCCTGAACCCAGCTCGGTAAAATCGCGAATTGCCGCTAACCGCTTTTCACCCAACTCCGTTAAAACTTTATTGGGCTGGTACATAAAGTAAGCGTAAGCAACCCGATTGCTTCGACCAATTCGGCCGCGAATCTGGTACAGCTGGGCTAATCCCATTCTATCGGCATTCTCAACAAAGAGAGTATTAACATTCGGAATATCAACCCCGGTTTCAATAATCGAAGTCGTCACTAACACGTCATACCCGCCCTGAATAAATTCATAAAGGACTGACTCAAGCTGATTCTCACTCATCTGGCCGTCAATATAGCCAATCCGCGCTTCGGGAACCAGTTGTTGCAAGCGAGCTACGGTCTCTTCAATATCCATTACCCGGTTATGCAGATAATAAACTTGTCCACCCCGCTGCATTTCCCTAAGAATCCCATCTCGAATAGCCCCTGAATTTTGTTCCATCACATAGGTCTGAATCGGATACCGACCAGCAGGAGGCGTCTCCAAGACAGACAAATCACGAACACCAAGCATTGACATATGAAGTGTTCGTGGAATTGGCGTGGCTGTCAACGTTAGGACATCAACGTTGTTCTTCAATTGTTTCAGCTTTTCCTTATGTTTAACCCCAAATCGTTGTTCCTCATCAACAATTAACAGCCCCAAGTCCTTGAAATGGACATCTTTAGATAGGATTCGGTGCGTACCGACAACGACATCAACCGTCCCGTCAGCAAGCCCCTTTTCAGTTTCCTTCAATTCTTTTCTTGTCTTGAAGCGGGACATCAATGCGATCTCAATCGGGAAACCCTCAAATCGTTTTTTCATCGTGTCATAATGTTGTTGAGCTAAGACGGTCGTTGGTACGAGAAAGGCTACTTGTTTTCCGCCAGTAACTGCCTTAAAAATCGCCCGTAAGGCAACTTCGGTTTTCCCGTAACCAACATCCCCGACTAGCAATCGATCCATCGGTTTTGCTTTTTCCATATTCTCCTTAATTTCCGTAATGCTTCGTAATTGATCACGGGTTTCGGAGTAAGGAAAGTTAGCATCAAATTGCTTTTGCAGGTAATCATCCTTTGGAAAGGCATACCCTTTTTCGGTTTCCCGTTTAGCGTATAGGTCGACCAACTCGTCAGCAATATCTTCTACTTTAGAGGCAACGCGGCGTTTAGTCTTAGCCCATTCGTTGCCACCCAACTTGTTAATGTGCGGGGTCTTCGATTCAGCAGAAACGTATTTTTGTACCAGGTTTAATTGGGTAACCGGAACAAAGATTTGCGCATTATTTCGATAATTAATTACCATGTACTCTTGGTGAACACCATCAACTTCCATGGTCCGGATTCCGCTAAAGATCCCAATCCCGTGGTTAACGTGAACGACATAATCTCCTGGTTTTAGGTCTAAGTAATTCTTAATCCGTTCAGCGTTAGCAAGTTTCTGTGGACGAATTCGCCGCTTCTTGACCTGCTTAAACATTTCTCCCTCAGTAATAATTACTAGTCCCATCTGAGGGATTTCAAAGCCGTTTGCTAAATTGGTTGGCACTAATTGAACGACATTTTGTTGAAGATGATTTAACTCGGTTGAGGTAACTTTAATACCAAAATCATCCATTGTTTGGGCAATTTGGTTTCGTCGCTCCTTGCTGGTCGCCATTAAAATAACGGTTTGCCCCTGATCGAGCCACCGTTGCATTTCAGTTTTCAACAGTGGCATTTGGCCAAAGAACCGTTGCATCGTTCGACTACCAAAGTCAGTAAGAACCTTAAACCTTAACTGGCCCATCCCCTTGCGGAAGAGTGCCCAAAAGTCTTGAGCATGTTTGTCACTGCTAATTAATTTACTAACATCATGACCAAGGCTAACTGCTTGCAAGATTTGATGATGTTTAGCCTTATCTTCTAACCATCCTAATTCTTCTTCACCGATCTCTTTAGCCGTCTGCTTAATCCGCGTCCAATCATCAATATGAACCGCCCCATCAGCAGAAAGATAATCCAGAAGAGAATGCCCTTGCGGATAAATCAAATTAGTATAAGTAAGAAATTCGTTAGTTAACTGGTGCTGCTTTAGATCCGTAAGTAACGGTTCAAACCAGTTTGCCAGTTGCTCTAGCTCATCTTCTCCATCAGCCTGTTTTTTCAACTGTTCATACTGTTCGGCTAATTTTTCTTCTACTCGCTCAAACTCATTAACCGGAAGAATAAAGTCAGTTGCGGGAAGAATCTCAACCTCATCAACGTTTTTAATGCTTCGTTGCGTACTAGCATCAAAATACCTCAAGGAGTCAATTTCAGTGTCAAACAGATCAACCCGGACCGGATCATCGGTATTCAAGGAGTAGATATCAATAATTGATCCCCGGACAGCAAAGTCTCCTGGACGCAGAACCATCTTTTGGCGCTGGTACCCCATTGAACTTAATTGGTCTGCCGCTTTTTCAGGATCAATTTCACCGCCGACTTTAAGTGATAATTTTGCCTGTTTAAACAATTCTGGCGCAACAATATTTCGTCGAAGACCAGCAGTCGATGCAATTACAATTGCTGATTTGTTATTAATTAACGCGTTCAATGCTTGAACTCGTTGCAGCCGATAATTCGGTGAACTTGTTGCTACTTCGGCAGCTAAAACTTCTTCTACTGGGAATTGATAGATTTCCTCCTCTGGTAACAGGTTCTCTAAATCCGCTGCCAGCTCTTGCATATGAAAAAGACTATCAGTAATCACTAATTGAGGCTGATCAAGGTTCTTCTGCAATGCCATAAGTAGCAATGTTCGCGCCGATCCTGAAATACCAGTGATTAACTGTCGCTGATGCTTTTGAATTGCCGTCAAAACCTGTTTAAATTCCTTTGTTCGGGTGCAAAAGTCTGTTAATTCCATGGCTTCTCCTCCTTTCTGTTACATTTTTATTTACATTGTGAATTTAATGTTGAAATGCGCTCGCCAGGAACTTGCTAGCTCGCGCTCTAGTTATATTCATTCATCAACTGGGCAAAGTTTTTGCCGTTAATCCAGTCTTCGAGGGCATGTTCGGCGGTAAGGACGGCTTGATCGAAATCTGGACGTTCTTCTTTAGTGAATTTACCGAGAACGTGGCTAACAACGGTGCCATGTTTAGGATGATCAATTCCGACCTTAATGCGATTAAATTTATTAGTCCCTAATGCGTTAATGATGCTCTTCAATCCATTATGACCACCTGATGCGCCATGAGTCTTCAACCGAACTTTACCCACTGGCATATCAAGATCATCATTAACTACTACCAGATCATCAAGGTCAAGATCATAGTAATCAACAAGCGGTCCAACAGCTCTTCCAGAATCATTCATGAAAGTAGTTGGCTTGACGAGCATTACTTTCTCACCGTTGATCATTCCGGTAACGGCAACAGCCTCTTGCTTAAGATGTGTAAAAGCTCCTAGGTGATAATCACGGGCTAATTGTTCTACTACCATAAAGCCTGTATTATGACGAGTTTCATCATAGCGCGTTCCAATATTTCCTAAGCCGACAATCATTTTCATTATTTTAATTCGTCCCCTTTAAGTCAAATGCAAAAAGGCCGCCTTAGTTGCAGCCTAATGCTTATTTACTTCGTTCAATTCTGATTATGTAGAATTACCTGAATGTTATTATACCCTAGCCGTAACTAAAACTAAAACAATTAACGTTACCATTCTTTGGTTATCATATTAGTCATTCTTAATTCTCTCATTTTGTTCTAATACTAAGATCAATTCTGTGTTATGATGATTTATGCACTTAATACGTTTTAATTTAGTAAAGGAAGAACATTATGATTTTTAGTTCGCTTATTAAGAAAAAGGCAGATCTGACTACATTGCCTGAAACCGCAACTCTCCAGGAAGCATTGACCGTTCTTGAAAATACTGGATATCGTTGCGTGCCGATTTTAGATAAGTCTGGGAAAATTTTCCGTGGCAATATCTACAAAATGCATATCTACCGTCATAAGTCACGAAATGGCGATATGACGCTTCCGGTAACTTCACTACTAAAGAACTCTACCAAATTCGTTTCCATTAATTCTGCTTTCTTCTCTGTATTCTTTGCGATCCGTGATCTCCCATACATTGCCGTTTTGGATGAAAATAACCAATTTTATGGCATCCTAACTCACAATCGTTTACTCCGAATGCTTGCAGCCGGATGGAACGTTAACAACGGTAGCTACGTTTTAACTGTCGTTGCCCATGACGAACGGGGGGCTTTAATGAATGCCGCAAAAGAAATCACCCGCTTCTGTCAAATTGTTAACGTTATTTCTTTAGATCCCGATCATTCATCCGTTAAGCAGGTCCTGTTCACCTTACCGACCGATGTTGATCATGACCGAATGGAACGAATTGTTCGGCGGTTAACCAAAAGAGGTTTCGAAGTTACTGAAATTGAAGATTTGCATGAAGCTTAAAAAAGGAACCAAAAATTTGGTTCCTTTTTTTAGATCTCTGTGTAATCAACGACTGCGACAGAGTCAAAACGTTCTTCGCTCGAGTTTCCTAGGCTACATAGTCAAGATCTGCGCAGTAGCTGATTGACTTCTTTCATCAACAAGTTGATAGCAAGAAGTCTAATCAGACTTGCGAGTGTTCACAGACGAAAACAAGTTTTCTGGTTCACTCCTTCGCCGTGACCGCAACTTCCGCCTAGCTATCCCGTCCTTGATTGTAAACAATCATCGTCCGGGTTTTCTAGTGCTCAGTTGCTAATTCGTCACGGCTCGCGCTCTAATCTAAATTCACCCTTGTTTCTGCTGGTTTGGTTTGGGCAAGGATTTTGCCGTGGCGAACATTGGCTAATACTTCGACATGCTTATTCAAGGCATTGTAAAAGTCAGGAGCATTTAACAAGATAAAGTTAGCTGGCTTACCAACCTCAATTCCATACTGATCGGTAATATGAAGAGTTTTAGCTCCATTATACGTAACGAACTTGAACGCATCTTGAAGCTGATGGTAGCCCATCAAATGACCAGCATAAACACCCATGGTTACAGCATCAAGCATGTTCCCATTACCAAGCGAATTCCATGGATCTTGAACATCGTCTTCACCAAAGGAAACGTTCATCCCCGCTTCGGTTAATTCCTTTACCCTGGTCATTCCGCGACGCTTCGGGTAAGTATCAAATCGGCCACCAAGGTGAATATTAACTAATGGGTTAGCAACAAAGTTAATCTCACTTATCTTTAATAGGCGGAATAACTTATAAGTATAAGCATCATTATACGACCCCATTGCAGTCGTATGACTTGCGGTTACTCGATCTTTCATTCCCCGTTCATAGGCTTCGGTTGCCAAGACTTCGAGGTTCCGTGAAGCAGGGTCATCAATCTCGTCACAGTGAACATCAACCAGCCGATCATAATGGTCCGCTAACTTCATTAAGAAATGAACTGATTGCCAGCCATACTCAGTAGTAAATTCAAAATGAGGGATTCCACCAACAACATCGAGGCCTTCCTTAACAGCTTGTTCCATTAGTTCACGCCCATGAGGGAAACTCAGAATTCCTTCTTGCGGAAAGGCTACTAACTGTAAGTCAATCTGATCCTTTAATTCTTCTCGTAACTCCAATAAGGCTCGGGCAGCAATTAAATGCGGATCCGTAACGTCAACGTGACTCCGAATATGCTGAATTCCGTGACCAACCATGTTCTTAATCGTTGCTTTAGCTCTCTGCTTAACGTCTTCAATCGAAAGATCCTGCTTCCGTTCGCTCCAAATCCGAATGCCATCGAATAACGTTCCCGTTTCGTTCCATTCAGGCTCACCAGCCGTTAGTGTTGCATCAAGGTGAACATGGGAGTCAACAAACGGTGGCAACATCAATGCACCATTGCCATCAATAACTTTTTCATCTTCACGCGGCTTGATTTCAGCGGCGATTTCAGTAAATTGACCATCAGTAACGCGAACATCTTTTAACTCTTCATCATTTTCATCATTATCAATGTGAACACTCTTAATTAGCATGACGTGATCCTTTCCGGTCATAAATGGCCATTAAAATGTAATAAAGCAATCCGCTTAGTACCATATCAACAAATGTTGCCCCAACTGTATTAGCAAAAATTGGCATTTGGTGAACCGCAATAAAGAATACTACTCCTAAAGCAAAGACAAGGTAAGCAATCCAGTTAAAGCCGTGATGGTACCAATACTTACCGTTAATTAAACCTAATTGTTTAACGTCATAGTGACGGTGCGCACGAATATAGAAATCAGTACAGATGATCGCAATTGTTGGTCCCAGAACCATTCCAACATAATCAAGGAAAGATTCAAAAGTATCCAAGAAGCTCCCAACAAACATTGGAATAAAGGTTACAATTGTTGCTAAAAGAACCACGATCCACAATGAGTATTTTAGCCGTAGCCGAATAAAAATATTCGATAAGGCTGATCCGGCGGCAAGCAGGTTAACCGCGTTGGCAGTCATTGACGTCAAGATAATTACTAAGAACGCTACAACCCCAAGGCCTAACTTACTTGCAATTGTCGATGGATCCGAGTTATTAGCATTATAAACGCCGCTTGAAATTGCAATACTAATTGTGGAAATTAAACCAATAAAGGCAAACCACACAACCCCAATCAATGCTCCCCAAAATGGTGTATGGATCGCATTATTCTTGATTGAAGTAAAGCGGGTAAAGTCAGCACCGGCAGTCACCCAAGCCAGGTTAAAAGCAGCTACGTAATCAATCGCTGCTCCAGTAGCCATCCGTGCCTTTGCCGGTACATGCCAGCCAATGATTTGATCCATCGAAACTGTCTTAAAAACAGCAACAGATTCCCAAAGGACAAAAATAAAGACAAGGATAATCCCAATTCGTTCAATCAATTGAACCGACCGTGAACCACTGGAAACACTGATGATGTGAAGAATACTCATAATCAAAATCCCAACAACTAACCCTTTGTCACCACCTGGTTGTCCCCAAAGCGGCCAGTGAAGCAACTGGTGGAAAATAAGACTAACTGATTGAGCAGCGATAAATGTATTAACTGCCGTCCAGCCAATAAACTGGGTAATGTTAACCAGTGATGGTAAGTAGCTTCCGCGTTCCCCAAAGGATGCCCGGCTAATCGCCATGGTTGAAACACCTGTTTTGTAACCAATATAACCGATTAGGCTCAGGAAAACATATGATAAGGCTGACGAAAGAACAAGCACCTTCATTGCCACGGCAAATCCACAAGCAGCAAGAACACCACCGACAAACCAGGTTCCGTTATTTGCGTTTGCCCCAACCCAGGTTGCAAACATGTCCCATCTTGTTGTTCGCCGACTCTTCATGGGAATACTTAAGATTGGCGTGTGTTGTTTATCTTCCACAATCGTTCCTCCTAAATAAATAACCTTGAGTCCCGTAAAGAACTCAAGGCTATCCAATCTCTGCGTGGTCGACTGTGGATCACTGCTTATTAATTCGGTAGTCTTTTGTAGTCTCACGGGGCTACATTAAAGGACCTATAAAATTATCTAAATTATATCAAATGGATCAACGATGTCAAGCAACTAATCAGTATAAACCCGGTGAACACGGTTACTGATATTTGTCATAATTTCATAGTTGATTGTTCCTGCTCGATCAGCAAGATCATTAGCTGTGATTTTCTTGTCTCCGGACCGCCCCATTAAAACAACTCGTGTTCCGACTGGGTAAGGCTTAGGCAGACGGATCATCATCTGGTCCATGCAAACCCGCCCGGCAATATCACAAAATTGACCGTCGACAAGAACCTTGTAACCCGTCATACAACGTGGATAACCGTCAGCATAACCGATTGGCAAAGTTGCCAGCCATTCATCTTCTTGCGCGGTATAGGTTGCACCATAGCTTACTGATTCACCAGCCTTGAGTTTCTTAACAAAACTAATACTGGTAACCAGCTGTTCCACTGGTTTCAAATCAAGGGTCGCGGTCAATTCACGACCGGATGGATTTTGTCCGTACATTGAAATTCCCATTCGAACAGTATTGGCCGTGATCTTTTCTCGGTGCCACATTCCGGTAGCGGAGTTTGCCATATGGACAAATGGTGGTAACTCAGTCAAACTATTGACAAATTGTTCCCACTTATTAACCTGCTTGTTAAAGTAGCTATCATCAGCACTATCTGCAGTTGCAAAATGGGTAAACATCCCTTCAAATTCAAATTCGTGGTGCTCACGGACGAACCTAGCTGCTTCATTAAAACTTTCAACAGTTGTAAAGCCAATCCGCCCCATCCCTGAATCAATCCCTAGGTGAACCTTCAACGGCTTAGTCCAATGATTGGCTACTGCTAATTGATGATAGTCTTCAAGCCAGTCTAACGAACCAACAGTCAACGATACTCCTGCTTCTGCAGCAATATGAGCATTCTCCACGGGGGTAATTCCTAAAACCAAGATTAATGATGTGATCCCACTATCGCGTAATTCTAGTGCCTCATCTAGGATTGCAACGCAAGTCCCCGTTGCCCCAGCCTTAATTGCTGTTTGCGCCACCGGAACTAGGCCATTTCCATAAGCATTCGCCTTAACAACCGTAAGGATCTTACTATTAGGAGCCAGTAACTTTTGCTGTTCATAAATATTGTGCTTAATTGCTCCTAAATCAACAATTAATTTTGTATCTCGTAATCGTCCACTAATCATTTTTATCCTCCAAAAGAATTTCTGTGATGACATTTACTGCAGTATGGCTAACCGATGCATGGACACGACCAGCAAACGGCGCTTTAGTAACAATTGGCGCTCCCAGCTGGTTATCAATAACCTCAATATCTTGAAAGCCAACTTCACTACCAATTCCGGTTCCATATGCCTTTGAAAAGGACTCCTTTAATGACCAACGACCAGCTAAGTATTCCAGTGCACGTGAACCATCTAGCCCCTCATACTGCTTTTGCTCTGCCGGTGTCAATATTTTGCTAACAAATTGGGGATGCTTTTGCCGCATTTCCTGAATTCGTTTAATCTCAGTGATGTCAATTCCAATTCCCTTAATCACTGTCATAACCTCTTATTTAATAAAATTTACCTATCATTATTATTTGAACTCTTATTTTCGCATAAATAAATAATAATTCGCAAGATTACATTATTTTACTTTGAACCTTACCGCAAATTATCTATAATAAATAGGTGTAAAAATTTAATTACGAATATCTTAAATTTTTGCTGGAACAATTAACTAACTTACTATGGCGCGCTAAACTCGTTATGGTATATTAGCTTTTATGAGCGAAAGGAGCGATTCGTAATCTTTAGTAAAAGTATTAAGAATCATCCTGCACTAATATTCATCTTAAAAA
Organism: Limosilactobacillus portuensis; assembly: GCF_028607025.1. Taxonomy (NCBI): domain Bacteria; kingdom Bacillati; phylum Bacillota; class Bacilli; order Lactobacillales; family Lactobacillaceae; genus Limosilactobacillus; species Limosilactobacillus portuensis. The sequence continues at coordinate 1,567,761 of NZ_CP117296.1, forward strand.
CGGTATTCTACTTTATCGTTATTCTCCTGCTAATTTACCTTTATGGTTATTATGGAGCAGGTCAAGAACCGTTCATTTACAATGAATTCTAATGTGGAGGAAATAGAATTGAATACAAATATCGTTACTGTCTTTGACCAAATTGCCAAGGATAATTCAACGCGGGTTGCTTATGACGAAATGGGAAAGCAGACAAGCTATGGTGAATTAAAAGCCAATTCAGACAGTTTAGCTACTTGGCTTACTAAGCAAAATATGACCCGTCAAAGTCCAATCCTCGTATTCGGTGATCACCAAGTCGAGATGATTACCAGTTTCTTAGCAGCATTAAAAGCGGGCCATCCATATATTCCCGTCTCAACTGATTCCGCAATTCCGCGGATCCAATCAATTCTCGATACTGCTAAGCCAGAATTAATTATCGCTGTTGATGATTTTCCAAGTGATAATCTCAATTTCGATGCTCGGGTAATTTCTAACGAACAGCTAACTAATGTTTTAGCGGCTCACCAAGAGTTTACCCCTACTGATCCCGTTTCTGGAGATGAACTGGCCTACGTCCTCTTTACTTCTGGAACGACTGGTTCACCTAAAGGGGTGGAAGTTAGCCATGATAATTTCAAGACCTTCGTCGATTGGGTTCTTGATTCAGATTTCAATATTCCTGAACACGCTAACTTCCTTGGTCAACCGCCATACTCATTTGACTTATCTAACATGTACTGGTTGCCGGCACTATTAAACGGTGGAACCATCAAAGCTCTTCCGCACTCAGTGGTGGAAAACTTCGGTCAAATGTTTACCGCATTGCCAACTTTGGACCTCAACGTCTTTGTCGGCACACCATCATTTGCTGACATGTTAATGCTTAGCCCTGCATTTAATGAAGAAAAGATGCCAAGTCTAAGTATCTTCATGTTCTGTGGCGAAGAGCTCACCGTTAAGACAGCTAAAGCCCTTCACCAACGCTTCCCTCATGCCCGAATTTTTAACACTTACGGGCCAACCGAAACAACGGTCGCAATCTCTGGAATTGAAATCACTCCAGAAATCATCGCTAATAATGACCGGTTGCCAGTTGGTTACGCTAAACCAGGAGTCGAGCTTTCAATTTGGGATGGTGATAAGCAGTTAACCGAACCAGGCCAACAAGGGGAAATTATTATTAGCGGTAATAGTGTTGCTCGTGGCTACATGAACAATCCTGAAAAGACTGCTAAGGCCTTCTTCAAGATCAACGGTGTACCAGCATACCGGACTGGAGATGCCGGTACTCTCGATGCAGATGGTCTCCTTCATCATAAAGGACGAATGGACTTCCAGATCAAGCTCCACGGTTTCCGGGTTGAACTTGATGAAGTACGGGCTAGCCTTGAAAAGAGTCCGCTCATTAAACAAGCCGTTGCCGCTCCAAAGTATAACAAGAATGGTCAAGTTGCCCACCTCATTGCTTACGTTATCCCTAAGGAAGAGGTTGAGGATCAGGAGCAACTAACTAAGGAAATTCGGGAAAGTCTCAATGGTTTGATCATGCCTTACATGATGCCAACCCAATTCATCTATCGGGATTCATTCCCAATGTCTGCAAATGGCAAGATTGCAGTTAAACAACTAATCAAAGAGGCTAACCAATGATTAATTGGCTCGCAAGTTTGCCGAATTTCACTGCCTACGGGACACCAGTTTATTTTATTTACTTACTACTTGCCCTAGGCATTGGACTGTACTTCGGCAAACGTTTCCAGTGGTACGAAGCACTAATTAGCTTCATCTTCATTTTTCTGATGTTTGATGGCGCTAGTTGGCAACAGCTCTTTTCCCTAATTGCGTACGTTATTTACCAAACCATTTTGGTAATGTACTACCACCATTACAGAAAAACTAATAATTCTACCGGTATCTTTTACCTCTTCTCATTTCTTTCTTTGATCCCAATCATTATTGTTAAGTTATCACCAGCAATGGTTGGTCATAACTCGCTGCTTGGTTTCTTGGGAATTAGTTACCTTACCTTCCGAGCAGTTGGAACAATTATCGAAACCCGTGATGGGATGGTAAAAGAAATTACACCGTGGCATTTTATTCGCTTCATGCTCTTCATGCCAACCATTACTTCTGGACCAATCGATCGTTACCGGCGTTTCTCTAAGGATTACCAAAAAACGCCTGAACGTTCCGATTATCTCAAACTTGTTGAAAAGGGGATCTATTACCTATTCCTCGGTTTTCTTTACAAGTTTGTCATCGCCTACTTCTTTGGCCAACGCTTCTATCCACACTTTGAACAGGCGGCCATGGGCGATGGATTATTTTCGTGGAACATGCTCGGTGTAATGTACACTTATGGGTTCTACCTGTTCTTTGACTTTGCTGGATATTCACTCTTTGCGGTTGCGATTAGTTACTTTATGGGTGTTAAGACCCCAATGAACTTTAAGCAACCATTCAAATCTAAGAATATCAAGGAATTCTGGAACCGGTGGCACATCAGTTTATCATTCTGGTTCCGTGATTATATCTTTATGCGGTTTGTCTTTATGGCAACTAAAAAACGCTGGTTCAAGAACCGGAATACATTATCCGCAACAGCATACATGTTAAACATGCTGACAATGGGATTCTGGCACGGAATTACATGGTATTATATTCTATATGGATTCCTTCACGGACTGGCACTTGTTATCAATGACTGGTGGCTGCGTTACAAGCGTAAGCACTTGAAGAACCTGCCACATAACAAGTTCACAGAATGTGTTGCCATCTTTGTAACGTTTAACTTTGTAATGTTAACGTTCTTACTCTTTAGTGGTTACCTCAATACTTACTTCTTCGGGTAATCGAGATTTATTTAGGAGGATTTTATAATGAAAGACGATATTATTAACATTTTAGCTGACGCAACTGGTCGGGATGCAAGAGACTTCAGTGATACTAGCGAAGACTTATTTGCAGATGGTTTATTAGACTCAATGGCTACTGTTAGCGTGCTCCTAGCACTTCAAGATCAATTCGATATTCAAGTACCTGTTTCCGAATTTGACCGGAGCCAATGGAGTTCAGTTGATAAGATGGTTGACCGTGTAAAGGAGCTCCAAAATGACTAACCGCAAGCGACTGTGGTATATCTTTGGCCCAGTTATTCTTGCCTTTGTTCTGATTTTAATTCTTTTTACAATGCCTTTAGGTAGCCACTATTCAGCTAAAACTGAACAACGGGCTGCTTCCTCGCTTAGTCCCGTAGTTTTCAAAAACCAAAAGTTGAAACAACAAGCACTTTCTGATAAGAATACCCGTTATGTTCCGTTTTTTGGTTCAAGTGAATTACGGCGGTTTGATAATTTCCACCCATCAATTATGGCGGCACGTTATCATAACTATACCCCGTTCCTTCTAGGACAGCGTGGAGCACAATCACTCCCCCAGTTCTTTAACATCACTACGATGGAGGGCCAGTTGCGAGATAAAAAGGCCGTTTATATTGTTTCGCCACAATGGTTTGTTAAAAAGGGAATTTTACCCCCAGCTTTTAAGTACTACAACGGTGAATTAGCTGACTTAACCTGGTTAAAGAAAGCTAATCCAAAGTCACCATATGATCAGTACGTTGCCAAGCGGTTAATCCAAATGATTGGTAATGATGGTTCAGTTGCTGAAGACGCTGCTAAGATTGCTCAAGGAAAGCCTTTAAGCAGTTGGGATAAAGCCATTTTAAGTTTCCGGCTGACGCTGTTACAACACCAGGATGCATTATTTTCAGGAATCCAGTTAGATAATAATTATAGTCACTTCATTAAGTCACAGATTCACAAACTACCGGCTAAGTATAATGAAGACCGACTACACAAGATGGCAGTTAATGAGGCTGCTAAGGAAACCGACAATAATGACTTCCACGTTAAGAATTCCTTCTATACTAAGAAGGTTAAGCCTAACTTGAAGAAACTTAAAGGTTCACAACGTCACTTTAACTATAACCAATCACCAGAATATGGCGATTTACAAGTTGTACTTAATCAATTTAAGAATAACAACACAAACGTTATGTTCGTTATTCCTCCCGTTAATGGTCAATGGGAAGCATATACTGGAATGGATATGCAAATGTACTATCGCACCGTTAACAAGATTAAGTTCCAACTTCGGCAACAAGGGTTTAACAACATCCTTGACCTTTCTCATGATGGTAACAAGCCTTACTTCATGGAAGATACAATTCACATTGGTTATGCTGGTTGGGTTAAGTTCGATAGTGCGACAAGCAAATTTATCGAACAAAGTCAGCCTCAACCACACTATCACTTGAGCGATGAGTTCTTGACCAAGACTTGGGCAAACCTTATCCCTACTCAACAAAACCTGAACCAATTTAAGGAACAAAAATTGAATAAGTAATATTCAGTAAATCCCAGAGTGAGCTAATCTCATCCTGGGATTTTATTTGATCAAAAAAGCGGCTCAAGAGGATTTCCCTCTCGAGTCGCTTTTGAATTTAAGTAGCTAACTAAGCTAACTTACTAGTCTTCCTTCTTCTTACCTAACTTGGTAAAGCCGAAGAGACAGGCAAGACTAGCAGCTGCTAAGCCAACTACACCAAGACTAGTATTAGTTTGGTTACCAGTCTGTGGCAATTGAGCTGCTTGCTTATTAACATTATTCTTAACATTTAGACCAGTAGCAGAAACCTTTGCACCATTTGATTGACTTGTTGTAGCACCAGTTACTGAACCGGCTTGACTACCATTATTATTCGTAGCTTCACCTGAACCATTATCAATGGTACTACCGTTGTTGCCTGATTGTCCATTTTGGTTATCTGAACTAGTAGCAACCTTAATACTATTAATTGCTGCAATTCCGGCATTCATTGCATTGTTTACTTCAGCAGCATTATCAACACTATCAATGCTCTTCTTAGCGGTGTCAGCAATTACCTTGACCTCATTCTTCAAATCGGCCTTTTCCTGATCGCTTAAGTTGCTTGCATCAATTTCAGCATCCTTATTCTTAGCAGCCTGATCAATCGCGTTCTTAGCAGCATCCTTAGCATCAGTAATGCTTGGGATATTAATGTTGTTAATCGTCTGAATACCACTGGTTTGGGCTTGTTCAACCTGACTTACTGTTGTGGCATTGTTGATTGCTTGCTTAGCCTCATTAGCAGCCCGATCAACTTGCTGATTCAAATCAGTTGCTTGCTCAGCGGTAATAGTACCAGCATCTTGGGCAGCCTTGATGGCATTCTTCTTGGCTGCGGCAGCGTTGTCAATGGCAGTATTGGCAGCATTCTTAGCATCTGTCAGGTTAGTTGTTGGCACTGATGGAATCTTAATATTATTAATGTTATCAATACCATTGTTCTGTGCCGTAGTTACTTCATCAGTAGTCGTAGCCTTAGCAATATTGCTCTTAGCTGTTTGTACTTGTTGATCAACTTGCTGATCTAAGGCTTGCTTTTCAGCATCAGTTAATGGTGATTTAGCAATTTCAGCCTTCTTACCAGCGGCAGCGTTATCAATTGCTGCATTAGCAACATCCTTGTCAATTGCTAATTGACCGTTATCAGTAGCCTTCTTAACATCACTATCAGTATTAGCATTATTGATCGCTTCTTGAGCAGTCTTAGCATCCTGATCAATTGCGTCCTTAGCTGCTTGCTTTTGGTCATTAGTCAAGTTAGTATCTTGATCAATTGCCTTCTTAGCATTATCAACAGCATCCTTAAGGTCAGTTGTTGCTTTGGCCTTGGCATCTGAAGTTTCTGGGATAGCAATCTTGTTGATGTTATCAATACCATCATTCTGTGCCTTAGTTACCCCAGCATCAGTTGAAGCATCATCAATCGCCTTATTAGCAGCTGCTTGGGCGGCACTAACTTGCTTCTTCAAGGCAGTCTTTTCGTCTGATGTCAAATTGGAATTGTCAATTGCCTGATTCTTGGCATCGGCAGCCTTAGCAACCGCATTCTTAGCTTCCTGTTGCTTCTCAGCCAAACTTGGAACCTTGATGTTGTTAATATCATTCAAGCCCTTAGTTTCAGCATCCTTAACAGCATCATTAGTTGTTGCATCCTTGATTGCTTTAGTAGCATCATCCGCAGCTTGATTTACCTGATCAGTCAAATCTTGTTTCTCTTGATCAGACAAGTTCTGAGCATTATTGATCTCATCAATCTTAGCGTTCTTAGCAGTTTCGATTGCATTAGTTGCATCCTTTTGGGCACCATCTAAGGTTGGGATAAACAAGTTAGTGATTTGGTCAATTGCATTATCACAGATTGTAGCAACTGAATCATTAGTAGTGACTGAAGAATCATTAATCTGCGCAATCGCATCATCAGCAATTTTATTAACCTGATCAGTTAAACTCTTTTGTTGATCTGCATTTAAGTTCTTAGCATCACTAATTTGCTTGTTTTTAGATTCTTGAACCTGCTTGATGGCATTGATTGCTTTTTGCTTAGTTTCATCAAGACTAGGAACAGTTATATTAGCAATTGCTTCAATTCCCTTGTTTTGGGCATCAGTTACAGCATCGTTAGTAGTTGCCTTAGCAATGTTGTCCTTGGCAGTAGTTGCTGCGTCGGTTGCCTTGCTAATCAAGTCTTGCTTCTCATTTTGAGATAAGTTAGAAGCATTGTTAATTTCATTAGTCTTGTTAGTTAATGCATTATCGATAGCGTTATTGGCTGCCTTCTTGGCATCATCCAAGTTAGTGAAAGTAATGCCTTTAATACTGTCAACACCATTATTTTCAGCGTCCTTAACTGCATCGTTGGTTGTTGCTTTATTGATATTATCCTTAGCTGTCTTAGCTGCAGTATTAGCCTTATCAATCGCTGCAGTAGCATTGTCCTTAACAGAAGAAGAGGTTGGAACATTAATGTCGTTAATAGCCTTAACGCCATTTTCTTGAGCGGTTGTTACCTCTGCTGGAGTAGTTGCACTAGCAATATTTTGCTTAGCATTCTCACCAGTTTCCTTGATCAAATCAGTCAAGGTCTTTTGCTCATCAGTAGTTAATGGCGCCTTAACGTCCTTAATCTTACCAGCCACTGCATTATCGATTGCAGCATCGGCGACTGTCTTATCAATTGCAAGCTTACCGTTATCAGCGGCATTATTGACATCAGCATCGTTCTTAGCGTTGTCGATGGCATCTTGAGCGTTCTTAGCGTCAGTATCAATTTGATCCTTAGCGGCTTGCTTTTGATCATCGGTTAAGTTGTCGTCCTTATCGATGGCATCCTTAGCATCTTGAACTTGCTTATCAAGGTTTTCTTTGGCCTTGTCTTTTTCTGGTGAAGTTGTTGGAATCTTAACACCGTTAATTGCCTTAACACCATTATCCTTAGCAGTAGTTACTTCAGTTGGAATAGTTGCGCTATTGATGTTGTCTTTTGCAGTCTTTACTTCCTTAGCTACTTGATCATGCAACTTGTTTTGCTCATCAGTAGTTAATGGAGAGTTAGCAATTTCTTTGTTCTTGCCAGCTGCTGCGTTGTCAATGGCAGCATTTGCCGCTGTCTTATCGATAGCAAGCTTACCACCATTAATTGCATTGTTGACATCAGTATCAGTCTTAGCGTCATCGATCGCCTTTTGAGCATTCTTAGCATCGCTATCGATTTGATTCTTAGCTGCTTGCTTTTGATCATCGGTTAAGTTGCTGTCTTGATCAATTTCCTTCTTAGCATCATCAGCCGCTTTATTGATGTTGCCTTTTGCTTCGTCTTTTTGAGTTGAAGTTGACGGAACTTTAATACCGTTGATTTCATCAACACCATTCTTTTGAGCAGTAGTTACTTTTTGTTCAGTATCAGCGGCAGAAATTTCACCCTTAGCATTCTTTACTGCTTGAGCTACTTGATCTTTAATGCCGTTCTTTTCTTCATCAGTTAATGAAGATCCATCGATAGCCTTATTCTTGCCAGCAGCAGCGTTGTCAATTGCAGCATTTGCGACAGTCTTATCGATGGTAACTTTACCTGCAGTTGCAGCAGAAGTTACAGCATTGTTAGTGGTTGCCTTATTGATAGCTTCTTTTGCAGCGCTAGCATCTTGATCTACTTGAGCTTTAGCTGCATTTCTTTCATCTTCAGTTAAGTTGGTATCTTGATCGATTGCCTTCTTAGCTGCATCAACAGCAGTAGTTAAATCAGCAGTAGCTTTTTCCTTAGCATCCTTAACATTAGTTGTAGCACTAGTAGTTAAAGCACTTTGTGCGTCTGTAATTGCCTTAGCTGCTCTATCAACATCGGCTTGAGTCAATGGAGATGGTGCTGTAGTTGGATCCAATAATTGTTGACCTGCTTTTACTGCATCATCGTATTGCTTTTGATAATCAGCACTAGCATCTTTGTAGTCATTGCTTGCTTTTACGGTATTGGCATTATCGACTGCTGCTTTAAGCTTGCTGGTGTCAGTTGCCTTACCATCTAATGCGTTCTTTGCTTCATTAATCTTATTCAATTCAGTTGTTAAGCTTTCAACTGTTGGATTTTGAACCTTTAATGCATCAGTACCAGCACTAATTGCTGTGTTATATGCTTGTTGCTTATCAGAATTGGCATTGTAGTATGCTGGGGTCTTTTCTGTAGTTGACTTGGCATCTACTGCTTGTTGCAATGCATTTTTGGCATTTTGTAATGCTGAGCTATTGTCTAATGCTGTCTTTGCATTAGTTAATGCGGTGTTTGCTTCTTTTACTGCTTGTTGTGTTGCATTTGGATCTGCCAATACTTGTTTAGCCTTATCAAGTGCATCAGTGTAAGCTTTCTTAGCTTGAGCATCGGCATTGCTTTTATCCAGATCTACTGCATTATCTACACCATTTTGTAAAGTAGTTTTATCTGTTGGATCTCCGTCTAACGCGTCTTTTGCAGCATTAATATTATCTAAAGCTGTCTTTATTTGAGCTGCTGTAGCACTTGGATTATCTAATACTTTTTGACCTTCTGATACAGCATTCTTATAGTCATTTTGTGCTTTTTCAGTGCCGTTATAGTACTTAGAATAAGTCTTTTCAACTACTGGTGCTTCTTTTACTGCTTCTTCAAGAGCAACCCTGTTAGCAGCATCTGTCTTGGCATCTCCGTTCAATTTGCTATTGGCAGTATTAAGATCTTTTAATGCTTGATTTACTTGAGCTTGAGTTGCGTTTTCGTTGTCTAAAACGCCCTGAGCAGCTGTTACTGCATTGTCGTATGCTGTCTTTTCATTTTGATCAGCATTAGCGTAGTTATTGCTGTCCTTGATACCTTTAGATTTATTAACTGCATCTTGAAGGGCATCTTTATTTGTTGGTTGGCCATCTAATGCTTTCTTAGCATTAGTAATTGCATCTAATGCATTCTTGACTTCTGCTGGAGTGGCATCCTTATTATCTAAAACTGCTTGTCCATCAGTAATTGCCTTATTGTATGCATCTTGAACTTTGCTATCTCCATTGTAGTATGCTGGAGTATTTCTTACGTTCGGTGCGTCCTTCACTGCATCTTCAAGAGCTTGCCTGTTAGCGGCATCTGTCTTGGCATCTCCGTTCAATTTGCCATTGGCAGTATTTAGATCTTGCAATGCTTGAGTTACTTGAGCCTGAGTTGCATTCTTGTTGTCCAAAACGCTTTGAGCAGCTGTTACTGCATCATCATATGCTGTCTTTGCTGCTTGATCAGCATTAGTGTAGTTGTTACTGTCCTTGACGTCTTTAGAATTATTAACTGCAGCTTGAAGATCTTGCTTATTGGTTGGTTGACCATCTAATGCAGCCTTTGCATCGTTAATCTTATTTAATGCATCTGTTAAGCTTTCAACTGTTGGATTTTGAGCCTTTAAGGCATCACTACCGGCACTAATTGCATCTGTATATGCCTTCTGCTTAGCAGGAGTTGCATTGTAATAAGTTGCAGAGGTATTTTCAAAGCCTGGAGCTGCGTCAACAGCAGCTTGAAGATCTTGTTTTACCTTGTTGAGATCACCGTTTAAAGCAGTCTTGGCAGTGGTGATGGCATTAGCTGCAGCTTCAAGTTGTTCTGAAGTAGCGCTAGAATTTTGAAGAAGAGTACTACCATCACTAATTGCACTAGTATAAGTAGTCTTAAGATTGTCAGTAGCATTGGTAAAGTTAGAGCCTGCTTCAACAGTAGGAGCTTCATCAACTAACTTTTGCAATTGATCACGGTAAGAGCTAGTCATCCAGTCAGAAACAGTCTTAGTGTCTGTATCACTAGTTACAAAGTCCTTAGCTCCATATACTGAAACTTGATCAGTATCTTTTAATTTGCCAAGGTTAACAGTGAATTTGCCATCTGTTCCTGTTTCAGCAGTGTAAGGAACTTGAGAAGAAGTTGGATCTCCAGTTTCTCCAGCTGTCCAAAGAGTTTGTGAATCTGTTGGAGCAACTTGGTGAACTGTGCCATTTACTGATACATAAACATATGCGCCCTTATTATCAGCGGTATTTGCATTACCACTCATGGTGTAAGTTCCGTCAGCATTCTTAACAAAACTTACATTAGATAAGTTAACTTCTTCACCAGCAGCAACTAAGTTAATCTTATTCTTGGCATTATTACCAGCAGTTCTAGTTGCTGTAGTTGCAGCTTCATCATAACTAGTAACTTTAGTAACAGTTGGGGTACCATCACTAGCATAAGTAATGTCGATTTCACCAATTGGCTGACCATCAGCTGAGGTCTTTACACCCTTAAATTGAACTTTACCGTTCTTAATTGCAGTGGCGCCATCTGGCATTGAAATGTTAAATAATTCTGGTTGAGTTGAAGTAAAGGTACTACCACTACCAAGTGATACACCAGTAGCTTGGGTGCCATCACCAGTTACATCAAAGGTACCATGGTGATTAATGGCGATCGTTGAATTTCCATTTGAAGTAACAACTGAACCCTTGTAATCACCCATTTTAGTAGCATTAGCCTTGAATGAACCACCATTAACATTGATGATGGCATTACCGTTGATGTAAACCGGATCATCCCAGCCTTGAGAGCGGTAATATGGTGTACCATCAGAATTAATGTTCAAATTACCATTAACATTAATCGTTGCACCAGAATTCAAGTAAAGAGCACCAGAAAGATACTTATCTTCGGTATTCTTTGTCAAGTTAATGTCTAGGTTACCACCCTGATCAATGTTCAAAGTAGTATCACCATTTGAAGCAATCCCACGGGCAATACTATCCATACTCATCCCATTAAGTTGTTCTGGTCCATTTTGAGTATGTGGATTTAAGGAAACTTGGGCACCATTCTTAACGTTGATCGTTGTTGTTCCCTTATCAACTTCAAGAACGTTTGAATTAGTAGTGGTTAAGGTAACATTACTTCCAGAATTAAAGTTAATCGTATTTGTTCCAGCAGCAAATTGAATTACCTGTTGAGTATTACCACCCTGGCTGACTTGAGACTTATTATTTAGTGGACTGGTATATGAACCCACTGAATGAGCAGTAACATTACCATCAAAGTTAACTGTCGTGTTATATCCAGAATCAGTATAAATTAATTGTGACCCGGTGTAGTTAACATTATCAAAAGTATATGATCCAGCACTTCTAACAATACCGAAATAACTTCTACCATATAAATCTAAGTCTTTGAAAGTAACTCCATAATCGTTACTGTACATGTTAAAGCCATAACCGTTAAAGTCTACAGTATAGTGCTTACCATCAGCAGATTGAATTATGATGTTACGTTTATTAGAAATATTGGTATTGGTGTACTGGCTGCTAGTCTTTTCACCTAAATCAATATTCTTCCCAATATTAATTGTCGTTGCGGTTCCCTTTTGAATTGCATCAATCAATTCTTGGGCAGTATTAACGGTTATCGTATCTTCATCGTTAGTAGCTGCCTTCGTTTGCACTAAGGAAGCCTTCGCTGCTTGGGCCTTAAGAACGCTTCCCTTAGTAAGACTTAAGTTAGTAGTTTTGTTGTCGTTCGCCTTAGCGTCATTGTTTTCTTCATTCTTTACAGCTGTTTGATCAGTCGTGGTTGATTGATCCTTAGCAGTGGTTGAAGCATTATCATCCGCTGCTGCCTTCTTTGTTGAAGTAGCTTGATCGTTATTTGTCTTAGCTGCTTGATCTTCAGAAGCTTGGTCGGTCTTTGATTCAGTAGCTGTCTGCTTGTCGGCATTCGGTTGAGTCTTGGTACTATCAGAAGCATCTGTCTTCGCATCAACACTTGCCTGATCTTCAGTCTTTGTTTGTGCTTGAGCAGTTGTTTGATCATCAGATTGTGCAGGTGTCATCGTCTTAGCTGATGATTCGGTTGTAGCTTGGTCAGTCTTAGCGGTCAAAGTAACCTGCTTCTGATCAACTAAGGATGACCCCCCTCATTGGTTTTCTGGGTGTCAGCTGCCTGATCGCCGGCATTAGTAGTATCAGCGTGAGCGACTAGTTGTCCACCGCCATATACACTGAATGTTACCCCTAAAAGGACAGAAGCAACACCAACATTAAGCTTCCGTAAACCAAAGCGCTGTTTTTCGTTCTTCCGATTCTTGCTTGCAATTAATTTCCGGTTATTCTTTGATACCATTGAATATCCTCCCCTAATTGTTAACTACAACAAAATCGATTACTTACTCCAAAATTAGTTACTTATGATTAACTAATCATACTATCAGTCAATAAACTAATAGTTAATTTATACTTTCTTCGTAAAGCAATCGATTATCCTATATTTCATTTCCTTTTGATAAACATTTTCCTGATTAGTAAATCGAAAAATTTTTTCAAAATTACTACACAATTAGTTTAACTTATTGGTAACTTATAAGCAATTAACTTTACTTACTATCAATTAGTCCTAAATAAAAAAAGCAATTCAGAGGTATCAGTTTAACTAAATCTCTGAATTGCCTTAAATTTTAAATCTCAGCTAGTCTAATCTTCCCGATGACGGATATTAAAAGCATGTCGACTAGAATGATTACTACCATGATTATCGTGACGACGGGAACGACTCCGACCACCGTTGTTATGGCGACGATGACCACCATAGTTGTTATGGCGATGCTCACGTGGACCACGGTAACCATGTCCTGAGCGCCCATTACGGTGATTCCGCCGTGGTAATGGCCGTTCTGGTGTGATTTTGACTGGCACATCACTAGCTGGTTCCTTAGTCATTTCATTCAGCAATGCAGCAACCAAATCGGTGGCATCGTGAGTTGCCAATAACTTTTCTGCAGACTCTTGGTAACGTTCCGTAGAATCTTGAGAAATCAACTCATCAATATCATTAAAGGCACTGGCAACTTGTCCCTTAAATGCTTCCTCGGCCGTTGGTGGCTTTAATGGGAGCATCCGAACCCGGGTTAATTTTTCGATTTCTCGCAGGTAATCCATTTCATTTGGTGTAACAAATGTTAACGAAACACCATGATGTCCGGCACGACCAGTCCGACCAATTCGGTGAACATAGCTGTCTGGATCTGACGGAATATCGTAGTTGTATACGTGGGTCACCCCTGAAATATCCAATCCCCGCGCTGCCACATCGGTTGCAACAAGGATATCCAGTTCACCGCGTTTGAATTGCTTCATGATCTTAGTCCGGCGATCCTGACTTAGATCACCATGGATCCCGGCTGCATTATAGCCACGAGCAATTAGCCCCCGTGATAATTCATCAACCCGGCGCTTAGTCCGACCAAAAACAATGGTAAGATCTGGATCCTGAACATCAATCAGCCGAGTCATAATATCAAACTTTTCGTAGTCCCGAGCTTTAACGTAATATTGATCAACTAAATCAGTTGTTAATTCCTTTGCTTTAATCCGCACCATTGTCGGGTCAGTCATAAACTTAACCCCGATCTTCTTAATTTCTGGTGGCATTGTGGCGGAGAATAAGAGTGTTTGCCGATCAGCAGGTGTTTGGTTGATAATCGCTTCAATATCATCCAAAAATCCCATATTCAGCATTTCATCCGCTTCATCGAGCACTAATGTTTTAATGTGGTCTAGCTTTACCGTATGGCGGTTCAGGTGATCACGGAGTCGTCCCGGCGTCCCCACAAGGATTTGCGGGTGTTGCTTTAAGTTCCGGATCTGACGACGGATATCAGCCCCACCGTATACAACTTGCACCCGAACATGCTTATCTTTCCCTAAACGGAATAGTTCCTCTTGAGTTTGGATCGCTAATTCCCGAGTTGGCGAGATGATAATTGCTTGGACATTAGGGTTATCCGTATCAACGTGTTCAATAATTGGCAACCCAAACGCAACTGTTTTCCCTGTACCTGTCTGTGCTTGACCAATTACGTCTTGTCCCTTTAATACCATTGGAATGGTTTGTTCTTGAATCGGTGTTGCTTCTTCATAACCACTCCGTTTGATTGCCTTTAATAAACTATCTGACAATCCTAATTCACTAAACTTCAAATATGTTCCTCCTAAAAATTACCAGCCGACTAAACAAGCTCTGTCTGTCGGCTGGTCTTGCTATCTATTTTGTTGTTAATTCAGCTAAAACTTTCTCTAAGTGAATCCCGTGGCTAGCCTTTAATAATACGAGATCATCGGCATTAATCGTTGCCTGTAACTCTGCCACTAGCTTGTCCAATTCAGTCGTGGAATAATGGTGAATTGCTGAAGCAGGGTAGTCCTGCTCTTCTAAGGCATTTCGAAGATTTTCCATCTCTGAACCAACAAGGTAAACTTCTTCGATCTTTTTAGGATCAATATTAGCGGCTAAACTAGCATGAAGCCGTGCTGAGGCATCCCCTAATTCAAGCATATCACCCAAAACAGCGATCCGCTTACCAGCTGTTGGCAATTCTTCAATCGTCTTCAAGACTTGCTTAGCAGCTGTCGGGTTAGAATTATAAACGTCACTCAGAATTTTCTCCCCTTGAGCACCGTCAACCCACTCTGCACGATTTTCAGTTAGTTCAACATTCTTCAATGCTTTCTTAATGTGTGCTGGCGTAATGTGAAGCTGTTTGCCAACCGCAATTGCGGCTAATGCATTATTAACATTGTATTCACCAACCATTGGGATTGTGAATTCCTCATCCGGCCATTCGTTAACCTTAAAGTCGATTGAAGTCTCGTGCTGTTTAACACTCGTTGCGTAGAAATCATCAGTTAATTGGCGACCAAATGTAACCTTACGTTGTTCAACATTAGCTGCGCGTTCTTGAAGCAATGGTTCATCACCATTAAAAATGAAAGTTCCATCTTCTTTTAAGCCATGAACAATCTCCATCTTTGCATCAGCAATCTTGTCCCGTGTCCCAAAGAATTCGATATGGGCCTCGCCAATCATTGTTATTACTGCAAAGTCAGGGGACACTAACTTACTCAAGAAATCAAGCTGACCAGGACGATCCATCCCCATTTCAACTACAACAACCTCGGTACTGGACTCCATGTTCAAAAGGGTTACCGGTACCCCGATCTCATTATTGAAGTTCGCGTGGGTCTTTGTAACGTTCAACTGGGTACTGAGGATTGAAGCGGTCATATCCTTAGTAGTTGTCTTACCGTTACTCCCCGTAACCGCAACAACGATTGGGTTAATTTTATGTAAGTAGTACTTACTTAACTGTTGTAATGATTCAAGCGGATCATCAACGACAAGAATTGGTTGGTCCTCTGTCGTTGTTACATCGTGATCACTTGCCCATAGAGTTGCAACTGCGCCGTTTGCAAAAGCGCTCTCAACATATTGGTGGCCATCTTGGGCTCCTTGAAGTGGAATAAATAATGCTCCTGAATCAAGTTGTCGACTATCAAAGGCGACACTCGTAATTTCAACATCTTTCCATTGTTCAATATTGTTTTCTGCGCCGATTGCCTTCGCAATTTCGGCCAATTTCATTTTCATGGAAAAGCTCCTCTATCTCCTATATCTAAGTCTAGCTTATTAAGTATATCACACTATTAGAGTACGAGTCAGCTACTTAGAGCTTGATTTACCGCAAAAAACAGGGACGTGAAAATAAAAATAGAGCTCCAGGGTTTTACCAGACTCTGGAACTCACTTGTGGACTATGTTGTTCGTATTTTATCTAAGTAATAGGACTTATGTCACAGGTCCTTAGTTTCTTACATCTCCTCTAATCGTGCAATCCGTTCATCTAAGGGCGGATGAGTGTCAAAGAGGTGCGCAAATCGTTTATGACGGCGGTTAAGTTCTGGATCACTAATATAGAGTGATGAACTACTTGGTGCAACGTTCTTCATCGGTTGCGCATTTTGCAGTTTTTGTAACGCGCTAATCAAGCCATGAGGATTCCGTGTTAACTCCACGGCCCCAGCATCAGCTAAATACTCTCGATTACGCGATAATGCCATTTGAGCAATCGAAGCAGCTAACGGAGCCAAGATAATTAACAAAATCGAACCAATGATGGCAAAAATACCAATCGCACTATCATCATCGTCATCCGACCTCCGCCCACCGCCAAACCACCAGAAATTACCGGCAAAATTAACTAAAGCCGTAATCGCTGCTGACAGGGCGAGCGCAATTGTTTGAAGTCGAATATCATAGTTGCGCACGTGACTCATTTCGTGTCCCATCACGCCCTCTAATTCTTCCCGGTTCATTATTTGGAGAAGGCCTGTCGTCGCGGCAACTGCAGAATGTTGGGGATCATTTCCCGTAGCAAACGCATTAGGGCTTGGGTCATTAATGATAAATACCCGTGGCATCGGAACCTGAGCAACCATTGCCATATCTTCAACGACATGCCAAAGTTCAGGCGCTTCCTGTGCCGAATGAACTTCCTGAGCATTATTCATGTTCATTACTACATCAGTTGATTGGCTAACCATGACCGACATATAAATTACTGCCAGAACTCCGGCAATTATAATTCCCCCTACTGCTGTTCCCGCAAATAGGTAACCAATTGCCGCACCAATTAGTGCTACAAGAATTAAAAACCCGGCCAAAACAAAAATTGTTTTTCGCTTATTTTTAGCTATTTGTTGGTATAACATTAGGCATCACCTAATTATCAAATGAAACCTTTGGTACTTCTTTTGTTTCCTTTGGCACTTGAAGGTAATCCATCTGCTTAAAATGATGAATTTTGGCAACAATGTTACTTGGAAATGATTGAATCTTAGCATCCAAGTTAGCAACAGTTGAATTGTACAGTTGACGAGAATAAGCAATCTTATTTTCAGTGTTGCTTAACTCTTCCATTAATGATTGATACTGGGTACTAGCCTTCAAGTCAGGGTAATTTTCAGCAACCGCAAATAAGGAGCGTAATGTTCCTGTCAATTCATTAGAAACCGCCATTTTTTGTGCGTGATCATCATCTGGAACATTTTCTAATTGGCTCCGTAACTGGGTAACCTTTTCTAAGGTGCTTGCTTCGTATTTACTGTACCCCTTAACCGTTGAAACCAAGTTAGGAATTAAGTCATTCCGTCGTTGGAGCTGAACATCAATTTGACTCCAGGACTCCTGAGCATGAGTCCGCAATTGTACTAGACCGTTGTACAGGCCAGCATAAAGAGCAACTAGTAACACAATAATTACAATGACAACAATTGTCGCTACCATTTCTCTTCCTCCTCTATTATTTTTTAGTAACAATTATAATATCAAATTGATCATTTAAGAGCGATACTTAAATCATCAATTTAGCAAAAAATTAGCAAATCCGGTATGATGAAAGAAAGATAACTATGAGGTGGTTAAAATGAAAATTATTTTTGTCTGTCTCGGCAATATCTGCCGTTCTCCAATGGCAGAGGCAATGTTCCGCCAAATGGTTGCTCAAGAACATTTAAGCGACCAAATTGAAATTGATTCCGCGGCCACTAGCAATGAAGAAGAAGGCAATTCTCCTCATCCTGGTGCACAAAAGACAATGCGTCACCATCACTTAGATCCCAGCGGTCTGGTTTCCCGCCCCATCACAAAAGCTGACTTTGACTCCGCTGACTATATTATCTGCATGGACGATATGAATAAACGCAACCTCTTGCGAATGGCCCCAGCGATCGATCGTTATAAGATCTACCAGGTATACGACATTGTTCCGGGAAAAGAAGGCACAGTAATTCCCGATCCTTGGTATACCCACCGCTTTGAGGACACTTACCACAGCCTTGCTGAAGCCCTCCCGTTCTGGTTGAAGAAACTAAGTCATGAAATTAAAGCCCAGTAAATTTCCACCAAGTATTGCTAGATTCTTGTGGTATAGTATAGTTACGATTTATGGAAAGCGAGGCAATTATTATGACAAAGTACGTTGTTGAATTAAACGAAGAAGATTACCAAATGATCAAGGACTGTCATTCAAAGAACCCTTCATTAATGAAGGCAATGGATGAAGCAAAAAAGGTTGAAAAATAGAGTGCCTTCGTCCCAAAGAGTTTCCAGAAAGCTAGCAATTTCTCCTGACGAGCAGTTCTTGACTAAGTTGCAGTAGAACGTTAGCTCGAGGAAGGTTAGTGCGAGCACGTTTCGACTAAATTACAGTAGAACCGTCATTAGCTCAAGGTTCTCGAAAAATTAAAAGGATGCATGGTAGAAGTCATTAACGATTTCTGTCATGCATCCTTTTTATTTATGAATTTCTTCCTGTCGTATACTTACTGCTAAAATTATGCTGTACTTGCTGAGGGGCTTCATTAAATGGCATCTTCTTAACAAAGCTACCGCGAACCATTAATCGGCGAGCACCGGTTTCATCACAAGTAATCAGAGTAATAATCTTATTCTTGGTATTATTAACTACCTCAACCTGTGAAGGCGAGATAATCTTCCGTTCATAAATTTTGTATTCATAAATGTTCTTCAAGTCAGTAATGTACACTTTTTGACCAACCTTAGATTTAGAATACAGGGGAGAGAACAGAACCTTACTACCATTAGCCATATTATGACCGGCCAACGCATAGTTACCTTCCCCCATTTTCATGTTTGGCCGTAACGTTCCGGTTGCTAAAGCTAACGTTGTGTTATCAACACCATTAGCAATCGGAATCGTCATGTCAATTGCTGGCACAGTAATCTCACCAATAATGTTAATTGGTTGTTTCTTTGCTCGTGCTCTTGCAACGGTCTGTAAGCTTAGATCCTGTGCATTGCTATAATCGTAGTTAGCACTGCTTTGCTTACTTTGATTCTCTTTAATTGCTTGACGAGTGATCTGCGGTTGATAACTTTCAGTTAAGTAATACTTAATTTGCTGGTTAAAAATGAGAACTACCGCAATTAATAGCAAGATAACTACTGCGGTCCAGCGCAGCCATCCCCGTGATTTTTTTTGTTGTTTCATCCTACTTATCCCTCTTGTTCAATTAGATAGACATAGTATAACCTGTTTTCCATCTTTTGAACAGAAACTTTAATTATCACTGTTCTTCCTACTTCCGTCGTTCCTATTTACCGGATTATTTGGATTTCGGCCATCAAGGAGGTACTCCTCAATCATCTTAACGATTTGCTTATTTTGGGGCAAATCAGAGTGTTGCGCCTCATCACCGGTTACTGTCATCGCCGTATAATGAGCAACCTGTTTTTGAAAAATATACTTCCCTGCTTGAACACTTTCCTCTGGAACCAAACCATCAGAATCATAATTTTCCGTCCCGGCAATAGAAAAGACATTTAACGTTTTCGGTAACTTATCACGATACTTTATTAATTCCGTGAACATTTGAGTAGGCGTTTGAATCGACTTTTCAGCAAAGTTATATGGTGTTCCGAGAGTCATTAAACTTTTAATTTTAATATTATCCTGATAGTTAGCGTAATAGTGTTCTAACCAATACGTCCAGATTAATCCACCATTTGAATGACCAAACGCCTTAAAGTTATTAAAGTAATACTGATCGGTCAATTCATCAAATGCATCGTTTAGCATTGCTGCTTGTTTCTTGATGTTTGAAAGACCGTCCTTATTATTTTCAAAACTAATAATAATAAATGGTTCGTTATCATTTCGGGCAATCGTTCCGTTGTAACTAATCTTGCCATTGTTATATACTTCCAGTTTCAAAACACTATGTTTTTTATCAGTATTCTTATTCAAAAGCTCAATCAACTGATTAAACCGTTCCTTCGTTGCAGAACTGCCTGGAACCATAATTACCGGGGACATTCGTGACTTTTCTTGAAGAGCTAAATAGCGGTTAGTATGCTTCATCCAGAAATAAGTTGGTAGGGCAATCAGGACTAAAACAATAATGATTGATATTAAAATGCGACGACTCTTTTTCCGGAGACTTCCTTCATTTTTAACCATAGTAGTCCACCTCCGAAGAGTCTAAGTATAATTCTTTATCAAAGTGATCAATAATTTTAACAAATGGAATGAAACACCATACATCCAAGACAAATAGCGCTAATGTAAAAATCAGTACCCACCAATTACCATTACTAGCAACAAAGCTAATCAGTGGCCCTGGCGTCCCTACCAGAACAGGATATGGAGTTGGTGGGATTAAATGAATCGCAATTGCTCCCGCAGCAATTAAAATATTGACAACTGGTAATATTAAAATCGGCAAGAGGTAAAGCGGGTTCATAATAATCGGTAAGCCAATCATCGCTGCATATTCTGAATTAAAAAGTGTTGGTAGCAGTGTCCACCGAGCAACTTGGTGTTGTCCCTGGCTTCGCGAAGTAATAATAATGGCCACTGTAAGAGCAAGTAACAGTCCGTTGCCACCAAAATTAGCGAATGAATTATACAATGAACCCCCGAAAAACGGGTAAGGAACATTCCATGAGGAGCCATGCCGCAAAGCATAGCTCAGGTTACTAGCAAACGGCCCACCGCTTAAGATTGCACCCGAGTTAGCAACGTTCCCTAAACCTAACCAGTCAAAAATTGTTACCAAAGTAGTTCCAGCAATCGTCAGGAGAATCCCTTGATTGTTGTGCCCTACTGTTACCATTTGTGAATAAACGCCCCGTAATACTTTACTTAACCAGCTAAAGTTTAAAATATAAGTAAAGATAATTGCTAATACAACGGAGGCTACCAATGGCTTCATTGCATAAAGCGACCGTTCACGAACACTGATAATTTGGTTGGTCTTCTGAAAGTTACGTTCGATTCCTAACCAGTGATAGATTTGCCCAATCGCGTAACCCACAATCAAGGCAATCAATAAACTCTGCGTTCCGAGAAGACGCCAATTGAAGGCAATTGCTCGATCCACTGGTGCGTGATCATAGCGAAAGGCGATAATTAAAATAACAATAATTCCCGTTGCCCCAGCTAGCTGCGAATCACGATGGTAGATTCTTGCAGTATATTTTGCGGCAGCATAGGCAACTAAAATCCCAAACAAGTTAAACGTAATCTTACTAACTCCGATAAAAGCAGCTTGTAGATTTGTCATGATCCATTCTGGAACCCAAACACCAAGGTAAGCCACATTATAAAATAGACTATCTTGACTAAGAAAAGTTCGATATATCATCTGTGAAAACGAACCAAGTAATGCGAATGGAAATAGCATTGATAAAGTCTGACGAACTACCCGAAAAAACGAGCAGTTATTTAGCTTCATTATTATCTTTATTAAGCGACGAATCATCTAGTCATCATTCCTTTTAAAAACTAGCTTTATTATACCTACCGTAGTGTTACTTTTGTTAATCCTATTTAGTAATTTTAAAGAAAAAAGACGTTGGGAACTCCCAACGCCTTTTTGAATAAATAAAGTATGTCTTACTTGAGACCGTACTTCTTGTTGAACTTGTCCACAGCACCATCTGCTTGAGTAAACTTTTGCTTACCAGTGTAGAATGGGTGTGAATCAGAAGTAACTTCAACCCGTACTAATGGGTATTCATTACCGTCTTCCCACTTGATAGTTTCGCTTGAGGTTACAGTAGAACCTGAGAGAAACTTGTAACCAGTAGATGCATCTTGGAATACTACTGGATGATAATCTGGATGAATTCCTTGTTTCATAATTTATTACGCTCCTTTTGCCATGAATCATTGCCTGAAACATAGATAATCAACCCTAACAGAATAACATGGATCCATTATCGATGCAATAGACAATTAGATTTTTACTGAGCTGTCATCTTCGATAGATACTTTTGCACCCAACCGGTTTAGCTTCCAAACAATTCGGTCATAACCACGAAGGATATTTCCAGCATTGTTAATGACCGTTGTGCCTTCCGCCATTAAGCCGGCAATTGTTAGCGAAGCTCCGGCCCGGATTTCCCCAGCAGAAACTTCCGCACCATGAAGCTGATCAGTATGTTTAATAACGATCATTCCGTCATGTACTTCAATCTTCATTCCCATCTTTTGTAATTCAGGAATATGCTTAACCCGCTTTGGATAAATTGTATCAACAACTGTACTATCACCTTCCGCAAGCGACATCAATGGCGTAAGCGGTTGTTGCAAATCAGTTGCAAATCCAGGGAACGGCATCGTCTTAACGTGAATTGCTTTGAGTTGCTTAACTCGCGGAACATAGATTTTATCGCTATCAATTTGCAAGTCGACGCCCATTTCAATCATCTTACTGGTAAATGATTCTAGGTGTTCTGGAATGACGTTATGAACCATTACACCATCACCAACCGCTGCTGCCATTGCTAAGTAAGTTCCTGATTCAATCCGGTCAGCAATGATAGTATGAGTATTCATTGATTGTAAAGTGTCTACCCCGTTAATCCGAATTGTGTCCGTTCCAGCACCACGAATTTGGGCACCCATATTGTTTAAGAAGGTTGCTAAATCAATAATTTCAGGTTCTTTCGCGGCGTTTTCAATCACGGTTGTTCCTTCCGCGCGAACAGAAGCTAAAATGGTATTAATCGTTGCCCCAACCGATACCATATCTAAGAAAATCCGGGTACCGTGAAGACCATTTGGTGCGTCCAAATGAACGGTTCCGTTGTTTTCACTAACAGAAGCGCCTAATGCCTTAAATGCTTTCAGGTGCTGATCAATTGGTCGTGGTCCAATATTATCTCCACCAGGGAATGTCAACGTTGCCCGATGGAAGCGTCCTAAAAGAGCACCCATAAAGTAATAAGAAGCCCGCAAACTCTTAATTGCCTTACTTGGAAGTTCAGCTTCAATGATCTGAGTCGGATCGATTTCCAAAAATCCGTGAGTGAATGATGATTTAACGTTCATCGATTCCAAGATGATCATTAAGTTGTGAACATCCAAGATATCTGGAACAGTATCAAATTCAACTGGAGTATCAGCTAAAATTGCTGCTGGGATCAAAGCAACAGTACTGTTCTTGGCACCACCGATCGTAACTTCGCCCGAGAGTCGGTTTCCTCCTTGAATGATCATTCTTTTCATGTCCGTGTTTCCTCACTTAAAATTTCTATGATTTTATAATATTTTTAATTTAATTTTAGCTAAACATTGTTTGTTTCTCAAACAAAACAATCAATAACAATAATAATTAATAATTTAACAAATTACAACCTTTTGCAGGCAATCTTAAACAATTTTGAAAGCTGGTTTTTTTCGCAAAAAAAGCTCTCAAGATAAGTCATAATTCTCATCCCTATCCTGAGAGCAGTTAAAAGAAATTAATTATTCTTATTTTCAACAGCAGCCTTAACAAATGCCTTAAATAAACCTTCTGGGTGGTTTGGCCGTGACTTAAATTCTGGGTGATATTGAGCAGCAACAAAGAATTTCTTCTCTGGCAATTCAACAACTTCAACTAAGTTCCGGTCTGGGTTAACCCCTGAAACAACCAGGCCGTGATCCTCCATCTCTTGACGGTAATCATTGTTAAATTCGTAACGATGACGGTGCCGTTGACTAATCATCTTTCGGTTATCGTAAGCTGCAGCTGCAACAGTTCCTGGCTTCAACTTACATGGGTAAGCACCTAACCGTTGAGTACCTCCCATATCTTCAACGTCTTCCTGATCAGACATCAAGTCGATAATGTTGTGCTCAGTGTTTGGATCAAATTCAGTTGAGTTTGCATCCTTATAACCAAGGACATCACGGGCAAACTCAATACATGCAGTTTGCATCCCAAGGCAGATTCCCAAGTAAGGGACATCGTTTTCACGAGCATACTTAATTGCAGTAATCATTCCTTCAATGCCTCGACTACCGAAACCACCTGGAACAAGGATCCCATCATAATCCTTAAGGGTATCAGCAACATTCTCTGAATTAATGTTTTCAGCATTAAAGTGATCAATATCAACCTTAGCATCAACTGGGTAACCAGCATGACGAAGAGCTTCGTTAACGGAGATGTATGCATCTTGGAGGTCAGTGTACTTACCAACCATGGCAATCTTAACGGTCTTCTTCAAATCATTTTCGATGTGGTTTACCATATCGGTCCATTCACGCATGTCAGCAACTGGGCAATCAAGGCCAAAGTGATCAACTACTAATTGATCCATCCCTTGTTTTTGAAGGTTTAATGGAATTTCGTATAACGTATTTACATCCATTGATTCAATTACGGCTTTAGGATCAACATCACAGAATAGGGCAATCTTGGTCCGCATTTCATCAGTGATTGGTTTTTCGGTCCGAACAACCAGGATGTTTGGCTGAATTCCTAAGCCACGTAATTCACGAACACTGTGCTGGGTTGGCTTTGTCTTCATTTCACCAGCTGCCCGAAGGTATGGAACTAAGGTCGTGTGAATGTATAAAACATTGTCATCGCCGACTTCTTCCTTCATTTGGCGAATAGCTTCCATAAATGGTTGTGATTCAATATCACCAACGGTTCCACCAATTTCGGTAATAACAACTTCAGCGTCAGTACTTTCACCCGCACGCTTAATTTTATCCTTGATTGCGTTAGTAATGTGTGGAATAACTTGAACAGTTCGACCCAAGTAATCACCACGACGTTCTTTCCGTAATACTTCAGAGTAAATCTTCCCAGTTGTAACGTTTGAGTACTTGTTTAAGTCGTTGTCAATAAACCGTTCATAATGACCTAAATCCAAATCAGTTTCGGTTCCATCATCAGTAACAAAAACCTCACCGTGTTGGTATGGACTCATGGTTCCTGGATCAACGTTAATGTATGGATCAAATTTTTGAATAGCAACCTTTAAGCCACGGTTCTTTAACAAGCGACCCAGGGAAGCAGCAACAATTCCCTTGCCTAGTGATGATACAACTCCACCGGTTACAAAAATGTATTTAGTCATCGCGTAATTTTCTCCTTTTTGTTTTTTAATGGGGTTAATAATATAGAAAAGACTCCCCATTTCTACTGAAACAGGGAGCCAACATTTTAACGAACGATTACCTGTAATTCACAGGCGCCCAAGAAAGATAATACAGGCTCGGCATCAGATAGTCAAGAACAAAATATTAAAAATTATTCTTCATCATCGTCATCGTCGTCTTGCAACTCAGATAATTGACCTTCAATACCATCATCAAGGCCATCATCATCGCTGTAATCGTCATCATCGTCGTCATCATCATAATCTGTGTTATCGTCATCATCCTGATCATCAAGATCTTCATCTTCAGGATCATCGTTATCGTAATCAATAACAACATCATCAGAGTTAGAATCAGCTAAGAAGGCATTAACCTTACGACGCTTTGTCTTTGGACGATCGTCCTCTTCATCATCTTCATTTTCACCAACGGTTGCTTCGTCGATTGATTCGTATGGGTACCATGCACGCAGACCCCAAGTGTTATCACCGAGGGAGATAAAACTGCCGTCAATGTTCAAATCAGTGTAAAACTGAGAAAGTCGTTCACGAATCTCTTCATCACTCTTACCAAGGTATTGTTGAACTTCATTAGTTAAATCAACAAATGCCATTGCTTCGCCGTGGTGTGCGAGAATAGCGTGGGCAACTTCGATCATTGAAAGTTCTGATTTGTCTTGGCCGTCAAAAATCTTTAAATCCAAATTGGTGCACATCCCTTCAAAAGTCTAAATTACAGTATACAATGCTAGGCTGCAAATTGCAATTGAACTTGGTAAGTTCCAATTAATTGTTCATTCGCGGTTAATTGATATTCCAAATTGATTGAACCATTAACG
Organism: Limosilactobacillus portuensis; assembly: GCF_028607025.1. Lineage (NCBI taxonomy): Bacteria > Bacillati > Bacillota > Bacilli > Lactobacillales > Lactobacillaceae > Limosilactobacillus > Limosilactobacillus portuensis. The sequence goes on from NZ_CP117296.1 coordinate 1,593,774, forward strand.
TCTTGTGGATCAAATTCTACCGCTAACCGGTTTGTTGTAACCAGCATTCCAATAATCCCATATTCTGTTCGGTAACGGGTTTTTGTCGGTGCTGATAATTGAAATTCAAAGTCTGTTTCCCGGATACCGCTTCGCCTTAAGTGAAGCTGGTCCGTTCCAAGGCGAAACTGAACCGGAGTAGCTGTTCCGTCTTGATGTTCCTGATAGCGCAGATAATACTTACCATTTAATTCAACAAATTGTCCCTGTTCGTCAAAATGGTATTGATCACGCTGACCATCTTGTTCCATCGTGGTCGTTAATTGAATATGAACTGGCACTACACGTTTGATACTAAGGACCTCCCATTTATTAAATATCTTGCCCTGATTATAACTGTTTTTTGTCTCTGAATGTTATTATTCAACCTAGTTTAGTATAATGAAAATGTTAAATAATACCAGTATTTATAGAAAAGAAGAATTAATTATGATTAACATTTCAAACCAACACGTTGAGCTCTTTGACCAACCATTAAAACCAGCAAATAATCTTTCTTCATTTACATATACTAATGCGATCCTCCGCGCCAGCGATCAATTAGCATCCCCCGTTCTTCATTTCTGGACACTAGAAGACACGATTATTTTAGGATTAAAGGATCAGCGACTTCCATACCTTTCCACCGCATTAAACTACCTTTCTAATAAAGGACTGCACTATTTTATTCGTAATTCAGGTGGTCTTGCCGTTGCCAGTGACTCTGGGATCCTCAATTTTTCTATTTTCCTTCCATGGCACGTCATTGGCGATGAGCTTAAAATTGATGAAGCCTACCAAGTAATGACCGATGTGGTTAGCGCTGCCTATCCTGAACTGACAATTAAAACTGGCGAAATCACCCATTCATACTGTCCCGGAACCTTTGATCTTAGCGTTAATGGGCAAAAAATTGGTGGAATGTCCCAACGCCGGAACAAATCAGGAGTAGTTGTGATGCTGTACCTTAGTGTCAATGGTCCTCAAATGTTACGGGGAGAAGTAATCCGCGATTTCTATACCAAGGGACTACAAGGCGAAGAGAACAAGTGGCACTTCCCAGATATTTGGCCAACATCAATGACCACCCTAGAAGAACTGCTTGGCAAACCATTAAGTCTCAACGACGCTAGGCAACGCCTGTTAAATGTTTTTGCCGACCGCGGAGAACAACAATTACGGCAAGCAATGTGGTCACGGGAATTTATCCAGTACCTAGGCCAAGAATTATCAACAATCACCCGTCTTCAAGAACGCCTTCAGGAGGAGGAATAAATAAATGTCCTTTCAGGATGAACAATTAGCTAAAGAAAAAGTCTTTCGGGACCCGATTCATGGGCAAATCATTGTCGATAACCAGATCCTGCTCGACTTAATTAATACTCCAGAGTTCCAGCGATTACGGCGGATCAAACAATTGGGAACTTCCTCGCTCACTTTTCACGGTGCAGAACATTCCCGGTTTGGTCACTGCTTAGGGGTTTATGAAATCACACGAAGAATGTGCAACAGGTTTCAAAGAAATTACCCAACTCGCAAATCTGGTGATGGCCTCTGGGACGACCGAGAACGTCCCGTTGCGCTTTGTGCAGCCCTCTTGCACGATCTTGGTCACGGCCCCTATTCCCACACTTTCGAACATATTTTTCATACGGATCATGAGGCAATTACCCGGGAAATTATTACTAGCTCGTCAACCAATGTTAACCGAATTCTAAGCCGGGTTTCCCCAACTTTCCCAGAAGAAGTTGCGAGCGTAATCGATCATACTTATCATAACCCCCAAGTTGTTCAAATGATTTCCAGTCAGGTTGACGCAGATCGAATGGATTATTTACAACGGGATTCCTACTATACCGGAACTAATTATGGTAAATTCGATCTCGACCGGGTTCTCCTCATGATGCGGCCTATTAAGAGCGGAATTGCCTTTGATATTTCAGGGATGCACGCGGTTGAGGACTATATTATCAGCCGGTTGCAAATGTACCTTCAGATTTATTTCCATCCCGTTTCTCGCTCAATGGAAGTAATTCTTGACCACCTTTTAAAACGGGCCAAGTATATTTACCAGCACCCCAGTGAATTTGAACCAGAATTCACTCCCTATATGTTGATGCCATTTTTCAATAATCGATTCACGTTGGACGACTACCTTGCTCTTGATGACGGTGTTCTTACTACCTACTTTAATCATTGGACTCACTCACGAGATGAGATCCTTAATGACCTCGCTAGAAGGTTTCTCAACCGACGACCACTGAAGTCTGCCTTGTACGATGAGAAATCCAAGCCACTTTTGCCAAAGTTGCGGAAGCTAATCCAAACGGCAGGATTCAATAGTGATTACTACACCGCTATTAATGATAGTTTTAAGCTTCCTTACGATACTTATAACCCGCAAAATTCAAATCCACAAACTCAAATTGAATTAATCCAGCCAAACGGCAACTTAATCGAACTGTCACAGGTTAGCACGCTTGTAGCAAGTGTTTCTGGCAAAGAAGCTGGAGACCAACGATTCTTCTTTCCTAAAGAAATGCTTAATGAACACCAAGATATTGAAATCTTTGAGCCAATCTATGAAGAATTTCAAAGTTATATTCAAAATAACCACATTATTAACCCAAAGGAGCGTAAACAATGACCATTAAACTAGTAGCAATTGATATTGACGCAACCCTGATTAACGACCAGCGACAAATTACCCCTAAAACTAAAGAAGCCCTCGAAGCCGCTAAGCAGCAAGGGGTTAAAGTCGTTCTTTGTACCGGTCGGCCGATGACTGGAGTTAATGCTTACCTTACAGAACTCGGCTCAAACCACCAGGATGACGAATACGTAATTAGTTTTAACGGTGCTCTCGCTCAATCAACTAATGAAAGAGTCCTCGTTAACTATACGTTATCCTTTGACGATTACATTGACTGGCAATCTTTTTGCACCAAGAACAATGTTAAATCACAATTTGAATCTCGTGATTATATCTACACGACTAACCGTGACCTTAGTCCATGGACGATCCACGAATCCGACCTAGTAAGTATGCCTGTTCGTGTCCGTTCACTTGATGAAATGGCACATACGCAAGACCAGTATGTCCTTGCCAAGGGAATGATGTTGGGCAATAAGGAAGAGTTAGATCGAATCCAAGCTAAGTTTATTCAGGAGTTTGGCAATCGATTTACGGTTATTCGCAGTGAAGACTTTTACCTAGAAATTATTAACCACCGGGTAAGTAAGGGAAGTACCCTTAAAGCATTGAGTGAAGAGCTCGGCATTAAGCAAGACGAAGTGATGGCTCTTGGAAATGCTCAAAACGATAATTCAATGATTGAATATGCCGGAATTGGTGTAGCAATGGGAAATGCCGTTCCCGAAACTAAGGCAGTCGCTGATGTAATTACTGACACTAATAATAATGATGGTGTCGGCAAGGCGGTCGAAAAGTACGTTTTACGTTAAGCAAAGTTGAAAAAATAAGCACGGGGATGGAAAAAACTAAGCGTTTTTTCATCCTCTTTCCATATTTAGCGCTCTCCGAACCTATAGAGTCTAATCGCGGGAATCCAAATAGGCTCACTTCGTATCATAACTGAGGGACTCGAGCCTAACGCAGCGAAGCAAGCCTATTCGGCTACGAACAATTCTGATGATTTCACCATCATTCATCGTTCTAGGTTAGTCAACCGTCCCTCCGAGAAAGTTAATTCCCAGCTTCGTAGTTATTTTCTATTCAAATCGCTGAATTTCTTTTTCTCGAGCGAGTTTTTTTATATTATCAGTTGTCACTTTACCAGTCATCTGATTGTAAAAACTATATTCCCCAGTTTGTTGATTAATAATTGCCTGATAATGAGTATAGTTGTGCGGATGTTGATCATTTTTAGGGATTGTGACGGATTGAAGAAAGGACTTTAACCCGTCAACCGTTGATATTTTACTCCCCCAACGCGCCTGAGCTGCCAAAATAAAGCGGTCACTTGAATTTCTACCAGTAATTTGGGCACTCATTTTGGCTAAACCAATCTTTGTTTGCGCTGTAAATTGAGACGCTGAATCATTGCCAAGATAGTGGTTTAATTTCTCTATCTGAACCGGATAAGCTGGGGTATTAGTATATGCACCAACCATATTTTTAAACACTACCAGCTTACCAGCTAATGGCTCAATTCCATAAGTCCCTGTCGAATCCATTAATAGCCAGTGAAATGGGTATTGCACCCCATCAAACCACCATTCCTTTACAACGCTAACGTTTTCTAAATCATCAATCACTTCTCGCACCGTAGCGTGACTTGCTAAAACCCAATGGATAAAGTCCTGTGGGGTTAATGTTAGCTTCCTGGAGCCTGCTTGCTCGTAACTAGCCGCTATCGGGAAAAAGAGTTCAGCACAAACCAGTCCCTGAGCATTAATTCCGTCACCAATCAGGTAATGGTTGCTGACAAGACGCATCCCGCCCAAAATAGCATAACGATTATCAATTGATTGTTCTTCACTTACGGGACGCCAGCGATAACCAGCTGGTAAAAACGTTAATCGCCACGGTGTCCGAGGTGGAAAGTCCATGGTCCGACCAAACAGTTTTTCCTGATCTAGCGTTAATACTGTACACATCTATCTTCACCCACCTGAAATAAAAAAGTTGTGACGTAATTCACATTACTTATATAAAAAGCTAATAGACGATACAACAATGGTCTCTAACGTTCTAGTAAAGCCGAACGCTAGAGACCCTCTTGTTGTAACTACGAAGTCATAAATGACTTCTGCCATACTCCCATTGCCTATGTCTTATTGTAATTTGGTAACCGCACCTGTTTGACTGTTGTACTGATAAACTCCAATCATGTTGGAAACAGTATTATCACTATTATTTTGCCGAACTTCTAACTTATAAACATTCCCGTTAGCAGATGTTGGGATAATTGAATAGCCCTTTTCGCCTGTGAAGCCCATCTTATTTGCAAAGGCTTCGACAACACTATCACTCGTCTTAGCAGATGCTTGTTGATTTGCGATCCGCTGACTAGAAGAGGAACTTGTTGTGGTCTTAGCATTTTGCTTCTTGTTAATCTTAGATTGAAGCGTCGTATAAGCATCCCGCATTGCTGTGCTGGTAGACTTTAATGGTTTCAAATTGTTAGAGGCAGTTTGGTAATCACCATTATCATATGCGCGCTTAGCAGTTAAATAATTTTGTAAATCATCCTTTAAATTATTAGCTTCATTTGAACGATTATTGGTGTTATTTAAATTATCGTATGCTGCTTGAAAGTTATTATTCCGAATTGAACGGTTAGCTGAACGAACCGCCTTAGTTGAGTCATTTTCAGACGACTGAGTACTGCTATTGGCAGATGAGCTCTTCGTAGAACTAGCCGATTGACTATTACCGCATCCGGCTAACGTTAGAACAAGAGTCAGTGCAGCAGCACCTACTGAAACATTCTTGAAGAACTTATTTACTGTCATAATTACTCCTCCTTTTTCTCCACAAATAATTATACCATGCTGAATTCACTACTACTCTTCTCAACCTTGCTCTTAAGAATATCGTTAAAAATGAAGAAGCTGAGAAAAAGCAAAACGTTTTTTCTCAGCTTCTAACTATTACCGATAATTTTCAAATTTAATTGCGGGAATCAAGCTCTCTATATAATTAAATTTCCGCACTCTTAAATACTTTCTTGAATAATGGGCTAACCGGCCGATTTTCGTTAATCCGCTTAATAGCTGCTCCAATAAGCGGGGCAACTGATACTTGCTTAATCTTATCAATTTGCTTTTCCTTTGGCAGTTGGATTGAATCAGTCACAACAACCTCTTTAATTGGCGAATTGTCTAACCGTTCGATCGCTGGACCCGAAAGTACCGCATGGGTACAGGAAGCATAAACTTCTTTTGCTCCGGCATCAATTAAGGCTTGGGCTCCCAAGGTAATGGTTCCAGCAGTATCAATCATGTCATCAATCATGATACACTTTTTACCCTTAACATCCCCGATGATGTTCATAATTTGAGCGACGTTTGCTCGTGGACGACGCTTATCAATAATCGCAATTGGTGACTTTAAGAATTCAGCTAATGCCCGTGCTCGAGTAACCCCACCATGATCTGGTGAAATTACAACAGCATCTTGAGCAACGCCTTCCTTAATAAAGTATTCAGCCAATAATGGCGCTCCCATCAAGTGATCAACTGGAATATCGAAGAACCCTTGAATTTGAGCAGCATGAAGATCTAAGGCGATTACCCGATCAACACCAGAATTTTGTAACATATTCGCTACTAACTTAGCAGTAATTGGTTCCCGACTACGTGCTTTCCGGTCTTGACGTGCGTAACCATAGTAAGGAATTACCACATTGATGGTCTTTGCACTAGCACGACGTAAAGCGTCAACCATAATCAATAGTTCCATCAAATTATCATTAACGGGTGCTGAGGTAGATTGGATAACGTAGACATTATCACCACGAACACTTTCTTCAATGTTAATTTGAATTTCACCATCACTAAAACGGTCAACGGACAACTTACCCAATTCAACGCCAACATGTTCCGCGATCTTTTCGGCAAGTGGTCGGTTTGAATTCAAAGCAAAAATCTTCAACTTAGGGTCAAAATAATGATTAGTAGTCATTGCATCCTCCACTGGATTAATTCAAAACTGGGAAACCGGAAAATTAATCTCCAGTCCCTTTAATAAAAATTATGTGTGCGACAAACATTATTATACCAACACTTTAATGATATAAATTTGCCACACAAAAAGCAAGAGCAGAAACCTTACCAAGGCAATTTCTTAGCGTAATTTTCCTTATTAACCTGACGTGCCCGGGCAATTGCCATATCATATTCTTCAACATTGTCCGTAATTGTGGAGCCCGCTGCAACAAACGCATTGGCAGCCAAATTAACTGGGGCAACCAAGTTACTGTTGCTACCAATGAAGGCATGGTCGCCAACATTAGTATGGTGTTTATTCTTACCATCATAATTAACAAAAACAACACCGCAGCCAACATTGATATCCTTACCAAGAGTAGCATTCCCAATGTAAGTTAAGTGACCAACCTTCGTTCCTTCACCAATAAAGGCTTTCTTAACTTCGCAGAAATTACCAATGTGAACGTTCTTGCCAATTTCAGCAGCTGGGCGAAGATGACTATTAGGTCCAATATCACTGCCATCATGCATTTCAGCTTCTTGAAGGGTTGATGAAGTAATGGTTACCCCATCGTGGATAGTGGAATCTTCAATTCGTGAATGCGCACTAATGTAGCATTCATTACCAATTGTGGTCTTGCCCTTAATGACCACTCCACCTTCAATAACCGTATCCTGACCGATTTGAACACCATCATCAATGTAGGTAGTTTCTGGATCCAACATTGTAACTCCAGATTCCATTAACTTAGTGTTAATCCGCTTGCGCATAATCTTATTAGCACGAGCAAGAGCAACCCGATCATTAACCCCCATTGATTCATCAAAATCTGACATCTTGTATGCAGTAACGATTTCTTGTTCATTTTTCAAGATTTCAATTACATCAGTAAGGTAGTATTCACCCTGAGCATTGTCGTTATTAATATTCTTTAGAGCAGCAAAGAGCTTCTTGTTATCAAAGCAGTAAACACCCGTATTAATTTCATGAATTGCTTGTTCTTCTGGCGTAGCATCCTTTTGTTCCACAATCCGTTCAACAATTCCCACGTCATTGCGAACAATTCGACCGTAACCTGTTGGGTCAGGTGCTACAGACGTAAGAATCGTTGCAGCAGCATGGCGTTGTTCGTGGTATTCAAATAACTTCTTAAAAGTATCAGCAGTAAATAAAGGTGTATCACCACTTACAACAATGGTTTCCCCATCTTCGTTCGCTAAAAGATCCTTGGCTTGCATTACTGCGTGTCCAGTCCCCAACTGTTCATTTTGTAAGGCAAACTTAGTCCGGTTACCAACAACCTCTTCAACCTTTTCGGCACCGAAACCAACAATGGTAATAATATTTTCAATATCAGCTTTTTCAAGTTGACCGACAACATGTTCCACCATTGTCTTTCCACATACCTTATGTAAGACCTTATATAACTTTGAACGCATCCGGGTTCCCTTACCGGCTGCTAAAATAATCGCATTCCGCTTCATTTTGTTACTTTACTCCTTCTCAAAAACATCTTTAATAAAGCTTCCTGGTCCAGCTTGAATTGTCTTTTTCTCATCATCCACCGCATTGACCTTAAGCAAAGACGTACAGTTATCTACTAATCGTTTACCAGTAACTTCACCCTCAGCTAAAACAGTCATTCCGACTAAGTTAGCATCGAATTCCTTAATCAGTGACTTCATCCCGTTCAGGGTTCCGCCACCCTTCATAAAGTCATCGACAACAACCACGTTTGCTCCCGCTGAAAGGGTTCGGCGTGATAACTCCATCTTCTTAATTCGTTTTACAGAACCAGAAACATAGTTAACACTCACGGTTGGCCCTTCAGTGATATGCGAGCTATTCCGCACAATTACAAATGGCTTATTCAAGTACATAGCAGCACTTTGCGCAATCGGAATTCCCTTGGTTTCAACCGTCATAATAACATCAACATCTTGATCAACATATTGGGTGGCAATTAACCGACCAACCCGCCGCAAAATATCCGGCCGACCAATTAAGTCTGACAGGTAAACATAATCTCCAGGTAACAGCCGGGTATCATCGCTCACCGCATCAACAAGGTCAGCAATGGCTTTTTCTGCATTTTCTTTTGAATAAAATGGCGTTAATACAGCACCACCACTTGCTCCAGGAATTGTTTCTAGTCGTCCCATTCCCCAAGAATGAAAAGTGTGCCGAATAATACTAAGGTCTTCGCTAATTGAAGACTTAGCAGAATCATACCGTTCCCCAAAGAATTTGAGTGAAACGAGCGAACGGGGATGTTCCATCAAGTATCTTGTCATATCGACAAGGCGGTTACTACGTCTAACCTTCATATCTAATCCTCCAAAAGTATTAATTGCCTTTGATTTTAACATAAATGTTCGTCTTTTACTTAATGTTCATTAAAATAACTGGACTTTTCTTCAGTATTAGAAGACGTCCAGTTACAAATTATAATAACGTAACAATATTAACGTTCCGACAAAAGCCCCGAATTCCATTCTGAACCCGTCGTGCTCGCGATTCGGTATGGCAAATTGCAAAAACAGATGGTCCGGTTCCGCTCATCTGTGCAACATCTGCCCCCAAAGCAAGCATCTTATCTTTCAATCGTTTGATTTCTGGGTAATAATGCATCGTTAGTGGTTCCAGAACGTTTCCCATATACTTGGTTGCCGTCCGCCAATCACCATCCCGTAAACTTTGAAGTAACAGTGAATTATTTAGGTGATCAATCTGCGTATAATCAATTTGCCGTAATATTTGCGGAGTTGACACACTAATCTGCTGTTTGGCAATTACCACCCAGTAATGGGGTTGTGATGGTAGTAACTCAATTTTTTCACCATGTTCGGTTACGTGAGCCAGCTTACCATATACACAATACGGAACATCTGAATCAATTGAAAGTGATAGCCGTGCTAATTCTTCTAACGAAAGGCCAAGTTCCCAGGCTGAATTCAAAATTCGCAATACCGCGGCAGCATCAGAAGAACCACCGCCTAGTCCCGCAGCAACTGGAATGTGTTTCTTAATATTAATTGTTAATGCTTCCCGATGGTGAAATCGATTACGTAAAATATTGGCAGCCTGAAATGCAAGATTTCGTTGGTCGTTAGGAAGAAAACTACTGTCTGTATATACTTTAATGTTTCCCGGCCGGTCAGCAATTTCAATTGAAACATAGTCAGCCAGATCAACAGAAACCATTACCATATCCCATTTTGGCATCCCATCGAGGTATCTCATCGGCGAATCTAAGCTTAGGTTAAGCTTTGCCGGTGCTTTTTCAGTGATCAGCATTCAGAACACCTCCCCGTTTAGTCAAATAGTTACTTTGATTATAGCAGAGAGAAAGCTGGGAAAGAAGTTAGGAGATCTAAAAAGCCGTGACAAAAGTCTTTAGCAACTCCTATCACGACTCTTCATCGCCTATTTTATGCTTGCGCTTCTTCATCTTCGAAATCAATCGAGATATTTTGTGTTAAGAGATCAGTATAACTGTAACTGATCCGGCTAATTTGCCCTTGTCCTTCATTAACGTGAACGACAAAGATTGCTGGATAAGTTTTACTAAGTACTCCATGATGCTTAGCAATACGCTTCCGGCCTGCTTGAGCAGTTACCAGAACTCGTTGGCCAACACGACCCTCAAGTTCTTGTTTAATCTCTAAAATACTTTTAGCCACACATCTCACCTCACAGGCTGAACTATACGCTAATTCCGTATAAAAGTCAAAGTTTTATCACAAGTTCAGTAATAATTCAATCGTATTTTAAATTAATTTTTCTTGATGCAGGGCATTCAAAAGGTTGATAAACTGGGCTAAGGTCAGCTTTTCTGGCCTAAGTTGTGGTGAGATCTCGATTTTTTCCAAAACTTTTGTCATTTTTGCTTTTATATTTTCGTCTTTACCAATGACAGTTTGTAAATTATTCCAGAGACTCTTCCGCCGGTGAGCAAAGCATCCCCGAATAAAACCCATTAATTTTTGCTTATCAAAGGGCTTAGTTGTTAACGGCTGCTGACGTTGCTTAAGAACCACAATTGCAGAATCAACGTTTGGTGCTGGAATAAATGAATGACGAGAAACGTTAAAGGCAACTTCTGCATCCATCTGGTATTCGATTGCTAAGGTTAAAGCACCATACTGTTTTGTCCCTGGTTTAGCAGTAAGCCGCTGGGCAACCTCCTTTTGCATCATAACAGTAATTGATGACCACTCTACCGGACTAGCCAGTAAGTTCATCAGAATTGGGCTAGTAATGTAGTACGGTAGGTTAGCAACTACCTTGATTGGTTTGGTTGGGTCGGTAAACCGTTGCTGAATTAATTCAGGTAAATTGGCTTTTAGAATATCCTGATTAATTACCGTCACATTATCGTAGGGAGCTAAGGTCTTCTCTAAAACGGGAATCAAGTCTTGATCAATTTCAACGGCAACTACCTGGCCGGCAGCCTGCGCTAACTTTTCAGTCAACGCCCCGATTCCTGGTCCAATCTCAATCACGTTATCAGCGGTTGTAACCTCAGCAGCCTCAACAATTCGCTGAAGGATTGCCGGATCAGTCAGAAAGTTCTGGCCAAACCCCTTCTTGGCATGAAGGCCATATTCATTCAGAATTGAACGGGTTGTTTTCCGGCTACCAATTTGTGCTGATTCACTCATTTTGCTTCCTCCTGATCCAATTGATGAACGGCATCTTCAAAATCTTGTCGGCGAATTTGAAACATATTCAGCCGTTTTAAGAGTTGCTTACCATTTCCATAGCCAATCCCGAGAATCTGCCCAAGACGCTCACGCCGGTAACGAGAATTTTGCTTCCCGGTTAAGCCAGCTGCTTTTAAATCAGCGCTAGTAATCTCGGCATCCGCTACTGTTCCCTGAGTATAAAGTTTTTCTAGGGCACTCCTAATCACTTCCGGTGTTGCATGCTCAACGCCAAGACTTCCCTTAAATTCAGGAATGCCCTGATCACGACGAATAAAGGCATGCTTAACCCCTGGAATTGCGTTGCTAATCATTTTACGGATTCGTTCGCCATTAAAGTCTGGATCAGTAAACACGATTAATCCTCTTGTTTCCTGAAGCTTTTTCAACCGGTCAATATCAGCTGCCGATAATGCCGACCCGTTAGTCTCATAGGTATCGGCATTAACCGCTTTTAGGATTTGCTTGGTATCGTCCTTTCCTTCAACGACGATTACTTCTTTAATCTTCTTCATTTGGCTCTCTCTTCGTTAAAAATAGTCTTTCAGCATTATGAAAAGTTTTGTAAGTAACCAATTCCGCATCAACATTCTTTAACTTTGCAATTGCGTCAACCACAAACTTAGTAAAGCCAGGCTCGTTTTTCTTTCCCCGGTACGGAATCGGTGTTAGGTAAGGAGCATCGGTTTCAACCATCAACCGATCTAACGGAACCGCTAATGCAGCTTGGTGAACCTCTTCAGCTGTTTTGAAACTAACAACCCCGCTAAAAGAGATTGCCATCCCTAATTCCATGAACTTTTCTGCCATTTCAGGCGAACCATTAAAGCTATGCATTACCCCGCCAAATTCATCAATATGAGAATCACGAAGGATTGCATAAGCATCTTCAAGAGCGTCCCGGACATGGATTGAAACCGGAAGCTTCAATTGACGGGCAATTTCTAACTGTCGGGCAAAAATTTCTTGTTGACGATCATGGGGTGATTTTTGGTCATTAAAGTAGTCCAACCCAATTTCACCAATTCCCACAACTAGAGGATCCTGCAATTGCTCAATTAGTTTTTTCTCAGTCTGATCAGTATATGAACGAATATCTTCTGGGTGCCAGCCGATAATTGCATGAAGATTATCGTATTCATGAGCCAGCTTAATCGCCCGTTCATTCAAGACGGTATTTGAACCTACAATATTCATTTGGGTGACCCCATAATGGGCAGCTCGGGCTTCAAATGCTGGAACATCATCATAAAAGGCGTCATCGTTTAGATGCGTATGCGAATCATAAACTTGACGCCAGTTTTTATGTTGTTTACTCATTGGATAACCTGATTATTCAACGCCCATCCCAGGAACGAGTGAGTCAGGAACAGTCACAACAGTTACGTTACCATCCTTTTCCGCAGATAGAAGCATTCCTTGGCTAACTTCTCCACGCATCTTCCGTGGCTTCAAGTTAGCAACAATTAGGACCTTCTTGCCAACAAGAACGGCTGGATCTGGATACCATTCGGCAATTCCCGAAAGAATTTGCCGGCCATCTTCAGTCCCATCATCCATGTGGAACTTCAACAGCTTGTCTGCTCCTTCAACATGATCTGCTGAAGTAATTTGAGCAACCTTTAATTCAACCTTATCAAAAACATCAATCCGAATTTGCTTCTTACCAGTTGTTTCTTCTTCACTCATTGTTTTTTGCGCTTCTTTCTTTGCTTGTTCCATTGCTTTACGTCCCTTTTGCTTTTGGTTAGCACTCATTTGGCTCTTAATGAACTCAACTTCTTCCTTAACATCAAGTCGAGGGAAGATTGGTGTTCCCTTAGCAACCACTTGGGCAGTTTCAGGGAAATCGTTAAATTGTAAGTCAGTCAATTCAAGGTTCGTTCCTTCAAGACCAAGCTGGGTCACAATCTCCTTTGGTGCGTGGGTCATTACTGGCTGAATCAGTGCCGCAGTTACCCGTAAGCTCTTGGCAAGGTGAGTCATAACATCAGATAACTCAGCCTTCTTACTTTCGTCCTTAGCTAATACCCATGGTTCAGTTTCATCAATGTACTTGTTAGCCCGAGCAACCAATTTCCAAACAGCTGATAAGGCATCGGCAAAGTGAACCCGATCCATTTCCGCTTTAAATTCAGCAATTGCATTAGCGGCAGTTTGTTCAAGATCAGCATCATATTCAGTTGTGGTGTCATTTTGAGCAACTAGCTTACCATCTTGATACTTATTAATCATAGCAACGGTCCGGTTCAGTAAGTTCCCCAGATCGTTAGCTAGATCGTAATTGACCTTATCAACAAAGTCTTCTGGACTAAAGACCCCATCGTTACCAAACGGCATTGCCTTCAAGAGGTAGTAACGAGTAGCATCCAGGCCATAACGGTCAACCAACGTTTCAGGATAAATGACGTTTCCCTTTGACTTGGACATCTTCCCGTCTTTCATCGTCAACCAGCCGTGGCCGATAACATGCTTGGGTAGTGGTCGTCCAAGAGCATGGAGCATGATTGGCCAGTAAATCGTATGAAAACGAACGATTTCTTTTCCAACCATGTGAACATCAGCTGGCCAGTACTTCTTAAAGAGGCTGTCATCATCAGAACCATAGCCTAAAGCAGTAATATAGTTGGATAACGCATCAATCCAAACATAAACGACGTGCTTAGGATCATTAGGCACCTTAACTCCCCAGTTAAAGGAGGTCCGGGTAACAGCAAGGTCTTCAAGGCCCGGCTTTAAGAAGTTATTAACCATTTCGTTAACCCGAGTGTGCGGTTCAATAAAGTCAGGGTGTTCTTTATAATAGTTCATCAACCAGTCAGAATACTTGCTCATCTTAAAGAAGTATGATTCTTCTTCAACCAGTTGAACTTCGTGACCAGAAGGAGCCTTCCCCCCGATTACATTACCATCGTCATCACGGTAAACTTCAGCTAATTGGCTTTCAGTGAAGTATTCTTCATCATCAACTGAATACCAGCCCTTATATTTACCCTTATAAATATCGCCCTGGTCAATAAACTTTTGGAAGATTTTTTGGACAGCTTTTTCATGATAGTTATCCGTTGTCCGAATAAACTTATCATTAGTGATTTCCATTGTCTTCCAAAGCTTCTTAATTCCGGCAACCATTTCATCCACGTATTCTTGTGGTTGTTTGCCCAGTTTTTCAGCTTTCTGTTCAATCTTTAACCCGTGTTCATCAGTTCCGGTTAAGTAGAAAACATCATAGCCCATTAACCGCTTATAACGCGCTTCAGCGTCACAAGCAACGGTCGTATATGTATTACCAATATGTAATTTACCAGATGGATAGTAAATTGGCGTTGTAATGTAATAAGTTGGTTTTTGTTCAGCCATATGAGGCCCCTCTTTCTTATTAATTCCTAATTTTTAATTAATCTTTAGTATAGCATTATCCGTAACCCACTCCAACCTCAAAAGAGATCTAGTTGTTGAGGATCCCGCGGGGCAAGGCCACTAAATTTAACTCCCATTAACTTTTGCAATTGAAGAGCATTCGGTGCGGCATCCCCACCAGAATTGTTATTAAAGATTACGCAGAGTTCCTGCGGTTGAGGATTAACCTGACTAATCTTTTGAGCAAAACCGGCTAGCTCTTCTTGCGTATAACGATAAAGCGTCCGCGTCTTCCGCCATTCTTTTCCCGCGTTATCCCAGCCTTTTCTGTTACGGCCATGTAGCCTAATCATTGCTAGTTTAGGATTGGTCGTTGCTAGGTAAAACGGAACGGACGTAACTGTATCATGAGGTTCATCCGCGGCAACTAGGGTAAATTGCAGATCCTGGCAATACGAGACTAACGAATCAACCACTCCCGGTCGATACCACGAATTGTTACGGAGCTCAATTGCAATTGGTAAGTCACCAAGCCAGTCACGAACCAGCTTTAAATATTCAATATCCTTTACTTCCGCATCGAAGTACGGTGGAAATTGGAAAAGAATTGTTTTTAACTGCCCAGTAGCAATCAATGGCGCAATCGTTCGTCGATACTGCTGAAATAGTAGTGCTAATTCACCCTTTTCCTGATTTCGCTGATGGAGAGTCATTCCCTGATGAGCCTTAATAATGAACTGAAACTCACTTGGTACTTGGGAAAGCCAGTTCTGAATCGTCGCCATTTGGGGCAACGCGTAGAAAAAAGTATCAATTTCAACCGTTGGCAGGTGTTGGGCATACTCGTTTAGCGTCACTGGCCGTTGCTCGCCATTGATTAACGCTGGGTGTTCAGTCCATGTTGTCAATCCCATTGTAATTTTCATGTATTTTCCCTCCCTTGTATTCTCAGCGATTTCTTATTTTCTCAAAAATAAATCTATACTCATTTATTCTGGCGATTAATTGCCGTCATCATCACTTTTATGCACAATTTCCACTAATTCCACGCAAAATATACAAAAATAGCCTTTTAAGAAATGAGACGTCTTCTTAGAGTTGTTCCATTCTGTAATCGTTCATGATATCTTGAAGGTGGAAACAATGAGTGTCCAAAAATGAAAGGAGCGATCAAAATGTCATTAACTACAAAGACTATTCGGAACGTATTTTCACTAAAGAAGAGTGGTAACGAAAAACGTCATCAGGGGATGCCATTTAAGGTCGCTGGCAAAGTGATCTACTTCAATTAATTACCTCGTTTCAATAAAAAGAAGCTGCTAGTTTGCGTTTAGTCTTGTTGATTTGCGCACGGCAGCTTCATTTTTTTATTTTACTTGTAATTCCTTGAAGAATTCAGTTGCATCAGTCTGGATCATTTCAAAATCACACGGTAACTGAAGGGCTTCCTGATTAATCGCTACTACCTTGGCGGTTGGGTTTCGGTATTCAAGAAGGCCAGCAAATGGGTAAACCTTCATTGAAGTTCCAACAATGACAACCAGATCTGCCTGTTGCATTGCGCGAACGGAATTAATAATGTTTTCCTGCTTAATCCCTTCATCGTAAAGAACAATATCAGGACGCAGTGCCCCGCCATCCTTTTGGTGAAGCCGACTCTTTAAATACTCGTCTACCGAAACAGTTTCATGGCATTTTTCACAGTAGACATTAAAAAGGTTCCCGTGAAAGTCGATCAAGTGTTTAGTTCCTGCTTCTTCATACAGGTTGTCAATATTTTGGGTGATTACCGTAGCCCGATCTTGTTGAGTTAAGGCTGCCTGTTTTTGGTGAATGATATTCGGCTTAGCATCAGGGAAATATAAATTTTCCTTGCAAAACTGATAAAAGCCTTCTGGATCACTGACAAAATAACGGTGACTTAAATAATACTCCGCATTCCGGTCCTTAGTATACAATCCATTTGCAGAACGAAAATCCGGAATCCCGGAGGCAGTTGAAACCCCTGCTCCAGTTAAAAACACAATCCGTTGAGCATTATCAAATAATTGCTGTACTGCTTGTTCCATTAAATTACTTCCTTATGATATATGGAATATGATTTTGTTCTAAGAATTTCTTTACGGGCTGATCATAAATCTGCTTAAACTCTTCTGGCGAATGCTTAGCAGTAGTAAATGAATTTTGACCAATATTCCGGCGAAGGCCAACATAGGCGGGCTTCCCGGTCTTCCGGTCCTTCATTCCAGAATTAAAAATTTCAAATACCTGACGAACTTCAAGACGTAATTGACGTTCACTTAATACTGGTGAAAGGGTCGTAAATTTATCATTATTTAATGCTGGAAGACCCCATTCTTCCATTTGCTGATCATACAAGGAATAAATTTTGACAATCGATCGCCACATGTCAAAGGCGTTCTTTATTGGCTTTTTTGTAATTTCAGCATATATCTTTTTGGCTGCTGCCAATGCCTTAGGATAATTATTCTGTAATTGTTCCTCGTATCTTGCCAAGTGGTCACCAAAGAATACCAATGCATCAAGCAAGGTCAATAACCGCAAAGCTCGTTCATCATCGTCTTCGCTTTCAGGAGTTAATGTATGTTCAACCCCCTTAAGATACTCTTCTTCTACCCGCTTATTAATGAAGCCATGCTTCCGTTGTTCCGCAACCACAACCCGGTGCATTGCAACGTTATACAGATCTGTCGACATGATCATCATTTGTTCATCAAGTTCTCGGTCACCTAAAGAAAGCTGGAAGAAAATTTGCGGAAATCCCCGAAGAAGCATTAATAGGTGTAGCAATTCGTGGGAAGCTGTATAGTTTGGTTCCGTTAAATCAGTTACTAAAATTACCAAAGCACCTGGAATCGTCTGCTGGGTAGCTTGATCATGGCGAACATAACCAGCCCGCTTGCCCTTAAATTGAACAAAGACTGACCCCTCTGGATACAGTTCATTAACCTGGTCGAGGAGGACTTTATTTGCATCATTTAACTTGATTTCTTGTTCTTCACTCATTGGTGGACTCCTTTCGTAACGTTGTCAATAATTGTTTAGCAACTTCACGATCAACATGTGGTTGCTGACTAAGTTCTTTTACTAATTGTTCGATTTCTGATTGTTTTGCGCCAACGCTAATTGCTAAGGAACGGTATTGGAGTTTCATATGGCCTGCTTGAATCCCGGTAGTAGCTAATGCCCGGATCGCTGCCAGGTTCTGTGCTAATCCTAAACTGGTAATCACAGCCGCTAATTCTTGGGCGGTCTGAATTCCACTCAAATGGTAATTGAGGCTCGTCAAAGGATTCAGCCCGATTGAACCGCCAACCACACCAACTGGCATTGGCAGGGTTAATTTTCCTTCAAGGTGATTGTCATTAATTTGCCATGTGCTAAGGCCACGATACTGACCATCACGACTAGCATAAGCATGAGCGCCGCTTTCAATTGCCCGCCAATCATTTCCACTTGCAATTAACGCAGCGTCAATTCCGTTCATGATTCCCTTATTATGAGTTGCTGCCCTGTATGGATCGACCTGAGCCAAATCACTTAAATCAGCGATCCGCTTGGCAACTTCTTCGCCCCTCATCTGCTTCGTCGCTAATTCCGCGTAATCAACACTACAAGTTACGGTTTGCAAACTATCCGTGGCGTAATTACTGAGAATAGCAGTAACAACATGAACACCATTTTCACGCAAGTAATGGGCAACTGCTTCTGCCATCGTATTAACTGTATTTGCGCCCATTGCCTGACAAACGTCAATCAGCAAATCAATACTAATGAACCGTCCAACTTGACGAATACGAACTTGCTTAGCACCGCCGCCCCGCTTTTGCATTGATGGGTGAGCGGCATTTGCAATTGTAATTAATGTTGATTCCTGATTCTTTAGCCAGTTAATTTTAGCTTCTAGATCATTAGGCAACTCAACAACTACTTGGCCTACCAGCGCTCGTGAAGCTTTTTCTGCCTTAAAGCCACCAGACTTAGCTATCCGCTGCGCCCCATTATTAGCTGCCGCAATTACTGAAGGTTCCTCAATAACAAGCGGTACAGTATAATCCTTGCCATTAACTACTAGATTAGTAACTATCCCCTCTGGCAATGGGTAATCAGTAATGTAATTTTCAACCAAGTCATTTCCTAAATCACTTGTATGCTGTTCGAGTAATTCCTGTTCCGACCGGGAAAGCCGATAACGATCGGCAAGTATTTGCCGTCGTTGTTCAGGAGTTAGCCGATAAAAGCCGTGTGCCCATTGCATTTTACTCATGATGTTTCTTCCTTTGGTTAACGTACTCGGTGATAATTCCTTCACGAACACCACTTTCGGAGAAGATCACCCGGCCATCACTATTCCGTTGCAAGAGTGAAACTAGTGGCAGCATCCCGCCGATAATAATGTCTGCCCGTTCTGGTTCTAATCCTGGCATCCTTTTGCGTTGGGCAAGGTTCTTACTTAAAAGTTCCCGATAAGTTGCAAAAACAACTCGTGAAGACAATTGATATCCATGAATCGACCCTGAAGAATGGCGCCGTCCATGATGGTGGTAGGCCCGAGTCATTCGTGCAAGCGTTCGGTTAGCACCACCCAAGAGGACAATTGGTACCCGAGTAGCATAACGAAGCCACGGAATTTTCGTCAACCGTTCATTCATCGAAACCTGTGCCCGAAACAGGTCAGTGGCGCGAACATACCCTCCTAAGTGGAATTGTTCGGATAAGTTAACTGCACCAACAGGAAGTGAGATCAGGTCCCGTGCCCGCCGCTGCTGAACTAAAATCAACTCACAACTTGCGCCACCAACATCTAAAATTAAACAGTGGTTGAGTTTGAGTGTCCGAATGACACCCAGGTAATCGTAATATGCTTCTTTTTTCCCCGAAAGAACTTGCAAGTGAATACCAACTTCATTTTCGACCCGGTTTAAGAATTCTTGACGATTCTTTGCCTGACGAACTGCTGCCGTTGAGATTGCTCGTACCTGAATATTAGGTACCATTGAATAAATTTTCTTGAACCTTTTTAAGGCAGCAATCGTTCGATCCATTGCATTTTTCTGAAGCACTTTCTCCCGGCCCATTCCTTCTGAAAGACGAGTATTTTCTTTGACCCGTTTGATTTCACGAAAACGACCATCAGGTGCAATTTCGGTAATTGCCATCCTTGTCGAATTGGAACCAAGATCAACAATCGCGAGGTTTTCTTCCACCATTTTCACCTCCGATAATCTGTATTTTATTTAGAAAAAAGCGAAATTTAATATCCTCTTAATAATACCATGTTCTTCAACAGAGTGTGAACCCGTTAACTATCGGAAGGACGGAAGATTATTTTTTATGGTTAGTTCTTGGTGAAATTTGACCAGATAAAACACGACCCATATTTGTTAGGGGCTGGGACTAACAATTATGGGTCGTGTTTGAATGTAAATGTAGCTAACTTATTCACTCGGGACTTGTTAGAATTAGTATTCTAGGTAAAACTGAGCTGAAACGTGTTCGCCGTGACCGCAACTTCCGCCTAGATGATGTTCTACTGCAGCATAGCCAAAAACGTGCTCAGCCTAAGCTCCCTCAAGATAACGACCTCTCTCCTAGGCGCAAGTCGCCTTCGTCGAGAGAAATCGTTATTAATGCAGCAGAGCCGAGATCTGCTCGCCAGGAACTTGCTAGAGTTAACAAACTCTCTGCTAGGCAACTTAGCCGAAACATGCTCGCCCTAACCTTCCTCGAGCTAACGACCTCCGACTCCGACGGCAAGACGCCGTTCGTCGGAGAAATCGTTAGCCACCGGAAGGTTTTAACGGGCTCGCACTCTAATCAAAATAATTAATCCCAATTGCGTCGCGGACTTGTTTGAGAGTTTGGTTAGCGACTTCATTGGCGTGGGCGGATCCTTCTTGAAGGATTTGGTCGACGTAATCAAGGTTCTTTGCGTATTCTTCACGACGCTTTCGGATTGGTTCAAGTTCGGTTTCAAGAACATCGTTTAAGTAACGCTTGATCTTAACATCGCCAAGGCCACCAGCTTGATACTGTTCCTTTAATTCAGCAACCTTTTCCTTATCCGGATCAAAAATATCAAGGTAGGTAAAGACAGTGTTTCCTTCAATATGACCTGGATCGCTCACCTTAATGTGTGTTGGGTCGGTATACATGGACATTACTTTCTTTTGAACCGTATCAGCATCGTCTGAAAGATAGATCGCGTTACCGAGTGACTTACTCATCTTTGCATTACCGTCAAGACCCGGGATCCGTCCTTCACCCTTTGGCGGGAAGACTCCTTGTGGTTCAACCAGAATGTCTTCATTGTAAATCCGGTTGAATGACCGAACAATTTCCCGCGTCTGTTCAAGCATTGGTTCTTGATCATCCCCAACCGGAACCGTATCCGCCTTAAAGGCAGTGATGTCTGCTGCTTGGCTCACCGGATAAATAAAGAAACCAGCTGGAACACTCTCACCAAACTTTTTCTGTTGAATTTCGGTCTTAACAGTTGGATTCCGGTGAAGACGGGCAATCGTTACTAAGTTAAGGTAGTGCATCGTTAATTCACTTAAAGCAGGAATTTGTGATTGAACAAAAATTGTTGCCTTTTTAGGGTCAATGCCAACTGCCAAGTAATCTAACGCCACTTCATGAAGACTTTTCCGGATTTTTTCTGGATCACGGGCATTATCAGTCAACGCCTGTTGGTCAGCGATCATGATAAAGGTATTGTAATCACCAGTATTTTGTAAACGGACCCGATTCTTTAATGAGCCAACATAGTGACCAATATGAAGCTTCCCGGTTGGTCGGTCACCCGTTAAGATTGTGTGCTTTTTTTCTTCAGCCATTGTATTTCCTCCTTAAATTAAAAACGCCCTACTAGCTATTCAAACTAATAGGACGCATCAACTGCGCGGTACCACCTAAATTGCAGCGAACCACTGCCACTTTAATATCATTTTTAATTGTAACCAGTTCGTGCTTTGGGGATCTTTTCATCAACCATCCCTCGCTGTTACTCACACTACTTATTTACCGACTATTTTAAGCTATTCTCCCAGGAAAAATCAAGATTAGGTCACGGGATCTTGTATAATGGAACTATGATTTAACATTAGTACGGGAGTGAGAGTCGTGAAATCAAAGCGCAATAAAACGATTGATTTTAGCCTAGCGGACGCACCAGCAGATGTGATGGCAAAGATCATTCAATCTAAAAAGGAAGAACCTTTTTCTCTTGATCAGGTTACCGATAAGGTGATCAACGGCGATTCATTTCGGGTAATGGACCAACTGCCAAGTCATTCAATCGATCTTGCGCTTGTCGATCCTCCGTATAACCTAAATAAAAAGTACGATGGCATGACGTTTAAACAAATGAAGCCAGCTGAATACCAACAATACACTGAGGGCTGGATTAATAAGCTAAAGCCACTATTAAAGGCTAGTGCTAGCGTCTACGTCTTTGCGGATTGGGAAACCAGTATCGTCCTCGCTCCAGTATTAGAGCAGCACTTCACGGTCAAAAATCGAATTACTTGGCAACGGGAAAAGGGTCGGGGCGCGCTAACCAACTGGAAGAACAGTTCTGAAGACATCTGGTTCTTAACCGTTGACCCCCATGATTATGTATTTAACGTTGATCAGGTTAAACAACGGCGACCAGTAGTAGCACCATATAAGGAAGATGGTCACGCTAAAGATTGGCAGGCAACTAAAGCCGGCAACTTTCGTGATACCATGCCCAGCAACCTTTGGGATGATATTTCAATTCCTTATTGGTCAATGCCTGAGAATACAGATCACCCGACCCAAAAACCTGAAAAACTAATGGCCAAAGTTATCCTTGCTAGTTCTAATCCTGGTGACCTAATTTTTGACCCCTTTGCTGGTGCTGGTTCAAGCCTGGTTACAGCTAAAAAACTAGGACGTCATTTTATTGGCATTGAGCAAAGCCTCCTCTACTGTGCATGGGGACAATATCGGCTTAACAAGGCTAATAATGATTCACATATCCAAGGATACGCTGATGGCGTGTTTTGGCCACGAAACAGTTTATCCCTCCAAAAAAAATATTTGAAGGAAAAAGATAATTTAAAATAAAGAGAGAGTCCAGGGAAAAGCAAAATACTTTCTCCTGGACTCTAATTATTATTAATAGTTTCAGTCTAATCACGGCTTGCTTCGCGTTGTCAGCAAAGCACAAGTGCTAGTTCTCGTTCCTACTTATTTGCCTTAGCAACAGCAGCTTGAGCTAAAATGTTCAGATAATTAAATGGTCGATCAAAGTTTGGCTGGAAGAGCATGTCAACAAAAGCGAGGTAATCAATTGTGTGCTTATCTTGAATGCATAATGACAAGACACCAGCTGACTGAGCAACATCATACTTACTCATCAATTGACCACCAATGATTTGCCGAGTCTTCTTATCCCAAACAAGGGTCATCAAAACTTTTTCAGTCGTTGGCATAAATTCTGGACGGTAATTATCTTCAATCGTTACTGAGTCCGCATCAATTCCTGCTTCCTTAGCATTTTCCAACGTTAAGCCTGAAGAAACCATTGTCGTCCCATAGAGGTTCAAGCCAGAACTAGACTGGGTTCCCATGTCACGCATCTTGTTGCCAAAAATGTTAACACCGACCATCGTTCCCTGACGAATTGCGTTGGTTGCCAACGGAATGTAAGCATCCTTACCAGTTGGGTTGTAGTGAACACTGGTAGAATCTCCAGCAGCATAAATATCGGGATCGGATGATTGCATGTATTCGTTAGTTACGATTGCTCCATTATCATGCATCTTAACTTTGCCCTTGAGAAGATCAGTGTTTGGTCGGAAGCCAACACAAAGAATCGCAATATCAGCATCAAAACTTCCCTTATCCGTCTTCACGGTTACCCCATCGTCATGTTCTTCAAAGGCAGTTACTCGCTGATTAAAAGCTAGGGTTGCTCCATGATCCTTAAATTGCTGTTCAATTCGGTCGGTATATTCCTGATCGAAGTACTTGTGAAGCATCCGTGGTGCCCCATCAATCAATGTTACATTCTTGTTCTGGCGAGTATAAGCTTCAACCAATTCAACACCGATATAACCAGCACCAATAACTACTACTCGTTGGGCATCCTTAGCAGCACTAAATAGTTTCTTAGCATGATGGTAATTCTTGCATAAGTATACATGCTCACCGTCAACACCCTCAATTGGCGGAATAACTGGCCATGAACCAGTGGTATCAACTAACTTATCGTAGTGGTCGATCTTTTCTTCACCAGTTACTAAATCAGTTACCTTAACCGTCTTTGTTTCGGGATCAATGCTGGTAACATTATGTTGCATGTGAACTTCAGCACCTAGTTGACTTAATTGCTCAGGACTGGAGTAAAACATTGCATCTGGATCACCAACATCCCCGCTTAGGTAAACAGCAATTCCGCATGACAAGAATGAAACATTATCGTTCCGCTCATAGATAGTCACATCAGTCTCCGGATGATCCTTTAAAATTTGGGTAGCGGTAATTGTTCCGGCATGGGTACAACCAACAATAATAACCTTCATTTTGATAGCCTCGCTTTGTTCAATAATTAACTTAAATATTTAAACAAGTACCAAAACTTGTTGCTTTGATTATATGCAGAAGTATGTATAATTAAATTGATTTAAATCAAGAAAGGATGGTTAATTTGTCCAAACATTCTGAAGTTGCCTGTCTAAGCAAAGCCTCAATTTTCAAGAATTTGCCACTCTCCCTAAAAAAGAAGTTAGTGACAATCACCTCTCACCAAGACTTTTTTCCGAAAGGGAGTCTAATCCGTCAACCATTAGACGGTCAGGATGGAATGATCGTAATTGATTCAGGACACGCCAAAATCTATTCATTAAACGAAGATGGTAAAGAAACGGTCCTCGGCGTCTTGGCAAAGGGTGATTCGACCGGGCAAGAAAATTTATTTAGCCAAAAAGATCACGAAAACTTCATCCAGGCGACAGAAGATTGTCTGGTGTGTTCTATGAACCGACAAGATTTTCAAAAGATGTTAAATGAAACACCCGATCTTTCCTTGACGCTTTTAAATGATTTTGGTCAGCGCTTAATAATGGCAGAGAAGAATACCATTCGGCGAAACTCAATGAACGCTCAGGATCGGGTTCTTGATTACCTTAAGGAAGAAGGAACCCGAGCAGGAAACGTCTCATTTACCCTCCCATTCAAGAAAAAGGACTTAGCTAATTTTCTCGGATTAACTCCAGAGACGTTAAGTCGACAACTAAACTCACTTCAGTCGGCTGGAAAAATTACCGTTAACGGCCAACAAATAACGCTGAATAATTAAAAAGATACGAAGCTGGGAATTAACTTTCTCGGAGGGACGGTTGACTAACCTAGAACGATGAATGATGATGAGAAATCATCAGAGTCGTTCGTAGTTAGGCTCGAGTCCCTCAGTTAATTCCCGCGATTAGACTCTCTAAGTTCGGAGATTAATAAGTATATATAGAGGGCGGGAAAAACGTTAAGTTTTTTCCCGCCCTCTCATCTTTAAATTTTAACTATGTTAATCCTATTTAACTTTCTTCGCGATGAACAGCCGACTGCTAAAGTCTGACGGATCCTTTTCGGACTTCGTGCGGTCCATAATCCGCGGAACAAAGTAACCAGCATTCATTAACTCAGCTCCAGAGAACCGTTCCTGACCATCATTAACAGTGTAGGTAACTTCTGGATCTAGGCCAGCAAAGTATACCCGAATATAAGCAGGGTTAGCACCGTTGAGGATTTGGAATCGGGCAAGAATTGCTTCACTCCGGTCCTCGTTAACTACTTGCCAACCATAGACATTATCATTATTGGTGTCTGGATTATCAAGTCGGTAAAACTTCCCGAATTGGAAGAGGTGCCGATACTGCTTGTAGAAAGCCACCTGCTTCTTAATAGTGGCTAGTTCATCTGCAGCCATCTTGGTAATGTCCAATTCATAACCAAAGTCACCAAAGTAAGCAACCGCTGCCCGCGTATCAAGCGACGTTAACCGCCCAACTTGATCATTTGGAACAGCCGAAACATGGGCGCCCCACATATTCTGGGTATAACCATATGAAGTTCCATCTTGAATTTTAATCCGTTCAACGGCATCAGTATCATCACTGCACCAAGCTTGTGGAGCATAGTACATCATTCCAAGATCGAACCGGCCACCACCTGAAGCACATGATTCAAAAAGAACCTTCGGGAAGGCCTCGGTTAACCGAGCATATAATTGATAAACACCCAGGATATACCGGTGCGGGAATTCAAGCTGTTGGTCAGCAGGTAACTTTGCACCGTACATTTCAGTGATATTTCGGTTCATGTCCCACTTAATATAGTCAAGCTTCGTTTGCTTAATAATTGCACTCATATGCTCGAATAAGTAGTCAACAACTTCTTGCCTGGTCATATCAAGAACATACTGGTTTCGAGCAGGAGTCCCTTGACGTCCAGGAGTTGCAATCATCCAATCAGGGTGCTTTTCATAAAGCTTACTATCAACTGAAATCATTTCTGGTTCAAACCAGAGACCAAATTTCATCCCCTGGTCGTGAACCCGATCAGCAAAGCCACTGATTCCATTACTAAACTTCTTTTGGTCAACAAACCAGTCACCTAAACTGGATTTATCATCGTCCCGGTGACCAAACCAGCCATCATCAAGGACAAACATTTCGATTCCAAGCTTATCAGCCTGCTCAACGATCTTCATTAACTTTGCTTCGTTAAAGTCCATGAAAGTAGCTTCCCAGTTGTTAATCAAGATTGGTCGATCTTGGTGGGCAAAATGCTGGTTAATCAGGTGATCTTGATAGAAAGCACCTAACTGCTGACTCATTCGGTTTAAGCCATCGCTAGTATAAGTCATCACGGCTTCTGGAGTTTGGAAACTTTCACCATTTGCTAGCTTCCAACCAAAATCATCTGGATTAATTCCCACTAATACCCGAGTGGTGTCAAATTGATCGACCTCAACCGAGTCAATGAAGTTACCAGAATAAATGAAGTTAAACCCAAAGGCTGCTCCCTGGTGGTTATCAGTATGTAGCCGGGCCAAAGCAAAGAATGGGTTTTGTTGGTGGCTTGAGGCAACCCGCAAGCTACCGATACTTTGAATTCCGGAACGGAGCGGTGTCCGGATTAAGTGGCGTTCCCGAGCCCAACTTCCTGAGAATTGAAGCATATCATAATCATGATCTGGCAAATCTAATTGGAGACTAAGGGCCCGATCAAGAGTTACGGCTTCTTGACCACGATTAATGAAGGTTGCACTCCGAACGATGACATCTTCTTTTTCAAAGACAGTGTAGTGAAGTTGGAGAACAAGGTTAGCTAACTCATCTTTAAAAGTTACCGTCAGAGTTTGTGAATCATCACCCTGATCGTCGAATGCTGACGGCATGTTCTTAAGTCGTTCCTTGCCATCTGCAACTTCATAACCTGTATATTCAAATTCTGAAGTTCGTGAACCGTTTGGATAGGTAATTTGGTAAGCAGGATAACGGTAATCCCCTTTTCCAAGACCCGCATACTCCTGCTTAATGAGTTCCAACTGAAAGTCGCTTTGGTCAACAGTTAACGTGTTTGTACAATCACGTTCTTCACGACTGGCAAGGTTAGGGTAATCCTTTTTTACAGGAATCTGGGGACCGTAATATAATTGTCCCGCATTCCCATTTTCCAGAATTTTGAAGATGTAACTTGTCTTTGCCGTTTGCAAATGGAATAACTTGTGCTCTTCATTAACGTGGATACTCATTGTAGATAACTCCTTTAATTAGTATTGTAAGCATTTACATTATCAATTATAACCTTGTTTACGCTGGATCACTAGTCAATTTCAACGCTGATGGATCGTTTTCTGGTTTAGGATCTGTTAGATCAACTTCCATAACTGGGTCCCCTGAATTAACCTGCTTACCCGCTTTTTTCATGATTGTAATTGGCCCAAGCTTCTTAGCATTCGTAACCGTAACAATCACCGTATCATCAAGCCCAGCTTTCTTAATCACTGGATCCCAAAATTCGATTAACTCTTGACCCTTGTGAACTCGCTGACCATTTTCTACATATGAAACAAAGCCAGTACCTTTTAGTTTAACCGTCCCAATTCCGACGTGAATCAAGAGGGCGACCCCGTCATCACTTACAAGACCAACCGCATGACGAGTCGTAAATACCTGTTTAACGGTTGCATCAAATGGAGCAAATACCCGACCATCAGTTGGCTTAATTGCAAAGCCATCACCAGCCGCTCCAGATGAGAATGTCTCATCGTTAACATCAGCAAGCTTAATTAGCTGACCATTAATTGGTGCTGGAATAACAACCTGGTTTGGTGTTTTTTCTCCTTTATCCAAGTGTTTTCCCCAAGTCTTTTCAAGCTGAGCAACGATCTCCGCGTGCTTTTCTTCACTCAAGAAGACTTTCTTACCGAAAACAAAGATTGAAATAACAACTATGACTGCGGGAACCGCAAACATCAGTAATTTAAAATTGTGGGCCTGAGTAACCGTAATGGTTGATGCTGATGCACCGGTTGTCATTCCCGCAATAATCGCTACTTGACCAACAACACCATTAGCTACGGCACCACCAAACTTATCCAATAGTGGCCGTACAGACAGGGCAAGCGATTCATCACGGTGTCCCAGCTTTAATTGGCTGTATTCAACGGAATCTGTAATTACCATTAGAACAATTAAAAAGACGATTTGTTGTGGTAAACCAAATAATGAAGCTGCTAGAAGAACTAATGCTAAGTTATCACCGGCAACAGCAAAGAGGCTAAGTCCACATAAAAGGCAAACTAACGCACATGTGAATAACGTTTTTCGGCTAAACTTCTTTGAGAGAATCGGAAATAGTGATGTCGCAACAATTCCTAAGGCAATATTAATCGTTGAAAAAATCGAGAATGCCTTCGGTCGTCCCATAATATATGTAAAATAGTACACTTCCAGCGAGTTAACGATATTAATTGCAACACAGTAAAAGAGGTATGCGCAGCCAACCCACATTAATTGATCGTTCCCCGAAAGGACTTTGAAGATGCCAACAATTCCAACTGTATCCTGCTTATTCTTTCGAATTGACGAATTAACTTCACGGGTAAAGATCCCAACGCCCCATGCTGAAATCAGGGCAAGAAAACAGATAATTAGTGCAAACATGAACCACCCACGGTCATCTCCCGTGCTAGTTCCCTTAGCAGAAAAGAAAAGGACGGCTGGCATAACCAAGATACCAACTAATCCACCACCAATTGCGGAACCAACTCGTGCATAGGTCGCTGTTTTTTCCCGCTCACGAGAACTGGTGGTTAACGATGGCAACATTGACCAAAAGCCAACGTCCTTAAATGAATAGAAGATATCCATTGTGATGTACAATACCGCAAAGAGAACCAAATAACCGATCGCGCTCTTTTTATATAGGCCACCCATATTGGTGAAAAGTAATAGAAGAATTACCGCTGAAACAGTCCCACCAATTACAACCCATGGGCGAAAATGTCCCCAGCGTGTCTTCGTCCGGTCAATTGCATTTCCAATAAAGGGATCAATGAATAATTCAATAAAGCGAAGACACATAATGATTAGCGTTACCGCACTAATCATTTTGTTATCTAATGCCTTGTTACCAGTATCAAAAAGGTGCGAAGTAATAAACATGATTAGGTACCCACACAGCAGCCCATAAAACGAATCATTACCAAATGCACCAAAACTATAGGCAAGACGCTCGCGCATCGTCATTTTGCCATTATTACTAGTACTCATAATTCTTCCTTCTCTCTAGTTATAATAAAAGCGTTTTCTGTATCCGCTTTCAGAGTTTGCATTCATTATATTTGATAAGCGTTTATCATTCCATGGTTAAGTGTACGAAAAAAATGCCATTTATCTCATAAGACAAATTGACATTTAATATTGATAAATTGTATTATAGTGCTAATTCTTTTGGCTTGTTTTATCAACAAATTACCATGTCATATAAAAATTTTAACAATTCGAAGTAGCTTTAAAGGAGTATCATGATGGACGGAGAATATAAAAGCTTAACCGGGAAGAGTTTGGAAAGTAACATTCTTTTTATTGGACAGTATAATTGTCCACCAAATTACTTTTTCCGGGGAAATAATGTTCGGGATAATTACGTTATCCACTATATTCAAGATGGCTGTGGGAGCTTTTCATCTGCAAACCATCCTGCAGTAACCTTAAAAAAAGGGGATATTTTTATTCTTCCAAAAGGCGTCCCCTGCTTTTACCAGGCCGATGGTCAGGATCCGTGGAAATACTTTTGGATCGGTTTTTCTGGTACCAAGATAAAAACAATGCTTGCTGGCTCGGAATTGAATAAAAAGCGTTATTTACGTCAAGTCCAGGATAGTCAATTCTACTCCAGCCTACACAAATTATTTACCACCCTAAAAAAGCCGAGTTCGCTTGGAAATGATATCCTAGTTGAAGCACTTACCTATCAAATGTTTTACCAGCTTGTTACTGAGTACCCTGATAAAGCGCCTCACGCTAACACCAAGGCTCAGCAAAGACTCCAGCTTGCTAATTACTATTTAAGAGAACATTACCAGGATAGTAACTGCAACATCGAAGATCTTTGCCATCACCTTAATATCTCCCGAAGCTACCTATATAACCTGTTCAAATCACAAATGAACGTTTCACCGCAAAAGTTCCTTACCCAGTTACGAATGGAAGATGCCCAACAGCAGCTTGTAAATACCGATGATCCTATTCAGGTAATTTCCCGTCGTGTTGGTTACAAAGACGAATTCACCTTTTCCAAAGCATTCAAACGTTATAGTGGTTTCAGCCCAAAGTTATACCGAGCAGGATCACACTCTAATTAGTTTCGTAAATAAAAATGGACCGGAAATTCCAGTCCATTTTTATTTATGAAGATTTTTGTGAAATTATCAGATTAGCTAATGATTTTAGGCAACCGAGTCGAGATCTGCGCAGTAGCTGATTGACTTCTTTTATCAACAAGTTGATAGCAAGAAGTCTAATCAGCCTTGCGAGGGTTCACAGACGAAAACAAGTTTTCTGGTTCACTCCTTCGTCAGGAACTTGCATGTTCTACTGCAGCATAGTCGAAACGTGTTCGCCCTAACCTTCCTCGAGCTAACGACCTCCACCTCCGACGGCATACCGCCGTTCGGTGGAGAAATCGTTAGCCACCGGAAGGTTTTAACGGGCTCACACTCTAGCCCTGTGTAAATTCAAATTCTGGGAACCAGATTTTGATTTCTTTAGTAGCAGAGGAAGGTTCGTCGGAAGTGTGAACAATATTCCGAAGGTTGCCATCTGGCCATTCACGACCGTAGTCACCACGAATAGTTCCCCATTCGGCTTCAACTGGGTTGGTAGCACCAGCCATGTTGTGAATTGCCTTGATAACATTTGTTCCAGAAACGACAATTCCCACGATTGGCCCTTCTGTCATGTATTCAAGTAATTCAGGGAAGAATGGCTTATCAACCTTATCAGCATAGTGTTGACGGAGCAATTCTTCAGTTGGTTGAATCATCTTTAAGGCTTCAATCTTGTAGCCCTTTCGTTCAATTCGGGTAATAATTTCCCCAATATGGCGGGTCTTAACACCATCGGGTTTTACTAAAACTAATGTGTATTCGTCTTTTACCATGGCGAAACATCTCCTCACATATCAATCTAACATACCTAGACTAACATAAGTCGTTTTATAATGAAAGCGCTTTTTCAATTATTTTACTAGTCTTTTACCTTATTAATTCATGTTCAATCGTTAGTTGTTGACTAGCCTTTTCATTAACTGCCGTACTTACTTGCCCATTACTAATCATCGTCAGATCATGCATTGCCCGAGTAGCCATTGTGTAGAACATCCCAATTTCATCGGTTCCCTTAAGGTTTGCTTGCGAAACATCATAGGCAATCACTGAATCGAATTCAAGTCCCTTAGCCAGATAAACGGGAAGAACTAAGATTCCACTCGGCAGTTCTGTATCGTTCATATCTAGCAAATGAACATTGGAAAATTGTCGATGCAATTGACGGTAAACCTGTTGTGCTTGCTCCTGATCCTTAGTAAGGATCGCAACTGTTTCATATTGTTCATGATACTTTTCAACACTGTCTTGTAGCGCCTGTTCAACAGCATCAGCTGAAGAACGAACCAGAAGCGCTGGCCGTTGCCCATGACGGGTAAATGACACTATTTGATCACCATCAGGCAACAGCGCTTTAGCAAAGTCCGTAATTTCCTTTGTTGATCTGTAGCTTCGGCGTAACGAAATTAGATTAGGATGCTTAGCTACTAGCGTTTTGCTCAGACGTGCCAATAATTGCTCAGGTAGTTCCAATGGTTTAAACAGTGCCTGTTCGCTATCACCGAGAACAGTAAACTTGGCTCCTGGAAAAGCGTGACGCAGGTAGATCATCATTGCCACTGAATAATCCTGCATTTCATCAATAAAGACATACTTAAACGAATGGTTCTGCCCACTCCCCATTAATAAATCGCGCAAGTACATCAGCGGGGCCGCGTGCATCATTGCCAAACGGTGCATTTCTAATTCATTACTATAATTATCAATCATCCGTCGCCACTCTTCCCGGTGAATCTCTTCAGGCAATGGCAACTGTCGCAGCCAATTTGCGTACTGACTATAAATATCAATGAAATAGTCATTATAAATTGCGTCAGCGACAATCCTTAGTCGTCGTTTTGCCCAGCGATATGCAAGGTAAGCATATTGCTCATCTTCATCCCGAAAATCATCAATCGTCTTTTTACCGTATAAATTATGAAGTTGCTGAGTATCAAGACTATCAAGTTCCTTAGCTACCCAGTCCTTTTTTGCTTCTTCTTTTACTCGCCGCTGAAGTTCGCGGATTAACTTATTCTTTAACTGAACCATTCGATTAGCGGTCTTCATTGCGGTTGGCTGTTTTTGATAGAGTTCTTGAATATGCTCAGCAGTGAAAAAGACCCGTCCTTCAAAAGTAATGTTACTAAATTGAAGCTGCTCATCCATTAGATGGGTTGCATACCGATGAATATCATTCATTGCCGGTTGACTTTCTAAGAAGTCGTCAATTCGGCGATCTTGGTTCGATGCCCGTTGACGCTTTTCATATCTCTCAAAAATATTTTCTACTTGTAAACCTTCAAACCGGCGCCGAACAAAACCTGACATTGTCACCTGACGCATGTTTCGTTCCCCAAGGCTCGGTAAGACTTGAGAAATATAGTGGCTAAAGAGTCGATTGGGACTAAAGAGGACAATCTGATCGGCATTTAATGCGGTTCGACTATGGTAAAGGAGGTAGGCAATCCGTTGTAAAACTGCTGAAGTTTTCCCCGATCCAGCAACCCCTTGTACTAGTAAGAGATCACTATGGGTATCGCGGATGATGTCATTTTGTTCCTGCTGGATCGTGGCAACAATGTTATGCATGTATTGATCATTTTGCTCACCAAGAGCGGCCTGGAGTAATTCATCTCCCACCGTTTCATTAGTATCAAACATGTTAACGATCCGCCCATCTTTAATGGTAAATTGGCGTTTCTTAATTAAGACCGTTTCCCGAATTCCATTCGGTGTTTCATACCGCACCTCACCTAACGTTCCGTTGTAGTAAACACCCGAAATCGGTGCCCGCCAATCATAAATGAGAAAGGCAGTTTTATCATCATTCATTAGCGAAGCCGTTCCAATATATAACGTTTCCGGTTGATCTTTACCAGGATCCTGAATATCAATCCTCCCGAAATACGGTGTCTGCTTAAGATTTTGCAGTGTCTTTAACTGCCGGCGAAGGATCGTTTCACTTTCAGCTGCTCGTGATACTAACTGCCGCTGCTGTTCGATCATTGCTCGTGATTCAGCAATGTCGTCAATTTCATACCGGTTAATTGAGGCATTTTCACTGTAATTCTTTTCAACCGCTCGAGTTTCCTTATGGGCATCAGCAAGTGCCTTCTTAGTTTCAGCTATTTGTTTGTCGATCTGCTTCATTACTAAATCGACCCGCTGCTGCTCCATGTGTCGTTCCTGTTCTTCGTTCACACAAAAGCCTCCTCTGAATCAGTCTAACTATTGTAGCACTATTTAATTGTCACCATGAAGTGAAGCGAGCTCACTCTGAAGATTAGCAATTGTTGGATAAGATGGGGCCAATAGCTTTTCAACCTGGCAGAATACGGGAAAAAGGTGCTTATAAACCGCAACTGATTGTGGTTGTGGATCATATTTTGTTTTCTCACCGAGATAAGTTGTTACAACATCATAGTTACTAGCAAGGCCGCTACTCTGCATTATCAAAATAGCTGCTCCAAGACATCCTGATTCAAAAGAAATCGGGACATTAACCTGGCAATCTAAAATATCCGCTAGCATTTGCCGCCAAATTTTCGACCGAGCAAAGCCACCTGTAGCCGTAACTGATTGCGGTTTCCCCACTAACTTGATTACTGTCTCAAAAACACTCGCAATATTAAAGTTAATCCCCTCAAGAACTGCCCGAAGCATGTCGGCTCGGGTATGCAGTACAGTCAGACCAAAGAAATCGCCCCGGGCATTTGCATCCCAAATCGGTGCCCGTTCACCTCCTAAATAAGGATGAAATAACAGGCCGTGACTCCCAGTCGAGGTTCCCTCAATTATCCGGTTTGCTAATGTATAGCGATCGACTTGTTCGTTCTCTAAGGCTCCATGATCAATTAGATGGTGCACTGCCCATTGAAAAACGTCTCCACCATTGTTTAGCGGACCACCAACAATCCAGTGCTTTTTGTCTACCATATAACAAAATAGTCGTTTTTGTGGATCTATCACCGGTCGATCCGTAATTACCCGAACGGCGGCTGATGTTCCAATCGTAATGGCAACCTGATTAGGCTTAATCGCGCCAACACCAATGTTAGAAAGGGCGCCATCAAAGGCACCATATACAAACGGCGTGCTGCGTGGGACATCCATTTTCTGGCGTTCACTTTCCACCATCACTGTCTCTTGGGAAGTTGGCTCAGTAACAATCGGTAATTGCTTTTCACTAATTCCAGCTAATTTTAGAGCAGCTTGGTCCCACTTTCCGGTATGAATATCCAATAAACCTGTACAACTCGCAACAGAAAGATCAACCTTGAACTTCCTAAATAAGCGCCAAAAGATGTATGACTTGATATCTGCTACATGACGTATTTGGCGAAAAAGCTCCGGGTGTTCTCGTCTAATCCAGATTAACTTAGCTAAGGGCGTCATCGGGTGAATTGGCGTTCCCGTCGTCTGATAAAGCTGCTTTCCTTCTGGTGTCTCTTTCAGTTTCAAGGCATCTTGACGAGCACGGGTATCAGCCCAGGTAATAATTCTGGTCAAGGGATGGTAATGTTCATCGAGTAACAGTAAGCTTTGATTAGCCGTTGAAAATGCAACACCAAGTAATTGTCCCGTTTTTAAATCAGCCCGATGAGTTGCCGCCCGAATTACCGTTTCAACTGCTTGAAAGATTTCTTCTGGATCTTGTTCCGCCATCCCCTGTGGGTCGCGGTAAATGAGGTAATTCTTAATAAAATGGCCGATGATCGTTGCATTTTCATCATACAGCACTGCTTTAGTCGCGGTTGTACCAACATCAACCCCAATTAGATACTTCATTATTTTCATCCCTCTCAGCATTCAAAGGAGGTCGGCAAATTTTATTTCTCACCGACCTCCTTTATTTACAAAATATTCTCCTATTCAGCAACTTCATTTGCTTTCACTAAAGCATGTTTCAAGATAAATGGTGCTAAAACGGTTGCCACAATAATTACTGTAATTACATCAGAATAATACATTGATGATAAGAGATGTGCTTGATAACCGATTTGCGCGGTGATCAGCGCCATTTCGCCCCGAGCAATCATTCCGCTACCAACGACATATGAACTGTTAAAGTCAAATCCCGAAAGATAGGCTCCGGCACCACACCCGACTAACTTAGTCAAGCAGGCAAGAACCGTCATCACAATCACAAAAACAAATGACTCATCTAGCCGATCAATTCGCATGTTTAAACCGACGCTCACAAAGAATAACGGGATAAACATGGCATAGCCAATTGGAATAAAGCTTCGGTTAATCGTTTCCTTTCGGTGGGTATTAGCAACAGCGATCCCGGCAAAGAAAGAGCCAACTGCCCCACTTAGACCAACATAATCAGCAATTGCCGCCATTCCTAAACAGATGATCATCGCCATTACGGACGGTGACGCAACAGTCAATAGCCGCTCACTAAGATGCATCATGTATGGAGCAAGCCATTTAACAACCAGGTAAGTCCCACCAAAGAACAAGACTTGGAGAAGCAGGACTGCCCATAATGGCTGCCCCCCAGTCTTTCCTTCAGCCTGATTAACCACACTGATCATAATACTTAAGAGGATCACGCCAATAATATCATCAGCCACAGCAGCCCCTAAAATCGTTGCTCCCTCACGGCTATCCAATCGTTTAAATTCTCGCAGGACCGCAACCGAAATACTCACCGAAGTTGCGGAAAAAATAACCCCAATGAAAATCGATTCAAGAGTTGTGAAGCCGAAAAAGTAACTCGCAGGAGCCATAATTGCAATTGGAACCACAACACCAACAATTGCCACAACCACTGCTGGTTTGAGATATTTTTTCAATAATGAAAGATCACTTTCCAAGCCGGCAATGAACATTAAAATAATTACCCCAATTTCCTGAAACTCGTTCATCATTGAATTGAGGTGAACCCAGTTTAATAGCGCCGGTCCGGCAACAATTCCAACCAGAATCTGCCCAATAACCTCGGGAATTTCGACTCGTCGACAAAGATGCGCTACTAATTGGGTCGCCAGCAATAGTCCCGCTAGCGTTGCAATAAATTCCATTAAAAGACCTCCGTTCCCGCTCGTACTTAATTAAAACCATATTGTAACATATTAATCCTAATGATAGCGCTTCTTTAGAATTGTGAAAGGATCTTGAAAAGAATATAATTGGGGCGTGTAGATTGGAAGTGAAGAAATGAATTCATCGACTGACACAGGAACAGTCCTGCGCGCAAAAGATCTTTTACGAAAACCCTTTACCGCTGAATTCTTACGCTATGTTATTCCCGGAATTTTAGTAGGGGTTATCACCGGATTAGTCGTCGGTACCTTTCGTTGGATTATTGATCAAACACTGATCCTTTTAACAATTGTGTATCCTTATTTGGGTAGCCACCCACTGATGATTATTCCATATATTTTAGGAACGTTAATCGTTGTCTGGCTAATCGCAAAGATAATTCGTCCTGAATTATTCGATATTGTTGGTTCTGGCGTTCCTCAGATTGAAGCAATTCTAATTGGTAAGCATCAAATGAATTGGTGGAGTGTCCTCTGGCGAAAGTTTGTCAGTGGTCTCCTAACTATCTGTCCAGGACTTTTTCTTGGTCGAGAAGGTCCTTGTATTCAAATTGGTGCCTGTATTGGACAAGGATTTGCGGAAGATGTATACCACTATCAGAATACTGAAGAGCGCGATCTGTTAATTAAATGCGGGATTGCTGCTGGATTATCAGCTGCCTTTAGTGCCCCCATCGCCGGAACTGTTTTCCTGCTTGAAGAGGTTACCCGTCATTTTAATTTTAAGGTAATTGCAGGAGCCTTAGCCGCTGCTATTTCTGCCGACCTAATGACAATCCTCTTTTTTGGGACAAAACCATGTCTAGCCATGCCAATCTCAATGCGGTTACCACTCTCGTCATACCCATGGCTAATTCTAGTTGGTATTGTTATTGGCGCTGGTGGGTACCTTTTTCAATACGGAATACTTAATCTCGGTTGGTGGTACCGTAAATTTACCATTCTCCCTAACTATTATCACAGCATTCTCCCCTTACTTCTTGTTATTCCTGTTGGTCTATGGAATTGCCATATTCTTGGTGGAAGTCATAATTTTATTATGTATATTACGCAAATGTCATTAAAGACTAACTGGCTATTAGTTTTAGGGATGCTCATCCTCTTTTTTGTCCTGCGATATACGGGAACAATGATTGCCGCTGGTGCTACTGTTCCTGGTGGTATCTTTATGCCGATCTTCGTTCTTGGTAGTCTTCTTGGCGCAATCGCCGGAATTATCTTGATTCACTTCAACATTATCCCAGCAAGCTGTTACCTGAACTTGATTGCAATGGGGATGGCTGCTTACTTTGGCGCCACTGAAGGAACCCCCATTTCCGCAATTCTTCTCGTCACCGAAATGGTTGGCTCAGTTGATCAGATTTTACCAATGACCATTCTTACCTTTATTGCCTACTTCACTAGCATGACTCTCGGTGCCAAAAACTCCATCTACGAAGCATTAAGAATGGAAATGCTAGCAAAGTAGAGTGCGAGCCAGCAGAGGACTTGCGGAAAGCTAACAATTTCTCCCGACTGGATGCTGAAAGCATCTGGGAGGGAGGTTGTTGTCTATAGGGGCTTCCCTGCGAACACATTTCGACTCAGTTGCCTAGAACGTTAGCTTGAGTAGGTACAGAAGGCCCGTAAAGCAATACTAAACAGACTAAGACTAATTTCACGTCTGAGCCTGTTTTTTTATTCTCCTAATGCCTGCTTGATATCATTAATCAGGTCTTGAGGATTTTCTAAACCAACAGATAGTCGCAATAAGCGTGGTGTGATCCCTAATCGTTGCCGTTGATCAAGCTCCACATCAGCATGAGTTTGATAATACGGAATTGTAATCAAGCTTTCAATTCCTCCAAGACTTTCCGCAAAGGTAATCAGTTTCACATTATCTAAAAGCCTAGCAACATCATCTTCAGCTTTAAGGTAAAAACTAATCATCCCACCCTTCCCGGGA
Organism: Limosilactobacillus portuensis; assembly: GCF_028607025.1. Lineage (NCBI taxonomy): Bacteria > Bacillati > Bacillota > Bacilli > Lactobacillales > Lactobacillaceae > Limosilactobacillus > Limosilactobacillus portuensis. The sequence continues at coordinate 1,632,457 of NZ_CP117296.1, forward strand.
TATAATACCTTCTCGACTCTTGGATCCTGTTTAAGATATTTAACCACCGCTTGAGCATTCTTAGTATGCTGTCTTACCCGAACATCTAATGTTTTCAAGCTTCGTAATAACAGCCATGAATCAAAAGAATCCAACGTATCACCAGTCGTAATGTAATATTCAAAATATCGTTCAGCGAGTTCTTGATTCTTACAAACCAAAATACCACCAAGCAGATCATTGTGTCCTGATAAATATTTTGTTGCGGAATGAACAACAACATCTGCCCCTAGTTCAAGTGGTCGTTGATAAACTGGGGTATAGAACGTATTATCCACAATCACTAAAATTTGAGAATTCTTTTTATGAACTGCAGTAGCAATTTCTGCAATATCTAATTCTTTCATTGTTGGGTTTGAAGGTGTTTCTAGCAAAACAACTCTAGTCTGCGGAGTAATTTTAGCTAGCAAATCTGCGAGTCTTTCACCATTCCACTGATCAAAGTTAATTCCGACATGCGAATGAAGATAACGAAAATATCGAAAATCACCACCATACAGGTCATCAAGAGAAATCAAATGATCGCCAGTTTTTAGGATACTTAACGCTAACTGAATTGCGGCCATTCCTGAACTTAGAGCAAATCCTCGCCGACCGGCTTCAAGGTTCGCCATTGTTTGTTCAAGTGCTCGACGATTAGGGGTTGCTATTCGAGAATATGTGTATCCCTTGTTCGGATCAAAATTCTTAGCTTCTTCAAGGGAATCATGGCGATAGTTCGAAGAAAAGTACAACGGTAGAGCAACCGCTTTTTTGTCATCAATATGGTTTCCTGCTTGTGCCGCAATTGTTTCAACTGAATATTTACACATAGTAATTACCCCCCTATTTTCTTGACTTTGCGATTGCCTGCTGAATATCAGCGATTTGATCATGAAAATCTTCAATCCCAACTGACATCCGAATTAATCCAGGCTTGATTCCAGCAGCTAACTGCTCCTCTTCGCTTAATTCTGCATGGCTCATTTTGCTTGGCAATTCAACCAGGCTTTCTACGGCTCCCAAACTAACAGCCAGCTTGAATAAGTGAAGAGCATTGACAAACTTAACCGGATCTACCCTTTCTGTTAATTCAAACGAGAACACACTGCCAGCCCCCTTAGCTTCTTGATGTAGCTCCTGATATCCTGGTTGCCCCTCAACCCCAGGATAATAGATCTTTTCAACCACGCTTAATCCTCGTAAATAGTTGATCAGCTCCTTAACATTAGCAATTTGCCGATCCAACCGTAAACTTAGAGTCTTAATTCCTCTTGCTAGTTCATTACTATCCTCAGGTGACAAAATACTACCAAGAGCGTTTTGAATAAAATAAACCCGCTTAGCTAACTCACGATTTTTAACAATCACTGCTCCTGCTGAAACGTCAGAATGTCCTGATAGATACTTAGTTGCACTATGAATTACAATATCAGCTCCTTGTGCCAACGGCTGTAGTAAATATGGACTTAAAAATGTGTTATCAACGATCGTCAGTAGGTGGTGTTGGTGCGCCAATGTAGCAACCTTTCGCACCACTGTTACTTGCAATAGTGGGTTTGTTACGGGTTCAAAGTAAATTGCTTTGGTATTTGGCTGAATCGCTGCTTCAACTGCCGTGAGATCACGGGTATCAACAGCGGTAATTTCCAGTCCCCAACGCTCAAAGAATTGGTGAAGCAATCGAAAGGTTCCGCCATAAATTTGCTTACCAACAATTATGTGATCTCCCCGTTCAAATATTGCCAATGCAGCATGAATAGCGGCCATTCCTGAAGAAAAGGCAAAGCCAGCTGTTCCTTCCTCTAACGCTGCCAATTGTTCTTCCAAAGCACGCCGGGTTGGATTGCCAGAACGTGAATAATCATCCTTTACTGGTGCACCAATTTTGGGATATGCAAAGGTAGTCGCTTTATAAATAGGAGTAGTCACCGCTCCAGTATTATTATCATGTTGTGCTGGTGCATGAACCAGTTTGGTGTCAAATCTTGTCATTGCTCTCTTCCTTTCGTTATAACCAAAAAAACGCCCCTAAGTAGTATTTAAACTACCTAGGGACGTCAACAACGTGGTACCACCCAAATTCACTGAATTAATCAGTCTCAACAGCACTCAACTAGAATGCCAGGGATGGTAACGGATCCTTCCGGAAAGCTAGCCATTACTGACCGCCTTTCAATTGCTCCGAGCTCATCTTCAGAATGATTACTCTCCCGCCTTTTCACCATCAGCGGTCACTTTCTGAGAGCGCCTATTCCTACTCTTCTCATCAATGCATTATTATAAAATCATTAGAAAAATTAAATTATGGTTAGTATAAAAGGTGATTGTCAGGTTGTCAAGAGGTAAATCATTAAGCCGTCTGGCGGAGTTGAACCGCCGTGTCACCCTTACCATGGATGTGCTCTACCTATCTGAGCTAAGACGGCGATTAAAGTATAACCGAAATTGTTGATAACTTGCAAGCGGGCTAATCTTTAACACTTCGGTAATAACTTAACCAAACAATGACACTGAAAATTGTCAGAACAATAAACGCGTGTTGGGTTCCAATTGCGGTTGATAGTGCCCGATTAACTTTAAGCTGTGTTTGACTACTTGCAACGATCATGGCAGCGATCGATGTCCCCATTGCACCAGCAAACTGCTGAAGGGTATTTAGGATTGCATTCCCCTGTGCCGTTTCTGAAGAACTAATAGTCCTGAGCGCGCTTGTCATTACGCTCCCCATGCACATCCCCATTCCTGCCATATAGAAACAATAAACGATTGCAATAATAACATTACTCATTTGTCGACTAATTACAGCAAAAACAAGCAAGGAAAGAAAACAAAGAGTCATTCCCAAAAGAATCGGCCGTCGCGCACCAAATCGATCAAGGATTTTACCACCAAGCGGCGCAAAGACTGCTCCGGCAACCCCTGCCGGTAAGACAACTAATCCGGCAATCGTGGAAGTATTACCGTTAACTAACTGGATATAATTTGGTAAAAGAAAGGCAAAGCCAAGCGACATAATCTGAGTAAGAAAGAAGCCTAGAACATGACCGGTAAACCGATGATTTTTAAATAGGCGCAGATCTAACGTTGGCGTTGCGATTGTAAGTGAACGCCACGTTAAGCCAATCATTCCAATAATTCCAAGACAAAAGGCTCCCAGAACATTAATGCTCATAAACGGGACACTCCCTACATTACTAAAACCGTCAACCAATCCGCTAAACATAAACACAATCATCAGAAGGCTAACGGAATCAACCCGCTGTTTTCTAATCACAGATTTTTGTTGAATCCCCCACCGTCCTAAAATAAACGAAACAACCATCAACGGGAGGAGAATGTAAAAGATCCACCGCCAGTTCAATTTACTAGCAATGATCCCACCAAATGTTGGTCCCACTGCCGGAGCAATTCCGGTGATTAAATTACCAATTCCCATCATAAAGCCAATTTTACTTTGGGGAACCTGTTCCATAATGATATTAAACATCAGCGGCAGGGCAATTCCAGTTCCGACACCTTGAATCGCTCGACCTAATAGCAATAAGGTGAAGCTTGGCGCAAAGGCATCCACTAATAAACCGCTAAAGAAAAATAGGTTTGCTACGGTAAAAAGGGTCCGTGTTTTATACGAATTCTTAAGAACTGCCGAAAGCGGAACAATAACCGCAACAATCAACAGGTAGATTGATGTCATCCACTGAACCGTATTCGTTGTTAGACTAAACTCACTCATCAGAATTGGGAAAGTAACATTCATCGCAGTTTCAACGATCACTCCGCAAAAAGACATTAACCCTGTCGCAATAACGGCAGCAACAACCCGAGGCGGAATTCGATCATTTTGAACCATTCTCTTCACCCTCCCCAATCATGAATTTCAGAATTTCTTTGAACTGATGAAGATCCTCAGCAGTAAAGTTAGCTATTAGTTGTTCTTCAGATCCTAAAATATACTCCCTAACTTTAGGTGCTAATTCTCTTCCTCTTGCTGTCAACGTAATTACCTTTTGCCGGCGATCAGTTGCTGACTGCCGTTGCTCAATCAAGCCTTTTTTCACTAATCGTTGAATAATTACTGTCGTTGTTGACCGTTTAATATTAAATTCCTGTTCGATCATCTGTTGGTTACACTCCTGGCTTCCACAATTAGCCATAAAATCAATTACAGACATCTGTGTCCCGGTCAGGTCATACTGCTGAGCAAACCGGTTAAATTCTTGATTCAGGCTATTCGTTGCCATTTTTAACAATCGCCCAATTAATTCCATCAAAAAATCTCCTATAACATTTAGTTAGCTGTCTAACAAAATATTATAGGAGATTATTTTCGATTATTAAAGTAACAATTTAGGAACTACCAACCTAATTCTTCAGCATTATCTGGAAGACTTAACTTTCCAGCAGCCTCTTCTGCAAACGCCTGATCAAGCATTTCAAAGGCTCGGTCTAACTCTTCCTCGGTAATTACTAGCGGTGGCTGGAAGCGCAGGATATTTCCCCGAAGACTGATGATAATTGCACCAAGTTCAAATACCCGATACATAATCCGCGTTGTTGCTGCGGTATCACCTTTCCCAGTTTGCGGGTTAACAATATTAATTCCACCATCTAGGCCGTACATTCGGACATCACCGATAAAGTCATATTTCTTTTGTTCATCTTCAAAGAACTGCTTAGCCTTTTCACCTAACTTAGTTGACCGTTCAAGAAGATGTTCATCCTGAATTACATCTAAAGTAGCATTAGCGGCTGCAGTTGTTACTGGATTACCAGCAGTTGTGTAAACGTTAGCAGGAGCACCAAGAGACTCCATAATCTCTTTGCGACCAACAACAGCACTTAATGGCATCCCAGAAGCTAACGATTTACCAACCGACATCAAATCAGGCTCAATTCCAAAATGTTGGATTGACCACCATTTCCCGGTACGCCCCATTCCTTGATTAACTTCATCAACAGCAAAGAGGATCCCGTTTTCCTTAGCAAATTGATAAATCTTTTCCATAAATTCCGGTGGTGTCTTAACGATTCCACCATCACCCTGAATTGGTTCAATCAAGATTGCGGCCACTTCATCAACCGGTAAGTAGGTTTTAAACGGCAACTTAAACATTTTGAAATAGCGATCAACAAATTGCTCTTCTGATTCATCAGGAAGTTTATCCCATGGATCGGGAAATGGTACTTTAACAACCCCAGGGAGTAATGGTCCCATCTTCCGTGCCATATTCAGCGAGACACTGGATAGGGTCATTGAACCATACGTGGACCCGTGATATGCTCCCGTGAAGGAAACGATATACTGACGACCAGTATATGCCCTGGCAAATTTAATAATCGCATCGTTGGCGTCCGAACCAGAATTACCCCAAACAACCTCAGTCGGTCCTGATATTGGAGCTAATTCCGCTAAGCGTGGTGCTAACCGCGCTGCTTGACTATTTGCAAAATAAGCTGGTGTATACTGAATAATTTGGGCTGCTTGATCCTGAATTGCTTTAACAACTTTCGGGTGACAATGCCCGGTATTTGTAGAACTAGCACTTGCTAAGAGATCAATGTACTGATTACCATCAACATCAGTCAAAATAGCTCCCCGCCCACTGTTAATTACGATATCGTAATACTTAACTCGTGCTGCGGTGGCAAATGCTTCATTTTCTTTTGCTAAGATTTTGTGGTTATTTTCCATTGAACCCATTAGCAATCCCCCCTACTTATATTTTTGTTGTTAGTAATAATTGGTATGTGGAAACACGTTTAATTTTTTGGGTAAAGGTTCTGGGCAGCCTTGTTAAAACGTGCTCAACCTAAACTCCCTCAAGATAACGACCTCTCTCCTAGGCGCTAATCGCCTTCGTCGAGAGAAATCGTTATCATCCGGGAGTTTTTACGGTTTCGCACTCTACTTTTTCTTATTCAAATACGAATGCTTCATTCCGTAGGCAAAGTAGATAACTAGACCAAAGACAAACCAAATTCCGGCGTACAGTTTAGCTTGGTAATCCAAACCAAGGAAAACCATCAATGAAGCGACAAAGCCAAGTGCTGGTAAAACTGGGTAAAGTGGCACCTTAAATGCTGGGTCATTAATATCTTTACCTTCGCGGCGACGCAATGGATAAATTCCGATTGAAACGAACATAAACGCAATCAACGTTCCGGCAGAAATCAACTGTGAAAGGAATGCGAATGGGAAGAACGCCCCGATCAGAATTCCAACAATTGTTAGAGTCCATAGTGCCCGGTTTGGCCGATTACTTTCATCTAACTTACCAAGCCACTTTGGCAGCATTCCATCACGACCAAATGAGTAAATCAACCGTGAGCCGGCCATACTCATCCCAATTAATGCGGTAAACATCCCCACAACAGCAATTGTCTGAACAACGGTTGCCACGCCGCCATGACCGGCAGCCCGAAGTGCCAACCCAACTGGTTCAGCACTATTAGCATATTTACTGTATGGAAGCATGCCGACAAGAACTAAACTAACAGCTACAAACAAGACAACAGCAATTACAAGTGAACCAAGGATTCCTCGGGGCATTGTCTTTTGCGGGTTAACAGCTTCCGCAGAATTAGCAGCAATTGAATCAAAGCCGATGTATGACAGGAAAATCATTGAAACACCAGCATAAATTCCCTGCCAACCACCAAATGGTCCATTTGCGGTTTCATGATATTTAGGAACAAATGGAACATAGTTAGCAGCATGTAAAGCTGTCAAACCTACTACAATAAATAGCAAAACGGCGAAAACTTTAAGGACAACCAAAACATTCTCAACTCGGGCAGCTCGAGAAACCCCACGAGAAATCAAGGCCGCAACCAGAGCAATAACTACTACCGAAACCAGGTCAACAATTCCGCCATCAGTCCCAAACGCATTTGACAATGATGCCGGGAGCTTCAACCCTAACGGTGCAATTAATGCCCGAAAGTTAGCCGAAAGACCAGAACCAACAAAGGCTAGTGCGATAAAATATTCCGCAAGAAGTGCCCAACCGGCAATCCAACCAAAGAATTCACCAAAAACAACGTTAATCCACGAATACGCTGAACCGGCAAATGGCATCGCTGCAGACATTTCTGCATAAGAAAACGCAACTAATCCTGCAACCACTGCAGCAAGTAAGAATGAGATTGCAACGGCTGGTCCAGTATGCATTGCTGCCACTTCACCAGGAAGAGTGAAAATAGAGGTGGAGACAATTGTACCGACCCCAAGTGCTAAGAAGTCCCGCACCTTCAACGAACGAACCAGATGGCCGTCTTTATTGGCATAGACGCGCGGGTCTTCTTTTCGGGTAATTGTTTTCCAAAAACTCATAACCATTCCTCCTTATCTATTAAATTTAGATTAGAATAATAAGAAAACATTAACTTATTCTAACAACCGATTGCACATTGGTCAATTGTTAATTAAATAAATGTTTTATTTTTATTTATTGTCCCGTTTATGAAAAAATTTTAATTATTAAAACAAAAAAGACTTTTCAGAAATGGGGAATTCTGAAAAGTCTTCAATAGAGATCAATCTAGCAGGTCTCATAGGGCATGTTTAAGCATCATTAATTCAATTAGGTCGGTTGAATGCCAATTACGACTCAGGTTAATTTAGGGGGTAAGCGTTTAGATAGTGTGTACCTAAGTCATAACATCAACCTAGCAAATTATTTGCGAAATCACAGTCATGGGGAGGCGACAATGATCTCAATTTGAGGATAAAGTATCAACCAATTAAATTAAGTTCAGTTCAAACATGATAACTGAAAAAATTATCACATACATAATGAAATCTAGTAGGACTACTAAATCGTTAAATAATTTCAGTTATAAACCAAGCAATAATATTACTTATCGCTTGTTCACCTTTAGTTATACATCATTATCGTAAAAAGGTCAAATAAAGTCCGAATCAATATTTAAATTTATTTATTATAAAAATCCCGCAATCCCGCGCTACCGTATATATATATATATATATATATATATCTTATAGCTCATTATCAAATGATAATTAAAAGCAAATATTTTTCGGCAGTTAATTTATTTGTTTTATAATAAAAGAAAATATAAGGAGGATCTTTCATGCTCACAGATAGCGAAATTGTCAACGCCATTCACCAAATGCGCGCCATGTTTCCCGAAGCTGGAACAACATTAAAGGCTGATACAACTTTTCATTTCTTGTTAGCGACAATTCTCAGTGCACAATCAACGGATAAATCAGTTAATATGGTTACCCCGCCACTTTTTACCCGTTACCCAACACCTGAATCACTAGCAATTGCTGAGCCCGAAGACGTTGAACCGTTTATTCAATCGCTCGGTCTCTACCATAATAAAGCTAAATACCTTGTTAAAGCCGCTCGGGGAATTGTGACAGATTTCAACAGTGAAGTTCCCCACACCATGAAAGAATTAACTAGTTTAGCTAGTGTCGGTCGTAAAGTCGCTAACGTTGTCCTTGCAGAATGTTTCAATATTCCTGCCTTTCCCGTCGATACACATGTTAGTCGGGTTGCACGACGTTTAGGAATGGTTAAACCAAACGCAACCGTTTTGCAGATTGAAAAACGCCTAAAAGAGGCAGTCCCCAAAGATGAATGGCTCGATGCTCACCACGCAATGATCTTCTTTGGTCGCTACCAATGTACCGCTAAGAATCCTAAATGTACTAAGTGTCCCCTCCTCCCCATCTGTAAATATGGCCGAGATAATGTCTTTTAAGATGACTAATACTAAATAAATTGAAACTTAAAAACCGAGAATTGTGATAATTTGTCATGACTCTGGACTTCATTGCAAAAAACAACAGCCACCCGGTTGGTGAATTAATCATCAATTGGGTGGCACTTTTTTAATTTTTCTCAAGTTTTCCCTCAAAAACTTTTTAGTAGCTTAATCGTTTTTGAAAATATTCATTTACTATTAGCAATCATTTATGCTTAAGGTGATTTTAGAAATCGTTAATGGGAGATAACAATCGTGAAAATAAAGAAAATTGATTTGTTGTATAGCGATCCGGTAGAGGATGGCTGGCGACCATCTTTTTGCCGAATTTATACTGATACCGGTCTGTATGGGGATGGCGAAGTTGCTCTTTCCTACGGTGCTGTTAGTCATGCTGCATTTGCAGAAATGCATGATTTGGCACCATTGCTAATTGGGATGAATCCGTTAGAACACGAAGTAATCTGGGAAAAACTATATCGGCAGAGTTTCTTTGGGTTAAACGCCGGGCCTGTCATCTTTGGTGCTATTTCGGCTTTTGATATTGCTTTATGGGATATTAAGGGTAAATATTATCATGCCCCTTTACACGAATTATTAGGCGGTGAGCAGCAACGACGAGTACGTGCTTATGCGAGTCAGTTACAGATGGGCTGAGGAGTTGGTCGCCATCACGCTGGCCAACCGGCAGACTATGCGGCTAATACCCGGATTGCGGTAGAAAAGGGATTTGACGCTGTTAAAATTAACTTTTTGACTTTCGATGAAGAGGGCCAGCCAGTTAACCATATCGACCAGGAGAATCTCTTAACTAGTGACTACCTAAATTTGGTTCAACGACGTCTACATGCAGTTCGTCAGGTACTTGGCCCCAATGGCGATTTAATATTGGAGAACCACGCACTGACTGGTAAACTGGCAGCCATTCGTTTCGGCAAACTAGCCAAACAGTATTCACCATTATATTACGAAGAACCAGTCAAACCAGATCCTCAACTCTTAGCCACTGTGCACCACGAAACTGGTCTCCCAATCGCTTCCGGAGAACGTTTATATTCTCGCTGGGATTTCAAACGGGCATTTGATCAGGGAGCCATTCAGGTTGCCCAACCGGATATTGGAACTGCTGGTGGGATAACGGAGGTCAAGAAAATCTGTGACTTAGCAGCAATTTCTGATATTGGTGTCCAAATCCACATTACTGGTAGTAATTTGATGACGGCAGTTTCCTTAAACTTAGAAGCAACCTTACCTAATTTTGTTATTCACGAGTATAACATTAATACAGCAATGCCAAAAATGTTAGCATTGACAAAATATGATTATGAGCCAGAAAACGGTCAACTAACTGTGCCAGATCGTCCCGGGATTGGCAACGAACTTTCTACAACGGCCTTTAAAAATAGTAATATAATTACGGTGAAATAAACCAAAGCCCCAGTATCCATCGTTTGAATACTGAGGTTTTGATCTATCTAATACTATTTAGCTTCTGCATGACGTTTCTTTAATGAGAAAATGTGTAAAGCAACAGAACATGCTAAGCAAAGAATGGTTGCGATAATTAAGAGAACTAATCCCGCATTCCAGCCGTAATGATCGACTGCCACTCCGAGAAGGCTCGTTCCCAGCGTTGAACCAAGGACATAACTCATGAAGCCCCGAAGCCCAACAGTTGAGCCCACAGCAAATGGTGGAACAACTTCCATCGTTTGAACGGAATCAAGGAATTGTGGAATGTAAACTAAACAACCTGCCAGCGCAGCATAAACCGTTACTGCTGTCACTGATTTGCTATTCCAATAGCCAAAGATACAGAAAATAATTAAAACCAGGGCAATCATTGCAGGGGGCATCCGGTAACTCTTGAAAAGTTTATCAGAAATAATCCCTGCTAGTAATGTAGATGGGATAGCGGCCCATTCAAAGAACGCAAACGCAATCATCATTTGACCATGGGTGAAGCCTTTAGCCTGAATTAAGAAGATTGGTAACCAGGTTAAAATTCCAAACCGGATCATGTAAACAAAGGTATCCATAAACGAAACTAGCCAAGCACCAGGATTATTAAAGACATACTTAGTAAGAATTTGCCAGGAGCTTAAATCGTGGTAATCAATATTGCTTTGTTCTTGCTTTGTTTCTTCCAGCGGTGGCAGGCCTTCTTCTTCAGGTCGGCCCTTAACAAAGATCAACACAATTAGGGCCACCGCAATGGCAACTAACGCTGGGAAAACATAGATTGCAAACCGCCAGTGGCTCGCACCAACAATTCCCAACATAAATCCAGCAAGAGGTGAAATTAGTCCTCCCCCAAGATTATGTGAAGTGTTCCAAATCGACGTTATAAAGCCCCGTTGCTTCTTATCAAACCAGGTTGAGAGAATAATGAATGATGGCCCAACACCCATTCCTTGGAATAAGCCTAAGAGAATTAAAATAATAGCTAGTGACCATAGGCTAAAGCCAAAGAAGGCAAGGCACATGCTGAGCAGCGCACAAATAATCAACCCGGTTGCCATGAACCGCTTTGGGTTAGCTTTGTCAGACCAGGCGCTCATGACCCCTTTTCCTAGCCCATAAGCAATCAGTAAGCAACTAGATAACATCCCAATCTGTCCCTTAGAAAGATCCAATGATGCCTTTAGTTGTGGCGTTGATAACGTAAAATTATTCCGGACAATATAAAAAGCAGCATAACCAATGAAAACTCCAAATAAGGACATCCATTTATACCGCTCAAATAAACCGTGAGCCTTATCAGGTGGTACTTGCTCCTTATGCCGCGGTTTCAAAAAACTTAACATCTTAATAACAACTCCTCCAATATAAACTCTCCCCAAATAAATAAGCGCTTACATAATTAATTATACACTATCTAAATATAGAAAAAGGAAAAACGTGGTTAAGATTAGTGGGTTCTTAATCACGTTTTTCTTTTGTCATATTCTATTCTTTATTCATGAGCAATTCCGACTTTTTTAGCCATTTGCTGAACATTCTTGGCTTGCTTATGACTATTCAGGTACTTAACCAGATCTTGTTGTGAAACTGTCTCAACTGGATTGTAAATATTCCCTGTATGCGGTGCATCAGGTGTCCCGAATTCGTAGATATTTACACTGCCATCCTGATTGATGGTATATGCAGAGTAGACAACTTCATTGTTGCTATCTTTACTGTTAAAGGCGACGTAAACTGTTCCATTTCCCTTAGCAGATAAGTAATTAACAATATCCGGTTCGGTTGTTTCCTTGATCAAAATACCGTTATTTGAATTATTAACAACATCTTTCCACTTTGAAACATTCTTTTGTGCAGCATATTTGGCAACTGCTGCAGCAAACTCAGTTGGCTGCATATTGCTCTTTAACTGGTCGCCATTACTCTTCTTTGTTACTTGCTTCTTTACAGCAGGCTTCTTCTTTGCAACTTCAGTACTACTCTTCTTTGACTGGGAAGACTTGGCAACATTCTTCTTACTTTCAGCTTTCTTAGAGGAAGTCTTGGCTGTTTGCTTTGATTCAGAAGAAGCTTTCTTTGCTTTTGCAGAACTAGACTTAGCAGCACTTTCACTAGAACTACTTGAAGCAACACTACTATCCGCAGTCGATGATTCAGAAATGGTCTTAGTCGTTTGTTGGATGTTTTGACGAGCTTCGGTTTGTTCCTGCTGGTTATTAAAAATATAACTTCCACCAGCAATGATCGCTAATGTCGCAACGATCACCATTTCATTCTTATGGCGAATCTTACTCTTAGCTTGTTTTTGTTGGCGTTGATCATAAAACGAACTCATCTCGCCACGGCTAAAATCATACCCACAGGAAGGACAAATCCGATCTTCTGTTGGTACGTTTTTCCCACACCAAGGACATTTCTTCATTTTTTATCCCCCCCAATCATAAATCACTTCACTAATCACATTATAACTCTAATTTACAAAAAAATGAATTTTTTTGTAAATTACTTTTCGTTTAGTAACTCCGCTTTAGCTGCATCTAGCTTTGCTGCTTCATCAGGAGATAACTCAGGATAGGCCAATGGCAATTTTTCAATTTCTTTCGTTAAAATATCCGACACGATTAAGCGTGAATACCACTTATCATCGGCCGGAACAACATACCACGGATTTTTCTTAGTAGCAGTTGCGTTAATTGCTTTTTCATATGCTTTTTGGTATTTATCCCAGTATTGTCGTTCTCGAATATCCGCTGAAGAAAACTTCCAGTGTTTCTTTGGCAGGTTAATTCGCCGAAGGAACCGTTTCTTTTGCTCGTCCTTTGAAATATGAAGGAAGAACTTAAAAATTACAAAGCCGTTCCGTGATAGGTATTTCTCATAATCGCGAATATCCTGATACCGCCCCTTGAAGAAATGATCATTGACATCACTTAAGGAGTCAACCTCTGGTAAATTAGCATTCAGGATAATTTCAGGATGAACACGAGAAACTAGGACGTCTTCGTAATATGACCGGTTAAAGACGCCAATTTCTCCTCGGGATGGCAGTTGTTGATTAATCCGCCAAAGATAATCATGGCGTAATTCCGCAGAAGTTGGTTGCTTAAAGTTAGCCACCTTAAAGCCAACTGGATTAACCCCAGAAAAAATATGAGCAATCATACTATCCTTTCCAGCGGCATCCATTGCTTGAAAAACAACCAAAATCCCGTACTTATGTCGTGCATACATCATTTTTTGGGCGTGGCGAAGATGTCGGAGGTTTTCTTCAATTTGTCTCTTGATTTTCTCCAGTTCATCAGCACTATCCTTAACCTTTGTTGGTGCTTTTTTGATGTTAAAGTCATCGCCTGTATATTTATAGTCCATTTTTTTGGCCTCCCAATTAAGTTACCTCTATTCTAGCACTGTTCACCAGCTAATTAGTCTTGGACGTCGAGCTTCCGAAGACGAAGACCAATGATCAAGGCGATCAGCAAGAAGAGAATTACAAACCAATATGGATACTGATAGTTAACGTCTAACAATGCTCCAGTGATTAATGGACCAATAATATTTCCGATACTTGTCAACGACATGTTAATCCCATTAAGGAGTCCTTGATTTGTCTTGCTCATCTTGGTTAACAGAGTTGTAATAGCAGGACGAAGAAGATCGAAAGCCTCAAAGACAAACAACGTTGCTACAATCAGCTGCCAGTGTGAATGATCATAAATCACCAAAATTGTTCCAACAATACTCAAAAGAAAACTATATTCCATTAGACGGACCTCACCTAACCACTGTACAAGTCGTTCAAAGAAGAACACCTGAAGAACCAGTGAAATGATCCCGTTTAATGTTAGGACAAGCGCAATTGCTCCTAAATCAAAGTTATGGACTTCATTAACGTACAAGCTATAAATACTCTCAAATCCTGCTAATCCGAATGCAGCGACAAAAATCATCCCAAAAAGGACTGCTAGCGTTGGCGTCATAATTTGCTTTATTTGCTGCCAACTACTACCGAGAAGTTCGCCCTCCGGATCCTTTGTCTCACTTTGGAACCGTTCATCCTCATCGCGAGGAAGAAAACGCCAAGCCACTAATGTACTGATCAAGCCAAGCACTCCAGCAACCCAAAACGGGAATTTATAACTAACATGAGCTAATATGCCCCCAAGTCCTGGTCCCAAAATCAAGCCACCACTAAAGGCTGCGGATAACCAACCGATTACCTTAGCACGATCACGCTCAGTTGTAATATCAGCCGCTAATGCCATTGAAGTAGGGACAAACATCGCTGCTGAAAGACCGTCAACCGCCCGTGAGAGATCAAAGACCCACAAATGCTGAGCTAATGCAAAAACAAATTCCGCAATAGCAAAAATCAAGAGTCCCCAAACCAGCATCGGTTTTCGCCCAATCTTATCTGAAAAACGGCCAACAATCGGTGACGCGACAAATTGAACGAACGCAAATAATGATGACATCACTCCCATGTCGAAAGCAGTAAAGTGATATTCATTCTTAATAAATGGCTCTACCGGAAATACCAAACTCATCCCTAAGCAGATTAAAAATTCGCAAAATAGGACCACCGCAATGATCCGCTTTACTTCTTTTGTCATTTTCTGTTCCTTTCCATAAAAGAAAGCGGCACCCGTTTGATGGCACCACTTCAATTGATATTTTTTCTTATACTATCAAAAAACTGACAAGAAGTACAATTTCTTGCCAGTTAAATTGAATTAATATGTGGAGTTATTTGACCTATTTTACCAAGGGAAACAAGTCAAGAATGTTGCAAAACTAAAGAAGATTCCCGGAAAGTTAGCCCAGAACACTGGCCAGTCACGATCTTTCTTAAAGTATGCATAGATACTCCAAAGAGTACAGTTTACTCCCGCAACAAATGGTTGAAGCGGTGCAGCGTAATTACCATGTAAGTTGTTGTAAATCTGTGCAATGTAGGACACGTACATTAAGATAGCAATTATACTGGCAATCCGTCCGAGCCAGCTGATAAACTTTGATTCATTCATTCTCGTTCCCCTTTTCATAAAATAAATTTTCTATACCTAACCAATAAAAGCTCAAATTTGGAAAGATTTGCTTACTCACTTCAAACAGTGAAAAAGCCTTGGAAAAAATTTGAAGTAAGATGTAGAAAATATGCTTACCCGCCTAGATAACTTAGGCTTCTTCGCCAGCAACCTTTACGATCGCCTTAGAAATATTACCTAACTTACCACTTACAAAGTCTTCAACATGAGCAAAGTCCAAAACATTAGAAATTAATGGAAGTGGATCAACATCACCTGATTGAAGCAAAGCAATTGAATCTTCGAAAGTGTAAGGGTTGATGAAGGTTCCTTGAATTGTCAGTTGCTTTTGGTAAACCTTGTAAGTATTTACCTTAAACTCTGAATCAGGGTTACCAACACCAAACATTAATACTTGACCACCACGACGAGCAGCTTCAACTGCTTGTTCTTGAGTCTTTGGCAGACCAACGGCTTCAACAACAATGTCGTATGAGTCTTCCTTGACTTCTTCTGGGTGCGTCATGTTGTTAATGGTCTTAAAGCCGAAATGCTTCCGGTTATTTTCAAGCTTTTCGTCAACGGTTCCGGCAAGAGTAACTTCACGAATTCCGCGAGCCTTTAAAATTTGAGCAATCAATTGCCCTTCAAACCCGTCACCAATAATTAATGCATTTTGGTATGGGTGAGTGGTCAAAAGGTCAACCGCGTGCATTGCGCATGAAATTGGTTCAATTACGGCTGCAGCTTCAAGTGAAACATTGTCAGGAACATGGTAGACAACTTCTTCAGGAGCGGTGAAGTACTCTTCAAAGCCACCATCCCGAGTAACACCAACAGCATCCAAGTGTTCACAAAGTTCTGGACGAGATGTCCGACAGTAGTAGCACTTGTGGCAGTAAATGTTTGGATCAACGCTGACCCGATCGCCAACCTTGAAATCCTCAACTTCACTCCCAACAGCTGCAACGACACCGGAATTTTCGTGTCCCAGTACAATTGGCGGAACAGCATCTGCTGAACCAGGAAGGCCATTGTACAATGCCTTATCAGTTCCGCAAATACCAGCCCAGGCAGTGTGTACTAAAACTTCATTGGGCTTAACTTCTGGCTTCTTGTAGTTGTCATCAATTTCTAACTTCTTCTTACCAGTCATTACTAAAGCTTTCATCAGATATTCCTCCTACACTAACAAAGTGCTTTAGGGTCGATCTGGACTAAAGGCTACTGCCTCTAGCGGGATTAATCCTTAACAACTTCACAAAATTCAATAGTTTCATCATTTGGACCAACAATGTTGAAGAACTTGATTCCATGTTTCCAGAAGTCAAGGTGTTGTACTTCGTCTTCCTTAACATCGAATCCTTCTTCTTTAGCGGCCTTAAATGCATTATCTGCATCTTCAACGTTCAATGAGATATGGTTAATTGCACCAGTCTTGTGAACAGCACCATCACTGTCCCAGATCTCTAACATTAAGTGGCCAGCCTTCATAAATACCACTTGGTGACCTTGATCATCAGTATCGAATTGACCTTGCTTCTTGAAGCCTAACTTTTCCCAGAAGGCAATTGTCTTCTTCAAATCATCAGTTGGGATTCCAACGTGTGCCAAGTCGTCATAATAACCTGCCAAACTCTTGTTAAATGCCATAAGTCTCACCTCCTTTAAGTGTGTTTTAATATCTAATTTATTAAGACGAGAACGTTCTAGGCAACTGAGTTGAATGCGCTCGCTGTGACCTAGCAATTCTACTGCAACATTGTCGAAACGTGCTCGCCAGGAACTTGCTAGAGATAAAGTTCTACTGTGACAGAGTCAAAACGGGCTCACCGTGACCGCAACTTCCGCCTAGCTATCCCGTCCTTGATTGTAAAACAATCATCGTCCGGAATTTTCTAGTGCTCAGTTGCTAGTTCGTCACGGCTCGCACTCTAATAAACGTGCTTCGCCCGAGTTCCCTAGAGCTAGCAACCTCTCTCCTAGGCGCAAGTCGCCTTCGTCGAGAGAAATTGCTAGCTTTCCGGGAACTCTTTGGGGCGAAGGCACTCTAATTTGTTGCCGCCTTTAATGCTAAGGCAAAGTCGCCGATGGTTGCGGAGCCGTTGTGTTGGGCTAATGGCATGGTGATGTATTCATCAAGATCGCCGACCTCAACGTAATCATTAAGGAGCTTCTTAAATTCCCGGCGGACCTTCTTTAAGAATTCTTCGCTAACGACACCGCCACCAAAGACAATTTGTCCTGGACGGAACATCAGTGTTGCATCGACAGCAGCCTGGGCAACATAGTAAGCCATGATGTCCCAAACGTGGTCAGTCAACGGAACATCTTTCCCCTTCTTGCCTAACCGCGCTTCAAAGGTTGGTCCACTAACTAGTCCCTCAAGACAATCACCATGGAATGGGCAAATTCCCTTAAAGTCAAGGTCATCAGGGTGCCGCTTCAATCGGATATGTCCCATTTCTGGGTGACCTAGCTCACCAACAAACTTACCGTCAATTACTGCACCAGCACCAACACCAGTCCCAATAGTGTAGTAAACCAGTGAATTGATCCGCTTGTTAAATAACGTTGAAAGAACATATTCACCATATGCGGAACCGTTAACGTCTGTCGTCCAAGCAATTGGAACGTTAAAGTGCTTCTTGAATGGCCCCACAAAATCAGTGTCTTGCCAACCTGGCTTGGGCGTATTGGTAATGTAACCATACTTTGGTGAACTCTTACGAATCTCAATTGGTCCAAATGATGCAATCGCAATTGCGCTTAAATCATCCTTGTATTGGTCAAACCATTCAATACACTTTTGAATCGTTTCTTCAGGAGTCGTTGTTGGGATATGAATTGAATCTTGAACTTGGTAGTTAATATTACCAACAGCACAAACGAACTTTGTCCCTCCTGCTTCAATACTTCCTAGTAGCATCGCAATTCCTCCTTACTTATTCTCGTCCATTTCAGCCCGCAGCTTCTTGCCGATCTCTTCGTAACCTGGCTTTCCTAATAGGCCAAACATGTTAACCTTGTAAGCTTCCACTCCTGGTTGGTTGAATGGGTTGATCCCGTTAAGGTAGCCGGAGATTCCCATGGCCACTTCAAAGAAGTAAATTAGGTAACCAAGGGTGTATTCATCTTCCTTTGGAATGTGGACAGTCATTACCGGTACTCCACCAGCGGTATGGGCAGCGACAACCGCTTCATAAGCCTTGGTATTGGCAAAGTCCATCGTCTTGCCTTCCAAGTAGCCTAAGCCATCGAGGTTATCCGGTTCGCTTGGGATTTCCATATCATGGTTTGGCTGGTCGAGCTTCACAACGGTTTCCATCAAGAACCGGCGACCTTCTTGGATGTATTGACCAAGGGAGTGAAGGTCAGTGGTGAAGTTAGCACTGGATGGGTAAATCCCCTTGTGATCCTTCCCTTCAGATTCACCGGCTAATTGCTTCCACCATTCGGCAAACATCGTCATGTTTGGTTCGTAGTTTTCGAGCAATTCGGTTTCGTAGCCCTTCCGGTAAAGGATGTTCCGGTAAGCAGCGTATTGATAAGCTTCGTTGTTTTCTAACTTTGGATCCGTGTAGTCCTTTTCCGCTTGGGCAGCCCCGGCCATTAACTGGTCAATGTCACCGCCAGAAACGGCAATTGGTAAGAGACCAACTGGGGAAAGAACAGAGTAACGACCACCGATCCCGTCTTGGATGACAAAGCTTTCATAGCCGTGGGCATCGGCTTCGGTCTTTAAAGCCCCCTTAGCTTTATCGGTGGTAGCGTAGATCCGCTTGTTAGCTTCATCTTCGCCATACTTCTTAATCAAGAGGTTCTTGAAGATCCGGAAAGCAATTGATGGTTCAGTGGTGGTTCCGGACTTGGAAACGACGTTGACGGAGAAGTCCTTGTCGCCAATTAATTCGATTAAGTCATGAACATAGGTTGAACTTAAGGAATTGCCAGCAAAGAGTACTAATGGATACTTCCGGTCTGCAGCCTTTTGGGCTTGGTAGAAGGTATTGTGCAAGAAGTCAACTGCCATCCGGGCTCCAAGGTAAGAACCACCAATCCCGATGACCACTAAGATATCTGAATCTGATTGAATCTTCTTGGCAGCGGCTTTAATCCGCGCAAACTCTTCCTTATCATAGTCAGTTGGCAAGTGGAGCCAGTCACGGAAGTCAGCTCCGGCACCAGTACCGTTGCGTAATTCATCATCCGCCGCATTCACCATTGCTTGCATTTCGCCTAATTCGTTATCGTTAACGAACTTCTTTAAGCCTGTTTGATCAAATGAAATATGAGCCATGATTCAAGTCCCCTTTTTTACTAATTAGCTTACTTCGTTCATTTGGAAGTGCTTAACTATTCAACGACTATTATGTTAGCGCTTTCTATTTTATATGTCAATCGGTTGACAGAAATTTTTCAATTTTATTTTTAGGTTAAATTATCGGCCTAATTTAAAACAAAAAACGTGATCCAACAACTATTAAAAGTTATTCGACCACAGTACTGTTATTTAAATCTGTTACTTGGTATATACGTAACCGTTGCAGGTTGCTTCTTTTCAACAGTATTATCCATCCGCTTAAGTTCGTATAGGTGCTTCCCCATAAAGAGTAAGCCAGCAATAATCAGCATCATTACTCCATAAATCCGAAATGGTGCCGCTAAGCCTAACCCACTTAGCGGTTGGCTTAATAAGTGGTTAAACCAAGCATCAGCTGTTGGTGAGAAGAAAGCCCCAAAGTTAAACCCAATTAGTACAAATGATGTAACCTTGGTTTGTAGCCTCATCGGTGCCATAAATGGCAGAATATTGAAGATCAACGGTGTAAGAACTTGCATTGGGAAGCCAACCAAAAGGATCCCGGCAGCGATAATTGGAAAACTGTTTCCACCGAAGCCAAACAGGAAGTTAGCAATTGCCAGAAGAATTAAGCCAATGTAAATCGTCCCTACATAGCCCAAATGCTTCTGCAAAATTCCATAACATGCACCGCCAAGGGTCGCGCCAATTAGCATTAATGAAAGATAGGTTCCAGTGCCCGTGAAAGTCTTACCATTAATTGCAACGGCTAATCCAGGAAAACGATCTTCCATTCCGATAAAGTCCATCTTGATTAATAGAACAAATGCCAAAATTGCAATTACTAACGGACTAATCTTAGTTACTGGTTCATTAGTAATTGGTGAAATGGTTTCTGTTGCTTGTTGGTTATCACTAGTTGTCGTGTTACTGTGAGCATCATTTGGTACCCGCCATGCAAAGAATGCCATTACCGCAAAAGCCAATCCATAAACCAGGAATGCCGCGTGCCAACCAGCATAAATCAGCAACAAGCTTGAAATTGTTAACGTGCAAGCATTCCCGATTTGTTCAAATGCTGACCGCCAGCCCTGCATACTTGTTCGTTCGTGACCTTGATACCAAACAGAAATCAATGAAATTGCTTGAGAATTATAAAGACCATATCCAGCACCAAGGAAGAGCCGTGAAATCAAAATTACCATGTAGTTGCTAACAAATGAAGGAATCAATCCAGCGATCCCAACAATTGTAATTCCAGCCATAATAATATGTTTATCAGAAATATTAAACCAATCCTGAAGCAATGGTGAAAGAACCACGAAGAACATTACCGCAAAGGATGGTGCTGTGACTAAGTATTCAACTTGTGGCTGACTAACATTCAGTGCTGACTTGATCTGCGGCAAGGCACTTTGAATTGCGTAGGCGCTCGTAACCATAAATGATGCGGACAAGAACGCAAGTTTAGTTGCCAGTGACTGACTTTGTTTCATAGTAAAAACAACCTCCAAACTTGCTAATACGAAGTAACGAATTTTTATTTCATCTAATTTCTTTCAACATCTTTATGGTAATCGGTAAACATAAGCTAGTAAAGCGCTTACATTTAGTGATTGATTTCACTCTTTCCCGCTTGAAACCAGTAGTTAACGGTATCTTCACTCTAAAATATAGTAAGCGCTTACATTAGACCGTTTACTAATTTACTAATTCTTTTACTTGTTAACTGCTTATGTGCAACCGGTTAACAGGATCTTTTTAAAAAAAGCCCAATTATTAATAGAAAATAACGAAATTAATGACAAAATAGCTATTTTTCTACCAGATTGTTCAGCAATTAACAGGTAGCTTTATAACACTATAACTGAAAAAGCAAGAAGCTGAAAAATTTTTTCTAGCTTCTTACTTTTCACTTATGCTGTTGTACTGTTAATCATCTTTACCGGAAGAGTAACTGACTTAACGTTTGTCTTGCCTTCAATCAATTGAAGAAGCAACTCAACTGCCTTAGTTGCCATTTCAGGAATTGGCTGTTGGATTGTAGTCAATTCTGGTGATAAAGTTCGGGTAATATTTGCTCCATCATAACCAACGACCTTGAGATCATCAGGAACATGACGATTAAATTCTTTCCCCACCCGAATAATTAAGCTTGCGTTAGTATCATTATCGGCAAAAATTCCGTCAACCTCAGGATGTTCTCGGAACATTTTACGAAAAACCCGTTCCTTCTCCTCATCAGATACATCAAATGAAACACTGTAGGTAATCGGTTTTCGGTGATGCTTATTCATCAGATCTTCATAAGCCTGCTGACGTAATTCATTAGGCGATACTAAATTAATCGGGTAATTAGTATGAATGATGTGCTTACAGCCATCGTTCAGTAAGCGTTGAACCGCGAGGAGTCCTCCCTGGTAATTATCAGAAGAAACAACCGGAATCTGTTTCCCAACAAATCGTTCAATTGAGACAATTGGCCTGGTTGTCTTCTGGTATTCAGAAATCCCCTGATTATGAGACCCCACAATCAAGCCATCAACCTGATGATTCAATAGCAGTTTTAAATAATCCTGTTCCTTAGCAGGATTATTCTGACTATTCCCCATCAGGACACGATAGCCTAATTGATCAAACCGTTTTTCCAATTCTGCTTCAAGTTCAGCAAAAAACGGGTTGTCTACCGTTGGAAAAACCAAGGCAACCAGGTTGGTCTTTTGTTTAAATAACTGCCGAGCAATTACGTTTGGTCGATAGTTTAGCTTATCCATTGCATCGTGGACCTTTTTAATCGTCTTGTCGCTTAAGTATCCCCGATTATTTAAGACCCGCGAAACGGTTGTTTTTGAAACACCTGCTAATTCCGCCACGTCATCTAACTTGATTGTCTTTTTTTCTACCATAATTACTCCTCTTACTTGTCACTAGCTATTATAGCATAAGAAAAAACGGGGAATAGATCCTTCTCAAGGCCTGAGCAGGCTATATTGCTAAAAATAAAAACACCAAACCTTCAGCTTTCGAGAAGACCCGGTGTTTATCAAAATTTATTATTAATTAGTTTTGAGCATTTTCCCCATTATTTTCTTTAGCATGATCGGCCGCATTAACTTTAGCTTCCATCCGAAGAATATGGCGTTCCTTGAAGACAAGGTAAACAAGAAGCAAGAAGGCAGCTCCAGCAGCAACATAAATCGTAACTGATGATGCGCCCCAGCCAAAACGGTTAACTAATTGACCAATTAAAGCGGTGGCGGCAGTTTCACCAAAAACATACTGGAAGAAGCCCATGAATCCGGTCGACAACCCAACCGCGTAATTTGGTACAGCTTCATTAACCATTAAACCAACTAGTGAAAGTGGTGCATAAATCAAGCTCCCCATAATAAAGAGAACCGCAACGATAACTGCATGACTCGTACTAGTGAAGTAAGTGATCAAACAGATGATTAAGCAGATTACGCAAATTAAACAAACTAGTGACCGCCGACCCTTCAAGAGGTCAGAAACACCACCAAGAATAATAACTCCTGGAACAGCTGACAATTCAAAAATTCCGACTAGCCACTTAGCCCAATCAACACTGAAGCCCTTTGTTGGCAAGTAACTCGGGATCCAACTCATGATCCCATAACGTACAATGTAAATTGACATGGAAGTTAACGTAACCGCCCAAACAACCTTATTGCACAGAATATCTTGGTAAAGGATTTGCCAGAAAGTCTTGTTAGACAGTTCTTGAGCAGTTGAATTACCATTTTCATCCAGTTCAACGTGACCAGAATAAACGGCCATGTTCGGCAAACCAGCTACTTCTGGACGCTCCGAATTAATCAATAACATAATAGTAGCAATAATTGCAGAAACTACAGAAGCGGTTAAGAAGACAGCTGGTAATGAACCAGAGAAGAGGAACGTTGCTATTTGAATACAAGCAACACAGGCAAAGGCTCCGGCATTGTGCGCTGAGGCCCAGACAGCAAAGACAACTCCCCGGTGCTTTTTAGCAAACCATAACGAAATTTCCCGCTGACAAGCAGGTGCTCCCATTGCTTGGGTAATGGAAATAAGAAGCATTAGGAATAAGATCAGATAAAAGTTCTTAGTAAATGCTAAGAAAGCATTGAAAATACAAGAAAGATAAAGACCAAACGCAAGGAAGACCCGCGTATTTGACTTATCCGCTAAACCTCCCATGAACAGCTTAGCAACACCATAACCAATCCCAAACGTTGAAAGAATCAACCCAATTTGACCAATGTTAAAGCCGTATTCTTTCATTACCGGCTTCTGTTCGGTCGTAAAGATCAACCGAATAATGTAGTAAGCCAGGTAAGTAAAACAGGTTGCTAAGATAACCCCCGTCTGCTTGCGCCGATAAACACTAGGTATTTTATCTTTTGGTACAAGATTGGTTGCATCCGGAGACGGTTTCAAAAACTTAAACAAATGAAACACTCCCTTATAAAAAAAGTAAAATAGGTAAACAACTAAGTGAAATTTAATCACAGTTAACATTGTAAGCGTTTTCCATGAAAATTTAAACAAAAATTTTGAGATTTTACTTTTATTTATGTTTTAGCTGGCTAAATTCTTCTTAATCGTAATTATAAATTGTTCTTGCAATTTAAATTTCCACCCTATACACTTAGTTACATAACTAATTAACCTAAAATTGGGAGGAATTCTTAAATGACCGCGAAACGAACCAGCCAAAAGCAATCACGATGGCGAAAATTGCTAGCAACCAAACGGCGTCGACTGGCAATGATTATTAGTGTTTTCGTAATCCTAATTCTTCTTATTATCGGTATTCAACACTCAACCGCTAAAAAGAATCAGTCGCAAGCTACATTTTCTACGATGAGGGTTACTTCTCAACCAAGTTTTAACCTTACCGGGAAAATCGAGCCAGTAGAAACACAAGTGCTAGCTTTACCTTCTGGGAAGCTTCAAAGTCTCGCCGTTAAAAATGGCGATCACGTGGTTCAAGGACAAGCAATCCTAACGATGCATAATGATGATTTACAAAATCAAGTTGCGAATTTACAAAATCAACTAGACCAGTCACAAAGCACTTCTTCAGCTGATCAGACTAATGGTCCCTCAATGCAGCAACAATTAAAGAATATTTCGGGAAAAGTTAATCAAACTCTTGTGGCTCCATATTCGGGATATGTATCCATCGACCAATCTAAAGAAGATGCCCCAGTAGTAACCCTCTATTCAGATAACCTTCAATTTGTCGGCCAGGTTTCTGAATACGACTACGATAAATTACACCAAAGCACGGATTTAAAGGTTACGGCACTAGCGACAAATCACGTAGCTAACACCCAGGTTAATTACCTAGCCACAATCCCAACAAAAGGCACTGGCAACAACACTCGCTATAAAGTGACTGCAAGCGTTAATGCCAATCAATTCATGGCCGGTCAAACCGCTAAGGCATCAATTAAACAGGATGGCGTCTTGATCCCTAAAAAGGCTGTTCGCAACGGAAAAGTATTCATTGTTGATGCCAACGGACGAGTACGGAAAACTAAAATTAGTGGTCACGCCGTTAATAGCTCCTATGTTGTTACGAATGGAATTGATGAAGGCGATAAAATCGTGATTAATCCTAATAGCAAATTGAAGAACAATACAAAGGTTGATTAAAATGATCACTCTGAAGAATATTAATAAGTATTATCATCAAGGCAGCCACCGTTTCCATGTTCTGCATGACATTAATATTGAAATCGACCAAGGCGAGTTAGTCGCTATTATTGGTGAATCCGGGTCGGGTAAATCAACCCTCATTAACATTATCGGTTTCTTAGATGATGATTTTGAGGGGACCTACTTTTACCAGGATCACCCCATCCATGATTACACACGGAAACAATTTTCCAGTTTACGAAACCAGAATGTTGGCTTTGTTTTTCAAAATTTTAAGTTATTGCGGGAGTCAACGGTAGCGGATAATGTTGCCTTGCCATTACTATATGCAGGAAAATCCCGTAAAGAAATTAATGGCCGAGTTTCTGAAGTACTTAAGCAAGTAGGTCTAGCAGGCTATGAGGAACAATTACCGAAAAATATGTCTGGCGGTCAACAACAACGAGTCTCGATCGCCCGGGCAATTTCAACGCATCCCAAATTCTTGATCGCCGACGAGCCGACTGGTGCTCTTGATAGTGAAACAAGTCAAGAAATTATGAACTTATTTAAATCCCTCAACCAACAAGAGGGTACAACCATCATTATGGTTACTCACGATCCCCACGTTGCTGAACAATGTGAGCGAGTAATAAAAATCATTGATGGTCGGGTAATCAGTGATAGTAAGGAGGGAAAATAGCGTGCAGGTCATTGAATTATTTAAAACGGCAATCCAATCACTAAAAGCAAATAAGAAGCGAAGTTTTCTGACAATTATCGGTATTATGATTGGAATTGTGGCTGTGATTGCAATCCTGGGAATTGGGGATGGAATTACCCAGACGATGTACGATAAATTCGGTAACAACGCTAAGCAAGGACAGCAAACAACTGAAATTGCCTTTAATCCTGACAACATCACTTCCAATACCTATGGCTTTACCCAAGATGAAGTCGACAACATTAAAACTCAATTTGGTGGCGAGATTAACAATATCAAGATTGAGCGCGAAACCGATAACCTCTCAACACAAGCTCAGATTGGTGATACCACTAAAAATACTAGCGTCAGTCTCCTGAAAAAGCCGAGTCACCAAATTTACCTGATTGCCGGAAAAAATTTCACGGAAAATAATTTAACGGTAGGTCAAGCAAGTGCTTTAATGAGCGATAAAGTCGCGAAAAAGCAATATGGTACAGCCCAAAATGCTCTGGGAACAACAGTGACAGTTAATGATGTCACCTATAATATAATCGGAGTATATAAAGCGCAGGGGCAATATACAAGCGATGGCAATCAAAATCCATATGGTGCCGATCTCTTAGTACCAGATTCGCTATATTATCATGGTGAAGGAGCTACTCAGGGAAATACTCTAAAGCTGACTTTTAGCCAGGGCGTCAATGCTAGTAGCATTTCACGCAAGATTGCTAAGTATTTAACGAAAAACGGCCCGGCAAGGAATCAAGGAACTTATGAATATATTGATATGGAAAAAGCCTTGAAGCAATTCTCCTCACAAATGAGGATTATTACTACCTTCATTAGCTTTATCGCTGCTATTTCACTGTTTATCGCTGGAATCGGGGTAATGAACATGATGTATATTTCGGTTTCGGAACGAACCCAGGAAATTGGGATTCGTTTAGCAGTTGGTGCAACACCGTTTAATATTATGATGCAATTCTTAGTTGAAGCGGTAATTTTAACGGTGACGGGAGGATTACTAGGTTTCCTTGGTGGCGCAGGATTAGCGCATTTATTGGCACCATTACTATCAAACGCAATTGGCGGTCAGGGAATCCATATTCATGCCCACATTTCGCTGAATGCTTTCTTCCTCGCATTCGGGACATCAGCAGCAGTTGGATTAATTTTTGGTATTCTTCCAGCTCGCCAAGCTGCTAATAAGAACCTCATTGACATCCTAAGATAATAATAAAATTGGACCTCAACATTCGCTATGTGGTTCCACCGACTAAAGAGGAACACATCAATACCGAATGCGCAGGTCCATTTTCTGACTATTTAGTTTTTTGGCTTATGGTGATTAGTAAAAAATAAAATTCTCTGATAGTAGTTTGATGGGATTGATTGAAGCACAGTAGTTAACAAGATTAATACCGATCCAATAATTGCCGCTCCCGTTAATTTCGTCCCGAGTAGTGTTACTGCTAAGAATGTCGCAACGAGCGGCTCAAAAGCACTAAGAATTCCCGTAACTGCTGGACTAATATAGCGCATGCTCTGCAAGAACATTGTGTAAGAAAACATTGTGCCAAAAACAACAATATAGGCAACCAAGATCCACTCCAGCAGATTCAATGATGGCAACCGGTAAATGATGATTTCTGGCAACATCCCGAGCCCGCTTAAAAGCATTGCAAGTCCGCAAACCGCTAACGCATCGAAATTTGTAAGTAGTGGCCGTGGTAATAAGGTATATAGTGCAGCAGCCACAGCACACCAAAGCCCCCAGAAAATAGCGGCTGGCGTTAACGCTAACGTTCCAAGATGACCTCCAGTAACTAACAAGAAGGTCCCAATTAGCGCAATGATGATTGAGATGCAATCAATTCGTCGTGGCCACTGTCGCTGAGCAATGGCTAGCCAAATAATAATAATTACTGGTTGGAGATATTGAATTACAGTCGCTGTTGGTGCGTTACTATATTTTACTGCCAAAAAATACGTCAATTGTGAGTTAAGCGTCCCCAAAAGAGCAAAACTAATTAACGAAACTAAATGGCGGCGATGACTGACTATTCGGCGGACTTGTTGGGGCATCTTAAGTAAACTAACCATCGTTAAGACAATTCCCGCCAAAAGCAACCGCACTGCCACCAACCATGGAGTGGTGATGCTCGTTTGTTCAAATAAGTATTGCGCCGCAGCTCCCGATCCGCCCCATAACGAAGCGCCACCGGCTGCCAAGAGGATTCCTTTCATTTGTTTTGACATTTTCTCACCCGCCCATCTAGTTATCAATAATTAAATTTAACATTTATTCTTTTGCGGCGATAGCATTTCCAATCTTAAATTAAAAAACTTAAGCTGATCACGCTAAATTAGAGGGTCGTCATGTAAGCGCTAACAAATACTAAGAATTTGTTAATAAACTCCCCTGATTTTTAAGAAATTCGCTTAGCAAAAGCTTATCTAATTATTATCATCACGGGCTTCAAAACATGTTAATATACTTTGTGGAGGGGTTGTTGAATCCCGTTAGAAGAAAAACAATTATGTTAAAAGGAGTTGTTCAATATGATGTCTATTATGAGTAATGTTATCGCTGCTGTAAGTTTTGTAGGGCTGATTATTGCGACAAGCGCCCACATAATGAATAACCGGGCATAAAGCAATTATTTATAACGTTTCATTTTTGTTATTAAAATTTAAATTACTAGTACAATGCCGCATGCCAAGCCACAGAAGAACCCGGCAATAACATCCCGAGGATAATGAATTCCGCCAATTACACGGACTATGGCTAGAATCACCGCAAGCGTCAATAAGATTAACCCGAACACTCGCGAAACACTCATCACACTCATTGCAATCACAGTTGCCGAAAACACGTGACGACTAGGTAAAGAATCGCCACCACCCTTTCGCGTGATCAGCGGTTTAATTGGCCATTCTTCATATGGTCGTGGGTAATTAAGGTGGTTCCGAATTAACGATAAAAGAACAAACCCAACTCCCGGAATAAACACTAACGGAAGAAGCTCATTAATACCACCTGCAAAAAGGGCAGCCCAAAGCAATAACAGAATATATGAAACGTACATTCCCACCACAATTGCTCTATTTAACCAGCGAAGACCATGAATTAGCCAGGGATGTTGAATAAGTGGCCCAGTAATTCGTCGATAAAAAGTTTGGTAGTTTTTCATAAGTCTTTTATGGCAAAGTATTCCCCGCAGCAAGGTATAAGTCATACCACTCTTGGTTAGTCAGTGTAATATCGCTTCCTGCTACACTATCTTGAATATGTTGCGGATTCATTGTTCCAATTAGGACCTGCATATTGGCTGGGTGTTTCAAAATCCAAGCCACCGCAATCGCATTCTTGCTAACACCATACTTATCAGCCAGCTTAGCTAATTCAGCATTTAATTTTGGAAATTGCTCATTGTTAATAAATGTTCCCGCAAAAGTCCCGTACTGAAATGGCGACCATGTCTGAATAGTCATTTTTTTCAATCGTAAGTAATCAAGAAGACCGCCATCATGGTTAACTGACCCATCATCTGTCATATTTGTGTGCAGACCAAAATCAATCATCCCCGTGTGCTTCAAGCCAAATTGAAGTTGATCGATCAATAGCCGTTGATCTGTTACTGATTGTAGTAGTTCTATTTGTTGAGGATTAAAATTAGAAACACCAAAATGACGAACCTTACCTGCAGTTTGAAGTTCATCAAACGCCTCAGCAACCTCACTAGGGTCCATTAACGGGTCTGGACGGTGAATTAGTAAGGAATCTAAGTAATCAACCTTCATCCGGCTAAGAATACCATCGACGGCCTTAAGGATATGAGACTTGGATGAATCGTATCGCGTGATTTGATTATCCGCGTTTGCAAACAACCCCACTTTAGACTGAATAAAGAAGTTTTCCCGGGTTAATCC
This sequence comes from Limosilactobacillus portuensis, assembly GCF_028607025.1. Lineage (NCBI taxonomy): Bacteria > Bacillati > Bacillota > Bacilli > Lactobacillales > Lactobacillaceae > Limosilactobacillus > Limosilactobacillus portuensis. The sequence continues at coordinate 1,662,293 of NZ_CP117296.1, forward strand.
ACTCTGTGCCAGAGCCTCGCCAAAATGGATTTCTGATGAACCTCTTCCTAACTCCGGGTCATTACCATAAATATCTGCCGAATCGATAAAGTTAATTCCAACTTCATGAGCAGCTTGTAAAGCATTGACTACTTTAGAAACCGCCAAGTTTCCCATTCGCATCGTTCCTAATGCAATATTCGATACTTGCCAGTTTGTGTTCCCGATTTTTACCGTTTTCACCTTAACCACCCTTTATTTGCGATTTCTTCTATTTTAATCCAACTAGTTTCCGTTGACTAGTGCTAATATTCCGGCAATGAAAACGCTTTATAATCAATTTAACAATTATATGAGGATTGTCTAATAATCATTTGCTTATTAAATCAATTATGATAAACTAAAAAATAGGTAGCGATAACTACCTATCTTACTTACTTTGAGAGATCGAGAATTATCTCGGTCTCTTTGTTGTTTAAAAGAGATCAGTGCAAAATCACTAGTCAAATAATACTTTAGTCATTGTGGTAGGTAGCGGATGCTCTAAAACGAGGTTCATCCCCACCGCCGCTTTTTTCTTTTCGCCAAGCAGTTCTTCCCTTACTGAAGCTGGATCAATCTTAGCAATTCCCAAGTAGTAAAATTGCTTTCCCACAGCATCGCTCCGCTTGACAAACAGATGTAACTTCTCCCGTTGCTGGCCTGTGTCAACTCCCGCAAGCAAGCGCTGTACCTCGGCAGAAGACAGATGACGCGGTGAGCGGGTATACCAACGTAATGATTGACCATCCTGAAGCTGATTATCATATATTGCATTCCGTTGGTTTGGAGACTTCTTATGATACGTGATAAAAATTGGACATTCATTTTCGGCAACCCGATAGCCGTACATCGGAGCACTAACGTCTAATGGCCAGTTTAATAACCGACAAACGTCCTTCCGATCATATTGTTGATAAAGGGTGAATTGCTGGCGTTGATCATATTTTTTACTTAGAGTTAACCCGGTTTTAAGCACATCAATAAAGAGTCGTTGAAAATCTGAATTTTGTTTTAGCGACTTCTTAATTTGAGAGTTCAACCGGTAAGTTTCCTGGTTAACCGTGACGATTGATTGATCACCATACTGTTGCTTCTTCGTTTGCTTTCCAGCCTTAACATCAAAGAACCGTAAACTAAGAATATCTGTTAGGGAACGTAAAACCGCTTCATTAACATAGCAGCTATTTTGTTCTAAAGCACCAATTAACTGTTTCTTAGTGACCTCCTGATCCTTTAGCAGTGAAAGAAGGATTAGTTCGTGCGCCCGTTTTCCACTTAAAAGTTCTTTCGTAATAAAAGTTAAGACTTGGTTTTCATACTGGTTTAGTTTTACTTTTTCGCCCATTTTAACCAAAAAGCTTCCGTAATTATCAAGAAGCTTATTGCGGGCAAAAACAACGGGCGATACTGAATTAGATTGAAGAAAGTCAATTAATAGCGGTACTCGACCCAAGCGTTGTTCCAACTCACGGTATGCTCGACGAAGTTCCGCGATTGAATCAAGCTTCGTCTTATCCAGTGAGGTTAAGATTCGTTCACTGGCAACCCGTGAAAAGTTAATCGTGGAAACACCAATATTCTGCGGAAGTTGGACTTCACGCCGCGCTTGATCCTGATCCCGGCTCGAATCATCGTTTAACGCCAATGGAATCATGTAATTATGCTTATAATTACCGATAAAATCAACCACAGTCACATAGTCTTTTCCTGGGTATTTCCGTAATCCGCGACCTAACTGTTGAAGAAAAACAATCCGTGATTCAGTATTTCGCAACATCACAATTTGATTTAATGACGGAATATCAACTCCCTCGTTAAAGAGATCAACGGTAATCAGGTATTCAAGTTCACCATTTTCCAGTCGCTTTACAGCTTCTTGGCGTTGATAATTACTATCTTGGTTTGTTAATGCAATTGCCGGATGACCTAAAGCGGTAAACTGTTTTGCTATTTCACGGGCTTCCGCTTGCCGACTGCAGAAAACCAGTCCTCGCGGTTGTCGGCCACAGTAGCCATAGTATTCTAACTGCTTTAAAACATACTTCACCCGTTCACTAGCTACTAACCGTTTTAAATTGGTCGTCTCATCAATCACTTCACCATTGGCTTCGTAATCCTGAACTCCTACATAGTGAAATGGAACTAGCATGTCGTTATTCAAAGCGTCACGGAGACGGATCTCATAAGCAATATGGTAGTCAAAGATTCCGTAAACATCCTGGTTATCCATCCGGTCTGGAGTTGCCGTCATTCCTAACCAGAACTTCGGCTTAAAATGATCCATTAATCGTTGATAACTAGGAGCCGCTGCCCGGTGTGCTTCATCCACGAGAATAAAGTCAAACATTTGGGGAGAGAGTTTCTCAAGGATCTTCTTTTGGCTTAATGTTTGGACCGTTGCAAAAAGGTACCGTGACGAAAAGTCATGGTGTTGACTGCTAATTAGGCCAAAATCCTCCTGTGAACCGCCAATAACCCGCCGAAAACTCTGCATCGCTTTTCGTGCAACTTGTTCTCGGTGAACAACGTAGAGAAATTTCTGTGGCTGGTTCTCCTTAACAGCGAATGCCCCTAAATAGGTTTTACCTGTTCCTGTTGCCGAAATCACTAATCCCCGGTGTGCCCCACGATTGATTAAGCCTTGAAGTTCATTCAGGGCCGTCCGTTGCATTTGATTTGGGATAATTTTCTGGCTATTTTGTTTTAAACTGTTATTTGCTTTTGATGATTGCCAACTCTTAGCGTAATTTGTAATCCATTCTTTAGTTAACGGGTAACTTTCACTTTGAAGGTGCCTTATTCCAGTGGTAATTTGCGAAAACAAGGTCGAATTTTGGCTTGAGGTTACCTTCAACATTGTTTCATGATTTTGGAGCAATGCTGCTCGGGTAAGGTTTGCACTTCCAATTAATGCCGTTGAATAGTCATCATGAGTGAAAAAGTACCCCTTAGTGTGAAAACCAGTAACTGTAGTAACCATGACCTTTAAGTTAGGAATCTTAAGTAGTTCCGCAAACATCTGCGGAGAATTAAAGCCAAGGTAATCGCTAGTAATAAGTGTTCCTTGGATCCCTTGCCGATCCAAATCAGCCAAGACAACTTTAAGTGGCGTTAGCATATCACTGGTAATAAACGCTACCGCCCAAGTAAATGACTTACAATTCATTAACTCATAATGAAGCGTTTCCCAAATTGTGCCATCTTCATTTCCAATCAATCTTGGCGTAAATTGCTGGTGGCCTTGATAATTTCGATCGTATAAGCCATTTAAAATTGCATTTTTTATCGTTGCTTTTTCTGTCATCATATTCCTCAATCTTCATTTATCTTCCCTAATAACTTATCATAAAAATATAAAAGAGCGAGACCGAGAAACTTAATTCTCAGCTTCACTTTTTTTTATCTTGAGTAATTTAACTCAGATTTTAACTATTCATTGTCTTCTAGCTTCTTAACAACCTTGTTCTTCCGCTTCTTATTCAATGAAGCTCCGGTAGCAAGGGCAGCACCTGCAGCTACAACCGTCATGGCTGTAAGGCTATCCTTGTTAACTTTTGGTTACTTCTTTGCTTCAGACTTAGTGTTGCTTGAAGGCAACTTGATTTGACCACTCTTAATAGCAGCTTCAAGCTTAGCGTTGATCTTTCCACCGCCAAGTTGACGAGTATACCCTTCAAGTGGAGCTGATGGAATACTTGCAGCTTCTTGTTGAAGGTCATAGTAATTATCGTACGGATCATCAAAGCCAGCCATCATGTTATCGTTAGCAACGTGTGCATTCCGCGCTGCAATCTGAGCTGCAATTTCACTCTTTACAGATGCTTCTTCGGAGGCCCGGTTCAAACTACCTGGGTTTTGAACCTTGCTGGTAAGAACCTGTTGGTCATTTTCTTCATTGTTAGCCTCAGTCGTAACGTTTGCTTCTTGAGTTTCATTTTGTGAAGAATCGTTGGCAACCGCAGAAGTTGTTGAAGCATTGTCATCACTTGTTGAGTTCGTTTCAGTTTGGTCAGTAGCTGAACTAGCGCCATTAGTAGCGTTTGAACTTGTAGCAGTTTCGTCTTCAGAAGTTGTTTCTTCAGCAATAGGGGTTGAAGGAATATATGGGTGACTCAAACCATCAAGAGTAATCTGAGCACGCTTCAATTCACCTTGAAGACTGTTAAGCTTTTCTTGAGCCTTAGTTAAATCACCATTAGCAACGTCAAGAGTTGTTTGATCCTTATCCAAGGTTCCCTTAAGTTGCGTTAACTTTCCAGTTTCAACTTGAACCTTCAACTGAGCAGCAGCTAAAGCAGTCTTAGCTTTCTTAACGGCTGCATCATTTTGAACCGCATCAGACTTCTTAGCATTTGAAAGAGCCGCTTCATAGATTGTCTGAAGTTGACTAACCGTTGCAGTTAATTCTTGAAGTTTTGCCTGACTTGCCTTGTAAATTTGGGTATCATCACTTAACTTTTGTTGAGCACTAGCAACTGCCTTCTTAGCATCACTAATTGCCTTTTCGTAGTTGCTCTGTGGTGAAACAGCAGCAAGAGATGTTCCAAAGACCTTAGCTAACCGAATTTGACTATTCAATTGAGAATACTCTTTCTTCTTGTTTTGCAGTTCGCTTTGGGCTTGTTGCAAGTCATTTTGCTTTGCTTGAACATTCTGTTGTAACTGGTTTAACTTAGCATTGGCTTCGTTAACCGCAGCATCCCGACTAGCTTGAACTTTCTTCGAAGCATTTAGCTTTTGTTGAGCAGCAGCTAAGTTAGTCTGAGCTTGGGCTAATTGACGAGCCTTATCTTGAACACTACCGTTCATAGCATTCAAGTCTGCTTGAACCTTAGCTAACTTAGCTTGCAAGTCATTGATCTTGTCGTTTGCTAAGTTAACCGCTGCTTGGGCATTTTCCATAACGGCCTTCTGGTTAAGTGCCTCGTTAGCTGCTTGTTGTTGAGCAGCAGTAGCGTTATTAACTGCAGTTTGGGCAGTCGCAACATTAGCTTGTGCTGTTGTTACCCCGTTTTGGGCAGCCGTTGCAGCGGTTTGAGCTGTGGTAACTGCACCTTCCTTTTGAAGGTAATCATTGTGAGCATTGTTGATTTGTGCAGCACTAACGTTTTCAGGAGTGGTTGCCCCTTGAGCAAGCTTGTTCTTCACTTCTGCATTAGCATGGCCATCGTCAAAGAAGTTGTAGTGAACCCAACCATCCTTATCAATAGTAACGGTCATGTACTGGTTACCATTATCATCATAGGAAATACCGTTCATTCCCTTTGGATCATTAAGGAATGCTTCAGTGTGACCACCGAATCCATAATAAAGGGAAGCATCAGCTGCATTTTCAACATCTTGGTAGATCATCGCTAATATTCCAGCGTAGATACTTTGCTTAACGTCAGCCATTGACATACTTTGCTTAAGGCCAGCAATATGAAGAGAAGCTGGATCAAGTAGTAACCCGGTTGAAAGGTTTTCGCCCACAAAGCCAGTGTTTAGACCAGCCTTATTAGCGGCAGTAACCATGCCATTTTCATTGTGTGGTGAACCAGTAGCGTTACTACTCTTATTCCAACCGCTATTATTATAAGCACCGTCAATTACTTGGTTACCAAGTTCAGTTGCGTAAGGTGAAACCTTAACCTTTCCGTAACTGTGAGCGGCACCAGCAGCTGTAGATTGGAAACTATCACGGAAACTATTAACAATCTGGGCGGCAAACTTTGTAATCTCGGTTTGCTGAGCAGCTGTCATGTTTCTTGGGTCAACCTTCTCAGCCTTATCCTGAGCAGTTGCTTGGTAGTTAGTCTTCAATAACGGAGTCCATGTCTTACCACCGTCAGTACTTGTCCAACCTGTTGACATTAGTCCCTTGGCAGGATCTCCACCATTCAGAGTAATTCCTTCTGCACAATCAGACTTAACCTGTGGACTATTGTAACGATTACCGTTAATGTAGCTTTCATACTGTTGAACAATATCGCTTGGTGTCTTAACAGTTGGTACACCGTTATCATTCTTGTAATTATTGTAGGTCTCTAGGGCCTTTAGCGCATCAGCCTTAGCAGTGGCCACCTTTTGTTGAGCAGCGTCAGCGTTAGCTTGAGCAGTAGTAACTGCTTGTTGTGCCTTTGCTAAAGCAGCTTTAGTTTGGTTAACCTTTTCTTCAGCTGCTTTTTGGGCAGCAGTAGCATGATCATAATTTTGTTGGGCAGATTCAAGCATCTGTTGTGCATTTTGAGCTGCTTGCTTATCATTTGCCAATTGCTTTTGTAATTGAGAAATTGTTGATTGCAGTTGAGCAGTTGCGGTGACATTATCATTGCTACCGTTATTCTTCAATGCATCCAAACGTTGTTGAGCATCAGCAACCGCAGAAGCATCCTTAGCTACTTGAGCAGCAGCCTGTGAAGCTGTTTGTTGGGCAATTGAAACAGCATTTTGTTGAGCTTGAACTGCTGATTGAGCCGTATTAACAGCTTGTGAAGCAGCGTTAACAGCATCCTGCTGGTCATTAACTGCTTTTTGCGCATTTTCTAACGCGAAGTTAAAGGCAGAAGTTGCTGCAGCCTGTGAAGCAACAATATAGTCACTTAACCGCGCTTCGGCACTTGCCTGCAATTCCTTAGCAGAACTAACAGCACTTTGATCGCTATTTACCTGAGCATTATTACTATTTACTACTTATTGTTGATCAGAAACAGCACTATTAGCTGCTTGAACAGCACTAGCAGCGGATTGAACATTACTCTGGTTCTGAGCTGCACTTGTAACGGCAGACTCAACTGCCGCACTAGCAGAATTTGCTTCAGTTGCAACGCTATTTACAACTGCTTGTTGAGCATTGACTGCAGATTGATCAGCTTTAACCGTATTTTGAGCACTATTAACTGTTTGCACACCAGAATTAACAACCTGTTGTTGAGTGTTGACCTGTTGTTGAGCAGTATCAACACGTTGCTGAGCCGCTTGTTGTGGCGTCTGTGGGTTAACATTTACATCGTTATTCTTAACTGTCTGTTGCACAGTATCAGCTTGTGCGTTTAAAGTAGAAGCTCCAAGAAGGGTGGCACCAGTAACGGCCACAGTTCCGACTAGAACTTTATCACTTATCCTCTTCCGATTTTTCACAATACCAACTTCCTCCGTAAATAATCGTTTGATGCTATTATCATTGTAGCCGCAATAATTTTATTTATCAATTATTTTTTATTCTTTAAATTAATCACTTGAAAAATAAGAGCAAGTAGTTAGACAATTTTACTATTTATAAAGCTATTTTGTTGCTATAGCAGTAACTTCATCTGTCTTTCAACCGATAAATATGATTTGAAATTTTTTGGCAATAAAAGTCTAAAATTTTCTTTAAATCGCAAATAACTGTAATGAAATAATTTTCATCTATTAAATCAATATGTCGCATTTTTATCATAAATACTATATTTTATAATTCATAATTATGATAATTATAGTGACGTAAATAGATGATTTTAACGCCTTTTGTTCAATAAATTAAAATAATTACTTATCACTTGCTAATGTGGATCATTAAGAATCACCAATCTACTTTCAAATAAAAACAACCGTTTTCTAACAGTAATACCTGCCAGAGAACGGTTATCTTATAATTGATATTCCATTACCTTAGCTTGTTGATCTCCAATATCATCATAATGAATGATTAGCTCTTTGATGAGCCGAAAACCAATTTTTGAATAAAGCTTCTCAGAAGGAAGATTATCAGCTAAGACATCAAGGTGAATTACCCTTTTTCCTTCTCGCCTTGCCTCGTTGAGTAGGCCATCCAAAAGCTGGTGAGAAACCCCTGTTCGCCGATAATCTGGATGAACTGCAATCAAATGCCAGATACCAATTTCTCGTTCATTTACCTTAGTGGGCCAGTTAACATCAGGATATTCCTCTCCAGTCGTCATCACTCCGGCTGCGATGATTTGGTTATCCTTAACCCCAACTACTACCGTGGCCTGTTGAATAAAGTCACGTAAGCCATTAGCACTCGGGTACTCACCCCAGGTCCACTTAGCACCGTACTTATCTAATAATTGATGATCGCATACTGCTTTATATAATGCTGTAACTCCCTTAAGATCACTTAATTGAGCTACCCTAACCTGATCAAGTTCCATCTTAGCTTCCTCCTTTTCCCATAATTATACCTTTTTTCAATTTGCCGTTCAGTTAAGAATATTAGAATTTCATCGTCCACAAGCCAGCTTCATTTTTAATATCTAGTTTCTATGGTCGTTATTACTAGTTTTTAAGGCAGTTAAATTTGTCAATATTAAATAGGTTTAAGTATACTTACAATTAACAACTTTCCGTGGTTCTTAATGTGATTACTAATCTTGCTCGCTACAAGCGTTTAAGTTAAAGTCCCTACAGTGTTCTTTGTTCTCGACCAAAAGTTCCGGCTACTATGAGCTACAGCAAGACCTAATCGTTAAACTCGGCTCATATAACAAAAAGACCAATTCAGCTTTAATTACTGAATTGGTCTTTCTTCATTGCGTGGCAACGTCCTATCCTCGCAGGGAGCGATCCCCCAACTACTTTTGGCGTGTTGAAGCTTAACTTCTGTGTTCGGCATGGGAACAGGTGTATCCTTCAAGCCATCATCACCACACTTACCCTTCCGGGCAAGAGCTTGCGCTCTCAAAACTAAACAATATCGCTCTTCTTCCAAACCTTACCGCTTAACTTGGTTAAGTCCTCGACCGATTAGTAATGGTCCGCTCCATGCCTCACGGCACTTCCACTTCCATCCTATCTACCACATCATCTTTGTGGGGTCTTACTTCCCGAAGGAATGGGAAATCTCATCTTGAGGCGAGTTTCACACTTAGATGCTTTCAGCGTTTATCTCGTCCATACATAGCTACCCAGCGGTGCTCCTGGCGGAACAACTGGTACACCAGCGGTATGTCCATCCCGGTCCTCTCGTACTAAGGACAGGTCCTCTCAAATTTCCTCCGCCCGCGACGGATAGGGACCGAACTGTCTCACGACGTTCTGAACCCAGCTCGCGTACCGCTTTAATGGGCGAACAGCCCAACCCTTGGGACCGACTACAGCCCCAGGATGCGATGAGCCGACATCGAGGTGCCAAACCTCCCCGTCGATGTGGACTCTTGGGGGAGATAAGCCTGTTATCCCCAGGGTAGCTTTTATCCGTTGAGCGATGGCCCTTCCATGCGGAACCACCGGATCACTAAGCCCGACTTTCGTCCCTGCTCGACCTGTCTGTCTCGCAGTCAAGCTCGCTTGTGCCTTTACACTCTGCGAATGATTTCCAACCATTCTGAGCGAACCTTTGGGCGCCTCCGTTACCTTTTAGGAGGCGACCGCCCCAGTCAAACTGCCCACCTGACACTGTCTCCCAGCACGTTCAGTGCTGCGGGTTAGAGTGGTCATAATGCAAGGGTAGTATCCCACCAACGCCTCCGTCGAAACTAGCGTTCCGACTTCTATGGCTCCTACCTATCCTGTACAAGCAGTACAAACACTCAATATCAAGCTACAGTAAAGCTCCATGGGGTCTTTCCGTCCTGTCGCGGGTACCCTGCATCTTCACAGGGATTTCAATTTCACCGAGTCTCTCGTTGAGACAGCGCCCAGATCGTTACGCCTTTCGTGCGGGTCGGAACTTACCCGACAAGGAATTTCGCTACCTTAGGACCGTTATAGTTACGGCCGCCGTTTACTGGGGCTTCAATTCAGAGCTTCGCCGAAGCTAACCCTTCCTTTTAACCTTCCAGCACCGGGCAGGCGTCAGCCCCTATACTTCATCTTACGATTTTGCAGAAACCTGTGTTTTTGATAAACAGTCGCCTGGGCCTATTCACTGCGGCTGGTCTTGCGACCAGCACCCCTTCTCCCGAAGTTACGGGGTCATTTTGCCGAGTTCCTTAACGAGAGTTCACTCGCTCACCTTAGGATTCTCTCCTCGACTACCTGTGTCGGTTTGCGGTACGGGCAGTTAACGTGCTCCTTAGAAGCTTTTCTCGGCAGTGTGACATCGGCAACTTCGCTACTGTAATTTCGCTCCCCATCACAGCTTGTCAACCCGGATGTAAGCATTTGACTCACATCCTGACTTACTGCTTGGCCCCACTCTTCCAATCGTGAGGTTTGCTTAGCCTCCTGCGTCCCTCCATCGTCAAACGCAGTTAACTGGTACAGGAATCTCAACCTGTTATCCATCGCCTACGCCTCTCGGCCTCGGCTTAGGTCCCGACTTACCCTGGGAGGACGAGCCTTCCCCAGGAAACCTTAGTCATTCGGTGGACAGGATTCTCACCTGTCTTTCGCTACTCATACCGGCATTCTCACTTCTAAGCGCTCCACCAGTCCTCACGGTCTAGCTTCACCGCCCTTAGAACGCTCTCCTATCACGTGCACGTAGTGCACATCCACAGTTTCGGTAATATGCTTAGCCCCGGTACATTTTCGGCGCAGAATCACTCGACTAGTGAGCTATTACGCACTCTTTAAATGGTGGCTGCTTCTGAGCCAACATCCTAGTTGTCTATGCAACTCCACATCCTTTTCCACTTAGCATATATTTAGGGACCTTAACTGGTGATCTGGGCTGTTCCCCTTTACACGGTGGATCTTATCACTCATCGTGTGACTCCTGGGCATAAATCAATGGCATTCGGAGTTTATCTGAAGTTGGTAACCTATGACGGGCCCCTTGTCCAAACAGTAGCTCTACCTCCACGATTCTTTTTCCCAAGGCTCCCCCTAAAGAGATTTCGGAGAGAACCAGCTATCTCCAAGTTCGTTTGGAATTTCACCGCTACCCACACCTCATCCCAGCCATTTTCAACTGACACGGGTTCGGTCCTCCAGTGCGCTTTACCGCACCTTCAACCTAGACATGGGTAGGTCACCTGGTTTCGGGTCTACAACTACATACTTCGTACGCCCATTTCAGACTCGCTTTCGCTGCGGCTCCGGTTTTTCCACCTTAACCTTGCATGCAATCGTAACTCGCCGGTTCATTCTGCAAGAGGCACGCCGTCACCCATTAATGGGCTCCGACAGCTTGTAGGCACATGGTTTCAGGAACTATTTCACTCCCCTTCCGGGGTGCTTTTCACCTTTCCCTCACGGTACTGGTTCACTATCGGTCACTAGGGAGTATTTAGCCTTGCGAGATGGTCCTCGCTGCTTCCGACGGGGTTTCACGTGTCCCGCCGTACTCAGGATCCTGAACTGAGAGAGTGCCGTTTCGTCTACTGGGCTTTCACCATCTCTGGCACAGCTTCCCAACTGTTTCGACTACGTCGCTCTTTGGTAACTCAAATGTTCAGTCCTACAACCCCAACGAGCAAGCTCGTTGGTTTGGGCTCTTCCCCGTTCGCTCGCCGCTACTAAGGGAATCGATGTTTCTTTCTCTTCCTGCAGCTACTGAGATGTTTCAGTTCACTGCGTCTACCGCTTGCTAGCTATAGATTCACTAGTCAAGCAACCAACGACTAAGTTGGTTGGGTTTCCCCATTCGGAAATCTCCGGATCAAAGCGTACTTACCGCTCCCCGAAGCATATCGGTGTTAGTCCCGTCCTTCATCGGCTCCTAGTACCAAGGCATTCACCATGCGCCCTTCATAACTTAACCTTGATAATCACTTCGTGATTATCCGATTAATTGAGTTAGCGATTAATTTCTAAAAAACTCAAAATAACGCGGTGTTCTCGGTTTGTTTTGTTAATTAATAAAGAAAATTGATATTATTTAGTTTTCAAAGTGCAAGCTTGAGAGTAAACCTCTCAAAACTAAACAAAGTTTCCACAATGTGTAGGTTTCCGTTTTATTCCTTAGAAAGGAGGTGATCCAGCCGCAGGTTCTCCTACGGCTACCTTGTTACGACTTCACCCCAGTCATCTGCCCTGCCTTAGGCGGTTCCCTCCAAATGGTTAGGCCACCGACTTTGGGCATTGCAAACTTCCATGGTGTGACGGGCGGTGTGTACAAGGCCCGGGAACGTATTCACCGCGGCATGCTGATCCGCGATTACTAGCGATTCCGACTTCGTGTAGGCGAGTTGCAGCCTACAGTCCGAACTGAGAACGGCTTTAAGAGATTAGCTTACTCTCGCGAGTTCGCAACTCGTTGTACCGTCCATTGTAGCACGTGTGTAGCCCAGGTCATAAGGGGCATGATGATCTGACGTCGTCCCCACCTTCCTCCGGTTTGTCACCGGCAGTCTCACTAGAGTGCCCAACTAAATGCTGGCAACTAGTAACAAGGGTTGCGCTCGTTGCGGGACTTAACCCAACATCTCACGACACGAGCTGACGACGACCATGCACCACCTGTCATTGCGTCCCCGAAGGGAACGCCTAATCTCTTAGGTTAGCGCAAGATGTCAAGACCTGGTAAGGTTCTTCGCGTAGCTTCGAATTAAACCACATGCTCCACCGCTTGTGCGGGCCCCCGTCAATTCCTTTGAGTTTCAACCTTGCGGTCGTACTCCCCAGGCGGAGTGCTTAATGCGTTAGCTCCGGCACTGAAGGGCGGAAACCCTCCAACACCTAGCACTCATCGTTTACGGCATGGACTACCAGGGTATCTAATCCTGTTCGCTACCCATGCTTTCGAGCCTCAGCGTCAGTTGCAGACCAGACAGCCGCCTTCGCCACTGGTGTTCTTCCATATATCTACGCATTCCACCGCTACACATGGAGTTCCACTGTCCTCTTCTGCACTCAAGTCGCCCGGTTTCCGATGCACTTCTTCGGTTAAGCCGAAGGCTTTCACATCAGACCTAAGCAACCGCCTGCGCTCGCTTTACGCCCAATAAATCCGGATAACGCTTGCCACCTACGTATTACCGCGGCTGCTGGCACGTAGTTAGCCGTGACTTTCTGGTTGGATACCGTCACTGCGTGAACAGTTACTCTCACGCACGTTCTTCTCCAACAACAGAGCTTTACGAGCCGAAACCCTTCTTCACTCACGCGGTGTTGCTCCATCAGGCTTGCGCCCATTGTGGAAGATTCCCTACTGCTGCCTCCCGTAGGAGTATGGACCGTGTCTCAGTTCCATTGTGGCCGATCAGTCTCTCAACTCGGCTATGCATCATCGCCTTGGTAAGCCGTTACCTTACCAACTAGCTAATGCACCGCGGGCCCATCCTGAAGTGATAGCCGAAACCATCTTTGAAACGAAAACCATGTGGTTTTCGTTGTTATGCGGTATTAGCACCTGTTTCCAGATGTTATCCCCCGCTTCAGGGCAGGTTGCCCACGTGTTACTCACCCGTCCGCCGCTCACTGGGAATCCAACGTCAATTCAGTGCAAGCACGTCATATCAGTTGGGCCAGTGCGCTCGACTTGCATGTATTAGGCACACCGCCGGCGTTCATCCTGAGCCAGGATCAAACTCTCATATAAAATATAAGAACTTGAATAGCTCTAATTCAAATTAATTAAGCGAATTGACTTCGCAAATGTTTTGCTTCAAATCATTATGATTGAAGACCCTACACATTTGATTCGTCGAAACTTTGTTCAGTTTTCAAAGGTCTACCTTAGTCAGCAACAAGTGCTGACTAACAAATCTATTATATCAGATGTCTTTTAGGATGTCAACAGTTAATTTTGATATTTTTCAAATTAGCTCATCAACTATTCTCAACAGACAACTTTTATAATATATCATCTTTCATCAAGCTGGTCAACAACAAATTTGATTAATTTATCTCAACCAGTAATATCATTATACTTACTTCCAACTAACTTGTCAATATAATATGATACTTTTTTCATATTATATTCTTTAAACACAAGAGTAATAATAAGTAACACAATTAAATTGGTATACCCAATTTAAATTTGCTGATTTCAAAAGACAACAGTTAAATACTATATAGGTTTCCTACTCATTTTGCAAGGGCAAATTAAAAATAATCATAAAAAATTGACGTTCTAATTTTATTCTGCAATGATAACAGTCAAAATCACTCTCTAACATTACGAAAGAAGACGATAGAAATTAAAATTGCAATTAGCAGTGATAACCACCTAGATGTCAATAAGGTAAATATCAACGATGCGTTAGAATTTCAAGCACACTGGCTTAACGCAAACCACCTCGACTATTACCTATATGCTGGAGATATTTTCAATGATTTTTCCAAAACAAGATCCTATTTTGAGCATTTACAGCAATTAACGGCAATCACTAGAATTGCCTATATTCTTGGTAACCATGACATGTTAAATAATCTCAGTTTTAACGAAGCAGAACATCCTCATTTTCCATCCTATATTCATAATCAATTTATTGATCTTCCAAATAGTAACTGGAGAGTAATCGGGAATAACGGCTGGTACGATTATTCCTTTTCGGCTTATCACGATCAATTAAAAAAGGTTCAGGCATGGAAGAATGTTTACTGGCTCGATAGTTCTATTGATCAGCCAATCTCAGATCAAGAAAGAATGGCCACAGTTATTACACAGGTCAAGCATCAATTAAATTTAGCAAGGGAAAATAATAAATCTGTTATTTTCCTTACCCACTTTGCTCCTCGTCACGAACTGCTTGCACCTAAGCCTAAAGAGGTTAATACTCCCCGAAGAGAATACTTTTATCAAATGGTTAACGCCATGATGGGGAGTGATCGTCTCGGCAACCTCCTAGAAGATTCAAATGTTGTCCGCTACGTTTTTTACGGTCACCTTCACGGAATCCATCCCCCGCTTACCCACCATGGAGTAACATACCTAAATCAGTCAGTCGGGGTTAACAATAAACGAATCAATGAATGGCAAAAGGGTAATTTCTATGATCAATGGACGACTACGCTCCGCATAATTAACCTACCCTAATACTTAAAACGCCAATTTCAGATCTTTTACCTGAAATTGGCGTTTAATTAATACTGTTATTTTGTGAATTGGAATCAGACATTAATAGTCTTTCCATATTCATCGTTGATTGTGTCGACAACATCCTTAACAGTCATGTCATCTTGAACAATAGTTTCACCATCACGAAGGGTGTATTTAACATCTTCATTCAGATTGTTAAAATCAACATCATTACCCTTTGCATCAACAAAATCGAACTTACTTGCTTGGAAGTTCTTAAGAGCATCTTGATCAATATTCATGATTAATGCTTCCTTTCACTTCCTATTGTAGTCTTCTTTTTTAAAAGTGAACGATCTTTTTCCACTTTTTTCTACATTTCTTCACCCATCTTTTTATACGAATCCATTCCGCCGAGCCATAGTTAATCCATTGAAACGTGTCGCTCCTCAGCAAAGGCCTTCATCAACGTCATATGATTCATTAAGTGGTACTTCTTATCAGGGTTTGCCGGATCAATTACCTGAAGTTGGGCCATCATTCCACCATCTTCATGTTCAATAATGTGGCAGTGATACATAAAAACTCCAGAAACATGGAACCAAACTTTAATAACCACATGTTCACCAGGATTAATGGCAACCGTATCCTTCAATCCTAACTCATTTGGATATGGGGCATGACCATTCCGCGAAACAACTTTGAATGCTGTCCCGTGCATGTGATAAGGGTGAATCATCCCTGGTGCTGGATTAGTGTTACAAATATCCCATAGTTGAACCTTGCCCATTGGCATCTTATAGTCAATCCGGTCCATCTTAAACTTCTTGCCGTTCATCGCAACGGCTTCGTCCATCCCATCAAGGGTAACATGGTGAACAGGAAGATCCTTATCAACAGCTGGATCTGGTGTTTCAAATAACGTTTCGGGAAGTACAGTGGTATCCGGCTGAAATTCATGAATCCGAAAACGTAATAGCGGAACATCATCAGAGTAAAGCGTTACGACATCTCCTGGCTTATATTTGCCAAAATCAACGATAATTTCTTGCCGTTCCGCACAGATAATCAGGAGTTTCGTCATTTTTACTGGGTGAGGAAGCAAGCTTAAATCACCAGCAATTTGCGTAAATTCAAGATCATCACTAAAATGCAAACGGAATTCCCGCCGGTTGGCTCCATTCAAAAACCGTAACCGAACTTTCTGTGTTGTAACGTCAAAGTACGGATTAATTGTTCCATTAATCATTGGCGTTGGCCCGGCAACACCATCTGGATCATAGTCTTCACGGTAATTCCATTGATTATCCTCATGGAAACGCCGGTCTTGTAAAATAACTGGAATATCATCAACCCCATAGTTCCGCGGCAATGGAAGGCTGCTTTCGTGGTCATCTTGAACAATTGCTCCAGCAGCAAGCCCATGCCAGACTTGCTCGGCAGTTGATGGACACGGGTGCGCATGGAGCCAAACAAAGGCGGCAGGCTGGTCGATCTTAAAAGTAACGTCACGACTCTCACCTGGGTACACTGGTGCATGACATCCCCCATCCTCAATTGGCCCCGGAATTGCTAACCCATGCCAGTGAAAAGTGGTAACTTCTGGTAAGTGATTAACTAAATGAAGGTGAATTGTCTTCCCCTTCTTAAATACCACCGTTTTTCCTAAAAGCGGTGCGTTATAGCCCCACGTCTTAGTCTTTTCTCCCGGCATCAACTGGACTTCACCCATTTGGGCAACGATTGTGTAGTACATATCAGTCGCTGTTTCCTTATCAGGTTTCAAAATTTCCGGAATATTTAACGGCTTTTCTGGCGTCTGCGGTTCTTCAAGTGGAACGTAACCACCGTCATGGTAGTCATATGCCGCTTCATCATAAAAATAATGATTGATCACTTTTGGTTCACTCATCGATAATCCCTCCAATGACTTTATTCAGTCTCATTATAGTTCTCCCGGTCAAACTTGACTATTTTAATTTCAATAATAAAAAAACAATCTCAGGAATTGGGCCATCCCAAAGATTGTTTCTACTAATTAATCATCGTCTTCCATGTAGTGAAGATCATCAAATTTCTTGTCTGCTTGTTGCTTAGCCAGTTGTGGATTCTGATAGTAAACGCCTGACGTCCAGTATCCAGCTCCTTCAGCAACCACGAGAACTTTGACTTGCTTACCATTAACGGTTTCGGTATGAATTGCATACGAGGAACCATCCCCAGCGGTTTGGCACCAACCACGAACATTAAGAAAGTGCAAGCCGTGAACATCCACAAACCGAGCACTTGACCAGTATCGGGTTGCGTTTTGGACACTAGTACTAGGAGTATCCCCAGCAAGGAAGTTTGGATCCTGCTTGTAAAGGTGGTATTGTTGACCATCTTCACCCAGGATTGCGTTCTTGCTAAAAGTAATCTTACTGTTTGAATCATAATCTGAGCTGTACCAAGTTCCTTGCATTTCTGCTGGAACGGTAACTGCTTCTTGACGACCATATTGATGCCCCGTAGATTCCGAACTGCTAGTTGAGCTTGATTGACTGCCGGATTGTTTATCAATTACTTGGGCATTCTTTGCTAAATCACCTACTAGCTTTGCTTGACCCTGGCGGTTAACGTAGGAAGCCATGTCTTGCTTACTAATTGTTGCTAGTTTGTGACTAAGTTTCCCTGCTTTAACATTCTGGTAAATATTAACAGTGTTGTCCTTATTGATGGTGTAAACTAACCCGGTTGATTTGCCACCAGCGGTTACATCATAAGCAACTCCTTGATCATTATCGCTTAACTTATATTTACTGGTTGGGTATAGGTTGACTTGAAGGCCCTGCTTTTGAGCTTTCTTTGCCATAGTTGCCCAATCATCACCATACTTGTTCCCGGCATAAGTCGCAATCAGGCTCACCGCTTGTTGTGGTGAAAGGTTATCAGTGCTGACCTTTTCGTTACTCTTTGCTACTAACAAACTGCTACTGTTGGAAGAAGAGGAATCCTTAACCTGACTTGCCTGTTGACTACCACAACCTGCTAACAGCAATGCCAGCCCAGCAATCATCAGCTTACTAACACTTTGCGTTTTCATTGGTTACCCTCCAATTAAGATTTAATATTAGTATACAACGCTTCTTTTGATAAATCATAATTGGTTGGCAGATAACTGTTTCCTAAACCACAGCGTACTGCTGATACTGGATCGTTGAACTTAGATAATAATTGATTCCCCAATTAGGCATGTTCGATTGTGCTAAGTGTTCAATGAACGACGAATAAACTTCCGCTCGCCGTGAAAACGGTACTTGCTGCCAAGCTTTCGCATCCTTGACTCCCCCTGCCTTAATCAGATCCGCGAAACTGCCGCCCTGACGATATCCCCTTGGTGATCGATAAATTTTCTTGGCCCGTTGGCGGAGGAGACTATCTTTAGGCTGTTGAACATCAAGATAATAATGAGTTTTTCGGAGATGCGGATAAACAAAATAGTTACCATGGGGAATCCCATAGTTAAATGATTCAGTATTGGCAATTGATTCTAATTTTGCAATTGAGTAATGTGCGGGATTGCTATCAACTTTACCGTCTGTAGTTACCTTATATGAATTCCACTCACTAATAAACTCGCCCCGATCGATATTAATAATAAATTCAATCATTCGCGCAGGATTATTACGAAGCCGCCAAGAATTACGCATTAGTTGAACTTTCATATTACGAGGATAAAAAACATCATTTTGCGTTCGATTATGATAATTACTAACAGTCTCGTAATCTAATCGTATTTTTTGTCTGTGAGCAAAGTTTAATAACCGTTGAAAGTCATTTTGACCAGAATATTGACGAATATAGTTTAAATAAAACAAGTCAAGATAACTGCGAAAAAGGTGGATTTTTCTTCCGAGTTCATCTTCTTTCAATCCACGAGAAGTTGAGTAAGCATCGATTACTAATTGGCGAAATTTAACAAAAAACGGTGATCGTGGAGAAATCTCTAGTTTTAAATAGCTGGGATCTATTTGGAGAAAGTCATTTTGATCGACTGAAGCAGCAAACTCATCATTAAGTATCATCCTTAATCGTTGCTTAGGTGAAGCATCCAGATCTAAGATTCTCATTAGCTGGTTTAGCTTTTCATTCATCAGTTCCACCGTCCTTTCTTAAAATAGTAGTTTAAATTTAGCATTAAAATAAGAAGATTATGTAACCAATTCATTTAAATAATTAATAATATTAAGTATTTCTGATTAGCTAACCGGTTTCCACTTCTTAAATTTCTTCTCAGTAATTGACACTTTTATATTGGCTATTACTATTAAAAGATATAAAGTATAATTAACTACAGGAGGGGATTAGAATGTCACTAATGCAAAACACTTCAGAAATTAGTAAGACTGAACAACAAGTTTACTTAATTACCTTAATTCGTAAGAGTCCCGATCTACCAATGTACATTGATAATATGATTTACGAATCAGCCCAATCAGGACAAAAATTCATGACCAAGCTAGTGGCTGCTTTCTCACGTGCCGGCTACCGTGACAGTAAAGTCGATGATGATCATTATGAATTAACTAACGGTCTTGATAAGATTTCATTATCAGGAAAATTAGAAGATGTATTTAAAGATTAAATTTTAATATTAAAGAAAAATAAAGAATCCAACTTTCAGTAAAACCACTGAAGTGCAACAAAAAAGTTAGACAAAATTGATTATTTAAGCTACCAAGGTATGATTTCGGTATTCAACCGGAGTCATACCTTTTGTTTTTAAGGAGATACGTTGGTAATTAAAGTAATGAATGTATTGAGCTGAGAGTGATTTTAATTCAGCTAAGTCTTTACATGGTGGGAAACCATCTAATAACTCTGTCTTAAACAGGTGAAAGAAACTCTCCATTGGTGCGTTATCATGACAATTTCCCTTACGGGACATACTTTGAATAAAGTGATTATCAGCTAACTTTTGGGTATAGTACCCCAGTTGATAGTGCCACCCCTGATCAGAATGAATAATTGGTTGAGCATTATCAGGCAGCTTTGTACATAGCTCGTTGAGAGTAGCGGTAATCAACTGTCGATCAGGATGTTGACTCAATTGGAAGGCTAAAACTTCCTTACTGGCTTCATCGATAATTGAGGAAATATAAGCCCAACTGTGATTAGCTAAGCGAACTTGAGAAACATCTGTGTGGAGGACTTGATAAGGAATGGTGGCCTGAAATTGTTGTTTTAGTAGATTATCCGCAACTGTGCCCACATTACCTTCATAAGATGAGTATTTACCACTACGGTGGCGATTATACAGTGCCACTTGAACATCTAATTTCGCCATCAACTTGTTCACCGTCATGTCCGCCAAATGAATGCCCATTGCCCGCAGTTTTTGGTTCACGCGACGATAACCGTAGGTCCATCGTCCGCGGACTTGCCCTTCTTTAGCCACGCTAAGAATCACTTGCTTAACACTCGCATATTTATCATGATGGTTAGCGATGCGCTTGCGCTCATCATGGTAAGTAGCCTTAGGAAGGTTGATTTTATGGAGAATGTCACCAATCTTATAGCGATATTTCTTCGGTAGCGATGCTTGATCTGCCCTGATCTGATCAACTATTTGCGTTTTCTCTTTGCCTTGGAGGGTCCGAACAGGGCCAACGATTTTTTTAAGATGTCACGTTCCAATTTTGTGTCATAGAGTTCTTGGCTTTTCTTGGCAAGTTCTTCTTTTAAACGTTCCACTTCAGTCTTATTAGTAAGACGACGAAGTCGTTTCTTAGTATGTTTCACCTTTGACGGCCTACCTTTCGGGTGAGGTTTCAAGGCTTCAATACCATCTCGCTTGAACTGTGACCGCCAAAGTGAAATTTGGCACGCTTGCACGTCAAATCGAGCCGCTACTTTAACCATCGATTCCTCATGAGTTTGGTAGTAGTCTATCACACTCAACTTAAAATCTGCGGTAAGGGTTCGTGGATGACGACGCCGTTTCAAGGCGTCTATCCCACTTAAGCGATATCTTTGAATCCATTTCCTGATCAGTCGGCTACTGATACTGTATTTGCGCCCCAAGGCTCGAGAACTTTGTGGAGTAGTCAGATATTCGTGGACAATTTTAGCTTTAAAGTCAGGTTTGTATTTAGTCATAAAAAGTGCCTCACAATCGTTAGAACTTTTGTCTAACAATTATGAGGCACTTCAAAAATAATTTTCTTCTTGGCCTTTTTTGTTTTTACTTTCATAGTCGTTTGCTGTATAATAATTATTGTGAAAATAAACACAAGATTAGCTAAGGAGTGTAAGAATATGTCAGATCAAAAAGCACAAATTGGTGTTGTTGGTTTAGCTGTTATGGGTAAGAACCTCGCCTTAAACATTGAAAGTCGCGGTTTTACTGTTGGCGTTTATAATCGTCACCGTAACCGAACTGATGAAATGATCCGTGATCACGGTGATAAAAAATTAGTGCCAAGTTACACAATTGAAGACTTTGTTAACTCACTAGAAAAGCCTCGTCGGATCCTGATGATGGTTAAGGCTGGTAAGGCTACTGATGCTGTTATCGATGAATTATTACCATTACTTGATAAGGGTGATGTTTTAATTGATGGTGGTAACACTAACTTCCATGACACAATGGCGCGGAATGCTAAGTTAGATAAGTCCGGAATCAACTTCATTGGTATGGGTGTATCTGGTGGTGAATTAGGTGCCCTCTATGGTCCATCATTAATGCCTGGTGGTCAAAAAGAAGCTTATGACTTGGTAGAACCAATTCTTACTAAGATCGCTGCTAAAGCTGAAGAAGACGGCAAGCCATGTGTTGCTTACATTGGTCCTAACGGTGCCGGTCACTACGTTAAGATGGTTCACAACGGAATCGAATACGGTGACGAAGAACTGATCGATGAAAGTTACAATATCATGCGGAACGTCTTAAAGATGCCAGTTGACGATATTGCTAAAACCTTTGCTGAATGGAACAAAGGTGAACTTTCCAGCTATCTTGTTGATATTACTGCTGACATTCTTACCCGAAAAGATGACCTTGGCGATGATAAGAGTAAGCCAATTGTTGATATGATTCTTGACCGTGGTGCTAATAAAGGAACTGGTAAGTGGAGTTCTGAAACTGCCCTTGACGGTGGTGCACCACAATCTGTTATTACCGAAGCCGTTTATGCTCGTTACATCTCAATGATGAAGAAGGAACGGGTTCAAGCAAGTAAGGAATTACCTGTTGATACTGAAGCCATTTCAATTGACAACAAGGAAGAACTTGTTGAAAAGATTCGTCAAGCTCTCTACTTCGGTAAGGTAATGAGTTACGCTCAAGGATTCGAACAAATGCGGATCGATTCTGAACGTTACGATTGGAACCTCCAATACGGTGAATTAGCCCAAATTTGGCGTGCTGGTTGCATTATTCGGGCCCAATTCTTACAAAATATTACCGATGCCTTCACAAAGAACCCTGATTTGAAGAATCTCTTATTTGATGACTACTTCAAAGACATTGCCAAGAAGTACCAAAAGGCTATTCGGGACGTTGTTTCACTTGCCGTAAAGGCTGGTGTACCAGTTCCATCATTAAGTGCTGCTATTAGTTACTACGACTCATTCCGTGCTGAAGTCCTTCCCGCAAACTTACTACAAGCACAACGGGATTACTTTGGTGCTCATACCTACGAACGGACAGATCGTCCTGGTAACTACCACTACAGCTGGTACGAAGAACAATAATTTAATCGAAGTTCCATTAAATTAAGGACTTATGATGAAATCATCATAAGTCCTTTTTGTTCATCATTAAATAAATATTTACTAATTGCTCACTCTTCCTAGTCATTTTATTATCACTAAGTCATTGTTGCCTGTTATATTTCGCCTATTAGCACTATACCAATTGAACATTTTTTACCTAATGAGCAAATTATTTAGCAAATTTTTTCGTAAAAATTTACTAAAAGAATATTGACATCTTTTATGAAAGCGCTTAACATAATGGCTGTAAGTTATTATAAATGTTGATGCAGAAAAGGGGAGTCTACAATGAACAATAGTTCTAAGAGTCAAGAACATGTTGGTCGTGCCCGTTTCGCCTACTCAATGGGTGCATTTGGACACGATGCCTTCTATGCCTTACTCTCTACTTACTTTATTATGTATGTTACTGGACACTTATTCCATTCCGGTAACAAAGCGTTCAACGATCACATGATTCTATGGATTACCACAATTATTGCGGTTCTCCGGATTATCGAATTGTTAATTGATCCAATGATCGGGAATGCGATTGATCGGACCCATACTCGTTGGGGTAAATTCAAGCCTTGGGTTGTTGGTGGTGGAATTATTTCTGCTGTTATCTTAGCAGCACTTTTCACCCCACTAGGTGGCTTAAACGTTTCTAGCCCTTATCTTTACTTAATTATTTTCGCCATCTTATACATCATTATGGATATCTTCTATTCATTCAACGATGTTGGTTTCTGGTCAATGCTTCCAGCCTTATCATTCAATTCACATGAACGTGATAAGATTGCTACCTTTGCCCGGGTTGGTTCAACTGTTGGTGGTCAGATTGTTGGTTTTGTTATTATGCCAATGGTCCTATTCTTCTCTGCTAACCAAAATGGCGGTACCGGTGATGACCGTGGTTGGTTTATCTTTGCTGCAATTATCGCTGCCATCGCTGCCATTACTGCTGTTGGTGTTGGTTTAGGAACCCACGAACAACAATCATTACTTCGTGAAAACAAGGAACAGACTAAACTTAAGGATGTTTTCAAGGTTCTTGTTAAGAACGATCAACTATTCTCCATTGCAATGTCCTACTTGTTCTACACAACCGGGATTACGCTTGTTAACAGTATGGAACTTTACTACTTCACATATATTCTCGGTAATGCCAAGGCCTTCTCAATCCTTGGTGGTTTGAACACGGTTGTCGGTGTTATCTCAGTTCTTACTTTCCCAATGTTTACTAATAAGATTAGTCGGCGGAAGTTATTCTATGGTTCCATCAGTATGTTAGCACTAGGATTACTAATCTTTGCCTTTGCTGGTCATTCTTTAGTAATGGTTCTAATTGGTGCTGAATTATTCTTTATTCCACAACCACTTGTCTTCTTAGTCGTCTTAATGACAATTACTGATTCAGTTGAATATGGTCAATTAAAGTTAGGACACCGTGATGAATCATTAACTCTTTCAGTTCGGCCTTTGCTTGATAAATTCGCTGGTGCCGTTTCTGGTTGGATCATCGGACCTACTGCAATTGCCGCCGGAATGACTGCTGGAGCTACTGCATCATCACTTTCTGCATCAGGTGTAACAACATTTAAGCTTGTTATGTTCCTTGCACCAGCAATCATGCTTGCCATTTCCGTTATTATCTTTGCCACTAAGGTTAAGTTGGACGAAAAGATGCACGCTAAGATTGTTGCTGAACTTGAACAAACTTGGGGCAAAGAGCTTAACAAGAGCGATGATGAAGGAACAATCATTGCTGATGAAGATGAATCAGTATCAACTTCTAAGCCTGGTGTAACGGAAATTCCTGCTCCGGTTGCTGGTACTGTCGTTGACCTGAAGAATGTTAGCGACCCTGCCTTTGCTAACGGAAGCATGGGCCAAGGATTTGCCATCAAGCCATCTGATGGTAAGGTTTACGCACCATTCAGCGGTACTGTTCGTGCAACCTTCTCAACCCGCCACGCCGTTGGTTTAGTTTCTGATAATGGCATTGCGTTGTTAATCCACGTTGGTATTGATACCGTTAAATTACACGGTACTGGATTTGTTACCTACTTCCACAAGGGACAACACGTTGCTAAGGGTGACGAATTAATGGAATTCTGGGACCCAACTATTAAGAAAGCCGGTCTTGACGATACCGTTATCGTTACCGTTACTAACAGTGAAGAATTTAACTTCAAGCAATTGATTTCTGCTAACCAAGAAGTTACAACCACTGATAACGTTATGGAAGTTACAAAGAAGGATCAAGAAAAGTAAATCTAATCCTTTATAATTCAAAAAGAGTAGCGAGAAAATTCTCGCTACTCTTTTTTAGTTCTATAATCAAGAACGGAGGTGCTAATATGACTAAAGATAAAATCATTGCCTGGTTTTTCGTTATTCTGTGGGCAATTGTCCTCATTTTAACGTTTATGAATAAGATGATGCCTGCAATGGATCTAATGGCAATTGGGATGTTTCTGGATGCAATCGTCTGTTTAATTAGGTCCTGAATGTAAAAAGAGTACGAAGTCAAAATTGTAATTCAGTGAATTACGGGTTTGACTCCGTACTCTTTATTTATTGGGTTATGTGTTCTTGGCAACATAGTCAAGATCTGGTACTTCTACTGCAACCAAGTCAAAATATGTTCGTCGTGACCGCAACTTCCGCCTAGCTATCCCGTCCTTGATTGTAAACAATCATCGTCCGGGATTTTCTAGTGCTCAGTTGCTAATTCGTCACGACTCACACTCTATTTTACCTGATCCACCGCCGTACGAACGACAAGAACATCAACGGGAGCATTCCGCTTAACGTAGGATGTAACAGAACCCATAATAGCCCGTTGCATCCGTGACAAACCGCTGGCACCCATCATAATCATATCGTTGTGGTGATCCCGAACAAAATCAAACGCGATAATTGTCTTTGGGTTTCCTAAACGAATGTGGATATCAATATTATCAAAGTTTTCCTTATCCTTAACACCCTTCAAAACGTCATCAAGGTATTGCTTAGACTTATCAACCAGTTGGTAAGCAATACTGCCATCAGACATTCCAGCAAAATTATAAGCCATTGCACGGGTATCAATAACGTTTAACACGTCAATATGTGCCTTACCATTACGCTTAGCAACCGCTACTGCACGTCCCAACGCTAATTCAGATTCCTTTGAGCCATCCATTGGGACTAAGATGTTTTCATATTCTTGATCCATAATCGAACCCTCCGTTCAACCTCTTACATTTATTAACTACTATTGTACCATTAATTAATCCGTGCTTGTAACTATGCAATTATTATTTATCACTTTTATCAATTATTCTCTACTGATTAAGCATTTGACTTGCTTCATGCAATCAATTACAATCAACGGTAAATAATATTAAGATCTAATTAGGGATGTTTAATTAATTCTAATTTTGCATCTAATTGAAATGAGGTAATTAACGTGGACAAAATCGATCGAAAAATTGTCAATATTTTACAAACAAACGCCCGAGCGTCCCTAAAGGATCTCTCAAAAGAATGTTTCATCTCTTCCCCTGCAATTGCGGCAAGAATTAGCAAGTTGGAACGTTCCGGTATTATCAAGGGCTATCAAGCAGATATTAACCTCGAAAAAATTAACTTCCATGTTAAAGCTTTTATTCAAGTTCAACTTGAACCTCGGCAAAAGAAAGAATTTTATCCTTATATTCAGAATATTCCAAACGTCATTGAATGTAACTGTGTCACCGGTGACTTTTCCGAAGTAATGGAAGTAGTTTTCCCGTCAACGACTGATCTTGATGACTTCATTAATGATATTCAACAACGTTTTGGCAAGACAAGTACCCAAATTGTCTTTAGTACCAGCGTTGATCACCGCGGCGTTCAACTGAGCGATCCCCAGGAATAGGAGCGATTACTAATGCTTCGTTTTCGTCGAGCAACTCCAAATGACCTGCCAAGAATCGTTACAATTTATAATAGTGCAGTTCCAAGCCATGACATCACTGACGATGAAATGCCTATCACTATCGATAGCCGCCAAGAATGGCTTAACCATTTCAATGATCGTTTCCCAATCTGGGTAGTAATCAGTAATTCAATAATCATTGGTTGGTGCTCACTTGGTCAGTTCTACCCACACCAGGCTTATCAATTTTCTGCTGAAATCTCAATTTATTTAGCTCCTGATACCCAAGGACGTGGTTACGGAAAACAAATTTTAAAGTTCATTGATCAGCAGATTACCGATAACCTTGATATTAAAACCGTGATTGCTTACGTTTACGAAAACAACCTTCCCAGTCAAAAACTTTTTCAAAGGTGTGGCTATCAGCAATGTGGCGTCTTGCCACAGATTTCAATCATTGATGGCAAATTCAGAATACTCAAAATTTTCGTTAAACACTTCTAAAAGAAGCCTAAGATTTGTCCAAAGTGAAAAATTCATTTTGAACTAATCTTAGGCTTCTTTAATCAGAACTGAGATCCGCTTGCCAGAAGCTTGCTCACACTCTAATTTTTACCGTAAGTATCCAGGTAGTGATTATATTCGTCACGGTTAAATTCTTTTTCGGATTCACCGATGACCAAAGTTGCAATGGAATTACCAACAACGTTTACGGCCGTTCGTCCCATATCAACAAACCGGTCAATTCCAGCGATAAAGGTTAATCCTGCAATCGGCACACCAATTGTCGAAACACTCGCCAGAAGAACAACAAAGGATGCTCCTGGCACACCGGCCATCCCCTTACTGGTAATCATCAGGACAACCAATAAAGTAAACTGATGGGCAAAGGTTAAGTGAATCCCATATGCCTGAGCAAGGAATAATGCTGCTAACGACTGGTAGATTGCTGAGCCATCAAGATTAAAAGTATACCCAGTTGGAATAACAAAGGAAACAATTCCCTTGCTGACACCCATCTTTTGCGTCTTCTCCATTAGACGTGGCAACGTAACTTCAGAACTCGCTGTTGTAAAGGCTAAGATAATTTCATCAAGAATAACGTGCATTGTCTTCCAGTAACGCAAGTGGAATAAGTGGGCCGTAATCCCCAAAATTACCACAACAAAGATGATCATCGTCATATAAGCAATAACAATAAACAACCCTAATGGCAGTAACGCACTAATTCCCATCTCGGCAATCGTCATTCCAATCAGACCAAAGACCCCAATTGGCGCGAACTTCATTACCCAGTTAGTGACCTTGAACATTACTTCGGCAACCGCATTCAGCACATCAATAAGAATTTTGGCTTTCTCACCGACTGCGGCAATCCCTAAACCAAAGAGAACTGAGAATAGGATTACTGGCATCATATCCCCATCAGACATTGATTTAAAAATGTTTGTTGGAATAATTGAAAGGATCAATTCCCAGAAGCCGCTATTATGCGAAGCAGTTTTAGCGCTCGACATGTACTGTGAAATATCAGTAGCATGAAGCTTATGAATATCAATAAACGTTCCCGGGTGGGTAATGTTACCGATTACTAGCCCAAGAATAATGGCGATTGTTGTTAAAACTTCAAAGTAGATTAAGGTTTTCCCACCTATCCGTCCTAATTTCTTAATATCACCAATGTTCGCAATCCCAACTGTTAAACAAGAAACAACAATTGGCATAACGATCATTTGGATCAAACGAATAAAAATAGTTCCTAGGCTCTGCATGACCTTAATCGCACCAGTATTATGATAAAAGATCATCCCACAGATAATCCCTAATACTAGCCCAATCATAATTTGCCACCCCATGCTTAGGCGTGAAATTCGGTATTTTTTCACCTTAAATCAGACTCCTTAAAAAATGTCTTGTTCTACTTTAGCATATTTTTAAGGGTTTTTCTTAGTAAAATTTAAATTTCATTTCTCAAAAGCCGAACAGTTATTTTATATCAACAATTATTTATTCACTTATTCATTGTTTGGAAGCGGTTTATTTTTCGCGTAAATAGAAGTAGGATATTACTATAGTCTATTTCAAAGGAGGAAATTGACAATTGACCAAACAATGGGCAAATAGTCTCACTGGTCGCTGGTGCTTTTTAGCATTTTCCATTTTGCTAAATGCCTGTTCCAACGGTCTTACCGTTTCTACAAACATGGGAAGTGCAATCTGGACTGCCTCTGCTGCTAATCTTAGTAACTGGCTCCACTGGTCACTAGGAAATATGCTGTTAATTGAAGGAGTTATTGTTGCAATCACTAATTTGCTTCTGTTAAGAAAATTTGACTACTTTCGGTTAATCCGGAATCTTCTTTACATCATCCCTTTTAGTTATATTCTCCAGGGATTTGCTGACTTCTTCAATTATATTGGCGTTCCTGATCTCAATATTTGGTTTCGTGTCATTCTTGATATTATTGGGTTATTTGGTATTGCTGCCGCTGTTTCACTTTACCAGCGAGCTAACCTGATTATGCATCCGAATGATGACTTCCCATACATTTTACGATTTCGTTTTATGCATGGTTCCGCTGTTTGGTCACAATGGACAAGTTATATTCCGCCAATTATTTTAATCATCATCTCAGTAATTGAGACCCACCAGTTAGTTGCCGTTAACTTTGGGACGGTTTACAACATTCTTACCCAAGGTTACCTAATTGGTTGGTCTGATCATCATTTCTTTAGCAAATTGCACCACCACCTAAATTACAAGTACTAAGAGAGGTAATTTTACTATGAAGAAAACCTACATTAACGGTCATATTTTTGTTGGCGATTCAGAAGATCACTTTGCCAATGGCATGATTGTTGAAAACGGCCGAATTAAATGGATCGGCAATGATCCAGTCCCAGAAGGAGAAACAATTGATCTCCAAGGGCAAACCGTTCTTCCGGGATTGATCGACTGCCACACGCATCCAAAATACATTGCCGATGCATTACATGGTGTCGCTTGTACTCCGCCAAACGTTAACAGTATTAAGGAAATGCAAGAAGCATTACGTAAATCTCCCGCCTATGGTAAGGGTGAAGAGGTCTGGATCGAAGGATGGGGATTTGACGAAACCAAATTAGCCGAACACCGGAGTCCTAACCGGGACGATCTTGATGCCGTCTCAACCACTCAACCGATTTTTATTTACCGTTCAGACTGTCATTCTTCTGTTGGTAATTCTAAGGCCCTTGAACTCGCTGGAATTGATGAAAATACGCCTGACCCAGTTGGCGGAAAGATCGAACGGTTCGCTGACGGCCGACCAACCGGCTTCATGCGGGAAGTTGCTGCATCTCAGCTTTTAATTCGCGCTAAGTCTGCTCAAAGTTATGAGGGCGACGTCCAGAACATGGTTAAGAGTTCCGAACACTACCTTGCTAATGGGCTCGTTGCAATTGGTGAAATGATGGGGCGGATGAAGCCATATACCTCTCTTAAGCTCTACCAGGACGCGGTTAAGGGTGGTTTTGCCCCTAAGGCATCAATTTACTATGTCTTTGATGAAATTGATCCTGAAAAGGGACTTCAACCAAGTGGTGACGCTAAACTCCGTGTTGCCGGAATTAAAGTTTTCATGGATGGAAGTATTTCTGGTGAGACAGCATTTAATGCCGATCCATACCCATCAGGCAAAATGGGAGTCAGCCTTACATCGAAGGAAAAGTTAACTCGTGCCGTTAATATGGCGCGTGAAAACAAGTTGCAGTTAGCTGTTCACGCGATGGGCGATCAGGCTATCCAAACCGTTATCGATGTTACTAAGGATCTCGATCCATGGCTTGATGAAATGCCATCAGTACGGATTGAGCACGCATCCCTAATGAGTGATGAAATGTTCGCTGAAATTGCTCACAGTAAAATGAAGTATGCCTTAGTAACTCAACCGATCTTCTTCTTTGCTGAAGATGAGTCATATCGTCATTATTTGAATGCTGAGCAATTCAAGCTAGCATATCGGGTAAAGACAATGTTAAATTCCAAGGCAATGCTTGGGTTAAGTTCAGACGCACCATGTACCCCATGGGCTGAACCTGACAGTCCCTTCTACAGTATTTATGCCGCTGTCACCAGGAAGGCAGCTAATGGTGACATTGTAAATGCCGATGAAGCAATCACTGTTCCTCAAGCAGTTCTTGGCTATACTCGTGATGGTGCTAAAATTGGCGGCTTTGACGATAACGGTACATTGGAAGCAGGTAAGGCAGCTGATTTTGTCATCCTCAACAAGGATATTTTCACTGTTCCCCATGACGAACTGCAAACTGTTCGGGTTAAAGAGACCTGGATGGCTGGGAAAAAAGTTTTTGAAGAATAATCATTTGAATTTGAAAAAGGTGAAGTGCCTCATAATTGTTAGACAAAAGTTCTAACGATTGTGAGGCACTTTTTATGACTAAATACAAACCTGACTTTAAAGCTAAAATTGTCCACGAATATCTGACTACTCCACAAAGTTCTCGAGCCTTGGGGCGCAAATACAGTATCAGTAGCCGACTGATCA
The DNA here is from genome assembly GCF_028607025.1 of Limosilactobacillus portuensis. Classification (NCBI taxonomy): domain Bacteria; kingdom Bacillati; phylum Bacillota; class Bacilli; order Lactobacillales; family Lactobacillaceae; genus Limosilactobacillus; species Limosilactobacillus portuensis. The sequence continues at coordinate 1,693,332 of NZ_CP117296.1, forward strand.
GGAAATGGATTCAAAGATATCGCTTAAGTGGGATAGACGCCTTGAAACGGCGTCGTCATCCACGAACCCTTACCGCAGATTTTAAGTTGAGTGTGATAGACTACTACCAAACTCATGAGGAATCGATGGTTAAAGTAGCGGCTCGATTTGACGTGCAAGCGTGCCAAATTTCACTTTGGCGGTCACAGTTCAAGCGAGATGGTATTGAAGCCTTGAAACCTCACCCGAAAGGTAGGCCGTCAAAGGTGAAACATACTAAGAAACGACTTCGTCGTCTTACTAATAAGACTGAAGTGGAACGTTTAAAAGAAGAACTTGCCAAGAAAAGCCAAGAACTCTATGACACAAAATTGGAACGTGACATCTTAAAAAAATCGTTGGCCCTGTTCGGACCCTCCAAGGCAAAGAGAAAACGCAAATAGTTGATCAGATCAGGGCAGATCAAGCATCGCTACCGAAGAAATATCGCTATAAGATTGGTGACATTCTCCATAAAATCAACCTTCCTAAGGCTACTTACCATGATGAGCGCAAGCGCATCGCTAACCATCATGATAAATATGCGAGTGTTAAGCAAGTGATTCTTAGCGTGGCTAAAGAAGGGCAAGTCCGCGGACGATGGACCTACGGTTATCGTCGCGTGAACCAAAAACTGCGGGCAATGGGCATTCATTTGGCGGACATGACGGTGAACAAGTTGATGGCGAAATTAGATGTTCAAGTGGCACTGTATAATCGCCACCGTAGTGGTAAATACTCATCTTATGAAGGTAATGTGGGCACAGTTGCGGATAATCTACTAAAACAACAATTTCAGGCCACCATTCCTTATCAAGTCCTCCACACAGATGTTTCTCAAGTTCGCTTAGCTAATCACAGTTGGGCTTATATTTCCTCAATTATCGATGAAGCCAGTAAGGAAGTTTTAGCCTTCCAATTGAGTCAACATCCTGATCGACAGTTGATTACCGCTACTCTCAACGAGCTATGTACAAAGCTGCCTGATAATGCTCAACCAATTATTCATTCTGATCAGGGGTGGCACTATCAACTGGGGTACTATACCCAAAAGTTAGCTGATAATCACTTTATTCAAAGTATGTCCCGTAAGGGAAATTGTCATGATAACGCACCAATGGAGAGTTTCTTTCACCTGTTTAAGACAGAGTTATTAGATGGTTTCCCACCATGTAAAGACTTAGCTGAATTAAAATCACTCTCAGCTCAATGCATTCATTACTTTAATTACCAACGTATCTCCTTAAAAACAAAAGGTATGACTCCGGTTGAATACCGAAATCATACCTTGGTAGCTTAAATAATCAATTTTGTCTAACTTTTTTGTTGCACTTCAAGGCTAGGATTGGTTCCTGGCCTTTTGATTTTGGGAATTGCTAGAGTTTGCGGCAACAGAGTCAAGAACTGCTCGCCGTGACCGTAATTTCTGCCTAGCTTTTTCTAAGTAACATAGTCAAAACGTGCTTCGCCCGAGTTTCCTAGAGCTAGCAAACTCCTTCCGCAGTAGCTGACTGAACTTTATATCCATAAAGTTCTAGTCATCCTTGCGAGGATTCACAGACGAAAACAAGTTTTCTGGTTCACCGCTTAGGCGCAAGTCGCCTTCGTCAGGAGAAATTGCTAGCTTTCCGGAAACTCTTTACGGCTTCGCACTCTAATTTTCCAATTGATGCCGCTTTCAAAGAAGTTTACAATAGGGTTGTGAATAGATTTGCAAATTAGTTTTTTGGGGGATTGGAGTGAGAAATTTGCAAGAAGTTAAGAAAAAGCATCGGTTCCATATGCCGTCAGCGTTCACGATTCTATTTATTATCATTGTTATTATTGCTGTATTAACCTGGATTATCCCAGCCGGAACATACGCAACCAACAAGGCTGGAAATATTATTTCTGGCACCTATCGTTCGGTTGCTAGTAAGCCTCAAGGGATTTGGGACGTCTTTATGGCGCCTGTCATTGGAATGGTTGGTGACAAAAAGACTGAAGGAGCAATTTCAGTTTCACTATTCATTCTGGTCATCGGGGGCTTTCTTGGGGTTGTAAACAAGACAGACGCCCTTAACGAAGGGATTAGTTCAATCGTTCACCGTTATAAGGGACGAGAAAAATTACTGATCCCGATCCTAATGATCCTTTTTGCCATTGGTGGTTCTACTTACGGAATGGGCGAAGAAACAATTGCCTTTTACCCATTACTGATTCCTGTAATGATGGGCGTTGGCTTCGACTCATTAGTTGCCGTTGCGATTGCCCTTGTTGGGACCCAAGTTGGTTGTTTAGCATCCACTGTTAACCCATTTGCTACCGGAGTTGCTTCACAGACATTAAATATTTCACCAGGTGATGGCTTAGGTTCACGGGTTCTTCTTCTGATTATTACGACAACTATTAGTATCATCTACGTTTACCACTATGCTTCTGTAATCGAAAAGCATCCTGAAAAATCACTCGTTTATAAACAACGAGCAGCGGATGAGAAGCGGTTCGCAATTAAAGTTCGTTCTGACGATGGTAATTTCAAAATGTCAAAACGGCAAAAAGCAGTTATTTGGCTCTTTGGTCTTACATTTGCAATTATGATTCTTGGTTTAATTCCATGGACTAACCTAAACAGTCACTGGACATTCTTTGACAGCTTTACTAAATGGCTAACAGGGATCCCATTCTTAGGCAATTTACTCGGTCACGATATGGCGCCACTAGGAACCTGGTACTTCAACGAAATTACCATGCTCTTCCTCTTTATGTCAGTTCTGATTATGTGGGTTTACCACATGAAAGAAAGTGAATTTATCGACGCCTTTATGTAAGGAATGGCAGACTTCCTTAGCGTCGCAATTATTGTTGCTGTTGCCCGAGGAATTCAAGTTGTAATGAACAACGGGATGATCACGGGAACCGTCCTTCATTGGGGTGAAACGGGTCTTCATGGCCTTTCGCAAAGTATCTTTATTATTTTGACCTACATTTTCTACATCCCAATGTCCTTCTTAATTCCATCTACTTCTGGACTAGCAGCTGCAACAATGGGGATTATCGGTCCTCTTGGGCACTTCGCCCACGTTTCTGGAAGTCTAGTTATTACTGCTTACCAGGCTGCTTCAGGTTGGGTCAACTTAATCACTCCAACTTCTGGAATTGTTATGGGTGCCTTAGCAATCGCCCACGTTAACATCAGTATTTGGTGGAAGTGGATGTTGAAATTGATGATCTACCTATTCATCGTTACCTGTGTATTCTTAGGAATCGCTGCCGTACTCTAGGAGGAATTAAATTATGACACAATTAGTTACCGAAAAAGAACAACAAGAGGCTATCAACGCTCTTGAAGAGTTGATTTCCGTACCTTCTTATAATCAAGCTGCTGAAGAAGATGCTCCATTTGGTCGGGGAATCCGGAACGCCCTTGATAAGATGATGGAAATTTGCGAACGTCTTGGTTTTAAAACCTACGAGGATCCCGATGGTTACTATGGTTATGCTGAAGTTGGCGAGGGTGACAAGATTTTTGGTGTAATTTGTCACCTGGATACTGTTCCTGCTGGCGATCCCAAGACCTGGGAACATGATCCATTTAAGGGAACAGTAGTTAACAATGCCGTTTACGGACGTGGTTCTCAAGATGATAAGGGGCCTGGAATTGCCGCATTATTTGCTGTTAAAGCTTTGATGGACCATGGTTACAAGTTTAACCAGCGAATTCGCTTTATCTACGGGACTGATGAAGAAATTCTTTGGCGAGGAATTGCTCAGTATAACAAGAAGGAAAGCCAAATTAATAGCGGGATCTCACCTGATGCGGAATTCCCACTAATCTATGCCGAAAAGGGTCTCCAGCAATCCTACCTTGTTGGACCGGGAACAGATCAATTTAAGTTGAGTTTAAAGAATGCCTTTAATGCTGTCCCTGACAAGGCCGTTTATGATGGCCCAAAGCAGGATGAGGTTAAGGCAGCCCTTGATAAGCATGGCTTTGAATATATCAGCGATGAAAATTCAATTACCGTTCTCGGAAAATCAGTCCACGCAATGTTAGCCCCACAAGGAACTAATGCCGTTCTTCGGTTGGCAATCGCCCTAGATGATGTCTTTGACTTTAAGCCACTTGATTTCATCGGCAAGCTCTTCAAGGAGGATGCCACTGGTACTAACCTCCTCGGTGATGTTGAAGACGAATCCGGTCACCTGACCATTAATATTTCCAGCCTCGAGATCAACGAAAAGGAAACCCGGATGCAAATCGATCTCCGGATCCCTGTTACCGTTGATCGAGATAAGCTTTTGGAAAAGCTCGCACAACGAGTTGCTCCATACGATCTCAAATACGTTCACTTTGACTATGTTGCTCCACTATACGTTCCAAAGGATAGCAAGCTAATTCAAACCTTAATGGATGTCTACAAGGAACAAACCGGTGATACTACCGCTACTCCACAAATCTCCGGTGGTGCCACTTTTGCTCGAACAATGCATAACTGTGTTGCCTTCGGTGGAATGCTACCAACTACTCCCGACTACATGCACCAAGCCAACGAACAGTGCCCCCTCAAAGACATGTTCAAAGCCATGGAAATCTACGCTCAAGCGATAAAGAGGTTGTGCGTAGATTAAAGAGTGTGAGCGACGACGAATTAGCCGCCGAGTCCTAAGGAATCCCGGACGATGATTGTTTGGCAATCAAGGACGGGATAGTTAGACGGAGGTTGCGGTCACGGCGAACACGTTTTGACTCGGTTACAGTAGCAGCGTTAACTCTGGCAAGCTCCTGGCGAGCAGATCTTAGCCATGTTGCAGTAACCTTGTTCCAATTATTGATGTAACTAAATAAACTGAGAGTTTAAGAAAGATTTTCTTACTCTCAGTCTATTTTTTCAACAATATATTGTTGATTTCATTTTAATTCCGTCTTATTATACATACAAGATATTAATTGTATGGATTACAATATAGGAGAGCGATTTGAATGCCAGTTAACGACTTTAGCCATCATCAGCTTACCTGGTACCCTGATAAGGGTAAGTTACAACGGCCAATTTATAAGAGCTTACTAGAACAACTAAAAGTCGCAATTAATAACGGAGATCTTACTCCAGGGACTAAACTCCCACCGCAAAGAGAATTAGCTGACTTTCTCGATATTAATTTCACTACCATCACCCGAACGTATAAACTGAGTGCACAACTTGGCCTAACCTTTGGGATTCATGGCAAAGGAACATTCGTTAGTCCTAATGGGATCGATCCGCTAACCGCTAATTCTCGTCAACGTCATACCATTGATCTAGGTTTTGCTGCTTCATTTGAACAAACAAACCACCTCTTGGATCAAGTCATTAAAAAAACGGTTAAGCAAGGAGCCACTCAGCTCTTAACGTATGACTCTCCTACTGGCCGTGAAGTAGATAAACTGGCTTTTAAGAGTTATCTTCGGTGGCTGGGAGTCGAGCTTCACACAAATCAAGAAGTCCTTGTAACTGCTGGTGGAGAGAACTCGTTAACCCTTCTCCTCATGATCATTTTTTCACGCGGTGATAAAATAGCGGTTGATGAATTTACTTATGGCAACCTAATCGCAACTGCACAGCTTAATAATATCCAGTTAGTTGCAATCAAAAATGACCAGTATGGGATGGACCCAACTGATCTCGAACGTAAATGTCAAAATAATAATTTAACTGGCCTCTACCTAATGCCCGAATATAGCAATCCCATGGGAATAACATTAAACACTACCCGCCGCAACGAACTGGCAATAGTCGCTAAAAAGCACCACCTTAAGGTTATTGAAGATGATTACCTAAGCTTTCTAAGTCGAAATAATCATGAAAGACCGCCAAAATTAATGCAGCTTCTTCCTGACCAAACCTTTTACATCTGTAGCATGTCAAAGGTGCTCGCATCAGGATTACGCATCGGCTATCTCGCCTTTCCTCAAGCCTATAAACAGCAAATTGAGAACGGCTTCTTCAATACGGTAGTCAAAGTTTCTTCCCTCAATAGCGCGATCGCGACCGAAGCAATCAATAGCCAAACTATTTACAAAATAATCGACCATAAGATGTCACTAGCAAAAGAATCTAACAAGCTATTCGATAGCATTTTTACTGATGCTCCAAAAACCAACCTAACTGATATTGCATTTTTTAGACGGCTTCCTATCAAGAAGAAAATAAGTGGCCAACAAATCGAGAGAGGATTGGCAGACATTTCTATTCGTTGCTTTAGTTCTGATCGTTTTAAGATAAATGCTTCAGCAACAGGTACTTTCCTTCGCGTTTCACTTTCCGCTACTAGTTCTCTTAACGAGCTAGCATATGGCTTAGAGAAGTTAAAAGGATACTTAGAATCGCAAAAATTAATATAGAAAGAGCTAGCCCAGAGCGAGTCGGATCTCGCTCTGGGCTAGCTTTGCTTATTCTTATTTCGTCGTCTGTCGCTTAATCAAATGGGTTCCAACAACCGTCTTACAAGGGTCATTTGCTGGATGAGCAAGTCGCTTAGCCATTACATCAACAGCTGCATGGGCCATCTCATCAGTTCCGACATGAATTGCTGACATGCTTGGATAAACATACTTTACAATTGCCGTATCGTTAAAACTAATCATTGCCAAACGATTAGGAATATCAATTTTGGCTTCTTGAACAGCCTTTAGTGCCCCAACGGCCATTGGATCATTAGCGATAAAGATTGCGTGAGGCAACTTGTCACCAAGCTCTTCAATTGCCTTCTTCATTGCCCGATAGCCCGACATTGACGTATAATTACCGGCAAACATATATTCCGGATGATAAATACCGCGCTGCCGTAAATCAGCTTCAAAATACCGCCGCCGTAGATCAGGAACGACTTCATTGTCCGTTGTCATTTCTGTTCCGGCTAACATTCCAATGTCCTGAATCCCTTCATCCAAGAACTCGTTAATAACAGTATGGACAGCATTCTCAAAGTCAGGTACTAAGCAGTCATACCCCGCAGCTAAACTATCGAAATCAACAAAAACGATGTTATTAGTTACTAGTTTTAACTCTTGCACTTGCGAATCACTAAATTTACCAATTGCAATAATTCCCGTTACGTTCCGGGGAATCTTCTCTAAGTCGTTTTGATAAATTGGCACTGTTTGGATCCCGCGTTGTTGAGCAGAACGTTCAATCTCCATTCGGATTCCCATATAGTAAAGGTCATCAAGTTCTTGGGTAAGCGAATACCATTGAACAATTGCTACCCGTTGCACTTGGTCACTCCGCGTCCGCTTATGCTTCGTGTAATCTAGCTCTTCTGCAGTACTTAAAACTCGTTGTCGAGTATTTTCATTAACAGAAAGCGTCGAATCATTATTCAAGATTCGCGAAACCGTTGCAATAGAGACACCAGCTCGACTGGCAATATCACGTAACGTTGCTGCCATGGTAATCACCCCTTCCCATTTTAGAACTTATTTTACCTGGATTACCGCTAATTTGTCTAGACCGAACTATAATTGAGCAATAAAACGATCCCAACCAGCGTTTCCGGCTTCATCATCCTTGAAGACACCAGCATTTTCGAGAACATTAGCAAATACATTTGCCAATTCTTGTTCCATGATTTCGTCAACGTTGTCAGCATTGATGTCCATCTTTTCGGCAATTTCCTTAGCCCATGAGAGGTGGCTGTCAGCAATATTATTTGCTTCACCTAACCAGAACTTCTTAACTTCCGCTAATTCGTCCTTTAACCGAGCTGGTAAAATTGCCCGTCCCATAACTTCGATCAAACCGATATTTTCCTTCTTGATGTGCCATAACTTTTCGTGTGGGTGGAAGATACCAAGTGGGTACTTGTCACTAGTATTATTGTCCCGTAAAACAAGGTCAAGGACGAACTTCTTCCCATCACGGTGCATAATTGGGGTTACCGTGTGGTGACGAATATCACCATCGAATGCCTTTAAGGACAGACTTTCATCATCATAGTGATCCCAAACATCAATAATGTGGGAACCAAGGTTAATTAACTCAGTGGTATTCGCACTAGTTAACCGAATATCACTCATTGGCCAATTAACAATTCCGGCTTCAACGTCTGGGTATTCGTCAAAGTGGAGTGGCTTTTTAATTTCTGCTTTCATCATTGGGAAGCTGTGGCGACCACCTTGGTAGTGTTCATGGGCTAACATTGAACCACCAACAATTGGTAAGTCAGCGTTACTACCGACAAAGTAAGCAGGCAATTGTTCTTCAATTTCAACTAAGTTAATCAAGGTTTGCCGGTTAATTTGCATTGGTTCATGCTTGCTGTCAAGGAAGATGCAGTGTTCATTGAAGTAAGCATATGGTGAGTACTGGAAGCCCCACTTGTGACCACCAACTACGATCCGGATTACCCGGTGATTACTCCGGGCCGCTTGTCCTAGGCGTCCCTTATACCCTTCATTTTCCATACAAAGAGCACATTGTGGATACTTCTTCTTGGTATCATGAGCAGCCGCTGCAATTGCCTTTGGATCCTTTTCTGGTTTAGACAAGTTAATGGTGATTTCTAGATTACCGTACTTCGTTGGCCGATCAAACACAATGTTCTTCTTAATTGCCGCAACCTTAACGTAATCGTTTGATGTCATTAACTTGTAGAACCAATTAGTCGCAGTTTCAGGAGACTCTTGGTACTTTTCCCAAAATTCTTCATTTACAACGGACGGCCGTGGTGTCATTAAGTCATAAAGTTGATCATTCAAAATTTCCCGTTCTGTTTGACCATCCTCAATCTTACCCCGCTTAACAGCCAGATCAACTAATTGGGCAACAACTGGTTGGTCCTCATTACCATCAACATCTTCATCGCCTACAAAGCCACGAATCTTATTCATTACATAAATCTTGTCAAGTGGCTTGTATGCTCCACTGGCAATTACATCATCAGCAAATTTTTCGATTAACTTCATCTTTTAATTCCCCCACTCACTTAAATATTACTCAAGCTAACGTCCTAGGCGGCATGGTCGAAACGTGCTTCGCCCGAGTTTCCTAGAACTAGCAACCTCCTTCCTAGGCGCAAGTCGCCTTCGTCAGGAGAAATTGCTAGCCTTCCGGAAACTCTTTAGGACGAAGGCACTCTATTAAACGTGCTCGCCAGGAACTTGCTAGAGATAACAGCTTCTAATATTACACAGCCGAAACGTGCTCGCCGTGACCGCAACTTCCGCCTAGCTATCCCGTCCTTGATTGTAAACAATCATCGTCCGGGATTTCCTAGTGCTCAGTTGCTAGTTCGTCACGGCTCGCACTCTACAACTTGTGCGGACCGTCCACAACTTCGGCATCGTAGAAACTGGCGTCGTAACCAATCTTATCGCGGTAGATCTTACCAACATTCTTCTTAAAGTTTTCAGCTTCGGACTTCTTAACAATGGCAATTGCACTGCCGGCGAAACCACCGCCGACCATTCGTGCACCAAGGCAGCCAGGTTGATCCCAAGCATTTTCTGCTAAGGTATCAAGTTCCTTACCAGTAACTTCGTAGTCATACTTCAAGGAAACGTGTGAAGCGTTGATTAAGCGACCAAGTTCTTCAAGGTCACCCTTTTGCATTGCATCGATGGCCCGCTTTGTCCGTTCGTTTTCACTAACAGCGTGACGAGCACGACGAATCAAAGTGTCGTCATTAATTAGGTAGGTGTATTGATCAAAGGTTTCAGAATCAATTTCACCCAGCTTATTGATGTTTAACTTCTTGCTGAGACGCTTTACAGCTTCTTCACATTCTTGAACCCGTTCGTTGTACTTTGAACCAGCTAGTGAGTGGGTCTTATTCGTACTCATAATGATAATTTCGTAGTCGCCAAGCTCAAGTGGTAAGTACTTATAGTCCAAGGTGTTGCAGTCAAGGAAGATTGCGTTATCTTTCTTCCCCATCCCCACAGCAAATTGATCCATAATTCCAGAATTCAAGCCAACAAAGTCATTTTCTGTCTTTTGACCAAGCTTAACGAGATCAATCTCATCAATATCTAAATTAAATTCTTCCTTTAATAAGTTCCCCATCAGCATTTCAATTGAAGCCGATGATGAAAGGCCTGAACCGTATGGAAGGAAACCATGGATATAAAGGTTAAATCCATGATCGATCTTGTAGCCGCGTTGCTTGAGGTAAACAAGCATCCCCTTAAAGTAGTTAACCCACTTTTCATCTTTAGCAGATTGTGGTTGATCATCGTTAATGTCAAAAGTAATGATCTTGCTATTTTCAACCTTGGCGGAGTTTGCTGAATAAATTGCTACGGTAGTGTCTTCACGTGGGCCATAAACACCATAAGTACCAATGCTAATTGCACATGGGAAAACATGACCACCATTGTAATCCGTATGTTCACCAATTACATTAATTCGTCCAGGAGAGAAGAAAACATCCTTTCCTGGTTCCTTAAATGTGTCTTGATATTCTTTAAGAAAATCTTGCTTATCCATGTCAAAATACCTCCATGACCACTTGAGCAAAGTGGCTAAACAAATTAGTAAACTTTTACTAAACTATAATTTAGACTCTTTTACCCCATTTGTCAACAAGCGCTTTCATTTTTGAAGCAATAATATTGTAAGCGTTTTCTGTGAAGATTGATAGGACGCCTGTTTGTCTCCCCTTAGTTCGGTTTAAAGTTCTATAATTATAAAAAAAGGAAAGGGATTTTTTTCATGCATCGCTACTCCCCAAATTCTCTTTATGAATTAATATCTCCTCATGGTCGCTGGTTCATTAAAAAGCTTAACCAATCCGCAACCCTCTACACTACTAATCTTGGCAGCCGATTACGGTTCATCGCTAAAGACGTCAATACCCTGACAGTTAATGTGCTGGATAACCGCAATCCACTTTCACCCTCACAAATTTACGCCTGGCGAATTGACGGCAACCAGTGGCACCGTGAACTAGCAAGTCACCGCAGTTGGCATATAGAATGCGGATCGACAAACCACTTAATTGAAATTATAACGGCTGGTAATACGGATCTTGATCGTGTCTGGAACGGTAACGAGGGGTTTGCGATCACTTCAATTGACGTCAAACAAGGAGAATTGATTAGTGCACCTTCAATCCCGGTGATTGATTTTATTGGCGATTCAATTACCGCTGGCTGCTGGGTAGCGGGACGAAATGCTTCGACTGATTACCGACCAGAAAGCAACTATGCAGGGACCGCTGTTGACTTGCTTCACGCAACCGACGTACGAATTGCCTATTCCGCTGGTGGAGTGCTTCGTCAAGCCACTGGCGGTGTCCCGACTGCGGATCAATTCTTAACGAAACTTGATGTCACGACTTCTTGGCAAGCAAACACTCCTGATCTAGTAGTAATCAACCTTGGCGTTAATGACCGGCGTTTTCCATTAGATCAGTTTAATGCAAGCTACGATCACTTCTTGTCCCTTATTACTACCCTTTTCCCGTCAATTCCAATTCTCCCAATGATTCCGTTCAGTCAAACTTTTGCTGAATCAATCCGTTCTCTTACTAAGAAACACAAACTTCCCCTAATCGAAACTCTGGGATGGTGTTCTAGCTTTACCGATGATCTCCACCCTGATCAGTCTGGAGCCACCGAAAGCGGGTACCGGTTAGCGGAGAAGTTATCAAACTGGCTAAAGTAGGGTACAATTAATAAGGTAAAGTACTTAGGATGATCGCAAGTAGTTCGTCCTAGTAAAAGGAGGTTTTGACATGACGGGTCAACGCTTATTAGACATTCAAGATGGCCATAATTTTCGCGATCTGGGTGGCTACGAAACTAAAGATGGACGTCATGTAAAGTGGCACCGGCTCATTCGTTCCGGTTCGCTTGCTCATTTAAACGAACATGATTTAAACACTCTAGCAGCAATTCCCGTTACGATCGATATTGATCTACGGGCGCCAGAAGAGGTTAAGCAAGCCCCTGATAAACTCCCCCAGACTGCTAGTTATTATCATCTACCAGTATTTAAGTCTGATGAGACTGACGCTTCCCACAGTGATGAAGAAATCATGAGTCGGATTCTAAAACCAGGTAATGGCTATCAGCACATGCTGGATGTTTACCGTCGAATGGTAGAGGTTCCGACTGCTAAGGCTGCTTACCAGCGAATGTTTGAGCTTCTGTTAAGTAATAACCCCGCTCAGGCCAGTCTTTTTCACTGTACTGCCGGGAAGGATCGTACAGGGATGGCTGCCTACCTAATTCTAAGTGCTCTCCAAGTACCTGAAGAAACGATTCTGAAAGATTACTTGCTTACCAATAAGGCAACTCAGAGTTTTCGAGAACAGTGGCTTCAAACGTTACGTGATAAGGGCGAAAGTGAAGTCGTAGTGGAAAATCGCCGTGCTCTCGGTTCTGTTTCAGTCGATTACCTTAACCAGGCAATTGATCTGATCAATACTAATTACGGAAACGTTCAAAATTACTTAACCGAATACTTCGATCTCTCACCGAATGATCTTAAGCAACTACAACAACTATATTTAGATTAAAGAAGTGATTTTAATGAAAATTTCAGTCCCGCTTATTAACGGAATGTTAGCTGATGAATACGGTAAGTACGCTCCAGCTAACTTAATGCTAGCTGACCACCCAATTAAATCTTTTCCAATCGAAATCAGTGAAGCCCCTACCAAAACAAAGACATTTGCCATCGTTTTTGTTGATTATGATTCCACCCCAGTTTGTGGGTTTACCTGGATTCATTGGCTAGCTGCTAATATTCCAAGCACCATGACTTCCATTCCGGCAAATGCTAGTCGCCAACTAAGCGATCAATTTGTTCAAGGAAATAATAGTAATGCTGGATCCCTAGTTAATGGCGATCCTGCAATTTCTAGCGGTTACGTCGGTCCACAACCACCAGATCAGACCCACCACTACACACTAAAGGTTTACGCTCTTGATGACCAGTTGCCGCTGAAAAACCACTACTGGTTAAACGAGTTTATCCATGCCGCTAAGGGTCATATCTTAGCTCAGGCAGAATTTGATATTCCAAGTCGGGCATAAGGAGGAATAATAAAATGGAAACAAGAATTTTCTTTAACCCTGGCGATTCAATCGCTAATATTCATGATTACAACGAGGCAGTTCGTAAGGGCCAAATCTTCAAGCGTGAACGAGAAGCTGATGATCTCGTTATTGCTAAGGGGCCCGATGACGAAGAATACGCAATCTTCTATGCAAAAGATGCGCAAGTCAAGCCGAAAGCTGATAAGGCTAAGCCATATGAAATAAAAAATCGGCTTTAACGTAATAAAAACGACCGTGATGGGAATTTCCCATTACGATCGTTTTTCATTTTAAAACTATTTCTTTTTTAGGAAATACTTTGGCAGCTCGACAACTTCAAACCCTAAAAAGATAATCGCAATAACTTTAATTACCCAACTATCTTTCTCGAAAAGGGTTGTCAACCAAATAATAACTACAAATACGTCTGCATAGAAAGAAGGAAAACTATAAAAAGGCTTATTAGGTTTTTCCATATTGTCATTTCCTTTACCGGCCACCAACCAGCTTAGCAACTTGTGATTCAAGGTAGCCAATCAATGCGTCTGAATCAGTTTTGAAGTCATCAACAAAGCTCTTGCCGTTTGGAGTAACAACACCAACTTGTTCACCCATTGCATCGGTAACAATTAACTTATCCCCGTCACGTTTTACCTCATCGTAGCGTCCTTCAAGCGCCTCATCCAATAAGGCCTGCAAAATGTCCGGAACGGCCTGCTCAATCACTTCTTCTGGTGTTACTTGTTCACCATGAACCTGGTGTTTAGCCACCTGAACAGCTACTTCTTCCATGTTTTCAGGAATATATGCACTCACTAATCTCAGCTCCTTTCCATCACGCACGACAAAATAAATTAATTACTTTTTCCGCTTTTTTCGTCGTTTCTTACTAAATTTAATTCCTTGTGGGACTCGCTTTTTCCTTAACAATTGCCGATCCTTTTCTACCGGAACTGGTTGACGAGTTGCCTGTTGCCGCTTATGCAATTGTTGCCGCTCGTACTCTCCCCACGGACTAAGGATCGACCGCATAAACGTTGCCACTTGCGATTGGTGGGCATCCATCCACTTTTCGGTTTTGTTCACGTTATCAGTATCGACACCTTGACTCTGGATGTATGAAAGCATCAATTGAGTTGTCCGTTGACGACGCTCCATTGAAGCCAACATGTTTTGGGAAGTTTGCATATGAGCAATTGACTTCAAAGCAACCCGGTACTGCTCCATATCAATCTGGTCAGTCCGTTTCAAGTAGTCAAATAGTGCTTGGGCAGTTGGAACGATATTTAGGATCTCCAACTTGGTAATATTTGGATCTAGCGGCATCATCATCCCCAAGACCAATTGCAAGTCAGCAAACCGCCATTGATTAATTCCTTGATGACATTCCTGATACATTAATTGCAGAAATTCCGCAACCAGATATTGCTGATCGGCAATGCTGAGGTCCTTTTCCTTAAATTCCGGAGCGGTGGCGACCTCTTTTTTGATCCGCGTAATTTCCTGCTTCATCTTCCCTGCTGGAATTAACTTTACAGGAGCGGTCGGCTGCTTTAGTTCTTCACTCGCCGGCTCTTTAGCAGGTTGATCTTTTTGTGGTGCTTCATGATTACTGGTTTGCTTTTTAAGATCCGAAGCAGCTGCCTTTTGTGGTTCACCATTTAATTCAGCCAATGTCTGGTGAGCTTTCCGACACTTATTCATTACTGAACGCTGCTCATCAATGGCCTTTTCAATTGCACCTAATTGCTTATTCCCCAAGAACTTTTGATAAGCCTTCAGCACTGGTGACACGGCAATTCCAAACGAATTAGTTAACGCTGGATCAGCAATAAATTGACCAACCATTACTTGTTGAACCGCTTGGGGTGTCCACGCGGTATCATCCAGTTGGTGCTCTTCGGTCATATACTTATTGAACCGGGTCAAAATATTTTGAGCATGTTTCTGCTGATTAGCAGATAACTGGTCATACGTGGACGAATTTAAGAACCCTTTAATATGTTCTTCCTGTTCGCTCATTTCCCAATTATTCCTCCATCAAAAATTGAATTATCTTCTCTATCATATCATAATTACAAATGAACAATTAATTAGGCCGTCAGTAAGACGACAAGGAGCGATTTTTAATGCAACGTAAAAAGATCCAAGAAGCAATGGCTCACGTATATTTTCAAAAAATGACACCAACCGGCTATCACGAAATTGAGCAGGAAATCAAAAAGCTGCAAGCACAGCGTCCCGCCAAGATTGCTCAATTAAAAGCCGCCCGAGCTCTTGGTGACTTATCAGAAAACACCGAGTATAGTACCGCTAAGCGTGAATTGCGTTATTTGGAAAGCCGGTTGCGCTACTTAAATAAGCAACTTCAATATGCGGAAATCATCAAACCCACTGACTCACAAACCATCGATCTTGGAACTACAGTCACCCTTCAATTTATAGACGATGATGAACGGGTCGACTATACGATTGTTGGTAAGCAAGAAGCCGATTTGCAAAAGCAAAAGATTTCATTTGACTCACCGCTTGGGCAAGCGCTACTGCATCAAAAAGTTGGGCAGACGGTTTCCGTTCAGGCACCACAGTCTATCTACCAGGTTAAAATTTTAGCCGTTCAATTAACCTCACCTGAGGAATCAGTTTAAACCAGTTCCGGAAAAAATATTTTGAAATTAACTCGGTCCCCTGCACTAACCTAATTAAGGCAAATATCGACTGATTAATCGGCTGTTTTTCTGCTTGTTTCGCTAGCGAAGAATGCTATACTAGATCTCGTTGCGTTCGCACGTCGTCCACAACATATTGTATTTTTTGTTTTTATTCATTTAACGTGGACACAATATATTGATATAGGAGACTTTGAGTAATGAAGAACTATTTACACTTTCTCGCTCACCAGCTTAAGGGTTGGCCTCAACAAAACTACTACCTGTTTTTCTTCAGCCTTGGCTGTCAGGTAATGACCTTGGTAAACGATAAAATTACCTGGATCACGGTAATTACCTTTATCGGAACAACACTGGGAGTTCTTTGTATCTTAGCAATTAATGCTGCTAAATCCGTTAACGGTTGGTTGGGAATCCTCTCTGCTATCTGTTTTATCATTGTTGGTTTCAGCGCCAAAAACTATCTCAGTATTGGTGAACAGCTTGCTTACGTTGTTACTCTAGATATTCCAGTCCTGCTTTCTGCTAATTGGAATATCAATATGGTCTCCAAAATCCGGAAATTCACTGGTAAAACTTGGGTTGTTGCAATTCTTTCAACAATTGCTGTTTACCTAGTTTCTGGTTATCTGATCGGTGCTTTAACTAATGATCCGCGGCCATGGATTGATGCTATTAGCTTCTCAATTAGTTTGACTGCTGGTGTTATTTGTTTCTTACGGTACAACAACCAATACTTCTGGTGGTTGGCTTCCGGAATCTTCCAGATGGTTCTTTGGGGAATCACATTTGCCCAAGGTGATGCTTCATTAGCAATGGCCGTTAACAGTATGGTTTACATCATCAATGATGTCTTAGCCTTCACCATTTCACCATGGTACAACAAGCGTGAACGTGCCCGGCTTGAAAAAGAAGAAGCTAAGTACTCTGCTAACTTAAATACCCAAGCTTAACATAAACTTACTAGTCCCCAATTCAGGTCCTTGTGATTTGAGTTGGGGATTTTCTTAATGTATGATCTGATTAGTTATTTAACTTTTTGGGGGCTCAAGGATGGCTAAAATATTCGTTGTGGAAGACAATCCCACAATTATCAAAACGATCAGAACTGAATTAGCAAAATGGAAACACACAATCATCACCGTTAAAGATTGGGATCACGTGGTGGACGAAGTGGAAGAAGCTGACCCTGACCTAATCTTATTTGATATTACCCTACCAACTTTTGACGGTTTTTATTGGATTAGTGCTGTGCGTCAAATTACAAAAGCACCGATTATTGTTATTTCAGCAGCGGATATTGATAGTAATATTATGCACGCAATCGCCTCTGGAGCTGACGATTACATCATGAAGCCCTTTTCTACTGCTGTCCTGCTAGCTAAAATCCAGGCGCTTCTCCGGAGAAATCAGGAACCGGGCAATGTGGACAGCCTCAATTGGGACACGAATGATCTTAATTCACTCACTAATGAACTAACGACACCCAAGGGAACTGTTCAATTATCTCCCACTGAAAGCGCCCTTCTCAGCGTCCTTATTACCCACCTAAATCAAACGGTTACTAAGGAGCAACTTCTTGAATGGCTTTGGCAGGGTGGTAAATTCCTTAATGATAATACTTTAAACGTTAATATCAGTCGACTGCGGTCTAAACTAGCAACTGTCAATTTGAATGATAATCTGCGAACTGAACGTGGAATTGGCTATCGGTTGGTGACCCGTCATGCAAAATAAAAAATTCTGGTTCTACCAATTAAAGTCATTTTTACCACTTACCATTGTTTACCTTTTTCTTCTCGGGATTATTAAGCTCTTAACAATTTTGTACTACATCCCCCAAAGCTTTTTCTGGGACGTTATTCGCTTTAGCTTACCCTTCCTAGTAATCTGGTTCTTCATCAACAGCTACCAATCTGCTAAACGGCTAAAAGCAATCATCAAGGAACAGGACATCCCCGCAAACACTCCAACTGAAGCTCAACTTCTCCACACTAATAAGTTCCAACGACGGAAAAGCGATCATTTAATCCGGAGCTTGCATAATCATCAACAAGAGCAGTTAGACCATGTTGAACTGTATTCTCACGAAATCAAAAATTCATTGACCAGTTTACAGGCAGCCGCGGAAAATAACGATATGGTCCCCAGCAAGGTAATCCGTCAAGCTATCCAGCAGGCAGACTACCATTTAGAAATGTTATTAAATGACGAGCGTCTCGCAATGTCTAGCAATGACTTTAATTTTGAATGGATCAACCTTCAAGCACTCATCACGACAATCCTGAAGCAAAACTCTTCTGTTTTCATTAGTCGTCAGCTCGTTCCCAAACTCCAGCACCTTAACGGCATCTCTGTCTTAACTGACAGAAAGTGGCTCCGCTTCTGTATCAACCAACTTCTAACAAACGCCATTAAATATTCGCCTAATGGGGCAACGATTTTCTTTAATTGGGCTGATAACAGTCTCCAAATTATTAATCAGGGAACTGGAATTTCCAGCAGTGATCTCCCCCGCATCTATGACAATGGCTTTTCTGGCAAAAATGGTCACCAAACAACTAAGTCAACGGGGATGGGACTATATTTAGTTAAGAAGATCACCGCCCAGCTAAATTTCGATCTAACAATCACGTCCAAAACCGGTCAGGGAACTCGTGCTACTCTCCATTTCCCAGGAAATAATGTCAAACACAAGGCCATTAAAAAGTAACAACACAGTCCGTAAACATTACAATTCTGTAAGGTTCTCCGCAATTCTGTAAGTACCAATTGCCGGAGAGCCTTTTTATAATGAAGATAGAGTGTGAGCCCGTTAAGACCTTCCGGTGGCTAACGATTTCTCCGACGAACGGCGTCTTGTCGTCGGAGTCGGAGGTCGTTAGCTCGAGGAAGGTTAGGGCGAACAGATCTTGACTATGTAGCCTAGAACGTTATCTCTAGCAAGTTCCTGGCGAACACATTTTGACTCTGCTGCCTAGAACATCAGCCACTGCGCCTCAGAAGTACTCTTCTCTCACAAACGCAACCATCAAAGAAAGGATCAATCATCATGAACCTCTTACACCTTAGCCACATTAAACGAACATATAATGCTAATTCAGCTCACCCAGTTCACGCACTCAAAGATATTAGCTTTGACGTTAACGCTGGTGAATACATCGCAATCATGGGTGAATCTGGCGCTGGGAAAAGCACCTTGTTGAATATTATCGCAACCTTAGAAAAGGCTAGTGCTGGTGAAATTCTATTAAACGGGCAAGATTTAAGCGAACTGACTGCTGACGAGGCAGCTAAGTACCGTCGCGAACACCTCGGCTTTATTTTCCAGCGCTTTAATCTCCTGGATAGTCTTTCCAACCGAGATAACATTTACCTTCCGTTAGTTTTAGCTCAGGTTCCCGTAGCAGAAATGGCTCAACGGGTTAAGCCACTTGCTAAAGCATTAGGGATTAACCAAATCATTGATCGCTTTCCAACAGAAACATCTGGTGGTCAACAACAACGGGTAGCAATTGCTCGGGCATTAATTGCTCAACCCGATCTCCTGTTAGCTGACGAACCAACCGGTGCCCTTGATTCAAATACCAGTAACGAAATTCTTGATCTCTTTGATACCGTTAACGGTAATGGACAAACAATCATCATGGTTACCCATAGTGCTGCCGCTGCTAGTCATGCTAAGCGAACTCTTTTTATTAAAGACGGCAGAATTTACCATGAATTATTCCGTGGCGATGATTCGCTTAAGGAATACCAAGAGCAGATTAGCAATACAATGATGACCATTACGAACGGTGGTGAATAAGGATGCTGTACTCTAAATTAATCAATTCTAGTTTTAAGCGAAACATGCGGAGTTATGGTCCCTACCTAATGGCGACCATTATGCTTGTCGCTATTAACTACATTTTTCTTGCAATTGAAGCTAACTCAAGCTTAAAGAAACTTAATACTGGGGCTGTTACTTCAGCAATGTTGGATCTTGGCTTCAAGTTCATTTTCCTCGTTACCTTAGCATTTCTAATCTATGTCAATCGCTTTCTTTGGCAGCAACGGAGCCGGGAGATCGGACTTTATAGCATGTTAGGAATGACCAGTCATAATCTTCAACTCCTGACAATTATCGAGAAGTGCTATTTAATGGTTATTAGTCTCGTTGCCGGATTAGTCTTTGGGATCATTTTTGAAAAATTGGCCTTCCTTGGTTTTGGCTATCTTTTAAATATTGGGCACATCTCTCAACCTTGGTTCGTTTCATCGGCAATTACCAAAACAATTATTTTAACCGGATGCCTCTTCGCGATCATTATGGTGATTGATCTGGTCAAACTCCACCGGTTAACTCCAAACCAGCTCTGGCATCCCGAAGCAGTAACACCAAAACGTCATGGCATTTTATATTCAATCGCTGGGCTCTTAGGATTTGCTCTTTTAATCTGGGCATACTACATTACCCTCACAATTAAGCCCAAGATTTCTGCTATCTCACATTTTCTTTTAGCAGTAATTCTGTTAGTAATCGGTACCTACCTAGTGTTTATCATCGGGAGCATCATTCTCTTAAAATTACTCCAGAAAAGCAGCTACTTCTACTACAAGCCTCGCCATTTCATTGCTGTTTCCGGAATGATCCAGCGAATGCAGCAAAACAGTGCTAGTCTTGCTACTATTTGTTTGCTTTGTAGTTCAATCCTTGTAATTCTCTTCACTTCAATTACCCTCTACGCTGGAATTGGGAGTACGGTTAAATCCTACGCTCCAGAAGACGTTGTAATTACAAGCAATCAAGGATTAACAACGGAACAGAAAAGTTCGATCAACACCACTGCTCGCCAGCACCACGCTAAAATTAATCATTACCTAACTTACAAAATGACAACTCCGCAATATGGTTACTGGCGGGATAACAAATTCATTAGTCAGGGCAGTATTCAAAAAATGGACAATAAAACCAGCAGTTCGGTAATTTTATTAACAACCAAAGAATATAACCGCATCACTGATCAGCATGTCCATCTCGCAGGTAATGAAGCCTTGACCTATACCAATAATAAAGGGCACGCTGGGACGCTGATCGTTAATGATCAAAAGTATCATGCAAAAAAGCTTCAGCGCTTCTCAGGATACTTCAATCCCGATCATAGTATTTATACCCCGACCTTTATTATCGCTAATAAGCTTCCGAAGTCTTTACCATTAACCACCGTAACCACTTTTAATTACCAATTACCAGGAAGCCAAAAGCAACGAATTAAATTCGAAAACGCCTTACAAACAAAGCTTAGGATTAATAACCTTTCATTTACCGGTAAGGCAACGATTACGTCTTTGATTAACGGCCTCTACGGTGGACTAGTTTTCGTTGGAATCCTCATCAGCTTGGCACTAGCAATCACAACAACAATCGTCATTTACTTCAAGCAAATTTCTGAAGGGTATGCTGACCGGAATCGATTTAAGACAATGCAACAGGTTGGGCTTAGTGAAAAGGAAACCGTTAAAAGTATTCACAGTCAGGTCTTGATGGTCTTCCTTCTTCCCGTAGTTGGTGCAATTGTTAACCTTTGCTTTGCCATTCCGGCAATTCGGCAAATCATGATCCAACTTAACTTCTATAACCTTCCGCTAATGATCACTGTGGGAATAATTGTAGCAATCAGTCTCCTTATCCTTTACCTTATTCTCTATGGATTGACTACCCACACATATCGTCAAATCGTTGACAGTCAAGTTGAGGAAAATTAATCTCAAAAAAGCTCTTAGTATTGCCAGATTCAGCGTACTAAGAGTTTTTAGTTTGTTCACCTATTGATTAATGAACCCCCCATATAGAATTAAGGTGAATTCAACTTATTGGGGAGATGATTCAATGCTAACCGTGAAGAATCTTAATATTTTCTATGGTCGTAAGCAGATAATCGAGAATGCTTCATTTAGTATCAAGCCGGGTGAAATCGTGGGATTAATCGGACCGAACGGCGCAGGTAAAACAACCATTATGAAAACTCTTCTGGGTCTAACAAAATTCACTGGATCGATTTCTTTTAACAATCAGCCCATTACTGCCAATAATCACAAGGCGCTACAAAACGTTGGCGCCTTGATCGAGAACCCTGCAATTTACCCATTTTTAAGCGGAAAGGATAATCTCTCCCTCTATTCAACTGATAAGGACGAGGTCGCGGAGTTAATTACTAAGCTACAAATGAATTCTTACATTCAGCGCCAAGCTAAAAGCTATTCAATTGGGATGAAACAAAAATTAGGGATCGCATTAGCCCTGCTTAACCATCCCCAGTTTGTGATCTTAGATGAACCAATGAATGGTTTAGACATCGAAACCACTATTCTTATTAGAAAAATAATTCACGAGTATGCACACAAGGGAACCGCATTTCTTATTTCAAGCCATGTTTTAAGCGAACTGCAAAAGGTAATGACTTCCGTAATCATCTTAAACCAGGGACATATCATTATGGATGTTCCAGTTTCCCAATTCCAAGAAAGAGACAGTCAGCAATATCGCTTGGTAACCACTGACAATCAAACCGCCATTAAGTTATTAACTGCTAATTCCATTACCGTGACTCCTACCTCTGCTGGACTAATTGTTAATAAGGACGCACTCTCTCAAATCCAACAAATACTATTCGAAAACCAGATCTGGTTACGGGAGCTTGTTCCTAACGTCCCATCTTTCGAAAAGAAAATCATCACTGTCCTTAAAGAAAGGCGGAAGAATTCAAATGGGAAATAGTTTATCACGAGAAATTTATAAATTCACTCACCAGCGAACTCCTCTTTATGGCTTTCTTGTTATGATTGCCCTAATGCTTTACAGCAGTATTCCTTCATACAAGGTTAATCCCTTCTTAATCACTCAAGGATTCGGGGCTATTCAATGGTGCACAATCATCATGGTCGCTGTTAGTGCCGACTTTATTTCAATGGAATATCGTAATAATACAATGGTCACGCTTCTTTTTAGAAGTAACCATCCGTTCACCATTTACCTTGCTAAATTGATTACTCTAGTGGTTTATGGGATTATGGCTGGCTTTGTCTGCTCACTGATTTTGATGCTGTTTCTAGGAAATAACTATTCGTGGTCTGATAGTTTTCATGGTTATCCCCTGATCGTCGCGTTAGGATATAACTTTCTAGGCGCCTTTATCTACCTAATGTTTACCATTTCGCTCTCACTACTTTTGGTTATCCTGTTAAAGTCAAATTCAATTGTCATCATTATCGGTCTCGCAGTCGATTTTTTGGGAGCTAACTTTTCTGGGCTATTAATGAATATCCTTCCGAAACAATTATGGGCGTGGAACCCACTCAATATGATTAACATCATTGTTCAACTATCTAATCAAAGTACAATTAAAATTACCCATCTCAGTAATTTTGAATTACTTCTCGGTAATGGTTGCTATACCCTACTATTCATTATTTTGGGATTGTGGGCCTTTAAAAACTACCAAAAATAGGGAGGGACAAGTATGTATCCCGAATTACACCGTGAACTTTATAAACTCAGTCACCGCAAACTCACTTGGTGGATGCCCGTGATAATGATCGGTTTAATGATTATTATGGGATTGGCAATGGGAAGAGATTATTCCAATCTGCTCGTGATGACCTGCTACAATTCCAGCGACATTATTATGCTAATTCTTGTCATCCTTGGATCAACTATTTTTTCAACAGAATTTCAAAACAATACGATCCTTGCACTGATTTATCATTCATCGAGCAAGCTAGCGACCTTTATGGCAAAGTACATTGCACTATTTATCTATAACGTAGCTCTTCACCTTTTAGCAATTATCTTTACCGTTCTTTTAAATATTATTCCGCTTCTCAATGCACCAGTATCGTGGACAAGTATTTATAAATACCATCAGCCACTAGTAGTAAATATGCTGGCGACGACTGGTATTGACATCATAACTTCAACGTTAATTATCAGCTTACTGTGTCTCTTCTCTTGTCTGATCAACTCCGATGCAATTGTTATTGCGATTAACGCGATTATCATTTTTATGGGGAGGGGCTTTTCTGCAAGTTTACTAAACGCTAACTTGGGAATCGATCAAATTCTCAAGTGGAATCCCCTTAACATGACTAATCTCACAACTCAATATTATAACTACGCATCCTATCACCCCACTTCCATGCTTTCTAACAGCCAACTCTTCTGGGGAACTTGTTGCTATATCGTTTTGATTTCAGGACTAGGATACTTAGCGTTTAGAAGAAAACGATTTTAAAAAATAAACTTCAAGAGCTTCGCAATTAAGTTCTTGAAGTTTATTTTTACTATTCTTCTTTGATTTCTCTTTGGTAAGCTGCATAGGTGGTTGGATCAAAACAAACCATTTCAACTTCAGCAACAACCTGACTTGTTTTAAGAAAATCACGGATTGTTGTGATGGCAATATGGGCAGCCCGAGCTAAAGGAAAGGCATACACTCCAGTACTAATCGAGGGAAATGCTACCGTATGACAATCATTTTCTTCAGCAAGCTGCAAACTGTTTCGGTATGAATTAGCTAATAATTTATCTTCACCATTATTGCCACCATGCCAAATTGGTCCTGGAGTATGGATAACATACTTTGCTGGTAGACGAAAGCCATGTGTAATCCGCGCCTCACCGGTTGGACAGCCATGAAATTGTAAGCAAGCGGCATACAGTCCTGGTCCAGCAGCCCGATGGATTGCCCCATCAACCCCACCGCCACCAAGTAATGTCGTATTAGCAGCGTTGACAATCGCATCCACGTGGACCTGAGTGATATCTCCTTGGATTGCTTTAAGTTGGTGCATTTTTCTCCCTCCTGTCCTGATATTTTTTATTATAGAACTTAAGAGGAACTAAATCCCCTCTTTCAAAGATTTAATTCCTCTGTCGATTCCTATTGTTCAATTTTAGATTTAAATTGCGGATATAGCCAAATTGTAGCGGTAACGCAAAAGCCGAATAAGATATATCCCGTAATTCTTCCAGAAACATATCCTAAATAGTTATGGATATCTCCTGGCATTACTGAAAGTGACGAAGCAGTTAGCTCAAATTGCATTACAGCCAAGACAAGCCAACAAATATAGAATCCGTACTTCATCTTCAACCTTTTCCAGTCAATATACTTTAAAAGAACAACCGTGTTGAAAATTAGCGCTAATACTAATACCCACGTAAACTTTCGCAGAGTTAAGTTACCCATTATCACAGGCTTTGCTAATAAAATTACAGACATAATAACATTAATAATGTAACTAAAGATAAAGGTCCGCCGTTCTTTTTTGTTTATTTCATGTTCTTGTTTATAGTTATCAATCATTTCGTGATCCTCCCGTAATAAATCATCTAAACTTACACGATAGAGGTCACTAACTTGAACCAGCATAAAAACATCAGGATAACTTCGGCTATTTTCCCAACTGGAAATTGTTTTTCGTGAAACATTTAGTCTTTCAGCAACCTCTTGCTGCGTCCAGTTATTCTTCTGTCGATAAGATTTCATTTTTTGAGCAAAATTCATCTATAATTAACCTCCACCGATATCAAATTAATTTCCCGGGAAATAATTCTTGATACCAAGATAACCAAAAGTGCGTTAAATGTCACGCTAAGGATCATGGCAACAAAAAAGTTCCGCTTGTCTACTCATACAAGACAAGTGGAACTTTTTATGAACTTACTTTAGAAGTGTAGCATTGCTAACACGACCGCAATAAGTCCTACTGCAGCATAGCTAAAACGTGCTCGCCAGGAACTTGCTAGAGCTAGCAATTCTAATGCAACATTACCAAGGCGCAGTAGCTGATTGACTTCTCGTATCAACAAGTTGATAACGAGAAATCTAATCATCCTTGCGGGGGTTCACAAACGGAAACAAGTTTCCTGGTTCACTCCCTCGCCGTGACCGCAACTTCCGCCTAGCTATCCCGTCCTTGATTGCAAGCCAATCATCGTCCGGGATTTTCTAGTGCTCAGTTGCTAATTCGTCACGGCTCACACACTCACCAAATATTCACCCGATCCTCAGGGGCTTTGAACATCGGATCGTTGGGTTGGATGTTGAAGGCGGAGTAGAAGTCATCGAGGTTTTCGGCTTGGATATTAGCCCGGAGCTTTTGTGGAGCATGGACGTCAATGGAAAGTAACAATTGTTCATATTGTTTAGTAGCCTTCATTCGCCAGATCGTTGCCCAGTTAATAAAGAATTTCTTAGCATCGAAATCGTCCTCTTGTTTAGCAGCCTCCAAGGCACAACTCAAGCCACCGGCATCAGCAATGTTTTCGGAAACAGTCAGCTTCCCGTTAACCTTCTGACCAGCGAATTCAATTCCATCAAATTCTTTAATCATCTTTTGGGCCAACTGCTTGAAATGGGCGGAATCTTCTTCTGTCCACCAGTTATTGAGATTCCCTAATTCATCAAAAAGTGCCCCGTTATTATCAAAGGCGTGCGAGATTTCGTGAGCAATTACCGCACCAATTCCACCATAATTCTCACTACTACTTTGCTTTAGTGAATAGAATGGTGCCTGCAAGATTGCGGCCGGAAAGACGATAATATTCTTAAACGGGTGGTAATATGCGTTTACGGTTGCCGCACTCATTTCCCAACGCATCCGGTCAACAGGCTTGTTCCACCGACTAAACATCTCGCGATTTGCGACAATGTTAGCTTGATTGAGGTTCGCAATCAATGACTCACCCTCATCAATTTTAATTTGATCGTAAAGTGCTGGAATCTTATCTGGGTAGCCGACCTGAATACCTAACTTATCTAACTTTAAGATCGCCTTATCACGGGTAGCCTTGCTTAACCAGTCATTGTTAGCTAGTCGTCCCTTGTATACCTTGATCATCTGCTCAACCATATGATGAACATCTTCTTTGGCTTGAGGGCCAAAGTATTTTTTCCCGTAATAGTCACCCATTACTTGGCTAAAGACATCTCGTGCCAAGTAATAAGCAAATTTCCGTTGGTTAATCGGCTTTTTACTCCCGGAAAGCGCCCGACTATACCGGCCGTTAATCTCCCGCATCTCATCATCAAGATAGCTTGCGTTAGCTCGAATAACGTTAATTAATGCCCAGCTCTTAAACAATTCAAAGTGATCCGTTAAAATTCCATTAAGTGCCTTAAAGTATTCTGGTTCAGTTACAATGACCTTTTCAGGAGTAGTACCAATGAGCCGTTTAATCACCTCTGCCAAGTCAAGCTGGTCAGTTGAACTTGCTAATTCTTCGACGGTTTGCGGATTATACATTTTACTATAATCAGCGGCTTCCTCTGCACTCTTGACATTTGGTGCAAGTAAGGCATCAAATTTCTTAGCATTTTCAATGTGTTTAGCAGCTTCCTCTTTGCTATAACCCAACTTGTCCATCAAGGTGGCAACCATTGATGACCATAGTTTTAATAATTGATCGTGCTGCTCTTTCTTATCGTTTTCATAATAGCTTTTATCTGGCAAGATCAATGAAGGAGCAGAAGCAAATAGAGCATAAACAGTTGCATTCTTCATATCAGCATCAATATCAAAAACAACTGGTGACGGCATCCCCGCCATAATCCAATTCCGCCATTGACCCTGGTATTCATCATATGACTTTAGTTCTTCAATACTTGTAAGCATCCGCTTAAGGGGACGTGGACCAACCTTTTTGCGAAAATCAAATTTTTTAGCTAACCGGTATAGTTTGACCATCTCGTTAAAGCGGGAATCATCACTTTTTTCTTTTCCTTCTGCATAAGCATCTAGATCATCCATAATTTGCTTATCAATTTCGTCAACAAGATCATTAAAGCCCCCAGTTGCTGGCTTATCATCAGGAATTTTAGCGGTCTTTAACCATTCCCCGTTAACCGCTTCATATAAGTCATTTTTTATTTCTTGTTCATTTACTGTCACGCTCTTCATCCTCCTTATTAATCATACATTTATTATACTATTTTTAATTATTCGTTATCCATCAAAGGGCTTTAAGAGCTCGAACCGCGCAGTCCCGCTGAACCATTGGGAATGCTGACTTAATAATTGACCAACCGCTTGATAATCATCGAGATTAACATTTCCAATTACTAGGCGATGATGTTGCAACTGACGAGCTAAAATTACGTCTGCAGCCATTACCCGATCCCGAAAAAGCATTTGATTTCCTAAATCCCAATCAACGTTCAGGAGCTTGACTGCCCGCTGGTATTCTTTTGAATGAGTTAGGATCTGTTTCATTACTGTCGGCTTTAATAATTCAGTCATTTTATTTCCTTCTTTAAGCTAAGAATTCGCCCGACCGGACGTTGAAGTGACAAGTCTGTAACTGATCCAGTTACTAACCAATCCACTTGATGAAAATTGTATGGATTAATCTTTTGTTCACCCCATCCATCAGTCATGATTACTACTAATGAATTTGTTGGATTAATATGACGATCATGGAGAAAATCAAATATGCATTGGAAACTTGTCCCTCCGCCACCAACTCGGTGAAAAATAACCCGCTTGCCATTTTCAACACGTTGATAATGCTCAGAATGAACACGTGCATCAAACGGGTAAACTTCTACTGGAAGGTGATCGCTATTCGCCAAATAACTAATCTGGCTTAATAGCTTTTCCAGCTCATCATCAGTCACTGAACCAGAATTATCAACAAAGACTAAAACTCGGGGAACCAGTCGACTAACCGATCCCGGAAGTTCCATCCGCCAGGGTTGTCGTCGATTGAACCGGTATGCTGCTTCCTCTCTTCCTGCAGCTAACGTTTCCACTTGACGGCTGATTAATTGTTGCCAATTAAACCGATTATTTATTTGAGGTTTCAATAATGTTGTTAAAATATCACCTGGTAATAATCCACGATCCTTTTTTGGAGTATTCATATACGCCTGGTGTAAGATCTTCTTTAACTGCGCTAACCGTAATTGTTGAATTCCAAAAGCAGGTTGAGCATTACCTAATTGCCATCCCTGATGTGTTTCCTGAATTACCTGAGAAGGTTTCGCTTGAGTATTTTTGCCTGTTCCCCGTTCTTTTTTTCGTTGTAATTTCTGCTTATCTTGATCTGACAGGTTCTTTAATAAACGAAGATAACTGCTCGAATCCTGATGTGATAAAATTCGGCGATGTAAATACCGTTGCAGTTTCTCTAACGTCATTGTTTCACGGGGAACTTCTGGTAAATATTGGTTAACTGCGATATCCGTTGCCAATTGAACTAGTTCCGGCGTAGGAGAATTAGCATAACGTAACGGATGTTGCCATAGTAAATGAAGGGCTTCGTGTTCTAATAAAATTACTACTTCATCACTTCGTAACTCGGCTAATTTTTGAGGGACTACTCTTAACTCAATTTGATCTTTTTGCCAAAAGAGACCCAGAATTGCATCTTGTTCCTGAACAACCCGGCGCGGAACTTGTAGAAGAATTTCGCCAAGAATCCGCTGACTCTGGAGAACCTGAATAATCGCTTGAGTAAGAACACGCTGAGTTATTTCATAATCTGAAGTGTTTCCTCTTAATTGCTCAAGCATTTTTGCTAGTTGATTCATTCGCCCCGATCTCCGTAAGTCGCTATTTGAGCACCAGTTTCGTATAATTCTGCCACCGCACCGGCAGGATTTTCTTTAGCGGTATTATACATTTTATTTAACAATTCATCGTCTTCACCAACTTGCCGAATAAGTGAATATTGGCCGTCCGGACTAATATCGGTTAGGTACGAACTAAAATTAGCTGCCCCGCTATTCTGTGCTAACGTCTCTGGATATTTCCTAACCCATTCACGTAAAAGCGATAACTTATCAGCTTCTTCTAATTGTTGGAAGTCGGCTTCGAGTCCGGCTTGATTTATCATATCGCTTACCTTTAAGCGAACCCCGCGTGCCTGAACAAATTCAGCGAATGAAACCCCAATCTCAGTTCCCAAATCACCGCTAAATAAGTCAGGTGCTAGTTGTTCTTGTACTTTTCCAGAAAGTTTTTGTAACTGGTCCAGGTTCCGTGAAACTCGCTCCCAAGCTCTTGGCGTTGGTGTTAAATCAGAGCCAAATTGGTGTGGTTGAATTAGACGACTCGGGTACTGTGTTAAGTATTCAATTACCAACGGATTAATTTGAGAACGCTTCGCCCGTCCGCGAGGCTTTTTTGCCCACTCAAGCCATTCGTCAGTCGAACTAGCCATCACTAGGCGAACAGTCCGATCCTTAATCGCCGCGTCACCAGTTGAAACTGCATACTCACTATTTTCAAACCCTTCCATTGTGTTATCTGGATTTTCGGCAATTACAATTCTTACCGTTTCTGGAAGTCGCAAACTGTTAATTTGCCGTTGGAGAACCAAATTCATCAGCTCACTCTGAACAGACTGTGATCCCCGATTAAACTCATCCAGAAACCAAATAATTTCCCGGTTGGGATTCTCTTCAGCATAGCGCACGATTGACACCAGTGTTTCAGAGTAACCAAACTGAACATTTGCTAAGCGACCATAATCCTTCGTTTCAACAAAGGAGTCACTAGTCAGTGGTGGAACAGGAATTGCAAGATCTCCCTTTTCACTTAAACTAACCACGGTAGTATATAGTTTGGCGTCCATCTTCTTAGCAACTTCCTCTACTAAGGCGGACTTTCCTAACCCGGCTTCACCCACAATGCTAGGAACATTTCCAGCGCGTAAAACTAACGGGACCGTAATTAGGAGCTGTTGATATGTCAGGGCCATTTTTATTCCTCCCATCCATGATCTTTTAAGTTCATTTCACGTTTCCGCAGACCAGAAACATAAGGGTTTCCCTTAACATAAAAGCGGTATGGCTTCCGACCATCCTTGCCATTTAAATTTACTCCAATCCGACTTGTCGTTATAATCTCACGTGGTTTTCGACCGGTAGTAAGCTCAATCGTTAAGGGACTGGTTTCTAATGGCTGACCATCCAATTCTCGTGAATGAATTCCGAGTGCTTGAACCAGCTTTGCGGGACCGTTACTAAGATTAAAGCCATTCATTCCTCGATTAATTATCATTTGTTCTTGATTAACAGTCGGTTCTAGTCCCCGAATAAGGACTCCCTGAGGCTCTTCGGCATCCTGAACAACCACGTCAAAGCAATAATGGCCCCTAATTTGATAAAGATAAATATTTCCCGGGTTACCATAAAGTGATTCGGAATAATTCGTTCGTCGACCATTATATGCATGTGAAGCGGAATCATTTTCGCCAAGATAGGCTTCTGTTTCTACAATTAATCCACCAGTTGTTATCCCATCAGCGTTAGTATAAGTAATCTGTTTTCCCAATAGTGATCGGGCAATCTTTTCTGTGGGACGACCGGTAAAAAACTGTTGATAATTTGTTAGCATCCTTGATTCCTCCTCAACTTGTACTATTCTAAAAGTATCACTAATTAGAAGGGGATTCACTATTATGGAATTAAAGTTAGAAAGAATTTATACAAAGCCTGCCGACCTCGATGGCTACCGAATCCTTGTTGACCGTATTTGGCCCCGTGGGATCTCAAAAGAAAAGGCACATCTTGATCGCTGGATGAAAGAAGTTGCCCCGAGCAGTGATTTACGAAAATGGTATGGTCATGATGTTGCCCGTTTTCCAGAATTTAAGGAACGTTACCTGAATGAAATTGCAAACGCGCCTTCTTACTACAATACCCTTCGTGCAATTGTTCAAGAAGAATTAAAATCACAAAATGTCATTCTTCTTTATGGTGCCAAGGATGAAGAACATAATCAGGCTGTAATCCTTGCAAACAAGCTCGCATCTGATTTGGGGGTTAAGGTTCACTCAGTTAAAAAAAGCGAAAATTAACATAATCTCCTTAATACTCTAAAGATAAATGCCAAAAAATGGCTTTTTAACATTTAGATATCCTTATTAAAGCAACAATAACCTCCGAAAATCGATTTTCGGGGGTTATTGTTGCAAATTCTAGTGATAATTATGCTAAAAATTCAATTTTTGGCCTTAACAGTAACCTATTTTAATAGCTTCAACCCTCGCTGCAAAACCGCATCATCCACAAAAGTCGTTAGAAAACGTTGAAGTGGCGTTTCACTATGGCGATCCTTAAATGCCATCGGTTCAGCGGCAATAATAACGGCCATCAGATTATTTTCCGTTAACATCAATTGCCCGGGCCGTTGATATTTTCCCTTTGTATGTTTCCCGGTTCGCCAAATATGGATCTTGGCGTTCCCTTGCTGATCTACTTTCAGTTGATACTGACCGTTATCATCTGTCTCAACCGGAATACATGTAAATCTTTGAACTTCATACTTTCCTTTTTTACTCACTATTCTCTTCCTCCAGCCATAAGTTAACCTAACCATATTCTACTCTCCTCTAGTCCCGCTCACAATTAACAAAAAGTGCTAAGCTAAAGGTAGTTTATATTCAGGAGGTTTCCATTATGGCAGACAAAGCAATTACCGCTGAACAAATGCGACACTATGATTCATACACAATTAACACAATTGGCATTCCGTCATTAGTATTGATGGAACGCGCAGCATTGGCAGTTCGTGATGAAGTACTAAATGCATTTCCGTTGAATTTACAAAACATTGTGGTGGTTGCCGGAAGTGGCAATAACGGCGGAGATGGACTAGATGTCGCCCGTCTCCTCCATATTGCCGGTGTAAAAGTCACTATTCTAATTGTTGGTAATCCGGACCACGCTTCCAATGAACACCAAGTTCAAGATCGAATTTGTCAGTACTATAAAATTCCGCAAACTTCAGATCTTAATGTTCTGAAAGACGCATCATTGATTGTCGATGCCCTGTTTGGTATCGGCATTGATCGTCCTGTTGAAGGCAACTATGCTACAGCAATTGAGGCTATTAATAATAGTGACGCCGTGGTGGTTGCCGTTGATATGCCATCAGGTATTAATACCGATACTGGAGAAGTAATGGGCGTTGCCGTTAATGCAACGGCAACCGTTACCTTTGCTGTAAATAAGGTTGGTTTAACTAAAAGTGCTGGTAAAAAACATGCTGGTCGGGTAGTTGTTGCTAGTGATATGGGGACATATCCAGTTGACGATTAGTGATATTAATATTCATTTTTAATTTAAATGTATAAAACATCACTGAATAAGCTTGATTTTAGATGCATTATCTCAGATAATTAGTGAAATAGTTCTCATAATTAATATGATTCTATTGTATTTGAACTATCTTAAATGGAGGGACCATTATGAGTAAAATTTTTGCTTTTAGTATCCGAAAAGATGAAGAACCTTATTTAAAGGAATGGGCTGCTGCTCATCCTGCAGTTGAGGTTGACTTCACCGATAAGCTATTAACACCTGAAACTGCTAGTTTAGCAAAGGGTGCTGATGGTGTCGTTGTATACCAACAATTAGATTACACTCCTGAAACGCTTCAAGCATTGGCAGACTTAGGAATCACTAAGATGTCACTGCGGAACGTTGGGGTTGATAACATTGATATGGATAAGGCCAAGGAACTTGGCTTTGAAATTACCAATGTTCCAGTTTACTCACCAAATGCAATCGCAGAACATGCCGCAATCCAAACTGCACGTGTTCTTCGTCAAGACAAGGTCTTAGACGAAAAGATCGCTAAGGGTGACCTTCGCTGGGCACCAACTATTGGTCGTGAAGTTCGTGACCAAACTGTTGGGGTTATCGGAACTGGTCACATTGGCCAAGTTTACATGCAAATCATGGAAGGCTTCGGCGCAAAGGTTATTGCTTACGATGCCTTCAAGAATCCTGAACTTGAAAAGAAGGGTTACTACGTAGACTCACTTGATGATCTTTACAAGCAAGCTGATGTTGTCTCCCTTCACGTTCCTGCATTGAAGGATACTATTAACATGATTAACGATGATACTATCGCTAAGATGAAGGATGACGCAGTTCTTGTTAACGTATCACGTGGTGCATTAGTAGATACTGATGCTGTTGTTCGGGCATTGGATAGTGGTAAGCTCTTTGGTTTCGTTATGGATACTTACGAAGACGAAGTTGGGATCTTCAACGAAGACTGGCAAGGTAAAGACTTCCCAGATGCACGTTTGAAGGACTTAATTGACCGTCCTAATGTATTGGTAACTCCACATACTGCCTTCTACACTACTCACGCAGTTCGCAACATGGTAGTTAAGGCATTCGATAATAACCTCGCATTAGTTGAAGGCAACACTCCAGAAACACCAGTTGAAGTAAAGTAAACCTTAAATAAAAATTATCAATTATAGATAAAGGGGCCAGGAAAAACAAAATGTTTTTCCTGGCCCCTTTACTATTTACCGCAAATACTTTGTTGGCTCAGCAACAAAATCTGCAATCTTAACATCAACCGTATCCTTAGTAGCAGCATTCTTTAGTTGGAACTGTCCTTCATCAACTTCACGTTCACCAAAGACCGCAAAGTACTTTGCATTACGGCGGAAAGCTTCTTTAATTTGCTTACCAACCTTAACGCCACTGTAATCTTTATCAGCAACAACGCCCTTATCACGGATTTGATTTAGAATCTTAAAGGCAAGGTTATCGCCAGCTTCATTTGCACTAGCAAAGAAGACATCTAATTGATCTTGAGGAGCAAATTCTGGATTCTCTTCTTGAAGAAGGAGCATCAACCGTTCTACTCCCATTCCGAAACCAATTCCCCCTTCTTCAGGACCACCAAGTTGGCTAATAAGACCGTTGTAACGACCTCCCGCACAAACAGTCGTGTAGCCACCCCCGAATACTGGCGAATCGGACATGATTTCAAAGATTGTGTGGTTGTAGTAATCTAAGCCCCGAACCATGTTAGTATCAATTTCATAATCAATCCCTAGTTCCCTTAACAAGGATTGAACTTGATCAAAGTAATTCTGTGATTCTTCATCCAAGTAATCCAGAATGGATGGCGCTTGAGCAACAATCTTTTGGTCTCCAGCGTCCTTACTATCCAAAACACGAAGAGGGTTCCGGTACATCCGCTCCTGAGAATCAGAACTCAATTCATCGTAGTGGGGCTTCAGAAAGTTAATTAATGCTTCACGATAATCTTCACGAACCTGCTTATCACCTAAAGTATTAATTGTTAACTTCACATTGGGAACACCGAACCGCTTGAATAGCTGCATTGCCATTGCAATTACTTCAACATCAATTTGTGGTGATTCATTATTTAATGCTTCAACACCAATTTGATGAAATTCGCGTTGCCGTCCTGATTGTGGACGCTCATAGCGAAACATTGGCCCCATGTAATAAACCTTGTATGGTTTGGGATATTCAGGACCATACAGCTTATTTTCAACGTATGCCCGAACAACACCAGCAGTTCCCTCTGGACGTAAGGCAATGTGCCGGTCACCCTTATCGTGGAAATCGTACATTTCCTTTTCAACGATGTCCGAGGTATCACCAACATTTCGTGAAAAGACGTTGTAATCTTCAAACATTGGTGTCCGGATACCGCGATAACCAAATTGATCAAATACCTCACGCGCGACTTCTTCAACCTTTTCCCAAAGATTAGTCGTTCCTGGTAGTAAATCTGCGGTTCCTTTTGGTTTTTGGTATTCCATACTGGTACTCCCTTCAAAATAAAGCGCCCTCCTAAGACAAAGTGCCTTAGAGGGCGACTAATAAATTAAATCGTCTCTCTATAATTAATCGTTAATCTTAATTATCCATGTGTGATTTTACCATAGCTAGCAGACTTTTTGTACCTTTACCGTACCTGCTGTTGGTGAATATGAAATAATTTTATTCCTACAAACATCAAGGTAACAATCATCAGCATAAAAACCGAGAAAAATAGTTCTTGATAATTGCCATGTTCAATTATATATCCGCCATAAAGCGGTCCAATTGCTCGCCCAACTGAAATAACAATATTATATAAGCCTTGATAGTGACCAGCATTAGCAGTCCCGGTCAATTGGGTAATCCA
Organism: Limosilactobacillus portuensis; assembly: GCF_028607025.1. Classification (NCBI taxonomy): domain Bacteria; kingdom Bacillati; phylum Bacillota; class Bacilli; order Lactobacillales; family Lactobacillaceae; genus Limosilactobacillus; species Limosilactobacillus portuensis. The sequence continues at coordinate 1,728,987 of NZ_CP117296.1, forward strand.
TGCTGGCAATCCTGCAAAGCTCAATGTTTCCCCAATTGTCAAAATCACAAAATCAACTACAAATTCGACCAAGTTATGGGCAAAGATTAAGAAGAAAAATGAACTAGCAAAGATTAAAATTCCTAGCACAATCTGAGTTGAAAGCCGCATATAGGGACTTAACTTGTTAACTAATGGTTGACCGATAATAATAATGATTCCATTTAGTGTCCACAGTAAGCTATATGCATAAAACGGGATCCCCATATTAGTCATATGAACTGCCATAACACTTTCCCAAAGTGAATAACTAATATGGATTGTCATTACATTAACCAAAATTAAGAATACTAGGGCAATAAATTTTGAACGGCCCTTGCTCTGCCGACCTAACTTTGAACGTTGCTGTCCAATACTCTTAACCTCAATATTAAAGGTGAAGAGTACCATTAGAGTTAAGCCGAGGTAAAATGCTGAGGCAACGCTAAAAACCAGTACGACACTAATCGGTAATAAGACACCCACAAGAAGGGTTCCCAGCACTACTCCCACATTAAATGCCATGTAAATATAGTTAAATACAAAGCGTGCCGGATGATTAGCAACCGCTGTCCCGTAGGAATTAACGATTGTCATATTAATTCCATCGCCAAAACTATTAATAACCATTAGCACTGCATACCATGGCCAGCCATGAATGAGAATCAGGAGAATAATTGGAATGGTCGAACATGTCACGCCTAGCAAAGCCGTTCGATAAGAACTCCAATGGTCAAACAACCATCCCCCAATGTAATTACCAGCCATCATTGCAATTGATATCAGGAGCATCACCACTCCCGCAGTTGTTAACGTTTGTCCTAAATATTTGTTAACATACATCGTTGTTAACGGCCAGATAAAGGCAGCCCCAGTATTATTCAGCAAGCTTGCTAATGCCACCCACTTTAATTGAACCGTTTTTTCTTTCTTCATTCGTTCTTTTTCTAATCCCACAACTTTTTATTGAACTCCTCAAAAAGAAAGAGATCGAGATACAATCTCAATCCCAATATTAAATCTTCTTAATTAATTAGTGTTCAGCTACCATGTTTTCCTGTGGCACCCGAAGCAAAGTATAACTAGACGCAACATGATTTGCCCGTAAGCTAAGACCATTTAACGGTGTATTACGGTAATGGCCCGTCATCACCGCAGCAAATGCATGTCCTGATTCGTTATCAATTTTCTGCAGTTTTTCCTTATTCCATGGTAAGCTCGTTGCTTCAACAGGAATAAGCCGCGCTCCATCACTAATTGAACTAAATCGGGAACTAACCATGTACTTAGAATTATCAGCCCAGTAAGTGTATGACACGATCGGTCGCTTCCCTGATGTACTGTGCTTAGCAAGAACATAATAATAATCGTTCCCTTGATCATGTAATTGTAATGGTTGGTACTTTGTGGATAGCTGTACCTGTTGACGATCATTGTAGTTAATCGGTTGAATAAAGCGGAGATATACCAAACTCCCTAACCATAAAATAGCCACCAAACTCATTACCACATACTGAGTAAACAATTTACCATCAAACCGTTTCTTCGTTTTAGCAATTAACATTAGCTGCTTTACCCGAATATAATGGATTACAAAACCTAAAAAGCCAATTCCAAGAATCCACATTAACCAGCCTAGCCAGTTCCAACTCATAATTTTAATTCTCCATTTCTTCTCAATAGACTTAACTTATATTGATTATCACACAAAATCATACCATTGTCCGCCCACATCACCAAAACTTAAATATTTATTCCATTTCATTCTCGCAATCTATGATAAACTTAATTTTGGCATCGAATCAAAGAATGTTCTACAATAGGACTAGTTAATCTTATATTAGCTTTGCTAAATAGCACTAAGGGGGAAATTTATTTCATGGATAATTTGAACGAAATTGCCCAGGAATTGATCAAATTTGAACGTGAGCACGACATGAACGATAATCAGGTTGCTTTTGGTAGTCACTTATCTGTTGAACGGATTCACGATATCAAATCTGGTAACAGTAACGCAACTGATGAAGAAGCCGAATTAATTGAACGGTTCATGCAAAGCAACAACACCAGTAACGATTAATTTAGTATTACAAGGCCCCTAGCATTCAAGAAAAATGAATGTTAGGGGCCTTGTATGTATAAAAAGCTCTAATTTATTCATTAGAACAGTGAACTGATTATTCCCTAAATTTTACCGGTAATGTTACTGATTCAATCTTCTTTCTCGGGTTAGCTATCCGTTCAAATAATGTTGAAATTAAATTTTCAGCAAGGGCATGGATTGGCTGAACCACAGTCGGTAATTGTGGAGCAATTTGGCAAATCAGTTGCGAACCATCATATCCAGTAACAAAGAAGTCACGGTTAACCTGGTAACCGCTTTGCCGATACTGTGAAATGATCTTTAGCGCTTGAACATCATTTGATGCAATTACACCATCAAATTGTTCAGCAAAGTCCGTCTGATCAATTTCTTCTTTGGTTAAGGTTATAAAATTGTGTTCCTGATCATTCAGATAGTCAACTACTCCCTGCAACCGATTTAGTGTTGGCGAAACGGATGTATCTTCGTCAATAATTACCGCCAACCGATCCACCTGATGTTGAATCATAAACCGAGCAGCTAATTTGCCACCACGGTAACTATCAGCCGCAACAATTGGAATGTTGTCAGAAAGATAACGGTCGAAAGAAACGATTGGCGCAGTCAGTCGCTGATATTCTTCAATTCCTAAGTTATGGGAGCCCGAAATAATTCCATCTACTTGATTAGCAAAAAGCATGTTCAAGTACTCATGTTCAATTTCGCGATTCTCAGCTGAAGAAGCAATAATTGTCTTGTACCCTTTTAAGAAAAGCTGATGTTCCAACTCATTAACTAATTCAGCAAAGAACGGGTTCGTAAGATTAGGGAAAATCAAGCCAATAAACTTTGACGGCTTCCCTTGCATTGCCCGTGCAAGAGCATTTGGCTGATAGTTTAACTGGTTCATTGCTTGATGAACTTTCTTAATGGTCTTTTCGCTTAAGGAACCATAATTGTTAATTACTCGTGACACAGTTGTTACGGAAACACCAGCTAATTTAGCAACATCTTGTAGTTTAGCTACCATATTTCTTCCCCAATCCTTCTCAAACTGTTTTTCATTATATCCTAATATCAAGCTTTGGGATTAACCAAAATAATTTTAATTAAACAACTAGTGATATAGTGTTTATTAATGGCGGATATTTAGAAATATACCTTTCAATTGATAAGAATAAGTTAGCATTATTTTTATAATAACGATAAATGTTAAAATTACTTGCTCTTTCAACATATTAATGATATTTTTTACTTAGTTTGAAATCTTAATAACTTCTTAAAAACTTTTACTTTTTATTACCTTTTAATTATTGTTTGATTAGTTAATAAAGTTCCAAGAGATTTTTCTAGGGGGAGTCAGAAAAATGAATCGATCAGAACTAACAAATTCGACAACTCATTATAAAATGTATAAAAGTGGTCGAAAGTGGATGTTCGCTGGTTTAACTGCAGTTACCTTGCTAACAGCAACTGGTGCTGTAGCTCATGCCGATGAGACGCAGCAACAAACTAGCAACAACGCCACCGAAGTCACTTCTAACACCAATTCTAATAGTAATAATACTGACAGTAGCGCTGCCGATACTGTTGCTAGTCAAAGTGCCAACACCAGCAATAACAGTGAAGTCATTTCTGCAACTGTTGCGGCATCAAATGTTAAAGTAACTAGTGCTGCAGTTAGTGCTGCCAGTGCTGCTACTTCCACTGTTGCTTCGGCTTCTTCTGCAAGCTCTACTCCAGCATCTGCTACGAGTTCTGCAGTCGCACCACAATCAGCAACCGCTTCTGCTAACACAACAGCAGCTTATGCAGCTCAAGCTCCGGCATCTTCAGTTGATTTAAATTCTCTTCACTTTAGCAACAACTCTCGTTCGCAGCAGTTCATTCAAAGCGTTGCTCAAGGGGCAATTGATGGTTGGAACCAATACCGAGTTCTCCCATCCATTACTGTTGCTCAAGCGATCCTTGAAAGTGGCTGGGGACAATCAAGCCTGTCAACTAGCGCTCATAACCTTTTTGGAATTAAGGGTTCTTACAATGGTCACTCAGTAGTAATGCGGACTCGAGAAGTCTACGGTGGTCGTTCCGTTTACGTTAATGCTAACTTCCGGGCATATGCCAATAACTCTGAATCAGTAACCGATCATGGACGATTCTTAAATGTTAACAGTCGTTACCGGAACCTACTCGGTGATACTAATTATGTTTCAGTTGCTAACAAGCTTCGTCAAGATGGTTACGCAACCGACCCGAGCTATGCAAACTCATTGATTAACCTTGTTCGGACATATAACTTGACCCAACTTGATTCAGTTGCTTTCTCAGGTAAGGTTGTTACTAACAAGAACAATAATGGTGATAACAGTAGTTACAATAGCGGTAGTTCAAGTGTAAGCAATACTGGTTACTACACTGTTCAATCTGGCGATACTCTTTCCGGAATTGCCAACCGTTTCAGCACTACCGTTAACCACCTTGCTTCATTAAACGATATTAGTAATCCAAACCGGATTTATGTTGGTCAACGACTCCTTGTTCGGCAACAAACCAGCTCACAGACTAATACCAACAACACTAATACTTCAAGTAATACTACTAACACCAGTTCTAGTGCTACCGGTACATATACCGTTCAATCTGGTGATACCCTTTCCGGAATTGCCAACAAATTTGGTACCAATTATGAATCATTGGCAAATCTGAATAACATTTCTAACCCGAACCGGATTTATGTTGGTCAGGTATTAAAATTAAGTGCTAATTCAAATACAGCTAGTTCCGCTCATCAAGCAACCACTAATGCTACTCCAGCAGGCAGTTACAGTGTCAAGGCTGGTGACTCGCTTTCTGCAATTGCTGCCCGGTACGGAATGAGCTACGAAACTCTGGCTCGCTTGAATAACATTTCTAATCCAAACCGGATTTACGTTGGTCAAGTATTAAAATTAAGCTCTGGTTCTACTGTTTCAAATGTTGTTAACCACTCCACTGCTTCAGCTGCTGGATCCTACACTGTTAAGAGTGGTGATTCACTTTCCGCAATCGCTGCCCGGTATGGAATGAGCTACGAAACTTTGGCCCGCTTAAATAACATTTCTGATCCAAACCGAATTTATGTTGGTCAAACTCTTAACCTTGGTACTTCAGGCTACACAAGCCATCATTATGCAGCAAGCTCATCAAGCAACGGTGGTTCCTACACCATCCAAGCTGGTGACACCCTTTCCGCAATTGCTGCTCGATACGGAATGAGCTACGAAACTTTAGCTCGCTTAAACAACATTTCTGATCCAAACCGAATTGTTGCAGGACAACGAATCGTTCTCTAATCAAATAATTAAATCATTAAAATAATGCGCTTAAGCATGATAAAGCAATCATACTTAAGCGCATTTGTTATATAATAGAGTTATATGTTATTGATATGTTTTGGCCTGTGTTTAGATAGTGAGAAGGGTGATTACATGATTAGTCAAACGGGGAGAGCCTTTGCTGATATAGAGGAGATTAGCCAATTATTTAAGTTACTTGGTAATCCGAAACGACTACAATTACTATACCTCTTAATTCAAGATTCAATGAGCGTAACGGAAATTAGTCAACGAATGAAGTGGGAACAATCAGGGGTATCCCACCAACTACAGCTACTCCGTAAGTTTAATTTAGTTGAACAGAGACGCGACGGAAAAACAATTATCTACCGCCTTGAAGATCCACAAGTAATGACGCTAATCGCAGATGTGCTTTCACATGCAGAGCAAATAATTCACCGGTAATCATTAAAATGGGATAATAAACGGACACCAACGGTTCGATAGACTGAACTTTGGGTGTCCGTTTATTATCCTTGCAGGTTACCTAGTGGCTCATCCCATAGAGACTAAGTAAATTTTAAAGCAATCTGCTCTTTAGTCATAATGTCCCGAATCACAACTTCCTTCCCATCATGAAAGTCGCTATCGGTTAACCGAAAGCTTGGGTGACTATGTGCATAAAACTTAAAATAATATGTTGGTGTCGTTGTTAAATCCTCCACTTTGAGTACGCCAGTGGAACGTCAGAACAATTAAATTCTTGAGTTGCATTCTTTTTGCCTTGAATATAAACCGTCGTCATTCTCAACACCTCCATTATTTATTATACCGCTATTTTCGGATAACCTAAAAATATTTTTTGAGTTTTATCATAAAAATAGTCATTTTTGTTAAAATAGTATATTAAACACCAAAAAAGAGCATTCTAACCGTCAGCGATGACTAGTTAGTTATGCTCCTTATTCAATATTATTTGTTTCTGATTTTTAATCCGCCGCAAGCGCATCAATTGAGTTTAAGTTAGCTGCTCGCCGTGCTGGTAATAAGGCAGCTAAGAACGATATTACTAACGCTACCGCAAAGGCAAAAGCAACATTACCAAAAGTAATTTGAATAATATTATATTTAATCAAGTGGTACAAGCCGTGATTAATTGCTAATGTAACAACAAGAACAATAATCAATGCTAAGATTGCCGAGAAAAAGCCAATAAATAATGATTCAGACGTAAACAACCGTCGAATGTCTTTCTTTCGTTCACCCAGTGCTCTTAGGATCCCAATTTCCTTGGTTCGCTCTGAAACCGACATATACATCGTTACAATAATCATCAAGGCAGAAACAAGTAATGAAATTCCGGCAATCGCAGCTAATAATGTCGAGGCTAATTTAACATACGTATTAACAGTCTTTAAAATTGAACCAACTGTTACTGCACCTAAAATTCGTTTATTCTGACCGTCACGTAAATTATTAACCCGATCAGCAACGGTCTGTACCTGATTCAGATCCTTAACATTGACAGAAAGAAAGTTAGGCTGGACGCTACCATTAGCTTCCCGAATCATCTTGGTTAGAGTTGCGGAATTAATCGAAGTCCGCACGCTAGTACCGTTAGAAATTCCTGATACCTTGACATTCCCCTCTGCTTGCACAGGCTTCCCTGAATCATCAACCCAGTTAAAACTAAGCTTAACCGTTTTCCCAATTAATTGTCGATAATTCTTAGCACTACTTAATTGGATTGCCTGTTGCTTAGTAAGGACAATTTCGCCATTGCCTGGCTTATGGCCGTTAGTAATTCCTCTAGTAGTAGTTGAACTAGTCCAACTATCCATTGAAGTGCCACTTTGTTGAAGATCCTTGTATGATAATCGATAACTTGGTATCGTATATCCTTTTTCAACGGAAGAGATTCCGGCAATTTTCTTCACCCGATTAATCTCACTCTGTTTAATAAACATTGATTGGGGATCAGCCATCATATTCTGGGTCGACATCTGTAGCTGATCCTGCGTCATCTTTTTTCCAGTCGTGTTCTTTAAAATCGTCACACTTCGCGGATTAGCTAGTGAGTTAATTTGATCCTGAATATAACCGTTTACCCCATTTCCTAGACCGCTAAACAACAGAACCGCAAATATCCCAATTGCAGTACCTAGCATTATTAGCGAATTTCGCCAAAAATTATACATCAAATGCTTAAACGCGGTCCGGTAGCTTGCCATTGCCGGAAGAACCCGCGATTGGAGGTGTTCTGGATCATCCGGAATCGGGTATGCCGGTCTAAGCCTTTCGTCCCCATCAATTTTTCCGTCTGCAAGATGAACAATTCGGGTTCCGTGATTTGCTACTTCTTGTGAGTGAGTAACGGCAATTACTAGTTTCCCGTCTTTTGCAATATCATCCAGAAGGTTCAATACTTCTTTCGTATTCTCAGAATCTAGGGCTCCTGTCGGTTCATCGGCAATGATTAATTGCGGGTCACTAGCTAGTGCCCGCGCAATTGCGACCCGTTGATTTTGTCCACCAGATAAATGATTAGGATGTTTATTTACTTGGTCCGCTAGTCCAACTCGCTCAAGTAGTTCTAATGCCCGCTTTCGTCGAGCTGCTTTATCCAGAGTTGTCATATCAAGAGCAATCAAGACATTGTCAAGAACTGTTAGATGGGAAATCAAGTTATACGACTGATAAATATAACCAACAGTAGAGCGCCGATAGTTATCTAGCTGCTTCTCCTTACTGTGATCAATTATTTTCCCATCAACGATTACTTTCCCCTTAAAATTACGGTCTAAGCCCCCAATGATATTCATTAAAGTAGACTTTCCACCACCGGATTCCCCAAGAATTGAAACAAATTCACCACGTTCAAAAGAAAGGTCAATTCCTTTGAGTACAGGAAATTTCTGTTTATCCAGGTAATATGCTTTGCGGATATCCTTTAATTCCAGAAAGGCCATAGTTTCCTCCTTAACTGTTTTATCTAAACACTTATTAACATAAAGATTATATCAAGGTTACCACGCTTATAAAATTACCTTGGATAATTCTAAATTAAATCTTATTATCATTTCCCGGGAAATTATTGGTAAACTTTTTCGCGTTTTAGTTTACCATCCTCCAATTGATAAATCTTATCAGCAAATTGCCGTAACCGCAGATCGTGAGTTACTACAATTACCGCCTTGTTTCGCTCGGTAGCTAAATCTTTTAATAATTTTCCAACCATTTCCACCCGATCGCTATCAAGAGCAGATGTCGGTTCATCAGCTAAAATAATTTGTGGTTCAGTATAGAGCGCTCGTGCGATTGCGACCCGTTGATTTTGCCCACCAGAAAGTTCCGCTGGATACTGTTTTAATAATTTTTCAATCCCAAGTTCATCTAATAATTTATGGAATTCTTCTTGATCCATATTGCCATCTTCCTTCACCTGCTGGACTAGCTTAAATTGGTCAGCAATGTTTAGGTATGGTAATAAATTATATGATTGAAGGATAAAGCCAATTTTATTTAGCCGAAATTGATCGCGCTTCTTACTCGGGAGGCTTAAAAAATCTTGACCATCAACGATCACTTTCCCACTATCCGGTGTTTGAAGACCACCCGCAATTGTAAGAAATGTACTTTTACCAGAGCCAGAAGGACCAAGAACCAAACATAATTCACCGAGATCAGCTGTAAAATTAACATTCTTTAATACCTGGACTTTACCAATTCCCTTACCGAAGGACTTATTTACATTCTCTAACTTGATAGCTGTTTCCATAATTCTCCCCTCCTTAATTAAGTGCCTCAACCGGATCAATCTTTAAAATTAGTCGTACCGGCAGCAACGCTCCTAATATTCCTAAAATAATCATCACAGACGACAATCCTAAAATTAAGGGCCAGTTCATCAAGATTGGTACTGTGGTTGGTAACATCAGTGAAGTTAGTTCAGTTAAAATAATTCCTCCAATATCACCGACAAGAACCAAGATTACTGCTTGAGCTAACGTTGAACTGATCAAGTGCTTGGCAGGAACTCCTTGAGCCCTAAGGACAGCAAAATGAGCCATTTTCTGCATTGTTAAGATATAGAGGAAAACGGCAATGATAATCAATGAAATTACCATTAAAAATGAAATCATAAAGATGAACGTTGTATTCTGAGCTCGGTAACCTGGCAACTTATCAATAAATTCTTTTACTGGATAGTGAGCTAGTTTAGGTTCCTTACTAGCTGCTTGCTTTTGATGACTAAAAATACCACTAGCAACAATTGAATTATTTACTCCCTTTAATTTTCGCCATGTCCCTAAGTTGCCATATGCAATTGGTGCAATATTTAGTTTTGCGTTTTTCGCAAAGCCAACAACTTCATATTTTTGCGAAAGTGAATTTAAAGTAACTTTCTTTCCTAAGCGATAACCCTTGTCTTTCAGACTCTCATCCAAGACAATCTGATGATCATTCTTTGCCCGATGTCCACTGACTAGTTCTAACTGGTCTTGATAAATAAATTGATCACGCGCTAGCCCGACAAACTGGATGTTTTCCTTATGACGATTTGTTTTATCGGTTGTTTCAATGACTACCGGTGCCGCCCCGACAAGCGCATCATTTTTAGAGAGGCCTTTAATTTGATCCTTTGCAATTAATGATTGGCTAAGACTATCGTTACTATCCTTATTCAAGAATACTGTCTGAGTATCCCAGGACTTTATCGCTGCCGTATTCTCATTCGCTAGCCCCAGCATCAATCCCATTAAGATCAGCATTAAATAGCTAATCAGGATAAACATCGCCATTATTAGGCCATAACGAAATTTTTCATGTAAAATTTCCTTAATTGCTAAAAACATCTTAATCACGCTTTCTTTGTCAGAAGTCGAATTGCTTCATAACATCGTTCGATAATTTGTTTTTCTTTCTCTGGAGATTGGAGGCTCTCCTTGATTGCCTCATGGCTTAATACCATCACTCCCCACTCCCGACTATCTTTTGGTTGCGGCGCCATAGTGTGACTCGACTTAACTAGGTTCTCATTTACTTGAAAATGAAGCCTAATCAAATCTTGATACGGACTGCCATTAACCGCATCTAAAAATTCTTTAATCTGTTTCCGGTACTCTTCCGCACTAAGTATTTGATTACTATTCGTGATCTTTTCATGAATTTCAACCATTGCTTGTTGGTAAAGGTAAGTATATGCATCTTGCAAATCATTAAAGTACTTGTAAAAAGCCCCACGAGCAATCCCAGCTTCTTTAACAATCCGTGCAACTTGTGCTTCAGAAACACTATGATTACTAAACTCCAACAATAGTGACTGAACGATCTTTTGCTTTTTATCTTCATTTAGGTTTAGAAAAGTTGTGCTTGGCATTGTAATTCCTCCGTTGTTTAATTGACACCGTGTCACTTTTTGATTGAATTAATATTAACATTTGGGTGACATCGTGTCAACTTTGGAGCAAAAAAAGAGAATCAGAAAATTTTTCCTGATTCTCAGCTTTTGTTTTACGCTTCTTCCCCGGCTAACTTAACAACTGCCTTAGAAACACCATCAATTCGACCATTTACAAAGTCATCAACTTCCTTAAGGTCAAATTCGTGAGAAAGTAATGGCAAGACATCAACCTTCCCTGACCCCATCAAAGCAATGGCATCTTCAAAGCAGTAAGGGTTAATGAAGGCCCCTTGAATGGTTAATTGCTTTTGGAATACTTCATAACTATTAATGGAGAACTTATCATCTGGATTTCCAACACCAAACATCAATACTTGACCACCGCGAGCAGCTGCTTCAACCGCTTGTTCTTGAGTTTCTGGACGACCAACTGCTTCAATAACAATGTCGTAAGTATCGTTAGGGATCTTTTCACCCTTAGCGGTATTAATGGTCTTTGCACCAAACTTGTCATGGTTTAACTTCAGCTTGTCTTCAGAAAGACCACTCAAAGTAACTTCTTCTACCCCTTGAGCAAGTAAAGTCTGAACGAAAAGTTGTCCCATGAAGCCATCACCAATAACCAATACTTTTTGGTATGGGTGCAATTCAAGAAGGTCGACCCCGTGAACGGCACATGAAAGTGGTTCAGTAACCGCAGCAGCCTTTAATGAAAGACTGTCAGGAATTGGGTAAACAACCTTAGCTGGTGCAGTGAAGTAGTCTTCGAAGCCACCATCACGAGTAACACCAACGGCATCTAAGTGTTCACAAAGTTCTGGACGAGATGTCCGGCAGTACTTACATTCGCCACAGTAAATGTTAGGGTCAACAGAAACCCGGTCCCCAACCTTAACATTTTTAACTTCTGAACCTACCTTAGCAACTACACCGGAGTTTTCGTGTCCTAATACGATTGGTGGAACAGCATCTGCTGAACCTGGTAAACCAGCATAAAGTGCGTGATCAGTTCCACAAATACCCGCATAAGCAGTGTGAACAAGCACTTCATCAGGCTTAATTTCTGGCATATCAACGTCTTTAACTTCTAAGTTCTTAACAGCAGTTAATACAAGAGCTTTCATTACTAATACCTCGCTTGTGAAATATTTCTTTTAACTTATGCGTTTGATTATAATCGAATTAACGCTTTGATGTCAACCGGTTAACATAGATTTCTTCTACTATCTTAGTTATTTCATTTCTCGTTTCTTTTTTTAGAAATAATTAACTAATTTTATGAATTTTAAATTTTATTTTCGCTTTTTGAAAGCGGTTTGATCCTCATTAGGTCAACCAAAATTTGTCCTTTGCTTTTCCTCATTTCATTAACAAAGCCCGTCAAATAGGCGATCTTCCATTGTAGTATATTATTTTTTATGTTACCCTAAAAAAGTAATCAATTTAAGTTAACCGATCTGTTCAATTTGTGTTAACAAAAAAAGATGAAAGGTGGATTTGGCGTGGACAACACAAAAAATCAACACCGTAAGCATCATTTAATTGAATATGCTAACGGTAAGTCTCTGGAAGAGATTAACGGAACTGTTAAGGTTCCACATGGTAAAGGTTTCTGGCGAACATTATTCGCTTATTCTGGCCCTGGTGCATTAGTTGCCGTGGGTTATATGGATCCTGGTAACTGGGCTACTTCAATTACCGGTGGTCAGAGTTTCCAGTACACCTTAATGACTACTATCTTGATTTCAAGTTTGATTGCGATGTTGCTTCAATACATGGCAGCTAAACTCGGAATCGTGAGTCAAATGGACTTGGCCCAGGCAACACGGGCCCGTACCGGTAAAGCATTAGGTGTTATTCTATGGATCATGACTGAGTTAGCCATCATGGCAACTGATATTGCTGAAGTTATTGGTGCCGCAATTGCCCTTAACTTGTTATTCCACATTCCGTTGATTCCATCAGTATTTATTACCGTTCTTGATGTTTTGGTATTGCTATTATTAACCAAGATTGGTTTCCGGAAGATCGAAGCAATTGTTGCCTGCCTAATTTTAGTTATTCTATTCGTCTTTGCCTACCAGGTCGCATTGTCACACCCTAACTGGGGTGCTGCTTTTGCTGGCTTACTGCCTTCCACTAAGGCAATTGCTAAGTCACCAGAAATTGGTGGAATTACTCCATTAAGTGGTTCACTTGGTATCATTGGTGCGACTGTTATGCCTCACAACTTATACCTTCACTCAGCAATTTCTCAAACTCGGCAAATCGACCACAACGACTTGGATAGTATCCGGCAAACTGTTCGGTTCACCACTTGGGATTCTAACATTCAATTGTCATTAGCCTTTGTTGTTAATGCATTGCTGTTAATCATGGGGGTTGCCGTATTTAAGACTGGTGCCGTTCAAGATAGTTCATTCTTCGGCCTTTACGATGCATTGAACAACACTTCGATGCTTAGTAATCCAATTCTGATTGCTGTTGCTAAGTCCGGTGTTCTTTCAACGCTATTTGCCGTTGCGTTGCTAGCTTCTGGTCAAAACTCAACCATTACTGGTACCTTAACTGGTCAAGTAATCATGGAAGGGTTCGTTCACATGAAGATGCCACTTTGGGCTCGTCGGCTTGTTACACGGATCATCTCAGTTATCCCTGTTTTAATTTGTGTTGGGATGACCTCAGGTGAATCAACCATCCAACAACACACCGCATTGAACCTTTTAATGGAAAACTCACAGGTATTCTTAGCATTTGCCTTACCATTCTCAATGTTGCCATTATTAATGATGACCAATAGTGACGTTGAAATGGGTGAATTTAAGAACCGTGGCTGGGTTAAAGTTTGTGGCTGGATCTCAGTTGTCGCATTAACTTTCTTAAACCTTTACAACCTTCCTTCAACATATGAAGGATTTGATATTTGGTCAAAGAGTACTTCAGATGTTCTAGCCTACATCACCATTGTTATCATCCTTGTTCTCTTAGCTTGGACTTGCGTTGAACTATACCGTGGGGATAAGCGCTTTGCCGCTGAAGGAAAGGGATTCGGTCAAAAGGAAGAAAAGATGATTGATAGCAAGGACTAACAAATCTTACTGAAGATTTAAATTTCCTTTATTGTTCACTCACAAATTCTTCAAACTTTACCTGTATATTAGGAACCATAAGATAACTCCTATATCTTTTCCTCCCTAAATAACAGTAAAGATTTAAAATTAGGGGCTGGGGTAATTCCCAGTCCCTAATTTTTTGCTTCTAAGTAACACTAACCCAGTTGATAATCCGGTAAAATGTTATAATATATCTTTGAAAATATAAGTCTCATCCTTAACTTTGAGGTGAATTCATTGAATAATCAAAACAACAATGAGCGCCCTACTCGCGTTCAGCTATATGATTCAAATAACAATCGTCGTTCTCACCTTCATAAAGGCGGGAAAAAGCCAAAGATGCCCCATTTTAAGGGAAAAAATAGGCTTTTCAAAATCCTGCTAGCAATTCTGTTGGTAATCTTAGTGATCATGATCATTGTTTTCTTAATCAAGCAACAAAATCCTGTTAACACTGATAATAATGACACGACAGTCTCAACCAGCAGTAAATCATCGTCACACAAGAAGAAGCATCACAAAAAGCACCAGTCTTCTAGTACCAGTAATGATGACCAGGATACCTATTCATTCTCTTATTCCACCAATAACGGTGGTGGTTCGCGAGGAACCCAGCATTACTCAAATCAAGACCAGCATCCCACGAATAATAATGGCGGAAATACCTCCTCTTCTCAACCTAGCACCCCACAGCCAAGCCAAAACAATAATAACGGGAACGCTCACCAACCTAGCAATTCCGGTAATAGTCAAACTAATAGCGGAAATAATGGGGGCAGTACTAGTTCTACGCCAGCAACAAATCCTGCTAGTCATTAAAAAATTTAAAAAAGGGGTTGCGATCCATTTTCCCAGTGATATAATCATAGGCAATTAAAGGATATGCACGTTAATTACCCTCTACTAGGGAGTCGGTGCCTAGGCTGGAAGCATCGTTGAGGAGCTAATTATTGTTGTACCACCTTTACTTATTGCTTGCCGAAATAAGGCGAGTCGGGTCGTGTCCGTTAATACACCTTAGAGAGGACGGGATTAATACGTCCTGAAGATGGGTGGAACCACGCTAATTATAAAAATAATTGACGTCCCTAACGCTATTACTTTAGTAGCGTTAGGGACGTTTTTTGTTTAACTACAAAAAAGGGAGAGATTGTTTATGGCTCAAGTTGCTGTCATGTCACCAGATGGATCAGTTAAAAAGATTGATCGTGATTCAAAAGAAGGTTTACAAGCATTACGGAAGCTTTCTGCATTAATGTTGAAGGCTGCCTTAAAGCAAGAATTTAAAGGAATTCGTTTAGGGGAAGCAGTCGCTGACGAAGATGGTTTCCATGTTGATTCAGATAAGGATAACCAACAAGTTTCTGCTGACGAATTACCAGCACTTGAAGACGTTATCAAGGGAATGGCAAAGAATGACGCAAAAGTTGAATTTGTCGAAGTTTCTGTTGAAGATGCTTTAGCAGAAGTTGAAGCAGACCGCTTCTCAAGTGAATTGATCAAGGAAAATGCCAAGGATGGCAAGGTTGCAATGTATCAATTAGGTGACGTCAAAGCCGTTGCTGATGACGATATTCTCCTTTATGGCGATGTTGTCAAAAACCTTCGTCTTCTTTCCGTTGCTGGTGCTTACTGGAAAGGGATGTCCTCAAACCCAATGCTCCAACGAATTTATGGTACTGTCTTCTACAAGAAGGATGCCTTAGAAGAAGATCTTAAGAAGCGTCAAGAAGCTAAGGAACGTGATCACCGGGTTATCGGTAACCAACTCGATCTCTTCTTCGTTGATCCAAAGGTTGGTGCCGGATTACCATACTGGATGCCAAAGGGTGCCACTATTCGGCGGACAATCGAACGTTACATCATCGACCGTGAAGTAGCGGACGGTTACAAGCACGTTTACACTCCAGTATTAATGAACCTCGATGCTTACAAGACTTCTGGTCACTGGGAACACTATCGTGACGACATGTTCCCACCAATGGACATGGGTGACGGTGAAATGCTTGAATTGCGGCCAATGAACTGCCCAAGTCATATTCAAGTTTACAAGCACCATATCCGTTCATATCGTGATCTCCCATTACGGATTGCTGAACTTGGAATGATGCACCGTTACGAAAAGTCTGGTGCCCTTTCTGGTCTTCAACGTGTTCGTGAAATGACCTTAAATGATGGTCATACTTTCGTTACCCTTGACCAAATTCGTTCTGAATTCGCTAAGATTCTTCGCTTAATCATGGACGTTTACAAGGACTTTGACATTACTGATTACAGTTTCCGTCTTTCTCTTCGTGATCCAAAGAATGTTAAGAAGTACTACGCTAACGATGAGATGTGGGAAAAGTCTCAATCAATGTTAAAGAAAGCCATGGATGACCTTAACCTTGATTACTACGAAGCTGAAGGTGAAGCAGCCTTCTACGGTCCAAAGCTTGATATTCAAACTAAGACTGCTCTTGGCAATGATGAAACCATGTCAACAATCCAACTTGACTTTATGCTTCCAGAACGGTTCGGCCTTACTTATGTCGGCCAAGATGGTAAGGAACATCAACCAGTTATGATCCACCGTGGTGTTGTTGGTACTATGGAACGGTTCATCGCTTACTTAACTGAAATTTACAAGGGTGCTTTCCCAACCTGGTTAGCTCCAGAACAAGTTCACATTATTCCAGTTAATGAGGATGCTCATGGCGAATATGCTGATGAACTTGCTAAGAAGATGAAGGCTGCTAATATCCGGGTTGTTGTTGATCACCGGAACGAAAAGATGGGTTACAAGATTCGTGAATCTCAAACTCAAAAGGTTCCGTACACCCTTGTTGTTGGTGACGATGAAAAGGCCAATAATGGTGTTTCTGTACGGAAGTATGGTGAGAAAGAACAAAACGAAATGAGCCAAGATGCATTTATGAACGAAATTCTCGCTGATATTGCATCATACTCCCGTGAAAACTAAAAACCTACTATCCTAAAGTAAAAGAGATCGAAAATTCTGATTGGAATTTTCGATCTCTTTTACTTTATTCTATCAAGATGTTCTTTAAATTACTGCTAACTGTTCCACCCAACACGCAAAAAGGCTCCCGGCCAAAGGGCCAAGCATTGGTACCCAAGCATATGACCACTCACTTTTTCCCTTATTTGGGACAGGAAGAACAGTATAAGCTAACCGCGGCGACCAGTCTCGGGCAGGATTCAAGGCAAACCCAGTCGTTGAACCAAGGCAAGTTCCAATAACCGCAATCACAAGTCCAACCATAAGCGGCTTTAGCCCTGAAGTAAAATTACCTAAATTCAGCAAAACAAAAATAAAGGTAAAGGTCGCAATAAATTCTGAAAGGAAGTTAAATGGGGCACTCTTAATTGCCGGACGCGTAGCAAAGATTCCAACAGTATTCCCTTCCTTAGGTGTTTTAGTGACTTTGAATTGCGGGTAAAATTGAATGATTACAATGATTGCACCAACAAAAGCACCTAAAAATTGACCGCCCAAGTAAGGAAGTACCGAGTGCCAAGGAAACAATCCAAAAATTGCATATGGAATCGTTACTGCAGGATTAAGATGTCCTTGAGAACCAAGAAATCCAGCAACGTAAACGCCCATTGTTACTGCTAGTCCCCAAGAGATACTAATATACCACCAGTTACTTCCCCGACCATAACTTTGCTTTAAATTTACACTGGCACATGCACCGCAGCCAAGAATAATCAAGATCATTGTTCCAAAGAATTCGCCAATAAATCCATGCATTCAGGTTCCCGCCCTTCTTGTATTCGCTTACAAAGATGATTTAATTTTAGCATACTTAAGCTGCAATTACTGCTAACTATTAGATCCCATGCCATTGACATCGTTTGATATCAACATGGTTTTCGTCCTCAAATGGTACTTTTTCAGCCATCAGCATTGGTCGTTGATCAAACCATCCTGGAACAAGCCGACCAGTAGCAGTTACCACTCTGTGACATGGATGCTTACCATACCCGCCGGATTTACCAAGAGCCTTCCCCACTAATCTAGCATTTCGGGGACGACCAATTATTTTAGCGATTTGCCCATAGGTCGCCACCCGACCTAGCGGGATAATATCAACAATGTTTAATACAGATTGCATAAACTGCTCATCAATCTTTGTCATTTAATCACTCGTTTCCTGAGTCAACCGCGGTAACATTAGAAAAATGATTAGTCCAATTAAGAACAGAATACTAAGAGAAGCCGCGCCAACCGTTGATTTATTCGTCAACTGGGTTACAAAACCCACAATTACCGGACCCAAAATAGCTGAAAATTTACCAAGGATATTATAAAAGCCAAAGAACTCACTACTTGAATCTTTAGGAATTAACTGGCCAAAATAAGACCGACTAAGTGCTTGCAACCCACCCTGACTTGTCCCAACTAAAATAGCAAGAATCCAGAAATCAGCTAATGATTTTAAGCGTAACGCATCTAAACAAATAAAAAGGTAAATGATAATTCCTACCAGAATTGCTAAACGGTTAGATGTCTTCTGGGCTAACCAACCATAAAGAATTGAACACGGAAACGCAATTAATTGAACCATAAGTAAAACAAGCATTAGCATTGTTGTTTCGATCCCAAGGTCCTTCCCAATTGCGGTTGCCATCGTAAAAATAGTATCAACACCATCAATATAAAAGAAGTAAGCAACCAGAAACCAGAAAATTTTTCTGTGCTGTTTAACGTGATAAAGCGTTCTTCCTAACCGTTTGAAACTATCGACTACTGGATCAGTTACCGCTTGAACATTATGGTACTGATGACCATGCCTTAACAACGGCCAGGCAAAAATTAGCCACCAGGCCGCAGCAAGGATAAAGCTAAACTTGGCGATTCCATAGCTACTTAAAAGACCATTAAAACCACCAGTTAGTTGTGCACCAAGAAAAATAGTGAAAGCAAGAACACCACTAAGGTATCCCATTCCGTAACCAGTTGTTGAAACAGCATCCATCTGCTGATTATCAGCGACATCTGTAAGAAAACTATCATAGAAAAGATTTCCGCCAGAATAACCGATTACTGAAAGAACATAAATGATTAATAATGCAGCCCATTGATTTACCGGAATAACAGCTAACGCAAAGGTCATCACAATACCAACCCATGTAAACAGGTTCAGCCATCGCCGTTTTGAATTAGGATAATCCGCCAACGCACCAAGTAGCGGTGCCATTAACGATACAATTAAAGTCCCAAAGCTATTCGCATAACCCCAAAGCGCGGTTGAATTTGTTGCACTAATCCCGTTCTCACTTGCAATCGCTTTAAAGTAAACCGGTAAGACAGCAGTTACTACTAAGATTCCATAACCAGAGTTGGCCCAATCATAAAAAATCCATTGCCACTGTTGCTTATTAAACTTCACTTACTTAACCTCACTTTTAACTACTCCAGGGATTACCTGACCAGCTGTGGGTGCAGGATAATGAAGTCCCAATATCTTAGCAAATGTTGGTCCCTCATCAACCAAGTGGGCTGTTGCTACTTCTTTTCCTTGGTTAATACTTGGTCCAACAAAAATTGCTGTTGTGAAATAATTAGGCTGGTTAGGACCATAACCATGAACTGCGCGGTAGCGATCATGAGTACCAAGCGATTTGGGATCAACCTTTTCAACGATTGCTGGTCGATTAACTTCATCGGTAAAGTAATACCCTGGCTTAGCCTCAACCAAAAAACTACACTTCGGATCGGCACCAAGTTTTACTGCTTCCGCCCCACTATAAATTCGTTCAACGCCTTCAACTCCAGCAATTAATTGCTTCAACTTATTCAGATCAACATAGCCCTTGGTATAAATATACGTTTCCCCGTCGCATGTTTTAGCAGTCACTCGCCAATTATTCTTGTATGTTGATTTTCCCTTAATCGGGGTAAGCAGGCCTTGGTTTGCAAAGACCATGTTAAGGTGAATCATTTTATCAACATTGATTTGATAGTGATCGCCTAAAATTACAAAATCAGTATCGTCATATGTCCCCGCATCACGGCTTGCCTGAATAATCTTTGCTACCCGGCGATCTAGCCTTTGCAAAGCAGCCTTAGCTTGCGGAGAGCGGACTCCATTCCGGTGACGCATGCTATCCATGTCAACCAAATGAATTAACGTAAGATCCGGGCGCTTATTTATGATCGTATCTACAGCACATGCCGTCACAAAGTCATCAAGCCACGGTTGCTTTATTCCTCGCCGAAGCTTTCCGTAACGATGGTTCATTTGGTAAAGAAACAATGGTGAGCTTGCTTTAAGCGACACTAATACTTGGTTCGTCCAGATTCTATTAGGAAAAATCTCTGCTAAGTTATAATTTATTTTACTTCCCGCAGTAACCGGCCACAAAAATGCTGCCGTTGTTAAGCCGGCCTCACGTGCAACATCATAAAGCGGCATTGCCTTAATATCTTTACGGTACCAATACCAATCGGGTGACTCGCGTTGTGGCTGAATTTTTGTGTTATTTACAATGCCATGAATTGCCGGATATTGACCAGTGATGATTGAAGTATGCGATGGATAAGTTAAGGTCGGAAAGATCCCCTTAACTCGTTTGACCCACGTTCCCCGCTTAATTAATTGATCAAGATGGGGAACAAATTCACGAAGCTCATCAAGATCGCGAAAGCCCATCGAATCAAGAGAGATTACTACCAATTTATGTAATGCCATTATCCCATCTGCTTCCTTTTAAGTTTTGTTTCCATTTTAAAATAAAAATTAGTGAATTCGTAACCCCAAAGATAAAATGATAAAAGTAAATTTATTAACAGGAGAGCTAGAGCAAGCGGTTACAGGATTTGCAATTTGATTCACAGCGATTTTTAATGTAAAATTAAGGTTCAGTTTTCTGTATTTTTTTTGAAAGGAATCATCATTATGCAAAATCAGTTACCAAAGGGTAAAGAACACGAGAAAACTCTCGGTCTCTTTGACCTTTCCATTTTAGGTATCGGCGCAATTATTGGTACGGGAATTCTAGTATTAACTGGAATTGTCGCCGCGGAAGATTCAGGCCCAGCAATCGTCTTTTCCTTCCTAATTGCCGCGTTAGCTAGTGGATTAATTGGCCTCTGTTATTCTGAACTAACCACTAGTTTACCTAATTCAGGAAGTGCCTTCTTCTATGCTTGGGTATCCATTGGTAAGTTCGTCGCATTTTTGGCCGGCTGGACGCTAATTGGTGTTTACGTCACTACCACAGCAACAGTGGCGAATGGGTGGACAGGTTATGTTCAATCATTTTTAGAGGTTCTTGGCATTAACCTTCCTCATCGTTTCCTCGTTACTCCAGCTGCTGGGGGGTATGTTAACCTTCCTGCTGTTTTAATGATCTTCCTAATGACAATTATCCTAACTCGGGGAACAAGCGAAAGTAAGTTAATTAATAACTTTCTTGTTGGGGTAAAAATTTTTATTATTCTTTTATTTATTATCGTTAGCGTTCCACACGTTAATCCTAGTAACTGGCATCCCTTCCTTCCATATGGTTATAAGGGGATCTTCACTGGTGCTTCTGCTGTTTTCTTCTCGTTCCTTGGCTTTGATGCCCTGGCAACTTCCGCAGAAGACGCTAAAGACGTTGATAAAAATATTCCCCGGGCAATAATTTTGTGCCTGGTTATCTCTACTACCCTTTATGTATTAGTAAGTCTTGTTATGACAGGGGTTGTTTCCTACACTAAGTTAAACGTTTCTGAAGCCATGTCCTATGTTTTGATTGTTAAGGGACATAGTTTTGTTGCGGAAATTGTCTCACTTGGGGCCGTTTTAGGGATTATGGCAGTTGTATTTGCCTTCATTTACGCCGGCTCTAACATTCTCAAGTCAATGAGTCGAAGTGCATTCCTGCCTAAGGGCTTTGCTAAAGTAAATACTAAAACTCAAAGTCCTAATCGGGCAATTTGGTTAGTGGGGATTTTTTCAGCGATTTTAGCTGGTGAATTTGATCTTCACTACTTGGCATTAATTGCTAATATCGGTTCTTTAATGGTGTTCGCGTTAATCTCACTTATTGTTATTATTCTGCGTCTCCGTTATCCAGAACTTAAACGGCCTTTCAAGGTGCCATTCGGTAAGACAATTCCGGTACTTTCAATTATCATCTGTATTGTCCTCCTCGTTAGCATCTCATTGACCGCCTGGCTGACATACCTTATTTGGATCGCTCTTGGCTTAATTATTTACTTCTGCTATTCACTCCGTCATGCGGATGAATTTAATTTTACAAAGGAATAAGATTCATCTTTACTATATTAAAAAGCTTCAAGTATTCGGGCTTCCCTGAATATTTGAAGCTTTTTTAATGTGAATTATCAGTTAACGCTGCCATTTGCTTATTTTTGCAGTTTCCGTTTAACCATTGTTGGATCGGCCTTCCCGGGATTCAACTCTACCAGCTTACCTGAGCCACTATAAATAATCCATTCTGCAAGGTTCACAATATGATCGCCAGCACGTTCAAGGTAACGAATTACGGAAAGGTAATCACCATATGTTTTCACGTTTTGACCTGCTTTTACTAATGCATTCATAATTGCTCGTTGTTGTTGAACATAGATTAGATCAACTTTCAAATCCTCGTTAGCAACTTCATAGGCCTTTTGTTCATCAGTATAAACATATGCATCCAGAACTCGCTCTAACATCTCCCGAACAATCATCATCATCTTTTCAATCTGTTCTTCAATTTCTTTATTATGCTCTCGATCACTTAAATGGATAGCTGCCTGGGCAATATGGGATGCATAATCGCCTAATCTTTCAATATCACTACTTGCTTTCAAAATACTGATAATCTTGCGAAAATCGCTTGCTACAGGTTGTTGCAATGCCATTAACTTAAGTGCCTCTTTTTCAAGATTAATTTCCTCATCATTAATCTTAGGATCAACTTTTAGGACCTGTTCTGCCAGTGCTGTATCATTCTCCGTGAACGCCTTTGTTGCCTGGTATATCTGTTCACTAGCATCGATTCCCATCTCCATAAAATGACCACGAAGCCGCTTTAATTCATCGTTAAAAATTGCACCCATCTATCTACAACCTCCTAACCAAACTTACCGCTTAAATAATCAGCAGTCTTTTGTTCTCGTGGATTCATAAAAATATTTGCTGTCTTATCAAACTCAATTAGGTGTCCCTGATGCATAAACGCCGTCCAGTCTGCTGAACGCGATGCCTGCTGCATATTGTGGGTTACCATAATGATCGTTAATTGCTCTTTCAATTGTACTAAAGTATCTTCAATTTGCGAAGTTGAAACTGGATCAAGGGCACTGGTTGGTTCGTCCATTAGAATGATTTCTGGTCGAACTGCTAACGTCCGGGCAATACAAAGCCGCTGTTGCTGTCCTCCCGAAAGCGCGAGCGCACTAGATTTCAATTGATCCTTTACTTCATCCCACAATGCTGCCTGACGAAGACTTTCTTCAACTCGTTGGTCAAGTACCCGTCGATCCCTTTCACCGGCTAACCTAAGACCATAGATCACATTTTCATAAATTGACAGCGGAAATGGCGTTGGCTGCTGGAAAACCATTCCGATTCGCTGACGAACTCGATAAACGTTAACTTTCGGTTGATTGATATTTACCCCGTGAAAATTAATTTCTCCCTTTACCGTTGCAAAGTCATCGTTCATCCTATTCAAGCTCCGCAATACCGTAGATTTTCCTGAGCCAGAAGCGCCAATCAATGCCGTAATTTTATTTTGGGGAAATTTTAGATTAATATCATGAGCAACATGCTTTTCACCATAAAGGACCTGAAGATTTTTTGTTTCTAAAGCCGTACTTGTTTGCATTTGTTTCTCCTTACTTAGTTAAACGTTGCTTAATTCGGTGACCAATATAGCGGGCTGCAAGATTAAACAGCAGAATCGTAATAATTAATACAGCAGCGGAACCATTTGAAACCGCTCGGGCATCAGGAACTAGCCCCTCGCTATTCACTTTCCAGATGTGAACCGCCAATGTTTCTGCTGGTCGCATTGGGTTCAGGAAACTTGTTGGACTAAAAGGATTCCAATCAGCATAGTTAATTGCTGGAGAACTTTGCCCCGCCGTATATATTAATGCGGCTGCTTCACCGAAGATCCGTCCAGCGCTTAATATTGCGCCAGTAATAATTCCTGGCAGTGCTGCCGGAAGAACAATTTTAGTCGTGACGCGCCATTTTGACATCCCTAACCCTAATCCTGCTTGGCGTTGCAAATACGGGACCTGTTGTAGCGCATCCTCACAACTACGGGTTAAGATTGGTAAGTTTAAAATCGTTAATGCTAATGCCCCTGCTAATAATGAAAAGTCAAAGCCAAACTGCAAAACGAAGACTAAGTAGCCAAATAAGCCAACTACTACAGAAGGCAAAGAACTTAAAACCTCAATCGCCAGCCGAAGCATTTGTGTCCACCGATTTTCTGGAGCATATTCACTCAAATAAATTGCCGCACAAAGAGCTAGCGGAACTGAGACGATTAGGGTCAAAAGCACTAAGTAAAGGGAGTTAAAAAGCTGATCACGAATCCCACCACCCGCAGCAAATGATTCAGCATTAGCCGTTAAGAAGTGCCAGGAAATATTAGGAATTCCCATTGCTAAAATGTAAATTAACAAACTAAGGATCACCAAGCCAACCAATCCTGCCAGTCCTAGTATTATCCCAGTTGCTACTTTGTCAACTCGCTCTGGATTCATCATCTTGCTCCTTTCTTACTTACCAACCGCATTAATAAGTTGAATGCCAGGGACATCACAAGAAGGATTAATGCTAGCGACCACAAAGCATTATTCGATGCTGTTCCCATTACTGTATTCCCAATCCCCGTTGTTAAAACACTCGTGAGCGTGGCTGAGGACTCCATCAAACTCTTTGGTACAATGGTCGTATTTCCAATTACCATTTGAACTGCTAATGCCTCCCCAAATGCCCGTGCCATTCCAAATACCATCGCTGTTAATATTCCACTCTTCGCACTGGGAATTATTACCCGGGAAATAGTCTGCCACCGTGTCGCTCCTAGGCCGGACGATGCTTGCCGATACTTTTGCGGAACTGCTTGTAAACTATCGATGGTCATTGATGTCATTGTTGGGAGAATCATTAGGAAAAGAACACTCGTCGCTGCTAGAATTCCAAATCCGGTTCCTCCAAATACTTGACGAAGATAAGGAACAATCACAGTCAATCCGAGGTAACCGTACACTACTGAGGGGATCCCAACAAGCAATTCAATTAGCGGTTGAAGATACTGATAAGCTTTTTGTGGAAGCATTTCCGTAATTGCAATTGCAACAACTAACGCTAATGGTAAGGCAATAACTCCCGATAAGGCAGTCACGCTGAACGAGGTGATAATCATCGGCAACGCCCCATAGTGATGGTGGCTCGGTTGCCAGTCGGTACTTGTTAAGAAATGCCAGATTGATACCCCATTATCCTTAAAAAGAGCAATTCCTTTGAAGGTAAGAAAAATTAAGATTGTTCCTACCAATCCACCAATCAAAATAATTGCCAGGTAGCTGATCAATTTGCCGACCCACTCCTGCTTACTTTCAATTGACGATTGACTTAACTGTTTTTTTAAATCGTCCATCGTTTACTCCTTTATGCTTGTCTTCCCGTCCGCTGTTCGTTGGACTTTCATATCATGAATATTAATGTAGTTTGCATCTTCGACTAATGTTTGTTGAACTTTTTTCGTTTGCATGTAATTAATAAACTTCTCAGTCGCCCTAGTTGACTTTTTCTGAGTATACATGTGCTCATATGACCATAATGGCCATTTATTTGTCGTAACATTCTTTGCCACTGGTGCAATCCCATTAATCTTTACTGGCTGAACTTGATCGTTAAGGTAAGCAAACGAAATATAACTAATCGATCCTGGAGTATTCTTAACAATTTCCTTTACGGTGCCGTTCGAATCCTGTTCTTGAGCATTAATTGACCGTTCACCATCCTTAAGAACTACCTGTTCAAATGCTACCCGGGTTCCGCTTCCGGCAGCCCGATTAATCACCGTTATTGGTAAATCGGGGCCACCAACTTGGCGCCAGTTTGTGATCTTCCCCGTATAAATTTGTCGTAATTGTTCAAGAGAAAGATTATTAATTCCTAATTCATAGTTTACAACTGGAACAATTCCAGAAACCGCAACAATATGATCCGTAAGTTTCTTTTCATTAATCCCATCTTGCTGATCTGCAAAGATATCTGACGAACCAACATTAACCGCTCCTGCTTGAACCTGACTTAATCCAGTTCCAGATCCGCCTCCTTGGACAGTAATACTCGTCTGCGGTTTTACCTCCCGATAGTTCTCAACAACTGCTTCAGTTAGTGGTTGGAGGGCAGTAGAGCCAACAATTGTAATTTTTTCTTGCGGTGGTTGTTTCTTTGCTGCAACCCAACCGGCTCCTAACCCGGCAATTATTGCTGCACCGATAATCCCTATAATTATTCTCTTCATCTTGTCTCCCTAGTTGTTTTCGTTAACTTCATATGATACAAATAAAGAATATCAAGTCGATGTAAATATTTAATCTTCGCATTGTAAAAGTTGTGTAAATTTTGGAGAAGAATATGACTAACAAGTTTTTATTAATGAGTCAGAACACCGAATTAACTCAGCAACTAACCACCCTCTGTAAAAAAGCACGGTGGACTCTTAGCCAAATTACAACACCAACCGGATTAGTGGTTGAACTTGAAAAGCAACCAGTTGCGGGAATCTTCTGGGATCTTACTGACACAACCCTAGATACCACAATCGCGACCATGACCTTGATCCGTGAGCAAGTCCATGGTCCAATCATTGTTTTTGCAACCAAATTAACGGAACGAATTCAGCGAAAACTTTATAAATCACGGGTGGATGATCTGGTTTTGTTTCCATTTAATGAGCGCACCATTCAACCATTAATCGAACAACGGCTATGGCTTTATCAACAGTTAAAGTTTAAGGAGTCCGTGCCTACTAAAAAAATAACACCACCACAAATAGCTTCAATCGGTTCATGGCAAATCGATCAGGAAAATTACACTGTCACCAAAAATAATTTGCCTGTTGAGCTTACTCCTAAAGAATTTCAATTGCTCGCCTACTTAATTGAACACCACGATCAAGTACTCAGTCGCGAACAACTCGTAAATGGAGTGTGGGGATATGATATCCTTGATACTTCCCGAATTGTCGACATTCATATCAGCCACCTTCGGGATAAACTTGAAGATGATCCCCATAAACCAGATCACCTGTTAACGATTCGTGGCTTTGGTTATAAGCTAGTAAAATAACATTTTTTAGATCCCAGCTGCGAAAGTGTAAAATAAAAGAAGATAGAACTTTGGGATTATTACACAAAGGGGATCTGATTTAATGACTCGTTTTAAAAATTCTGCATGTACGTCCATTATGGTTGGCAAAAAAGCCTCAATGGATGGTTCAACTTTTATTGCCCGAAATGAAGACCGGGTGGTTGCAATCGAACCAAAACGGTTTATCGTTCAACCAGCAGTTTCTGGTCGAGACGAGACATATGTTTCACCATACAATAAGTTAACAGTCAAATTACCGGCAACTGGAATGCGCTACACTGCAACACCAAGCGGTGACCAAAGCATGGGACCAAATGAAGAAGATGGCTTTAACGAAGAAAATGTTGGTGAAAGTGCCACCGAAAGTGTTTACGCTAATGATCGCGTTCTTGCCTATGATCCATACGTTAAAAATGGTCTAGCTGAAGACTCAATGACTAACCTTGTCCTGCCATACATTCATAGTGCCCGTGAAGGAGTAGAATATCTGGGCAAGCTAGTAGCGAAGTATGGATCTGCTGAGGGTAATGGTGTCCAATTTAACGACCAAAACGAGGTCTGGTACATGGAAATTGCTACCGGACACCATTGGGTAGCAGTTCGGATTCCTGATGATTGTTATGCTGTCGCTGCTAACCAAATTGCCATTGAAAAAATTAACTTTGAAGATTCAGATAACTATCTGTGGTCCGACAGGATTGAAGAATTCGTTAATCTTCACGGTTTAAATCCGGACAATGACCAATGGAATTTCCGTCATATTTTTGGAACCAACACCCAATTTGATCATCATTACAACACTCCCCGAGTTTGGTTTGCCCAACGCTACTTCAATCCTGTTGCTGCCGCTAGCCAAACACCTGAGTCTTCAGAAATGCCCTTTATCCGGAAGCCAGAACGGAAAATTGCGGTTGAGGATATCCAATATATTCTGAAGTCTCACTACAATGAAACAAAGTACGACCCACTCGGTGACGGTAATGAGCATGATCGAAAAGTCTACCGGGCAATCTCCCTTTCGCGAACTGCCCAGTCGCATATTCTTCAAATGAGAAATAATGTCGATTCAAAACATGCCGCTGTTCAGTGGATCGAAATGGGAGTTCCCAGCTTTAATGCCTATGTTCCATTCTTTGCTAACGCGGACGATACTGATGTTTCCTACCGTGAGCTACCAAAAAAGATGGATTTAAAGAGCGCTTTTTGGCTTAATGAAGCTCTTGCAATGGTCGTTGAATCCCATTACAGCGAATTTAATCAAGCCGATCTCGACTTCCAAAAAGAACTTGGCGAATGGTGCCGACGAAAGATTCACGAGGTTGATGAACATGCCAAAAAGCTTGACGGTAAACAACTCACAACTTACCTTACTGGTCAAAACCATGAGATTGCGAGCCACTGTAACGCTAAAGCAAAAGAATTGTTATTCAATTTAATGACTCAGGGAACCGAGTTATCAAAGTTAACTTTCAAAATGGATCCAAATTTATAGGATGATCACAAAAGATGGCGACTTGGAAAAACGCTTTTCCAAGCCGCCATCTTTTATTACTTTCGATGTTCCCGCGTAGCTTCCGCAAGGTGAACCAGGTTAGTTACAAAGTTATGGGTTTTTGCCTCATAGTGATACTTCCGCCCAAGTTTAACAAAGTAGCCGTTGATATAGTCAACCTCAACTGGTCGATTATGACTCATATCTTGATACATCGATGGGTAATGATGAGGGTTACCAACCTTCGAAACATAGTTAACACTCTCCAGTTCTTCTGCCCGACTATTAACTAACTGGACCCCCGCCCGTTCACAAACGTCATAGGCTTCGTCAATTAGTTGCCGGGATAATTCATCCGCCTTCTCAAAGGAAGCATATTCCCCCATCGTGATTTCAAACATCGTACATAAAGTATTAACAACTGAATTAAAGACTACCTTGGCCATTAAGGTTCCCATGAAGTTATCCTTTAATGTTGGGTTGAAGTTTGCCTTTTCTAATTCTGCCATTAGCTCATCTGTTTTGGCATTTGGCTTTTCAGTATAGTTTGCCCAATTGGTAGTCCCCATCCCTGGCTTACCAACAAACTCGACTTCGCCCGGACTAGTTAAAATGGTTGCCACAAGTGCTGTTCCAGCAGTTAACTTTTCCTTAGGGAAATATTTAAGTAATTTCTCGACGTGCCCCATTCCGTTCATCGCGGTTAAACAATACTGATCTTTGAAGAAATGTTTACACCGTTCCAACATATCGTCTAATTGCATCTGCTTCAGTTCAAAGAACACAAAGTCAGCATCGGTTGCTGTATATTCTTCTGGAGTATAGACGTTAACCGGAACAAGATGTTTGTTTTGGTGCTCACGAGTAACATAAACCCCACCCTGTTCCTTCATCTTGTCATAATGTGGTTGCCAACCTTCCACAAAGTCAACTTCATTTCCTTGTTCTTGTAACAATACACCAAAGCGGAGACCCATTGCTCCAGCACCAACTACTGTAAACTTCATAATATCCAACTCCCTTTCTCTAGCTCACCAATAAGTCTCAGTAATAAAGCTTTCTTGCTGATCGGTAATTTATAAATAAAAAAGCGCCCAAAGATTGATTAATCAACCTTAAGGACGCTCCTGCGTGTTACCACCTTTTATTCGTTAATAGCTCACACCATTAACCTCAAATGTTCAGTCATAATAACTAAACACGGTAGCGATAATGGGCTACTCCCACCGCAGATTACTAACTTCATCCTGGCACTCAAAGTGATTTTCATTAACATCTAGTTATCCTTTTTTCATCAGCCAAGGACTCTCTGCAAACTTGATCCTAACTACTCTTCTTGTCAACGTGTTTTATAATTATAATTTAATCGTGTTTTAATTTAACTCGCTAATTATTAATTGTCAACATTCTTTTTAAATCTTTAATTTAATATGTGCATTCGGTGTAGTAGTTCAGTTAATAAATCGATTAAACTTAATTTTTTAAATAATAAAGATTAGTTATTGACATTAAAATGAGAATATTCTAATATAATGACAATCAAATTTACAAATTGCATTGAAAAGATGAGTAGTCTTAGAAATTCAGCACAGAGAGTTGCGTTAGATGAGAAGCAATCTGGAGGACTTTGACGAAGATGGTCTTGGAGCACTTACGAACGATGAGCTATATTTAGTTAGTTGTTCACGATTGACGACCGATAAAACGTCTAGGTTTACCTTCGGGTGTACCTACTGAGGATTAGGTTGTGAGACCTGATCAAAATAGGGTGGTAACACGTTATTTCTGACCGATTGAAATTGACGTCCCTAGGAAAAGTTAAACTGCTTTTCCTAGGGGCTTTTTATTTGCTCTTATTTCCTGAACTTATCTGAAAAAGAAAGGATGTATTCAATATGACCCAATTTACAACTCGCACTACTTCACCATTCCGTTATGATATTGTTGGTAGTTTTCTTCGTCCGCAAAAGCTAAAGGAAGCTCGTAATGATTTTGCTCAAGGAAAGATTAATCAAGAACAACTCACAGAAGTCGAAAATCAATATATTACCGAACTAGTCAATAAGGAAGAAGCAGTTGGCTTAAACGCTGTTACAGATGGTGAATTCCGGCGAAGCTATTGGCACCTTGATACTTTCTGGGGATTCGCGGGAATTAAGCATACAACTCAGGAACACGGTTACCTTTTCCACGATGAGGAAACCCGTAATGACTCTGCACAAGTTGCTGGAAAAATTTCCTTCAAACCAGGTCATCCTGATGTTGAAGCATTTAAATTTCTGAAGAGTCTTACGGATGGTAAAGACGTCACTCCTCGACAAAGTATTCCAGCACCGGCTCAATTCTATGCCGAATTAGTTCGTGGTGATGAAAACATTGCTGCTTTACGGAAGTACTACCCTACCGATGATGAACTCTTCCATGATATTGCAAAAGCCTACCACGATTTAATTCTGGCACTCTATGATGCAGGTTGTCGCGATGTTAAGATTGATGATTGTACTTAGGGAATGGTTGTCGATGATGAATTCTGGGCAACAATGGCTAAAGCTGGTTTTGACCGGGAAGCACTCGAAAATACCTACCTTAAGTTAAATAATGATGCGATCGCGGACCTTCCAGATGATCTAACCGTCACTACTCATATTTGTCGTGGAAATTACCACTCAACTTGGGCTGCTAAGGGTGGTTATGGGCCAGTAGCTGATCACCTTTTTGCAAAGGAAAACGTTCAAGCCTTCTACCTCGAATATGACTCTGACCGTGCTGGGAGCTTTGAACCATTAGCAAAGGTTCCTGATGACAAGTATGTCGTTCTTGGCTTGGTAACCTCTAAGAGTGGCGACCTCGAAGATCCCCAAACAATTATTGACCGAATCAAGGAAGCCGCTGAATTCCATCCCCTCGATCACCTCTGCCTAAGTACCCAATGTGGCTTTGCTTCAACCGAAGAGGGAAATATCTTAACCGAAGATCAAGAATGGGCAAAGATTAAGCTTGTTAAAGAAGTTGCAGAACAGGTATGGGGCTAGAGAGTGTGAAGCAGCAGAGAATTTGTGGAAAGTTAGCAATTTCTCCTAATGAAGGCGTCTTGCACCTAGGAAGGAGTTCGCTAACTCTAGCAACCTGGTAAGCATATTTCTTGACTATCTTGCATTAAAAAATCCCTAGAAAATAAAGTGAACCCCCATAGCTGGATGAAGAATTCCAGCTATGGGGGTCCACTTTAAAAGATTAAAAATCGTTCTTCTAGGGATTTTGTTTAATTAAATAGCATATTATGCTAACTCTAAATTAACGAACAAGTGCAGGACGCTTAGGATCAAACTTCCAACCTGGAATCAAATACTGCATTGCGGCAGCATCATCTCGTGCTCCAAGATTATTATCAACGTAAAGCTGGTGAGCTCGCTTAATCGCATCCATATCAATCTCAATTCCTAATCCTTCATTAGTCCGTGGAACTGTCAATTGACCATTTTCGATCTTGTACGGATTCTTCGTTAAGTTTTGACCGTCTTGCCAAATCCAATGGGTATCAACATCATAAAGGCGACCCGGAGCAGCAGCTGCCGCATTTGCTACCATTGCTAATGAAATATCAAAGTGGTTATTAGAGTGGACTCCCCAATTGAGATCAAATTCGTTACATAATTGAGCAACCCGAACAGCACCTTCCATTGTCCAAAAATGAGGATCTGCTAATGGAATAGAAATTGCATTTAATGCTATAGCAGCTGACATTTGACGCCAGTCTGTATCCACCATATTAGTAGCTACTGGCATGTGTGTTAACTTTTGGAATCGTGCTAATATTTCACGACCAGAAAAGCCATTTTCAGCACCGGCCGGATCTTCAATATAGTGAAGAACATCCTTTAGTTCGTCAGCATAATGAAGAGCCTGCTTAAGAGTCCAACCACCATTTGGATCGAGATCGAGTTTAGCATTAGGGAATGCCTTATGGAGGGCCTTCATTGCAGCTACTTCTTTTTCACCATCAAAGACTCCACCTTTAAGCTTAAAAGTCTTAAAACCATACTTATCATAAGCAGCTTGAGCAAGTTTTACGAGAGAGTCGATATCCATAGCTGGCTTTCTCCGCAAACGTCCCCACTCACTTGAATTATCATCGTCCTGAATATATGGTAAATCTGTCTTACTTGAGTCTCCAACCCAGAAAAGATAACCAAGGACCCCTACTTTTTCACGTTGTTGACCATCACCTAAAAGAGCAGCAACTGGAACGTGAAGGTGCTTACCAAGTAAATCTAAGAACGCTGTTTCAATTGCGGTTAATGCATGAACCATAATCCGTAAATCAAATGTTTGTTCACCACGACCTCCCTCATCAAGGTAGGCAAATTCCTTTTGAATCTTCTGTAATACAGCCTTATATTCACCAATTGATGAGCCAATAACAATATCTTTAGCCTTTTCTAAAGTATTAGTAATTTTTTCACCACCTGGTACCTCACCAACACCAACTTTACCTTCATCAGTTGTTAAAATAACAATATTTCGAGTAAAGAACGGTCCATGTGCACCACTTAAATTAAGTAACATACTATCGTATCCGGCAACTGGATAAACTTCCATCTTTGTAATTTTTGGAACTGACATTTTAACTATCTCCTATCAATCCATAATTTTGATTAAATAAATTTATCAACTTTCTAAATTTATTATAATTTAATGTTCACCATTGAACAGGTTCCGATGGTAGCAGAGGAGAACTAGTTGTTCTTCTAGAAAAAAATAGTTAAAATCTAAATTAATAAAGAATTTCGTGAAAGGATAGACAATTTATGGATATTGATAAGTTAGAAACCTTTCTGATAGTTGCTAAATACGGTAGCTTTCGTGCAGCCGCACAAAAAGAATTTCTCTCACCAAGAGCAGTATCAAAGCAAATGAATCAGATTGAAGCAGAACTTGGCGTAAAATTATTTGAACGCAAAAAGAATCGAACTAACTTAACACCTTATGGAAATGACTTTATTGTAACAGCTCAAGATATTGTTAATTCCTATAAGACAGCAATCACCAAGTTAAAAACTAAAGATTCGACACAAGAGAAAAAATTAAAATCAGGAATTTCATCCCCGAGTCAGGCTACAATTTGGCAAACCGCACTTAACTCTTTCCTAAGTAAGCATCCCGACATTAACATTGAAATTCAGCAGGAAAGTGGTAATCGACTTTTGAATCTTGTTTATAACGGAACTCTTGACTTTTGTATTTCTCCTTATTATCGGGTTCGTGAAATTGAAAAGGTATTTCCCAATCTCCAACGAATCGATCTGTACACTGGAACTTTTTATATTGGAATTAGCAAACTCAACCCGCTTAGTTCTCAGCAATCAGTTAGTTTTTCCCAGCTTAATAACTTAAAATTACTTTATTACACCCCATTTAGCTCGATCCACCTTAAAAAAACTTTTCTAAAGAAGTTTGCAGGATTATTAACTGAATCTCAGGTTGTTCCTGTTTCAACCCTTGAACAACGAAACTTAATGATCGCTATCAATAAGGGATTTGGCCTATTTCCAAGCATTCTAACGGACGAAGAAGAAATGAAAAATCCTTTAATTAACTTTCTTCCAATCAATGATGATTGTAACAATTCGTACTCTACCGCTTTCTGGTATAGCCGGCAAAACACAAACCCAACTTTAAAATCCCTAATCAATGAATTAACCCCGAGTAACTAGCAAAAACGGGCTTTAGCATTCAATAAACTTGAACGCTAAAGCCCGTTTTTTACAATTTATCTAACTATGCTAAAAAATCTGTTGCTTCAAGAACTCGAACACAAGCATCATGCTTAATATTTTCTTGAGCAATTGACAAATAACCAGTCTTTGGATCGCGCTTAAATAAAATCAATTCATGTGACATTTGATTAGCACACAACAAGAAGTCTCCGTTTTTACTTAAGTCAAAGTCACGTGGTGAAATACCATTTGTCTTTATTGTTTGGATCTTTTCCAAGTGCTTACCACCATCAATTACTTGATAAACTGCTATTGAATTATGTCCCCGGTTAGATGAGTAAACAAATTTACCATCAGCAGAAACTCTAATTCCGGCAGACTGATTGTGCCCAGCAAATCCCTCTGGAATATTTGAATAACTAGTAATCCGGCTAAGTTTTCCTGTTTCTGGCTCATACTTAACTACTGCTGTTCGACTACCGACTTCATTTAATACATAAATATAGTTATTCGTATTTTCATTAAATGCTAGTTGACGTGGTCCAAATCCAGGTTCTACTTCATATTCAAAAACCTTTGTTAAACTAGCATCATCATTAACATCATAGACAAAAAGACGGTCCGCTCCGAGCGCGCAAACAATTAATCGATCGTCTGGAAGTAATCTAGTGAAGTGAATATGAGCAGCATCTTGAACTGCCTTTGGTCCTCGGCCATCAATTGGGTATCGATGTGATTCAACAAATTGATAATTATCATCTAATTTCCAAGTATGAATTGCATTGGTATTATAATTAGCCGCAAAAACCATCTTTCGATTATCATCCAAGTAAACATAGGATGGCACAGTATACTTCAAATCGTTCCAGTAATACAAATGATCAAAGTAATTATAAGCTTCATAACTCCCCTTAACAGATTGATCAAGCATTGATTCAGAAATTAGTTTCCCTGTTCCTGCTTTTGGATCGACATCGATGATTCCAACACCACCAGTTTTATCATCCTTAGTCATAACAACTGCAATTTTGTGATCCTTGATAGAGTAGTTAAAGAAGGCAGGGTTTTCAAGCTTTGTTAATAGTTTAATCTCCGTTACTTCTCCCTTATTGGTATCAAGTACCGCTTTATAAATTCCTTCTGAACTATTGTGTTTGCCATCAGTGTAACTATCAGCTGTATAACCACCCAATAAAAATTGATCTTTCATTTTTAGAAACTCCTTTATTTTTAATCAATTGTTTCAATCAGACTCTGCTTAATAACTTCTGGCTTTAATTCCTGACCTATTCCTGGACGATCGGGTATTTCAACATACCCATTTTGTGGAATTAAATCGTCATACATCGCTGCATTCCGATCTTTTGTATACATTGCGCGTTGATAAACTTCGTGAATATAAAAATTAGGAATGACAGCCTCTACTTGAAGTGCTGCCGCAATTGCAATTGGGGAACCACATACATGTACTTGGGCATTAATGTCATAAGTATAGGCCATATCACAAATTTTCTTTGTTTCAGTAATTCCACCAGCTAATGTTAAATCAGGTTGCACAATATCAATAGATCTATCTTCTAACATTTGGCGAAAACCCCATCGTGTAAAGGTACGTTCTCCACCAGCAATTGCCATCTGTGCTGGCATTTTATCGCGAACAATCTTATAGAAGTCTGGGTTCATTGGGTCGACCGGTTCTTCATAATACAAAATATTTAATGGAGCAAAAGCGTGGGCATATTCAATTGCTGATGTCGTATCCGTATTTGCATGCATATCAATAATAATGTCAAAATCTGGTCCAACCGCCTTGCGAACTGCTGCAATCCGATTATATGCAACTTTAATTGTATGATGGTTTAACGGTCCCTTAGTATTCCATGATTGTTGTGCCCTATCACCCCACATAATTGGATCGAACTTTAACGCTGTAAATCCTTCTGCTTTTACTTTTCGTGCTACATCTGCATATTCCTCCGGTGCAGATAATTTCGGTAACTGAGGATCGGGAGATGTTCCCCAATTATATTGGAGTTGACTAGCATATGCCCTTAAATGATTATTAGTTTTACCACCAAGTAATTGATAAACCGGTGTTTGATAATACTTACCTTTGATGTCCCAAAGTGCAATATCAATTGCACTAATCGCAGCATTAGGAATAACTCCGCCAGCGATTCCCCAGTAGGTTGTCCGCTGAAGTTTATCCCATATCTTTTCGATATTCATTGGATCTTCACCAATTATTACGTGTGCAAAATCTTGAACCATTCCAAAGCCTGCTCGCCAACCTTTTCCGTAAGCAAGGCCCGCTTCACCAAAGCCTGTGATTCCTTCATCCGTATTAATTCGAACAATAATTGGTGACCAATCTTCAGTTGAACCCCCACCATTACCACTAAAACTGACATCTGGTGATGGAATTTTCATTACGTCAATACTGGTAATTTTCATAATCTGCCTCCAAATCCATGACACAAATAATTCTAAATCAACAAGATTCGAAAACGTTTTCTTAATCTTACGCCTATATCTTAGTGACTAAATTCACAGACTAACAGGAACCAAATATTCCCCTGAGATACCTTTTAGTCACTGTGAATAACTGAACAATATCTTCACAATAGGAGTGTAGCAATTATTTGTCGGAAGTTTTTTAAGACTTAGGAGGTATTAAAATTCATGAAAAAAGTATTACTAAGCGAAAAAATTGACGATGCTGGTATCAATCTTCTAAAAGATAACGGTTTTGAAGTAAAAATAGCTGCCAATACAGACGCATTAACAATGGCGAAAGAAATTGAAGATGCTTATGCAGTTATTATGCGTTCTTCTGAACTACCTGCTGAAGTTATTGATGCTGGTAAGCAACTAAAAATCATTTCACGAAACGGTACAGGAATTAACAACGTCAACGTTGACGAAGCTACTAAAAAGGGGATTCTTGTGGCAAAGGTCAATGGTGCAAATGCTTTCTCAGTTGCGGAATACGTAATTACAACTATGCTGATGCTTAGTCGTAAGTTAATGCATACAGATAAACTACTTCACGAAAAGCAAAATAAATTAACTGGTATGTCTCTTCCCGGCTTTTCAACAAAATACAACCTAAATGGAAATGAACTTGCTGGCAAAACATTAGCAATTCTTGGCTATGGTAAAATCGGTCAACAATTGGCTTTACTCGCTAAAGCATTCAATATGAATGTAATTGGTTATGATCCATATGCTAAGAATGCCGATATTAAACTCTATGATAACCTTAATAAAATTTGGCCAATTGCTGACTTTATTTCTATTAACATGCCATTGACTCCGGAAACTAAGGACACAATTACTGCCAAAGAACTCAAATCAATGAAAAATTCTGCTTTTGTTATTAATTCAGCACGAGGCGGAATCATTAACGAAAATGATTTAGCTACTGCTCTTAATAATGATGAAATCGCTGGTGCTGCAATTGACGCATTTAGTTCTGAGCCGCCGAAACCAAATAATCCACTTTTTAACAGTAAAAATACCATCATAACAAGTCATGTTGCTGGAACAACTAAAGAAGCTAACCGGCGTCTTGGACTTGGTGCAGCACAAGCAGTTATTGATTTTTCAAATGGTAAAATGCCAGAATTTCCAGTTAATCCGGAAGTAGGCGTCTCCAAGGAGGATTAGACACTATGAAACATACTAAATTAATTAGTGGTATTATCGGCATTATCTTAGGAGTGGTTATTGCTTTCTTTATTCCAACACCTGTCGGGCTTTCTCATTCTGGGATGGTTGTTCTAGCTTCTCTTGTTACAGCAAACATCTTCTGGATTTTTAATGTAATTCCTAGTTTTGTTACCGGATTACTAATGCTTTCTTCCTGGGTTATTCTTAGAGCAGTTGATTTCCCAACAGCCTTTAACCTCTTTTCTTCAACAACCATGTGGATTATCATTGGTGGTTTAGGACTTGGTGCTGCTGCTACAAAGTCAGGCTTAATTAACAGAATTGCCCTTAACATTATGAAATTATTTCCTGCTAATTTTGGTGGACAAACACTTGCCTTATTCACGGCCGGAACGATTATTTCACCAATGATTCCAAGTGCTCACCCCAAAACTGCAATGAGTACTCCACTAGCACTCGGAATTAGTGAATCATTAGGATATAAGAATAAGACTAAAGAAAGTTCTGGCATCTTCCTAGCTGCAATCTGGGGTTTCTTAGTAATGGAAGCCAGTTTTCTTAGTGCTACTGCTCAAAACTACGCTTTTAAGGGATTATTACCACAAAAAGCTCAAAGCACATTAAGCTGGGGCAACTGGTTTATGATGATGCTTCCATGGACCGTTGTTGCTCTTGTCTTCGGATTCTTTTTATTGAAATTTCTTTTTGCTCCCAAAGATGATAAACCCGCTTCTAAAGAATTTATTTCTAAACAATTACAAGAGCTTGGTCCAATGTCACGTAATGAAAAGATAACTGCAATCATTATTCTCATTGCCATTGTTTTCTGGATCTTAGAATCCACTTTAAAGATTCCTGCAGCCGTTACTGCTCTTTGTGGTGTAAGTATTTTGGTTGCTACTGGTGTTCTTACGCCTCAAGATATTAGTAAACGTCTAAGTTGGAACACGATTATCTTCATTGGAACTGTTATGGCCCTTGGAAACGTTATGCAAGTGGTTAAACTAACCACCTGGTTACGAGTTATTTTGAAACCAGTTATTAGTCCAATGTTAAGCAACGTCTATATTACAGTAATTGCTTTACCAATTATTATTTACCTTTGCAAATTCGTTGTCGTTTCCTTGATTTCAACCGGTACGTTAATTATTATTGCCCTCTTACCATTTTTCTCTACATTAAGCTTTAACCCAGCAATTATCGCACTGGTTGTTACTACTAGTGTTAATATTTGGATGCTTTCCTATA
The DNA here is from genome assembly GCF_028607025.1 of Limosilactobacillus portuensis. Classification (NCBI taxonomy): domain Bacteria; kingdom Bacillati; phylum Bacillota; class Bacilli; order Lactobacillales; family Lactobacillaceae; genus Limosilactobacillus; species Limosilactobacillus portuensis. Next base: position 1,768,397 of record NZ_CP117296.1, read on the forward strand.
TGGATGCTCCGTTCTTGACGGGAATGGCTGCTGTTAATGATAAGATGGCTACCCGGGTTGCATTAGCTAAATCTTCACTCGGCTATATGGTAATTAATATTATCGGTCTCCTTCTTTGTGTTCCTATATGGAAATTGATGGGGATCGCTTAGAAATGGTTCTACCCTCCCACATAATCATTTAACTTTAGAATCATTTCTATCATAGTAAAATCCCTGACAATCGTTACCTCTAATGATTGTCAGGGATTTTCATTTTCTATTTCTATACCAACTTACCAACAACAGGTAAATCTTTTAATACCTTATCTCCATGAGGCGACTCATTATACAAAACATCTGTTAGATCCTGACCGGCCTCATTACCGTGGTGTTTACCACCCTTCCAAGCAGCCTTATTCGAGACATCATAAACTGTTCCAGAAATGGCAACATATGCTGGTTGACCATTTTGTCCATTAAACTTTGCTAATTCTTCGCGAGTAAAAGTCTTTTCTGCCATTAGCTACTGCCTCCTTAGTCAACAAATCTAATTATTTCATTCTCTAATTTGACTATAACACTATCAGGTCTTAAGCACTAATGTTTCGCTTCTGAACTGCCACACCACCAAACACCTTTAAAAAAATTTAAGCTGTTATAATAAAGATAATGGTTTGAAAGGAGGTCGCCCATGAAGAAGTTCTTATTGCCGATTTTAGTTAGCATGATGACATTTCTCATTACTATAACTATTACAGATAAACCCGTCCAAGCAATGTCGCAAAAGTCATTAAATAACCGCGTCTACCTTGTTACTTTTATCAATTCAAATGGTTACACAACCGCGCATCAATATGTCTTCTTTACTACTAATGGTAAATCTGCTTACGTTAATGTAACCGATACTGATCAATCAGGTAAACCAGTAATTACCAAAGATTCCACGAAAGAAGAAAAGGCTGCCCCACGAACAATTAATCGCTATCTCGCTGACCGGACAATCCTTAACAAAGCCACTAGCAAGAAATATTACAAAATTAAGAACAATAAGGTCACAATCGATAATGGACTAATAACAAAGAAATCATCCGGAAAAATTGAAAAGGGTGGTAATCTTGAGAAATTCACTGTTAATTTCCCTGATGGCACTCAAAAATACGACCGTGTTTTATTCCAGATGGCCCAAAAAGATTATCAATATCGATAATTTTACCCAATTCTAAAGGCATCAATGATCTTTTTTACAGAAGTTCATTGATGCCTTATTTTATTTAACTATCAGCATTAGTTATTTTCATTAAAGCCAATTTGGCTTATCGCCGTCAGTATTAGGTTTATTAACACCGAAATCCTTACGAGCATATGGAGCTGGATCAGCAATAATTTTTGCTACAAAATTACCAATTGACTTTCGTGAAACCTCAGTCCCTTTAAACGCTTCTCCTCGTTCTGTTGTTTCGTAATCAACCTCATCCTTATTTGTTAACCATGCCGGACGAATAATTGTGTAATCAAGATCAGAAGCAGAAATAACATCAGCTGCACTGCGGTAAGTTCCAAGGTAACTATCCTTTTGACCACCACCTAATTCAGCATTGTTCCACTCACCGAACTTACCAGGAACTTCATCATAGATCCCAATTGAGGAAATCCAAACAAGCTGCTTTACTCCATATTTATCCATTGCCTTAACAATATTTTCAGCTTGCTGTTTAATCTCAGGGTTCCGCAAATTAGCGTAAACAACATCTGCTTGTGACACAGCAGCATTTAACTCGTCCGGCTTCAAGGTATCGCCCTTGATAACCTTTTCTCGACCTTCATCTATATTCTTTAAATGTTGCGGGTGACGAGTGAAAAGCAATAGTTCCGCATCACTATTCTTTAATAACGCGTTAATAGCGTGTTGAGCGATTTGGCCAGTTGCGCCTAAAATTAGTACTTGCTTTGTCATTTTATCTTCCTCCTAACCTTTGTTCACTTTTAAGTATAAGGAGATTTGAGCTTATTAAAAGTAAGCACTTTTGTGTAAGATAGTTACCCTCAAGTAACATTTACTTGGCAGTCAATCAAAGGCGGTATTTAAATTTTTTTACTAATCCAGACTAATTGATCCTTCCCCACTCTTGTAGCCCTTCAATTACTGGCTTAAGCTTTTTACCACGTTCCGTTAACGAATACTCTGTTTTAGGTGGAACTACCGGATAAAATGTTTTACTAATTAGGCCATCATGCTCCAGTTCTTTTAACTGTAACGCTAGCATCCGTCGTGAACACTCAGGGATTAGCTTCTGCAGTTCGTTAAATCGACATTGGGGATGTTCTAAGAGACGAAAAATAATTACACTTTTCCATTTCCCTGAAATTTGTTTTAAGGTGGTTTCGATCGGACAATCTTCAACTTGTTTAGTCATCACTTTATCCCTCCTTTAATAATTACTAGGTGAAATAAAATTCCCCTCTTGTGTCATCAATCAATTATACTTATTATTAGTAAGTAATCAAACAATGAACGGAGGAATTACTTATGGAATCAGCATTTAACCAATTAACTGCCCAACGGCGTTCAATCTACGCTCTCGGCGATCAGCTAACTAACTCCCCAGAGGAAATTTATGATCTAATTATAACGGCAATCAAAAATTCGCCAACCGCCTTTAACAGCCAAACTGTTCGGGCTGTCGTCCTATTTGGCAAGTCTTCAGATAAAGTTTGGGACATTGTCGAAGCAGCATTAAAGGAAGTTGTCAAGGATCCACAGGCATTCGCCAAAACCCAACAAAAGATTGCTAGTTTTCGGGCTGGCTTCGGGACCATTTTATTCTTAACCGAAACTGATACTGTTCATGAATTGGAGAAACAATTCCCAGCTTATGCAGACAACTTTGCCGACTGGGCAGAACAAGGAATCGGTGGCGCTCAGCAAGCCGTTTGGACTGCTCTTGCTGAACAACAGATCGGGGCTAGTCTTCAACACTACAACCCACTGATTGATGATGCAATTCACCAAGCATTCGACCTTCCTGATAGTTGGCAGCTTCGTGCTGAAATGCCATTCGGCTCAATCGAAGCATCCGCTGACAATAAGGATTTTCTCAATGATGGTGAGAAATTTAAATTAATCAAGTAATATAATTAATTCTCTCTTTAGCGGTTTCATAATATAATGAAATTACTGGAGGGAGGATTTTTTTATGGCTAAACAGGTAAAAATGTTTAATACGGGTGCTGATTATGCTCTTTCCCTAATTGGTGGCAAATGGAAGCCGGTTATCCTCTACCTACTTGCTGGTCATCCCCGACGCACTGGCGAATTAGTTAAGCAATTGGGAACATCACATAAAGTATTGAGTGACCAGCTTCGTGAACTTGGCGATGCCGGTATAGTCGCCCGAAAAAGCTATAATACCATCCCGCCCCACGTTGAATATCGACTAACTGATGAAGGGGAAAACCTTTATGCTGCTCTTCGATATTTAAATTACTGGGGTGAGCAACAAGTTAGTAATAAACAAGACGTTAAAATTATGTGTACAGACAAAATGAAGGAGCTTGGCGAAGATGGCCTGTGTGTAATTACCAAGCAACACCTCCATCACTGGAAGCAAGAAATTGTAAAAAAGTAATTAATAAAAGTAGCGGAAGTTCTGATAACTGAATCTTCCGCTATTTTACGTTCACCTAATCCCGGTCATAAATTAGGTGAATTCCACCATCACCTAGCTTTTTCGTTTGAGTAACATGGAAGCGCTGATTAACAAATTTTTCTAACGTGTCAAAGGTTCCCTTCTTCTTTGAATCACCTGAAATATACGGAGCGATTACTAATGAAATCTGATCCACTAATCCAGCTTTGAGAAAGGCCCCATTAATTAACGCACCGCCACCCAGAACCATTGTTTTAATATCAAAATATTTTTTCAGTTTAACCAATGATTCGGCAAAGTTGATCTCTCGTTCACCACAAACTAAGTACGGGATTTCCATTGATTGGAGAAAGGCAAGGTAGTTTTGGGAGGCTTGCTTAGTAATAACTTCAATCGCCCGGTTTTTCCTTCCGGCATACGGAAAGTAATTTTTCTCCCAGCCAGCTCTTCCACGACGATCGTAACTAACATCCCAAGTTGCTGATTTAATTTCGCTTGGTACCCAATCACGGTATTCTATCCGTTGACCATCATATTTACTTAGGTCCGGCTTCCCCTTAGCAGCATACATTACGATCGTATTGCTTCCATTGGCGTTCGCACTCCCTAACTTAAATAATTGATCATCATAGTAGTCACCGGAAATCTTATCGCCAGGAAGGCCATCCCAATCACCATCGATCTTTCCATCAATGGACATGTACATATGAATAATTACCTTTGCTCGTTCCATTTTCAGTCACTCCTTTAATGTTAGTTTACTCCTGTTGTAGATTGTTTAAAACGGCCAATGTTTCATATGAAACACTGACCGTTATTTATTATCCATTGAATTTTTTTAAGTTCTTCCAGGCAATTACCCCTGCCAGTACTCCAGCAAACAAACCAACAAGTATGGATACAATAATCACATTAACGATCAGTGCGTAACTCCATTTGACTGAATAATTCTGGTAAATAATTATTAAACCAATACATTCAATCAAGGAAAAAACAATTCCTGTAATAATACCACGTCTAATGGCTATTTTCCGCTTTTCCTTCAGTCCGCCCGAATCAACCTCATTTACTAACACTTTCTGCCGGATAGCAATAATGTAAAAGTACCAGGTAACAATAATAAATAAGGCGAATAAACTAATAATCGCGAACCAAAAGGCTATCCGGTAGGTAGTAACTAATGCCAAGAGAACCGCGATACATAGTAAAACTGGTGTAACTAAAGTTAAAATTAAATAAGCTGAATTACCAAGGTGATCTAGTTGCTTCTCTTGATATTCATCAATTGGGCCACTGATTCCGTATGAAAATTTAAGAAGACTATTACGTAGTTTTTCTTTTGTCATTTTGATTCCTCCCAAAAAAGTGAGTTTAGATCTGTTTTTAATGCAGTTGCTAACTTCCGACATAATTCCAGTGATGGGTTATACTTATCACTTTCAATTAAACTAATTGTTTGGCGCGCGACCCCGATCTCTTTTGCTAATTCAAATTGTGATAGTTGTTGCTGTTTCCTAAATTGACGAACTCGATTCAATAATTACTCACTCCTCCTAATTGTCACATATAAATGACATTTGTTGGTATTATCTTACTAAGGTCATTCCGCTTTGTCAACTATATATGACAAAAAATAGACTGGTGAGGAAATTATCTTTTTCTCACCAGTCATTACTAGCCTTTCAGCATTAAATAATTCAATTGTAGAAATTAATGATTACCGACCGCACTATTCAACTTTCGCCGATTGAAGAAGTAAATCAAAAGGATTAATGGTACGGTAATGAGCATTACTGGATAGAACCATTTTACCGGCATCGTACTATCAATAATCCCACCAAGAACTGGACCAAGCGTCATCCCAATATCTAGTCCTAAAAAGAAGGTCGAACTAGCTAATCCTCGTTCGTCATCTGGTGCGAGCATCATCGCGGTTGATTGACAAACCGAATAAATTAGACCGTAACCAAAGGCCATCCCCGCAGCTGCCAATGCCATTTCAATGTTAGTTTTCATGATCGTTAGCATAATTAAGTAGAAAACTGTTGCTACTGTACTAGTAACTAGCCAGGGACCAAAACGGACCGTATCAAATTGGTTTCTTAGAAAGAGCCGAATTGCTAGTAAAACCACTGCGTAAATCAAGAAGTACGAACCAACAGCAATCGGTAAATGACGTTGTTCAGTATAAGCAACAATGTCCGCTTGGGTTGCAAAGTACGGAATTGCAAATAATGCCGTTAATGCCGCAACTGGTAACGAATCACGTTGAATAATCTTAATATGAAATTTCTTTTTCTTTCCTGATTGTGGTTGAGGAACTGGTTTCGGTTTAGCCCGGTTACTAACAAACTGAACTGTAATTACCACCATTAGCGCTGATAAGGCCGAAATAACGATGGCATCCCGATACCCAATTATCCGGTAAAGGTTAATTGACACTGCTGGAGCAAAGGCCATTGCCAAAGCATTCATCAGGCCATAAAAACTCATTGCTTCACCAACATGGTTAAACGGAACCAGGTATGAAAGCCAGGTAGTCATACATACGGTACAAAGGACATACCCTAAACCATTAATCAATCGAAAGAACAACAGTAAACCACTATTAGTAGTAATTACATAGCCCATTACCCCAAGGAAACACAACGCGCCGCCAATGAATGATAGTGAATACTTCGAAAAGTGGTCGGTCAAGTTCCCCGCAATCGGTCTGAGGAACATTGCAGCAATACTCATCATCCCCACAATAATCCCGGCAAACGCACTTGAAGCCCCTAATTCTTGTGCGTAACCGTTAATTAATGGATTACAGTACATATTACTAAAAATGAAGAAAAACGATGCTGCCATTACCAGGACAACATCCTTTGTGAAGATCGATTCTTTTTTCTGCTTTACCACGATTTAACCAACTTCTTTCTCTCTAAACTCCTCTTATAGCAATAATCATACCGCAAACGACAGTTAATTTTTTAAAGAAAAATAAATCGCCAATGAGTTTCCTCATTAAGCGATTCATTCAGTAGCAAATTATCTTTTATTATTTTTAATGTACTAGAGCTAGTATTCTAAGGCAACAAAGCCTAAATCGGTTCGCCCTAATCTTCTTCGAGCTAAAGTTCCACTGCCACATAGTAGAAACGTGTTCGCCAGGGACCTGCTAGAGTTAGCAACCTCCTTCCTAGGCGCTAGTCGCCTTCGTCAGGAGAAATTGCTAATTTTCCGCAAGTCCTTTGCTGGCTCACACTCTACTTTACTGCAACGAATCCCAAGCAGTCAGGGTGACAGGTTTGCTGTCGGCGAGCTTCTTTAAGTCGTCGCTAAGGTATTTCTTGTTGATTACCGCTTCGTAAGTATACTCTTCAAACCAGTCTTGAGTCATTACAAAGTAGCCGTTATCACCGTTATCCTTGCCCCAACTGTTTTCGATCTTCCACCGGTTTGGTTCGCCATTTTGAAGGTTAAACCCAGTTAATGTCATGGCGTGAGATACCATTGCCTGCTTCGATTCAAGGCGATCCTCCTTATCCATTACGAAATCAACATCTAACAATTGAGCACGTTGGAACAACTTAGCGTCCATTAAACCACGCTTTCGGTCCATTTGTTGAAGGACATCGTTACCAACCCAAACGGTTTCACCTGCTTTTAATTGTTTCATTGCCGTTTCTTGAAGGTCCTTAAATGGAACATTCACGAATTTAATTGGGATTCCCCCAGCAACACTATCTTGAGTTGGCATTGCATAAACCTTGTTATATTCGTGATCAGGTGCGTTAGTGATTACAACATAATCATTTAGATTAGTGTCAAAGTATTCACGATAGAACTTCAGTGGCGTAAGACCAAGAACTTGGTGGAACTTCTTATCATCGTCACGGAATTCGAGATCGAACTTTGTCGGTGGTTCACCAAAGGAGTAGGCAGCAACCTTATAAACATCAGCCATCATCCGTTGTTGTGCTTCTGCTAATTCCTTTTCGTTTGCACCATCATTAACCATGTGCCGTAATTCTAATGCATCTTTCCGCATTAAGTAATTCATTACTTCAGCAACATCACTAGTATCACGAGTATTATGTGTATCAGGCATTACATATTCTGGAACAACCCCGTACTTCTCAATGATTGAGGCCGCATTAGCCCATTGACCACCATCATTCAAGGCAAAGCTCAAGTAAAAGTCAACAGTCCGGTCATGAAGGGGCTTCTTTGCGGTTTCAATAATCTTTTGGAAGTACATGTTTGCTCGTTCAATCCGGTCCCAGAAGAATAAGTAGTTTTGAGAAAGTTCAAAGTCCTTAAAATTGTACTTCTTAGCAAACTTATGCCGCATCGTATTCAGGGTCGCAAATGACCAGCATCGACCACTATGCCGTTGGTTACTTGGCTTCCCCGTTTTGATCTCATAAGAAAACGCTCTGTGAAGACGTTGGCTAGCAGTTGGGTCCTCACTAGCATTTTTGATCCCGTTCTTTTGAATCGCACGTGCAATTACTTCCGCATCTTTTCGCGTATGAAAAACTTTTTGATATTTTCTAACCATTTCTGTGGTTAAATGCTTTTCTTCTGTCACGATAATCCCTTCTTTTAATAATCTTTTCGGCGACTATTACTCTTTAATCATAACTCACTTTTTCGTTAACCGTCTATTAATTGCCCCAGAAGTGTTATCGCTTCCTTGAATTAAATCAAACCGTTAAAATTAAAATAGTAATACCAAAGGAGGAATTACCATGAGTAAAGTATTTATTGCTGGTGGTTCAGGGCGGGTCGCCACTGAACTAATTAAAGATCTTGTTAAAGATGGTAATAAAGTAGTTGCTGGTTCTCGTAACCCAGAAAAGATCATTAAGCTTGATGGTGTTTCCGCACTCAAGCTTGATCTCCACGCAGAAGTTGACGAGATTGCAAAGCTTATGGATGGGTGCGACGTAGTTTACTTCGTTGCTGGCTCCAGAGGAAAAGATCTTCTCCAGACAGACGCATTTGGTGCCGTCAAAACAATGATGGCTGCTGAACGAGACGGCATTGAACGTTACATCATGCTAAGTTCAATGTATGCTCTTCAACCGCGGATGTGGTCTAAGTACAAGGCCTTAGCTGCGATTACCGATTATAATATCGCCAAGTTCTTTGCGGACAACTACTTGATCCACAACACTAATTTAGCTTACACAATTGTCCAACCTGCTACCCTTACCGATGAGCCAGGAACAGGAATGGTCACACTGGGTGAAGGTGATGATACCACTAACCCAATCCCAGACGTCGCAAAGATTCTTGCTGATACGCTCAAATATAAGAATACGATCGGTCATATTATCATGATGCGCTCAGGAAAGACTCCAATTGAGGACGCCTTGAGTAACATCGGTGATCCTGTTGCTTACAATGATGCTGGCTTGGCTGACTAAGTTTCTAAAAAGTTGTTTTAAGATAACAAATTAAGGTCGGGGAAAAATTGTTTTCTCGGCCTTAATTTGTTATCAACCTTTTAGGGTTAACCATAATCTAATTGCGGCTAATAAATTCTCACCGTCCTCCAAAATTGGTATATCCACATTTGAACTAAAAATAACAAATTCTTTGACAGTAATAAATATAATTGGTATAGTTTTATCGTCAGCTGATATAAAATATTTAATAAATCGGAGTGATAGTTGTGTTAGATAAGATTAAGTACCCAAACCCTCAAATGATTAGGACTAGCTGGCTAGATCTTAACGGGGAATGGGCTTTTTTTATTGCTAAAAATGAAAGCGGTTACGATAAGTATCCCCATAATTTTCCATACCAGATTAAAGTTCCATATAGCTACACCTTCAAGAATGCTGAAGTTAATGAAGAGAAATATTACCCAGTAGTTTGGTATCAAAAAAAATTTGATTTAACAGTTAATAAAGGACGCCATTATCTTCTACACTTTGAGGCGGTAGATTACCAATGTCAAATTTGGCTAAATGGTCATTACATTGGTAGCCATACTGGAGGTCATACACCATTCGTCATTGATATTAGTAAGTGGTGCACTGCTTCAAACATACTAGAAGTTCGTGTTCAAGATTTCAACGCAACTGATCAACCAATTGGGAAGCAATCATGGAAGGACCACAATTTTCTTTGCTGGTACACCAGAACAATTGGAATCTGGCAAAGTGTTTGGCTTGAGGAAACGGGAGCTCAGTATTTAAACCAAGTTAAGATGATCCCTCACATTCACCTAGCACAATTAGAAATTGACGCACAGTTAAACATCCCCATAACTGCTACATTACAAGCAACTATTGAGTTTCAAGGACAACAAATTACATCAATTAACTGTTCAACAATTAATGGACGAGCTCACTTCGCTGTTAATATCAGTAACGATGATCCAAACTTCAGATTGCATTATTGGTCACCAAGCGAACCGCTGCTTTACGATATTACCTTTAAGGTTATCTATAACGGCTCTGTTACAGATAGTGTTTATTCTTATTTCGGGATGCGGCAAATTGAGACAAGAAATGGCTCTGTCTATCTAAACGATCAGCTTCTTTACCAGAAATTAGTTTTGAATCAAGGATATTACCCTGATTCTGGATTAACTGGTTCAATAGCGAATTACCAATCAGATCTCATTAAGCTCAAAGAAATGGGCTTTAATGGCAATCGAATTCATCAACACATTGAAAGTAATCGAATGCTCTACCTCTGCGATAAACTAGGTGTTTTGGCCTGGGCGGAATTCCCAAGTTCTTTTAATTTCTCACCAACCATGATGAACCACATTTTGGATGAACTACCTGATTTCATTTTTAAACATATTAATCATCCGAGCGTGATCACATACGTCCTCATGAATGAATCTTGGGGCGTCAATGAGATCGCTCATAACAATGAGGAGCAAGCCTTTACTAATAGTCTATATTATCTTACTAAGGGATTTGATAGTTCTCGGCTTGTGATCGCCAATGACGGGTGGGAACAGGTTAAAACAGACCTTTGCACAATCCACGACTATAACGGTGACCCCTCTTCCCTTGCAGCAAGTTACCAAGATCTTACTAAAGTATTTGCTGGCAGTCCGTCCCTCACCAGTGGGCGACAAACTTTCTGCGATTCTTATTCACGGCAAGACGTCCCATTTTTAATTAGTGAATACGGTGGGATTGCTTATGAAGAAAATATTCAACGACAATCATGGGGATATGGCAAACGAATCGAATCAAAGTCGGCAGTCATTGATAAGATCAAGCAACTCACTGAAGCGGTTATGAGTATTCCCAATTGTGCTGGTTTCTGCTATACCCAACTAACTGATGTTGAGCAGGAAGTCAATGGCCTCTTAGACCATAACCATCACTATAAGTTTGATCCGGAAGCTATCAGAAAAATAATGACTTCATCACATCATAATGGCTTTGAGTTTAATTAGGAGATTAAAATGGAAAAACAAATTAATCAGGAACACGTTTCTGTAGCAGAGTACCTCGCCTACTTTTCGTATGGCTTTGGTCAATGTTTTAGTTTTGGAATTATTGGTAGTTTTATTTTGATTTACTATACTGATATCGTTGGTATTTCGTCTGTAATTGCGAGTGTCATCTTCTTAATTGCACGACTTTGGGACGCGGTGTTCGATCCGATTGTTTCGGGGTGGATTGACGCCCATAAGTCTACTAAGGGAAAGTTTCGTAAATATATGCATTTTGCCCCCATCTTCGTAATTACTTCTACTATTCTTTGTTTCGTCAATCCGAACATTAGTCTAGGCGGCAAAATAATCTATGCCGCGGTAACATATATTCTTTGGGGAACCTGCTACGCTTTTTCCGACATCCCCTTCTGGTCGCTTTCAACCGTAATCTCTAAAAGCGGTCAGGCACGGACTAATCTGATTACTACCGCTAACCTAGGTGTTTTTGGCGGTATCGGAATGGTCAGTTTAGTATTGCCACTTATGCTCGCCTACTTCAAACAACATGGCTCGCCGCAGACTAGCTATCTTATTTCTGTCAGTATTTTAATGCTTTTTGGCTTTATCTTAATGGAACTTGGATATAGGTTCACGAAAGAACGTGTGGTTGCTAAAAAAGCTGAGAAACTATCAGCTCATGATATTTGGGACGCTGTAAAGGCAAATAAATACATGTTAATGATCTTAATTCTCTTTTTCCTCAAGGTTGCAATGGAAATGGTCAACAATATTATTATTTACTTCTTTACCTATAACCTGTTTAACGCTAAATTCATGAGTATTTACGGATTAATTGGAACCTTTAGTGCGTTAGGTTTCTTCTTCATTCCGTTACTAACTAAACATTTTAAAAAACTATACATTCTTCGGGTCCTGTTAATCACTGATGTAATTATTCGAATTATATTCTTTATGACTGGTTACAAACATGTCATCCTTGTATTTATTTTCCTTGCAATCACGCAAACTCTTTACTCAGCCACGGGTCCAATTATTTCTGCAATGCTAGCTGAAACAGTTGAATATAGCGAAGTCAAAACTGGTAAACGGTGTGAAGCAATCGTCTTTGGTGGCCAAACCTTTGCCAGCAAGGTAGCAATTGCCGTCGCTGGTGCTACAACGGGACTCGTTCTTTCGTTCATCGGTTACAATGCCAGTGCAGTTCAATCGCAAACTACTCTAACAGGCATTTTTGTCATCGTTTCAATCATCCCAGCGATCGCCTCACTGTTACGTCTTCTCGTTCTTGCTAAATACAACTATACCGAAACCGAGTTTCATAAGTGCCAAGTAATTCTTGAAAAGCGACAAGAAGAAGACTAGTTTGAATAATAAATACATTATCGGAGTTGATGAAAATGGATAACCGTAAATTAATGCATTCTGGGGATATCTATTCACCAGAAGATCCCACGATCCTTGCTGAACAAACCCAAGCGATGTTACCGATGTATGAATACAATCAAACCTTACCTACTGAAGGGAAGAAACGACAGGCATTGCTTAAAAAGATGTTTGCAGCCGTCGGCAAAGATTGTTATATTGAACCGCCCTTCCACGCAAATTGGGGTGGTCACCACATCAAACTTGGTAATCACGTCTATGCAAACTTTAATCTCACAATCGCTGATGATACTTATGTAACCATTGGCGACAATACGATGATTGGCCCAAACGTCACTATGTCGTCCGCTGCCCACCCGATCTTGCCTGAATTACGAAAGCATGGTTATCAATATAATCTCCCCATTAAAATTGGTAGTAATTGCTGGCTCGGTGCCGGAGTTATCATTCTTCCTGGAGTTACTATTGGTGATAATTCTGTTATCGGTGCCGGAGCAGTTGTTACTCGCAATATTCCGGCAAATGTTGTTGCAATGGGGATTCCAGCTAAGGTCTCTCGCCAAATCTCTGAACATGATCGTGAATTTTATTACCGTAATCGACGAATCAATTCTCAACTTTTAAAATAAGATTAATGATTCACAAAGTCAGCGCTAAAAGCTTGCGAGCGGGCTTTTTTCTCGCTAAACTAGTACAGCAATTTTATTTTGTGGGGAGAAATAATTGATGGAAAAAGTTTTTATTGTTGCCGCTCAACGGACACCAATTGGTAAATTCGGTGGTGCTCTTTCATCAAAGTCTGCAGTTGAATTAGGAGCAACTGTAATTAAGGATGCAGTGCACAAAGCCGGCATTTCTAGTAAGCAGGTCGATCAGGTATTAATGGGAAATGTTCTTCAGGCCGGTGCTGGTCAAAATCCCGCTCGTCAAGCTGCCATCGCTGCCGGACTAGATCAATCAACTCCTGCAATTACAATCAATGATGTTTGTGGTTCTGGATTATCTAGTATTATCCTCGGCGTTTCACTAATCCAATCCAAACAAGCTCAAGTGATTGTTGCTGGTGGAATGGAAAGCATGTCCCGAGCACCATATGTTCTTTTAAATGCCCGTCATGGTTATAAATTCGGGAATGGTGAATTAGTTGATACCATGCAAAATGATGCTCTCCAAGATGCTTGGGGTGGCTACGCAATGGGAATTACGGCCGAAAACGTTAATGAACGTTACCACATTGCCCGCTACCAACAAGATGAATTTGCTCTCCGGAGTCATCAAAAAGCTGTTCAGGCTCAACAAGATCACGCATTTGATGATGAAATCACACCGGTCAGCGTCACTGTTCACCATCAAGATACGGCAATCGATACTGATGAAGCACCACGGGCTAATACTTCTTTAGCCGCACTTCAGGGATTAAAGCCTGTTTTTAAAAAGGATGGTTCCGTTACAGCTGGAAACGCCTCTGGATTAAATGATGGGGCAGCTGCGATTATCCTCGCTAGTGAGTCAGCAGTAAAAAAATACCATCTCACTCCGCTTGCTGAATGGCAAGCTTCTACCACTGTTGGCCTTGATCCTGCAGTAATGGGACTTGGGCCATATTATGCTATCAGTAAGTTATTTGCCCAAAACGGCCTTGATAAAAATTCCATTGATCTTTTCGAACTAAATGAGGCGTTCGCTGGTCAGTCAATTGCTTGTGAACAATTATTAAAGCTAGATGATCATAAGGTTAATCCTCGTGGTGGCGCAATTGCTCTTGGTCATCCTGTTGGTTGTTCCGGAGCTCGAATTGTTGTCACTCTTATCCATGAAATGCAAGATTTGCAAAAGCAAACTGGAGTCGCTTCTCTCTGTGTTGGTGGCGGAATGGGAATCGCTGCTTTAGTAAGCCTACCTAATTAATATCTAAATACGGAGCCTGGAAAGGAATTTGCTTTTCCAGGCTTTTTTATGATCAATTTATTGTTATTCAACAATAAATTATTGCATTACAGTAATTTATTATCGTTTTATAATAAAACCACAGTTTAATGAAAGCGGTGTCAACAATGAAAAAGGTTAATAAGTTTCTTCTTGGAGCTATTCAAGCTTTGGTTGATTTGGGAATTATTTCAAACGGTCTATTAGGAATTGGTTTTCTAATTGTTGGTCTAATTTACATTTTCACTGACGCTATCTCTTTTAAACAGATTGGCAATAACTGGGGAATTGAATTTCTCCTCTACCTTGATATTTTGTTTTTTATGGCTATTTTTTTGTATGGCTGTCTTGCTTTACATAACATCCTCAACAACATTAATCTTCAGAAATACTTTGCCCCTGCAAATATGGTAGCTTTACGTAAATTAATGTTCTCGTTCCTTGCGCTTACTATCCTTGACGGAATTAACACAGTCATTAATCATTTTATTAACATAACAGCCCAGCTCGACTTTTTCCCTTGCGGTAATTATTACTCCTTCTTTACCTCACTAATTATTTGCTACCTCATCTACTTTATCTTTAAGCGTGGTTTGGCTTTGCAAAACGAAAATAATAGTATTATTTAGAGAGGTGGAAGTAGATGATTAAAGTTAATCTTGGGGTTGTTATGGAAAAACGAGGGATTTCCTCTAAGGAATTAGCAAAGGAGATTGGGATCACACCAGCTAATCTCTCAATCTTAAAAACAGGTAAGGCAAAGGGCATTCGCTTTGCAACCTTAAATAAACTCTGTCAAATTTTAAATTGTCAACCTGGAGATATTCTAAGCTATGATCAAAACTAATTAACAAGCGTCTAGGCAAACTCTTTTTCTCTTTCGTTGTACAATGAAAAAGGATGACCACTGGTAAACGTGTTTTGTAATTATCAAATTTACCCAGTAATCGTTCCTGCTATTATTTTTACGCTAAATAGAAAGAGGATGGCGTCTTGCTTTCATCTATAAATCATTTTTTTAATGCTTTCGGCGCTACTGTTGTTGTACCAATTATGATCTTTATCATTGCCCTTTTTCTTAAGGTTAAGTTAAAGACCGCATTAATGTCTGCGCTATATGCTGGGGTTGGTTTAACCGGGTTTTCTTGGATTATTAGTGAGTTCACCCCGGTTGTCACTAAAATTATTCATCAAATGGTCAATAATGTTGGGATCAAGCTTCCAGTGGTTGATATTGGCTGGCAAGCAGGTTCTTTGGCAAGTTTTAATTCTTCAGTCGGTTTGGCCTTTTTTGTATTCGGCCTGATTGCTGAATTTATTCTCTTTGCGTTCGGCATCACGAAGGTCTTTATGCCTTCTAACTTATGGAATAATTTTGGCTTTATGATTTGGGGAACACTTGCCTACTATACTACCCATAATTTTTGGTTATCAATGGGGCTATCGTTTTTTATGCTTCTTTACACTCTTGAACTAGCTGAAATTCAAGCTGATCGTTGGTCATCTTACTATCAAATTAAGAACACAACTGTTTGTGCTGCCCAAAATATCGTCCAAACAGTTCCGACAATCTTACTAGATCCATTATGGAATATGCTTGGTTTCAATAAAGTTCACTTGACTCCCAAAACATTTCAACGAAAATTCGGTGTCTTTGGTCAGCCAACCACTCTTGGGGCAATTCTTGGTCTGTTGATCGGGATTCTCGGTAACCTTAATCGGCTTACTAGCTATCATGCCTGGGGACAGATTTTCCAATTTGCCGTTCAGTTAGCGGCTGTAATGACTATCTTTCCGTTGGTTACAGATGTCTTTGCTAAAGCGTTTAAACCACTCGCTAATAGCATTGACCAGCAACGAAGAGCTGCTGATAAGCAATCAATTACTGATCCAATTAACGACCGAAAGCGCTGGTTCCTCGCTGTCGATGACGGAGTTGGTTATGGTGAATCAGCAACAATTATTTCAGGAATTATTTTAATCCCAATTATGGTCGTAATTGCCTTTATTTTACCTGGTAACCGTACTTTACCAGTGGTCGATCTAATCGCACTTCCCTTTATGGTGGAGTCAATTGTTGCCATCACAAACGGAAATATCCTTAAAGTGATCGCTAACGGAATTGTCTGGTTCAGCATTGGTTTATACTGCTCTAGTTGGTTAGCTCAGATCTATACTGGAGCTATTTCACATTATGGAGCTGCTATTCCTGCTGGGATTGTTCTTGTAACAAGTTTCAACCTAATGGCGCGACCGCTTAATGCATTAGTTTTTGCCGCTTTTATTTCACAAGATCCAATTTGGATTGGTTTATGTATTTTGGTTTACCTATTACTACTATACTGCCTTCGCCGCTACCGACCACAAATTTGGCATTATCTTAAACGAATGGCAGATAAGAATACCGTTAAGCCATCAAAGGAGTGATTTAGAATGTCAAAATTAAATTTAAAGAATACTCTGATCGCCGGAACAGCTGCGGGAGTAATCTCTGGCCTTGTTAAACTCGGTTGGGAAAATATCCTTCCACCAAGAACTCCAGAACGGGACAAGGTTAATCCACCGCAAACCCTGCTTCAACAACTCGGGGTTCCCGCTAAACTTACCCAAGCTACCTATACGTATTCTGGTCAGCAACTTCCTTGGGTATCATACCTAGTTCACTTTGGCTTCTCGATTTCATTCGCGACTGCTTATGCTGCTTTACTAGAAAAGAAAGTTAAATTCTTGACTCTCGGTGAAGGGATTCCGTTTGGGATCGCCGTTTGGGTTGCCTTTCACTTAGTAATTATGCCTGCAATGAAAACAGTCCCTAGTGCCAAGGACCAACCTTTTGAGGAACACCTTTCCGAGAGTCTTGGCCATGCAATCTGGATGTGGACTAACCATGAAATTGCTGACGAAGTATTGAGACAGTTAAAGAACCGCACAAAATTTTAACTACTAAGAAAAAATTTTTAAAAGTAGTTGCAATTTATAAAAATTCGGTTAAAATACAATTAAAGATTTACAAAAGCGATGAGAAAGACGAGTAAATAATTTCCAGTCTAACAGTGAGTCGGTGATAGTGGGAGACCGATAGCACCTGAATTATTGAAAAACCCTTTTTCCATGCTACTAACCCAAATAACCTCGTTTAAAGTAGGCTTAGTCGTCACCGGTACGTTATCTCGCCGGGAGAGTATTCTTGTACTCGATAAGATGGTCTAATAACATTTTAGACAATTTGGGTGGTACCGCGGAACAAAAGTCTTTCGTCCCTTAGATGTTGGGGATGAAGGGCTTTTTTATTTATCCTCGATTCTAAGCATATTAAGGAGTTGCTAATTATGAGTTTAATTATTCCAAAGGACTACGATCCAAAATTGTCTATTCGTGATACGGAAGCCGCCATCCGGTTCATTCGGGAAAACTTCCAGGATGAATTTGGTCAAGAGCTACACTTACAACGGATGTCGGCGCCAATGTTTGTTGATAAGAGTACCGGGTTGAACGATAACCTTAACGGAATTGAGAAGCCAGTTTCCTTCGATATGAAGGGGATGCCTGGAGAGACCATCGAAATCGTTCACTCCCTTGCTAAGTGGAAACGAATGGCACTTAAGAAGTATGGCTTTGGCCTTCACGAAGGTCTCTACACCAACATGAACGCCATTCGGAAGGATGAAGACTTAGATAACTTCCACTCCATTTACGTTGATCAATGGGACTGGGAAAAGATTATTACGAAAGAAGAACGGACTGAACAAACCTTGAAGGCAACTGTTCGCCAAATCTTCAAGGTTATTAAGCGGATTGAAAAAGAATTGTGGTATCTCTACCCAGATGCTGTTTACCAATTACCAGATGACATTCACTTTGTTACCACCCAAGAGCTTGAAGACCGGTGGCCAGATCTTACTCCAATGGAACGGGAAGATAAGATTGCTAAGGAAATGGGTGCTGTCTTCGTAATGAAGATTGGGGACAAGTTGAAGCGTTCTGGTAAGCCTCATGATGGCCGGGCACCCGACTATGATGACTGGAGCCTTAACGGTGACATTATTTTCTGGTACAAGCCTCTCCAAAAGAAGCTTGAAATTTCTAGCATGGGGATCCGGGTTAGTCCAGAATCAATGAAGTACCAACTCGAACAAGCTGGTGCTACCGATCGGGAAAAATTACCATTCCATAAGATGTTGCTCAATGGCGAATTACCATATACAATTGGTGGAGGAATTGGTCAATCTCGGCTCTGTATGCTCTTACTTGGTAAGGCTCATGTTGGTGAAGTTCAAGCCAGCATCTGGCCAGAAGACATGCTCAAGAAGTGTGAAGCTGCTCATATTCAAATTCTATAAAATACAATTGATTAAGGGAGAGTATTAAAGTGGAAACAATTACAATTAGTCAAGCCCCAGAACACGTTGGGGAAACTGTTAAGATTGGCGTTTGGTTAACTGATAAGCGGTCTAGTGGGAAGATCGCTTTCTTACAATTACGTGACGGAACCGGCTTTTTCCAAGGAATTATCCGGAAAAATGATGTTGATGAAGCCAAGTTTGATTCTGCCAAGCATGATCTTCACCAAGAAACCAGTTTTTGGGTAACTGGTAAAATCGCTGAAGACAAGCGTTCTAAGTTCGGTTACGAAATCCACATCAAGGACTTCGAAATCGTTAGTAAAAGCGAAGATTACCCAATCGGTAACAAGGAACACGGGATTGAATTCTTACTTGATCACCGTCATTTATGGCTCCGTTCACGTAAGCCTTGGGCATTAATGCGGATCCGGAGTCGGGTTAAGTTGGCAACGATGGAATTCTTCGATAAACATGGCTTTACCCAATTCGATGCCCCAATCCTTACCTCATCAGCCCCTGAAGGAACAACTGAATTATTCGATGTTAAGTACTTCGACACTGATGCCTACCTATCACAATCAGGTCAATTATATGGTGAAGCTGGAGCAATGGCTCTCGGCAAGATTTACACGATGGGCCCAACATTCCGGGCTGAAAAGTCAAAGACCCGTCGTCACATGACTGAATTCTGGATGATTGAACCAGAAATGGCTTGGATGCACCAAGATGAAAGTCTCAAGATTCAAGAACAATACATTGCTTACCTTGTTCAAGATTTGATTGATCACTGTGCACAAGAATTAGAAATGGTTGGTCGTTCAGTTGAAAGCCTGAAGCCATTTACTGAATTACCTTACCCACGAATCACTTACAAGAAGGCAATCGAAATGCTTCAAGAAGGTGGCTTCGATTCTAAGTACGGTGACGACTTTGGTTCACCTGAAGAAACATACTTAGCCGACCAATTTAACAAGCCGGTCTTCATCATGAATTACCCACGAGCAATTAAGGCTTTCTACATGCCAACTGATCCCGAAGATGACCGTCAAGTTATCTGTGCTGACTTACTTGCACCAGAAGGATACGGTGAAATTATTGGTGGTTCAGAACGTTCATACGACTACGAATACATTACTAATAAGCTTGAAGAAAACGGCTTAAGCAAAGAAGACTACGGTTGGTATGATGATTTACGGAAGTTCGGTTCAGTTCCTCACTCTGGATTCGGAATGGGCCTTGAACGCTTCCTCTCTTGGATTACTCTCCAAGAACATATCCGGGAAAACATTCCATTCCCACGGATGATCAACCGCTTGCGTCCATAATAATTAGAGTGCCTTCGTCCCAAAGAGTTTCCGGAAAGCTAGCAATTTCTCCTGACGAAGGCGACTTGCGCCTAGGAAGGAGGTTGCTAGCTCTAGGAAACTCGGGCGAAGCACGTTTCAATTAGAGTGTGAGCCGTGACGAATTAGCAACTGAGCACTAGAAAATCCCGGACGATGATTGTTTACAATCAAGGACGGGATAGCTAGGCGGAAGTTGCGGTCACGGCGAACACGTTTTGGCTCTGTTGCAGTAGAAATAGTTTCAGAGCATAAACCTTGCTATTAAGTTAAAAGTTCCGAGTTACGGTGATCAACCATAATTCGGGACTTTTCTTTATTAAATATCAAAAAGCATCAGAAACCGACTTGCTAGTCGAGCTCTGATGCTTTTTCGGACTACATTAAATTTCTGCTGAACCTTTACCCCAGTAAAAGCCTTGTTGGAGAACAGTCGGATTACCGGCGAAAGTTTCAGCAAGCTGGCGATCAGCAATCCCCTCAATTACAAAATCAAGGTGATGGCGGGTAGCGAAGGTTAACCAGGCATTAACAAAATCACGTGTTGTTTCATGATCTTCATTCTTGAAAACTAATAGTGATAATTTAATTCGTTGAATTGCTTTTAACTGACGAACGATAAATGCATAACTATTACTTCCTGCACAAACATCGTCAATTGCTAATTCAAACCCCATCTTCTTTAAACGAATAATCTTTTCATCAAGGTAATCAAGACTGTGAATTGTCTCTCGCCTTTCCGTAATCTCAATTGCTACTTGAGAGCCGTATTGCTCATGAACCTCTTCCAGAAATTGCCAAACACTATCGAATTCCATTTGGCATGGTTCTAAATTAATATAAATTTTGCATTCGGAATGTGAGGTCAAGGCCGTGGCGAGAGACTTCCTACTAATAGCGATCCACTGTTCGTTTCCTTCTGGGGTGGTAAGACTATTTAAAAAATCCATTCCCGGAAATGCTCCTGATGAGTCCCGCATTAACATTTCGTACGTATTAACTTTAGCGTTCATCTCGTGGTCAACTTGAAAAATCGGCTGAAAGATATTATGTAATTTCTCACTACTAGTTATAATTTTTATCACTCATTCACTTTACTTTTTGTTGTCTTATCAATTTATTGCGACGTTCTCTTCTGGCATACCATGGTGATCGGTCACGATCCAGCCACGCCCATTATTCTTTACACTATACAACATTTTATCAGCGCGCTTCAAGGTCAAATCGAGCAATTCACCATTCAAATGATTAGTTAAACTGCAAGAAAAGCTGATTGTAATTTTGACTCCTTCTTTAGTAACGATGGGTCGCTCACTGAATTGCTTTTCAATTGTTTGAAGGAGGGTATAAACTTCCTCAATCGAATGGTTAGAAACAACGATTGTAAATTCTTTGCCGCCAAAACGGTAGACATACCCATGTTCAGGAAAAGCTTCATGAATCTCTTTACGAAATATCGTTGAAAAGTAGTTAAGGACCTCATTCCCTACAAAGTGACCATAAGTATCGTTAATCCGCTTAAAATGGTCAATATCAAGTCCCCCAATTACAATACTGTGGATACCTTGATTCTCAGTCAATGCACTAATCTCTTGACTAAGAGCCCGATAATTAAGTAATCCGGTAAGGTCATCTCGTTCACTTTCCCTTTGTAGAAGTCTGATCTTTTCTTCATTTCTAATTTCGCTTTCATACCGACGACTTTCAAAAATTAAAATTATCAAGAGACCAAGCGTTGCCGCGGCAACATTAACAACGGTAAAATTATTATCAATTCCTAATGAGATGATTTCAACCAAGCTTAAACTTAAAATTGCTAAGGGATAGCGAATTCGGATTGAGATTCTTTTCCATTCTACTAACGCCCCACAAATTAACAGAAAGATTGCTGACTCACCAAGCCAAACCCACCAAGTATTTATTGATTCAATTCCCATAAGAACTTCACCCGTATTCGCGAATAGTGGCGTAATCGTTAATAGTCCCCACCAAAGCTTATTTTTATCATTACGGAAGACCATTGTGACTGAAACAACCTGCATAAAGGCAACTTCATTAATATTAATTAGGGATAGCTGTAATAAACAGAACTCCTGAATAAAATATGTAATCATAATCGCTGCAACTAACCCGCAATTTGCTAGTTTATTTCCTTGAAACGATTCCCAATACCGTTCAAAGTAAATTTGACTAATAATCATACAGATAACAATTATTGGCAAATAAATAACTGCGCTAAAAAGTTGGATCGCCAAATTAACTTCACCTTTTCATTGTAATTTTTGATAACTTTCAAATTTTACTGCTCCTGGCTAATTTAATCTAGGAAAATCTCGGGAATAAATTCATATTCTCCTTTAATCTTTGTGAAATAATCGACTATCTATCAACGTTTATCTTATTAGCCATTTTATGGTAATTTTGTGATATAATTTTTTGCGGAAAATTTCTATTCATTTAACTAGGGGAAACGGTAATGATTATCATGGGGATTTCATTACCAATTTAATTTTATGAATACTAGCACACGTAATAATTATCGGGACCATTTCTTTGAACATGGTCACTGGGGAATTAAAATTCGCCAAATACTGATCGCACTAGCTTGTTGGTTAATTCTATTCACACCAATTGTCATTACAAGCGCCACCTATTTAGCCTACCTGACTCACGGACGACACGGTCATTTCTTTTGGCATTACGCTGAAGGATTTCAAGAATTAAACTTCTTGATAATCTTTTTAACCTTTGCTTTAGGAATGATCGCCGTTTTTTGTCTAGCAATGGGATATATCCAGTTCCAACGATCGCGAGGGTTAGTCGATAAATGGCCATTATTTGACATCACTAAACATCAATGGGAACGACAAACGGCAGAAAAGTTTATGACCGCTCGTTTTGGTGCCGAAAAGCAACGTCAACATTTACGGAACTACACTGTAAAACCTGAACAAAACCTTGCCAAGAACCAGTTAAAGGAAGTTATCACCAATAAAAATATGGAGGCCGACAACTAATGGTTTCTAATATTTTTGACGCTGCTTTGAATCCAGCTACACCTTGGGAAAGCTTTCTCTTTGTTATCACCCTGATTCTTTGTCTCTACCCAATTTTGGGCGCAATGTTCTGGTTTTTCGGTGCGGTATCGTACATGCTTTTTCGTCATCATGAGGAACTTCTTCCTAATACGAAATTAGAAAACGAACCATTCATTACGATCATGATTCCGGCCCACAACGAAGAAGTTGTCATCCAAAGTACCCTTGAATATCTCTTAACTAAGCTGCATTACCATAACTATGAAATTTTAGTAATGGATGATGGAAGTACCGATCGCACTCCAGAGATATTACACCAAATGCAAAAGTCATTTCCCCAGCTCCGGGTAATTCGGATCGAAGAAAATCAAGGCAAAGCCCATGCCTTTAATATTGGCATCTTTTTTGCTAAAGGGGAATATATTCTTAGCAATGATGCTGATACGATTCCAGAACCAGATGCACTAATTAAGTATATGCAATACTTTACTAGTCCAAATGGCGTTAACTATGCTGCAATTACGGCTAATATGGATGTTTATAACCGATCAACGCTGTGGGGAAAGTCACAAACCGTTGAATTTTCTAGTATTGTTGGAATTATCAAACGTAGCCAAACTGCCGTAAATAACACAATGTATGCTTATAGCGGAGCGAATACAATGTATCGACGAAACTTTTTAATTAATGTCGGCGGTTTTCGCCAGGATCGGGCAACAGAAGATATCAGCATTGCCTGGGATCATACCTTCATGAATGTTGTTCCCAAGTTTGCGCCTGACATCGTCTTTCACATGAACGTTCCGGAATCATTCCATGATCTTTACCGTCAACGAACTCGGTGGGCCCAAGGTGGAACCGAGGTCTGGTTAACCAATTTTACCAAGATCATCACTCATCCTTGGCGCTTTCGCTTTGTTATTCCAATGTTAGTTGACACGACCCTTTCAATCGTCTGGTCATTTTTCTTTTGGATTACAAGCTTAATTTTTGTTAGTTTAATGACGTCATTTTTCCTTACAGGTAATTATGAGCGGGTCTGGCACGGAATTGTAATGAGCATGATCTTTGTTAGTTTCCAGTTAATCGCTGGCCTTTTCCAAGTTTTAGCCGCGTTAATTCTTGATTTTAACGGGACCAAACTACGCTACTTTACTTTCTCGCCCCTTTACCTCCTCTTTACATGGCTCGTCAATCCCTTAACAATCGTTACCACCTTTGTTAAAGCAGTTAAGACGGTATTGGGCCACGGAAGCGGTAAATGGGTTAGTCCAAAACGAAAGGTTAGTTCTGATGAATGATTTAATTACCGGTGCTACTGGTCATCTCGGTCGTCTTGTTGTCCAAGAACTTAGTAAGCAAGTCCCTATCAACAATATTCGCTTAGGTGTCCACACTCCCGCCAAAGCTACTGGTTTCAAAAAGGCTGGATATGAACTTGCAACAATCGACTATCAGAACACCGCAACAATGAACCAAGCATTTCAGAACATTGATGTTTTAATCTATATCCCTAGTCTTACATACAAGGTTCAAACACGAATTAATGAATTTGAAAACACCCTTACGGCGGTAAAAGAAGCTGGAGTATCAACGATTATAGACGTTAGTTTCATTGCCGACCAAGCGAATAACCCATTTCAGATGGCCGGTTACTATGCCTACCTTCCAGCCCGCTTAGCTAGTACCGGACTCCAGTATGCGGTTATCAAGAATTCTCTCTATGCTGATCCACTAATTCCCTATCTTCCTGAACTCATCAAACGTCAGAATATTATTTACCCAATTGGTGATCAAGCAATGAGCTTTATCAGTCGTCAAGATAGTGCTGAAGCAATTGCAAACGTTGCTGTAAAACCATATCTCTATAATCATGGACAAAATTACCTTTTAGCAATGAAACAAAATTACAATATGGTTGAACTAAGTCAGATTATGACTACCGTAACTGGTAACACAATTGGTTACAACCCAGTATCAATTAGCGAATTTGCCGATATTTACAGGTCTGAAGGCGATGGTGATGAACTAGCTTCCATGTATAAAGCAGCCGCAATGGGATTAATGAATGATGTTACTAATGATTTTCAACATATTACGGGACATGATCCCCAAAATATGAAAGACTTTTTAATAAGTAATTATCAACCGACTCATTAAAAAAAACAAAGTCTATGGGACTTCAACTTCCCTTAGACTTTGTTTTTGTTATCCTAATGCTTTCTCAACTTCCTCAGCAAGCGGAATCGATGGCATTGCGCCCATCCCCTGTACAGCTAAACTGGAAGCTCGTTGGGCGTATGTTATTGCCGACTCAAAGTTTCCCAGGTTAGGGCTTAACTGTGAGCTAAGTGCACCGATAAACGTATCACCCGCTGCTGTGGTATCAACTGGATTTACTTTAAATGCCGGAACTAATCCATGGTGACCATCTGCCGTTACGTAAAAAACGCCTTGCTCGCCTAAGGTAATAATTGTGTCTTTTACCCCATGCGCCTTAAAGAACTTTGCATTCTGAAGCATTGATGGTTCATCATTAACCGAAATTCCCGTTAATAAGGAACTTTCAGTTTCATTCGGGATAATAATGTCGGTATACTCCAGCAATTCCGGAAGCAATTCTGTTGCGGGAGCCGGATTAAGAATTGTTATTACATTTTGTTGCCTGGCAAGCTTGAAAGCAGCTAGCGTAACTTCCTGTGGCGTTTCTAGTTGGGCAACGATAAAGTCTGTACCAGCTAATTCCTGCTCTAAGTCGTCAAGCTGAACTACAGTCATTGCCTGATTGGCACCCCCATAAACCATAATATCGTTCTGGCCATTTTCATCGACCGTGATTACCGCACTGCCAGTTCCGTTATCCGGATCAACAGCAATCCTACTTGTGTCCACGTTATTTTCTGCTAATGTTTTGACCATTTCCTGTCCATCATTATCAGCACCAACCGCTCCAATAAATGAAACTTTCGCTCCAGAGCGTGCTGCTGCAACGGCCTGATTAGCGCCCTTACCACCCGGTGCATAGCTTTTCTGCTTGACCGCAATTGTTTCTCCTGGTTGAGGAAACCGCGTCACCTGATAGATCGAATCAACATTAATACTACCAAGGATCATTACCCGATTTACCATTTTCCCACTTCTTTCCTAGATCTAATTACTATTATTATACGAATTCCAGCAATTGCTCCACAACTGGTTGACTCTAACTTCCTTAAAATCAGCGATTAAGATATAGTAGAAGTTAAACTAATAGATTTTTCATTACTAATTAAGGAGCTACTATGAAATTCAAACTAGAATATTGGAAAATCAATATTGGAATATATGCCATTATTTGGAGTCTAATAATCGGCATCCTAACAGCGGGATACTTAAACTTGGTAAACTGGGTCATTAACATTATTTGGCATGAATTTTTGAATTCTCCAGCCGAATTCAAAACTTGGTACCCATTTATTATTTGTTTACCATTTGGCTTTCTAATCGGTTTCCTTAGCCATAAATTAGGTAATTATCCATTAACAATTGAGGAAGTTCTTACCAAGGTCCGAATGCAGGGCAAGTTAGACTATCACAATTGGTGGAAGTCATTCACTTTAGGATTACTTGTTCTTGGCGCTGGTGGAAGTATCGGTCCAGAAGCCTCCACCACTGTATTAACCAGCAGTATGATTAATTGGCTTGGTGACCGGTTAAGATGGTCGATCTTTTGCTACCACAATGGTCAAGAAAATAATATCTGGCAAGATCGGCTTAATCGCCACCAACTAGAATCAGCGCCACTTTTTAGTCAATTATTTCGAAGTAAGAAACAAAAAAATCTAATAGTATCTTTTCTTGTCATTATTGGCATTCTAGGAGCTGTCATTGTCTTCAAACTTTTTCCTGAAGAGGGTGTCTTCGGGATTCACCACCACACAATTAACTGGCAATGGGAAAATCTTCTTACCGCTATTCCGATAATGATTGTCGGGATTGCCTTTGGTTGGTTATTTATCCGGCTTGAAAATTGGTCAGCATTGATCATTAACGTTAAACTAAGCAAAGTTTGGCAAGGAGGTATCTTTGGCTTAATTCTAGCAATTTGCTCTTTACTAAGTAATGATATCCTTTTTTCAGGTGAATTTAGAATTATTCCTTTTAGTCATGAAGCATTAACTTTATCTGTTCCCCTTTTACTGTCGATTGCTTTTGTTAAAGCATTTGTTACTAACCTTGGTTTTGCGATGGGCTGGCGTGGCGGAACTATTTTCCCGGCAATTTTTTCGAGTTTAGCCATCGGTTGTGCATGTGCACTGGTACTTCCCGGCGACGTTCGCGTTAATGCCGTTATTGTCTTAGCCGCTAGTCTCACCGTCATCCTGGGGAAACCCCTGCTGACTAGTATCCTTTTGATTCTCTTAGTCCCCATTGAGCTAACTCCGGTAATAATTACTGTGTCAATCGCTACTAACTGGCTAGTTAAAAAATTCCTCCCAAACTCTTAAATATTAATAAATCCTCCCTATTCTTCTTTCAAACAAAGGTTAGGGAGGATTCTTAATTTTAGCTGCTAATTAAGGGTCCCCACTTTACAAGGGGCTGATCTCTTATAAGCTTTCATTGTATTTTTGCTTAATGAAATTAGCAGAGTTCTGTAATTTTTGTAATTCTTCTTCGGTCAAGTCTAATTGACTTTGCTCAACGATTCCTTGCCGACCGACAATTGCAGGGTAAGAAAGGTAGACATCGTATTCTTCACGGAAATTCGATACAGGAAGCTCAGTCCGTGCGTCACTTAAAATAACATTAACTAACCGTACTGCGGCCGTAGCAACCCCATAGCTAGTGTACTTCTTTCCCTTGAATACATACCAGCCACCAAGCTTAGACTCCTTATCCAGTTCCGGTAAATCAATGTTCCGTTCCGCTGCCAGTTTAGTAATTGGCTGATCAAGGACCCGAACGGTTGACCAAGCGGTAAATTGTGAATTCCCGTGCTCACCAAGGTTGTACCCACTAACAGAACGCGGATCGACATTAAATTTATCCGCAACAACCCGCTTCATCCGGGCAGAGTCAAGTAACGTTCCTGTTCCGATTACTTGATTCTTCGGCAGTCCCGTCAGCTTTTGGTATAAGGATGTAATCACATCAACTGGATTTGAGATTACAACGAGCTTTCCAGAAAAGCCGCTTGCCTTAATCTTCGGAGCAACATCTTTAACTGCGTCCCGCGTAAATGGCAATTCAACAAACCGGTCAGCTTGTGGCTGATCCTGAAGCTTGATATTCCCCACTGCTGAAACGACTACTTCAGCATCCTTTAGTGCCAAATAATCATTAACCACAATATTGGTATGGTATGGCAAATTAGGCATTGCATCCTTTAAATCAAGAGCATCGGCATTCACCTTATCCTCGTTGGAATCAATTAATACCAAGTCATCAGCAAATCCGTTAGCAACAATGTAGTGGGCAACTGTTGAGCCAACGTGTCCCATTCCAATAACGGTAACTTTTCGTGACATTCGGAAAACTCCCTTCGCACATTAAAATAAGATTAAAATTAACTTATATTAATGATACCACCTTTAATAATTCAAATCATTTAAAATCACTAGACCAAATTACACTAGGCGCCTAATCCTGATCGGTTTGGATAATTTTAATCTTACTTTGATCAATCTTTGGATCGTCCATAATAATTTCATCGGCATGATCGACCTTAATTTGACCACTGATTGGGTTCTTGATGCTCATGATTGATCCTTTAATTTCCGCATCAATATTGCTGCACAGTTCAAAGGCAAGATCTGTTCGGAGTGTCCGACAATTCTTCATTGTCAAATGGTCAACATAACATAATCCTTGATCACTCTCAATCGTACAGTTAATGAAGGTGATGTTCTTGGTATTCCAAGCGAGATACTCACCGCTAATCTTCGAATCATAAATGGTAACATTTTCGCAATTCCAAAAGGCATCCTTTGAAACTAGCCGTGAATTATGAACCTCAACGTTTTTTGCTCCATCAAAAACATAGTTACCCACTAGATCAAGGTGATCAACATAAATGTTCTCACTATTCATCCCCAGGTAGTCCCCGTTAGCATACACATCATGCATCTTAATGTTCTTACAGCTCCACATTGTCTCTTCCGCGTCAGAGAAGTGAACATTATCAAGGGTTATGCCGTCACACCGCCGGAATTCCTTTGGAGCTTGAATAGTGCTGTCAGTAATTTCAATGTCATTGGTATACCAAATCCCTGAACGCGACATCTCTTCAAAAATCGTGTCCGTTACCTTAATGTGATCAGAATACCAGAGTGGATACTTCCAAGTGAACAGAACTCCATCTAATACTAAATTAGCCGTCTCCTTTAGTGGTGATTCGCCCTTACCAAATGTAGTATTGATTAATTTGGTGTCGTGGATCCCGTAGAGTGGTCGTTCGCCATCATAATAGTCATCTTTAATTTCTTGCATGTTAGTTATTCCCCTTTGTGCTCCTCTTATTATCAAGATACCCACTAATTAAGAATAATCCTATAATATTAATTAGTACAATTAATATCCTTATTTTAAGGTAACACTAACTAATTAAAAGTAAAAATACTTATACCTAATTACGTTATATTCGATTCTTGAATGACTGATTGTCGAGAAGCATTATCTGGGGTGTCAATATAAATTGATGTACAATCAGGTATGAATAAATTTTAATTTAAGGATAAATAAAGGAATGATTAACTATGAAGTACGATTTTGACACGATTCTTGATCGCCAGCATACCAATTCAGAGAAGTGGGATGTTAAGCCAGGCGAATTGCCAATGACAACTGCTGATATGGACTTTAAAACGGCTCCTGAAATCATGCAAGCAATGAAAGATAAAATTAATGCCGGTGCTTTCGGCTATGAATACCCTAGTCAAGAATACTTTGATGCCGTCGCTCACTGGTATAAGTCCGAGCACAACGCGGAAGCACAAACTTCCTGGATGCGTTTCGCTACGGGAGTAATTCCTTCAATTACCGCTAGCGTTAACCACTTAAGTCATACTGGTGATAACGTTCTTCTGATGGAACCAGTCTATAATACCTTCTACAATTCAATCCTAAATAGCGGTCGCCACGCCCTAGCAAGCCAATTAAAGTACGATCGTTCTACCTACACCTACTCCGTTGACTGGGATGACCTCGAAGAAAAGATGAGCAACCCGTTAACGACTCTGATGATTCTCTGTAATCCACACAACCCAACCGGCTATGTTTGGTCTCGTGATGAACTAATGCGGATTATTAAACTAGCACAAAAGCATGGTGTAATTGTTATTAGCGATGAGATTCACGGTGACTTGGTTTTAAAGGGTCCTGACTATACACCAACTTTTTCTCTTCCCGAAGAATACCGT
Source organism: Limosilactobacillus portuensis (assembly GCF_028607025.1). NCBI lineage: Bacteria > Bacillati > Bacillota > Bacilli > Lactobacillales > Lactobacillaceae > Limosilactobacillus > Limosilactobacillus portuensis. The sequence goes on from NZ_CP117296.1 coordinate 1,798,884, forward strand.
CAAAACCTAGTTACCCTAGTTTCAACCAGTAAAACATTTAACGTTGCTGCCCTTCATGCCGCAACGGGAATTGTTGCCAACCCGATCCTGCGTGAACGCTTTACTCGGGCAATTAACAAGTATGAAGTTGCTGAACCGAACCTTCTTGCCATTCCTGGTACTATTGCTGCCTATACTCAAGGCGCTGATTGGCTCCACCAGCTTAAGAAATACTTGTTGCATAATCGAGAATACTTAGAACAATTTATCAGCGATAATTTACCTCAGCTTCACGTTGTTCCTGGTACAGCTACCTACCTTGTCTGGATTGATGTTAGTGAAGTCACCAATGATAGCAATGCCCTTGCACAAAAGATCCGTCAAGAAACCGGGTTAATTATTAATCCAGGAACTTACTACCATGGTAACGGTAATGAGTTTATCCGGATCAACATTGCTTACCCGCTTGCCCAAATCAAGGACGGGTTAAGCCGGTTAGCTAAGGCAATTAAAAACTAATTTCTTAAATTAGCGTTATGATAGAAGTTAATTGTATTTTAGGGAGTATCTAAGTTTGAGTAAGCTAAAAAAGCATATTAATCGTGAAATGAATCTTTGGGAACGCAATCAAGCAAACGAGTTAGCAAAGATTCGTGCATCACAGCGTCACCTGATTTACAACTTAATTGCCTACGTTTCAATTTCAATTATTGAATATTGGTTAGCCGAAATTAGTAAGTCGCAAACTTTACGGGCCGATGCCTTTAACAACTTATCTGGAATAATCTCAACATTTCTCTTAATGATGGGACTTCATATTGCACAAGACATTGACGATGATGATATTGCTGGTGTGGAAATGCCAGACGAAAATGAAAGCATCCTTGGTGGCGATCAACGGATGCAGTTTATTCGTTGGCGATACGAAACCGTCTTTTCCTTAGTAACCGCTGTTATCATGGTTGTGATTGCATTTGATATTATTCTTGACGGAATTAAAGCTCTGCTAAATCCTGCTAGTCGAGTGGTTCCTCAACCGGTTGCGCTTATTGGGGCCGGGATTGCTTCGGTGATCATGCTTGTTGTCTGGTACATGAACCGTAAAGCGGGACAACGACTACAGAACGCTGCCCTCCTAGCTTCGGCTCAAGATAGTCTTGCCGATGCCTTTACTAGTATTGGAACAATGGTTGCGATTGCTGGGGCACTTCTCTTTGACCTAGCATGGCTTGATGGGGTTACCAGTATTATCGTTGGTTTCTTTATCCTCTATTCTGGATTAAAAATCTTCTTTCAAACAAGCTTAAACTTGGTCGATTATTTTGATCCAAAAGCCGAGCGAGAATATAAGCAAGCAATTTTGAAGGTCAAAAAAGTGAAAAACGTTGCTGAACTAAAGGCTCACTATAACGGGAATGTTGTTTCCCTCGTTGCCACTGTTTTGGTTGATGCTAAAATGACCATTTTGGAAAGTTATCAGCTTTCCGAAAAGATTGAACGGACTTTGCGAAAGAAGTTTGGAATCGTTGATACTGATATTTCCTTTATTCCCGCTCCCGGAACATTCTCTGATAAGGACGTTAAGGGGCACTTCTAATTTATGATGTTTCATATGAAACAAAAAATGAGGTTCAAAATTGAACCTCATTTTTTCTCACTATAATCTTTAGAAACTGTCTCGTTTTCCTTTGAATCCTAGCAAGCTGAACAATGCTCCAAGGACAGCAAGACCAATCAAACCTGCATGACGCTGATTACCAGTCTGTGGTAATTGACTTTGCGTTGTTGGATTGTTCGTTGACGGTACCTTGCCCTGATTTTGTACAGGCCAACTTGTTTTATTAACTAATGATTGACTATTATCTTGATTATCAGGAACAACCTGTTCATCAGGAGTTCCAGGAATTACCTTAACACTGTCCGTTGGTACCTCTGGGGTTTCGTTAGTTCCTGGCTTAGGAGCTGGCGTCTCTTCAGGAGTAGTCGGGGAAGTAGGCGTTTCTGGAACAACTGGTGTGGTTGGTTGCTGAGGAGTTGTTGGCTTCTCCGTTGGCGTACTTGGTTGTTCTGGTGTCGTTGGTGTTTCTGTTGGCGTTGTCGGCTGTGCTGGTATACTACTGTTCTTAGTATAGTAAACAGTGATCGTGGTATGCTTATTGGACTTAGCATCGACCAACATTTGATCGATTAGCTTTTGCTTGTCATCAACCAACCGGTATCCCGGAATAGTTGGTGAAACCACATCGAACAGCTTCGACTTTGCTTGTTGTTCGTCTAAATCTTGTGCCAAAATTTTACCGTGCTGAACAATTGCGTAGTAGGTCGTCGGCTGTTCAGCAACCACTTGTGATTTGGCCTTTGACGCAGCATATAAGGCAAATGTGGTTGGGAAGACAGGGGTTGCTGGATTTACTGGTTGTCCAGGGTTATCAGGAGCAACCGGTATACTAGCATGTTTAAGAATTACTTGGTAAGTTGTTGCCTTTTGTGGGAAATTAGCTACCTCAGGATAATTGTCACTAACATACTGGTATCCCATACCTAGATAATCTTTAATTCTATTGCTTTTCTCATAATCAATTGATGCTCCCGGCTTACCACTTACTGTATCCGTATAAAGAACCTTATTGTTATCATCCTGATCAATATATTCGATTGTGACTGTTACTTCTTCCGCAGCGTTCTTTTTGTAAACAACCCGAACACCCTTGTTAGGCTGCTCAGTAGTAATGGTAGCACCATCAACTTCTTCATTTACTGGTGTATAACCAGCAATTTCTGGTGCCTTAACCTTACCGAATTGGTGTGACTCAGTCTTCCACTTTCCGGGAGTAATCACTTTACCTGTCACGCTATCAACAGTTCTTCCTGTTTTTTCAAACGTGAATGACGTTACCGTATTATCTCTTAATTTTTTGCCGTCTTGATCAACATACTCTACCGTTTGTGAACCAGGAAGAGTCGTATTAACTGTTTTGATACCATGGGTAAAGTAAACGTTAAAACTAAAATCATGAGCAGCTTCAGTAAACTGTAACTGCCCCCCCTCATTGAATTCCGGGTTGAAGTTATCAGAAACGTACTGATAGCCTTTTTCACCAAGACTATTTACCTTGGTATTAATTAAGTTTTCTCCCTGAGATTGCTGAACATGCGTCCCAAAGTATCCCTTAAACCCGTCTTGTCCTAAGCTTTGGTTATTAGTCTGATCAATATAATTAATTGTGACATGACCAACTTTATAGTAAGGAACAATACTTACATCTTGATTAGCATCCGGGTGGAGTGTTTTATTTGTTCCTTCCTCTTGGTACTGAATTGTTCGGTCAATTGTAACCGCCTGGTCTGATTGAACTTCGCCATTGTTTCCCAGATAGTCTTGGACCGCTTTAACAGCATTTTGCGTTTGTTCTTGATTATTCTGTTCTTGATAATTTGAATCTTGCACAGGTTGATCAGTTTGACTGACTGTATCAGCCTTAACGTTATTAATAGCACCGCCCATAAAGAAGAATGTTGTTCCTAACATTACCGAAACGGTTCCAATCTTTAGTTTCCGCAAACTAAATCGCTGTTTAACCTTGACCGGATTCTGTTGCTCCTTTACAAACTTCATTATTATCCCTCCTAGTAATAACCAATGGATACATCTAGTTTAATTTTAATATAATTACTATCCAAATTCATCTTTAGAAATTAAAAAAGACACCTGCTAAATCATAACGACTTAGCAGGTGTCTGCTGTATTGGGCTAGCTGGATTCGAACCAGCGCATGACGGTACCAAAAACCGTTGCCTTACCGCTTGGCTATAGCCCAATAAAGTGACCCGTGCGGGATTTGAACCCACGATACCAGCGTGAAAGGCTGGTGTCTTAACCACTTGACTAACGGGTCATACTATAACACAGCACAAATAATAATATCAAGTCTTTCTCTAAATTACAAGCATCTTTTTAAATTTATTTGCTTTTCAACTAACTTAAGAAATAAGTAAGAGCTGTTACACAATAATCTTCATTTTTATGGGGTATTCTTAGGTTAATCGAAAACAACATTTAACTAGGAGGTTATTATGAAAAAACAATCATTCAAGAAGCAACTCACTCATTTGCTAGCAGTTACTGTCTTAACAGCCAGTTCTCTAGGTGGTATCGCTCTCGTCGCAAGCCCAACCGTCTCTGCCGCTACCGTCTCAACCAGTAAAATTAAACTTAACGAAAAGGATGCCGTGAAAAAGTTCCACAAACAGTTTAAAAATACCAAGGTTGACGAGATTCAATTAGAAACTAAGGGGAATAAGTTTGTCTACGAAATTTCAGGTACTGATAATCAAAAAGAATATTCTGCCGATATTGACGCAAAGTCTGGCAAAGTTACCAATACCAAGTCAGAGACGTTAGAAAACGGTGAGCAAAAGACTAACCTTGATTTAGATAAGGCTATTAGTCGGAAGCAAGCCAACAAGATCGCTGAAAAGGCCGCTAAAAAAGGCCAAGGGCAAGCCTGGACTCTTGAAAACGACAACGGCACCCCAGTATGGGACGTTGAAGTTGTGAACGGTCCAAAGTCAACTGATGTTAAGGTTAATGCTCAAAACAAGAAAGTAATTAGTATTGAAGCTGATGACTAAAAATTTGCTTAAAGAATAAAAAGGCAATCTCAGATTGGTTAACTACCAATTGAGAATTGCCTCTTTGTGTATTTTTTTATAATAACTTCTTCAGCTCTGCTAATGCCTGATCGTAATCAGGTTCATCAGTTAACTCTTTGACAATTTGACGGTATGCTACTTTCCCTTCCTTATCCAGGATCCAAACGGAACGAGCCAGGACCCCTTCATCCGGGATCAGCAACTTAGATTCGTAACCAAAGGATTCCTCCCTGTCAGATACCAGCTGCATATTTTGTACGCCCTCAGCCGCACACCACTTTTGCTGTTCTTCAATGGTATTGGTTGAGATCGTTAGGAAGTTAACATCCGGGAATTGATCCATTGTTGAGTTAAACTTCTTTGTTTGAATACTACATACTGGAGTATTGATGTTAGGAACAACACTTAATAACGTTACCTTCCCAAGTAATTGCCGAGTCTTGATCTTGTCATGATTCTTATCAAAAACCTTAAAGTGTGGAAACTCATCACCAACTTCTGGGGGATTACCAACTAGTTGTCGCGGTTCACCATTAATTGTGATTTCCATTGTTCATCTACTCCTTACTTCTTTTAGTTGAACCTAGTATAACTAAATTCGGCTAAAGATTCATTTATTTTAGCTCTCCAATTTTCCCTGTCGCTTTCGAACTAAACGAATTCCAATCCCAATAATAAATCCAGCAACAGCAAACGGAATCCACGAGAAGCCCAGCGAAAATAGCGGAAAATATTGGTGAGCAAATGAAATCATTGTTTGAGCGATTGGTATCTTTTGCAATCCCATTGGTAAATTATTTACCAAATCAAAAACAGCTGGAATAAAAGTTAACCCCGTCGTAACTCGATAAACAATTGGGTCAGTCTTAAATAGCGGTGACGTTATTCCCAAAATCGTTAACGTAATTGCCAAGGGATAAAGGAATACCAATACCGGAGCAGACCAGGCAATAATATTATCTAGCCCTAAGTTAGCTACTAGAAACGAAAAAAGACAATTAAACAGCAAGAACACCCTGTATGAAATCCGCGGAAATAATCGGTGAAGGTCCTCCGAAAAGGCAACTGCGAGTCCCATTGCCGTTGTTAGACACGTTACGGAGGTCAGGGTCGCCAAAAGTGCATCCCCGATAAAGCCCATATAGTAGTGGGCAACCTGCGCTAGTGTCGTTCCCCCGTTATCCGCAACTTTAAACTGATGAAGACTGGTTGCCCCAAGCCAAATTAGACAAATGTAGATTACGGCAATTCCCATAATCCCAATTGTCCCGCTCTTGGCCGTGATCCATGAAATTTTCTTCGTATCCGCAATCCCTAATTCCTTAATTGCACTAATTATTGCAACCCCAAATGCAAGGCATCCTAAAATATCCATTGTGTTATATCCTTGGAGAAAGCCGCTTGCGAATGCATGATTAGCATATTCTGCCGTAACCGGTGTCGTCTGGGTGTTTCCCATTGGGCTGATAAAAGCAAGGAAGAAGATAATAAACAAAAGAACTAAGAAAACTGGGTTAAGAATTTTCCCAATCAAATCCGTAATTTTAGCCTCAGTGACGGTCAAGCCAAAAACAATTGCAAAAAAGATTCCCGTATAAATCAATAATCCAACAACATTACCACTTGCAGAAATGTGGGAAGCAAAACCAATTGTATACGGAACGGTAGCAGTCCGGGGCATCGCAAATAGCGGCCCTAGAGTTGCCTGAACTAGGATAAGAAAGATTAGCGCATAGTAGTGCCCATTAGGTCGTGCCAGGTCATAGATACCGTTAGAGCGGGTGATGCTAATCGCTAATAACGCCATTAACGGTAACAAAACGCCAGAAATTAGGAAGCCACTACTCGCACCTAACCAGTGAGCCCCTGCTAATTGACCTAAATGGACCGGAAAGATTAAGTTTCCCGCACCGAATAAAACACCAAAAATTAAGGACGCAATGACGATTGTTTGCCGCCCCGTGATCTTCGTTTCTGTCATTTTTTATTTCCCCCAAAATAAATCACTCTTAATCATTAACGATTGAAAAAAGCGTCCTTTAAGCATTAATGCTTAAAGGACGCCAGAGCGTGTTACCACCTTTAATTTACAATTATTATCACTAATAATGTCTCATTCCGTACATAAATACGCTGACGCTGTAACGGGCGCTCCCGATCAAGACTTCACTTTGTCGCCCTGACCACTCATAGGTTACCTTCACCTAAAACCAGTCATCCCCGCTTGCACTCATTCAGGGTCGCTAATACTGACCAGTAAAAGGTTACTCTCCTACTCATTGTGTTTTTAACCGTTAACTACCGGTTATTAATATACAGAAGCCGTTCCTGTTCGTCAATCCTTTAGTTGAAAAATCCTTGAATCCAGTTTACAAAGCGTTCCCACCAAGACTGGGCCTGTTGCTGGGCAGCTTTACCATCCTTTGAATTTAAGAACTGCTTTGCTTTATTCATCATATCGCCCGTGGAATTCTTAACATTGTTGATCGTATCAGTAACGTGAGAACTATAATCCTTGCTTGAACTGATTGGTGCATTATTGAATTGGACCAACGCATTAATAATCGTGGTTGTGTGGTTCTTGGTTTCGTTGTAAATATTTTGCTTCTTTAGGTTTTGATTTAGGATATTTTCAATTTGAACCTGGGTTGGCTGCTCCCCTTGCCGCTTTTGCTTATTAATTTGTTTAGTTGTGTCACCAACCGCAGCCATTAACTTTCCCGGATAACTACTATCGTTCTTGTTGGCATCAATTGCATCATTAGTGGCACTTAACATCTGGTTGGCTGATTGGGTATTTTGATTGTTTAAGTTAATTCCATCCTCACTCAGCGCCTTGTATACTCCCGTAAGTGCTGATTCTCCAGATACCGGACGATTAGCCGAGACTGTAATTGTCACATCCGTTACTCCGGCCATTTGCGCTACCATCGCATATTGCTGAGCGGTCACCTTGGTAATATTACTCTGACCATTAAATTTCTTAACGTTCACTTTTACTCCAGATCCAGGATCGGTTGGCACAATTGATACTGAACTAACCATTGCTGCGTTAGTTGTCGAATCGTTAGCGTTAATATACTTTTGGTAATCGCTAGCGGTAGCTGTAAGCGTTGTGAAATCATTGTTAACACCCAGAATATTACTCAGCTCATCCTTATCCGCAGCCCCCGCACCATAAACAACATATGACTTATTCAATGTATGCGTTTGGGTAGAAGAAGTAGAACTGGTACTTGTTGCTACCTGGCCATCCGCATGAACAATAACCTGGGAAACAGGAGTCGCTGCTAAGGCCATTGTTAACGTCGATGTTAATAGAATTGTTGATAATTTTTTTGAACGCATTGTTATTCTCCTATTAGGCAAAGCTAGGAATTAACTCGCCCTCTTTAATATTTCAAAGATAGTAGGTAGAACTAAACAAGCTAGTTCGATCCCCTTTTCTTACTTCAATTAGGATAAAAAAACTGTCCTAAAAATACTAGTCTTTCACCAGAATCTTTAGAACAGTTTATGAATTTTTACTTTTTCTAATTCAACTAGGTTGGTACTGCGCTTTAATTTGCCCAGTAATGCTTCCACTCCTGGTTGACGTTATACCGAGTTGTGGCAGTTCCAGTCCAAGAAGGCACCTTAACAACACCATCGATCTTGCTCTTTGGTACGAATCCCCAATAACGACCATCATTAGAAACGCTCCGGTGATCACCAAGAACAAAATATTGACCTTTTGGCACCTTTGTTGCACCACTATCTCGTAGCCAGTTATTTTGAACTGAGATACTCTTTAGTGTCCAATTACCGGTCCCAGAAGTCCGTTGGGTATTGTTAATGTAATTTTGGTTAACTTTTCGTCCGTTAACATAAATATTACCATTTGCGGAACGAACAGTATCACCAGGAACACCAATTACCCGCTTAACATAGTCTGTCTTGGTAGCTACTTGCGGATCTACTCCGTTAGCATCAAAGACAATGACACTCCCACGATGGATCTTTGCGGTTTTTAAACAGAAAACCCGTTCATTATTTTGTAAGTTAGGCAACATTGACGGCCCATCAACCCGCACAATTTGGAATAAGAATTGTTTGATCAGCAAGGCGATTAACAACCCAATCACAATTGGGATTACCCAGCTCATCGTTTGACGAAATGCTTTCATTACCTATTATCCCTCGATTTCAAAATCATTATCAAGCTAAGAAAAGTTTACCATAAAAGTAATTATCATACTCAACTATTTATCATACTCTTTCATTAGCTTTTGTGACAATTGATAATCGCCAACATAAGGAATATCTCGTCCCTTTTCGTGCATGAATTGTTCTCGACCCTTAGCAGCCATAAACATTGCACCGCCAGGTTTGGCCATCTCAAATGCCTGCTTAATTGCTGCCACCCGATCAACATTAATAATTACCTTAACGTTTGGGTTAGTAATATGCTCCTTGATCGCTTCATCAATGTGATGCGGATCTTCAAAGAAGTTATCTTCGCTCGTTAAAATTGCAACATCAGCATATTCAGAAAGTGCCCGACCAATATCTTTTCGGCGTGATTCCGCTTTACCACCAGCAGCACCGATCACAACGATCAACCGGCCATTAGGATACTCATGCTTCATAAACTTAAAGCTTTCGGATAAACTCAAGTAATTATGAGCGTAATCAACACAGGCAACCATTCCGGCATCATTCTTCAAAAATTCCATTCGACCTGGGACCTTAGTTTCCTTCAATCCCTGAGCAAAATCACTAGTATCATCCTTAAGTTGCGCACTCACCGTAATTGCGGCTAACGCGTTACTGTAGTTAAAGTGTCCCGGAATCATGACGCGGAATTCACCAGTAACTTCAGGCAAGTTATCATTATGCGTTGATACGTCAAAGTAACCATGGTCCTTGCCATGATAACGATAGTCTGCATCGCTTTCGTCACTACCGAATGTAATCAACTTTTTCCCTAATTCATGGGCTTTTTGAGCTAGCAATTCGTAATAGTCCATATCCCGATTCAAAATCACGGTATCACTATTCACGATAATCTGACTCTTGCACCACAAATAATCGTCAAAGGTTGGGTGTTCCACAGGACTAATGTGATCTGGAGAAATATTCAAGAAAACCCCGATATTAAAGTGAAGGCCATAAACCCGGGACTTCTTATATGCTTGGCTAGAAACTTCCATTGCCAAGTACTTCATCCCGTTATCAACAGCTTCTTTTATCATTCGAAAAAGATCCAATGATTCTGGCGTGGTTAGGTGAGCTTCAATAAAGTTTTTACCATCTACACATTCATCAATCGATGAGAATTGTCCCACTACCGGACCAAACTCGTGAGCCAAAATATGACGAGTAAAGTAAACCGAAGTGGTCTTCCCCTTAGTCCCCGTGAAGCCGATTAATTCAAGTTTTTCATCAGGACAACCATAGAAATGACGAGCAACCACTGCCATCGCCTTCTGAACATCAGTAACAATAATTTGTGGCGTTGATTGCGCTTCTTGATCTAACTTGTCAGTATAAACAAGCTCTGAGATCGCTACAGTTGCCCCTTCCTTAATGGCACTTGCCAAATATTCAGGATTAAACTTTAACCCCTTACAGAAAAACAGGGTGCCATCACTGACTTTCCGCGAGTCATAGGATAGGTCGGTAACTTCAGCGCGAGCCGCTTTTTCTGGCACGGTATAATACCAGTCACCGTCAATAATGATTTCCTTATAAAGACCATTTTCTTTGAGTAAATCAGTGATTTCCTTTAGTGTGAGCATTTATTCAGCCACCTCGTCAAGTTTCTTAACTTCTTCAGGGATAAAGTCGTCGATAAAGTATTGCTTGTACCATACCAAGAAGGTGTAAATAGTCCAGATCTTCCGTCGACCATCAATCTTGTCGTTAAAGTTATCATCAAGCAACTTCAAAATCTTATCTTGATCAAAGAATTCCTTAACAAAGTCTTGTTCAAAGAGTTCACGAACTTCTTCGTAGTACTTCTTTTCTCGTAACCATGCCCGAACCGGAACTGGGAAGCCCATCTTTGGCCGCGTTGCCCATTCTTCTGGAAGGTGACGGTTAGCGGCCATCCGGAAGGCCCACTTGGTTCCGTGACGGTTGAAGAGGTACTTGGTTGGTGTATGACCAGCAACCCGCATTACTTCACGATCCAGTAACGGTACCCGAAGTTCGAGTGAGTTAGCCATACTCATCTTATCCGCCTTCAAACAAATGTCACCAGGCATAAACTTGTGAATATCAAGGTATTGTTTCTTGGCAACTTCATCAATATCCTTGTCTTCAACATTCTTTAGAATTGGATCGATGATGTCATCAATCGTTGGTCCGCAATTATACTTCTCTTGAAGAACATCAGCTGCTTCTTCTGGCGAGAAAATGTAGGCTTGACCGATAAACTTGGATTCACGAACTGGAGCTAATGCCCGGAACATGTGTAATTGACCGTGGAAGTGCTTGCCATCAAGCCACTTAGCAATCTTGTACCGCTTTTCTTGAGGCAATTCACGAAGCTTGTCAGTAAACCACCGAATCAGCATTGAATTAGAGTTAAATCCGTAATCGATGTAACCCGCGAATAATTCATCAGCCCCTTCACCAGAAAGCATCGCCTTGTAGCCATTTTCCTTGGCAAGGCGAGTTAAGAAGTACAACGGAATAACTGATGGATTTGAATCAGGTTCATCCAGGTAGTACTGAATTAATGGGAATGTATGGAAAGCTTCCTCGTTTGTCAGCTTAGCATCGGTATTCTTTAAGTTAAGCTTAGCAGCTAATTCCCGCGCTTGCTTAGTTTCATCGTAGGTACTATCAAACCCAATTGAGAATGTATTATCTGGCCGCATCATTGCAGTCACGTAACTAGAATCAACCCCTGCCGAAAGGAATGAACCAACCTTGATCCCCTTATCAGCAAATGAGTGGGCCTTAACCGAATCCGTTACGATATCTTCAATGTTATCGACTGCCTTATCGAAGCCTTCATCTTTAGGATCAAAATCAGCATCCCAGTATTCCTTCATATTGAATTGACCATCTTGATAGTGGAAACAGTGTCCTTCTGGCAACTTGTAAATTCCCTTGAAGAATGTTTCCTGAGTTGCTGAATACTGGAACGTCATGTAGGGCTTTAAGGCGTTCTTATTTAGCTCCTTGTCAAAATGCGGGTGATCAATAAATGCCTTAATTTCAGACCCAACAAAGAAAGTCCCGTTCATCTTCCCGTAGTAAAGTGGCTTAATCCCAAAATGATCCCGGGCACCAAACATATCCTTGTTTTTAAAGTCCCAAATTACGAAGGCAAACATTCCCCGAAGACGTTTCAGGACATCGTCACCCCATTGTTCATAACCATGCAAAATTACTTCGGTATCGGCATGGGTTTTAAAAGTGTGCCCTAAGTCGATTAATTCTTCCCGTAATTCCTTAAAGTTATAAATTTCACCGTTAAACTCAATAGCCATACTATTGTCTTCGTTAAAGATTGGTTGATTACCACTCTTAACGTCAATAAAACTTAACCGCCGAAATCCAAGGGCAACATTTTCATCCACATATTGGCCCTCTGAGTCGGGTCCCCGGTGAATAATCCTGTTCTTCATTTTACGAATTAGGCTATCTTTAACCTTTGGATCTTCGTTGTCAACGAATGCTACAATTCCACACATATTAAATACTCCTTTGCTTAGCGTTGGACAAAGTATTTTTGATAATTTTTATTAATTAGCCAGAAAGAATAATGCATTAACAAACGTTGTTTTAAACTATCATTCTTGTCAAAGGCAGTCGTTCCCCACTGTCCTGCCTCCAGTAACTTCTTGGCCTTTTCCTTATACTCGTTTTCTTTAGCATACTGATAGAAAACCTTCTTCGGTGCATTCAACCATAGCTTGTTTCCCTCAGCATAATCGGTACCAGTGAACGGCTTGTGATCAATCACATCATCAACCACATACTTAGCCAGGTTATAGCCATTTAAAGTACAGTAGTAACTACTCCGTCCTTGGCGAAGATTGATTTCAAAAATCTTAAACTGCTTATCCCGCCGATCATATTTCATATCAAAATCAGCAAAACCAACGTACTTTACTTCTTCCAAGAATTTTTGAATTGTCTTGTAAATTGCCATGTCTTTTTCTGGCAAAATCACCATGTAGTTACCAACCGCAACTGGCGATGGATCTTCTAATAACGGGTGTGCAAGACTAATCATCCGAACATTATGGTTAGAATCAACGTAGGCGTTGACAGTCCGCATGTTAGAGTCATCACCAGGGATAAAGTCCTGCGCAATCATCTTCCCGGTATAACCAGCCTTGTAAATCTTAGGCATCAGTTCATCAAACTGCTCACGACTATCTAAAACATAGGCTTTCTTCCGTCCTTCGAACTGAACGTCAAGCCATTCCACACTATCAGAAGGCTTTAGGGCAATTGGAAAATCAAATGGTAATTCAATCGCCTTACCAGATTCAACTTCTTCTTTAGTAATAATCTTCGTCTTGGGGTATGGTAAACCGTACTTTTCAGCCGCTTCATAGAACGTTTCCTTCGTCCCCAGCTTATTAAACAAGTCTGCATCAACATACGGACAAATAAAGTGTTCCTTTAATTCATCCAAGTGTTTAGCAATTAATTCAGTATAACCATCCCCACAAGAAAGAAGCAGGTACTTCTTCTTCGGATCAAGGTTAGCTGCAATTTTACGCATTGTTTCAATGAAGACCGGATCTTCATTGAACCCTTCAATAACATGAACATCCACTAACTTGGTATAGCGGGTTGGCGCCATATGCATTACCCCATAGGCAATACTCTTAATACCATATTGTTGATAGAATGACCGTGCCATTCCGTAACAATTAAAATCTGTCCCTAAAAGGATTGGTTGAAAATCCTTACGGGTCTGATTAACTTTTTCACTCATCTCTACTTGCCTCGTTTGCTTTTTAAATCAATCTTCAGTATAGCGATTCTCAGAATGTTTGTAAATGGAATAAAGTGAGGCGTAAGTCAAATTTAACTTTAACTCCGTCTCACTTCATTTTCTGTAATTTAATTTCCCGGGAAATAATCCTATTTCCGAATATAAACACTTAAAATCGCTAAGTCGGCAGGATTGACCCCACTAATCCGTGAAGCTTGAGCAAGCGTTTCTGGGCGAATTTTCTCAAGCTTTTGCCGTCCCTCAGTTGCCAAACCATCGATCTTTTCATAATCAATATTGGCAGGAATCCGCTTTGCTTCCATCCGCTTTAACCGGGCAACCTTTTCTTCTTCCTTCTTAATATAACCGGCATACTTTAATTGAATTTCTACTTGTTCAATTACATGACGATCGAGCTTTTCAGCTGGAGCCGGGATAAACTTCATTAACGTTTCATAATCAACATATGGACGTTTAATAAAGTCAGCCGCTGTAATCGCATCCTTCAACCGATTATCACCGTGTGCTTCAATAAATTGGTTAACTTCATCGTTATTTGGCTTAAGCTTTTCATTCTTTAACCGAGCAATTTCATTTTGAACCTGCTCTTCCTTCTTTTGCATCTTAGCGTAGCGTTCATCACTTACTAAGCCAATTTCGTGGCCTTTTCCCATCAACCGGAAGTCGGCATTATCATGACGAAGAATTAAGCGATATTCCGCCCGACTAGTTAATAGCCGATATGGTTCCTTAGTCCCCTTAGTTACTAGGTCATCAATCATTACCCCAATGTAAGCATCTGACCGCTTAAGGATAAATGGTTTTTTGCCAAGAGCTCGTAATCCAGCATTGATTCCGGCAATCAGCCCCTGACCAGCAGCTTCTTCATAACCTGAAGTTCCGTTAGTTTGTCCAGCTGTATAAAGGTTCTTAACCAGCTTTGTTTCTAGGGTTGGATGAAGTTGGTATGGGGCAACGACATCATATTCAATTGCGTATCCAGGACGCATTAATTGAGCATCTTCAAGTCCCTTCACAGAATGAACAATCTTCTGCTGAATTTCTTCTGGCATGGAAGTTGATAATCCGTCAACATACCATTCATCAGTATCCCGGCCTTCTGGTTCAAGAAAGATTTGGTGACGACTCTTATCCGCAAACCGAACAATCTTATCTTCAATTGATGGACAATACCGTGGACCAACACCTTTAATTACCCCAGAGAACATTGGGGCCCGATCAAGATTATCCCGAATTAATTTATGCGTGCCTGGATTAGTATATGTCAACCAGCAAGAAATTTGCTCACTTAATGGTAGGTAGTGATCATCTGGTGTATCAAAACTGAAGTGATGAACTGTCTTATCACCAGGTTGTTCCTCAGTTTCGTCATAGTGAATCGTATTTCCATTAATCCGTGGCGGTGTCCCGGTCTTAAATCGTTCAAGATCAAAACCTAATGATTCCAGGTTTTCAGAAAGTTTTACTGCTGACTTAGAATTATTTGGTCCTGATTCGTACTGGAGTTCACCGATGATAATCTTTCCTCGTGCTGCTGTTCCCACGGTTAGAACAACTGTCTTAGCGTGGTAACGAGCACCAGTGTTAGTAATTACTCCCTTACAAACGCCATCCTCAACAATTAATTGATCAACAGTTGCTTGACGAAGATCTAGGTTTGGTTGCTTCTCAATTGTTTCCTTCATTGAGCGGTGGTAAGCGTGCTTGTCAGCTTGTGCCCGTAATGCTCGCACGGCAGGTCCCTTCCCGGTGTTAAGCATTCGCATTTGAACATATGTCTTATCAATGTTATGTCCCATTTCGCCACCAAGAGCATCAATTTCTCGGACCACGATTCCCTTAGCTGGTCCCCCTACGGAAGGGTTACATGGCATAAATGCGACCATGTCAAGATTAATAGTGACTAAAAGGGTTTTATTCCCCATGCGCGCAGCAGCAAGGGCAGCCTCACTTCCCGCGTGACCAGCACCAACGACAATTACATCATAATTGTCGCTATCGTACTGAATTGCTTCGCTTGTTTGCATTTTCTTCCTCCTACTTTCCTAAACAGAATTGACTAAAGAGTTGATCTAGTAGTTCATCTTGGTAGCTATCGCCAGTAATCTCACCAAGCAAGTCCCAGCAACGCGTCATGTCAATCTGAACTAAATCAACGGGCATCCCCGCAGCAATCCCTTTCAGCACATCGCCAAGAGCATCATCTGCTTGGTGTAGTAGCCCAATGTGACGAGCGTTCGTTACCATTACACTGTTTTGATTATTTTCAATTCCCTCTTCAAAGAACATTTTGCTAATGGTTTCACCTAGCTGACTCATTCCCTCATTCTTAACGATTGATGTTTCAATCAGCTTATCGCTTCCAACTAACTTCTGCAATTCATTTCGATCAACCTTATTCGGCAAATCGGTTTTATTTAGAATTACAATCCGTTGCTTATCCTTAGTTGCTTCCAAAAGTTCCCGATCTTCAGCGGTTAACTCTGTCGAATTATCAATTAGCAGTAAGATTAAATCCGCAGCGTCCAGGGCTTTTCGGCTTCGTTCAACCCCGATCTTCTCAACCTGATCATTAGTATCCCGAATTCCGGCAGTATCAATTAACTTCAGCGGTACCCCATCAACGTTAACGTATTCTTCAATTACATCACGAGTAGTTCCAGCAACGTTAGTAACAATCGCCTTATCTTCGTGCAGCAAAGAATTCAATAAGCTAGATTTACCAACATTTGGTCGTCCAATAATCGCAGTGGCAAGCCCTTCACGAAGAACCTTGCCCTGCTTTGCCGTTTTCAGCAACCCTTCAATCCGTTGACGAATTTCCGTAGCCTTCTCTTTCAGCATTTTCGTTGTCATTTCTTCAACGGCATCATATTCAGGGTAATCAATATTAACTTCTACCTGAGCTAAAACATCCAGAATATCTTTCCGTAACTTTCGAATTAAGTGGGAAAGATTCCCATCAAGCTGATTCAAGGCAACCTTCATTGATTTATCTGTTTTGGCCCGAATTAAATCCATAACGGCTTCTGACTGCGATAGGTCAAGCCGTCCATTTAAGAATGCCCACTTAGTAAATTCACCTGGTTCGGCCATTCGTGCACCATAGCTCAATACCAACTGAAGGATCCGGTTCGTTGCAAGCAGCCCACCATGGCAATTAATTTCAACTACATCTTCACAAGTGTAGGTATGAGGGGCCCGCATTACCGAAACCATTACTTCATCAACTTCTTCATCACTATCGGGATCAATAACGTGTCCGTAGTTAATAGTATTAGTCTGTACCTTACTCAGATCCTTGCCCCGATAAATTTTCTGTGCAACAGGGATTGCATCATCACCGCTAATTCGAATAATCGAGATTCCCCCTTCACCAACTGGGGTCGAAATTGCCGCGATTGTATCATTATCAGTATTGGCCACCGTCCAGACTCCTTTCTAATAAAAAAAGTGCCCCCACGTCATCCACCAATAAGCTTGGTAATCACATGGTCAAAGCACTTTCACTACTTTAACAAGTATCTTAAATTGTATAACCGCAATTATTTTAATTTCATCACGTTAAAATGTCAAATAAGAAATTTCACCCTTTGATAAGACTGCAAGCAGCCTAGTTTTTCGGTGCAATTACAACGCTCCGGTATGGCTCGCGTCCATGAGAATAAGTCTTAACATGATCATTTTCCTGCAGTTCTTGATGGAGCTGTTTTCGCTCTCGAGCAGGCATTGGATCCAAAAAGACTGCCTGACCAGTTGAAACAACTTCCATTACAGAACGTTCTGCCAGCTGGCGCAACGATTCTTCACGTCGTTGTCGGTAATTCGCTGTATCTAAAATCACCATTGTCTTCTCCGCACCATGATAATTCATAAAGGCGTTACTTAACTGTTCCATTGCATTAATCCGCCGACCATGATGACCAATAATGCGCCCAGACTGCTCACTTTGCAAATCAATTTTTACCTCATGAGAACGAACGTCGCTCACAACTGGTTTAACTTCAATCCTCAAGTTTGCAAAGACGTTCTTTAAGTAATCCGCAAGCTCCTGACTAACTTTTTCCACCCGCTTAACGTTTTCTTCGTGGCGGCGTTTCATTTCAGCAGGATCAACTTCACGGTCTGATGTTGATTTATGATGAATTTTTGATTGCTGCTGAGCCTTAATTTGCTGCTTTGCTTTTTGGTGACCGTGATTTTCTTTATCGTTATCTTTCTTTTGGGCCTTTTTTATAGATACTTCAATGATCGCTTCTCGACGACCAATTCCTAAGAAACCATGACGCGATTGTTGGATAGTTTTTACTTCTAACTGATCTACTGCTACCCCAAGTTTCTTACTAGCAGAGGCAACTGCTTCCTCAACAGTTTCTCCTGTATAACGTCCCATTCAATTTCATCTCCCAAAAATAAATACTCGTTTTATTTTACAACAGAACTATAAGTCGCGACAAATCTACTCTAAAAAGAAAATGACTGAGACATAAGTACTTTTACCAAGTTCAAATACGAACAGCGCGGTACGCAAATGGGTTCCAGTGTCCGGTATAACCGAACTCTGGAACCCTATTTGCGCTCGCGGGGGCGTGAAAACGAAGTCATAAATGACTTCTGTCACGCTCCCTCTTTCGTTAATGTTTTCTAAACTTAAATTAAGTCTAATCGTGGAAAATACTACTTCCGACGACTGCTGTATGCACGGCGTTTTGCTTTTTCAAGTTTGCGCTTTTTTGCCTTTTCTTGTTTCTCCTTCGCTTCTCGTTCACGGCGAATCTTAAATGGATTTTGCAACAAGAGAGTTTGAACTACCTGGAAGGCGTTTGAAACTACCCAATACAAAGTAATCGCGGAAGAGAATCCTAATGCCATGAAGAATACCATAATTGGCATAAACCATGTCATTGCGGAAGTCATTGCATTTCGCTCAGGCATTGAGGCCATTGATAACCATGAACTTAAGAAAGTAAATAGGGCCGCCAGAATTGGCAAAATATAGTATGGATCTGTGTGTCCTAATTGAAGCCACAGAAATGTCCCATGCCGTAATTCTGGTGTCCGCCAAATAGCTTGATAAAGAGCCCACATGATTGGTAATTGGATAATCATTGGTAACATCGAAGCCCAAGGATTAACTCCCGCTTCCTTATAAAGCTTACTGGTTTCTTCCTGCATCTTCACCATGGATTCACGATCCCGTGATGAGTACTTCTTTTGGATTGCCTTCAGCTTAGGAGCTAACTCCTGAGTTTTCAGCATTGACTTCGTTTGGTAGAACATCAATGGCAAGAGGAGGACCCGAATAATGATAGTAAAAATAATGATCCCCATACCATAGCCACCACAATTATTTGATAGCCAAATGATAAACCGAGAGAAGTTATAAACTATGTAGTGATCCCACAAGCCAGTACTATGACTTGTAACTGGCTTATTTGAGCAAGCTGCAAGAAAAAGCGTCAAACTTCCAATTGCAGCAAGACTTAGGACACGCTTTACCTTTTTCATTGATTAACGATCCTCACTTTTCTCTTCTAATAGATGTGCCCTTTTAAGAGCATGGACAAGGTTTTTCTTTGTTTCCGCCATTTCCAGTCCATCTGCAGCTGGACGAGCAATTACTAAGAAATCCACGTCTTGCCGTAGATAAGGTTTTACTTCAAGAAGTGTTTGGCGAATCCGACGTTTAACCCAGTTTCGGTGAACTGCATTTCCAATCCTTTTCCCTACGGAAATACCAACTCGAAAATGCTTTTGACCTGGTTTTGCCATTTGATAGATGACAAATTTATGGTTGGCAACAGAATTATGAGTTTCAAATACCCGTTGAAACTCACTTTCCTTTTTTACCCGATATGATTTTCTCATAATAATGTAGATCTCCAGCCTTAACTAAATATAAAAAGGGCCGGACATTGCAGCTCCAACGAAACGATAGCTCGTCAAGCTGACTGCCCTGCCCTTGCAATAAAAAAAGCCACTATAAAAGTGGCCGTAATTATGCAGATAATACTTTTCTGCCCTTTTGACGCCGACGTGCTAATACCTTACGGCCGTTACTGGTGCTCATACGCTTACGGAAGCCATGGACACGTGCACGGTGACGCTTCTTTGGTTGAAACGTGCGCTTCATACGATGCACCTCCTATTCAATCTGAATGGTTTGGTTTTTATAGTCTAAAAAGACGATCTCTTCAAACATACTCTGGAAGTATAACATACTTTTCTCAAATATTAAACGTGAAATTTTTTTAGATTTTTTTGTTTATCCACAGAAGCGTAAAAATAATCCACAGCGTTGTGTATTTCTCATTCCTGTGGATAAGTTATTAACCGTGATTTCACAGCATTTTTCAACAATTCACATCCTGTTATTAAAGTTATCCACAGCCCTGTACAAAACTGTTTATAAGTCGTTTAAATCCCTTTGTTATAGTAATTAGTTATCCACAGGACACGTGGAAAACTATTATCTTTTTATTTTATCTCCAATCTCCACATTACTTTTTTGAATTTACACACAGTGTTGTGTAAATATTTTTTGATTATCCACTCACCTGTGGAAAACTTTTTTTCATAATGATAAAATGTCGTTTGTAATTTAATATCTATTAGGAGGGGAACTATTTTGACTGAGCTCGATTCTCTATGGGAAGCGATCCAAAATTCATTTCGTCAAAGCAAAAGTCAGGTTACCTTTGACACATTAATTGCTCCGGCAAAACCACTCTCTCTCTCTCAAAACCAATTAGAAGTTGAAGTACCCACAAAAGTTCATCGTGATTTTTGGGAAAAAAACTTAAAGGCTGAATTAAAGCAGTACGCCAAAACGGTTACTAATCAAGAGATTGAACCGCACTTTGTTCTTGAGGGAGAATTCGATCCTTATCAAAATGATCGACCAGCAGAATCAAATAATTTTGAAATGGATACGCCACTTAATCCTCACTACAACTTCAAAACTTTTGTTGTTGGTGAAGGAAACAAAATGGCTCATGCTGCTGCCTTCGCAGTTGCCGAAAGTCCCGGTGGTCTCTATAACCCGCTTTTCATTTATGGGGGTGTGGGACTAGGAAAGACCCACTTGATGGAAGCAATCGGTAACCATATGCTTCAACTCAATCCAACAGCAAAAGTAAAATACGTTACTAGCGAAGAATTTACTAATGATTTTATCCATTCTATCCAAAGTAACTCTACGGAGAAATTCCGTGAAGAGTACCGTAATCTGGACTTATTATTAATTGACGATATTCAGTTTCTTGCTAACAAGGAAGGAACTCAGCTTGAATTCTTTAATACATTCAATGCTCTTCACGATAATAAAAAGCAAATTGTCATGACTTCTGATCGAATTCCAAATGAAATTCCAGAACTGCAGGATCGTCTCGTTTCACGATTCCGTTGGGGGTTAACGGTTGAGATTACCCCGCCAGATCTGGAGACCCGAATTGCTATTTTGCGGAGTAAGGTTGAGGAAGATCACATTAATATTGGAAATGACACCTTGAACTATATTGCAGGACAGATCGATACCAATATTCGTGAACTTGAGGGAGCACTAACCAAGGTTCAGGCATTCTCTAACTTAAGCCAAGAACCAATTACGCCGCACCTCGCATCACAAGCTCTTCGGGGACTGCAAAGGACTACTAAAACAACAATTACGATCACGTCAATTCAAAAAAATGTTGCTGATTTTTACAATATTACCCAAAGTGACATTGTTGGAAAAAAGCGGGTCAAGCAAATTGTTGTTCCGCGTCAGATCGCGATGTACCTTTCTCGTGAACTAACTGATTACTCATTGCCAAAAATTGGTAAAGAATTTGGCGGGAAGGATCACACAACCGTTCTTCACGCAATTGATAAAATTGAAGAAGAGCTCCAAACTGATAACGAACTTCAAGAACAGCTAAATACATTAAAAGCGAAATTAAAAGCATAGTTGTGGAAAACTTGAAAGTTATTCCCAATTTTATCCACAACTTATCCACAAGCGAATACGTTGATTTTTCTTAGTCGAACTAAGTTATCCACAATATTAACAGGCTCTACTACTTCGACTATATTTTAAAGCATTAATATAAGTATATATAACCTACTAAAGGAGCATTGATAATGAAATTTACCATCAATCGTTCAGCATTTATTAGTCAATTAAATAATGTTCTTAGAGCAATCTCATCTAAAACTACTATTCCAATTCTAACTGGGTTAAAAATGGTAGTAGCTAACGATAGCATTACACTAACTGGTAGTAATTCAGATATTACAATTGAAAGCGTAATGTCAGCTAGCAATGAAGATTATGAATTAAAAATTGATGAACCAGGTTCAATTGTTTTACCAGCTCGATTCTTCAGTGAAATTGTTAAGAAGCTTCCAGACAAGCATGTAACTATTGAAATTACTAGTGGTTTTCAAGCTGATATTACTTCAGGTAATGCCAAATTCCAAATTAATGGACAAGATGCAGAAAACTTTCCTCATTTACCAGAAGTTGAAGCAAATAATACTGTGGTTCTTGCCAATGACATGCTTAAAGAAGTCATTCGGCAAACGGTCATTGCTGTTTCTAAACAAGAAAGTCGGCCAATCCTTGCTGGGATCCACGTAACGTTGCATGATGGATTGCTTACAGCAGTTGCTACTGATAGTCATCGACTAGCACAACGGAAAGTGCAATTAGATGGTGTTGGCGATGTTAATTACGATGTTATTATTCCTGGGAAGAGTTTAGATGAACTTTCTGGAATGATTAGTGACGTTGATGATGAAGTAAAGATGCAAGTTACCGATAACCAAGTATTATTTATTTTTGGTAATACGCACTTCTATTCCAGACTGTTAGAAGGAAATTATCCGGAAACGAGTCAGTTGATTCCAGACACATCAGATACGACAGTAGAATTAGATGCGGGAACGTTCCTATCCTCAATTGACCGGGCTTCGTTACTTTCGCATGAGAGTCGGAATGATGTTGTTAAATTAACCATTAAGCCTGGCGAAAAATTGGTTCGAATTAGCGGTGATTCACCAGATATCGGAATGGTGGAAGAAGATGTTGCCACATCAGCGGTTGAGGGAAATGACTTAGAAATCTCCTTCAATCCAAATTACATGAAAGATGCATTGCGATCCTTTGGTCAATCAACGGTTAAGATTTCATTTACTTCTCCATTACGGCCGTTTACGTTAGTCCCAACGGAAGATACAGAAAACTTTGTTCACTTAATTACGCCAGTTCGAACATTCTAATGACATGTAAGAGGATTATGATAACTAGTTTGTCATAACCCTTTTTTATTTTAAAAATTTGCTGAAATCGTGTTTTAAGCAAATTAAGCGTTTTTAACTCGATTTTGACAAAAAAGGCTAATAACTACTAAGAAGCCTAAAAAGGCTATCTGCGCGTTTTTAACCTCTTAAATGTGGTATAATAGTATTTGTGAAAAGTAGGTGATTAAGTGTGGAAATCAAGACCATAAAAATAGATCGGCCGTTCATCACCCTGGAACAATTACTCAAGGAAGAAGGAATTATCCCAACTGGTGGTGCAGCCAAGTGGTTTTTGAAGGAGCATGATGTTCGGATTAATGACGAACTTGAGAATCGTCGTGGTCGGAAATTATATCCAGAAGATGTTGTTATCATTCCTGAACATGAACCAATTATGATTAAGAGTAAGTAGGAAATTGCATGATTCTTTCAGAATTGCACTTACATAACTTTCGTAATTACGAAGATCTGACAGTTCATTTTGCTCCTGGAGTTAATGTCTTGATTGGTCACAATGCTCAGGGAAAAACGAATATGTTAGAGGCAATTTATGCATTGTCATTAACCCGGAGTCACCGGACCCATAACAACCGAGAACTCATTAATTGGCAGCATAAATCAGCAACCATTAGCGGAATTGTTCAAAAGACGAGTGGACGCGTTCCGTTAGAATTAGAATTTACTTCTAAGGGAAAACGAGCCAAGGTCAATCATCTTGAGCAGGCTCGATTATCTACATATGTTGGTCAACTAAATGCCATTCTATTTGCGCCGGAGGACTTGTCCCTAGTTAAGGGAGCACCAGCACTGCGGCGTCATTTTATGGATATGGAATTTAGTCAGATGAGTAGTAAGTATCTTTATAATGCTGGGCAGTATCGAACTTTACTGCGCCAAAGAAATAAGTATTTAAAGCAGTTAAAATACGGTCAACAGCACGATAAGGTTTTACTTGGGGTGCTTTCTGATCAGTTAGCTGCATACGGTGCAGAGGTTATTATTGCGCGTTATCAATTCTTACAGCATTTGGAAAAGTGGGCTTCGCAGCTTCATGAAAAAATATCGTTAAATGCTGAGCAGTTACGGTTAGACTATGTTACTCAGTTAAAGCTGAGTGAAGAAACCACCGTTGAACAAGCATATCAAGATTTGTTAGAGCTTTATCAGTCCCATGTAGATTGGGAAATTGAAAAGGGAACCACAATGTACGGACCGCAACGGGATGACATTCACTTTATGGTTAACGGGAAAAACGTTCAGTCGTTTGGCTCACAAGGCCAGCAGCGAACAACGGCATTATCTGTTAAGTTGGCGGAGATCGACTTGATGAAGGAGCAGACCGGGGAATACCCGTTACTGCTTTTAGATGATGTCCTATCTGAATTAGATACTATTCGTCAGACACACTTATTAACTGCCTTTCAAGATAAGGTACAAACCTTTCTGACAACAACAAGCTTAAATGATGTTGCACGGCAGTTAATTCATCAACCGAAAATCTTTGAAATTGAACATGGTACTTTGAGCAAGGGGGAAACACAGTGAGCGACGAGCAAAAAGAAACAAAAGCTGAGTTAGCGAGCGAGTATGATGCCAGTCAAATTCAGGTTCTTAAGGGGCTTGATGCAGTACGAAAACGGCCAGGGATGTATATTGGTTCGACCTCGGCTCAAGGACTACACCATTTAGTTTGGGAAATTGTCGATAACGGAATTGATGAGGCCCTAGCTGGATTCTGTGATGAAATTAACGTGGTTGTTGAACCAGATAATAGTATTTCTGTTACTGATAATGGACGGGGAATTCCTGTTGATACTCAAAAAGAGACCGGGAAACCAGCACTTGAAACAGTATTTACTGTTCTTCACGCCGGTGGTAAGTTCGGCGGTGGCGGATACAAGGTCTCTGGTGGATTACACGGTGTTGGTGCTTCAGTTGTAAACGCCCTTTCTACAGAACTTGATGTTAAGGTTTCACGTCAGGGTAAGCGTTACTACATGGACTTTGATCATGGTCACGTTAAGACCTCAATGAAGGTAATTGATGAAAATGTGCCGGAAGATGTTCATGGGACAACTGTTCATTTTAAGCCGGATCCGGAAATTTTCCGTGAAACAACTACATACAACATTAAGACCTTAACAAACCGTCTTCGTGAATTAGCATTCCTGAACAAGGGATTAAAAATCACAATTGAAGATAAGCGTGATAAGGAGTCAGAACGGCAAGAGTTCCATTACGAAGGTGGAATTCGGCACTATGTAGACTTCTTGAATGAAGGGAAAACCACTCTCTTTGAACCACCAATTTACGTTGAAGGAAAAGAAAATGGCATTACTGTGGAAGTTTCTCTTCAATATACTGATTCTTACAGAAGTGATTTACTGACGTTTACCAACAACATCCATACTTATGAAGGTGGAACGCACGAAACTGGGTTTAAGATGGCCTTAACTCGGGTAATAAATGATTATGGACATAAGTCAGGAGTCTTAAAGGGAAACGAGACGCTTTCCGGGGATGATGTACGTGAAGGATTGACCGCGGTTGTTTCTATCAAGCACCCAGATCCGCAATTTGAAGGACAGACTAAGACAAAACTTGGAAACTCTGATGCACGAACAGCAACTGATCATGTTTTTGCAGCGACATTTAACCGATTCTTACTTGAACACCCTGACGAAGCACGGCAAATTATCGAAAAGGGACAACTAGCTTCTAAAGCTCGGGTAGCGGCAAAACGAGCACGTGAAGTTACCCGAAAAAAGAGTGGCCTGGAAATTAGCAACTTACCAGGTAAGCTAGCTGATAACACCAGTAAGGATCCAAATATATCTGAACTATTTATTGTCGAGGGGGACTCAGCTGGAGGTTCTGCTAAACAGGGACGTTCTCGGTTGACTCAAGCAATTTTGCCAATTCGGGGAAAGATTTTAAACGTTGAAAAGGCGACCCTTGACAGAATCTTAGCAAACGATGAAATTCGGTCCCTGTTTACAGCATTGGGAACAGGCTTTGGTGAAGACTTTGATATTACCAAGGCTAATTACCATAAGCTGATTATTATGACCGATGCCGATGTTGATGGTGCCCATATTCGGACGTTGCTGTTGACTCTCTTCTATCGGTTCATGAAGCCAATGATCACACATGGTTATGTCTACATTGCCCAACCACCGCTATATCAAGTTCGTCAAGGGAAATTTGTAAAGTACATTGAATCAGATGAAGAGCTTGATCGGGTTGTTAACTCGCTTCAACCAAGTCCGAAACCTGTTATTCAACGTTATAAGGGGCTTGGTGAAATGGATGCTGAGCAGCTTTGGGAAACAACGATGGATCCTGAAAAGCGCCACCTGCTCCGGGTAAACCTTGATGATGCCAAGGCAGCAGAAGAAATCTTCCCGATGTTGATGGGGAATAAGGTTACACCGCGGCGTGACTTTATTGAGAAGAATGCTAAGTTTGTAGAAAATCTTGATTTATAAGATTGGTGTGTGAACCGGAATAAAAGCTTGGTAACTACTGGAGCTTTTTTCAGGCATCACACTCAAATTTAAAGGAGGAACAACGATAGTGGCTGAAAACGATCTATCAAATAACCGGATCACGGACGTTAACCTGACTAGTCAGATGAAAAATTCATTCTTAGACTACGCCATGAGTGTTATCGTTTCTCGGGCGCTCCCGGATGTGCGTGATGGGTTGAAACCAGTACAACGACGGATCCTATACGGGATGAATGAATTAGGGGTTACTCCGGATAAGCCATATAAGAAGTCTGCCCGGATTGTTGGGGATGTTATGGGGAAATTCCACCCTCATGGTGATTCTTCAATCTATGAAGGGTTAGTACGGATGGCACAGGACTTTAGTTACCGGTACATGTTGGTTGATGGTCACGGTAACTTTGGTTCAATTGATGGTGATAGTGCCGCTGCTATGCGGTATACCGAAGCCAAAATGAGTAAAATTGCCGTTGAAATGTTACGGGATATTAACAAGAATACTGTTGATTTTCAAGATAACTATGATGGAACCGAAAAGGAACCAACTGTGCTACCAGCGCGGTTCCCTAACTTACTTGTTAATGGTGCTTCAGGGATTGCTGTCGGAATGGCAACGAATATTCCAACCCATAATTTAGGAGAGGTTATTAGTGCGATCCACGTACTGATGGATAATCCAGACGCTACAACTGAAGATTTAATGAAAGTCTTGCCAGGACCAGATTTCCCAACTGGTGGCGTTGTCCTGGGCAAGTCTGGAATTCGGAAAGCCTATGAGACAGGTCGAGGGACAATTGTTGTTCGGGCTAAAGTCGATATTGAAGAACGAAAGAACGGTAGACAACAAATTGTTGTTCACGAAATTCCTTACATGGTTAATAAGGCAAAGCTGATTGAACGGATTGCTGATTTAGCCCGGAATAAGGAAATTGAAGGAATTACTGACGTTAATGATGAAACCGACCGTGAAGGAATGCGGATCGTAATTGATGTTCGTCGTGATGCTAGTGCTGAAGTGATCTTGAATAATTTATACAAGATGACCTTGATGCAGACGACTTTCAATTTCAATATGTTAGCAATTGTTAATGGCGCACCAAAGATTCTTAGCTTGAAGGAAATCCTTAAGTATTACTTAGAACACCAAGAAAATGTTGTTCGACGGCGGACAGAATTTGATCTAAAGAAAGCTGAAAATCGTGCTCATATTGTTGCTGGGTTACGAATTGCTTTAGATCATATTGATGAAATCATTAATATTATTCGGAACTCTCAGACAAGTGAAATTGCGAAAAACCAATTGATGGAAAACTATGGACTATCGGATCGTCAAGCTCAAGCAATTCTTGATATGCGGTTAGTTCGGTTAACTGGTTTGGAACGAGAAAAAATTGAGGCCGAATACAAGAAGCTAATGGCAGCAATTGCCGATTATAAAGACATTCTTGCTCACCAAGAACGGATCAACCAAATTATTTACGATGAATTGTTAGAAATTCAAAAGAAGTTTGGTGATAAGCGACGGACAGAACTTCAAGTCGGTGATATTACTAACATTGAAGATGAAGATTTGATTGAGGAAGAATCAATCATCGTCACCTTAACGCATAATGGTTACATTAAGCGGTTGCCAGTAGATGAATTTAAGTCTCAACACCGTGGTGGTCGTGGTGTTAAGGGAATGGGAGTTCACAAGGATGACTTCATTGAACAATTAATTTCTAGTGATACTCATGACTTGCTCCTTTTCTTTACTAATTCAGGAAAGGTTTACTCCATGAAGGGGTACGAAATTCCAGAGTACGGTCGGTCTGCTCAAGGAATTCCAATCATTAACTTACTTGGAATTGATAATAAAGAGAAGATTAGTGCTGTGATTAACGTTTCACATGAAACCAACGATGATGATAAGTTCCTCTTCTTTACCACTAAGCAGGGAACCGTAAAGCGAACACCAGTTACCGAATTTAAGAATATTCGAAGTAATGGGTTGAAGGCGATTAACCTTCACGATAATGATGAGCTGATCCATGTTGATATAGTTAAGGATCAACAAAACATGATTATCGGAACGCACCATGGTTACGCCCTAAGTTTTAACTCATCTGTTGTCCGGTCAATGGGCCGTTCAGCAGCAGGGGTTCGCGGAATTCGCTTGCGGGATGATGATTATGTCATCGGTACTGCACCGCTTGATGATGATAGCAATGTCCTAGTAATTAGTGAGTTGGGTTACGGTAAA
The DNA here is from genome assembly GCF_028607025.1 of Limosilactobacillus portuensis. NCBI lineage: Bacteria > Bacillati > Bacillota > Bacilli > Lactobacillales > Lactobacillaceae > Limosilactobacillus > Limosilactobacillus portuensis. The sequence goes on from NZ_CP117296.1 coordinate 1,827,517, forward strand.
CAAACGCCTGCTAGCGAGTACCCGATTAAGGGTCGTGGCGGTTTAGGTGTTAAGACCGTTAATGTAACGAAGAAGAATGGTCCTTTGGTTGGCTTAACAACTGTTAAGGGAGACGAAGATATTATGCTGGTCACGGACCATGGTGTGATTATTCGTTTCGGTGTTGAAACAGTATCGCAAACTGGTCGTTCAGCATTAGGTGTTCACCTAATTAAGATGGATGATGGGACACATGTTGCAACGATTGCGAAGGTTGAAAAAGAAAGTGATGAAGATAGCGAAGACGATTCTTCATCAAATGAAAATCCAACTGAAGAAGTAACTACTGAAGAAAAAACTGAATAAATAAAATAGAAATCCTGATTTGTTACGTCTTTATTAATTAGACCGCAAATTCAGGATTTTCTTGTTACCTGTTCCTTGTTTTAAACCAATGTCTGTGGTATATTTTATTCTTGTGAGTATACGTAACAGACGTCTACTCTCCTTGTTCTTCTTAATCTTTACGGGAAGAGCCAGAGTCCATAAGGAGGTGTAACATTCATGGAAACACGTAAATATGAAATTACTTACATCATTCGTCCTGATATGGAAGAATCTGCAAAGAGCGACCTTGTAGCTCGCTTTGACAAGATTCTCGAAGACAATGGTGCAACCATCGCTGATTCCAAGGATTGGTCAACACGCCGGTTTGCTTACCCAATTGACAAGTACACTGAAGGTACTTACCACGTGGTAAACCTTACTACCGACACTGACGAAGCCTTAAACGAATTCGATCGTTTAGCTAAGTTCAACGATGATATCCTACGTCACATGATCATCAAGCGTGAAGCTTAATTTGATCTTCAATTAATAGAGAGGAGACGAGATCTAATGATTAATCGTGCAGTACTTACTGGACGCTTAACAAGAGATCCTGAGTTGCGGTACACAACCAGTGGAACAGCTGTTGTATCATTTACTTTAGCTGTTGATCGTCAATTCCGAAACCAAAATGGGGATCGGGATGCTGACTTTATCAATTGCGTCATTTGGCGTAAGTCTGCTGAAAACTTTAGTAACTTTACTCATAAGGGATCCTTAGTTGGTATCGAAGGACGGATTCAAACCCGGAATTACGAAAATCAACAAGGTAACCGAGTTTATGTTACCGAAATTGTTGTCGATAATTTTGCACTGCTTGAACCACGCCAAAATGGTGGTAGTCAACAATATGGCAACCAACAACCATTTGGTGGTCAAGGTCAACCACAGTACAATAATAATCAACCGCAACCTGGAAATAATGCTCCTCAATCTAATTCGTCTAATGGCTTTGGTGGTAATAGTAACCAACCAAGTCAACCAGATAATCAATTCCCTAATGATGGGGATGATGGTCAATCCATTGATTTATCTGATGACGAATTACCATTCTAAAGAATTCTTTAACCAGATAGGAGGGTAATTTCATGGCACAACAACGTCGTGGCGGCCGTCGTCGTCGTAAAGTCGACTTTATCGCCGCAAACCACATCGACTACATCGATTACAAAGACACTGATTTATTACGTCGGTTTATTTCTGAACGGGGTAAGATTTTACCACGTCGGGTTACTGGTACTAGCGCCAAGAACCAACGGAAGTTAACTATCGCTATTAAGCGTGCACGGATTATGGGTCTTTTGCCATTCGTTGCTGAAGATTAATTCCGTAAAATAAAGAATCGTAACAATTATTTGTTGCGATTCTTTATTTTTAAAAGATTTTTCATTCCGTAAGTGTTGAGATGCAGTCAAATAGACCAATGTGATATTATAGATACTGATTTGTTTAACAAAAATTAATAATTAACAAAAAATGTTAAAATCGGGAGGACCAGTATGAGAGATCTTATTAGTCGAGAATACTGGCGAGAGCTGTTTAAACAGCCAGCAGTTCGATGGAATTTTATTTACATTTTAATTTTAACGATTCTTAGTCTAGTACTGGGATTCTATATTAATTGGCTTCTTGGGATTGCGATTCTGGTGGTAGCTCTTTTTGGTAGTCAGCTTAGTATCAGTCGTTTACGAACGATTGTTGTTGATGCTCATGAGTACTTAGCAGATCTAACTTATCGGGTTGAACAGGGACAACAAGAAGCGCTGCTTGAAATGCCTTTAGGAATGATCTTGATGAATAAGCAGGGCGAAATTCAATGGATTAACCCCTATATGGCTAAGTACTTTGATCTAAAAATTGTTGTTGGGAAGAAACTTAAAGAAGTTGATAACGAGCTTGCCAAACTAGAAAATGAGCATCGGAATGATAAGCAGCCGACAATCGTTACTTGGCAGGATCGCCAATTTGAATTCTTGGTTCAGAAGGATAATCATGTTATCTACATGATGGACGTGACAAGCTATGAAGAAATCAATAAGCGTTATAAACAACAGCAAATCTTTCTGGGAAACATATATTTAGATAACTATGTTGAACTAACTCAGGGGATGAGCGATTCAGATGTTTCCAATTTACATAACTATGTAACGTCAGAAATTAGTAAGTGGGCGGCAGAGAATCACTTATTAATGAAGGTAATTGATGATGATAATTATTTGATTATTGGACATCAAATTTCATTGAAACGATTGGAAGAAAAGAAGTTTAAGATTCTCGATATTATTCGGGAAAACACTTCAAAACAGAACTCACCAGTAACGTTAAGCGTTGGGATTGCTTATGGTGAAAATGATCTGGTAAAATTAGCTGATACTGCTCAAAATAACCTTGATCTTGCGCTAGGACGAGGTGGCGATCAGGTTGTTGTTCGCGCTCAGGATTCTGAAGCACGGTTCTACGGTGGGAAAACTAATCCAATGGAAAAGCGGACACGAGTTCGAGCACGAATGATTAGTCAGGCCCTTCAGGAGCTAATGGCCCAGGCAGATCAAATCTTTGTAATGGGACATAAGAACCCTGATATGGATTCACTGGGTGCTTGTTTAGGAATTCGCCGAATTGCGGAAATGAATAACTGTGAATGTTGGATTGTTGTTGATGATGAGCAGGCGCACTCTGATGTTCAGCGTCTTTTGAAGCAAATGGATAACTTCCAGGAAATTAAAGAGCATATTATTACCCCTGAAGAGGCGCTTGAGAAGGCCACCCCTAATAGTCTTTTGGTAATGGTTGACCATGCTAAGAAGGGAATTACGATTGCTCCAGAGCTTTATGAACGCTTGCAGAACCGCCTTGTGATTATTGATCACCACCGACGCGGTGAAGAGTTCCCCGAAAATCCATTATTGGTTTACATCGAACCATACGCGTCATCAACCTGTGAGTTAATTACTGAAATGTTTGAATACCAGCCACGGGAAGGTAAAGGGTTGAATAAACTAGAAGCTACTGCAATGCTGACGGGAATTCAAATTGATACTAAATCCTTTACCAAAAGTGCGGGAACCCGGACATTTGATGCAGCAAGTTACTTACGATCTGCTGGAGCTGACGGGATGATGATCCAAATGTTCATGAAAGAAAATGCAGATAGTTTCATGAAACGTAATCACTTAATTTCATTAGCGGAGTTGAATGATTCAATTGCAATCTGTGCCGGAGAGGACGATCAGGTCTATGATCCTGTAACGGCTGCTCAAGCGGCAGATATGCTTCTTCAGGTTAACGGGATAGAGGCCTCGTTTGTTATTACTAAACGAGCTGATAGAATGGTTTGCATCTCTGCACGTTCAATGGGTGATGTGAATGTTCAATTAATCATGGAAAAAATGGGTGGCGGTGGTCACCTAGCTAATGCTGCAACCCAAATTAAGGGCAAAACAATTGCGGAAGTTAAGCAAACTCTGATTGACCAATTGGCTAAAACAGAGGATGATGGAAATAAAGAATCAACTGAGGAGTGACTAAGATGAAAGTTATTTTTATTCAAGACGTTCGTGGTCGCGGAAAGCGTGGACAAGTAAAAGATGTTCCTGATGGCTATGCCCAAAATTACCTCATTAAGCGGGGCTTAGCAAAGCAGGCAACCCATGCTGCAATGAGTCAGTTAGCGGGGCAACAACGTGCAGAAGAAAAGCACGCTGCTGAAGAACTAGCTGAGGCTAAAGAGTTGAAGAAGGTTCTTGAAAATGATAAGACCGTTGTTGAATTGAGTGGAAAGGCCGGAACTGATGGCCGGATGTTTGGTTCAATTTCAACAAAACAAATTGCAACTGCATTACAAAAGCAATTCAACGTCAAAATTGATAAGCGGAAGATTGAGCTTGCAGCACCAATTAAGGCGTTGGGTTATGTTAACGTGCCAATTAAATTGCACCCACAAGTAATGGCTGAAATTCGAGTTCACATTGCTGAAAAGTAAGCTCATTGATTAAAGGAGCGTATCGTCATGGATAATGCACCAGTGCAAGAAGAGCCACGTGACATCGATGCGGAAAAGGCAGTTCTTGGAGCTGTCTTTTTAAGTAAAGATGCCCTGGCTGATGCAATGGAATATTTAGAACCACGCGATTTTTACCGTAAAGCTCACCAAATCATCTTTCAGAAGATGGTTGATTTGAATGATGAAGACCAGCCAATTGATGTGGTGACGATCCGGAGTGCCCTGGACAAGGATAATCAGACCGAAAATATTGGTGGAGTTGCTTATATTGCTGAAATTGCTACGGCAGTGCCGACAGCAGCCAACGTCGCCTATTATGCCAAAATTGTTCATGATAAGGCAACGAGACGACGGTTAATTAATACAGCAACCAAGATTATTAATAATAGTTATGCTGATAATGATAGCGTGTCGGATCTGCTTGATAATGCTGAACAGCAAATTATGCAGGTTTCTCAAGATAATACCCAGAATGGTTTTCAAAACATTAAGGATGTCCTAGAAGCTTCTTTAAAACACGTTAATGACTTATCGAAAAACGATAGTGAAGTTACAGGATTATCAACTGGTTATCAGCAACTGGATGAAATGACAACGGGGCTGCATAAGGATGAGTTAGTAATTATTGCTGCGCGACCTGCTGTTGGGAAAACTGCATTCGCACTAAATATTGCCCAAAATGTTGCAACTAGTTCGGATACCGCTGTCGCAATCTTTAGTCTGGAAATGGGAGCAGAGTCTCTCGTTAACCGGATGATCTGTGCTGAAGGAAACATTAACGCTAACCACTTGCGGACGGGGCAGTTAACTCAAGATGAGTGGAATAGTCTTTTTATCGCAACTGGCTCCCTTTCTAAGGCTAATATTTATATTGATGATACTGCTGGAATTAAGGTTGCAGAAATTCGTGCACGGTGTCGTCGACTAGCAAAAGAAAAGGGAAATCTTGGACTAATTGTGATTGATTACCTTCAACTAATTGAAGGGACAAATCCCGATAACCGACAACAGGAAGTTTCTGAGATTTCGCGGCAATTAAAGAAGCTCGCCAAGGAATTAGAGGTGCCAGTTATTGCCCTCTCTCAGCTTTCTCGTGGAGTTGAACAACGACAAGATAAACGACCAGTACTTTCAGATATTCGGGAATCCGGGTCGATTGAACAGGATGCGGATATTGTTAGTTTCCTGTATCGTGATGATTACTATGATCACGATGAGGATGGTGACGGTGAAGATAATCAAAATAATTCTCAGCAGGATAATGATGATGGATCAAACGTGAGTGAAGTTGAAGTCATTATCGAAAAAAATCGTAGTGGTCCGCGGGGAACGGTAAAGCTGTTATTTGCGAAGTCATATAACAAATTTGCTTCTGTTTCGTATATTCCAGAAGATAATAATTAATCGAATAATAAGGGCATCTAAGAGAGATCATAGGGGCCCTTTTGTGCGTTTTTAAAAGAATGTAAGTTTCTATCAACCATTTGATAATAAAAAGAGTTATAGTCAAGATGATAGATTCGTTTTATTAAAAAGGTGATTAAGAAAAGAGGAGGCGTAAGATGAACCGTCAAGGAATTGAATTAAAATGGTTGCTATTGGGAATGTTTTTAGGGAGTATCGGTAATAGTTTTGTTTGGCCGTTAACTACCATTTACATGTATCAACAGCTTCATGAATCATTAACTGTTTCAGGGATTGTCCTGCTTTTGTATTCCGGTGCTAATGTTGTGGGGAGTTATATCGCCGGGACGTTATTTGATAAGAAAAATCCGCGGCAATTAATGCTTGGCGGGACAGTTACGGCAACTGTAATCATGGGATTATTGATTGCATTTAATGGTTGGCCGGTTTATGGAATCCTATTGACTGGCGTCGGCTTTATGAATGGTTGGATAATTACCATGGTGAACTCTTACGGAACTCAATCTGGACAAGATGGGCGATATGTTTTTAACATGTTGTACTTTGCCAATAATTTAGGAATGGTGATTGGAACAACAATTGTCGGTCCGCTTTACCAGTATGCTCATGGTAATATTTCACCAATGTTCTCGATTACGACAGTCCTTTATGTTCTTTTTAGTGCCGTTGTCTTTTTCTTTTTTAAGGATAATAAGAGCAGTCGAAGGAGTAATCGGGAAGTAGATGTGGAAGTTGAAAATAGTGAGAAGCAAGTGAAGATGCCGGTTAGTAACCTGGTCATTAGCTGGACCTTCTTTGCGGCACTTATGATTATCTGGACGATGTATGAACAATGGGCAAGTAACCTTTCCGTCTTTATGACAGATCAGGGAATTTCAATGACCAAGTATAGTCTGTTATGGACGCTTAACGGAGTCTTAATTGTGATTATTCAGTTAATTATTACTTGGATTAATCGGTACCGTTCAAACTTATATTTGCAGGTATTTCTTGGACTCTTCACAGTTGGTTTCTCCTTTGTTCTATTGTTATTTGCTAAGTCCTACATTTGGTTTGTCTTAGCGATGACAGTGCTAACGATCGGAGAAGCAACCGCATTTCCAACTATGCCGGCAATCGTTAATGAACTATCACCGGTTAACATTAAAGGCAAGTATCAGGGAATTCTGAATGCCTTTTCTTCATTGGGAAAAGCAATCGGACCGTTATTTGGTGGAATTTTAATTGAACTTTCCAGTTATCGGATCCTGTTCGTTGTTTGCGCGGTAGCTGTTTTCGTTACCTTGGCAATTGTCTTTATTGTAGTTAAGGCGAACCAATCACGAACAGTTCATTATTAAAAATATTACCCGGGAAATATAATGGAAGTATGAGGCAAGTTTCTTAGTAACTGCCAAATACTTCCTTTTTCTGTAGAATGAAATTATGTTGTATAATCAACGTTAAATAAGACGATGGAGCAAGAATAAATGAAAAAGATACTATTGCTTTCAACGGGAGGAACCATTGCATCAGTTGCTTCAGATTCAGGATTAGTTCCTCGAGAATCTGGTGAAGGGTTAATTCAGATGCTCGGTCAACTCCCGTATGAAATTGAAGTTCGCGATATTTTACAGCTAGACTCATCAAATATTCAGCCTGAAGAATGGGAATTTATTGCTAAGAAGATTTACGAATATCGAAATGATTATGACGGCATTGTTGTTTCACATGGGACTGATACAATGGCCTATACAGCATCAATGCTCTCATTTATGTTACAGGGAATTAACTTGCCAGTAGTCCTTACGGGAAGTCAGGTACCGATTAACGTGATCTTAAGTGATGCTCCGGATAATTTACGGTTGGCATTTGCGGCAGCTGCAACATGTCGGCCGGGCATTTATTTAGCCTTTAGCGAGAAGGTAATGTTGGGTTGTCGAAGCGTGAAGGTGCGGACAACGAACTTTAATGCTTTTGAAAGTGTTAATGTCCCACCAGTTGCGACAGTAACATCGGATGGCTTAGTTTTTAATCCGCAACAAGTTAACTTTCCCCATGCCGATCACTGTACATTAAACACGAAGATTGATCCTCATGTATCTCTAGTTAAGTTATTCCCTGGATTTGACCCACAACTTTTGTTTGCGATGGTTGAAAATGGTTGTAAGGGAATTGTGATTGAAGGCTATGGACTTGGTGGAATGAATTTCATTCGCCGAAACATGGTTGGTGCGATCGGTGAATTAATTAAAAATGGGATTCCCGTAATTGCGACAAGTCAGTGCTTATACGAACGGAGTGACTTAACTAAGTACGAAGTTGGTCGTGAAGCCTTGCTAAAGGGAGCAATCAGTGCTCATGATATGACTTCTGAAAGTACCATCACCAAGTTAATGTGGGCCTTAGGACAGGAAATGGATGTTCATCAGGTTGCCAAATTCTTTGATCGGAATGTTGTTGGTGAGGTTAGTCTTTGATAAGAAGGACCTAGTTATTTGAAAGATGCTTGAAATCAATTTTCAAGTACCTAGATAGAAACAACCTAAGATTAGTTCAAAATGAAAATAATCTTAGGTTGTTTTCTTCTTTGCCTTATATAAAGAAAAAATAGAACCCGTAATAAATACCACAAGTTCTACTTTAGTTTGGCTTAAATAAAGATGAGTGAAAACAAAAATTTATTGCAATGCTGGTAACTATGTTTTTAGGTTTTGCTAATGCTTAAATTGAAAAAAGGTAAGAATAATAACCGTAATTATTCCAATACCAATATATAGTAATCCTAATGCACGGTGGTGAAGCCTAATGTAATTATCTTTATCCTTTTTGCTAAGAAGCTGACCGTATAACAATTGAAAATAAGCGGAATTTCCTTTATAAATTTGAAAGCCGGCATAGATAATTCCTAATGCGATGAGGAGAAATACCAAGTAAGCGACTAGCATAGTAACCACCTTGTAAATACATATTATTAATAAGTATAACAAAAAAGGCCACCGAATAATCGGTGGCCTTTTTAATAATGATGGGCAGTCAGGGGATCGAACCCTGGACCCACGGATTAAGAGTCCGTTGCTCTGCCAGCTGAGCTAACTACCCATGTCATTGACAACAGGTATTATAATATCAATCTTTAATTGAATTTGCAAGACATTTTTTGAAGAAAGTAAAATTATCAGTTTCCAAGTTTAAGGGGAAATGATTGAATATCACTATCAGTATCTGTAAAGTAGGAGTTAAGAATATTAAGCAAGGGAATGACAATAATGAAGGGTGCAATTCTTAGTTTAAACAAAATTATTTTAGATACCGATAAACTTCAATTCCAAGCGTGGCGAGAACTAGCAATGTATGAGTTTGGAATGGGATTACCAGGAAAAATGGCTAGTCAAGTTGCTGGATTAGATCGTCATCAAGCATTAGCAATTATCTTGAAGCATTTTAGCCAAACTGATGCTAATGAGGATGAGTTACTTAACGAGCAGTATGAAATGTACAGTAAGGTAATTAATGGAATCGGTGAGGAGCAACTCTATCCGAATGCCAAACGTTTACTAAATAATTTCTATGATCATTATGTCGATATTGCTGTTAATGATGTTGATGGACATGCAAAAGAAATTCTCCAGAAATTAAAGGTCGATGACTTCTTTGATGCCTTTGTTTCACCATTAGACGACGAGAATCCATATTTAAAAGCAAGCCAAGAGTTAAACGTTCAGCCAGCTGCTTGTGTCGGGATTGGCTCTAACGCTAAGCAAATTGAACAAATGAATGCGACTAACGTTATTTCAATTGGCGTTGGTAACGCTGATGAACTTAAAGCAGCTAAGTACCAAGTAAGTCAAGTTGGTGATTTGAAATACCCAATGATTCGTAAGGTATGGGAAGATAATGAATTAGATGAATAAATAAGCAATCCCCGAATGTCAGTTTTAGGGCATTCGGGGATTGCTTTATCGGTACTCTTCAATACAGAAGTTCTTTTGTTGGCAATGGGGACAGGTTAGTTTCTTCATATTTGGGGTATGAACGGCCAAAATCCACTCTCTAAATGAAGGAACAAATTCAGAATGACAATGAGGACATAGATATAATGAGTGTTGGTAATAAGCATAGGTAAGCTCACCACTGATAGCAAGAGAGAAAATTAATCCTAAAACAAACCACCAAATTGAAGCGCCATGGTAAATAACGTATATCAAACTTCCCCACAACAGAAAATCAACAATAAGTCCCCATCCCAACATTTTTAACCGTAAATAATGGAGCTTTTTTGTCATATTCATACTAGATAACACCTCTTCTTGTACTTCAGTTGAAAAATTATCTATTGAATTAAGCTGTCTTTGTAAGTATTTCAATCCTTCAAGCTTTGACTCGGCTTGGTGAAGTTGTTCTTGTAGCAAATTTGTTTGCTTATCAATTAATGATGATAGAATTTGAGCTGATTGGTCATGATCCATTAGCTTTTGAATATCATTAAGCTTAAAGCCGAGCTTACGGTAGGTAAGGATCTGTTGAAGACGTAAAAGATCTTTTTTATCATACTCCTGCCGATTACTGTGGCTTCTTTTAGCATGGAGTAATCCCTTTTGATCATAGTATTGAACTGTTCTAATAGAAGTATGACATCGTTGAGCTAACTGTCCGCTAGTAAGCGCTAGCTATTCCTCCTTTCTAAATAGTTTTATCTTACCTAATGACGTTGGGTAACAATCAAGGAAAAAATTTAAAAAAAGAAAAGACCACCAAAATGGTGATCTTGTAAACCTCTGATGGGCAGTCAGGGGATCGAACCCTGGACCCACGGATTAAGAGTCCGTTGCTCTGCCAGCTGAGCTAACTGCCCATATATCTTGTTCAATCAGAACATATATAAATGTATCATCATTCTTTAACACTGTCAATAATTTATTGGAATTTAAATTGATCTTTTACTGATGTGGTATAATGTTAAAAGAGTAATTGGGCGATCTATTAGTGATTTTTCGCCCTTTTAGTGGATTAATTAAAATCATAAATAAAGCTGAAAATTACTAGATTTTCAGTCCTTAATAACGATAATAATCAACTGTACCTATGTGGAGGTAAGTATTGATATGGCAAAAAAAATCTTAGTTGTTGATGATGAAAAGCCAATTTCAGATATCATCAAATTTAATCTTGAAAAAGAAGGCTATGAAGTCGTTGTTGCCTTTGATGGGGAAGAAGCCCTAGAAAAAGTTGAAGGTGAAAAACCTGATCTAATTATTTTGGATTTAATGTTGCCTAAGATTGATGGTCTTGAAGTAGCTAAGCGAGTACGGGCAAAACACACTACCCCAATTATTATGGTTACTGCTAAGGACTCTGAATTAGATAAGGTCCTTGGCCTAGAACTTGGTGCTGATGATTATGTTACCAAGCCATTTTCTAATCGTGAATTAGTTGCTCGGGTAAAGGCAAATCTTCGTCGTCAAGCGGCAGTTAAGGCACCAGCTGAAGAGGATAATAACACTGACATTCAAGTTGGTGACTTAGTAATTCACCCAGAGGCATATACAGTTTCCAAGCGTGGTGAAAACATTAATTTAACTCACCGTGAATTTGAACTCCTCCACTACCTTGCAGAACATATTGGACAGGTAATTAACCGTGAGCACCTCTTGCAAACGGTTTGGGGCTATGACTACTTTGGTGATGTACGGACCGTCGATGTTACTGTTCGTCGGCTTCGGGAAAAAATTGAAGACAATCCAAGTCATCCTCAATGGTTAATTACTCGTCGTGGTGTTGGTTACTACTTAGCAAATCCTGATCAAAATTAGAGGCTAGCCAGTTGTGAACAGCAAATTAAAATTTTATCAGTCAATTAAATTTAAAATCGCCCTCGTTTTCGCGTTAATGTTAATGTTAACGTTGGAATGCGTTGGGGCGGTTTTTGTGCGTCAATTGGAACATCAGAATTTAAATACGTTTAAGCAAACAATTGAGCTTCCTTCTTACGTGGATAATTCGTTAAGTGAACAGTTAGTAAATACTAACCATAAGAAGGCTAATCAAAATATCCGGAAAATTTTGGCTGAGGTTAACAACAACAATATTTCAGAGATTCGGGTAATTGATAGTCAAGGCGTTGTTCGTGGAACCAGTAATTTCGATAATCGAAATATGATTGGTCAAAAAACTACCGAGCAAATGGTCAAGGCAACGTTGGTTAATAACCGTTCTCATACCGAAAACATCTATGATAATAGCAATCATACACGCTACTACGTTAATATTATTCCGTTAGTGGACAATAGTAATAATAACGTGGTGGGGGTTGTCTACCTTCGTGCCAGCTTAGAGAGTGTTTACTCTAACATTAACAGCATCACTTTAATTTACCTTTCTGCTGCCTTAATCACGATTGTAATTGGATTATTGCTAGCAATTATTATTTCCCAGGAAATAACTCGACCGATTGAAGAAATGCGGAAACAAACCCTTCGAATTGCCCGTGGTGATTTTTCCGGTCAAGTTCGAGTAATGGGAAATGATGAGTTAGGCCAATTAGCCGGGGCGGTTAACAACCTCTCAGTTCGGGTTGAGGAGGCGCAAGAGTCGAGTGATTCTGAGCGACGGCGGTTGGATAGTGTCTTATCACACATGTCTGATGGAGTCTTGGCAACGGACCGGCGCGGTAACGTAACAATCGTTAATAACATGGCACTCCAGTTGTTAGGGGTAGAACATGAAGATGAGCTAATTGGAAAATCAATCATTGATGTCCTTGATATTCGTCATGACTATACTGTTCGTCAACTTGTCAATAGTGAACAGAAAGAAATGATTCTCGATATGTCGAATTCGGGAAGTAATTTGATATTGAATGCTTACTTCTCACCAATTCAGCGAGAATCCGGATTTGTTAGTGGGTTAGTTTGTGTTCTTCATGACGTTACTAGTCAGCAAAAGGAGGAGCAGGAACGAAAAGAATTCGTTTCTAATGTTTCCCATGAATTGCGGACGCCATTGACCAGTGTTAAGAGCTATGTTGAAGCATTAAGTGATGGTGCATGGCAAGATAAAGAAATTGCACCCCAATTTCTAAAGGTTGTTCAGGATGAAACTGAACGAATGATCCGGATGATTAATGACCTACTGAGTCTTTCACGGATGGATGCTGGTACCACAAAATTAAACCTTGAGTACGTTAATATTAACGAGCTTTTTAACTATATTCTGAATCGGTTTGATATGATTATTAAGAAAGAAGAAGATCCGAAAAAGAAAAAGTACACGATCGAGCGCTTCTTTACCAAGAAGGATTTATGGGTTGAAATTGATACCGATAAGTTTACTCAAGTTATTGACAATATCATGAATAATGCGATTAAGTATTCGCCAGATGGTGGTGTAATTACTGCTCGGTTATTAGAAACGCACAATCATGTTATTATGAGTATCTCTGATCAGGGACTTGGAATTCCACGAAAGGATTTAAGCCATATTTTTGACCGCTTCTTCCGGGTTGATAAGGCGCGAAGTCGAAAACAGGGAGGTACAGGACTTGGTCTTGCCATCTCCAAAGAGGTTGTAAACATGCTTGGTGGTCAAATTTGGGTTGATAGTGTTGAAGGAAAGGGTTCAACTTTCTACATTTCCTTACCATACGTACCATATGAAGAGGGGGACGAGTGGGATGATCAAAAAGATCAAAACTAATTGGTTAGCCATTGCGTTAACCATTGTAGTGGTAATCAGTTTGTTCTTAACTGCTGCAATTTGGTCCAACCCTATACAATATGAACGAACGAGAGATAGTTCGAATTCACGAAACCTCAATACAACCCAGTCAATCGGTGATTTATATTTGCCGACCCAGGTGGTACATGTTGATGCTAATCAACAACAATTCTTACTGTATAGCTCACGGAAAAATTTGATTACGACTATTCGGCACCAATTACGCAGTTATCAGTTAGGACGCGCTAGTCTGGTAAAAAGTGATAATAGCGACGTTTACCTTAGCTATCTTCACCAGCCTAATTCGCTAATGGTAAGTTATCCGGACAGTATTACGGGAACAATCTTTAATGAGACTTTTTCGCAGTCGATTGATACTAGTCGGGTTAAGCAGATTGACCATATTTTAATTCCGTTAAATAATCCACGGAATATTTATTTATTAAATGATCGCGGCTATAAAGTCTACCGGACACGAATTAACCAGGCAAAGGGTAATAGTAGCTTAAATTCCTTGATTAAGGGGACAGCAAAAGTAGAAGTTGATCATAAAATTATTCACGGTCAAACGATGCTCCTTTACCCAAAGAGCTTTACATTACCGGTTTTTGGCTACCAGGTAACAGCACAAAATATTGATACCTTAAGCCAAAACCTTATTAGTACAAATAAGCAGTCTTCAATTACAACCGAACGTAAGGGAGACACGACGGTTTATCGTGATGGTGAAAATAAGCGGGTAATTTATAATCACCAAAACGGTACCGTCCATTATGAGAATTATGTAAGTCATGATGATGTGCCTAAATCTAGTCAGCTATATAGTTACTTCTTTAATCGAATCGCTAAAACTGGGATTCCAATGGATAATCTCCGCTATGATGGGATTAGTGATCATCAGCGGACCATTAATTACCGAAGCTATGTCGAAGGATTTCCAATTTTTAACTCTGTTGGGTATGGCGATATTCGGATGTCATCAAAGGTTAACGGAATGAATAAAACGTGGTTGAGCTTATATAGTATTCAAGTTCCATTGCCGATTAATCATAAGCCGGTTCGTCTTCCTTCAACGACCACGGTCTTTAAGCAGCTTCGGGCAAGTAACCGACTTAAGGATATTAAAGGGATCAGAGTTGGTTACCTTTGGAAAGAAAATACAAGTGATAACAGTACTGTTAAGTTAACGCCAACCTACTTTGTTGACTATCATGGACAGTGGGTTGATTACACCGAATTACAGAAGTAAGGGGGCATTGGAAAATGGACTTTAAACGAATTCAATGGATCTTTTTCTTTGCTTTCTTACTCTTTGATGTAATTATTGCGAGTTCATTATTGGTCGAAAACCGCTTTATCGTAACGAATAACCAAAGCAGTCGCTCATCCGTAATTTTGAAAGAAATGAAAGATGATTCGATTAGTTATGGAAAAATAAATGGTGGTCAGCAAAAAGGATACTATCTTTCAGGTTACCGTTCTACTGAAGATGGTGCGTTAGATAATGCATCAACCCGGCTTCATAATCAAGAAACACACTTTTCGAGCAATACCTTAACGAGTGAATTTAACGATCCGATTAACGTTAATATCGAAACGCCTAATGTGCGACTAAATGAACTAGTTCATAACAGCCATCAGATAGCATTAGGGAAGCATTACCAATACAACCCAAACCTTTCAACGAAACGTGTAATTGTTTATACACAAATGGTTGAAGGACGGCCGGTAATGAACAATGATGGGCAGATTCGTTTTCGGGTAAATTCTAACCATGAAGTAACGAGCTATACGCAGACCTTTTTAGAGGGCGTACGAATTCTTCGTCCAGAAACGGCCACGATTAGTCAAAAACGGGCTGTTGTTTGGCTGTACAAACATAACCAGATTCCAAACAATTCACGAATTCGGTGGGTTCAGTTAGGGTATTCAAGATTATTAAGTACAAATACTAACAACCGGAATGTCTATATTCCAACCTGGGTTGCGGAGATTAAAACTAAGAACTCAGGAGCGGTTGAACGAATCTCAATTAATGCTTTTAACAGTACCATAATGAAAAATACAACTACTAGTGTTAATACTGAAGCACTAAATCAGAAGTAAAGGAGTAATCTGAGGTGACAGAACAGGACCCATTACGTTACAGTATTTTGGCGAGTGGGAGTACAGGGAATGTAACTTACTTGGAAACCAATGAGCATCGAATCTTGATTGATGCTGGATTAAGTGGCAAACGGATCGAAAATTTAATGGCGAAGATTGACCGGTCACTAACAGATGTTGATGCAATTTTTGTAACGCACGAACATACTGATCACTGCCATGGAGTAGGCGTGCTCGCCCGACGCTATGGAATGGATATCTATGCAAATCAGGGAACTTGGGATGCAATGGCCAGTAAAATTGGTAAAGTTCCGTTAGAGCAAAAGCATATTATCGCACCAAACAGTGTTAAGGATTTGGGAGACATTGACGTTGAAAGTTTTGCCGTTTCCCATGATGCAGCGGAACCGCAATTCTATCAGGTTCACCATAATAACAAGACCTTTTGTATAATTACGGATACTGGTTATGTTTCTGACCGGGTTGAAGGGACAATTCGAAATGCAGACGCCTACCTAATGGAATGTAATCATGATACGGAGATGTTACGGATGGGGCCATATTCTTGGCCATTAAAGCAACGGATCTTAAGCGATACGGGACACCTTTCTAATGAAGAGGGAGCAGATGCATTGATGGACGTTCTTGGTTCGCGGACCAAGCGAATTTTCTTAGGTCACCGGAGTCAGCACAATAATATGCGTTCATTAGCTCACCTGACCGTGGCAACGATGATGGAGAGGCATGATTTTGGTGTTAACCATGATTTCCAACTTGTGGACGCGGAGCCAGATAAGCCAAGCAAACTTTTAACAGTGTAATAGTCATCAAAAGACAGATGAAATTTCAAGCTTTTTTCATAATTTAACGATATATTGAACTTGATAATTATGAGATTGGGGGAGTTATTTGATGAGTGACCAAAACCAAAAACAGCGAAAAACTAAAAATAAATTTTGGCTAAAAGTGGCTGGAGTGGGTCTTGTCGCTGGTCTAATCGGTGGCGGCCTTTCGCTAGGAATTGGTAATGTGATTGAAAATCATGTTCAAACCGCTAGCACGAACGTTCCTGCAGGCTCAAGCAAGTCTGGAGGAACTAAAGTAAATAAAAATAAGGCGAACTTAAGCAATCAAGCAACCAAGGCTTATGATTCTACAAAGGATGCTGTTGTTAGTGTTATTAATAAGCAGGAAGTTCAGTCATCCAATCAAGGAATTATGGGAATGTTTGGTGGTCAAACTAGCGGTGACTCTTCTAGTTCAGATGGTTCACAAAACTCTGGTAAACTTCAGACAGCCAGCGAAGGTTCTGGAGTAATTTATAAAAAGAGCAGTAATTCTGCCTATATCGTTACTAATAACCATGTTGTTAAGGGTTCAAATGCGTTGCAAGTAATTCTAAGCAATGGCCGCAAGGTGGATGCTAGTCTTGTTGGTTCAGATTCTGCGACTGATTTAGCAGTTTTAAAGATAAACTCAGCTAACGTTAAAACGGTTGCCGAATTTGGAAACTCAAACTCAATCGCGGCTGGTCAAGACGTTTTAGCAATCGGTTCACCAATGGGTAGTGAGTATGCTAATACCGTGACTAAGGGGATTATCTCTGCAAAGAGTCGGACGCTAAAGAGTGGGACAGACGGAACATTAACTTCTGTTATCCAAACTGATGCAGCAATTAATTCAGGTAATTCCGGTGGTCCATTAATTAACATGGCTGGTCAAGTAATCGGGATTAACTCGATGAAGTTAGCCGGAAGTAGTGATGGCTCTTCCGTTGAGGGGATGGGCTTTGCTATTCCAAGTAACGAAGTGGTTAAGATTATCAACCAGTTAATTAAGAATGGTAAGATTTCTCGGCCTTCACTGGGAATTAGTATGATTGACTTAAGTCGAGTAACAACCGATCAGCAACAGTCTGTTCTCAAATTACCATCAAGTATTACTAAGGGTGTCGTTATCATGGATGTTCAGAGCGGCTCAAATGCGCAAACAGCAGGTCTTGAACAGTATGATGTTATTACAAAACTTGGCGATACTAAGATTACGAATACTAGCTCGCTAAAATCAGCATTGTATAAGTACAAAGTAGGCGACACGACTAAGGTAACTTATTACCGTGATGGTCAGTCTCATACAGCAACATTGAAGCTGGCAAAATAAATTAAGTATGAGGGAGCTGGAAATTAACCCATTTAAGAGTCTACTAGGGGTTGTTCAAATACTGATCGATCAGCATTTGAACTGCCAGCCAGCTACTGCGCTGTTGCAGTATTATCTTTAAAACAGTGAAGAGGTCGGGTTATTTCCTGACCTCCTTTTTTGAAAATTGAAGATAGGTTGTCCTTAGTATTATTTGCATTATAATAAAATCATTAATAGAAGTGGGGAGAAATGAAGATGAATAATCCTAAATTTAAGTATCCTGATACTAAGGCCTATGATTTTGTGGTAGACAGGCTTGCAAAGCGTGGAGTAACTCAATCAGATTTGGCAAAGATTGTTTATGAAACCCAGCGTCAGTATGAACCTGATGTTACGCTGAAAGAGTGTGAAGATGCTGTTGTTGACGTTATGCATAAGCGAGAGTTAATGAATAACGCAATGGTCATGTTGGAATTGGATCGGTTAACAGAAGAAGGGCAAGTTGATGAGCCGCTTGCTTCAATTATTAAAAATGATGCTGGAGTGTTTGGAGTAGATGAAACAATTGCGCTTCAAATTGCAACGATTTATGGAACAATTGGAACAACAAACTTTGGCTATTTTGACCGGGTAAAGTCTGGGATCATGAAGAAGTTTGATACTTCAGACTTGCATGTTAATACTTTTATTGATGATCTGCTTTCAGCAATCGTAGCTGCGGTTTGTGGAAAGATTGCTCATAAGTATGCTTAATCTTGAAAAAAAACGAATGATTGAACTATTCTATTAGTTAAATATTCAGCAATCCACGGATCGTGATTTTGGGACCACAATCCGTGTTATTTTTTAACCAAAATTGGCTGTGAATTAGCTTGTGGAAAAGTTAGTGGAAAAATCAGCAAAATTATTTTACTATTGTAAAAGTGCCTTGATAACAGTCATTATCGATGTGTAAAACTTATCCACAAGTTGGAAATTATGTTGTGGATAAGTGGATTATCTTAAAAGCGGTAAGAGAAAATCCTTGTCATATCAAGCAATTCAAGCGTTACTGACGAACGGTTGTTTTTGTTGATAACTGTGGATAAGTAAAAAGGTAGTAAGCGCATTCAATTTGTTTTTCCTACCGAACATTCGGGAAAAAAGGAATTATAATTAATTACTTGTGGATAATCCTGTGGATAAAATGTTGAAAGTGGTGGATAAGTTGAATATTAAAATTATTGGTGTTGGCAAATTAAAAGAAAAGTATTTTAAAGCAGGAATTGCGGAATATTCAAAGCGACTTGGTCGTTTTTGCAAATTTCAAATTGTTGAAGTTCCAGACGAAAAGGCGCCAGAGTCACTAAGTCAGGCTGAAATGAATGAGGTAATGGCGAAGGAAGGCGAGCGGATTCTGGAGAAGATTAAGGATAAGGAGTACGTTTATGCTTTAGCGATTAAGGGAAAAGAGCGGACTTCGGAAGAATTTACTAAGGAGATTAACCAGTTAACCACGTATGGTCATAGTGATATTACCTTTGTGATTGGTGGTTCTTTGGGTCTTAGTCCAGAAGTTTTAAAACGTGCTGATACCCAAATTTCATTTGGTCGTTTTACCCTCCCTCACCAATTAATGCGGTTGGTATTAACCGAACAGATTTACCGGGCATTTACCATTATTAATGGTTTGCCTTATCATAAGTAACAAAAAAGTTCACAAATGCTCAAACTTTCATTTGTGAACTTTTTTTGATCAAATCCTTAAGAAATATTATGATCCAACTTAATAATATTTTCCCTGTGATGGCGTTATAGTAATATGTTACATAGAGATTACAAGGATATTACAATAATGTATCTAAAAGCGGATAAAGATAGGTTTAACCCCCTATGAAATAGTGCGGATAGATAGGAAGTAACTTTGTAATAATGCTACTTTTTATTACTAACTCACAGGAGGATTAACACATGTTATCAAAGAACAATATACAAATGATGATTCGCAAAGGTCAACCGCAAAAACAGCGGTTTGGTCTTCGAAAACTAAGCATTGGTGTAGCATCCGTTCTTTTAGGATTAACTTTCCTTGGTGCGAGTAGTGCTTCAGCCGATGAAACAGTTAATCAAGGAGAACAAGCAGTTCAAACAGAATTAGCAACACCCCAGCCAGTAGAAATTACTGGAAGTGAAAGTGCGAGGCAACCGGACAATGATGAGGTAGCGAGTAGTAGTACAGCAGAAGCGATACCAGTTTCGGGTGAAGTTACTTCGCAAGTGGTGGCAAACTCAGCAGGTGCAGTACAAGATCAGACGCCACCTAGTGCACAGCCAGTAACTAGCGCTACTCCAGAAATTATGGGGGGGGGGGACGGTAGGCTCAACTAATGACCCTGCTTCAGATATTCCACAACAGAATGGGGTAGAAATTAAGTTCCATGATCAAGATGACTACAATAGTGTCCTCCCTGACTATGTTTATATCTCTGGAAAAAATCCGGGTGATAAAATCACGATGGATGAAATTCTTAATTACCTGCCTGCAGGATTAGAAATCGTGGGTAATCAACCTCAAGAATTTGAAGTGACTGGTGAACCTTTACAAAGTATCTCAGTCTACGTAAGGCACATTATTGAAGAAAAGACGGAAAGCAAAGATGTTGAGCAGATTATCTATGGTCACTATGGGACTAATAAGGAGATTCTCAACCATCAAGTAGTGACGTTTACCAGAGTTGTAAGGTATGACAAGTACACCAACCAACTAGTTGTTGTTCAAGACTGGCAACCAAGTTTAACGTTCCAAGACTACACGGTTGTTCCTAAAGATGGTTTTTCAGCTAACCAATCAGTGGTTAAGGGGACAACGGTGAATAGTGATTCTAATACGGTAACGATTGATGTCATGATGAAGAAAAATGAAGTCAGGACAGAAACAAACACGGTCACTCGGACGATTATCCTGTACTTACCAGATGGAACAACGAGAGAAATTGTACAGACGGTAGTGTTTACTGGTAATATTATTACTAACCCGTGGACGAATGAGACAACATATGGAGAGTGGACCACGGATAAAGATTCATTTGATAGTTACCAGGCAGGAGAAATTGACGGAGTAATGCCAGACCGGACAGAGATCAGTCAAGTTACGGTTAAGCCAGGAACTAATAGCTGGATTGAGGAAATTAAGTACCCTCAAAATGAAGTAACAACGGAAACTCGTGATGTCACACGGACAATCAAACTAATCTTACCGGATGGTAATACCAAATATGTTCGCCAAACAGTAACATTTACTCGTCAAGTGATTAAGAAAGCGAATGGGGAAGTCGTTTATGGCGAATGGGATCAACCGGGAAAGATGTTTGATGACTATTATCCAGCTGAAATTGACGGAAAAAAACCTGATAAAACATATATCCCAAGAGAGGTAGCTAATCCAGATACTAAGGATTATGAAGTTGAAGTTCGTTATGAGGCAGCGTACTCAATTACAACTGAAGAAAAGGTAATTAATCGGGTAATCTACCTCCATCACCCGAACGGAACGGTTGAACCGATTAAACACTCAGTAACGGTAACTCGCGAAGTAAGGACGAATTTACAAACGGGTGAAAACGAGTACGGCGATTGGACAAGGGCTCATTTTGCAGAATTTGTTGTGCCACCTGTTGAAGGACACGCTCCAGACACTGAAAGATTCGATTCCGTAGAAGTGGATGGTGAGACAGGAGATCTAGAACACCATGTTAACTACCTTGCCCATGAAGTTAATAGTGAAACTAAAACAGTTAACCGAATAATTAAAATCGCAATGCCAGACGGAACTTTGCAGACGATTATTCAAACAGTAACATTTGTTAAGCATGTTACTAAGCACCCAGTAAATGGTGAAATTATCAGTGAAACTGAATGGGTAGTCGATGGTGATTCCGTATGGGATGAATTCACAACTCCGGCACTTGATGGTTATACACCAGATATTACAAAGCTGGATGCAGTAACTCCTGATGCTGATACTGAAGATAAGCACATTTACATTAGTTACCGAGAAAATAAGGTTGAGACTAGTGACAAGACGATTAACCGAGTAATTAAATTAATCTTGCCTGATGGTACGGTAAAGGAAATTCCACAGACGGTTACGTTCACATACGAAAAGGTTATCAACCCATGGACTGGGGAGATCATTTCTGAAGGCTGGCGCCAAAGTGAATTGTCATTTAATGAACAGGAAATTCCTGAAATTGACGGCAAGAAACCCTCAGTAAGTGTCGTTCCAGAATTAACAGTAACTCCAGATACTGAAGATTCAGTAGTAGAAGTTCGCTATGAAGCGGCATATTCAACTGCAACTGAGGAAAAGACAGTTAACCGGGTAATTCACCTTCACCACCCAAACGGCAAGGTCGAAAAGGTTAACCACACCGTAACACTAACTCGTGAAGTAAAGACGAATTTACAAACCGGTGAAAAGGAATATGGTGAATGGTCGACTGGGCAGTTTGCAGAATTTATTGTGCCAACGGTTGAGGGGCATGTTCCAAATAGTGAAAAGATTGAGCTGATGGAAGTTAATGGGGAAACAGAGGATCAGATCCACCACGTTAACTACCTGGCCCACCAAATTGATGCTAATACTAAGACGGTTAATCGGGTGATTAAGGTTACGATGCCGGATGGAACCGTAAAGACGATTACCCAAACCGTAACGTTTGTTAAGCACACTACTAAGCATCCAATAAATGGTGAAATTATTAGTGAAACTGAATGGCAAGTTGATGGGAATGGAACATGGGCTGAATTTATCCCAGAAAAGGTTGATGGTTACACACCAAGTCAGGAAAAGGTAGAAGCCGTAACGCCGGATGTTAATACTGAGAATGTGTTGGTAGAAATTAGCTACAAGCAAAATGAAAAGCCAACAGATCCGGTAGTGCCAGGTGAACCAACAGATCCGGACACCCCAGATAAACCAATCACCCCAGATACACCTGATAAGCCGGTAAGTCCCGAACAACCAGGAAATTCAAATGGACCAATAGACGCAGATAAACCAGCAGGCTCAGATACGTCGGCTAATTCAGGCAACTCCGGTCAACAGGGGAATGAAAATTCAGCTTCTGCAACTACTAGTACAGTAAATGCCGCGGCTCCGGCAACTGTTCAGCTGACTTCTGCAGCAATTTCTGAACAAGTTAATGTAAAAGAAGTTGATAATAACGTTAAGAAGACGAGTCAGGATAACCAGCAATTACCACAAACTGGTGAAAAACAGAGCCCAGGATTAATTACTGGAACAATGCTCGTCCTGGTAAACCTTCTTCTCCAATTACTAACATTTGGTTTAGTGAAAAAGAAGGGAAAGACTGAATAGTAAAAGAATAGGACTGGAAATTAACTTTCCAGCCCCATTCTTTTGTTTTAAAGGCTAAATATGGTTATGATGAAGGCAAAGACAATTGATGGGAGTGATTTCAATGAAAAAGGTTGGAATAGTTGTTGGTAGTACACGTCCTGGTCGGCGGAGCAAGCAAGTTGCTGATTGGTTACAGAAACAATTAGCGGTAAGCACAAAACTGGAATTTAATGAAATTGACTTAAGAGCAATCGACTTACCATTTTTAGATGAAAGTAAAATACCAGCACTCGGTCAGTACGAACATAGCTATACACGTGAATGGAGCAGCCTAATCTCAAGCTATGATGGCTTGATCTTTGTTTTCCCGCAATATAATTGGGGCTACCCGGCAGTACTCAAGAATGCACTTGACTATTTGGCAAACGAGTGGAAGGATAAGCCAGTCAGTTTAGTAACGTTTGGCGCTCACGGTGGAGCTCAAGCACAGATAGCAATGCGACTAGTGATTACCGGGTTTCACATGAAACAATTGGCAATTAACCCGCAATTAAAGATTAGTCCATCCGATTCAGTTGCAGAAGTTGATCGGATTCTCCATACTTATGATCCAGTTGCTCAATTACTACGAGCAGAATTTGAAAAAGATTTAACAAAAAAGGCGGAATAAATAATCTAAAAAATCTTGTAATGAAACAAATGAGTTAATATGTCTATATTCTAATGGTTATTAGGCAATTATAATTTGCAATGATCTTCACAATGATTCATAATGTAAGTGCATACAAGTAATCCAAGGAGGCTATTGCAATGAATAGACAATTTGACTTTCTGATGCCTAGTGTTAATTTCTTTGGCCCAGGTGTAATTGAAAAGATTGGTGATCGTGCTAAGATGCTGGGAATGCACAAGGTACTGGTTGTTACCCAAGATAACTTGGCTGCGATCGACAATGGACCAGTTAAGCAAACCCTTGCATCATTGGAAAAGGCTGGTGTTGACTACGCTGTCTTCACTGGTGTAGAACCTAACCCAAAGATTCGGAACATCAAGGCTGGTAAGAAGATGTACGAAGATGAAGGTTGTGACTCAATCATCACTGTTGGTGGTGGATCAGCTCACGACTGTGGTAAGGGAATCGGAATTATTTTGACTAATGGTGACGATATTACTAAGTTAGCCGGAATTGAGACTTTAAAGAACCCACTACCACCATTGATGGCTGTTAATACTACTGCCGGAACTGGTTCAGAATTAACCCGTCACGCAGTTATTACTAACGAAAAGGACCACTTGAAGTTTGTTGTTGTTTCATGGCGTAACATTCCATTGGTATCATTTAACGATCCAATGCTGATGTTAGATGTTCCTCAATCAGTTACTGCTGCTACTGGTTGTGATGCCTTTGTTCAAGCAATTGAACCATACGTTTCAGTTGACCACAACCCAATCACTGACAGTCAATGTAAGGAAGCTATTCAATTAATCCAAACTGCATTGCCTGAAGCAGTTGCTAATGGTCACAATATTGAAGCACGGACAAAGATGGTTGAAGCAGAAATGCTTGCCGGAATGGCATTTAACAATGCTAACTTAGGTTATGTTCACGCAATGGCTCACCAACTTGGTGGTCAATATGATGCTCCACACGGTGTTTGCTGTGCATTATTGCTTACTACAGTTGAAGAGTATAACATTATTGCTTGCCCAGAACGGTTTGCAGAATTAGCTGAAATTATGGGTTACGACACTACTGGTTTAACTACCATGCAAGCTGCACAAAAGTCAATTGACGGAATGAAAGAAATGTGCAAGGCTGTTGGTATTCCAGCATCAATCAAGGAAATTGGTGCTAAGCCAGAAGACTTCCCATTGATGGCTGAAAACGCATTGAAGGATGGTAATGCATTCTCCAACCCACGGAAGGGTACTAAGCAAGAAATAATTGACCTTTACCAAAAGGCTTATGATGGTATCTACTAATAAATAGGTAAGATAACACAACTAAAAACTTAAACAACTCCTAAAAAGAGCTTCAAAGTTCGAAAAAAAACGAATTTTGAAGCTCTTTTACTATTTGTTTCATGTGAAACCGTTACTTAATAGTGTTATCGCCACTAACGTTCTTGAGGTAGATGACGTTTGGCTCAGTGGTATTTCGTTCGAGCGAACCACCGCTACGATGTTTCCGCCTTAAATTGTTATCACCACTTTTAGTTGTGAGTTTAGCACCGTCAATGGTCGATTTAGTAATCGAATTATCCCCGCTTTGGTTAGTAACTGAATAATGACCGATAATAGTTAATCGCTGACCGTTAAAGTCACCAGATGTTAACGAAGAACATCCCTTGGTTAATGAAACCTTATTTAAATTAATATCACCACTAGTTGAAGAAAGTTTTGTCTGGATAAGGGACGAGTTACGAATGGTAATATCTCCGCTGGTAGTAATAATTTTTCCTTGATCAAACTCGCTGTTAAGGACATTAATGTCGCCACTATTACTCTCTAAATTAACCTTTTTGGCAAGAATTTGATTAAGCAGAAGTTCATTATTGACGTGACCTTCTATCTTAGTAAGACTTGCCTTTTGGGGAACAGTAACGATACAACGCTCTTCATCGGCATTGTTAAGTAACTGAAATTTAGCTAGTTTCGAATGGGTAACGGGTGTCTGCGTAATTTTTAGGACACCGTCTTTAACCTGAGCATGAACTGCATGGTTTTTATTTCCGTAATAGGAAACGGTAAAGTGGTTTCCTTGCTTAATAATTACATCAGCTGAACTAGCAGTAACTTTAATTTTATTAAATGACTTTCGGGTAAGAACATCACGATTAGCTGTTGATTCTTCAATTGGGGTCATTGGATCAAATGGTTGTTTATGACCTAAATAGGCGATTCCAGAAATGATTAATCCGCAAACAATAATAATGCTTCCCCATTTAAATGCGCGCTTCATTGTTTATTATTGCCTCCCAATCGCTTTTTAATAGCACTGATCACCCATTTTTTTACTGCTTTGATTAGCCATTTAATGACCCAGACAAGAATAGGAATAATGATAACCAGAAGGCCAATCTCTATAACTAATAACCCAAAATAGAAGAAACTTGTCCAGATATTACTTGACCATTGCCTCATCATTTCAACAAGTGCAATGTTAGCAAACGAAAAGCCGGTAATAAGGATAGAAAGAATAGTCATGATAGCGATAAAAATTGCTGGAAGAATTGCTAGTACACCAACGATTATTAAAATTGCAATCAGAACATCTTTAATGCGTTTGGCATTTTCCGTGTTCATTTTAATTCCTCCCGTAAATTAGAAAATTGGTGCTAGAAGGTGAGAGAATTGCTGCTTAAACTTTAGCCACCGTGATTGATTTTCAAAATACTCTTCTGTCATTGGTGTGCAGTTGATCAGGTCATCTTCAAAAATCTTTTTAAGTTCACTAGAGAGCTGTGAATTATAGGTAAATGCATTTACTTCAAAATTAAGCTTATAGCTTCGGTAGTCCTGGTTAGCTGAGCCGACAGATGCAATGTTGGAACCACTAACCATTGTCTTAGCGTGGATAAAGCCATTATCATAGCGGTAAACCTTAACACCATTTTGAACAAGATACTTAGCATAGTATTCGGTCATTCGGTAAACAAAGGGATGATCAGGCATACATGGGACCATGATTCGGACATCGACACCACTTTTAGCGGCAATGATTAATGCTTCAAGAATTGAATCTTCAGGAATTAAGTAAGGAGATTGGATATAAACATATTTCCGTGCAGTAGCGATAATTCCCTCATACCCTCGTCGAATTGCGTAATTTTGGTTATCCGGACCAGAGGAGACGATTTGCATGGGAACTTCATTCGGATCGGCTGATTGAGGATGCTCAATCGTAAAGTTCTTTAGTTCATCATCAATAGAAAACTTTGGCTTATGGGTTTTGCGGCAGGTGGTATTCCAATCCATTGCAAAACGAATCTCCATCATGACTGAAGCTTGACCAACCACTCTTAGATGAGTATCACGCCAGTAACCAAATTTAGGACTATCACCAAGATACTGATCGCCGATATTAAAACCGCCAATGTAGCCGATCTTGTGATCAATAATCACTAATTTTCGGTGGAGGTGGTAGTTAAGTCGTGGTGAGGTATACCACTTAGATGAACTTGAAATAAATGCTTGAGCCTCACCACCAAGAGCTTCTAGTGATTCAAAGAACGATGGCTTGGTTCCACGAGAGCCACTAGCATCATAAAGAACACGAACTTTGACCCCTCGTTTAGCAGCACGAATTAATGCGGCAAGAATCCGTTTGCCAAGGTGATCAGCGTAAAAAGTATAGTACTCAACGTCAACTATTTTTTTGGCGTGGTTGATATCGTCAATTAGCTGTTCAAACTTAGCATGACCGTCAGTAAAGACTTCGACACGATTATCAAAGGTTAAGAGTGCCTCGTCATTATTAAGGTTTAAATTAGCAAGCATTCGTGCCCGGGGTTTCTGATTGCTTTGCGGTAGTAATTCGTGTTTTTCTAATAGTTGATGTTGTTTCTTGAGGAAAGTATTTTGATATTTAGCTTGTTCTTCTTGAATTGTAAAAATATCATCATGTGATAATTGACGACCAACGAACATATAGAGAATAAAGCCGACTACGGGAAATACTGATAGGACGAGCAGCCATGCCCAAGTAGCGGCAATATCCCGTCTGCTCCGAAAAACGGTCCAAATAGCAAATCCAATGTTAATTAGCCATAGTACTTCAATGATGCGCCGGATAACGTCCCAGGTCCAAATCATAATTTCTCTCCTTAATCGCTCTTACTACATAATAAAACTATTCTAGCATAATTAACGAAGAGGGTAAGTTAATGAGATAGGCAGCAAAACGAAGAAAAAGAAATCATCCCCACATTCTGAATTAAACAGAGTATGGGGATGATTTATCTAATAATCTCTATAATTGTTCGACATAATTTTTAATCAGCTGCCACATTTCAGAATGTTGGTCATTGAAGAACTTTGGTGGTTCTTTTGCAAGATCAAAGTACTGGACTTTAACAGTTTCATCGGGCTTAGTATTAAAGTGCTTTTGCGTAGCCAATTTAACGAGGTAGAAGGCATTAACTGGTTGAACTTGATCACCGTTTGGATAAGTATAAAAATCTTGATCCTGAAGTTTCAACAACTTCACGGGAGTAATTTCAAAACCAGCATCTTCTTTAAATTCTCGTTTGACAGTGTCGCTAAACGACTCACCGTATTCCATATAACCACCGGGGAAGCCCCAATCACCAGTATCGGCACGAGCTTGAAGAAGAACATGCTGATCGTGGTTAAGCAATGCTCCTGAAGCACTAGTCATGATTAAGGGCTCGTGACCAACCATGCTCCGGATCTTTTTAATGTATGGCATTATCCTAGCACCTTATTCCCGTACAAAATTATTGGCGACAAATTTTGTACCAAATTCAAGGGTATTCCTTACTGGACACTTCTTTTCGACATCGGCAAGAAACTGTTTAATATCTTCGTCAGATTCGTCTGAGCGAAGGTGGGGTGTAAAGCGGATTTCAGTAAATTTCCGTCGACTTTCTCCAGTAGCGACATCTTCGCGGTCAAGATCACCGTCAATATCGATCCAGAAAGCTTGTAAGTCGAAATTCCGCTTGTCCGCTAAGGCTTGGGCTGTAATTGCAGTACAAGCACCAAAAGAAGTTAAGAGAATTTCTACCGGATTCATCCCTGTATTAGTACTATTTGGTTCATCAAAGGTAATTTCAAATCCTCGTGTTCCAGCAGCAACCTGCATTCCAGTAGTAGTTTTTGTGGCTTTTACCTTAAATGTACTCATTTGCTTATCCTCCCTTTATTTGGTAGCAATGGATCTAAACTTTTATCCAACTGTTTCAAGTATGCCTGAATCGATGATGGTAAGCAATAAAAATGCTTGTTCAAATTAATGGCTGTTCCTTAGCAAATTCTCATAAAAGAGAGTAGGACAGAACTATCTTTAAAATAGTAAAGAGACTGGGTTAATTCCCAGCCTCTTTGCTGAATTGGAATGAGTAAAGTAGTAATTCCCAGACGCTTGGGGAACATCTGGGAATGGAATGTTAGCACACAAAAGAAAAGGGATTACAAGGATACTAAATTATTCATTCCTCAATTGATTAAGAGATTACTAATATTCTAATTCATTTTTAATTAAAGTCAATAACTTTTTAAAATTTTTTGGATTTTTTGATACTCCACACTTGTGTTATACCACAAATGTGATATAATTATTAATGTAAAGGAAGTGAAAATATGCGGATTAATATTAAACAGTACTTGGAAGTCCATAACTTAACGATTTATCAGGTATCAAAACGTTCCGGATACGGTTACACCACTTTACATAAATCCTTTAATAAGCCACAGTCGAGCGCAACGCCACTGAATTTAAGGGATTTGGATGCTTTAGCTCAGGCACAGCATAAACATATGTGGGAGGTCCTGAAAGAATTAGAGGAACACTATTTAACATAGATAATGCGTTATATTAGCTTCGAGATATGAAAGCACCTATAATAAACATAACAATAAATTTTTTGTTAATTTGATTAAAGGAAATTAAGGGAGGAATGTACTTATGGCACAAAATCCAATGAACCCATTTGACGGAGATATGAACGACATTTTTAACCAATTAATGGGTGGAATGAATAGTCTCAATTCTGATAACCGCCGCTACCTCATTAATGGTAGAGAAGTTACTCCTGAAGAATTTGCTCAATATCGTCAGACTGGCAAGCTACCTGGTGGGGCTGCTCCACAACAACCAGGTCCACAACCTAATGAAGGTAAGGAAAGCATCTTATATAAGTTGGGACGGAACCTAACTGAAGAAGCTCGTCGTCACGAACTTGATCCAGTTATTGGACGGAATAAAGAAATTCAAGAAACTGCTGAAATTTTAAGTCGGCGGACTAAGAATAATCCAGTATTAGTTGGTGATGCTGGTGTTGGTAAGACTGCTGTTGTAGAAGGACTTGCTCAAGCAATCGTATCTGGTGATGTTCCAGCAGCCATTAAGGATAAGGAAATTATTAGTATCGATGTTTCTAGTCTTGAAGCTGGTACTCAATACCGTGGTAGTTTCGAAGAGAACATGCAAAAGTTGATTGATGAAGTGAAGAAGGCTGGCAATATTATCCTCTTCTTCGATGAAATTCACCAAATCATTGGCGCTGGTTCTGCTGGTGATGCTGATGGCTCTAAGGGTATGTCTGATATCATGAAGCCAGCACTATCACGAGGTGAAATTACCGTTATTGGTGCAACTACTCAGGATGAATACCGAAACACAATTATGAAGGATGCAGCTTTGGCACGGCGGTTTAACCCAGTAACAGTTAACGCTCCAAGCAAGGCTGATACAATTGCTATCCTAAAGGGAATTCGTGACTTGTATGAACGTCACCACAACGTTAAGTTGCCAGATGATGTTCTTCAAGCTGCAGTTGACTACTCAGTTCAATACATGCCACAACGGTCATTACCTGACAAGGCAATCGACTTAGTAGATATGACTGCTGCTCACTTAGCTGCTAAGCACCCAGCACACGATGCAAAGCAAATTGAAAAAGACATCGAAAACGAAAAGAAGAAGCAGAAGGAAGCAGCCAAGAAGGAAGACTACAAGACTGCTCAAGCTGCTAAGGAGAAGATTGCTGATCTTGAGAAGCAATTAAAGGAAGGCTCCGAAAATGACAAGGTTACAGCAACCCCTGAAGATGTTGCTAACGCTGTAGAACAAATGACTGGTATTCCAGTTTCTAAGATTGGTGCTAGCGATGTTGAACGATTAAAGGACATGGACAAGCGGCTTGAAGGCAAAGTCATTGGTCAAGATAAGGCTGTTGAAGCAGTAGCTAGAGCTATTCGTCGTAACCGTGCTGGATTTGATGAAGGCGACTCACCAATTGGCAGTTTCCTCTTCGTTGGTCCTACTGGTGTTGGTAAGACTGAACTTGCAAAGCAATTAGCTCTCGACATGTTTGGTAGTAAGAATGACATTATTCGTTTGGATATGTCAGAATACTCAGACCGGACAGCCGTTTCTAAGTTAATCGGTGCAACTGCTGGTTATGTTGGTTATGATGACAATGGCAATACCTTAACTGAAAAAGTTCGTCGTCACCCATACTCAATTATCTTGTTAGATGAAATTGAAAAGGCTAACCCGCAAGTTATTACCCTCTTGCTCCAAGTTCTTGATGATGGTCGTTTAACTGATGGTCAAGGAAACACTATCGATTTCAAGAACACGGTAATTATCGCAACCTCAAACGCTGGATACTCCAATGATGCTCCAGTTAAGTTAGGTAACGACAACGATGAAGAAGACTTGATTAAGAAGTTAACTAATTACTTCCGTCCAGAATTCTTGAACCGGTTCAACGCAATTGTTGAATTCCACAGTTTAACTAAGGAAGACTTGAAGAAGATTGTTGACTTGATGTTAGCAGATGTTAACAAGACTTTGGCTAAGAAGGGAATGGACGTTAAGGTTACCCCAACTGCAAAGCAATACCTTATTGATGAAGGTTATGATGAAGCAATGGGTGCTCGTCCACTTCGCCGGGTTATCGAACGTGAAATTCGTGACAAGGTAACTGATTACTACCTTGACCACCTTGATGCAAAACACTTGGTTGCTGAAATGAAGGATGGTAAGTTAGTAATCGTTGATGCTAAGGATGCTGCCAAGGATGACAGTGACCAATACAAGTCAGAAAAAGCTGACAAAGACGAAGATAACGATAAAAAAGCTGAAGACGACAAGTAGTCATTAGGCTTTGATGAGGAAAGAAGATAGGGAACTTGTTTCCTATCTTTTTTCTTTTTAAAATGAAACTATAACGATGATAAACCTAAGGAGAAATTTACCGAATGAAGGCAAAAGAAGTAAAACGAGGGGACATTTTTTATGCCGATCTTTCACCGGTAGTGGGTTCGGAACAAGGAGGGCAACGACCGGTTTTGATTGTTCAAAATGATATCGGCAACCACTTTAGCACGACCGTTATTGTGGCACCAATCACCACGCATTCACAAAAGAAGCCAATGCCGACACACGTTCCACTGACGGCTGAAGTAACCGGGATTCTCCGAAATTCAGTTGTTTTGCTGGAACAAGTTCGGACGATTGATAAGCAACGACTAATGGATCGGATTGATCACCTTGATGCTTTGGTAATGAAAAAGGTTAATCATGGATTGCAAGTGAGTCTTTCTTTGTAATTAAAATGACGGGGTTAGAAAAGTATATCATTTTCTAGCCCCGTCGTTTTATTCTTTTATTATTTTAAGTGCTAATTAAGCAGCGTTCTTTTTTAGTTGGTTGATCTTAATTTCAATCAATCCAGCTCGTTCACCGAGATCAAAAAATTCTTTTTGAAGCCTAAAGAGGCGACTTTGGATTGCTGTACTAGTAGGCAGCCATTGTTGGTTTAAGTACATCTTCCAGAAGTCATCATCTGGCTTTAAGCCAATCCGCTTACTAAGTTGTTCGATTTCTGGATGAATCTTTTGGATCTTATTGACTAGTTCATTGTGTTGGCGAACTAAATGACCAAGATCATTTTTTGCGTACTGCATAAAATCCCTCCTATAAGTAAAGTTATATCTTACACTTTCTATTTTAGCAGTCCTTTCATAAAGTCGTTAGTAATTCTTGTAACTTTGTAGCCATGATTGAGATTTAGTTCAAAGGCAAGCCGTCTTGGGTCGTTTTTGTCATTAACAGTAACGTTGCCACAACGAACGAAGCCCAAATTGCGAGCCAACCTTTGCATTTGTTTATTCTTTTCGTGTGTATCAAGGCGGAAGTCATTACGTCCTTGGAGTTGACCAACAGTAATTAAATTACTAAACAGAAACTTAGCAAGGCCTTGACCGCGATAGCTACTGGAAATAGCGACCCGATGAATTGTGGCGTATGGAGCGTGAGGATGGCTCCACTGACCGTTACTAATATTCTGGTATGAAGGTTCAGGAGCAAGTTGGAGAACCGCGGTTCCAGCAATTCGATTGTTTACGATGAGAACCCAACTTATTTCCTGGGAAATATCACGACTAATCATTGCCCGATCAGGATGGCCATCTTGCCATTGTGGATTATCTGCTTCTTTAAGCGCTATACGAGCCTCTTCGATAATTTCCATAATGGTGTTTAAATCTGCTAATTTAGCGCGTCGAAGATAAATTGTTGACATAGTTAGGTTAACCTCAATTCATTAATAAATTGGCTATATTATAAAACAAAAAGAAAATCTTTGGAGTGGCCGTTGGTTATCTAATTTTAATGAGTTAGAATTAAGGAGACAAAAAGGGGGTGCCGTAATTGATACTAACGTGGAGTGTTATTAAATGGCTGTTGCTAGCAATCGTTGTTATTAACGAAATTGCGGCACTATTTACAGTTTTTAGAGAAAAACGGGATATTGCTGCAACTTGGGCATGGTTGCTTGTGCTGCTTTTACTACCGGTAGTTGGTTTCATTATTTATGCGTTTCTTGGTCGAAAGTTGCCACAGCGGCGGTTAGAGAGGATTAAATCGCAGACACAGTTAAAACTAAAGCAGGCAGTTGATCGGCAAAAGGTTCAGTTTCAAAACATGCCGAAGCCTAAGCATTCAACTGCTCAGATGTATCGACGGACGGTAATGCTTTTTCAAAGTTTAGATAATGCCTTCTTAACTCGTCACAATAATGTCAAAGTTTATGTAGATGGTGATAAACTATTCCAACAGCTTTTTGCTGACATTGAAGCAGCCCAAAAGAGCATTAATATTGAATTTTATACAATCTATAATGACCAGATCGGAAATGAATTGCGAACCTTGTTAGAGCAGAAAGCAGCAGAGGGTGTAGAGGTTCGTGTGCTTTATGATTCATGGGGTTCGATGGGGGTTCGTGCTGATTTCTATAACGGCCTTCGTAAGCGTGGTGGCTATGCAACACCATTCTTGATGACCCATAGCAACTTTATTGATTTTCGGTTGAATTACCGTGATCACCGAAAAATTGTTGTAATCGACGGCAAGATTGGCTATGTTGGTGGTTTTAATGTTGGTGATCAATATCTCGGGCGGGTGAAGAAGTTCGGCCCGTGGCGTGATACTCATCTCCGAATTATTGGTGGTGGCGTATATAGCCTGCAACAACGGTTTATTCGTGACTGGAATGCTTCAGTCAAACATCAAGAAAGCCGAATTAAGCATTTTCGGCGGTTCTTCCCTGAAATTAAATTAGATAAGAATCAACTTAAGAATGAAACATCGCTGCAGATTGTTTCTAGTGGTCCAGAATCACCACAGGAAAACATTAAATTAGGTTATCTGCGGTTAATTAACGCGGCGACTGATCATATTTGGATCCAAACACCATATTTAATTCCAGATGATAGTGTGATCGATGCGCTTCAAGTGGCTGCTCATTCGGGAGTAGATGTCAGGATAATGATTCCATGTAAACCAGATCATCCATTTGTTTACCGAGCAACCCAATATTACGCTCGGGTATTAGCAAATCATGGTATTACTATTTACTTTTACGAAAAAGGCTTTTTGCATGCCAAAACGATTATGATTGATGGCAGAATGGCAAGTGTTGGGTCTGCAAACCTTGATTTCAGAAGTTTTAAGTTAAATTTCGAGATTAATTCCTTTATTTACGATCGCGATATGACGGATAAGCTAGAGCAAATCTTTGTCAATGATATCCGTAGTTCAAGGGTGATTACTCCAGAAATGTTTGCTAGCCAATCGCGGTGGCTACGGTTTAAACAGACGTTTTCACGACTGCTATCGCCGATTCTGTAAGATTTTATAAGTTAGTTTGATAGGGAGAGAAAAATGGCAGGAATTCCATCGATTGGAACGTTAATTTACTTATTACTTGGCGGTGTTGTTGCGGGAATCTTAGCTTCAGCAGCTTCTTTTGCTTCGCTGGCATCATATCCACTCCTTTTGAGTGTTGGTGTAGCTCCAGTTTATGCCAATGTGACAAATGATGCAGCACTGATTTGGAATAGTCTTGGCGCAGTATTTGCGTCTGGAAGGGAACTTCATGGCCACTGGCGTCAGGTATGGATCTATGGTTCCTTTACTGTGATCGGTTCAATTATTGGCTGCTTCCTTTTACTTGCTTTTCCGGGGAAGGTTTTTGAACGGGTGGTTCCGTTCTTTATCTTAATTGCGGGTGCAATGATTTTAATTTCAGGGAAGCACCAACCCGACTTAACTAAACAGAAACCCCAATGGCTAAAGAGTTTGTACATTTTTCTTCTGATAGTTGTTGGAGGGTATGCAGGCTACTTTGGTGCTGCAAGTGGAATTGTGATTCTAGTATTATTAACATACCTGAGTGATGAGGACTTTCTAGTAGCAAACGCAATCAAAAATGCAGTTTGTGGTTTTACTAATCTCGTTGCCTTGATTATCTATTCGTTTACATCAAAAATTTATTGGTGGGACGCAATTCCAATGGCGGTGGGAATGTTTATTGGTGGTTATTTAGGACCAATTGTTTTACGTTATATCCCTGCTAAGCTGATGCGCTGGGTGATTGCATTACTTGCCTTAATTCAAGCGGTCATCTTCTTTAAGCAGGCATACTTATAAAAATTTTGGAGTGGGACTTTGCTACTAATGGACTGCTCCTTTTTTAAATAACTTACCTAAACATTTGTTCGATGTCTATGGTAAAATAAAATCTGAATTTATGCGAAAAGGATGGATCATCATGGGAACTCTAGGCTTTGTTTTAGGCACTCGTGCAATGGATCATGAACAGGTAATGATCGATCAACTGGCTGACCAAATGAAGAAGGCCTCAGCTGAAGACCGGTTTTTCTACTTGGTTCCTAACCATATTAAATTTGAAACGGAAATAAATATTTTAGCAGGGTTACGAAAGCGGATGGGCCTTGATAATGATCAACGCTTTGCCTCAGAAAAGCTTCAGGTACTATCCTTTAGTCGATTAGCATGGTTCCTCTTACGTGATACACCAGCATTTCAAACGCCACGGATCTCTAAGATTGGAATGACTATGTTGACATCCCAAGTAGCTCAGGAGTATGCAAAAGAACTACACCTTTATGCAAGCGAAATTAAGCGACCGGGTTTTATTCAGAAAATGACGGAGCAATTAGAAGAATTAAAAGGCGCCAATATTTCAGCAGATGATTTTTCAATGATACTGGGTCAAATTCAGCAAGATCAATCATCAGGAGCTAACCGCGTCTGGTTAACTAAGATGCATGATATTGAGATTATTTACCATGCTTATGAGAAACAACTTCAGCAAAATTTCCTGGGAAATAATGAACTTTATTCGCAGTTGGTTAAGTATTTGCAAACTAATAAAGAAGTCCGTCACATGCACTTCTTTATTGATCGATTTGCACAATTTACTGCAAGCGAACAACAAATAATTGATGCTTTAGTAGAAAATGGGGCAACCACAATGGTTTCACTAGTTCTCGACCGGGGGTATCCTGATCAGAATCATCCTAGTCCGAGTGAAATTCCTGCTGAAAATGATTTGTTTTATTCCTCAGCG
The DNA here is from genome assembly GCF_028607025.1 of Limosilactobacillus portuensis. Lineage (NCBI taxonomy): Bacteria > Bacillati > Bacillota > Bacilli > Lactobacillales > Lactobacillaceae > Limosilactobacillus > Limosilactobacillus portuensis. The sequence continues at coordinate 1,864,223 of NZ_CP117296.1, forward strand.
ATGGTTTATCGACGTCTCTGGAAGCTGGCTCAGCAGGCTCCACAACAGATTAAACTCCAGCCGAATGTGTGGTTTGCAACACACCCGCGAGTTAATGATGATCTTCAAGAAGTTGACCATTACTTTAAGCGATATGCAGCAGGACCAATTTCAACAACAGAAACCAGCCGGTTGACAGCTCCTTCGACGGTTCAGTTTTATACAATGGCAAATCATCGTGAAGAATTAGAAAAAGTTGCTACCAAAATTAGGCAGATGGTTGCTACTGGCAAGTATCGGTACCGAGATTTCTTAGTTTTGACTCGTCACCTTGACGGTTATCAAAACATGATCGCACCGATCTTTGCACAAAATCAGGTACCGGTTTTTGATGATCATGAGCGCAAAATGGATCAGCATCCGCTTGTAATCCTATTAAGCACGTTGCTTAGTATTGACCAACGAGGATATCAATTAGGGGATATTATGCAGCTGCTGAAGACGTGGTTATTGGTACCACGATTAGCGACTGGTGATTTAATGCCAATTAAGATTTTCCAAGAAGCAGTCTTTACCACCGAAAATTGGTGTTTAAAGCAGGCAATTCGCGGGAAACAGGATTGGATAAAACCAGATCTATGGACTGTTAAAGATGCCGATGATCAGCGAGAAAAAGCAACCGCATCACGAGTAGAACAATTAAACCAGCAATTATCGATTGTTCATAATTATGTTACTGAAATAATTGTGCCGTTCTTAAGCCAACTAAAGAAAGTAGAATCAGGCCAAGAGTTAGCAACGACGCTGTTTAACTTCTTGCAACAAAATGGGGTTACTGAACGACTATATCAATGGCAACAATACCAGAGTACTCGTGATCTTGATTTGGCACGTCAGCCGCAACAAGTTTGGGAAAAATTTTGTCAGATTCTCCAAGAATATGTTGAGATTCTTGGAAAAGATCGTCTGGACAAGGATAATATCAACGATTATCTTGAAAAATTTAATGAGATTATCCAAGCCGGATTTTCAGCAGCTCAATACTCCCAAATTCCAGCAACGCTTGACCAAGTGGTTGTTTCCGAAACTGGAATTGTGCAAAGTCAAAACAAAAAGGTTGTCTTTATGATTGGCTCGACTGATGATGTGATGCCAGAAGTGCGCGAAAACGATGGATTATTGACTGACCAAGATAAGCAGATCTTAGCTCCATATTTAGACGATGATTTTCAGTACTTACCGGCTGACATGATAACAGAGTTGAATAATGAACCATTTGTGCATTATTTAGGGATGCTTTCCGCAAAGCAACAGTTAATTTTCACAGCGCCACAAGCAACCAATGATGATAAAGAGTTAACAATTTCACCATACATGCGCGATTTGGCTGCCTATCTCCAGCGGCCGATTATCAATTCGCCACTAGTAACTAGTAAGGTTGGCAGAGAAAACGCCCAGCAGTTTATCAGCAGTCCGGAAGCTAGCTTAAGTCAATTGGTGCGTGTAGGTCGTCAAGTACGGGATGATCAAAAATCAATTGCTACTCCAGTCCAGATGCCACCAGCTTGGAAAAAAGTTGAACAGGATTTGATTTTATTAGCAAAGCAGTGGCAACTAAGTCCGGATGCTGTTGATAATGCTTTAGGAAAGAAGCTTCAACAGCGCCTAGAAATGGTAAATCAAGGATTTAATTACCATAACGTTGTGGATGATATTGGAGCAACGTTAGCCCAAGCCTTATATCTTCATGCTACTCCAAATAAGAGTGGGCAACGGGTTTTGTATGCTTCGATCTCACAGTTGCAAAACTTCTACATTAATCAGTACGAATATTTCTTAAAGTACGGTTTACAACTTCAAAAACGGGATCGTCTTGAGATGTCCGCTGATCGGATCGGAACCTTTTTCCATAAAGCAATGGAGACGTTTATTAATAATACCCGTCAACAACAAGTTGAATTAAAGGAGTTAGTATCTAATTCACAGGAACTGAGAAGATTTATTGATGAAGCGTTGCGGACGGCTGAAAAAAGCCAGCCTGATTTAGTCCGACTAACAGAATCATCAGCCCAAGCGAAGTTTCAGTATCATCAGTTACGAACTATTGTGACGACGATGCTTGAAACAATGTGTCAACAAGCCCAATATACTGAGGCACGACCCTTTAAGACTGAAGCACAATTTGGCCGAATTGGCAGTCCAAACCAAGTTAATCTGAAAGCACTAGACTACCCATTAGCTTCTGGAAACCGGATCTATTTGCGTGGCCGAATTGACAGAATTGATCGTCTGCCTAAGGAGCAGCTAACTGATCTCTTGCAGCCGAGTGATTTTCTTACCGTTGTTGATTACAAATCAAGCAACCATACCTTTGACCTTACATCAGCATACTATGGTATTTCTTTGCAGCTATTAACCTACTTAAACGGTCTACAAAACAATCTTCAAGAACTAGACGAGCCAACAGCACGGCTTGCTGGGGCATTATACTTGCACTTAAGTAATCCCAAATTTGATTGGAAACGAAACCAACATAAGGAATTAGAAGAGTTACAGTTAAGTGCTCATGAATACAAGGGAATCCTCTTGAATGAGCCAGCGATCCTCGACTCGCTCGATCAGAAACTTCAAGATAATCAGTCAGCCTTATATCCACTAAAAGTTACTAAAAAGGGTGGCATTTCTGCTAAAAAAGATGCGCTCCTAGTTACTTCCGATCAGTTGCAATGGCTTCAGGAATGGAACAAACAATTAATTGTTGACGCGGGGGACAAAATCCTTGAGGGACAAGTTAAACTAAATCCTTATCGGTTGATTGAGGGAAGTAAACGGGCAACGGGACTAGACTATAGCGACTTTAAAGATATTTACCAATTTGACAATATGTTAGATCAGCAACGTTATCGTCAGCTTGATCCGCAGAAAGCAAAGGAAGACTTTGATAATGCGAAGAAAGAAGGAAGGACTAAAGAGTAATGGCAACATTTAATCCAACACCGAGTCAACAACGGGCAATAGATGATCGCGGAAAGAATATTCTTGTTTCTGCCTCAGCAGGGTCAGGAAAAACAGCGGTCCTAGTTGAACGTGCTATTAAATTGATCAGAGAGGGAATTCATGTTGATCGAATGTTGATGGTGACCTTTACGGACGCCGCGGCAAAGAGTATGCGGGATAAAATTCGTGAAGCACTTCAAGAAGCGGTGCGTCAGCCAGTGCATAACGCGGAAGAACAGCAACAGCAGCGCCAAATGGTTAATGAAATTAATCGGTTAGCCACAGCTGATATTAGTACTATTCACGCTTTTTGCCTAAAGCTAATTAAACGCTACTATTACTTAATCCATTTAGATCCCCAGTTCCGATTATTAACAGATGACACTGAGCGGCTCCTCCTTCAAAAAGAAATTTGGCAACAAGTTAGTGAAAAACTATATGAATCATCACTTGAGCAAGCTAGTGACGAGCGGGCAAGTTTTAGTGAACTGGTGACTAATTTTTCTAATGACCGTGACGCACGGGGGTTAGATGATCTAGTTTTGAAGTTATATGAAACAGCAAATGCTCAACCAGAACCGGAGAACTGGTTACACGGACTAGCTGATAATTATTTCCTGGGAAATGATTCAATTACGAATACCAAATTTTATCAGGAACAGTTAAAACCAGTTGTTAAGAATAATTTGGAACAGTTAGTGAATGACTACGCCGAATTGAGTATCCGAATGGCAGACCTCGGTTATGATAAACCAGCTGAAATTATCAAAGGTGACCAGGAACACATCAGTAATTTGATCACATGTTTGGATCAAGACCAGTGGGGAGACATCAGAGCCGCGTTTCAAGGAGTTAAATATGCCCGGATGAGTGGTGGCGCAAAGAAGAAAGATCCTGAATATGAGACTTACCAATCCTTAATAAAGACACGAAACGGGCTTAAAGAACAACTGAAATCCTTAGTGACGGATTATTTTGAATACGATGAGCAACGGTTCCGACAAATTGCTAATCATGCGGCCGGGATTCTAAATGAATTATCAGCGGTTACAATTGAATTTTCACGAGCTTATCAACAAGCAAAATTGAACCGTCATGTTTTAGAATTTAGCGATTTGGAGCACTATGCTTACCAAATTTTAACGCCACCGGCAGATCAGCCAGATTGGGTTACCCTTGTTAATGAATTACGTGAACACTATCAAGAAATCATGATTGATGAGTATCAGGATACGAACCCACTTCAAGAAAAGATCTTGATGCAGTTAGCTAATCCAGATCAGCAAAACTTATTCATGGTTGGTGATGTGAAGCAGTCAATCTACCGTTTTCGTGAAGCAGATCCGACTCTTTTCCTTACAAAATATGAAAATTACCGTAAAGGAAAGGGTGGCGAATCAATTGTTCTAGCAGAGAACTTCCGGTCAATGCAAAATGTGACTGGTTTTACAAATGTTTTATTTGAACAATTGATGGATCGTCAGGTTGGTGAGATTGATTATGATAAGGATGCTCACTTAAAGTATGCTGCAACTTACTATGATGAAAATCCAGATAATCGAGTTACTCCTGCTGAGGTACTACTTTACGATGCTAATGTTAATCCTAAGCTTCCCCAAGAAGACGATAAGCTAACTGGAGAACTACGAATGGTTGCCATGCGAATTAAGCAGATGGTAGCTAATAAAGAATTAATTTTCGATAAAAAGACACAGCAAATGCGGCCGGTTCAATATGGGGATATTGTTCTCCTCGAGCGAACAAAGAACATTAATAATACTTTAATGGAGCAATTTAACGAGCTGGAAGTTCCGTTGACAGTCCATGATGTTGAAAGCTATTTTCAAGCAACGGAAGTTAGGGTAATGATGGCATTGTTAAAGATTATTGATAATCCTAAGCAGGACATTCCATTAGTTGCAGTTCTTCGTTCACCGATTGTTGGCCTTAGTAATAAAGAGTTAGCTTTCATTCGTCTTCAAAACCGTCGAGCAGACTTTTATACGGCATTAATGACGTGTCAGAGTAACTTTGAAAATCACAGTCTTCAGCAATCATCAGCGTTGAATCCAGATCAATTAACACGTCTTCAGCAAAAAATAACTACTTTCATTGAGCAGTTAACCGAATTTCGGCAAGTAGCCCAACAACAAACTTTAGTTAACTTAATTTGGCACATTTATCAGGAAACTGGTTACTTAGACTATGTTGGTGCAATGCCTGGTGGGCAACAACGACAGGCCAATCTTCATGCACTATATGAACGGGCGCATACTTATGAGCAAAGTAGTTTTAAGGGGCTTTACCAGTTCACGCGCTTTATTGAAAAAATGCAGGAACATGATCAGGATCTCGGGGTGGCGCCAACACAATTAGACACGAATACCGTTAATGTAATGACGATTCATGGAAGTAAGGGCCTTCAATTTCCGGTTGTTTTCTTGATTAATACAAGCCACCATTTTAATAATGTGGCAGTTCGGGAAAATGCGGTTGTTGACCCGAATTCTGGAGTTGGTATTAAGGTAATGGATCAACAACGGCTGGTTTATGATACGCCCCAGCGACAAATTATTTTAAATAGTATTCAGCAGGGAGAACGAGCAGAAGACTTACGGGTCCTTTACGTTGCACTAACCCGAGCTGAACAGCGACTAGTCATTACGGCATCGTTTAACGAAACGCGAAGGGGCCAAAAACTAGTTGAAGCATGGAATAGTTGGCAAAAGGCATTTCAAAGCAGCCAGCAATTGCTTGGCTCGCAGTTACGGATAAACGCGAAGTCTTTTATGGACTGGATTGGTTTAGCTCTTGCACGGTATTCTAACCAGTTTAATGCCGCTAAGTTAAGCATTTCAGGGGATGACATAACAGATAAGGGAATTGTTCTGGAAGAGAGTCCTCTTAATACAGGGAAAAAGTTTACCGGGATGGCGACAGAACCATTTTTCATTGCCAAAACTTTCACCGCAACTGATGTTGATCAACAACTGGAAAAGTTAACTAGTCCAATCAACGTAACGGGTGATGAAGATTTGCAATCACTCAAGTCCCTGTCAGCAGAAGAAATTGATCAGATCCTTGCTTTTCGTTATCCACATGAAGTTGCAACCAAAACGACGGCCTACCAATCAGTTACGGATGTAAAACGGGTGTTTGAAGATCCGGATAATCGTGAAATGGGCCAGTGGGATTATGAACAACAACGAAAGGCGAAGAACCGCGGACTATATTTAAGAAACGATTTTGCGACACCACAGTTTATCCAACAGGGTGATCGGTCGCCAGCAGCAACAGAGGTTGGGACAGCTACCCACCTGGTATTTCAAAAATTGCCACTGGATGGCAAAGAGATCACGTTGGCTCAAGTTCGTAATGAGATCCGGCAGCTGGTCAAGGATCGCCTAATTAACTCTGCAGTAGCACCGTTTATTAATGCGGAAGGGATTGCTGCATTTTTCCAAACAGATCCAGGACGACAGGTTATCGCTAATGGTCAAAAGTATCATCGAGAAGAACCCTTTGCGATGATAATGAATGGCCATGAACTATTTAAAGAGGTTCAAGCAAAAGATGATGAGCGGATCCTAATTCATGGGATTATTGATGGCTATTTAGAAACTCCCAAAGGAATTATTTTAGTTGATTACAAAACTGATCATATTGATCCCCAGTATCGAGAATTTGAACTAGCTAAAATTACTGGTCGTTATCGTGGTCAGCTAGAGTTATACCGACAAGCATTAAATATTATGAAGCCAATACCGGTTGTTCAGATGGGACTCTACCTGGTAGAATTAGGTGAGTTTATTCCATTTGAAATCGAGGGACGGCCGTAATGGTAACAATTAAGGACATTGCAAAACAGGCGGGAGTATCCGTTTCAACGACATCACGGGCGTTGAATGATAATCCGCGAATTAGTGCGGAAACACGAGAACGGGTTAAGAAGATTGCGGCAGAGTTAGGGTATCAACCTAACTACACTGCGCGGAACCTTACTCGTGGAGAATCGAATATGGTTGGGTTAATTTTTCCAGTTACGGAAGATACGGCACCAGCAAACCCATTTCATATTGACCTCATGCGGGGAGTTAGTACAGCACTTCAGCCACTACACTACGAAATGGTGGTAGCAATTGCTGCAACTCAAGATGAATTGCTTGAAGAGGTTCGTTCAATGGTTAATCAATCTAAAGTGCATAATTTCCTGGTTTTCTATGCAATGAGTAATGATCCTATAACAGCTTATTTACGACAGAATAACCTTAACTTTGTTATTATTGGTCACCCAACGGATCATTATCCGGATCGATTCGTTGATAACGATAACGTTGCTGCCGGGAAAGCAGCAACAGAACAACTGTTAAAAATCCATCATTTGACTCATCCGGCTTTTCTTGAATCGGTTGATCCTTGGCTGTTTGAACGAGAACGGGCTGCTGGTTATGATGAATGCATGAGTACTCATCATTTAGAAGCAGTTGTTTGGCAATTGGGTACGAATGCTGATTCGTTGGATGATTTTCTTAATAACCATCCAGAAACGGATGGTTTATTGTTCTCTGATGATTTGTTATTTGTTCGGTTTTCTCATGAATTACAAAAGCGCTCGTTGCCAGTATTTTGCTTTAACAATAGTCGGTTAATGGGAATGCTGACAAATAGTGATGGGCGGATTGATTTGCGTCCCCGTGAGTTGGGAAGAGAGGCAGTTAAGTTGCTTTTCGATCCAATGAGGCACCACAGTTATGTCACATTTCAAGTTAATTAATACGAGAACACACTAGTTAAAATTAAAGAAAAAATTAGGCTGAAATTATTGATATTTCGGTCTTTTTGTTTTTGTATAAAGAAAACCCTTCCAAAAATTTTGTGCAAACGGTTGCGCAAAAGTGAGGAATCTGGTATATTATTAATTGTAAAAAGTCATGAAGCGCTTTCATGACGAGAAGCATTAATTTTAAGATAATTAGGGGTGTAATTATGAGTCAAGAAAAGCCAGCGGGCGCAGGCTTGCCAACACTCTCCAAGAGTACGATTTGGATGATCAACTTCGGGTTCTTGGGTGTTCAGACTGCCTTCACCTTGCAAAGTTCACAAATGAGTCGGATTTTCCAAACTATTGGTGCCGATCCTAACAACTTGGGATGGTTCTTTATCCTACCACCTTTAATGGGACTTGTTGTTCAACCAATCGTCGGTTACTATTCTGACCGTACTTGGGCACCAAAGCTCGGTGGTCGCCGTCTCCCATACCTTCTTTTGGGGATGATTGTTGCTGTTATTGTTATGTTACTGTTGCCAAACTCAGGTAGTTTTGGTTTCGGGTATGGTTCACTGGCTGCTTTGTGGTTTGGTGCTATTACCGTTGCCTTCCTTGATTTGTCATCTAATGTTGCAATGCAACCATTCAAGATGATGGTTGGGGATATGGTTAATGATGACCAAAAGAGTTATGCATATGGTATTCAAAGTTTCTTATCAAACACCGGTGCCGTATTAGCCGCTATCTTCCCATTCTTGTTCACTTGGTTTGGGGTTAAGAACATTGCTCCTAAAGGGGTTGTTCCTGATTCTGTTAAGGTTGCTTTCTATGTTGGTGCTGCTTTGCTGGTTATTACTAGTTTGTTCACTGTTTTCCGGGTTCATGAATATGACCCAGCAACATACGCTAAGTACCACGGAATCACTGAAGAAGATAACAAGGAAGGTGGAAACTGGGTCACCTTGCTAAAGACTGCTCCTAAGGCATTCTGGACTGTAACCCTTGTTCAATTCTTCTGCTGGTTTGCTTTCCAATACCTCTGGACATACTCAGCAGGTGCTATTGCTAAGAACGTTTGGGATACTACTAACGCTACTTCAGCAGGTTACCAAGCTGCTGGTAACTGGTACGGGGTTTTAGCCGCTGTTCAATCAATTGCCGCTGTTGTTTGGTCATATGTTTTAGCTAAGGTTCCTAACAAGTACCACAAGCTAGGTTATGCTGGTAGTTTACTTCTTGGTGCATTTGGTTTTATTTCTGTCTTCTTTATCCACGACCAATGGACATTGATTATTTCATACATCCTTGTCGGGATTGCATGGGCCGGAATGAACACTTACCCATTAACCATTGTTACCAACGCATTGTCTGGTAAGCACATGGGTACTTACCTTGGACTCTTTAACGGTTCAATTTGTTTACCACAAATCGTTGCCTCATTGCTTAGTTTTGCATTGTTCCCACTCTTTGGTCACTCACAAGTTAACATGTTTATCCTTGGTGGAATTGTGTTAGCTCTTGGTGCTCTTTCAGTTGGTACAATTAAGGAAACTTACGCTGAATAAGGCGGATAAGCTGAATAATAAAGTAAATTAAACTAAAATAGGACTGTGACGGGAATTAGCCACAGCCCTATTGTCTAAAGAAGGAAGGAATTGAATTATGAAACAAACATTTGAAATTGCTCCATGGCACGTTGCAACTCATAAATGGGATCCTGAAGATAAACGTCTTCAAGAATCAATGACTAGTTTAGCTAACGAAAATTTGGGTATGCGTGGCTTCTTTGAAGAAGGATACTCAGCCGACCACATGCAAGGTGTATACCTTGGTGGTGTTTGGTTCCCAGACAAGACTCGTGTTGGTTGGTGGAAGAATGGTTATCCTAAGTACTTCGGTAAGATGATCAACGCAGTTAACTTCATGAAGTTAATTATTAAGGTTAACGGCGAACAACTTGACCTTGCTAAGCAAACGCCAAAGGACTTTAAGCTTGATCTTGACATGAAGCGTGGTGTCCTAGAACGTGAATTTACTGTTGAAATTGGCGGTACTGAAATGTACTTCAATTTTGAACGGTTCGTAAGTGCTACCCAAAAGGAATTAGTTGGTCAACGTCTTCACATCAAGAACCGTGGTACTGGTGATGCTAAGGTAGAAATTACTAGCATGATCGATGCTGACGTTTACAACGAAGATGCTAACTATGATGAACAATTCTGGAATGTTCTTAACAAGTCTGCTAATGGTGAACATGCCGAATTAACTTCCATGACTAAGAAGAATGATTTTGGTACTCCACAATTCACTGTTGGAATGAAGACCACTTCCAAGACCGACCTTGATCATGTTGGTGATGGAACTGACGAAAAGGATGCCTACAACACCTTTGCTGGAACAGTTGCTGCTGGTAAGGAAGTTAACTTCGAAAAGCGGACAGTTGTTGTAACTTCACGTGACTTTGACTCTCAAGAAGCAATCGAAAAGCACCTTGATGAATTAAGTGAAAAGCTTGATGATCAAAGCTTTGACGATCTTCTTGAACCTCATGTTCAAGAATGGGCAGATCGTTGGGTTAAGTCTGACGTTGAAATTGATGGTGACGATGAAGCACAACAAGGAATTCGGTTCAATCTTTTCCAACTCTTCTCGACTTACTACGGTAATGATTACCGCCTTAACATCAGTCCAAAAGGATTTACTGGTGAAAAGTACGGTGGTGCTACTTACTGGGATACTGAAGCTTACTGTATTCCAGTTTACCTTGGGGTAGCTAACCCTGAAGTTGCACGGAACCTGTTAATGTACCGTTACAAGCAATTAGACGGTGCCTTTGTTAACGCTAAGCAACAAGACCTTGATGGTGCATTATTCCCAATGGTTACCTTCAACGGGATTGAATGTCACAACGAATGGGAAATTACTTTTGAAGAAATCCACCGTAATGGGGACATTGCTTTTGCTATTTACCTTTACACTAAGTACACTGGCGATAAGTCATACGTTCTCAATGAAGGTGCAGAAGTCTTAACTGAAATTTCTCGTTTCTGGGCTGATCGTGTTCACTACTCACAAAACAAGAACAAGTACATGCTTCACGCTGTAACCGGTCCTGATGAATACGACAACAACGTTAACAACGATTGGTACACTAACCTTCTTTGCCGGTGGACTCTTAAGTACACTCTTGAAATCTTAGACGAAGTTGACGATAAGGTTGCTAAGAAGCTTAACGTTTCCGAAGACGAAAAGCGTCGTTGGAAGGGAATCGTTGATAACATGTACCTTCCTTACGATAAGGAACGTGACATCTTCCCAGAAAATGATGGCTTCATGGACAAGGACTTAACACCAGTTTCTGAAATTCCAAGTGATCAGTTACCACTTAACCAACACTGGTCATGGGACCGGATCCTACGTTCACCATACGTAAAGCAAGGTGACGTTATCCAAGGTCTTTGGGACTTCATTGATGACTTTACTAAGGAACAAAAGAAGAACAACTTTGACTTCTACGAACAATTTACGGTTCACGAATCAAGTCTTTCTGCTTCTGTTTACTCAATCATTGCTGCTGATATTGGTTACGAAGACAAGGCTGTTGAATTATATGAACGTTCAGCTCGTCTTGACCTTGATAACTACAACAACGATACTTCAGATGGTTTACACATCACTTCAATGACTGGTTCATGGCTTGATATCGTTCAAGGATTCGCTGGCATGCGTGTTCGGGGTAACGAATTACACTATGCACCATTCCTTCCTAAGAAGTGGAACTCATACCAATTCCGTCAAATGTTCCGTGGTCGGATCTTGAAGGTTAAGGTTGACAAGCACGGTACTAAGATTGACTTGGTATCAGGTGATCCAATTACCATTGATCTTGACGGTAAGAAACTTGAATTGAAGTAATTACTGGGGGAATTTCGATAATGAAGTTTGAAGATTTGAAAGGTTTTGCTTTTGACCTTGATGGTGTAATCGCTGATACTGCCCGTTTCCACGGCCAAGCATGGCACCAACTTGCTGATAAAGTTGGCACAGAATGGACTCCTGAACTTGCGGACAGTTTAAAGGGTGTTAGCCGGATGGATTCCCTAGAATTGATCCTGAAGGCTGGTGGTCACGAGAATGACTATACTCAAGAAGAAAAAGAAGCATTGGCTACCGAAAAGAATGACAACTACATTAAGTTAGTTGAAACATTGACTCCTGCAGATATTCTTCCAGGGATGAAGGACTTCTTGGACGAATTAAAGGAGAACAACTACCATATTGTTTTGGCCTCAGCTTCTAAGAATGCACCTAAAGTATTAAAGTACTTACAAATTACTGATTACTTTGAAGGAATTGTGGATCCTGCTAAGTTAACTCACGGTAAACCAGACCCAGAGATTTATAGTGAAGCAGCTAAGTTAATGAATCTTCCTGCTGACCAAGTAGCAGGATTAGAGGATGCTCAAGCAGGAATTGAATCAATTAATCGTGCTGGTGAACTTTCCATCGGCTTCGGTTCAGAATTGAAGGATGCCGATGTTAAGTTTGCTGAAACTGGTGATGTTTCGCTGGCAGCAATTAAGAAACAAATGAACTAATGTTAACTCTCTATCAAATGAATAATTAAGAATATTAGTTCAGTTGGATAATTGGGAGGAGGATGGATGGTATTAACAGCTAAATCCATCCTTGCTAAAAGTGAATATCACTGCATAAGGGAAATGCAACGTTGAAATTCTTCGTTGTGTTTCCTTTTTTGGTTAGATCGAGGGGTGAACGATGAAGCGACAAAGGATAATTAAATTTTTAGGATTAGTGGTAGTTGTAATTGGAATAGGAGGAGCTGTAAGTGTTGCGCTAAAAGATAGTCACAGTGAGAAAACAAAAACCGTGCAGGAAACCAGTCAGAAGTCGCGGCTAAGGCTAACTGATCAACAGTTGAGCATTTTAGTTGGTTTAGAGATGGATCCAAAGTGGTTGACAGAACAGCTTAATAACAATCAACTAGTCTATGGAGTCGTTAAACCGTCAGATACCGTTCCAAAAGGAGTTGGGGAGAATGAGAGCTTCCTAATTGCAGCAGGTGAGAGGCAGAGAATCATCTACTTTTCAGTTAATGAAGATCAAACTGTTGAGATTAAAGATAGTCAAAATAACCAAATAAGACGAAAAAAGGAAGTAACGGTAAGACAATTAGCAAGGAGGTTTTATCAAACTTCGAAACAGCAACAACAAGTTAATGAGTTGGTTAGTGAGTTACGAACAGAATAAAGAATAGGCTAAAAGTTAGTGAATGAATAAACACTTAAATTTTATTTGTACTATTACCTAAACGACAGCCTAGTTCAGTAGTGAACTTAATAATCTTTAGTATTTATGGTTGAATATTGCCTTAGAGGAACATAACATGTATATTATTAGAAAATAATGAGAGAGTTATGAGGAGGGACAGCAATGTTCAGTCAAATTGGTCAATTAATCTTTGATAATGAGGCTGTTGCAAAGACTCAGGATTTTACAATGGGCCTTGAAATCGAAATGCAACGGGTGGATGAGAATGGCAATATTAGTCAGGAACCATATCCATCAGCGATTGGCGACGAAAAAACCAATCCATGGATTACCAATGATTTTTTGGAAACAATGTCTGAAACGGTAACGCCGTCTGCTCAACACGCACTTGATGCAATGCACTACTTATATGTCATTAATAATTCGTTACGTTCAGCATTAGCTCCTGGAGAATTGCTTTGGCCATTATCAATGCCGCCACGGTTGCCAAAGGATAAGCGAAAATTACGGCTTGCTAAGATGGGCCCCGAAAAAGAGGCGTATTTAAAAGAATGGGCAAAACGTCATGGCTACTCACAAGGAACTCCCTGTGGCGCGCATATTAACCTAAGCATTGATCAGCACGTTATTGCACTAGTTCAAAAACATTTCCCGGGAAAGTTTAAAGATGAGCGGGAAGTTCGCAACTACCTCTATACAATATTAGCGCAAGGCTTTGTTCGCTATCGCTGGTTTATCACTTACCTGTTTGGCGCTAGTCCAATTGCGGAAGCAAACTACTTTGAAAATGGTCAGGGACCGCAGCACCCACTTCGGAGCATTCGCCAAAGTAAGTATGGATTCGGTACTAAGTTTACTGGTGACTTTACCAATCTTGATCGATACATTGCGCGAATTGAAAAGGGAGTTAAGGATGGTGTCCTAACATCAGACTATGAATTCCACGGCTCAGTTCGCTTTAAAGGTAATCGCAATCTTAAGGATTTGCCGAAAAACGGAATTGAATATCTTGAATTACGAATGCTCGATCTTGATCCAAGTAGTTCAGTTGGGATTCGTACAGGGACGTTACGGTTTATTCGGCTACTTGCTAGTTACTTCATCATGCATCCAGCATTAAATGAAGAGGAAGTTAATGATATCCTTAAAAATGCTGATAAGATGAATGAGGTTGTTGCGGAAGAAGATCCACGAGAAAATTGCAAGTACCAGGCAACCGCTCGGGCATTAGTGAAGAGCCTTGAGCGCTATGCAAATCAAATTCAATTGGGACCAGAATATGCTGAAGTACTTGAAGATTTGGAGGACCGGGTTGAAAACCCATTGACAACACCAAGTGCTAAATTACTGAACTACGTCAAAGATGGTTCGTTAACGGAATATGCACTTCGTCGAGCAAAACGGTATCAGGTTGCAGCTCAGGAATCGATTAATCCATTTAAAGGATTTGAAGATGGGAAAATTTATAGCTCAGACGAGTTACGAAAAGCATTAAGTAGATAAATAAAGAGAAGAGGCAAGTCTTTCTTGCCTCTTCTCTTTATTTATTCTTGTGCTCGTTGAATTAGATCAGCGAAAAGCGCTTGTGAATAATCATAATGCTTAAACATGTTTTCTGGATGCCATTGAACAGCCAGAACACGATCATTATCGATCGATTCAATAGCTTCGGGAATTTGGTCATCAGCCCGTGCTGTTACTCTTAGGTCGTTTCCAATTTGGTTTAATGCTTGGTGATGACGAGAGTTAACATAGGGCCGTGAACCAACCAAGTTAAAGATTCGACTGTCTTGTTTCACATTAACATGGTGGGATGGAAAGTTTCCCGGAGCATTTTGGGAGTGCTTTAGCGTTTGTCGAGGATCTTCTGATAAGTCTTGAAAAACAGTTCCACCGAGTGCAACATTGATTACTTGCATTCCGCGACAAATCCCCATTAATGCCTTATTTGCTTTTAGCGCAGCTTTAACTAACGCAACTTCAAATAGATCGCGCTTGAAGTATGTAGATCCTAATTCTTGATGCGGTTCTTCACCATAGAAAGTAGGGTCAACATCGCTACCACCTGCAAAAATAATCCCATCGAAAAGGTCAAGATAGTTGGGAATTAATTCAGGATCCACACTAGGAAAAATTACTGGGAGGCCTCCTGATTTAACAATTGCTTCGATTAGTGGCCGAGGAGCATAAGCGGCGTTGCGCTCATTAATGATATTAGTAGCCTCAGTTAAAGTGTCTGCTGGAATTGCAATTCGTGGTCGCATAGAAAACCTCCTTGAAATATTTTAATAGTATTATAATAGAATTTTAATGAAGTAGAAAGTCACATTTTAAAAATTACCCTAAATGGGAGAAAGACTATATAATAGTAAGTATGAAAGAAGTGAAAAAGAATGATTGAATTAACTAACATTAACTCAAAGATGAATTTAAATAACGGGACCCAAATTCCGTGTGTCGGTTACGGGACGTTCCGGACTCCTGCTGACGTTGCTGAAAAAGCGGTTGCGGATGCGATTAAGGTTGGCTACCGTCACATTGATACGGCCGCTGTATACGGTAATGAAGAAGCTGTTGGTAAGGGAATTAAGGATTCTGGAATTGACCGGAAAGACCTTTTTGTAACCAGTAAGTTGTGGAACGACAATCGGGGTTATGAATCGACAAAGAAAGCCTTTCAAGAAACTCTGGATCGGCTTCAAATGGACTACCTTGACTTGTATTTAATTCATTGGCCGGCAAACCAAAAGCAATTCGGCACTGATGCAAGTACAATCAACGCTGAAACATGGCGGGCAATGGAGGAGCTGTATAAAGAGGGCAGAATTAAGGCAATCGGTTTAAGTAACTTTATGCCGCACCATATTGTTGACTTGATGAAGACTGCAACGGTAGCTCCAGCTGTTGACCAAATTGAGGTGCATCCTGGTTGGCCACATACTGAACAAGTAAAGTATTTACAAGCACATAATATTCTTGTGGAAGCTTGGGCCCCGCTTGGCGGACAAGGAGCAAGCGTAATGACTAACCCAACAATTCTGCAAATTGCTGATAAATATGATAAAACTCCTGCGCAAGTTAGCTTGCGATGGATTATTCAACAGGGGATTGTGCCACTACCAAAGTCAATTCATGAAAACCGGATGATTCAAAATACCGAAATCTTTGACTTTGCACTGACTGACGAAGAAATGAGAGAAATTAGTCTTCTAACCAACCTGGGTGGCCAATGTGCGGATCCAGACGAAGTTGATTTTTAAGAGCTGATATTTAACTAAGTGATCCTAGACATAGTTGTCGGGATCATTTTTTTACATTTTATCGACCATTTGTTCGATTAAGATGTTATAATAAATAAAAATAGTGAAAGGAATATAGCTGATGAATGACCAACAGAGAATCTATATGGCGATTGATCTGAAATCATTTTATGCATCGGTTGAGTGTATTGCGCATCATTTGAACCCGTTAAATGCTAACTTAGTTGTTGCAGATCGGTCACGAACTAATAAGACAATTTGTTTGGCAGTATCACCAGCTTTAAAGCAATTTGGAGTTCCTGGACGACCACGCTTATACGAAGTTCAACAAATTGTTGATCGGTTAAATCGGGAGCGGGCAAAGAAAGCAACGTGTCACCACCTTTCGAAACATGATTCAATTTATCGGGGGAAGTTGTTAAAGTCACCTAATTTACGAATTGGTTTTCAAATTGTTCCGCCGCGGATGCACTTTTATATGGAAAAAAGCGCGGAGGTCTATGGAATATATCTACGGTTTATCAAACCCGAGAACATTCATACCTACTCAATTGATGAAGTAATGATGGACGTTACAGATTACCTTCATGATCATCAGGTATCGCCTCATACCTTAGCAAAACAGATTATCCAACAAATTCAGTTAGAAACCGGAATTACTGCAACAGCCGGGATTGGTACAAACCTTTACTTAGCAAAAGTTGCGATGGATATTGTTGCTAAACGAATTCCTGCTGATCAAGATGGTGTCCGGATTGCCCAAATGAATGAGTATCAATATCGTCGCTATCTTTGGGCACATCAGCCCCTGACAGATTTTTGGCGAATTGGTCGCGGTTATGCAAAACGGTTGGAAAAATTAGGCTTGCATACCATGGGTGACATTGCCCGTTGTTCGCTTGGTAAACTGTCGGATCCGTTCAATGAGGAAATCCTCTACCGTGAGTTTGGGAAAAATGCTGAGTTGCTAATCGACCATGCTTGGGGGCATGAGATGGCAACTATCGCGGATATTAAAAACTACCATTCAGAAGAACACGGAATTTATTCCAGTCAAGTATTGATGAAGCCGTATAAGTATCATGAAGGGTTAGCCGCGGCTCAGGGGATGGTTGATTCAGTTGCATTGAGTATGGTTAAGCGGCATGTAGTCAGTGCTGATTTTGGTATTGTCATTAACTACGATCCGCAGAGTCTTCAGTATGCGCCAAACTATCAGGGACCGGTAGTTGAAGATTTTTATGGCCGAAGAACAGCTAAGCCCAGTCACGCGCACAAAAAGCTTGATCTGCCAACAGCCGCTGGTTCAGAATTAAGGAAAATCTATAAAGAGTTGTATAAAAAATGCACTAATCCTAGCCTACTAATCAGGAAGATAACGTTAATTGTGACTCACATGATTGATGAAGATGTTGCAGCGCAAACCCCGTACTTCAAACAGGTTAATCTTTTTGAGGATCCACAAAGGGAGATTAAGCAGGAACAAGCAGCGGCAATTAAGCGGCAACGTGACCAAAAACTGCAAGCGACAATTCTTAAGCTTCAGCAGAAACTAGGTAACAAAAACGTTATCCTTCACCTAGCAGATTTGAAAAAGGGATCGACAACTAAGGAACGAAATGATCAGATTGGGGGTCACCAAGCATAGTAATGGAAGAGAAAGAGATAATTGAGCAAAAATTATTTACCGATACTTCTCAGTATAACGACATCATGAAGCGTCCTTATCAACATTCAAGGGGACACATGCCGATGCCACAATCGGATCGTGCTGGTCAATTTTCACCTTTTGCAGCTTTGACGGGGTTTAATAATTTAATTCACCAAAAGGCAGTAATTTATTCTCATAAAAAGTATCTTCCTGCTAAAACACAAGCACATCTGCTTAATGTCCTTCAGTCTTTAGCTGGGACGAAAAAAACAGTTGTGATTAACTACTTTAATGATGAAGTTGGCTACTATGAAGAATTCCGTGATCAGGTATCGGTAGTTAAGCTTGAGCGGGGGAGAGTCTTCTTTAATCACCATCCAGCCATTGCACTTGCCAATATTAAACAGGTTCGTCAATGATGAGTGCTGTATAATGGTGAGGACATAAAATACACTAACTGAGCAATTGAAGAGGGAGTAGTTTTGAAAGCAATTTGGCGTAACCTTTGCCAGTATTCAAAGAATTTTTGGCAACATTGGATATCTTTTATTATCTTATTTGTAGGGATAGATCTTGCTAACCAGCTGATCTTTATCCCGCTTTTTCGGTTAGCAACGACCTATATCTTGCAAGCGGGTGGAATCCCGTTTATCTCTTACCAAAATATTGGAATACTAGTGACACAACACACAATGGTAGTTATTGGACTATTAGTTGAATTAGTTCTCTTGCTTCTTGTGATCTATTGGCAGTTTGCATGTCTTTTATTGGGACTTCGGCTGATTTTGGGAAACCAAATTAGTTTCAAACGTTTGATGAAGGAGTCATGGTTGGTGATGCAGAATATTCGTCCTGGATCTTTGCCATTAATGCTTCTTTATTTTGTTCTGGTCCTGCCGTTTGTCGATCTGGTATTTCGGACACCACTGCTATCAAAGGTTCAAATTCCTGAATTTATCTTTGATTTTATGACGCGAAGTAATATGCTTTTGGCTGGATTGATTGTTTTCTACGTTATTATTACGATTCTTGGTATTCGGTTAATCTTAACCTTGCCTTTGATGATTTATCAACGTTACCGAACTCGCGATGCTTTAGTTGTAAGTTGGCGACTTACCCAAAAATTAAAATGGTGGCAGTACGTTAAACAGTTAATTGTTCTTGGAATAGTGACCACAGTTAGCTTAGGGCTGTTTTACCTATTAATCTATGGATTGCAGACGGTAATGGATTTATTTCCCGGGAAATTAGCGTTTGGAATGGCAATATTTAATTTGACCTTAATTCAAGCTATTAGTGAATTGTTGACAATTTGGACAGGAACAATTGCACTACAGGTGGTGATTTCCCTAATTGATGATTTTTCAGCAGATAAGAAGCAAATAAGGGGAACCAGCTGGTATGGTTGGACATTTTTCACCTTATTAGCAATATTTGCTGGAGGCCTTATCGTGGTTAATAATTACTATTATCTCAAGGGTTCTGGATTGACGCGACCAGATACCATTTCTCACCGAGGAGTTGCAGAAGAAAATGGTGTTCAAAATACAATTCCCGCAATGAAAAAGACCCATCGTCTGCAGCCAACGTATGTTGAGATGGATATTCATGAAACTAAGGATCATCAATTTGTCGTCCTTCATGACGAAAATCTAAAGAAGTTAACGGGAATTAACAAAACTCCTCATGAATTAACGTTAGCTCAACTAACTAAGTTGACAGCGCGTGAAAACGGGCACCGTGCAAAAATTGCGAGTTTTGATCAGTATCTTAATGCAGCGGAAAAACTTCATCAAAAATTGTTGATTGAAGTAAAAACAACCCCTGCAGATTCTAAAGGGATGCTTAGGCGGTTTAACCGTCAATATGGAAACAGAATTATTAAGGATCATGATTTAGTCCATTCACTTGATTACCGTGTTGTTGCGGGATTAAAACAGTTGAATCCTGGGCTAAAGGTCTTGTACATCCAACCGTATAATTTCTCCTACCCGCGGAGTGTTGCTGATGGCTATTCGATGGAATACTCCACGCTGAACTTCGAGTTTATTCAGCAGGCACATCATCAAAAAGATACGGTTTATTCTTGGACGGTTAACGATGCCGATGTTATGAAGCAGATGATGTATAACCATGTTGATGGAATCATTACTGATAATTTAGGTGAGTTAAATTCAACTATCGATGATTATTTAGGTACGAAGAGCTATGCTAACCGGATTCTCAACTTTATTTTAGCTGTACCTGCTAATGGGGGACTAGAACCATAATTGAGTTAATTTAAATTGGTTAATCTCTGAAAAATTATTAATATTTCAGCACTAATTATTTGTCTAGCTTAATTTGAAGGCATTATAATTATAATATAACTATTAATAATTTTATAATAGATGGGGCGATCGTGATTAGTGCAAAACAAAAGATTCCGCGAAAACTTTCTTTCATGTCGATTTATTTTTTAGGAATTAATGGTGTCATTGGATCAGGAGCATTTTTACTGCCACAAGAAATTTATAAGGATATGAACTTGGCGGGAGTTCTGGTAATGTTATTTGCGGCAGTAACGGTTAGTTTAATCGCTCTTTGTTATGCCGACTTAGCCAGTCGTTTTTCTAACTCGGGAGCTGCTTGGATCTATTCCTATAACGCTTTTGGGCGTTTCTGGGGCTACGAAGTCGGTATCTTTGTGTGGTTTTTAGGCTGCTGTACACTTGCTGCAGAGATTGTTGCCTTCCTAACAACCTTAAAGAGTTTTATTCCGGCATTTAATAATGATTGGTTGTATTATTCAAGCGCTTTTGGATTAATTATTTTCTTCTCAATTATCAACTTCTTTGGCCGAACGATTGTTAAAGCATTAGATAATCTTTCTTCGGCTGCTAAGATGCTGACAATTATTATCTTTATTGTTGTTGGGATCTTCTTTATTCACTTTACAAACTTCTCTCCTGTCATTCCACAGGTAGCAACTACTGGTTTAATGCCGTTTGCAAAGCATTTTGGAGCGGCGTTTAGTGTTACTTTTTACATGTTTTGTGGTTTTTCTTTTATTCCAATTGCCGCCAAACAAATGGAGAATCCAGAGAAAAATATTCCGAAAGTATTAGTAGCTGTAATGGTTACAGTTACTGTCTTTTATGCGTTAATGATGGTTGTTGCGATTGGGATTTTGGGACCAGCTACCGCAAAATATAGTACACCGATTGCTCATGCCTTTAGAACTGGAGTTGGTGAGTGGGGATATATACTCGTAATTGCAGGGATGTTGATTAGTATTTTTGGTGTAGCTTTTGCAATTTCTTTTGATACCCCATCATTAATTGCTTCTTTAGCTAGTGAGCACAAAATGTTGCCAAAGTGGATCGGGAAGAAGAACCGGTATGATGCCCCATGGGTAGCAATTCTGGTAACGGCGATTGTGGCTGCTTTTCTGGTAACGCAATCATACCTTTTCTTGGTATCTTGTATTGTGTTGGCTAGTTTTATTCAGTATGTTCCGTCAATTCTTTCGGTAATTAAATTTAAACACACGGGGCAGTTTCCTAATCACGGATTTAAGCTGCCGGGAAAAGATATAATTCCGGTAGTTGCCTTAATAATTTCTGCGTATATGATTACTAACTTTACTATTAAGACATTAATGGTTGCCGTAGTTGTGGCTACTTTGGCTGCGCTCTCCTATTTCTTTATGAAACGGTATAATGAGAAACAACACTAAATGTACCAAAAACTGTGATAAACTTAGTGTAATTATTTAGTAGTGATTGAGGAGAAATTAATGAAGACGGTTCTGGATAGGCTGTTAACGGTTATTGATGCCGTTGTGACAGCGATAATAGAATTAGTTGCCAGTACGCTATAAAAGGTTGTTCTAAATAAAAGCAAGAAGCTGAAAATTTAATTTCAGATTTCTTGCTTTTTATAATTATATTAAGGATCCCTTATTGCTAAAGTGTTTTCTGAAAGCTTGTTATAATAAAAACTAGTTAAAAGATAATAGGAGTGTTGATCATGTCGATCTATGGCCCTTATGAAGAAACATTAGAGGCAATTCTTTCTGACGTTGAAGAACGAATTCGCCAATTAAATCAACAAGAAATTGATAATCATCGACCAAAGTTATATGAACACTTAATTGGGCGGGTCAAAACAGCCGCTAGTATGGAAGAAAAATGCCAAAGGAAAAATTACCCGTTAACGGTCGAGTCTGCATTGCGTCGGTGTCGGGATGCCGTGGGAATTCGAATTGTTTGCAACTTTATTAGTGATATCGGCCGGTATCTTGCAATCCTGCGTGATGCTGATTGGTGTTCAGTTGTTAAAGAGAAAGACTATATCACAAAGGCAAAGCCAAATGGATACCGGAGTTATCACTTAATTTTAGATGTAAGCGAGAACTATCGAGATGTTGATGGTCAAAATCCTGGTCACTTTTATGTAGAAATCCAGTTGCGAACAATTGCAATGGATTCTTGGGCTAGTTTGGAACACGAAATCAAATATAAGCACCAGATAAAGAACCCAGAACGAATCGGTAAGGAATTGAAACGGTGTGCGGATCAGCTTGCTTCCTGTGATATTCAGATGGAAACCATTCGACAACTAATTCAAGAAGATTAGGTGGTAATTAAACATGAGAATTTTACTTGCAGAAGATGAAGAGCAACTGGCACGGGTGTTAAAAATGGCCATGGAGCAAAGCAACTATCAAGTAGACGCTGTTGGTGATGGTCAGAAGGCAGTTGAGCTTTCAAACAAAAATGCTTATGACGTATTTTAGACATTATGATGCCGGTAAAGGATGGTCTTGAAGCGCTAAAGGAAATTCGTGCCCGTGGTGACCGAACCTATATTATGATGTTAACCGCGATGACTGAAGAGGATGATCGAGTTAATGGGCTAGATTTAGGGGCTGATGATTATTTAACAAAGCCGTTTTCACTTAAGGAACTGCTTGCTCGATTGCGGTCACTAGAACGGCGAACAAAAGAATATAGTGATGAGAAGCTTCAGTTTGCTGATCTGCATTTAGATAGTAATGAGCAGGTTCTGGAAAGTAGTAACTCAATTAGCTTATCGCGAGAAGAAACTCAAATGCTAGAGTATTTTATTCTTAATGCAGGCAAGCAGTTAACCGCTGCTGACCTGCTTCACCATGTTTGGACTACTGATGATGAGGCTGATACTGAAGAAGTTTGGATTAATATTTGTTATTTACGTCAAAAACTGCAGTCAATTCAGTCAAAAGCAAAAATTGTTGGTGAAAAGGGCGGCCCATATCGGTTAGCGGGGTGAAAAATAGATGATTCGACATTTTCGGAAACAATTTATTGCCTTTTCAACGTGTGCGCTGTTACTAGTCATTGTCACGATTGTGGGAAGTATCAGTTCAATTACTTATTTTCGCGCGCATCAAGAAGTTAATTCCGTTTTACGGATTTTGAGTGATAATGAAGGTGAGATGCCGGCGCGGATGATTCCCAATCAACCCCAATTATTCTCGCAGCCTCACTTTACGCGTGAGAGCCTTTACCAGTACCGTTATTTTAGTGCCACGCTTAATCGACAAAATAAACGAATGACCATTCAGGACGACCATATTCTATCTGTTTCTCCAGGAGAAATTCAAAAGTTAACACAGCGGGTGTTAAAACGTCAACGAACCCAAGGCCGAGTCTTTTATAAGCAAACGGTCTATGTTTATCGGGTAAAGAATAATGGTGAAAAATCTAATGTTGTTTTTTTGGACGAAAGCTTAATGTTAACGAAAGCGCGGGAGGTTACATATTTAGGAATCTTTCTTGGAACAATTAGTTTGCTGCTTTATACGGTTGTTCTTGTTTTATTCTCTAATTCAGCAATTCGACCAATTATTCAAGCAGAAAAACGGCAAAAAGAATTTATTACGAATGCGGGTCACGAACTAAAGACACCATTAAGTGTTATTTCAGCGAATACTGAAATGCAAGAATTGTTAAATGGTGAAAATGACTTAACGAAAAGTACAAAAGAACAGGTTGGACGGTTAACGAAGCTGATTAATTATTTTGTTTCGTTAGCACGGTTGCAGGAACAACCACAAATGATTCTATCTGTAATTGATGCAAGTCAGATTACTAATCAAGTTGCTGATAATTTTAAGAACGTTATTCTTCAAGACGGCAAACACTTTAAGAAGTCTGTCACTTCTGGTCTTGCAGTAAGGGCGAATGAACATTACTTTTATGAGCTAGTTAGTATTCTACTTGATAATGCTAATAAATACTGTGATCCGCACGGGGATGTTTTTTTGAACTTGAAATTGGGTAAACGAAAGAAGAATGTTATTCTCTCCGTAACTAACTCGTTTGTGGATGGTAAGGATGTAGATTATAATCGGTTCTTTGAACGGTTTTATCGCGAAGATAAGGCCCGAACAGTCAGTAAGAAGAAGTCGGGCTATGGAATTGGCTTATCAATGGCCCAAAGTATTGTTAAGAGCTTTGGTGGACAGATTAAAGCGAGCTATTCCAATGGGAAAATTTCGTTTATCGTCACAATTAAAAGGCAAATTAAAAATAAGTGATTGACATCTGGAAAAATCAGTGTAGTATTCTAATCAAGATTTAATGAAAGGAGCCAAAACAATGAAAACACGTTATCAAAACAGTTGGCAAGCTTGGTACACTTTTGATCGTATTTAGTGTTTTCACACGGGTACGGTCATTTTGAGGTTTCTCAAAGCGTACCTGTGTTGGCTCGATAAATTATCAAAGACCACACAGTTCAGTACTGCGTGGTCTTTTTGGATCTTCCAAACCATTTACGCTTCGAGATCGGTTTTTGAACAGTAAATGATATTGGAGGATTTTTTATGTCTGGAGTAATTTCTTTAACAATCCTGCTAGTGATATATGCCGCTAGCGAATATGTTTCCCGAAAAACTAACGGAATTATTGACACGGTTCTAACGATTTCAGTTTTAGCGTTAATCGGCTTCTGGACTGGAATTTTGCCGAAAGATCTTTTCGCAAATAGTGGGGTTGAAGAATTTGGGATGGCAATTGTTGGATTGATGTTAGCCTCACTTGGAACCACGATTAACCTTGCTGAGCTAAAGCGTCAATGGAAGGTGGTTATGATTGCGATCCTTGGAGCAATCGGTTCATGTGTTTTAATTGTCGCTGTTGCCGTACTAGTAAAGCAGAAGAACTTTGGCATTGTCGGTGCCCCGATCTTTGCTGGTGGAAATGCAGCAACACTGGTCTTGCTGAATGCGATGCGGGCAAAGAATATGCAAGTGCTGTCTACTTACGCCTTAGCAGTATTAACGTTCCAAAACATAATCGGAATTCCAATCGCTACTTACGCGATGCGGCGGGAAGCTCACCGTCTTCTTCAGGGTAGCGGATCAGAGCTTCAGGAAGGGCGAACTGAAATTACCACGCGGCGCCGCCCATTACAATTATCTGCACTTTTTGATACACCAATTATTAACCTTGCTAAGTTGGGCCTCGTTGCCTCGTTAAGCTATGGGGTTAGCCTGCTAATTCATGGCACGATTAATTACCTGGTTCTGTGCTTTATTCTAGGAATTATTTTTAATCAATTAGGCTTCCTTGACGACCATATTATGGATAAAACAGCTTCTAGTGGCATGATTACATTTTTGGTAACTATCGTGATTTTGGCAAGCCTTGCGAATACAACGCCACAAACTGTGATGTCTGTTTTACTTCCATTATTGGTTTGCCTGATTGTGGGAACGATTGGGGTAGTGATAACTTCTTTCTTGACCGCAAGAATCTTCAATGTTTCACGTGAAATGGCAATTGCGTTGGGAATGACGTGTACTTTCGGCTTCCCAACTACAATGATTTTATCTCAGGAAATAGCAGCAAGTGCCGGACAAACTGAAACGGAACAAGTAGCACTAGAAAATTATTTCTTACCAAAAATGATTACGGCTGGATTAGTCACCGTTACTTTAGTGTCAGTTTTCTTTGCTGGTTTCGCAATTAATTATTTATAGAAGACGATCAGGCTCAAAATTAGGTCAATTAACTAAGTGGAGGGAATAATGATGGATCAAATTACGAATTATTTACAAGAACAATTTTCAGCGATGATTGAGTTAACAGAGAAGATTATCAATGTCGATAGCCCGTCTAATGACATTGCCGGTATTCAAAAAGTAGCGGATATTCTTAGCGCAAAAATGCGCGAAATCGGAATGCAAACTCGTCAACGAGATAGCGGAAAGCAGGGGATGGTTTTAATCGGTGAGCTACCAGGAGAAAAAGAACTTCAGCCAGTGATTTTACTTGGTCACATGGATACCGTTTTCCCCAAAGGAACCGTAAAGCAACGGCCGTTTAAGATTGAGGGGGATCAAATGACAGGTCCGGGAATCTTTGATATGAAGCCTGGATTGGTGATTGGTTTATTTGCCATCCAAGCTCTGGTAAAACTGAAATTGAATCGGCGCCCAATTAAAATGATCATCGTGAGTGACGAGGAAAAGCTCCATCTGGATTCAAATACGTACGATATTATTACAGATGAATGCCGAGGTGGTGTCTATGGTTTTAATCTTGAAGGAACAAAGAGTGATCCAAGTCATGTTGGAACTCATAACCGTGGTGGGATGATTGTCGACGTTATTGTTCATGGTCGAGCTGCTCATTCTGGAGCGGAACCGGAGAAAGGACGAAGTGCAATTATTGAATTGGCTCACCAAATTATTAAATTAAGCGCACTCAGTGATTTGCAAGCGGGTATCCATGTGAATTGTGGAATGATTAAGGGCGGGACTAGTGAGAATATTATTCCGGATCGGGCAACAACTAGCTTGGGTGTTCGGTTTAGGACTAACCAGCAGCGAGATCGGTTACTGGAGCGAATTAAATTAATTGCTGCTACGCCAACCATTCCAGATACAACCACTACGGTAAAAGTGCGGACGAAGATCGATAGTATGGAGGAGACGCCGGCGGTTAACGAGCTTTTTGCTGAGTTAAATCAGGTTGCTCAACAGGTTGGCTACGGTAAACTTCAAGCTGTTGGTGGCGGTGGGGCATCCGATGCGGGAATTATGGCTGCTCGGGATGTCCCGACAATTGATGCTTTAGGGGTTGTCGGGGATGGCGCGCATAGTAAAGAAGAACGGGCCAGTGCGAAGTCGTTACTGAAGAGGTCATCACTGATTGCTAACTTTATTGCTCAAAGAGGCTAGTGTTGATTTCGTTAGTTAATAAAAATAGGGTAAACTGTAACTAACGAATAAAGCAATTAAGGAGCGATCAGAATGAAACTAACGGAAGCAATTAATTCTCGTCATTCAGTTCGGCAGTTTACAGATCAGCCTGTTGATCGAGATCTCATTAAGAAAGTTGTGAAATTAGCACAACAGGCCCCATCATGGGTTAATTCGCAACCATGGCAGGTTTACTGTGCTATGGGCAAGTCATTGGCGCAAATTAAGACAGCATATCATGAGGAAGATCTAGCAGGGAATCACGGTCATCCTGATTTGGCAGTGATGTCACGGGAAGACTGGAGCGATGGAACGCAGGCTAATATGAAGCAGTGGCGACACGGTATCGTTCACCACTTTGCAACATTTGACGAGGCTCACCAGCAAATGACCGAAGCTAGTCAAACGCTCTACAATTCTCCAGTAATCCTCTACATTACGATTCCAAAGGCTTCACCTGATTGGTCGATTCTGGACGCGGGAGCATTTGGTCAAACACTAATGTTAGCGGCAACTGATCTGGGCTTGGGTTCAATTCCAACCTATAACAGCGTTCGTTTTCCTGATATTTTGCACCAGATCCTGAATGTTCCTGACGATGAGCGCTTTATTGAAGGAATTTCACTGGGCTACGAGAAAAAAGCGAAGATTAATTCTTACCGGTCCGAGAGACGTCCTTTGGGTGAAGTTTTGCATTTTAGTGATTAATGCATATAGCAAAAAAGAGATCGTGAAAAATCATCTGATTTTTCACGATCTCTTTTGGCTTTTATTTAGAAGTTAGTAGTGTTTTTACTGCGATATAGCTGAGACACACTCTGGTTTAAATGTGCTCAGCCTAACTTTCCTCGAGCTAACGGCTTCACACTCTGGTTTAAACGTGTTCGCCGTGATCGTAATCTCCGTCTAGGGTTCTAGACAACATAGTCAAGATCTGCTCGCAGGGAAGCTCCTATAGACAACAACCTCCCTCCCAGATGCTTTCAGCATCCAGTCGGGAGAAAATGTTGTCTTACGGACCTTCTTTACCTGCTCGCACTCTGTCTTTAATAATCCCCATTCATGATGGAGTTTTTAACGATTACGTAATCGACGCGGCGGATTGATTCAAGATCACGACCACCGGCGTATGAAATTGATGATTGAAGATCCTCCTGCATTTCCCGAAGAGTATCTTTAATTGAACCCCGGTAAGGAACGAGCATTTGCTTACCTTCAACGTTTCGGTAAGCACCCTTTTGGACTTCAGAAGCGGAACCCCAGTACTGTTTATAACGCTTACCGTCAATTGTGATGATGTGACCTGGTGATTCAAGATGACCAGCAAGCATTGAACCGATCATTACCATTGAAGCACCGAAGCGGACAGACTTAGCAATATCACCATTATGGCGGATCCCACCATCGGCAATGATTGGCTTACGTGCGGCTTTAGCACAAAGGCGGATTGCGGCTAACTGCCAGCCTCCAGTCCCAAAACCGGTTTTTAGCTTAGTAATGCAGGCCTTACCAGGGCCAACACCAACTTTGGTAGCGTCTGCCCCCGCGTTTTCCAAGTCACGAACTGCTTCAGGAGTTGCAACGTTTCCAGCGATTACGAATGCGTTGGGAAGATTTTTCTTGATGTATTGGATCATTTTAATAACAAAATCGGAATGACCATGGGCAACATCAATTGTAATGTATTCTGGATCTAAATGTTCGGCTTTTAGTTGATCGATAAAGTCGTATTCAGCATCCTTAATTCCGACAGAAATGGAAGCAAAGAGCCCACACTCATGCATCCGCTTGACGAATTCAGCACGCTTTTCGGGTTCGAAGCGGTGCATCACATAGAAGTAATCATTTTGGGCGAGCCAAATAGCAAGGTCTTCGTTGATCACGCTTTCCATGTTTGCGGGTACAACAGGGATCTTGAATATCTTTGGCCCAAACTTAATGCTGGTATCAGCCTCTTTCCGACTCTTAATAATGCACTTGTTTGGGACTAGTTGGATGTCATCGTAATCGAATGTTTGCACGAGAACAGCTCCTTTACTTTCTTAAAAATTCCGTATGCTATTATGCACTGTTTACTGATTATCGTCAATAAAAAACATCGGACATTTATAAAAATGTTCAGAAAAATTGTTCGTTATCTCCTTGACGAAGATCCTGAAGTCCGGTAATATAGTGAAGTAAAAAACGTCTTTTACAAATTAATAGTTTGAGGTGAAAGAATAATGTCATCAGTTGTGATTGTAGGTAGTCAATGGGGAGACGAAGGGAAAGGTAAGATGACCGATTACCTTAGTCAAGAAGCGGATGTTGTTGTCCGTTCCCAAGGTGGAAATAATGCCGGTCACACAATTGCGTTCGATGGCAAGAAGTTTGCTTTGCGGCTTGTGCCATCCGGAATTTTTGGTAAAGATAAGTTAGCGGTTATCGGTAACGGTGTTGTTATTAACCCGCCTGCATTATTGAAGGAATTACACTACCTTCAAGATAACGGAATTGACATCTCTGGCTTGCGGATTTCCAGCCGTTCCCACGTGACATTCCCTTACCATATTCTTTTGGATAAGTGCCAAGAAGCAGCTAAGGGTGATCACAAAGTTGGAACTACCAAGAATGGGATTGGACCTACATACATGGATAAGGTTTCCCGTGTTGGTATTCGGATGTGCGACTTGTTAGAAAAGGATACCTTTGAAACTAAGTTACGCCGGAATTTAGCTGAAAAGAACGAATTGTTCACTAAGTTGTACCACGTTGATCCAATTAACTTCGACGATATTTTCGAAAGTTACTATGAATACGGTCAAGAATTAAAGAAGTATGTTACCGATACTTCCCGGATCGTTAACGATGCCCTTGATGGTAACAAAAAGGTTCTCTTTGAAGGAGCTCAAGGGGTAATGCTTGATGTTGATCAAGGTACCTACCCATACGTTACCGCATCCA
Source organism: Limosilactobacillus portuensis (assembly GCF_028607025.1). Classification (NCBI taxonomy): domain Bacteria; kingdom Bacillati; phylum Bacillota; class Bacilli; order Lactobacillales; family Lactobacillaceae; genus Limosilactobacillus; species Limosilactobacillus portuensis. The sequence continues at coordinate 1,894,348 of NZ_CP117296.1, forward strand.
ACCCAATCGCTGGTGGTGTATGTACTGGTGTCGGTGTTGGTCCGAACAAGATTAATACTGTTGTTGGAATCTGTAAGGCTTACTCAACCCGGGTTGGTGCTGGTCCATTCCCAACAGAATTAACCGATGAAATTGGTGACCAAATTCGTGAAACCGGTCATGAATACGGAACTGTTACTGGTCGTCCTCGTCGTGTTGGCTGGTTTGACAGTGTGGCAATGCGTCATGCACGACGCGTTTCAGGTTTATCCTGCCTTAGTTTAAACCTGTTAGACGTCCTTACTGGTTTGAAGACCGTTAAGATTTGTAAAGCCTACAAGCTTGACGGGAAGGAAATTGATTACTACCCAGCTAGCTTAAAGGAACTTGACCGGTGCGAACCAGTTTATGAAGAACTCCCAGGTTGGGATGAAGACATTACTGGTGTAAAGAAGTTCGAAGACTTACCAGTTAACGCTCAAAACTACCTTAAGCGGATTAGCGAGTTATCCGAAACCCCACTCGCAACTGTTTCCGTTGGTGCCGACCGAATCCAAACCATTATTGTAAAGGATCCGTGGGAGTTATGAGAGTGCCTTCGCTCCAAAGAGTTTTCGGAAAGCTAGCAATTTCTCCTGACGAAGGCGACTTGCGCCTAGGAAGGAGGTTGCTAGCTCTAGAAAACTCGAGCGAAGTACGTTTAAAATAGAGTGTGAGCAGGTAAAGAAGGCCCGTAAGACAACAATTTCTCCCGACTGGATGCTGAAAGCATCTGGGAGGGAGGTTGTTAGCTCTAGCAAGTTTCTGGCGAGCAGATCTCGACTCAGTTGTCTAGAATAGCTAGGCGGAAGTTGCGGTCACGGCGAGCACGTTTCCACTCTGTTACAGTCGGACACGCTAGCTCTAGCGAATTCCTGGCGAGCACATTTTGACTCTGTAACATTAGAACGCTAGCTCACCCACATAATTCAAATAAACATTCTAAAAGGGAACGTGACAGAAGTCATTTATGACTTCGTTTTCACGCCCCCGCGAGCGCAAATAGGGTTCCAGAGTTCGGTTATACCGGACACTGGAACCCATTTGCGTACCGCGCTGTTCGTATTTGAACTTGGTAAAAGTACTTATGTCACAATCCCTTTTCTTTCATGTGCTATAATGCAAACGGATTAACAAGGAAATGTGGAGGATACTATGGCAAAACCAATTTTAACGATTCAACGACACTATCTTGATTGGCCACTGGGACAGTCAATCGTCAATTCAGAATTGATTAACCAGTTTGGAATTAAAGCAACGAGTGATGGTCGTGACCTAACCGATAAGATTACATTTAACTTAACCCAAGTTAACATTAACCAGCAGGGTGAATATCCAATTGCCGTTACAGTAATGGATAGTGATGGTCAAACTGCATCAGATCACTTAACCTTAAATATTAAGCCTCGAGAACAAGTCCAATCACAATCGAATCGGGATCACCAATCAACTGCACCGAAAAAACATCATCGTGGCTGGTTAGTAGCATTGATCATTTTACTGGCAATAATTGTTGTATGGTGGGCGGTTTCAGCACATAACCGTAATCAAAATCAACAAGCTAATAATGCTGAGCAAAGCAGCCAAATTAGCGATAACTCCAGTAGCATTAGTGAGCTGAGTTCTGATAACCAAAAACTTGCGGAACAGGTTGCCGCGCTTCGGGGAGCTGCTCGGCAATACGAAAAAGATCATGACCAACAAGAACTCCAAAACCATTTGAATAACATTTCAAACCAAAATCAACAGATCGAGAATCAGCTAAACAGCAATTCCGCTAAGCGAAAACTGAATGACATTGACCAGACTATTACTCAGGTTCAACAAGACCCTGATAATGCTACTAGCACAGTTAATAACCTTAAAAACAAGGATGGCTTCAGTCAGATTTGGGACAATATCACTTCCATGATGGAAAATTGGTTAAGTAAGCACGCTAGTCAGAGTAATAGTAACCAATGATAATTATTGACAGGCTTAGACGAGACGCTTAAAATACTGGTAATAAGAGAAATATCGCCTTTAACCTGATTCCGTGAAATCAAGAAGGAATAAATAAGTAATTAGACCCTTCCTCACAGTTTCAGTGAAGAAGGGTTTTGTAAAAATAAATTGATTAAGGGGAAGTGACCAGGATGGCCCATGAAATTGTTGATGGATCAAGTATGCAACGGGCATTAACACGAATTACTTACGAAATTATTGAACAGAATAAAGGGGTTGAAAACCTTGTCTTTGTTGGGATTAAGACCCGGGGAGTTTACCTTGCTGAACGACTAGCTAAGCGGCTAAACCAACTTGAAAATGTTGAAATCCCAGTTGGCGCGCTCGATATTACCTTATATCGGGATGATCGGCACATTCCCGATCACCATAAGGAACCAACAGTTAAGACATCTTCACTTGGAATTGATATTAACGATAAGCATGTCATCCTTGTTGATGATGTTCTCTTTACTGGGCGGACAGTCCGGGCGGCCTTAGATGCCTTGATGGATATGGGACGGCCACAACAAATTTCACTTGCTGTGTTAGTTGACCGGGGTCACCGTGAATTACCAATTCGGCCTGACTTTGTTGGCAAGAACATTCCAACTGCAATGAATGAAACAGTTCACGTTGCCGTTGAAGAATATGACGGTCACGAAGATATTACAATCGAACATCACGAATAAATTCTGGATAACCATTTAATCTGCTCCAGTGAGGGCGAAACGGTGTTATAAGCGGAGAACGCAAAAGCACCAGGCTCTCTTTTCTGAGGAGCACTGGTGCTTTTTTAGGAGGAAAATTATGGAACGCTTTGAACCAATTGTTGCTATTGATGTCCCTGATAAGCGGGAGGCTGTTCAACTCTTTGATCGCCTTTCTAACGATACTGATCATATGCCGATTATCAAAATCGGGATGGAGTTATTCTACGCTTTTGGCCCTGGAATCATTAAACAAGCCAAGGAACGTGGATTTAGGATTTTTCTTGATCTAAAGGCGCATGATATTCCGAACACGGTTGAACGGGCAATGGCACAGGTTGGTCGATTAGGAGTTGCGTTTGTCACTGTTCATGCTGCTGGTGGAAGTGAAATGATGAAGGCGGGGTTACGTGGGTTGAAGCAAGGAGCTGCTGAAGCACGCAATTCAGTTCCCAAGATGTTGGCAATTACCCAGTTGACATCAATTGACGAGGAAATTCTTCACAACGAACAGAAGATTAACGGTACCGTAATGGAATCTGTTCAAAACTATGCCCGGTTGGCCGATGAGAGTGGCTTAGCAGGAGTAGTTTGTTCCGCTAAGGAGATTTCTGCAATTCGTGAAGTTACCAACCCGGACTTTCTTTGTATCACACCAGGGATTCGGCCTGACTTGAATACTCATGATGACCAGAAGCGGGTAGTGACACCAAAGCAAGCCGCCGAAATGGGAAGCAACGGAATTGTTGTTGGTCGGCCAATTACCCAAAGCGACGATCCGGTAGCAGCATACAAGAAGATTCGTCATGAATTTCTTGAAGGAGAAAACGCTGATTAGGCTGTTATTCTAATAAAAATAAGGAACTGAGAAAATTTTGTTTTTCTCAGTTCCTTATTTTTATTTTTTAAGGTAATGAAATCTTTCTAGTAGTTCGCGTGAACGCTGGTCAGCGGGACGGTAGCCAATGTTGAAGGAGTGTTTGAAGTACATCATGTTGTAGAAAATTGCAAACACAAGTGAAGGCCACGGGAATTGCATTAACCAGTTTAAACCGAAAAAGAGAACTACTAATGCGTAATCAAGATCAAGGACGATCATTAAGAGAAAGTTATAGTAGTCGCCCCGGAATAGTGCTGGTAGGGGACCAAACCACAGCGTTGTCCATGAAATCCCCACTTTGGCGATCCTAATTTGCCCCTGATCGTTAACGACTTTGGCATAATTTGGCGGTAATGGGAGATTATTGAGATCAAACGGGTTTTGGTCATTATTATTGTTATTACCAAATGGGTTTTGCATTAATCTTCTCCTTCTTTCATATTATAAGTATAAATTTTAACACAAACTGATTACAAGTCCTAATATCACTGCTTTTGTTATGGTACACTTAACCTGTTAACGTAGAAAAGGAGAAAAGCAATGTTATTCTTTCTGAACGATAATATTCAGCATAATAAGTCAGGCATTGAACACGCGCAAATCAAGCGGTTGCACCTGTTTGAGATGTTTGACGAACCAGCTAAGATCGTTACCCGGAAGTATTCAAATGAACTTCACATGGTAACTGAAGAAGCAGGGATTGCTGATGAAGACTTTGTAAACTTATTTGATTATTTCCAAGAAGCACGGGTTTTTCCACAAAAAGATGTCACCATTAAGGATGTTGATATCGATCCTACCTGGGACCGTAAAGCTGACGGAATCAACTATAACTACTATCGAAACGGTAACCGAATCATGTATGTTCTGCGGCGTAATGATAAGGAAAAGCATATCATTAACCTTCAGTACTTTGATCACTTTGGCAAGTTATTGAAGGTTAGCTGGTATGATAACCGTGGATTTATCTCGGTTGAACAAGTTTACGACTGGGATGGCAACATTGCAACTGAAAACTACCTTCGTCCTGATGGTTCTATCGCTATTCAATTAGAACACCAAAAGAATAAGCGGAATAAGGGAGTTGATACTTACCACCTTTTTAATTATAAGGGACAGGACTATCAGTTTGCTAATCTCGATGAACTGACACGGTTCTTCTATGATGAAATCGTAACTGATCCTGAATTAGTTGGGGATGGACCAGTCGGTTTGGTAGTTGACCGGACATACGAAGTTGGTTGGTCGGTACTCCACATGAAACACCGGGTTTTCCGGACAATGCAATTGCACAATGATCACGTTAATGATAACAGTGATATGTTGCACTCAACCTTAAATTACAACTATACTTGGGGACTTAACCACGTCAAAGATTGGGATGGGATCATCACTTTGACTCCCCAGCAACAAAAGGATGTTAAGGACCGGTTTGAAAAATACGGGACAAAGATTTACCGGATCCCAGGTCCAATTGTTCCTAAGGCGGTCTTAGAAGCTAAGCACATTCCGTTTGAACAGCGGACAAAGAACCAAGTCGTAATGGTCGCACGGCTTTCACCAGAAAAGCAACAGGATCACTTGCTTAAGGCATGGCCAAAGATCTTAGAAAAGGTTCCGACGGCAAAACTGGACTTCTGGGGATACGCGAACGATAACTTCGACAAGACGTTAAAGAAGATCGTGAAGGATGAAGATCTCGGTAATTCCGTAACTTTCCATGGTTACACTAATGATCCGAATGCGGTTTATAATGACGCCCAACTATTGATTTTGCCAAGCCGTGCTGAAGGATTGCCATTATCATTAGTTGAAGCGCAGTCACATGGTTTGCCAATCGTGGCGAACGACATTAAGTATGGACCAGCTGACGTTGTGATTGACGGCCAAGATGGGATCCTTACCCAAAATGGGGATGTTGATGGCCTAGCCAAGGCAATTATCGACCTTCTGACAGATCAAGAAAAATTGGCAAAGTTCAGTGAAAATGCCTACCAAGATAGTGAACGTTACTCTGAACCCAATGTCATGAAACTATGGAACGAACTAGTTGATGATATGAAAACAAAGGAGGCCGCTAAATAATGTTCTTTTTCGTTAACCAATACTTATTGAGCAACGATTCAAGTATTGAACACGCTGAAATGAAGCGGCTGAAGCTCTTTAAGGATCACAATGCCGAAGCCAAGTTAGTTACGCGGAACTATGACCAAATTATTCACGCAACTCTGCAACGGTTTGGCTTAACTGACGACCAGCTTGTTAATATGTACGACTTCTTTGCGGGAACAACCGATTATGTGGGGCATGATCTCCATGTCAGTGATCTGAACCTGCCGATTGAATACCAGGTAGGGACCGGGAATAACTACCAAGAAGTTAAGGACGGGGATCGCCTAGTCTGCATCGTTTACTTTACTGGTGGAACTGTCGGCCTAGTAAATCACGTTGATTGGTTTGACGTTGCGGGGAATGTCACCCTTCGTCAACAGTATGATCTTCGGGGATTCAAGGCGGTTGATCAGTTTATCGGTGAAGACGGTCAAATTAGTTTTGAACGGTATTACCGCCCTGATCAAACCATTTACATGGAACGGTATTACGTTAAGTCGGTTCAGAATACCCCGATTAACTCATTGAACGTCCTCAAAAATTACCAGGGACACGATCGCTTCTTCGATAGTGAAGAAGATCTGTTTGCCTTCTTCCTTGATGAATTGAATAAGGCAAATGGTGAAAATAATGTCTTTATTGCTGACCGGCCAGCAGTTGCAATCCAGCCAGTGATGGACATGCAAACTGCCGCTAAGAAGTACCTTTGGATGGCAATGAACCACGTCAACGATGGCAATAACCTGAAGAATGGCCCGCTTAACCCAATGCTTCAAGGGCCGCTTACTACTGATCTTGATAAGTGGGACGGCATCATTACCATGACTGAAGCTCAGGCCGAGATGATTCGGAAGCGGATTGGTGACAAGAAGCCAGTTTACGCAATTAATGGTGTTCCGGTTAAGAGCAATAACCAACGGACTGACATGAAGTACCGGATTGCGGGACAAATTATTTATGTTGGTCGTCTTGGTGAAGATAAGCAGACTGGAAAGCTAATTGAAATCTTTACCCGGATTCATAAAAAGGTGCCAACTGCTAAGCTGACTCTTTACGGATATGGCAATCCTGACGATGTTAACCGGTACAAGAAGCAGGTTGAAGATGCTGGTTTGACCGGAATCGTTGTCTTTGCTGGTTACCAAGTGAAATTAGACCCAGTTTATAATACTGCTCAATTGTTCATGGATACGAGCCGGATCGATGCCCAGCCATTAGCAATGGGTGAAGCATTATCTCATGGTGTTCCAGTTGTGACTTACGATTACATGTATGGCCCAAGTGAAATGGTCAAGTCTGGCATCAACGGTGAGTTAGTACCACTAAATAACGCAAAGAAGATGGAAAAGGCCGCCGTAGACATCCTGACCAATCCAAAACTCCTGCAAAAACTCAGCACCGGCGCCTACGATTCCCTCGATAACATTAGTAATCTGAAGACGTGGAAGCAGTGGAGTAGACTGTGAACCGCGACGAATTAGCAACTGAGCACTAGAAAATCCCGGACGATGATTGGCTTGCAATCAAGGACGGGATAGCTAGGCGGAAGTTGCGGTCGCGGTGAACAGCTTTCGACTCAGTTTCAGTAGAACGCATATAGCAACTGAACAGCGAGTCTCTGCTATACATTAATTCAGTTAATGTTATTTTAGTTAAATTTAATAAACATCTAAATCTAAAAAAAGGAAGATTGCTTGTTTAATTAGTAATCTTCCTTTTTTTATCAGTAGATAAGTTCTATAATTTGTTTGATATATTATTTTATGCTTTAGGGGAGGATTAAGCGAAAATGCTATCAAAGAATAACAACTACGGACGGTTAATGAGGTCCAAATCAAAACAAGATCATTTCTCACTACGGAAGTTATCCGTTGGTGTTGTTTCCGTTGTGATCGGCACCACATTGTACTTGGGGGGGGTAAATTCCTCAGTCCTAGCTGACACGAACTCAAGTGACAATGTAACTGCAGAAACTAATAGTGAAGCACCAACCGACGGCAAGACAGCGGTATTGCCTAAAGTAGCTAGTGACAATGATAATAATGAAGCTGTAGCTGTAAAAGTAAATAGTAATCAAGAAGTAAATAATGAAACAGCCAAAGTAAAGAATGCCAATCAAAAGCAAGAAGACACTGACAAGGTAGAAAACTCGTCAACTAACGAAAATGTTGCTGAAAACTCGTCAGATAGTAAGAAGGCTACATCTAATAGTGATGTTAGAGTTATTAAAAATGATGTAACTACTGATAAAAAAGAAGTTAAAAATTCTGAAATGGTAGATAATTCAAAGGATATGAATACTACCACAGCTGAAATTCATTCTTTAGGAGTAAAAGTTGTAGGTGCACAGGCTTTAGAGGAAAGTAAGGCTGAAACAGGAGATAGCTCTTTATCAACTGGGATGACTGAAGATGAGATGGAAAAACTTTTTAATAGTAAAAATGATTATTTTAACTATAGTAATGTTGCGGAAAAGCTTCCGCACAAAATCACACGAACTATAATAATTCATAAGCCAAGCGGAGATGTAACCGTGAAGCAATCTGCTGAGGTAAACAGTCTTTTTAATATTGATGAATCGCAGATAACAGGGGGGGACGACGATTTATACTTATCAATTTGGAATTGTTACTACAGTAGAAAATAATAGTAAATTAACTTCCCAATTGGTATATCAAAAAAATATCAGCCTAAAATCAATTGATAATAGTAATAATGTTGCATTTGCAAGTGAAGCTGATAAAGAAGCATACAATAAATTTATGGAATTTGCTCAAAATCCGGATATAAAAGTAACTTTGCCAGCCATTGATCAAAGTCAGCTTGAGGTATCAGGATATAGTTATACCGTTTCACCAGCTAATAGTAATCTAGGTGATTGGACATTTGATTCACTTAATGCTAATTCAGTGGAGATTGAAGTTAATTATAAAAAAGTTGCTACTAACACTGTAACCTACAAATTTGAAGATCCATTTGGTAATCAAGTAGGTACTCCAGTATCAGTAAGCGGAGAAGATGGCAGTAATCAATCTGTTAATTTAACTCTTCCAGATGGTTACCAACTTGCTTCAGGTAGCCTTCCAACTAGTGTAACTATTCCTGATAGCGATAAAACCATCTCAATTCCTGTAAAACATCAACTTACAATCAATCTTTCAGGTGAAAGCACTATTGATTACGCCAGCTATGACTGGCAGAATTTATTTAATACTAAGGAACTCCCTGCTAGTGCTTATACACCCCAATTTAATGATGCTAACGCTAGAGTACAATTGTCTAATGGCGATGTAACGTATAATGAAAATAGAAATGTCGGAACTTACACAGTTAGTCTAACTGAAAAGGGCCTCAATGACATTAAGGAGCATTTGGGAGATAACTTCATTTATCCAGATCTTAAGGATGTAACTAGTGACGCACACTTAATTATAAACAAAGGGCATAAAGAAATTGATCTTATGGGAGGAGATACAAAAGTATTTGATAATACTTCGACTCTTCCAGATCAGGGAACTTTCTATTCAGGGTTAGGTCTTGGTGATGATGATCAAGGTAAGATATCAATCTATAATTCTGACGGAACTCTTAAGACAATTCAATTAACACCTAATGATGTAGAATTTTGGCTTAGTGGGAAGAAAGTTACTAAAGACCAAGCTAAGAGTGTTGGCACATACGATCTTCGTTTAACTGATGCCTTTATTCAAAAAGTTAAAGATGCTGATGGTAATAATGGGAATAACTATGAGTGGACTTATGGTCCTGAATACGAAACTGCTCAATATAAAATTTATCAAGCAACCGGTAAGGCTAAGTTAAGTGGTGACAATTCTAAACTTTATGATGGTAAAGCAGTAACTACTGCTGAAGTTAATAAAGATGGCAAGATTACTATTGATTTAACTTTACCAGTTTATAAACAAGCAGATGAACCAGGCGATGAACCACAATTATTAAGAACCGTTGATTTAGGAAAATACACTCTGCAAGATGGCGACTATACTTGGGCTAATGGAACTGCTCCAACTAAAGGTGGTATTTACACCATTAATTTAAATAAGGACAAGATTTTAGCTCACTTGCAAGATCGTTTGGTTGATTTAGCAGGTAGGGGAACAGATCCTGATGATTCTACTAAGCCTCTAAGCAACGTCACTATTACTGCTGACGATATGGATGGTCAAGCTACCTTTACGATCAATACGACCGTCACTTACCAATTTGTTGATGATGATAACAATGGCAGTGCAGTAGGTAAGCCTGTAGTGGCAACTGGCCTTAACGGTAAGAGTCAACTTGTTCATTTAACTGTGCCAGAGGGCTATGCTTTAGTTGCTGGTCAAACTTTACCAGCTACTGCTAACTTCGGTGATACTAATAGTACAGTTGATATTCACTTGAAGCATGCAACTAAGACTGTGGATAAGAATAATGTTCCAGATGGTTACACTAAAGACGATTTTGCTAAGGAGATTAAACGTTCAATCACTGCTAAAGAGCCAACTGGTGATGTTGATCTAAGTCAAACAACTGAATTGACTAGAACTGGAACTTATGACGAAGTAACCAAGAAAGTTGTTTCTTATGACAATTGGACAACCGGTAGCTTTGACGAAGTTACGGCTCCAGCAGTAGCAGGTTACACGCCAAGTCAAGCAAGTGTAGCTGCCGTAACGGGAGTAACAACTGACTATGTTGATCCTAGAGTTGTAATTACCTATGTGCCAAATGATCAAACAGGTAAGATTTCTTACATTGATGTGAATACTAATACAGAAGTAGGCACTACTCCATTAACAGGCAAGACTAATTCAGAGGTAACAATTAATCCATCTGCACCAACAGGCTGGAAGATTGTTGACGGTCAAAGTATTCCTAAGACTGAAAAGGCTACTCCAACTGGTATTGCTACCGTAACTGTTAAAGTAGAACACAATACAACAACAGTTCAACCAACCGATCCGAAGACACCGAGTGACAAGCTTCCAGATAATCCAGATAAGACTTATCCGGATGGCGTTGGTGAAAAAGATTTGAATAAGACCATTGTTCGTAAGATCACAGTTGTAAAGCCAGATGGCACAAAAGAAAGCCATGATCAATCAGTTAAGTTAACCCGAACCGCTACAGTTGATGAAGTGACTGGTGAAGTAACCAAGTATAGCAATTGGACTACAAGTCAATTCAATGAATACGATGCACCAGTAGTTCCCGGCTACACACCAAGTCAAGCTAAAGTTGATGGTGTTAAGGTAACTGCTGATAGTAGTTTTACTCCGGTTGAGATTACTTACACACCAAATGCTCAAAAGACAACCGTAACCTATATCGACAAAGATGGTAATCCAATTAGTCATTATGAGGTCGATGGTCATACTGATGAGACGGTTCCAACCAAGGCTAAGGACAATGTTCCAACTGGTTGGCACATCACTGATCCAAAGACCACAAATGAAATCACGTTTACTCCTAATGGCTATCCAGCAATTACTGTTCACGTTGATCATGACACAACAACAGTTCAACCAACCGATCCGAAGACACCGAGTGACAAGCTTCCAGACAATCCTGGCAAGAACTATCCAAAGGGTGTTGATAAGAAAGATCTGAATAAGACGATCACGCGGACGATTACAGTTAAGGATCCGCATAAGGGAGATCAAGTAACGACTCAAACTGCTACGTTAACTCGGACGGCAACTGTCGATGAAGTAACTGGTGGAGTAACTTATAGTGACTGGGTACCAGGAACTTGGAATAACTTTGACGTACCAGCAGTTTCCGGTTACACACCAAGTCGAAATAACGTTCCGCAACAATCAGTTACTGATGGCACTAAGGATACTACCGTAACAATTACCTACACACCAAACGATCAAACCGGGAAGATCTCATACGTTGATCCAAATGGTAAAGGAGTCGGTACAACCCCATTAACAGGAAAGACGGATGAAGAGATTCCAGTTACACCAAATGTTCCTGCGGGTTGGCAGATTGTTCCTGGTCAAGATATTCCAACAACGATCACGGCTACTCCGGATGGCATTCCAACAGTTACAGTTAACGTTGAACACAAGATCATCACGGTAACACCAACCGATCCGAAGACACCAAGTGATAAGCTCCCAGACAATCCTGGCAAGAACTATCCAAAGGGTGTTGACACGACTGATCTGAATAAGACAATCACGCGGAAGATTACGGTTATCAAGCCTGATGGGACAAAGGAAGCTCATGACCAAACAGTCAACCTTACCCGGACTGCCACTGTTGATGAGGTTACGGGTAAAGTTACCGGCTACAGTGATTGGACAACATCGAGTTTCACTGAATACGATGCTCCAGAAATTCCTGGTTATACGCCAAGTGGCAATGTACCAGCAGTTGCTTTGGTTACCAGCACCAGCGACTTTACCCCAATCGTCATTACTTATATCCCAACCGACCAAACGGTTAAGTATAAGTTTGTCGATCCGCAAGGCAAGGTTGTCGGCGTTCAAACAGTACCTGGCAAGACTGGTCAGACGGTTCCAGTTAATATTCACATTCCTGATGGTTATCAATTAGTTCCTGGTGAAAGTGTTCCAACATCTTACACCTTCAAGGATGGTAACCCTGATCAAATCATTAAAGTGGCCTTGATCCTAACTAATGGCGGTCAACCAACCACTAATGATCATCAAGGACAAGGAACACCAGCTACTAATACGCCTACGAACACCACTCCAAACAAGAATGATGTTACTGGCAAACTAGAAGGTAATGTTCCTAATGTACAAACAGGGAAAATGATGACGTCTCAATCAACGACTGCTAAGGATAAGCAATTACCACAAACTGGTAATACTGGTGAAAAGAACGCCCAAATTTTCGGTGCTCTTTCAGCAGGACTGGCTGCCTTGGTAGCAGGCTTTGTACCAAATCGTCGTCGCGATAATAAGTAGTAATTTAGAACATAAAGAAGCAATCCACGGGAAATCCGCGGACCGCTTTTTGGTTAGGAAATGAAATTGTTGTTTAAAAGGGATTGTTAAATTGGTTCTACTGCAGCTGAGTCGAGAACTGTTCGCCAGGAACTTGCTAGAGCTAACGTGTCCGACTGTAACAGAGTAGAAACGTGCTCGCCGTGACCGCAACTTCCGCCTAGATATCCCGGACTTGATTGTAAACAATCGTCGTCCGGGATTTTCTAGTGCTCAGTTGCTAGTTCGTCACGGTTCACACTCTTTGTGATAACTTCACCACCGCTTCGCAACGGGTGGTTTGGGGCATCATGTCGACTGGTTGAATATAATCAACATGGTAGACGCTGGTTAATCGACCGAGGTTCCGGGCAAGGGATGCCATGTTACATGAAGCGTAGGCGAACTTAGCAGGGCGTTCTTTGATGATTTGTTCAATCAGATCATTGTCTAAACCGGTTCGTGGCGGATCGACTACTAGCGCGTCAAAGTGATGGCCTTCCTTTCGCCATTGCGGGATAACATCCTCTGCTGAGCCAACCTCATAGTGAGCGTTTGTAATACCGTTGAGATCAGCGTTTTGCTTTGCGTCTTCAACGGCTTCGGGGATTGTTTCCATCCCCCAAACCTCTTTCACCCGGTTAGCCAATGACAATCCAATCGTTCCAATCCCCGCGTAGGCATCAATTAGGGTATCGTCAGGGGAAAGTTCTAGTGCCTTGGCCGCTTCCTCATACAGGATTTCTGTCTGTTCAGGATTTAGCTGTAAGAAGGAACGGGCGGAGAGACGGAAGTCCAACCCCATTAAACTTTCGGTAATGTATTCCTGACCGGCTAAGTGGATCATTTGCTCGCCCCAAATCAGCGGAGTGTCGCCTGGATTAACGTTTTGCATTACGGAAACAACTTTTGGAAGCTGTTCTTGGATGGTTTCCAGTAGTTGACGCTTATGGGGCAGTTTTGGCGTATTAGTAATTAACGTCAATTGAATTTCACCGGTCGCTGCTGATTCACGAACAACCAGGGTCTTGATGATTCCACTATTATGTTCTTCGTCATATACTGGGATTTGGAGAGCCTCGATTGCTTGGACGACAGTACGGATAACCTTCATTGTATTTGGTATTTGAACGGCACATTCTTGAATGTCTACTAGGTCATGACTGTTTGCCTTATACAGACCAGCCGCAACGTGACCGTTAACCATCCGTACTTGGAATGAGGCTTTATTCCGGTAGCCATATTCATGTGGTGCCGCGATTGTAGGGCGAACATCATAGTTTCGGTAACCATATGGCTTAAATTTTTCGAGACTATCCAAAACGACCTGTCGCTTAAACCGTAATTGGGCTGGATAAGCTAGTTTTTCTAACTCAAAGCCCCCTGCAACATCAGCATAGCTATCGCGAGGTTCGACCCGATCGCGGCTGGTTTTGCGAAGGCGGTGGATTTTGGCTTCGAGAAAGCGGGGATGGACCCGGGTTACTTCAGCGACAACAACTTCATGCGGAAGGGCGCCAGGGACGAAGCAAACTTTATGCTTAAAGTAGCCAATTCCTTGACCGTTAACCCCAAGCCGTCGAATCGTTAATGGGAAACGATCCCCAACCTGGACCTCAATATTTTGTTGTCGTTGTCGTGATTGCACCATGATATATTTTCGATCCTTTCAAAGAGTATTGTCTTATTTTAGCATATCGCTCTTAACAAATGGCTGCTGAACAATAATGTTATTATTTGAACATTACTTTAACCAACAATAACTAAATTTTATTAATTTAAAAGGTTTAATTATAAGCAAAAGTTTGAAAAATGTCTAAAAATAAGCAAAATACTAATAATCTATTTTATGATCAGTTAAAATATAGTAAAATGGTTGTGAATTAATGAATAAACTGAAAGAGGAAGTGACATACTTGAAAATTGCTGCAATTGCTGGGTCAAATGCTAATCATTCATATAACCGGATGCTATTAGAATTTATGGCTCAACATTTTAAGGATCAAGATCAGATTGATGTGATTGATATTCGCCAAGTACCAATGTTTAACGAAAGCTTTAAGGGCGATGCTCCCGAAGTAATCAAGGACATTGACCGCCGAATTAAGGATGCCGATGCCGTGATCATCGCTAGTCCTGAGTATAATCACTCAATTACCTCAGCGTTGAAGAGTATTGTTGAATGGTTGTCTTACAGTGTGCACCCCCTTACTGGAAAGCCAGTAATGACTATTGGGGCTTCAACGCATGATCAGGGAGCATCACGGTCCCAGGTTCAATTGCGTGATATTTTAATTTCTCCAGGAATTAATGCAAGTGTTTACCAAGGTGACGAATTTTTCATGAGTAACGTGACTGGTCTAATGGATGAAGAAGGAAACATCACTGATGAGGGAACGATCGGCTTCTTAGAAAAATGTATGAACGGCTTCCGTTACTATGCGAAAGCAATTGATCGAATGAACGAGGAGATGAATAAGTAATGATGAAAATTCTCGCTTTTGTCGGTACTAATGCTGATTTTTCATATAATCGGTTACTGTTACGGTTCATGAAGAAGCACTTTAAGCAAATGGCTGATATTGAGATTTACGAAGTTGGTAAGCTACCACCATTTAGCGTTGATACTCCATTATCAGAACAAACAGAAGTCTGGAAGTTAAAGCAAAAAGTTAAGGAAGCTGATGGGCTAGTATTTTCTACTCCTGAATACGATCATGGAATTCCTGCCGTTCTTAAGTCGGCTATCGAGTGGCTTTCTTACAAGACCAAGGTACTTTCAGAAAAGCCGGCGATGATCGTTGGGGTAGCTTATGGTCGTCAAGCATCTGCCCGTTCTCAAGTTCAAATGCGGCAAATCTTGATTTCACCAGATTGCAATACTAACCTGATTCCAGGGAATGAGGTCTTAATCGGAAACGTCCGGAACACCTTTGCTAAGGACGGCCGTTTGGTAGACCAAGAAGCAATTGATAACCTAGAAAAGTGCTTTGAACACTTTATTGAATATATTCAAATTTTCCAAGATGTTGATAAGGGGGAACATAATATGGCCGTTAAACAACCAACGATCAGTGATGCATATATCCAATTTCCAACTGGTCGGTTGTCATTAAAGGAAGTTCAACAAATCTTTAGTACGATTCCGTTTGAAATTGATTTAATCGATAGCACTAATCATTTCGCTTGGTTCTCAGATAAGCCAAATCGTGAACATGTTCGGAATACTGCATCTCTCGGTGAAACTGTCCAAGAGTGTCATCCACCAATGGCCGTTCCAGCGGTAATGAGCATTATCAACAGCTTCCGTGAAGGAAAGAAAGATGTTGTTACGCGGCCACTCTGGATGAATGGTCACCGTTCATTGATCCAATACTACGCTTTACGGGACATCAATGGTCATTACCTTGGAACCATTGAATTTACCGGAAGCGTTGAATACATCTTGAACCTCTTTGAAAATGGTGCCTGGAGTAAGGACGCAACTACTGGCGCATCTAAGAATACTAATGATTCTGCACCAGAGGAAGAAGAACCAGCAGTCGATGCCTCAACTGGTGCTTCAGAGAGTAGCGATGACAGTGATGATGAGGAAAATACACCAGTAGCTGCCGATGAAAGACCCGCAGAGGAAACCGACGCGACAACCGGTGCCTCCGAAACTGGTAGTGTTGATGCGGAAGACAATACCGCTGATGCATCAACCGGGGCTTCAGAGACCGATGATTAACGATTTAGCAAAGCAACGTCATTCAATGGTCCACCATGCGTTAGGAACAAAGATTGTCCTAACGCTTTTTGGTGATCGCTATTACCCGTTACTAGCGAGATCGATGCGGTTGATTGATGAATATGAGGATCGACTGACGGTTAACCGCCCTCAATCAGAGGTAATGAGTGTTAATCATGCAGCAGGAAAAGGACCAAAAGTTGTTTCCTCCTCAACTTATGACCTGATCAAATTAGCCGTTAAGTATAGTCGAGAAAACTTTGGCTTTAACGCCTTGATTGGGCCGCTGGTGAAGCTGTGGAAGATCGGTTTTACGGGAGCGAATGTTCCTCGGGATGCGGATATTCAGGAGCGGCTTAAATTAATTGATCCCTATAAGGTTCTCCTAGATGATGATTACCGAACCGTTTTCTTGGAAGAAGCGGGGATGGAGTTAGATCTTGGTGGAATTGCCAAGGGCTATATTGCTGATCGGATCCGTGACTTTTGGATTAAGCAGGGAGTTCAAGCAGGAATTATTAACCTTGGCGGGAACCTTCTGTTTGTGGGGAAATCACCGCGTCGTGAAGATGGCCAGTGGGTAATTGGTGTTCAGGATCCGCGGTTGAAGCGGGGGGACGACATTGAAATCGTCCGTAAACCAGCTTGCTCCGCTGTTACTTCAGGAATCTACGAGCGTTTCTTGGAAGTGAATGGCAAGAAGTATCACCACTTGCTGGATCCACGAACCGGTTATCCTTTACAAACAGATCTTTCTAGCGTGACCGTGTTTACTGAGCAGTCGGTAATGGGAGAAATCGAGGCTAAACGATTGTTCTTTAATGGCGCTCCTATAAATGGTTGGGGAGAACAGTCAGGGAATTTGGGTGCTGTTTTCATTGCGCAAGATGGTACTGTTAAGAATGTTAACTAGTTAATACTAAGGAGTTACTCATTGAAGTGGGTAGCTCTTTTTTGTTATTAATGCTGATGAAATACTAACAAGATCTAAAAGATGGACGGAAGATCTAAAATGACTGTGAAAATTTCACAATTGATATGCCTTAATTAATGATTGGGAGTGGATAATTAATCACCTTTAAAATGAATTGCTTGTATTTATATAAGAGAGGTACAATAAAGCCGACTATGTCTAGAAAATGACTATTTGGAGGGTTAATTAATGAAAGACGGTTTCAAAAATAAATTTTTAATTAGTACCACTGTTTTGGCGGGAATTACGTTGATTGGGGCAACGAATACTGCTCATGCGGCTGATAATCCACAGGCAACGAACGTTACTGGTCAGTCAACTGCTAATCAATTGAAAGCTAAGTTAGCTAACGATCAACAATCTGTTAATAATTACCAACAAAAGGTTACTCAGGGTCAACAGAATGTCGCTAGTGATGAAGCGGCATTGCGGAACGCTCAGACCGCTCAAGAACAAGGCCAATCAATCTTGTCAGCTGCTCAACAACGGCAACAAGTAGCTCAAAGTGCGTATGACCAACAAGCAGCTGATGTTCAGGCTAAGCAGGCTACTGTAGATCAAGACCAACAGGATCTATCCGCAGCTCAAGCTCGATTAAATGTTGCTCAATCAAGTGCTGGCTCATCATCTAGTTCTGCATCGACAAGCAGTTCCTCAGCCACTAGTTCTTCGGCAAGCACTAGTGGGTCTACCAGTGGCTCATCAAGTACAAGCAGTAGTGCATCATCTAGCGCTAGTGGCAGTGCTTCTTCCGCTGGTTCCAGTGCTATATCCGGCTCATCCTCAGCTAGTTCAGCTGTCGCTCTTCAACAGGCTCAAGCTGCTGTTCGGGATGCTCAATCAAAGCAAGAAGCGGCGCAAACAGCCTTTAATCAGGCAAGTGATGATGTAGATGCGAAGAGTACTGTGGCTGATACAGCGCAACAGGCTGCCGATCAGGCCAATCAAAAAGTAATTGCCGATCAAACCGCTGTTAAAACTGCTCAACAAAAGGTAACTGATCTCCAAAATGCTTCTCATACTGATGTTGACGCCCTCCAACAAGAAGTTAATCAACTTAAAGAAAAACTTCAAAACGATCGACAAGCAGTTACGGACGCACAAAACACACTAAGCCAAGCTAAAGCCGATTTAGAAACAGCCAAGCAGGAAGTGGATAAGGCTAATGGTGACTTAGCTAAGGCCCAACAAGATGCGAAGACTGCTCAGGATAAACTTGCCGCTGATCAAAAGGCGGCCCAAGAAAAACAGGAAGCAGCTCAAAGTGCTAAGGATGCAATGGATCAAGCTCAGGCTAAATTAGATGCACTGAAGAACGGCACTACCAGTGATAGTGATCCGATTGCCCAACAAGCTCCAGCTAAGGTTCCAGCAGGATTTGCGGATGCTTTTGCGGGCTTTAATCCACATGCAGAGCCAACGAAAGCCTCCCAAGCCATTCAAGAGTACGCTAAAGAGGCGATTGTGGATAATGGAAGTAAACTGAATGAACACTTTCAGACAATTTGGGAAAGCACGGTAAACGGAAAAACTACTTACTTTGTAAATGATAATTTTAAACATAATGCAAGTGATCAAAAAGAATTAATTGACATCCATAACCTGACAGACAGTCAGAAAGAAGAATTGAATGAATTCACTGCAAATGTAATTAATCGGATTCGTAAACAGGTAGCAGCGGATGGGGGACAGAATATCACCCGGGGGTATCTTGAAGTTTCTAAAGGGGCAACCGAAATTGGTAGTCAATTACTTACAAAAGGTTATGATCCCTCAGTTTGGCGATTTAGCCAAAAGTCTCATAACAAAAACCTTAAGTATGTTGCTAAAGATCTTGGACTAGGGGAAGCTTACGTTGGTGAAAATGTTAGTGGCTCAGGAAGAAATCAAATTGACCTTAACCCTGTTAAACCCAATATGGATAATTTGAAGGAAACCGTCTATGATGCCATTATGGCTATGATGTTTTATGACAACATAATCAACAATGTCAGTGGACCTGGATTTGGTGGACATACTACAGCACTCTTAAATGATCCTCAATATAATGTAAATACCCCACAAGGTGGAAACGCAATCTCATTGGATCCAAACGGAAATATTATTGGTAAGCAATATCTCAATGTCGGAGTTGATAGTGAAGGATTTATCCACTTCAACTTCATCAGCGATACCAATGCTACTCCTGAGGTTAAGACCAAATTAGCTCAAGGCGCTACAACTCCAGGAATTGA
Organism: Limosilactobacillus portuensis; assembly: GCF_028607025.1. Taxonomy (NCBI): domain Bacteria; kingdom Bacillati; phylum Bacillota; class Bacilli; order Lactobacillales; family Lactobacillaceae; genus Limosilactobacillus; species Limosilactobacillus portuensis. The sequence continues at coordinate 1,913,953 of NZ_CP117296.1, forward strand.
CCGACAGTCAAGTGTTAGTCAAGATGACATTAATACCGCCCAACAAGACTATGATCAAAAGAAAGTTGCTTCTGATAAGGCTGAACAAGATGCCAAGAATGCATCAGAAACTGTTGAAAATGATCAAGCAGAAGTAAAGACAGCTTCTGATGCCGTTACAACTGCTCAACAAAAACTTGATTCAGCCAAGAAGAATGCTCAAACAGCTCAAGAAACAGTGACAGCTAAGCAACAAAAGGTTACTGACGCGCAAGCTAAAGCCAATGCAACTCAAGGTCAAGTTGATGCAAAGAAGGCTGCTTTAGATGACGCTGGTAAATCAAAGGACGACCAAGCTAAGGAATTAAACCAAGCTCAAGCAGATCTGCAAACTGCTCAACAGACCTTAGCTGCTGATCAAAAGGATCAGGAAACTAAACAACAAGCAGCTCAAGATGCCCAAACAGCTTTGAAGAAGGCTCAGGAGACTTTAACTGCTAAGAAGAGTGCTTTAGATAGCGCTAATAAAGCATTAACAAGTGCTAAAGAGCAATTGAGTCAATTAGAGGAAGACAATCTGAAGGGCAGTCTGGCAATGCAACTCTTTGCGCGATCATATGCAAAATTTGCTGCTGCGGTTCCAGATGAAATAAGTAAGCTATCTGCTCGTGTTGACCAACTCAAACAAAAACTAGAAAAGGATCAAGCAGCACTGGAGGACAGCCAAAAAGCCTTAGCTACCAAGAAGACTGAATTGGATGCCGCAAATGCTGCACTTGCTAAGACCACTAGTGATACTACAATTGCGGATCTAAAGGCCCAGCTTCAAAAGGATCAACAACAGTTAGCTCAAGATCAAACAACCCTGGCTAAATACCAGCAAGCTGTCAAGGATGATTTAGCAGCCCTTGCACGACTACAACCAGAAACTACTAATTCACAAACCACGGATCAAACAATTGGTGAAACTGGTGAGAACGGCTCTGAAAAAGTGACAACTCAGGGTCAAAAAGTTGCTGGAACTACTACTGTTTATCGCTTGACTAATGGTGTAGCTTCAACTGTAGCCTTTCCAGTAGCAGCTGCTAATAGTTCAGTTGCTCATCAACAAGCCCCAAGTGTTGTTATTAGTCACAAGGCTCAATCACGGTTGCCACAAACTGGTGATTCACATAACTTAGCTGCATTACTAAGCCTTAGTCTTGCCGGACTTGGAGCAACATTTGGTCTTGCACGCAAACGTGAAAATTAGCTAAATTCAGAGTAAACCTAAACGCCTTTACGTTGATGTTTAGGTTTGCTTTTTTTAATTATTTTTAGATAAAGGCTTATATTTTGATAAACGAGTTTTGACATTTTTGATATTAGGGTCTACAATTACATGTTAAATGGCACTGTAATAGTTGACTTGAACTAAGTTAATACTCGATAAATTATTAAAAAGTAAGTGAGGTTAGGTACAGATGGTTACTGTAGAAGAACAACAATTGACTAATGCGCTGACGGCAAAGTCAACACGAACGATCGTCTTAGTAGACGTTGATGGTACTCAGCAAGAAATCAAACAAACTGTTCGTTTCCAACGCAGTAAGGTACCAACAGCGGATGGGCAAGTAACTTATAGTCAATGGGTTATCCAACCTGATTCACCAAAAGAATGGGCTGAATTTGATGCCCCTGAGATTAAGGGATGCGCACCTGATCGGGCATTTTTACCAAGTGAACAGGTCAATGCTTGGACACCTGATTCAAAGATCGTGATTGTCTATAATAAATTCGATAATGAACGCCTTGATGACCGGTATACCAAGACCAGTTCACGACCACCGTTGATTCATCGTCCAGCTGAGCCAAAAAAGACGAATATTCTTCATGGCCTTGGACTACGGATCGCTGGCCTAACTTCACTATTTGGTTTGCGCCATGCAAATTAAAATAATTTTTATTAAAATATCGATTGCTAAATAACGCCAGATGTAATATGATAATGGCGAATATTAAACACGGATGCATTTCAAGTAGATCATTCAGAGAGACAACGGTAGGTGCAAGTTGTTGATCGAAACTCCGGTGCAAGTAAATGTGGGCGGGTAATGCCGCACGGTTGATGGCCGTTATCCATCGCGAGGGTGACATTTAGATGTCAAACTTGGGTGGTACCGCGGAACTAAGAGCCATTTCGTCCCAAAATATTTTGAGGATGGAATGGCTCTTTTTGTTAGGAGGATACAATGCTAGATATTAAAAAGATTCGTAAGGATCCCGAATTTTTTAAGCAAAAATTAGCTACTCGGGGCGTTAAGGCTGAAGAAATTGACGAAGTAATCGAACTTGATCAAAAGCGTCGGGATTTGCTTCAAAAGACTGAAGCTTTGAAGGCCCAACGGAATGAAGCCTCAAAGAAGATTGGTGAAGCTAAGCGGAATGGCGAATCAGCTGACGAAGCAATCAAGGAAACCCGTGAACTGGGTGACCAAATCAAGGAACTTGATGAACAAGTTGAAGCAAATGATGAAGTCTTCCATGATAAGATGTCTCGCTTACCAAACATTCCTCACGATGGTGTTCCAGTAAGCTTGACTGAAGAAGGTTCCGTTGAATTACGGAAGGTCGGCAAGATCCGTGACTTTGATTTTAAACCAAAGCACCACTGGGATGTTGGTGAAAACTTGGGAATCCTTGACTTTGACCGCGCACGGAAAGTTTCTGGTGCCCGGTTTGTCTACTACCTTGGCTTAGGTGCTCAACTTGAACGTGCCGTTTACAACTTCATGCTTGATGAACACATGAAGGACGGTTACACCGAAGTATTGCCACCATACATTGTTAACGCTGCTTCAATGTATGGGACTGGTCAATTCCCGAAGTTTAAGAAGGGTGTTTACCAAGTTAACGGTGAAGATATGACCTTGATCCCAACTGCCGAAGTACCATTGACTAACTACTACCGTGGCGACGTTATTCCAGCAGAAGAATTGCCAGTTTACGTTACAGCCTTAACGCCATGCTTCCGTTCTGAAGCTGGGGCAGCTGGTCGTGATACCCGTGGTTTGATCCGGATGCACCAATTTAACAAGGTTGAAATGGTCAAGTACACGAAGCCAGAAGATTCATGGGATGAATTGGAAAAGATGACAGCCAATGCTGAAAACATCTTGAAGAAGATTGGCTTGCCATACCACGTTATTACATTGACTACTAGTGACATGAGTTTCACTGCTTCTGAAACCCATGACCTTGAACTTTGGATGCCAGCTCAAAACAAGTACCGTGAAGTATCGAGTTGTTCAAACTGCCTGGACTTCCAAGCTCGACGGATGCATACGCAATACCGGGATGAAAATGGTAAGTTGCAATACGTTCACACCCTGAATGGTTCAGGTCTTGCCGTTGGTCGGACCGTTGCCGCTATTTTGGAAAACTACCAAAATGAAGATGGTTCTGTTACTATTCCAGAAGTCTTAGTTCCATACATGCATGGTGTTACTAAGATTACTAAAGAAAACGCGGTACCATTCCGAAATAAGTAGAGTGTGAAGCCGTTAAAAACTTCCGGTGGCTAACGATTTCTCCACCGAACGGCGGTAAGCCGTCGGAGGTGGAGGTCGTTAGCTCGAGGAAGTTTAGGCTGAACACGTTTCGACTAGGTTGTCTAGGCTCGTTAGCCCTAGCAAGCCTCTGCCGAAACATAATTAAACCAGGAATAACCTCCAATAGATGGTTGTTCCTGGTTTTTCTTTTGAATTTAATTAAAAAGCCCATTTTTTCCGTTCTTTAGTTAGTAGGAGGCGAAAAAATGAACTTAATTCAGAAATGGGAAGATGCCGGATTATCAAATGACTTTATTTTCAGTAAAGTGATGATTGATCCAAAGATTTGTCAGGAAGTAATTCAACGTGTTTTACCGGAGTTGAAAATTGATCATATCAAACTACCAAATAGCCAAGAAGAGATTAATTTTGCTCCAAATGCGAAGGGAGTCCGCTTTGATGTATTCACTCGGGATACGAAAAAGGGAAAAATTACCAAGAAGCTAATAATTCATATGTGATTTTCTTTTGCTGCTTTGACCCGCTTGGCTTAGGCTTGCAGCAATATACCATTCATCGACATGTTGATGAAAGTCCAGAATATATTGCAGACGATGGGACAACAACAATTTTCTTAAATATTCCGAGCTTGCGGAAAGATGTTAATCAGCCTTTACAAAAGTTTTTGGATGTGATTGCTAATCGTAAAGTTGATAGTGATGATCATTTCATCGTACAATTAAAGAAAAGAGTTGCATTCGTCAAGCATAATAAGAAATGGAGGGCGGAATATATGCGTTTATCGTTATATGAAATGGATCGTCGCCATGGATTGAAGGTCGCACGGCAAGAAGGAAAAGAAGAAGCAATTTTGCAGGTTACAAGCTTGTTTGTCAAACAGCAATTGCCAAAAGAACAAATCATTGCTAATTTGAAAGAAGCGTATGACTTAACGGATGAGGAAGCTGAGCAATACTATAAACGGTGTTTGAAATAATGAGTAGATAAAATTTAGCGGTTCTAGCTGGTGGTAATACCAATTAGACCTGCTTTTTAGGTTTAAAGTATAAAAAGTATAAAAGAATATAAAATGACATTTGCTTAAATGAGAACTTTCTCATTAAAAATCATCCATCAAAAATTATACTTAATTAAGTTAACCAAATTATGGGTATTAACCTTTAAAAAGATTAGTTTAAACCGATTTCATCTTGGATAAGCACACGGTTCGCTTAAAACTATTCACTTCTTTTTGACTGAATGATAATGTATTACCAACGTTAAAATTTGATTAAAGAGGAGTCGGTATAGATGCAAAGCAATCATTGGAAAAAATTAATCACTGCCTTTATTGCGATTGTTGGAATTGTAATTGGGAGGGTGGTCGTTGAACAGCAACCGGCATCTGCTGACCCAACCTATACTTTTGCAACGAACAACACGTTTGAGCCCTTTGAAATTCAGGATAGCAAGGGTGGGTATTCCGGAAAAAATCCAGGAATTGAAATTGAAATTCTTAAAAAAATTGCTAAACACGAGCACTTTAAGTACAAACTAAAACCGATGAGCTTTAACGGTGATTTACAGGCACTTGAATCAGGTCAAGTTGACGCGGTTATCGCCGGGATGAGTGTTACTGATGAACGGAAAGCTAAGTATGATTTCTCAACTCCGTACTACACTGATGGTGTTGTTATGGCAGTTGCCAAGGATAGTAACATTAAGTCAATGAAGCAGTTAAAAGGCAAAACCGTTTCAGCTAAGTCAGGAACTAGTGCTGCATTGTACCTGAAGAAGAACCAAGATAAATATGGTTACAAGATTCGGTATTTCGACTCATCGAACACCATGTGGAACGATGTGAAAAACGGTAATACTGCAGCGACCTTTGATGATGGTCCGGTCCTTGAATATGGGATTAAGACCGGGGTTCCGCTAAAGATTGTTACTAAGAAGCCAATTGATGCACAACCAGTTGCTGTTGGTTTCCAAAAAGGCAAGAACCTTGCTTTGCAAAAGAAGGTTAATAACGGAATCAAATGGTTAAAGGATACTGGTCAATTAGATAAGATTATTGATAAGTACACTAAAGGAAACGGGACAACCAAGACAACAGCGGCTGATCACACAATTTGGGGTCTGCTGAAAACTAACAAGGATGCATTGCTCCGTGGTTTATGGATGACGATTGAGTTAACCGTTGTCGGGATTATCTTCGCGATGATCTTTGGAATTATCCTTGGTGTTCTTGGTGTCGTGGAAAATAAATTTGCTAACGCGGTTTCAAGTACGTTAATTTACATTTTCCGTGGTGTTCCAATGATTGTTTTGGCCTTCTTTATTTACATGGGGATTCCAAACGTTATTGGTCACAAGGTACCGCTATTTCTTGCTGGGATTTTGACATTAACCCTTGATGAAGGGGCCTACATTGGTGCCATTGTTAAAGGTGGCTTCGAATCCGTTAGCCAAGGACAGTGGGAAGCCGCCCGAAGCTTAGGATTGCCATATAGCAAGGCCTTGATTAAGGTTATTGCTCCACAAGGGTTCAAGTTGATGGTGCCTTCATTGGTTAACCAGTTCATCATTACCCTGAAGGATACCTCAATCCTATCGGCAATTGGTGTCATGGAATTAACCCAAACCGGGACAGTAATTATTTCACAAAACATGGAAGGGTTCAGAATGTGGACGATCATTGCGGTAATCTACATCATTATCATTACCCTATTAACATGGTTATCAAACTACGTACAAAAGAGGATGGCTTAATATGGATAAAAATTACAAAGTTCAAGTTAAGGACCTACACAAGAGCTACGGCAGTAACGAAGTGCTAAAGGGAATTGATCTCAACGTTAAGCCGAGTGAAGTGGTTTGTATGATTGGCCCTTCTGGTTCTGGAAAGAGTACCTTTCTACGCTGCATTAACAAATTGGAAGAACCAAACAGCGGCCATGTTTACGTTGATGGTTATGACATTGCGGATCCTAAAGTAAATATTAACCAGGTCCGCCAAAATATTGGAATGGTTTTCCAGCACTTTAACCTTTTCCCGAACATGAATGTTTTGCAAAACATTACATTAGCTCCAGTTGAACTGGGGAAAATGAGTAAGGACGAAGCAAAGAAGGCGGCAATGCATTACCTTGATCTTGTTGGCCTCAGTGATAAGGCAGATGCCAACCCAACTAAACTTTCTGGTGGTCAGCAACAACGGGTGGCAATTGCTCGTGCGTTAGCGATGAAGCCGGATGTGATGTTGTTTGATGAACCAACAAGTGCCCTTGATCCTGAAATGGTTGGGGACGTTCTTGAAGTTATGAAACGGTTAGCTCGTGAGGGGATGACGATGATTGTTGTTACCCACGAAATGGGCTTTGCTAAGCAAGTCGCCGATCGGGTTGTCTTCTTCCATGATGGTGATATTCGTGAGCAAGGCACACCTGACCAAATCTTCGATCACCCTCAACACCCCGACACCAAGAATTTCTTGGATAAGGTGTTAAATGTGTGAGTGTGAGCCGTGACGGACTAGCAACTGAGCACTAAGGAATCCCGGACGATGATTGGTATCAATCAAGTCCGGGATATTTAGGCGGAAGTTGCGGTCACGGCGAACACGTTATGACTATGTAGCATTAGGAATTAGCTCTAGCAAGTTTCTGGCGAACGCAGTAGCTGAGTGGCTTTTGTCATCAACAAGTTGATAGTCAAAAGCCTACTCATCCTTGCGTAGGTTCACAGACGAAATTGATAAATCAATTTCTGGTTCACTCCAACGTTATGACTGTGCAGCAGTAAACTTTTAAAAAGTAATTGAAGACTTACCCTCATCATTATGATTGGGCTTTCAAAATACGAAAGATTATATAAAAATTCAAATTATTGTTTGACATTAGGCATAAAATCATTATAATTATGAGTAATCTTTAATGTTAGTGAATAGAGATTCCGATATTAGCTGAAATTCGGGACTAACAAAATGGCATGTACGTTTGAAATGGGTGGTTCCTTTATCAACTGAGAGGTAGTTCATTAATTTGAGCTATAAAGATGGGTGGAACCGCGTTAAAAGGACGTCCCTGGTATAAAAGCCAGGAACGTCCTTTTTTGTGAAAGCGATATATGCAAAAGATAGAAGTTAATTTTTAAGGAGGCAGATTATGGACGAACAGCAACAACAGAAGTTAAAGCGCTCATTAAAGAGTCGACACGTAACGATGATTGCCATCGGGGGTGCAATCGGTACTGGACTATTTCTTGGTTCAGGGAAGGCGATTCAACAAGCCGGACCAGCGATTATTCTTTCTTACCTCATCGTCGGTATCTTTTGCTTCTTTATGATGCGTGCGTTGGGGGAATTAATCCTCGCTGATACTTCTAAGCACTCGTTTATTGATTCAGTTAAAGAATACCTTGGTGACCGAATGGAATTCGTTGCCGGATGGATGTATTGGGCTTGTTGGTTAACGTTGGCAATGGCCGACTTGACCGCGACGGGGATTTACTTAAAATACTGGTTCCCGTCAATGCCTCAATGGGTTGGCCCGTTATTAATCGTTGTTCTTTTGATGTTAGTTAATATGGTGAATGTCGGTTTGTTTGGGGAGCTAGAAAGTTGGTTCTCAATGATTAAGGTGTTAGCGATCATTGTCCTAATCGTAATTGGTGCGGTAATGCTTCTAATGCATAGTCACATTGAAAACCGAACGGTGGAACTAAGCAACCTCGTTAATCACGGTGGCTTCTTCCCGACAGGACCGATGGGCTTCTTGATGTCATTCCAAATGGTTGTCTTTGCCTTTGTTGGAATTGAAATGGTTGGTTTGACTGCTGGTGAAACTAAGAATCCGCAAAAGGATATTCCAAAGGCAATCAACACTTTACCGGTACGAATTGGTTTGTTCTATATTGGTTCAATGATTGCGATGATGGTAATTTATCCATGGACACAAATTAAGACGACATCTAGCCCATTTGTTCAAGTGTTTGCCGCAATTGGTATCCCAGGTGCGGCCGGAATTATTAACTTTGTGGTATTAACTGCCGCAATGTCCGCTACAAACAGTGCAATCTTTAGTACAAGTCGTTCACTATACTCACTCGCTCGAAGCGGGAATGCACCAAAGCGGTTTGGTGAGTTAAGCGCAAAGGCAGTTCCTAATCACGCTTTGACTTTCTCGTCACTGATTCTCTTCATTACCGTGATCCTGAACTACATTATGCCAGCCGGAATTTTCGATGTGATTGCTGGGATCTCCACGATTACCTTTATCTTTACGTGGATCATTATTTTAGCAGCACATATTAAGTACCGGCAGAAGAATCCAAAAGGGGTCAGCTACTTTAGAATGCCAGGTTTCCCCGTTACTAGTTGGTTAACGATTATTTTCTTCCTGGCTGTCTTAGTAATTTTACTGTTCATTGATTCAACGCGGATTCCTTTGATCTTATCAGTAATCATCTTTGCCCTATTGGCTTGGGGATATGGGTTAAAAAAATAGAGTGCGAGTCAGCAGAGTGTGAAGCCGTAAAAAGCTCCCGGATGATAACGATTTCTCTCGACGAAGGAGACTTACGCCTAGGAGAGAGGTCGTTATCCTGAAGGAGCTTAGGCTGAATGCATTTGACTAAGCATATTAGCTCTAGCGAGTTTCGAGGGAGCAGATCTCGGCTTGGTTGCCTAGAATGTTCTCTTTAGCCATGCTTCACTGAAACCTAATTTAATCAGAAAAAGGACCAGAAAATTTTTCTGGTCCTTTTTCTGATTCTAAGAGGGTAAAAACGAAATATTATTCATGGGTATTAGGACAAATATCCTAAATATGTTTGATTAATAAAGTGCTTTCATCGTTGATACGACGCGGTTAAATTGATCTTTTGGAGTGAGGAATATATACTAAAGGTGTGAAGGGATATTAAGTGATTTTCATCGAACATCTTCTCATTAATAAACTACTTTGAAAGTATGTTGATATTAATCTGTAAAAAGTTAACAAAACACACCCCACTCCACATGAAAACAATTTAGTTTCCTTGAAAAGCATGTTTAGCTAATTACTTACTTAATTAGAAGGCCATATCTACAGAGCCCTTACGATAATAATCTCAGTTTAGTTCTCCCATTTTGAAGAACTGCAGAATACAATCTAACGGATCTTGATACAATAGTGTCACTTAATTATCCCTTCAGCGGGAGCACGGAGACTTTAATTAGTCTCCGCTTTTAATTTTAAATGATGAATTCGTTTTCAATGATTAAAGGTATGGGTCTAATATTAAAATTAAAAACAAATTAGAAAATGATTAGAAAAACTATTGATTTCGTTAACGTCTCCATGTAGAATCAACAACATCAAAAATATTTAAGGAGGCGTTAATGATGGAAAATACTCAAGTTAATGCGCGACAAGCAAATGCAACTTATGCCAATTCGTCAGTAGTGAAAGAGGCGGCTTACCGAATTTTTGCGGCGGTGGCCAATGCCATTTTAGTTGTCTTGGGAGGAGGACTTTTAGTACAGACGATTGGTAACCTATCTGGTCTGCATGTATTAACTTTAGTTGGTGCAGAAGCACAAGTCCTCTTAGCGCCTGCGATCGGAGTTGCGGTTGCTTCACAGATGAACACTAACACTTTGGTAACCTTTGCTTCGATGATTTCAGCTACTGTTGGTGCTAATGCTGTTCACTTTACTACCACAGCCGTTAAGGGCGCAACAGCTACTGGACAAGCTGCCGTTGCCGCAGTTGGTGCACCAGTATTTACAACTGGTCAGCCTGTTTCCGCTGTTTTAGCAGCTGTAGTAGCAGTACTGGTTGGTAAATACCTTACCGGGAAGACACCACTGGATATGGTATTAGTACCATTTGGAGCTTTAGCAGTTGGGATTAGTTTTGGCTTGCTGGTTGCAGCGGTAGTAACTCCAGCATTGCTAGCTGTTTCTGCCTACATCGCTCACTCAATGCAAGTATCACCAGTACTTGGTTCAGCTGTCATCTCTGTTGTTTGGGCCTTGTTCTTAATGACCCCAGCTTCTTCAGTTGCCCTGGCCGTTGCCCTAACACTTGATCCTGTTTCTTCTGCGGTAGCTTTAATCGGGACAACTGCTCAATTCGTTGCCTTCACTGCAATGTCCTGGCGGCAAAACAATCTCGGAGCTAATATCGCTCAAGGATTGGTTACCCCTAAAGTTCAGTTCCCTAATATCTTGATCAATCCATATCTTTTAGTACCATCAGTTGTTTCCGCAGCGGTTTGTGCACCACTGGCAACAGTGCTGTTTAACTTCCGCTCAACATACACGCTTGGTGGTTTGGGATTGAACTCATTGATTGCCCCGATCGCTTACCTTTCTCGGGGATGGGATCAATTCGCAACCTACATGGCACTCGGGGTTGTTGCTCCGGCCGTGATGTCAGTAGCACTCTACTTCTTCATGAAGAAGTCCGGGTTGATTGGTGATAATCAACTTCACTTGAAACTTGTTTAGTGATAAAAGAAATTCGAATTAGAACTATGTAAAATTACGATCCTAGATAAACGTTCATAATGATTAAGCTCTTTGAGAAATAAGCCTTAGCTAGTTCTCAGAGAGCTTTTTGGATCATAAAGGATGTTTAAGAATTTTCTGGAGATTCCTTTTAAGCCTGTAAAGAGTGATAAAATATATTGGAAGTTTATGGGGAGGTTAATCACTGTGAGCAATAACGATTCAGGAAGCAATGCCAAAGCAAAGATTTCGTTTGATATTAAGAATGTCAAAAAAACAGCTGATACTGAGGGAGAACCTTCAGCAAAGCAACCCGTTTTTTCGATTAAAAGTGGTCAAACTGATCAAGCAGGAAAGGCTGAAGAAAATCCAGGAACACCTGTTAATCAAAACCCGGTTAGCCAACAACCGGTATTTGACATCCATACTGATACTGAACAAGAAAATGGGGATGATTCAGTATCAATAGCAAGTAATTCGTTAACGAATGCTGAATCAGCACCACAGATTACTGTTCAAAGTAAGGTGCCGGATTCATCTGTTACTGATTTGGAATCACAAGCAATTACATTAACCCGTGATGATTTGAAGAAGTCCTTAACACTAGCTCAGGATTTTTCGTCAGCTAGCGCGCAAACGTCAGAAAGTTTAGAAGAGAAAGAAGTTCAAAACTCAGAAATTAATTCTGAAAATACGGAAAGTCCTCTTGACTCTTTGATGGCGTTGAATCAAGAATTATCCAAGCTTCAACAGGAGTTGGATGCCAATTCACTTTCACTGGCATCTAACAATAGCGAAAGTGAAACGCCAAACGTTGAACAGTCGTTAACCCGGGAAGCATACCGAAGCTCGGTAAGTGAAACGCAAAACGAGCAAGAAAGTATTGAGACAAACGAATCTACGTTAGCACAATCGCAAGAAAGTCAGGTTGCTCGGCCACAACCACCACGTCCACCAAAGATTGATGGTGAAAAGGTAAAGCCAATCTTTGCAACTCCCGAGGAAGAGCAAAGTAAAGCAAAACAGCCTAAAGTTGAATGGAACGGTCCCCAGGTACAAAGGAAAAAAGAACAGCAGCCATCACGTGCTGAGAGTCACCCTTCATCGCGGGTTCAAAACACGACAAGTCATTCGCGGAGTGCCAGTCGTCGAGCTGATAATCATCAACCGAAAAAACAATCGGGCGTCCTTGGCAAGAGCTTTTTAGCAATGCTGGGATTTGGCCAAAAAGATGAATAATAAGTCAATAAATAGAATAGAGGCTGAGAAAAGACGTTTCGTTTTTTCTCAGCCTCTAACTATTACTGAAAATTTATTAATCTGGATCCTTTAGTGATTTACCGCTCTTGGTATTCTTAAAGTGGTTGAAAGCTAATTCAATGGTTTGGTACTCATCATCTGTTAAGGTAATGTCCATTGCCTTAGCGTTAGCGATAACTTGCTTGGCCTTCTTGGCACCGGGGATGACGACAGAGATGAGCGGATTCTTTAAGTACCAAGCTAAAATAGTTTGAGCAACGGTAGCATGATGAGCATCTGCAATGTCACGAACCTTATTAACGGCATCAAGAATGCTGCTGTATCGTGGCTCCTTGAAGTCTGCAATTTGACTCCGAATATCATCTTCAGGAAAACTAACGTCCTTAACGTATTTACCTGTTAATAGTCCTGAAGCTAGTGGGAAGTACGGAACAAAGCTGATTTGATTATCATGCAGGTAATCAAGCATTCCCTCTGTCAAATGATCCTGGTGAAGGAGACTAAATTCGTCTTCAACGACATCAACGTAGCCATCCGCGTTTGCTTCTTTAATTTGGTCTAGACTAAAGTTAGAAATACCAATCGCCCGAATTTTTCCTTCTTCCCGAAGCTTTTGTAGAGCACCCACGGCTTCAGCTTTTGGCGTGTCATGATCAGGGAAGTGGATGTAGTAAATATCGATGTAATCTGTCCCTAATCGTTTAAGACTCTTGTTTACTTGGTCAGTTAAAAATTTAGGATCATTATTGATAACTTCTTTTCCAGTAGAAAAATCATGGGCACCCTTAGTTGCGATGACAATTTTATGACGATCGTAATCCTTGATTGCTTGACCAACTAATTCTTCTGAATGACCAAGACCATAAACATAGGCTGTATCTAAGAGGTTGATCCCGTTATCAAGAGCAGCCTTAACTAACTTGATCCCGTCTTCATCCTTAAGGTCAGGGAAAAGATTATGCCCACCAACCGCGTTAGTGCCCAGGCCAAGCGGGTTTGCGACAACATCAGAACGACCAATTTTAACAGATTCTACCATTATATATGCCCCTTTCAATTTACTTGTAAGCGAATACATACAACTATAATTATTATATCGTGAATTATATTGAAAGGCGACTAGAGAGTAGGGAAATTGCGTCAGTTTAAGAAAAATTATAGAATGGGGATCCTTGGCAGGGGCGAGAGGCTGACAGTAAAATGTTGGCCTTTTTTCTTTGGGTAGAGTTGATGGATGTGGTGAACGCGGAATTACTGTGGCTGAGCTGAGACGTGTTCAGCCTAGGCAACTGAGCCGAAATCTGCGCAGTAGCTGATTGACTTCTTTCATCAACGAGTTGATAGCAAGAAGCCTAATCAGCCTTGCGAGGGTTCACAGACGAAAACAAGTTTTCTGGTTCACCGCTTAGGCGCAAAACGCCGTTGTCGGGAGAAATTGTTAGCTTTCCGCAAGTCCTTTGCTGGCTCGCATTCTATCTATTTTCCCCTTGAAAAAACCTACTAATTAAGTTACAGTAGTAAAAGACGTGAAACAAAATTGTTTCACGAAAGGAGAAGTTAAAATGAATCCAGAGCAATTTCAGCAGGCACTTGCGGAACGGGGAATTAACCTTAGCGATGCGCAAATGAAGCAGTTTGCTGAGTATTACGACTTACTAGTCGCAACTAACGAGCATGTTAACTTAACACGAATTACCGAGAAAAAGGAAGTTTACCTTAAGCACTTTTTCGATTCTATTAGCGGAGCGTTTGCAGAGCCAAAGTTAATGACTGATGAATTAACGCTTTGTGACATTGGCGCTGGCGCGGGGTTCCCATCGATCCCATTAAAAATTGCGTTTCCACAGCTAAAGGTTACGATTGTGGATTCACTAAATAAGCGGATTATCTTTTTACAAGAGTTAGTAGATCGGCTAGGCTTGTCTGATGTTACCCTTGTTCATGATCGAGCTGAGACTTTTAGTGCTAAAAAAAGCGATCATCGTGAGCAATACGATATTGTCACAGCTCGGGCAGTTGCACGGTTGGCGGTTCTGAGTGAATTATGCCTGCCAGCAGCAAAAGTTGGTGGTGAGTTTATTGCTTATAAGGCAAGCGCTGCCCCAGAAGAAATTCAGCAGGGGGGAACGGCAATTAAGAAGCTTGGGGGACAAATTCGGAAGACGGTTAAACTAGAACTACCGGAAACTGATGAAGAACGAAACATTATTGTTATTGATAAGGTTGCAGCTACTCCCAAGAAGTTTCCACGACGTCCAGGATTGCCAAGTAAGAAACCAATTCAATAAAAGTGAGGGAGAGAGAATATGGCGTTTTCATTATTCGGTATCGGTAAGGATCACTCTGGCGATACAAAGAATAAGGTTGTTGAAATTAAGGTTGATCAAATCATTCCCAACCGGTATCAGCCACGGAAAGTCTTTGATCAAGATGCAATCCGTGAATTGGCGCAAAC